>CAUQVF010000009.1:0-76293 GCA_963521605.1 uncultured Peptostreptococcaceae bacterium | reverse complement strand
CGGATATAATATCATATTTTTATCCTGTGTGTCAATAGATTTTTTTAATTTTTTTCAAATTTTATTTTATTTTTTTATTTCATTTTAATAAATTTATTTTTTTCTTGCTTGTAATTGTTGAATTATCAACTTTTTTTATCTTCCGGTATTTCATTTGTAATAATTATTTTTTTACTAACTCTCTATATAATTCTGTATTTAATAGTTTAGATATTTTTCTTTAAATCTTGTTAATTATATTCTTTTATTTTATTGTAATTTAATGCTATATGGAAGCTTTCATATACTGATCCCAAAAGTTCTCTATTTTTTGCTTAACTTAATAAGCTAATAGATAAATTATTTTTGGTGCATTTATAATAACTCCATAAATGCCATACTATTTTTTAAACTTTCAATGGAAATTATCCATAACTTTAAGATAATAGTATAAGATATGGCAAGACCTGATCAGTATATTTTCAAATCTTGCCAATTTTAAGCTATTTTTATTTCAAACCTTCTGCTTCTTTAATCTCTTTTATATCGTTAATTGAAGTTATAGTAAATTTACCTACTGAACTGTATTTTTTGTTGTCAGAGTCTTGTACCGCCTTATGAATTACCTCTACGAGACTAAAGTCTTTTTTACTGATTTTATATGTCAGGTCTATGTCTATTTTTTCCAAGTGTTGCGTATCTATCCCAATGCCAAATAGTCCGTCAAGCGCATAGAATAAATCTCCATTTTTACCCTTAAATGAAAATTCGTAAGTATCCTTATTTTCAGTCATAGTTAGATGACCGTTTTCGTTAGATACAAGATGCGCTGCAGTCTTTGTGAATAGTAGCATCTCTACTACTTTCGAGTAATTACTTTCTGTTTCCGTCTTAAGTTGAGTACCCTTGTATTCCTTAAGTCCCTTTCCGTCAGAATCAAAATATGCCTTATTAGTCTTCAAATTTACATATGACTTTGTTGTATCTGTCTTTCCTTTTATTGTGCTTGTTGATTCATCATACATCTGTTGTACTTGAGGGAAGTTATTTTTATCTTTTCCTGAATATATAATCTTACTTAATATGTCAATTTTAGCTACCTGACTTTTTTCTTTGTTGTTTGAGTCAATTTCGCTTACCTTTATATCGTATTTTGCTGTTACTGAAGAAACTTTTTCTACAGATTGCTTTATCTTTTCAAGCACCTGTTTTTCAGACAGATTATTATTTGCCTTAGGTATTGTCTGTACTGCTGTCTTTTTATCAGTGTTTTGCGAATTTACCTGAGTAGATGCGCATGCTGTAGATGAAATCATAAGCAACGTACTTAGAAATACTGCTATTACTTTATTTTTTTTCATGTCTTCTCCTTGATGTTTCACGTGAAACATTTTTTCTCTCAATTTTCTATTAATTATTTTATTTACCATAACTAAAATTTAATTAAAATTTCTTTTTTAATTATACTATAATTTATAAAATTTAATATTACATTTTTTTAAAATTAGTAAATTTGTCATCTTTAAATTATTTTTTTGCTTTTATCTTTTCTATGCTCAATTTTCTCAGATAAAAGTCATATTAAAGATTTTGAAATTTGAGCATATCTTTAGAATATAATATTATTCTTGACATAGCTTTTTCAGTGTTTTCATCTTATTAATAAATATGCAAATTTAAATGAATATTATTTAAAAAAATTGATATACCTAAGTATTTAAAAATATTAGAGGTGTTTTTACACCCCCACTATTGACAAAAAAGCTGATATTTTTTATTTTAGATATAAAAAAAGCTGTCTCTCACTTATTTTAGAAACAGCTTAAATTTTAAAATTGTTTTTCATATTCTTTTTTGAGCTTTGTCAATATCTTTTTTTCCATTCTTGAGACTGTCATCTGCGAAATATCCAGTTCCTTAGCTACTGTCATCTGCGTCTTGTTGTCGAAGTATCTGTCCATTATTATCTTTTTTTCTACTTCTGACAGGCTTTCCATAACATTGCGCAAAAAATCTCCATCTTCTATTTCGGCAAAACTCTTGTCGTCCTTACCTATCAATTCATGAAGTGCAACATCCTTGTCTTCACCTTCATTGTCATATTTCACATCCAGCGATATAGGCGCATATGCTCCTGCGGCATCCATAGTTTCCAGTACCTCTTCCTGAGTTATACCTAACTTCTCAGCAATATCGGATATTCTCGGTGTCTTGTGAGTCTCCTGTTGCAGCTCGTTTTTCACTGTATTGACTCTCTTTGACAGTTCCTGTATCCTTCTTGGTACTCTTATGGACCATCCTTTATCTCTGAAGTATTTTTTTATCTCTCCTATAATTGTAGGAGTCGCAAAAGATGAAAATTCAAATCCTTTTGTAATGTCGTATCTTTCAATTGCATAGATAAGACCAAGAGATGCCACCTGATAAATATCTTCGTATTCTATTCCCTTATTTATATATTTTTTTGAAAGTATTTCAGCAATATATAAATTTCTCTGTATCAGTTCGTTCCTTATCGCTATATCTCTTTTCTCTGAATACATTAAAAACAGTTCTTTGTCTGTATAGTTTATATATATATTTACAAAGCCTTTTTTTGTATTCTTTGACTCCTTCTTTACGGGAGCAGTCTTCATTATCTACCATCTCCCAAGTATTTTACCATTTTGATTTGGCTGCCTTCACCTATCTTTGAGTACAGTTCCACTTCGTCCATAAGTGTCTTGATTATGAATATACCAAGTCCTCCCTCTTTCGGATTTTCCAAATCAGGAGTTGATATTTCATCAACATTGTATCCCTTTCCTGAATCTTGTATACAAATTTTCAATCTATCCTCAAATACTTCGATATCAAGATGAAATTTTTCGTCAAGTCCGTGTTTTATGGCGTTGGTACATCCTTCAGCCACTGCCACCTTTATGTCTTCAATTTCTTCTATGTTAAATCCCATTCTGTTTGCTATAGCTGATAATGTAAGTCTTGCCACACCTACATACTCACCCTTGCATGGGAGTGTCATCTTTACATTGTCCACTCTTCCATGCTTATCCATCCCAACATTTGACAAAATTATCCCTCCACTTTAAATATCTTATCGAGTCCTGTTATTGTGAATATTTTTCTTACATTTGGTTTTGAATTTACTATATATATATCCTTTTGTGCCTGTTTTAATCTCTTTAATACACCTATCAAAATTCCCAATCCAGTAGAGTCAATATAATCAAGATTTTGCAGGTCGATTTTCAAATCTTCCTTGTGTTCTTCTATGGCAATGTTCAGCTCTTCCTTTAATTCGTTTGCACTATATAGGTCTACTTCTCCCGAAAGTTTCACATCCCAAATGTTGGACTTGTCATCAAAACTGATTTCTATATTAAGCGACACTTCTATCTTTCCTCCTATCTTCTTCTTCTTTTTCTTCTCATTCCTGCAACGGACATAGCAGTCTTTGCAGCTACTCCCATAAATCCGCTACCTGATGATACAGCTGACGACACTGTCCCTACAGCTGAAAGTATTTGAGACGAGTCTCTTATGATATCTTCTATCTCCCTTGAATTTCTCTGTACAATTACCTTTGTTTCTCTTATCACTTCCGATGTTTCCTTAAACACCATACCCAGATATATGCTGAAGAACAATACTCCAATCCCTATCAACAGTATACCTATTTGTCCCAAATCCATTTATCTGCCTCCTAAAAATGTACTGTCAATTATACCATAAACCTCTTTGTTTTTAAATAGCTTATACTTCAAATTCTTTTTCAAAATAATTATCCTTTTCCAAAGGCTCTATTGATGCTCCGGTATATAGCGTAATTGTATCTTTTATGGTGTCTGTTACCCCTGATATGTCATATTTTGCGTCATTCATCTTCTTTTTCAAGTTTTTATTGACATCATCTGTCTTTTCCATCAAAACTTTCCTTGTCTTATCTCCACTCTCAGGTGCTATAAGTACCCCTATTATTACTCCTACGATTATACCTAATAGAAAATCAAAAAAAGAACATCTCTTCATCTTAATTTCTCCCCTTTTCATTCGTTTAAATTCCAAAAGCGATTTGAAATTTTTATAAGTAAAATTTTATAGTTATCTCCATCTTTTGTCAAGTATGATTAAATAAAAAAGATATGCTATTTTCAAAGTATTTATTTAAAATTTAAATAAAAGGTTATTTTGTTTCTAATAGGGTATTTAAATGAATAGTAGTAGAATATATTATAAGAATTGGAGGTGTGCTGTATGTTTAAATCAAAGAGGAAAATAATATTTGTTTTTGCTTTTTTTACATTTTTTATTATGTTATTCAGTTCATCTAATGCTATGACTAATTTAGATTTGAAGGATGCAGTTTGGTCAAATAGAGATTCTATCTTTGAAAGCTTCCAAAACATTGAGAAAAAAGATGTCAAAGCAAGAAGCCCTATGTATATAACTAAAACTATTATGGAAATGTATGCCGGTGAAAACGGATACGATGATGCACCAGATACTATATACTATTCAATGAATAAAGGTGGGACTACTTATAGCGGACTTCTCTCAAAAGATAAGAATAGTTCTATTTATGACAAAAACAGAAAGCTTTGGTTTGTCTTTTACAGCGGAAAATTATTTTTTAGGTAGATGTTTTAATACTAAAATCTAATAGAAATGATACTCTAAATATTTATTAACTAAATATATATTATAGAGTATCACAAGTGTAGAATTGATAAAATCAATAGTTTAATAGAGTTTAGTATAATTTAATAAAAATTAGTAAAAGCAGGAACTTTAATTTATATATAAGTTCTTGCTTTTTTGTTATTTTTCATCAAATTTTATCGCCATTTCCCTTATCTCATCATATTTTAGATACATTTTCTGCACTGTATTTTCCAGATACATATAGTGGAAAATATATGGCACAAGCAGGACGAAAAACATACCTGCCACTATAAACATCTCATTAAATTGCATAAAAGCAAGCCCAAGGCTCATCATGGTAAGTATTGCCACTGTAACCATAACTATCAGATGTATGAATCTTTCATGTTGGTAAAAGTGAATATGTGTCAGATAGTCACAAGATAAGTCTTCAAGTTCCTTCTTGCTCAGATTTTTCTCTAATTCATCTTGTATTTTTTTGATGTAAGTTTCCATTTGATTTTTCAAAATCATCATCTCCAATCAAGAATTTCTACTAATACTACAATCCAATAGAATGATGGAATAAAATATTTTCAGTACATTTATAATAAAGTCACTAATCATATACTATTTTTTAAAAATAATTGATGAAAATTATCCATAGATTAAATAGATAATAGTATAAAATTCAAATAGAATACGATTATTAAATACTGATTTTACGAATTAATTATATCAAAATCTCATCTATTTATCCATAAAATTGCTATAATATTAAAAAATTGCAACAATCTTTTATGAGACTTATTGCAACTTTTTTAAATTATTTCTCCTTAAAATTTTAACTATTTATTTTAATTCTATTACATATTTCACAAAACCTTGACAATAAATAATCATTATCTGCTATTTGAGCTGACGAAAAAACAAATTCTGCTTTATTTTTTAATATGTAATACAAATCTAAAACATCAGCACGATTTGGAATATAGTTGTAATTTGTTAAGGAACTAAGAATATCAGTAGCTATTAAAACCATTTTAGCTTCTTCATGGCATTTTTTTATAAAATAATCTTGGAAATTTCCCAAAGTTAATATAGACTCATTAGTTGAACCCAGATCTCCTCTTCCTAACATCAAAGTTTCAACATGAGGAATTAAATTACATAAATTTTTTATACCATTTATGGTTTCTATTTTAGGTACTATTTTTGATTTTAAATTAAATTCAGCAAGTAAATTATTAAGGCTTAAAATATCATTTACTTCTTCACAAAATGATAAAATTATAAATTCCGGATTTGTTTTTCTTAATAATGATTTATATTTTTCTAATAAAATTTTATCTTTTTCAAAATATCTTTTTGTAAATTTATATTTTTCAGTGTAAATAGCTTTCTTATTTAGCACAATACCATCAGATTCAGCCTTAATATAAACTACATTATTTTTTATATCTATAACTTTAAACAAATACTTCCCATCATCAATATATATGCACTCATTTACCGATAGGCTCTCAATCAAATTTATATCATCAACATAAAAATCCGTAATAGACTTGTTAGATTTTACAGAAAAAGTATATACGTTATTTTTATAAAATTTAAATTTTTCATTATCATAATTAATTCTTGTTTTTTCTCCAGGAAAAGGTAAATCTAAATAAATATTTATTTTATAATTATTTAAATTAAAATAGTTTTTTAAATTTAAAACATGCTCTATAATAGAATGGATTTCATAATTAGAACAATTTATACGTATATTTTTTATTCCGTTATTTATAAGCCTTTTAACATAATCTTGGTATTTTTCTTTTGAATTATATATAAATGAACCAGCCACTATTTCCATTCTATTCTCCCCTACTTAAAATTTAATTTTTGGTACATTATATAATGAAATTGAACAAAATAAAATAAAAAAATGACTCATCTTGAATTCTGGGTTAAAATATAGTTCCAAAGCATATATTAAAGGAGAAAACAAGATGAGCTAAAAATAAGCAATAATATACAGATAAAAAATAAAAAAAGTTTTCTATTATATTATTAAACTAAATATTATCTTAGTATTTTATCATGCTCTTATAATTTAAGTCTACCTAATCTTTGAATTCATATCTTTGATATTTTTGTAGTTTACAAGATAGATAATAAACCATATTATCACGAATGCTATAGCATATTGGATTAAAAATCCTATTACGCTGAGTATAGAAAAATCTACCCATTTACATATTATGGCTACTATCTTTATCACTATTCCGTTGATTAGAAAATATGTCAATGCCTGTCTGAAAAGACTCCAATGCTCTACCATATACACCGTTGAAGTCAGACCGAATGACGCTCCAAGCAGTGCTGTACATATCACCTGCAATATTACTCCATTTACCTCACTTCCCATAGCCTGAGAAAGTGCAGGTGAGCATGCTATATATTGACCGCTACCCCTTACTATTGATATTACAAGCGGTATTAAAAAACCTACCGCTATACCTGTTGGCATAGCACCGAATCCCCTTATCAGCATTTGTTTTTTTATTTCATTTTTCATCTTTTACACCCCCAAAATCTTTTTAATTTTACTTACAAATCTGCGTGATACATAGCTTATCTTCCCGTTTTTCATCTCGACACTTATGGTTCCTGTAAAACTTAGGTCGAAGTTTTTGACTGCCTTTAAGTTTATTATCTCCGATTTTGATATTCTGACGAACCTTGTCTTGTCCAAGATATTTTCCAATTCATAAAGCCTTAGTTTCAGCTCATATATGCCGTTTTTAGTATCTGCATATACCTTGCCGTCCTGAGCAAATACTGCTATTATTGCATTTTCATCTATTATCTCGAGCTTTTCGTCCTTTATTCCTGATATAATGGATGGATTTTGCTGTGAGATAATATTCATGATGTTTTCAACTTCTTGCGTTAGTTTGCTCGTTTTGATTATTATTTTTGGCTCTATCTGATTTTTATCTATTACTATCTCTATTTCCATGAGCTTTCACCCCTGTCAAAATTTGATTGAATCAATCATATTTCCTATTTTTTGTAATGCTGATATAATGAAATAGTCTTAAATGTTTATAAGATATGCTTCTTTTATTTCTATAACTGATATTTATTATTTCCCCTAATTCTAATCAAGATTATTATACTAAACTCTATTTAAACTATGGATTTATGCTTGTGACACTCTTTGGTATACATTTTATTAATAGAATTTGAGTGCATCATTTTTTATAAAATAATTCCATTATTCTATTAGCTTTTAGTATTACTATACATTAGTTTTTTAAATTTAAATACTTTCTATTAATTAGATTTTATATTTCCTACATTACTTTAGTTCTTATACTAATCACCTTTTATAATGTTATATATTTAAATTTATTATATCAGCATTTTTTATGAATTGATTCATCTTATGTACATATTATAGTTTGAGCTTTGAAATATTTCCACTGTTTTTATATAAGCGGTAGTATTTTTGTTTTAAACGGCAAAAAAAAGACCGCAGTATATGAAAACTCGAACATTTCTGTTTTCAAATATTACGGTCTTAATTCTAAATCAAAATACTAATCAAGCTTATTTTATACTAAACTCTATTTAAACAATGAAGCCTATTCTTTTGATACTCTTAGTATATCTTTTAATAATAGACTTTTATTGCTTTATTTTTTATGAAATAATCCATTATTCTATAAGAATTTAGTATTATAATCCTATTAAAATATAGAAATATAAATACTTAAAGCTTCTTTTTTTAATATGCCACTATTTACTCTTCATCAGATTGTATTATCTCAATTGCAGAGATTACATCATTTTCTCCGCTTCTCATTACCTTTACTCCGCTTGTATCTCTTGATAGTAGCGAGATTTCAGCAACAGGTGTACGAATTAGAGTACCGTCTGAGTTGATTATCATAACTTCATCACTTTCTTCGACTATCTTTGCATCAGCAATATTGCCAGTCTTTTCAGTGATTTTATATGTCTTTACTCCAACTCCTGCTCTTGACTGTAGCTTGTATTTGGATACTTGTGTTCTCTTGCCGTAGCCATTTTCAGAGATTATCAGCACTTGTTTGTCATTACTTGCTATCTCAAGTGACACTATTTCGTCATCTTTTTTAAGTCTCATGGCTATGACACCTGTCGCTGTTCTACCCATTGGTCTAAGAGTATTTTCTTCAAACATTATAGCCATACCTTTTTTAGTAACTAAGAACAGATTTGTATTGTCGGCAGTAAGCAGTGAATTTACCAATTCATCATCTTCTTTTAGATTTATAGCCTTCATACCCTGTCTTTTTGACTTAGTAAACTCAGATATTCTCGTCTTTTTGATTATGCCCTTCTTAGTGCACATTACTATATAGGCATTATCCTCATTTTCTCTTGTAGTTATGATGGTAGCTATCTTTTCATCTTTTTCAAGAGGGAGCAGATTTATTATATTGCTGCCCTTTGCAGTCCTTGATGTCTGAGGTATCTCATAGGCATTGAGATTGTATATCTTGCCCTTGTTTGTGATAAATAGTATCTTTTCATGGTTTGACGTTATAAGGAGTTTTTCAACGAAGTCTTCTTCCTTGGTAGTCATTGAAGATATACCCTTACCACCTCTTTTTTGAGCCTTGTATGTGTCTACAGGCAATCTCTTGATATAACCTTGATGTGTAAGTGTTATAGTCACTTCCTCATTTGGAATAGTGTCTTTTATATCTATTTCGTGAGGCATAGAAGTGATTTGAGTTCTTCTTACGTCCTTGTATTTATCTCTAATTTCAATTATTTCTTCTTTTATTATAGACAAGAGTTTTTCTTCGCTTTCAAGTATGCTGTTGAAGTATGCTATCTTTTCGCCAAGTTCCCTTTCTTCATCTTGCAATTTTTCTTTTTCAAGACCTTGCAATCTTCTAAGTCTCATATCGAGGATGGCTGTTGCCTGTACTTCTGAAAGTGAAAATCTGTCCATCAACTTTTGCATAGCGTCGTCATATGCAGATCTTATTATTTCAATTACTTCGTCTATGTTGTCGATGGCAATCAATAGTCCTTGAACAAGGTGCAATCTTTCAAGTGCCTTGTTTAAGTCGAATTTTGTCCTTCTTGTTACTACTTCTTTTTGATATTTCAGATAGTATTGCAAGATGTCTACAAGATTGAGTATCTTAGGCTCTCCGTCAACTATGGAAAGCAATATCACTGAATACACTTCTTGAAGAGAAGAGTGCTTGAACAGATTGTTTAGCACTACGTTAGGATTGACATCTCTCCTTGTTTCTATGACTATCTTTATACCTGTCTTCTTGCTTGACTCGTCTCTAAGGTCTGTTATACCTTCTATCTTCTTATCTCTAACAAGCTGTCCTATTTTTTCTACGAGCATTGCCTTATTTACCTGATAAGGTATTTCCGTAACTATTATTTCTGATTTTCCGTTTGGCAACTCCTCGATTTCAGTCTTTGCCCTTACTATTATCTTGCCTCTTCCTGTTTCATAGGCCTTTTTAATAGCTTCTCTTCCCATTATCAATGCGCCTGTAGGGAAGTCAGGTCCTTTGATGTGATTCATAATATCATCAAGAGTGGCATCAGGATTGTCTATTATCTCAACTACTGCATCAATTACCTCTTTCAGATTGTGAGGTGGAATAGATGTAGCCATACCGACAGCTATACCGTTTGAGCCGTTTACAAGCAGATTTGGGAACCTTGACGGCAATACTTCCGGCTCCTGCTTTTTCTCATCAAAGTTAGGTCTGAAATCAACAGTATCTTTGCCAAGATCTCTAAGCATTTCCGTGGAAATTTTATTCATCTTAGCCTCTGTATATCTGTATGCGGCAGGTGGGTCACCGTCAAGAGTACCGAAGTTACCCTTACCCTCTACAAGCATATATCTCATAGAAAAGTTCTGTGCCATTCTAACCATGGCGTCGTATATAGACGAGTCACCATGCGGATGGTAATAAGCCATAGTATGACCTACGACGTTTGCTGACTTATGGAAACTCTTGTCAGGAGTAAGTCCAAGCTCATGCATAGAATACAGTATTCTCCTATGCACCGGTTTGAGTCCGTCTCTGATGTCAGGTAGTGCCCTACCTATGATTACGCTCATGGAATAGTCGATGTAGCATTTTTCCATCTGCGTTTTCAGATCGACATCTTCTATCTTTCCATGTATATCTATGATTTCTTCACTCATTATATCTCCTTAAATACTTTTCCAATTAATCCTAATATTATCAAGCCATACTTAATGATATTATCCACTTAATTTATAGATAATTTTTATCAATGAATTTTAAAAAATATTATTCTATTTATCTCTTATACTAATCACCTTTTATAATGCCAAGCAGTTATTTTAAATGACTTTATATATGGTAGAGTTTTCAAATAACTTTTTTGTAAGATAAAAATGTGGCTTTTTAACAGCTTTTTAGTATTAATTATAAATTCACTAAAAATATATTATTTATTAGATTTTTATAAATTAGAACTTGTGGAAAATACAATCTTATAATTTAAAGTCTATGCAAATAATAACGGTTGTAAAAATAAAATACTTTGCATACTATATTTTTTACTTAATACTAAACTCTATTTAAACTATTGATTTTATCCATGTAATGCTCTTAGTGTGCTTAAATTTCAAGTAAAAATATGACAATTTTAACTTAGAAAGTTGAGTCATTAATTTAAAAAATCTCTGTATAAATTTAAAATATTGTATTATATATCAAGATTTTCAACATATTTTGCATTTTTTTGGATGAACTCTCTTCTTGGCTCTACCTTATCTCCCATAAGTATATCAAATATCTCATCGGCAGCTATGGCATCTTCAAGATTTACTTTTAAAAGGACTCTCTTTGCAGGATCCATAGTAGTATCTCCAAGCTCTTCCGCATCCATTTCACCAAGACCTTTGTTTCTGCTTACTACAGCTCTTTCTCTGCCTATCTCGTTCAGCTTTGCTTCAAGTTCTTCCGGAGAATAAGCATAGTAAGTCTTCTTTCCCTTTTCTATTGAAAAAAGTGGCGGTTGAGCTATATATACATAGCCTTTTTCTATCAGAGGTCTCATATATCTGAAGAAAAATGTCAGAATCAGTGTCCTGATATGTGCTCCGTCGACATCGGCATCGGACATGATTATTATCTTGTGATATCTTAGCTTGCTATCATCAAATTCAGATCCTATTCCACATCCAAAAGCTGTAATCATGTTTTTTATGGTATCAGATTGCAAAGCCTTGTCCAATCTTGCCTTTTCAACGTTTAATATCTTGCCTCTAAGTGGAAGTATAGCCTGATTTTGTGAATTTCTGCCTTCTTTTGCAGAGCCTCCGGCAGAGTCCCCTTCGACTATGAATATCTCAGATTTTGAAGGATCTTTTTCTCTACAATCAGCAAGCTTACCCGGAAGTGATGTACTTTCAAGTATGCCCTTTCTCCTTGTGAGATCCCTCGCTCTTTTTGCAGCCTGTCTTGCTCTTTGAGAACGCATGCACTTTTCCATTATTATCCTTGCAGTCGCAGGATTTTCTTCAAGGAAGGTAGCTACCTGATCTACTGTTATCTGCTCAACAGACGATCTCATCTGAGGGTTTCCAAGTTTTGTCTTTGTTTGGCCCTCGTATTGAGGCTCAGGGAGTTTTACAGAGATTATAGCTGTAAGTCCCTCTCTTATATCCTCTCCTGTAAAGTTCTCGTCCTTTTCCTTGAGCATATTATTTTTTCTTGCATAGTCATTTACAACCCTTGTAAGAGCTGATTTAAAACCTATAAGGTGCATACCTCCTTCTACCGTATTGATATTATTGGCAAAGGAGTATATATTTTCCACATAGGCATCAGTGTATTGCATTGCAATTTCTATATCATAGCTGAATTCTTCATCAATTTTGTTGAAGTATATTACTTCTGTCAAGGCCTCTCTATTTTTATTAAGAGCCTTGACATATTCTATAATTCCGCCCTCGTAGTGGTATTTTCTTGTAACTTTTTCTATAGTTCTATTGTCTTCAAGAGTAATTGATATACCCTTGTTCAAAAAAGCAAGCTCTCTTAATCTATGTTCCAAGACTTCAAAACTGTATACAGTTTCTTCAAATACAGTTTCATCAGGTAGGAAGCTGATACATGTGCCTCTTTCTTCTATAGGACAATCACCCACTACATGCACATCAGATACAGGATTACCTCTTTCAAACTCCTGTTTATAGATTTTACCGTCTTTTTTTACCACTGCTGTAAGTGATTTGGAAAGGGCGTTTACAACTGAAACCCCTACACCATGCAGACCTCCTGATACCTTGTATCCGCCTGCACCAAACTTACCCCCGGCATGCAATACTGTAAGCACCGTTTCAAGTGTAGACTTTCCTGTCTTAGGGTGAATTTCAACCGGTATACCTCTACCGTCATCTATTACTGTTATACCGTTGTTTACGTCAATAGACACATAGATATTTTTACAATATCCGGCAAGAGCTTCATCTATAGCATTGTCCACAACTTCGTAAACGAGGTGATGCAGTCCTTTACTTCCTGTAGAGCCTATATACATACCCGGTCTTTTCCTTACCGGCTCCAGACCTTCAAGTACCTGTATCTGCTCGGCACCGTATTCAATATTGACTTTTTCTTCCATATTTATCTCCTTGTTATAAAAATACATCAATACTATGATGTTAAGTATCCCTATAATTAGGCTTTCTTGCCTTATTTAAAACTTTCTCGTATTAATATACTAAACTGCTTTATTTTATGCTTGTATCATTTTTGAAGTATATTACATCTACCCTAATAATAATTTAAGTCTTAAATGTAAAATTTTAACCTATAACCTATGTATTATATCATAAAACAAGAAAATTTACCATCAGTTTTTTTAATTCAAAACTAAGGGTAAATTTTTCAATTTTAAGTCTATTTTATTTATTCAAATTAATTTTATAGGAATTCAAACTGTTGATAGTAATATTTTATACTAAAAGTTAATAGAACAATGGATAAGATATTTTCAGTGAATCTATAATAAAGTAACAATATACTATTTAAAAAAGCTATTGATGAAGATTAGCCATGGATTAAATAGATATTAGTATTATTTTACAAAGTCAGCATATATAAGACTATCAATATTATTTTTTATATAATGTATTGCTATATAACTTAACTTTCTCACATGAAAAATACATTAAAAAGCTTTAAATTCAACTATATTTTAAAAATACTACATCATACTTGACATAGTTTTTTCAGTGTTTTTATCTTATTGATAAATATGCAAATTGAAATAAATATTATTTAGAAAATAGCAATAATTTTAGTGAGAAAGTAAAGTATATAAACTCTACAAAAATCTAATACAGATATGCTTAGTCATATCTTCTCATACAATATAAAACTATGTTTAACTGGTAAACTTTCATTTTTTAAAATTTTAGAGCTATATTTATCTTTATCAAAATAAGGAAAGTATTTATCACCGCTGTAATCAAAGTCTATTTTTGTGACATAGATTTTATCTGCTATATCTATACTTTGCTCATATATGCTCTGTCCGCCTATGATAAATATCTCTTTGGGCTCTAACTTGCTTTTTGAATCTAAATTTATACTATCTATTTTTATTTCTTTATCTTTTTCAAGGTTTTTAAAAAGATATTCCTCATCTTGTGAATATTGTACATGATGTATTCCTTGCTTTGTTTCATCATTATATTTTATTTTACTGTTATAGCATATCTCACGTTCTTTATTTTCTTCAAAACTTTGAGAAATATATACCCTATCTTCTACTGACTTGATTAAATTCAATTCTTCTTTTTGATTTTTACTACTTATAGTTTCATTACAATATTGATTGTTATGATTTTTTGATACTAATTCATATTTTTTTATAAGGCTTTTAGCAAGATATATTGCATCTTCTAAAGACGAAGTAAAATATAGATTTTCTTTTCTTTCTTCATTTTGCTTTTCTATTTTTCTTGATATTACTATATTTATTCTACCCGGAAGTGCCCTGCCTATGCTTTCATAAGTTCTTCTTCCCATTATTATGATATTTCCCATGGTGAGATTTTTAAAAAATTCCAAGTCTCCTTTTATATCCCAAGGCATCTTATTATCTTTTCCTATTACTCTGTTATTTGAATATGCCACTACTATTGATATCATATCTATTCACTTCTTATCTCTTATTTTATTTCAGCAATGTAATTACTGATTTGTATTTATTGAACTTTTAATTAAATTCATTACTTATATAAGAAAGAAACTTCTTTATATGTAATGTAAAAAAAGTGGAACTCATTTCCACTTTTTTATAAATTTCATTGATTAGAAATTAAAAAATTATAAGCAAAACAGTTAATTTATTGAATTTACTATAATCAAAAAGTCTTATCATGTATAATATTGATTGTAATATAATAACAGTTGGATAATTTAATAATTACTATTATCTTGAGATATATTCATATTTTCAATATTTTTTCTAATCTCAAGCATCTTTTTATCTATATCGCTGATTGAATCTGCACATTCCTTTAGCTCTTTAATTATCTGAGGGGCTTCATCTAATGATTTCTTATATTTCATCTTGTGTTCAAGAGATGCCCAAAAGTCCATAGCTATAGTTCTTATCTGTAATTCTATAGGTATCAGCTCTTTGACATCATAGAGATATATAGGTACTTTAATTATCATATGGTAAGATGAGTATCCGTTAGGCTTTGGATTTTTGATGTAGTCTTTGATTTCTACCACTTCCACATCATCCTGTGAGGCAAGAACTTCAGCAATATCGTATATATCATCTGCAAAACTGCACACCACTCTTATACCTGCTATGTCATAGAGATTTTCTTTTATTGATTTTACAGATATATCAAGGTTTCTGCGTCTTAATTTTTGTGCTATACTTGCAGGTTTTTTAAGTCTGCTCTTTACAAATTCTATAGGGTTTCTGCTGTTTTTAAGTGATAATTCATCATTTAATATTTCAAGTTTTGTTCTTACAGTCCTTATTGCAGACTTATAATGTAACATCAAATCCTTAAATTCATTGAGATTTTCCAATATTCCTTCTGAATCCAAAGACATAATTGTCAACAACTTTTCATCATATACTTGCACTTCATCCTCCAAATTATTTGCTAAAGCGCTTTGACTAAGGATAAAAAATAACTTTAGCAATTTGAATAAAAATATTATATAGTATCCCTTAAAATTTTAAATTAAGTTAATATAATATCATCAACTTAAAATTTCTTGATAACAATTTATTATTCTAAAATATCTTAGAGATATTTTTACATATTATATTTTCAATACCTTTTATTTTATTATAGCACTTTTAAGGCAAAAAATAAAGACATTAGTAAAAATGTCTTTATAAGATTTTATCCTACTTTGAATATAATTTTTAGGACAAATAAAAACATGCTCGTTACTTCTAAAAGTACAGATGTAATCAGAAATACCGAAGACATAAAATTAAAACTCACCTATACTCCCCCTTCATAGTCGATGTATAGAAAATAACAAAGGTAAATATATCATATATTTACATGGATATTAATATATAAAGTATCTTAACTGTTTTAGTTTATTAAAATAAATTTAATTCAGTTAAAATAACTTATGTAAGAATCTGATATTATTATAAAAGTTAGTATATTAATAATAAAATTTCTTTTTATTCATTTACAATTTAAGTATAAATTACAGATAATCAAATAAATTTTTACAATAATTAAATGGATAGAAGATAATATTTATTTTTATAATATTATACCATGATAGTATTAAATTTAAAAGTAAAATTTAAAATTTTATAGGACTTTTGTATTAAATTTTTATTTTTATTATAAAATATTTTTTTCAAAATTTTAATCTATTATACTTGAATTATCGGTATTATTTAAGAAATATTAATATTATTTTATAAAATTATATATTATATTTTTATTTATATTTTACTAATAAAATAGACCTATTTTTATCTATTTGCAGTATGAGAATTTCGAAAAAATAATAGAATAATTTAATGTATTCAAGGTATAAATCAAAGAAGATTTTAAATTATACTAAAACATTTTAAATGATATTTTATCTTGATAATAGGTAATTTAAAGAATTTTTGCCTACAAGTATATGACTTTATTTAGTATAAAAAAATACAGCAATAAATTAGGAGGTAATAATGAAATTAGTAATGATAAGACATGGCCAAAGCCAATGGAATCTTGAAAACAGATTTACAGGTTGGAAGGATGTAGATTTGTCTGAGCAAGGTGTTCAAGAGGCGAAAAAAGCCGGTGAAGACTTGAAAAAAGACGGATTTGTATTTGATATTGCCTATACATCTTTCCAAAAAAGAGCTATCAAGACTCTAAACTTGGTACTTGAAGAAATTGATGAGCTTCACATTCCTGTAGTTAAATCATGGAGACTTAACGAGAGACATTATGGAGCTTTGCAAGGGCTAAACAAGGCTGAAACTGCAAAGAAATACGGTGATGAGCAGGTGCATATCTGGAGAAGAAGTTTTGATGTACCGCCTCCTGCACTTGAGGATGATGACGAAAGAAATGTAAAATTTGACGCTAAGTACAAAGACCTTGATCCAAAGGATATGCCTAAGGGAGAAAGCCTTAAGGACACTATAAACAGAGTTATGCCTTTTTGGGAAAGTGACATATCAAAGTCTATAAAAGACGGAAAAAACGTGATAATAGCGGCTCACGGTAACTCTCTTAGAGCTCTTATCAAATATCTGCTTGAAATAGACAATGAAAAAATCCTTGATTTGAATTTACCTACAGGTGTCCCTTTGATATTTGAAATAGATGAAAACTTGAAGATTACAAAGGCTCCTGAGCTATTTTAAGGAATAAAGATAAGATATATATATATAGGCTAATAAAAATAGAATTAGTATTTATTTAAAATGACCTTATACTTTATGAGCTTTTAAATAACTTTTTTATAACATAACTACAAGTATTTTTAACAGTTTTTAGTATTAGTACAAAAAAGCAACCACATAGTTGGGGTTGCTTTTTTTGCTTTACATTTTATATTATTTTGTGTATCTCTATTTTATATAGCTCATATATCTTATACTAATCTCCTTTTAAAGAGTCATGAAAGTATTTTGTCTGTCGATTATTTTTAAATTGTATGACATTCATAAGCAGAATATCTACTTGGTGATTTAAAAGCTTTTTAGTATTATATAACTATATCTTAAACTTAGATATCATCTCGCTCATCTCTTGTGCCATATCTGCAAGATTTGCACTTGCTGAGGCTATCTCTTGTGATGAGGCTGTCTGTTTTTCCACTGTCGCTGATGATTCTTCAGCTGATGCTGCATTTTCTTGTGATAAGGCTGATAGATTTTCTATTATCTCTTGCAGTTTGTCTTTTGTACTTTCCAGCTCTTCTCCTGATTTGTTTAATCTGTCCACTGATTTTTTTGTGTTGTCTAACTGATTTGATATTACATTAAACTGACTTCTTGTATCTTCTACCTTGTCTGATTGTTCTTGTACCACTTGTACTACTTCTTCCATCATTTCTACTGTTTGTTTTGTCTTTGTTGTCAGTCCCGATACTATCTCTTTTATCTCTTCTGTAAATTGATTTGATTGTTCTGCAAGCTTTCTTATCTCTTCTGCTACTACTGCAAATCCTTTACCTGCTTCTCCCGCTCTTGCTGCTTCTATTGCTGCATTTAGCGCCAGTAAGTTTGTTTGATCTGCTATTGATTTTATCATGTCACTTGCTGATGATATTTGGATTGCACTTTGGTTTGTATTTTGGATTACTTCTCCTACTACCTTTGATGAGTTTTTTACCTTGTCTGTTGCTACTATCAAATCTTGTATTGATTTTAATCCGTTTTCTTTGGCGTTAAATACTTGTTCAGATGTTTGGTTTAATTCTTGTATTTCTTTGTCGTTTTCTTTTAAGGCTTCTCCCATTACATCCATTGCCATTGTTCCTTTTTGCATGTCTTCTGCTTGGCTCATTGCTCCTTGAGAGATATCTTGTATTACCTTTGATAGGTCTTCTGCCGCCATTGCTGATTGTTCACTTGTTGCTGTAAGTTCCTCAGATGATGCTGATACTTGGCTTGCTATGTCGTTTATCTTTGTCAGTGTATCTTTCATTGTTTCTTTTACTGTGATTAATGACCTTGATATATCTCCTATCTCATCTTTGTTTTTTGAATATATTACTGAGGCTGAAGTTTCACTTAGGGTCATGTCATAGTTTGCCATTGTTTGTATACATTCACTTAGTTTTGAAATTGGTGTTGCTATTGATTTTGATATCATCATTACTATAAATATAATTATAGCAATTGCCACTATTCCGGCTATAGTCATAAATATACTTAGACTTGAAAGTACTGATAATACATCTTTTTTTGAAACATCAAGCAATAACACCCATGTAGTGCCTGCAATGGGATATGATACATAATAGTTGCTTTCACCATTAATCTTTGCATCTAAAAATTCTTCTTTTCCAGTTAGTAATTTTGATGCTGCCGCAGCAAATATTCCATTTTCAACAGTATTTATATTATCTTTTAAAGTATAAGAAGGATGAACTATAACCTTTCCATCTATATTCATAAGATAAGCTCTTCCTGTTTCTTCCAACTTTATTGAATTTACAAGTTCTTCTATTTCTTTTAATGCTATATCGCTACCTATTGAACCTATTGTTTTTCCGTTTTGTCTTATTCTTTTACTTAGAGTAACAACCTGTGAGCCTTCTGATGCATTGATATATGGTTCAGATATAATTATATCGTCAGATGAAAGTGCATTTTTATACCAATCTTTTACTCTTGGGTCGTATGTCGAATCAGGTACCCAACCTGTACCGTCAAGAAATGCCTTGTCTTCATATCCAACAAAAAAACCCAAGGTACCTTTTACATTTTTTGATAAATACTTTAATTGTTCCAATGTCTTTACTCTGTCGTTATTGTTAGCTTCTATACTGCCTGCACTTATTTCTATATATGCCTTCTTTCCTGACAATATAGTTTCGATATCAGAGCCGTATTTTCTTGCAGTTATCTGCATTACTTCCCTTATCTCAGTTTCAAGTAATCTACTTGAATAAACATAGGAAATAAGAGCCAATATTACTACTATCAATAGCGTAGGTACTCCGATAAAAACTAACATTTTCTTTCTAATCTTCATTTTCTCTCTCCTTAAATTAAATGAAAATAAAATTATTTTAATGTATATATTACGTTATTATACCTTTTTATAAAATCTTTTTATTCAGTATAACAAGAGTATTATAAGCAAAACTATCTTTTTGGTAACTTCATCTTTGACTTAATCGGAATATTTATCAAATTAATTTAGTATTTTTATAAAAAATATATTAAAATTTAAAATATCTATGTTTTTAGCTTTTATCAAAATTATATTTATATAGGAAAATATTTAATTGATATATTAATTTATATTTTTAATTATATTAAATTTATTCTTTGGTTATGAAAATTTAAAAACAAAATTTTTTATTATTTATATTAATTTTTATTATTATATTTAAATTCATTAAATTAATTGAATGATTTCATTTTATTTCTTTATTTTATTATCAGAATTTTAGTATAGGAATTAATTAAATAGCTCATATGTATATACTACTAAAGTTTTATGCTGATACTAATCTCAGTTTATAGCAAGTATCTATTTTAAAGCAAGCTCATACATTATATGGATTTTTAATATCTTTATTATGATGAAATAGCTTAGCTTTTTAATGATTTTTTATACTAAACTCTATTTAATCTATGAATAATTTTTATTAATAGTTTTTAAAAAATACTATATTCTTTATGACTTTACTGTAAATGCATTGGAAAAAATTTATCCATTATTCCATTAGATTTTAGTATTAATATATTTTTTATGGCTATTGAATTGCTCTTTAGTATTAGTATAAAATATAAAAAAACAACCGCTTTTACACGGCTGTTTTTTACTTTACATTTTATATTATTTTGTGTATCTCTATTTTGTATAGCTCATATATCTTATACTAATCTCCATTTAAAAAGTCATGAAAGTATTTTGTATGGTCATTATTTTTAAATTGTATAACATTCATAAGCAGAATATCTACTTGGTGATTTAAAAGCTTTTTAGTATTATATAACTATATCTTAAACTTAGATATCATCTCGCTCATCTCTTGTGCCATATCTGCAAGATTTGCACTTGCTGAGGCTATCTCTTGTGATGAGGCTGTCTGTTTTTCCACTGTCGCTGATGATTCTTCAGCTGATGCTGCATTTTCTTGTGATAAGGCTGATAGATTTTCTATTATCTCTTGCAGTTTGTCTTTTGTACTTTCCAGCTCTTCTCCTGATTTGTTTAATCTGTCCACTGATTTTTTTGTGTTGTCTAACTGATTTGATATTACATTAAACTGACTTCTTGTATCTTCTACCTTGTCTGATTGTTCTTGTACCACTTGTACTACTTCTTCCATCATTTCTACTGTTTGTTTTGTCTTTGTTGTCAGTCCCGATACTATCTCTTTTATCTCTTCTGTAAATTGATTTGATTGTTCTGCAAGCTTTCTTATCTCTTCTGCTACTACTGCAAATCCTTTACCTGCTTCTCCCGCTCTTGCTGCTTCTATTGCTGCATTTAGCGCCAGTAAGTTTGTTTGATCTGCTATTGATTTTATCATGTCACTTGCTGATGATATTTGGATTGCACTTTGGTTTGTATTTTGGATTACTTCTCCTACTACCTTTGATGAGTTTTTTACCTTGTCTGTTGCTACTATCAAATCTTGTATTGATTTTAATCCGTTTTCTTTGGCGTTAAATACTTGTTCAGATGTTTGGTTTAATTCTTGTATTTCTTTGTCGTTTTCTTTTAAGGCTTCTCCCATTACATCCATTGCCATTGTTCCTTTTTGCATGTCTTCTGCTTGGCTCATTGCTCCTTGAGAGATATCTTGTATTACCTTTGATAGGTCTTCTGCCGCCATTGCTGATTGTTCACTTGTTGCTGTAAGTTCCTCAGATGATGCTGATACTTGGCTTGCTATGTCGTTTATCTTTGTCAGTGTATCTTTCATTGTTTCTTTTACTGTGATTAATGACCTTGATATATCTCCTATCTCATCTTTGTTTTTTGAATATATTACTGAGGCTGAAGTTTCACTTAGGGTCATGTCATAGTTAGCCATTGTTTGTATACATTCACTTAGTTTTGCAATTGGTGTTGCTATTGATTTTGATATCAGTATTATTATTACTATTATTGCTATTATAAATATTATTCCTATTATAGAAGTTGTAAACAATAATTGATTTAGTGATTGAAGAACTTCACTTTTTAGCGCCTCAGTATATAATACCCAGCTTGATCCGCTTACTCCAAAGCTTGATATTATAGTATCTTTACCATCAATTTTAGTTTCAAAAATTTCTTGATTTTTATCAATTATTTTTTTAAATGTGTCTGAGTATATTCCACCATCTACAGTAGATAGATTGTCATTTGCCGTATATTTTGAATGTGAGATAAATGATCCGTCAGTTGTGATAAGTGATGCCACACCTGTTTTTAGAAAATGTATGTCCTTTACCATCTTATCAACATCTTTTAAAGATACGTCCATGACTACTATACCTATTATCTTACCGTCTTTTCTTATAGGTCCGCCAATTGATACTATCAAGGAACCGTCCTTATTATTTACATAAGGTGTTGACAAGTATGTGTCACCTGATGCCATAACTCCTTTATACCAATCTCTTGTAGTATGATCGTAGTCAGGAGTCGGTACCCATCCTGAGCCGCTCACTATAGTCTTATCTTCATAGGCTACGAAAAAATCGGATTCCTTATTGTATTTTTCATATAAGTTTATTAATTTCTTTTCCAAATCTTTATGGCTTATATTACTGTCAGAAAGGTCTTTTGCCAATGTAGTTATAATTGATTTTTTCTCACTTACAAATAATTCTATACTGGATACATTTTTCCTTGTAAGATTATAAATATTATCAAATCCCAAATTAGTCACTATTTTACTTGAAAATATTGAAAATACAATTATAAGTATTGCTACAAGCAGTACTACAGGTATACCTAATAAAAATAACATCTTGTTTTTTAACTTCATTTTGAATCCTCCAAAATTATTAATAGAACAATAAAATTATACTGAAAAACAGTTCGTACTAAGATATATTGTCCTTTAATCAAAGTATAGGAAGATTAATTTTTTCCAAGAGATTGTAAGTATACCAATAATACAGATATGTCAGACGGTGAAACACCCGATATCCTTGATGCCTGACCTATATTTTCAGGTTTTATCATCATGAGCTTTTGCCTTGCCTCTAATCTTAATCCTTTTATTTGCTCATAGTCTATAGCCGAAGAAAGTTTTTTATTTTCTAAATTTTTAAAATTTTCTACCTGCAACCTTTGTTTTTTGATATAGCCTTCATACTTTGATTCTATCTCACACCTTAGTTTTATCTCGTCGCTTATCTCGTCGTTACCAAATCCGTTTTCTTCAAGAAAGGCGTAAGTGACGTTTGGTCTTTTGAGTAATTCATAAAGTGATATTGATTGACTAAGTTCACTTTCACTTATCTCAGTTAGCTTTTCATTTATCTGTATCGGTTTTATTTTTTCATTTTTTAGTCTTTGTATCTCATTTTCAATATTTTTATATTTTATTATAAATTTATCATACCTTTCATCATCCACCAATCCCATATCTCGTCCTATTTGCGTCAATCTTTCATCTGCATTGTCCTGACGAAGTAATAACCTATATTCAGCCCTTGATGTCATTATACGATAGGGCTCGTTTGTCCCCTTAGTAACTAAATCATCAATAAGAACACCTATATAGCTGTTATCCCTTGTGAGTATCATCTCAGCTTTTCCCTGTATCTTGGCAGCTGCATTTATACCTGCCACTATACCTTGAGCTGCCGCTTCCTCATATCCGCTGGTAGAGTTCATTTGTCCTGCAAAATACAGTCCGCTTATTTTTTTTGTTTCAAGTGTCATTTTTAACTGCATGGGATCTATACAGTCATATTCTATGGCATAAGCCGGTCTCATCATCCTACAGTTTTCCAGTCCGGCTACTGTACGATACATCTCAAGCTGCACTTCATAGGCAAGAGATGAAGAAAAGCCCTGTATATAGTATTCCTTGGTATCAAGTCCTTCAGGCTCTACAAAAAATTGATGTGAGCTCTTATCTGCAAATCTTGTCACCTTATCTTCTATAGACGGACAGTATCTTGCACCTGCAATGGCGTCCATATCTCCACGAAATAATGAAGAACGATTGAGATTTTCATTTATTATGCCGTGAGTTTTAAGATTGGTCCTTGTAAGATAGCAATCTACCTGATTTTCTCCTATATATTCTCCCTCGTTTATAAAGGAAAAAGGAGTTATTTTTTCATCACCCTCTTGCAATGTCATCTTAGTAAAATCTATAGAATCCTGATGTATCCTTGCGGGAGTACCTGTTTTAAACTTCCTCATTTCAATTCCGAGCTTTTCTATGCTCTTGCTAAGCTCGTAAGCACCTGTAAGACCTAAAGGTCCTGATTTAAAATTTACCTCTCCTATATATACCTTGCTGTCAAGATATACACCTGTTGCGATTATTACAGCCTTTGCACCGTATTTTGCTCCAAGTTTTGTTACTACTCCATCCACCTTGTCATCAGATGCTAAAATTTCCACGACTTCATCCATCTTTATGTCGAGGTTTTTCTGATCTTCAAGCACCTTTTTCATATAGGCACGGTATTTGTCCTTGTCACATTGCACCCTTAGAGAATGTACTGCGGGTCCTTTGGAAGTGTTGAGCATCCTGCTTTGGATAAAGGTCTTGTCTGCTGATATGCCCATCTGTCCGCCGAGAGCGTCTATTTCTTTGACTAAATGTCCCTTACCTGTACCGCCTATTGACGGATTGCAAGGCAAATATCCTATAGATTCAAGCGAAAGAGTGATTATCAGCGTATTAAGTCCCATCCTTGCAGCTGCAAGTGCACTCTCACATCCTGCATGTCCTGCACCTACAACTACTACATCATAATTACCTGCTTCAAATATCATATCTTCTCCTTATATTTATATTATTTAGTAAATACTCTTTTGATTAAATTACTTTTTCTTTATACAAGTTTCTACCTTATTAATAAACAGCAAAAAAATTCATATAAATTTATTTTGAATACAAATCTTTAAAAATTGTATAATATATCTTTATAAAATCTTATACTTACACAATTTTTAATTAAAAATTAAATAATAATTTTCATAATGATTTAGTGAATTTAACTTTGCTATTACATTTTTTATTTCAATACTAATTCATAATACCATAAATTCTATTTTATATTAAAAAATTTCTAATTTTTATATATTTATTTTTTCACAAATATTTACAAAAAAACTAAGACATAGCTTTCACACTATGTCTCAGCTTGATGAAAAATTGCTTGTATTATGTATTGCGGCTATGACGGTGACGATTATCTGTCGCATTATTCTAAGATATGCTACCCTGCGTTTACGTTCAGGCGCCGGATACGAGGCTATATGTGAAAAGCGGATCTCTTTAGGTTCGCACCTAAAACGTGCCTCAATGGGTTTTTTCAGCAAAAAGAATCAAGGCGACCTTATATCCACAATTACTTCAGATGCGGCATTTCTTGAAATAGAAGGAATAGGAGTTATTGAAAAAGCAGCAACGGGACACCGAAAGTGTGTAATGGCTATGTCATTATGTTTAGCAGGCTGGTAGAAAAGTACAACCAAAACCATGGGGAAGCTTTGCCGGTGGTAACAACGCCCCATACCTTGCAGCACACATTCTGCACCAACATGGCAAATGCGGGAATGAATCCAAAAGCCTTATAGTATCTTATGGGACACGCCAACATTACAATGACCATGAACTATTACGCACACGCCACCTTTGACAGCGCACAAGCGGAATTTTTCAGACTGGCGGCTTAAAGGGAAAGAGATGTTTTACTACTTCTTTACTACCTTTCAAAGCAAAAACACAAGCAGATTTAAGAAATATGTGAGTATCTCCCGATATACAAAATGCCGGAAATGCCTGAAACAACAGGCTATACCGGATATAAGAACTTTTGAAAAGATAGTTAAAAATCATATTAGAGTTTATATTAAACTTTTAGAATGTATCGGAATACGGAGTATAGATTATTGATTTCAAATTGGAATGTCGGGTTTTGAAAAGACTCAATTTGGAATTTGTGATTGTGCTTAGAATTACGATTTAGATTTGCGGTTTTGTGATTGTGCTTGGAATTACGATTTTAGATGTGCGGTTTTGAGCTTTAGATTTCAATTTGAAATCAAACTCATAAATCAGAACATATATATAACAAAAAGAATTTCGGGTCCGAGAATAAGTATATAATTATTGATTTTGAAAAGAAATAAAGGGAATCAATATTTTTAGCTTCTATAATGTTAGTTAATCGAAAAACTTTGGTTGAAAAAATTAGAATAACTGTTACAATGATTCTAATAATAATCTGTTTTTTGATTATAATATAACAAAAGTTGGAGGCGAAATGATTAAATTTTTGAAACGCAAGGATATTGAAATTTCGGTGAAACGCTACTTGGTTGATGCAATGGGACACATGGCATTGGGACTTTTTTCTTCGTTGTTGATTGGAACGATTCTCAATACGATCGGGTCGAAGTTCGGTTTGACTTTTTTGACCGAGGTGCTTTGGCCCATCAGTCGGGACATGACCGGAGCGGCGATTGGCGTGGCGGTTGCTTATGCGCTTAAAGCACCGCCTTTGGTTTTGTTCTCATCGGTGGTCACCGGTGCAGCCGGCAATGCGGTGGGCGGACCGGCGGGAGCTTTTTTGTCGGTCTTGGTTGCGACGGAATGCGGGAAGTTGGTTTCCAAAGAAACGAAGGTGGATATTTTGGTTACACCGGCGGTTACGGTTTTTGTAGGTGTATTTATCGGAACGACGATTGGACCGTATATTGCAAAAGCCATGAATGCGCTCGGAAGTTTTATTATGTATGCGACGACTTTGCAACCTTTTTTAATGGGAATTATTTTGTCGGTGGTCATGGGAATGGTATTGACTTTGCCAATCAGCTCGGCGGCTCTTTCAATGATGCTGTCGCTCGGCGGTTTGGCTGGCGGTGCGGCAACGGCGGGTTGTGCGGCGCAGATGGTCGGCTTTGCGGTGATGAGTTATAAAGAGAACGGATGGGGCGGATTGGTTGCGCAAGGCTTGGGGACTTCGATGCTCCAAGTACCGAACATTGTGCGCAACTGGAAAATTTGGATTCCGCCGACTATGGCATCGGTTATTACGGGGCCGCTCTCGACATTGGTGTTCAAAATGCAAAATACGCCAATCGGTTCGGGAATGGGAACGAGCGGTTTCGTGGGTCAGTTCGGCACTTATCAGGCGATGAGCGAGGCGGGAGTTGCATCGAGCACAATTTTTTTATACATTGCCATTTTGCATTTTATTCTACCGGCGATTTTGACTTTGTTTTTTGCGAATATCCTGCGAAAAATGGGTTGGATTAAGAGCAGTGATTTGAAATTGGATTTGGGCTAATCTAAAAAATTGGGTGGTTGTGTGCTATATAATAGGAAGAAACGCATGCAAAAAAAATGGCAAACTCGTAAAGAGTTAGCCATTTCAGAGAGAAGACAAACTAAATTTTCAACACACGAAAATTTGAGGTTGTCTTCTTTTTTGTGATTTTTTCGTAGTCTGTGAGCAGATCGGATCTAAAATCGCAAAAAACAAAGGACTATTCCTCTGCTTTTCTGCCCATAATGCCATTTTTTTGAGATTCATGGCAGCATAAGTAAGCAAAGCTTTCATTTGCATTTTCGCTTTGCCTCGATAGGTGGTATATCGAAAACCATGTTTCTCTTTCGCATCCGCAAATACTCGTTCGATCGTCTCAGAGCGTTTGGCGTAATACGCTTTCCCTTTGCCGGAGTGGCGGATGTCTTCGGATATCTCAAGATATTCTGACCAAATGTGTTTAAAGGTGGTCTTAAAGCGTTGATTCCCGCTAAAACATTTTGTCCGCTGAGGACAAGAGGCACATATGGATTTTTTTCCTCGAAATTCTTTGTAACCCTCTCGGGTTGTGGTTACATAGGAAAGAATTTGATTCTGGGGACATAGCACACAATCGTAGTATTCATCGTAATAGAAGTCTTTTGTTGGAAAAAATCCTTTTTTCCCCATGGGTCGTTTGTAGGGTAGGATCGGGATATTGGTATCGTCTAATATTTTTTTGCAGATTGGGGCTGTTTTGTAGCCTGCGTCCATGACGAAGTATTTTGCCTGAGGATAGGATCGGGTCAGTTGTTCATACAGAGGAAAGAAAGCTACGCTGTCATGGGTGTTTGCCGGGGTCGTTTGTGCTTTTAGAATAAAACCGTTTTGATCACATATGGTATGGACAGTGTATGCGAATTGTTTTTCATGTTCGCCTTTATGGAACAGACCACACTCCGGATCGGTGGTGCTTTTTGTAACCGTTCGCTCTTTCTTCGTCGAAGTCTGTTCCCTTAGTGCTTTTTTCCGTGTACCTCTCGATCACAATTGATTTCTTGTTCCAAGTCGTTTTGATATGCTTTTCGTTCGATTTCCAACGTTTCTTTGGTGAATTTTTTCTTGTTGGCAGCTGCTTTTACGTGAGTGGAGTCGATGAACACAACTTTGGGATCGACAAAGCCTTTTTTAATGGCTTGCGCCAAGATGTGATCAAAGATCTGTTCGAAGATGTCGGTATCTTTGAATCGTCGGACATAGTTTTTTCCAAAAGTTGTAAAATGTGGAATCGGTTCATACAAACCATAACCTAAAAACCAGCGGTAAGCGACGTTGACTTCAATTTCGCGTATCGTCTGACGCATACTTCGGATCCCAAAAAGATATTGAATCAATACGATTTTAAATAGGACGACCGGATCGACCGAAGGTCTGCCGTTATCCTTACAGTACAAAGGTTCTACCAGCGGATAAATAAACCCAAAGTCGATGACGCGATCTACTTTTCTTAGAATATGATTTTTAGGAACCAAGTCTTCCAGACAACTAAGCTCTACTTTTCTTCGATTATCGATGGGGGTTAAACTAAGCATTTCCAATCACTCTCCTTTGTTTTATTATATCATTTTTTGGGAAAAATTTCGATTGGAAATGGTATTTTTTGATACAAAAATAGGGCTTTCGCCCTACCTTTGTCTACAGTCTGAGACATAGCTTTCACACTATGTCTTTTACATCTAAATATTAAGCTTTTCAAGTATCTCAAAATCATCAGCGTTGTAAAGCGTGATGACCTTATCTTCAAGTATGGCAAAGGACGGAGCATAGTCCCTCGGTCTTGACGGAGAGCCGGGATTTAAGATAATGAGATTGTCCTTTTTCTCCAATTTTTTGACATGAGTATGACCGTAGACAAGGATGTCGCATTTATTTTCCCTTGCCTCTTTTTCATAAGATGTCATTGATTTTATAAATCCATGCGTAGCAAATATTCTTAGATTGTCAAAGCTGAAAATACGCTCATACTCGCTTACATCCTTGCCCATCAGCCTCATACCGTCAAAATAATCAGTATTTCCCCTTACAAAATATATATTGCTAAGTGTAGAAATATAATCGCTGATAAAGCATGAATGTGCCACACCGTAGGGCAGTACGTCACCTGTGTGTATTATTGCATCATATCCTTTAGAAAATTCCACTATATTTTTAAGTGCGTCCTCATCTCCATGAGTATCGCTTACAAATACTATCTTCATATTATTTTTTTATCCTTACAGGCAATATTACATGTATATAATTTTCATCACTTTCAGATGTTATCTTACAAGGGCTTAGAGAATTAGTTATCTTCATTGTTATATACTCATCATCAATATTTTTGAGTATGTCAAGTAAAAATTCACAATTAAAAGCTATCTCAAAGTTTTCACCCTCAAGCTTTATATCCACTATCTCATTGGCATTTCCCACCTGATCGTTTCTTGAAGTTATATTCATCATAAAATCTTTTGATTCCAACTTTATCAGCTTGTTGTTTGAAAGCAATGACACCCTGTCTATAGCTGATTTTAGGTCACTTGACCTTACAGTTACAGTAGATTTCTCATTTTTAGGTATTATTGACTCGTAATCTATGAAATTACCTGTAACCAAATTACTTGTAATTACAGTCTCATCTATTATTACGCAGATATGCTTGTCATCAAAGGCAAACTTTACAAATTCAACTCCGTCTTCTATAGTCTTTGCTATATCAGTCAATATACTTCCGTTTATAATCAGCTTTTTCTCGTCGAAAGATATGTCTTCAAATGCTTTTTCCATAACCACAAATCTGAAATTATCTACAGAAAACATAGTGAATCTGTTTTGATCTATTTTGAAAAAATGACACATATATATCTGATTAGGATCGTTGCTTGCTATGGCGTAATTAGTCTTTAATATCATATTTTTAAAATCGTCAGCCTCTATTTTTACAAAAAATCTGTCATCTATATATGCCGGCATAGGAAAGTCTTCACATCTTATATATTTGATGTTGAATTTTGAATTTTGACATCTTACTTCTATCAGGTCATTTTCATCTATAGATGTGAAATGTATGGTATCATTGGGAAGCTTACGCACTATATCGGATATTATCTTGGCATCTATTACTATCTTACCTTCTTCGTATACTTCACATGGAATAGATGTCTGTATACCCACCTCCATATTATTGGTAGTGAGCAGTAGATTGCCTTCTTCTATTTCAAAATATATTCCCTTTAATATTTCCATAGTGTTCTTCGTGGCTACCGCCTTTTGCACAACTGATATAGCCTTCGAAAGCTCTCTTTGATTTACCTTGAATTTCATATCTACCTCTTGAGTTAAAAATTATATAATACAATTTATAAAATATACTAAACTTAAAAATACAATATAAATTTTACCATAATAAAGAAGGATTTTCAAATATTATGATTTGAAAATCCTTAATTAATTTTTATTCGTGTATTTATTAAAAATTTTATTAGATTTTTAATAAATAATTATAATATCAACTTTCCAAGTAAAATTATGGAAGTTTTACTTGGAATTTAAAAATAAATTGATTATTTAATACCCAACTTTAAACTCAATTTGCAAAATAATATTAATTAAAATTTTCATAATTTAATTATTTGCTGTACTTTGATCTATACCTTGCCTATCACTATCATCTTTTTTTACTTCCAAATCGGAGTTATCACTATCTATAGTGCTTTGCTTCCTTGACTGTATCTTGGAGTCTTTTTCTTCCTGAGTAAGTATCGTATTAAATAAAACTTCTTCCTGGTTTGTATTAACAGATCTAAATCTTGTACCACCTTGTTGATTGTCCGTTGACAGCATATATTTATTATTTATAGTGTCAACAGGTACAATCTTATACTTAGCGTCTTTTACAATCAATGTAAATACATGCCATACTGTGCCTTTTCCACCTACAGGTACATTAAATGTCTTTAGAGTCTTTCCATGATTGTCATATACTTGCACTACAGCATTTGATAGACTGAGTTGTGGACTTGTTGTCACATCTCTGTTTGTAAAGTCATGTACATAGTAGTTATATGTTCCGTCAACTAACTTATTTATTGTAACGGTCTCAGGTCCAAAGCTGTCAACATCGTCTACATCAAGAGTATTATAGATTACATCTTCATAGTAACTGTTCTTACGAGAATAATATATATGGAATTTATTACCGTCAGGTGTAGGTCCGGTCAAGTGTGAGTCCAAATCATAAGGAGTTTTTCCCCATGTCAATACTGCTCTGAGTGAAGACCCTCCTTGTTTTAGTTCAGGTGATATGACTATATCCTGATCCTCACTTGTAATGCCTTCTCCATATGATACTACATAGTTTGTTGATGTTATATATCCTTTTGCTTTGGCTGTTACTGTATAGTTTCCTGGCAATAATTCAATTACATATCTTCCGTTTTCTGATTGTATCACTTCAGCTTTTTCACTTAAATCAGTGTCTATTCCACGTCTGAATTCTAAAGTTATAGTATCTGATGTTTGAATACCTAAGGCTGAATTTTTTACCCTTCCTTTAACTATACCTTTTTTATTACTATCCTTAACTGCTATCAACTTGTGAATATTTGTTGTTACCCATGGCTCTATCTTTACATTGACAGTTTCAATTGCATATCCTTCCGCTTCTACTGTAAAGATATAGTCTCCGGGTATAATATCATCTATATGATAATAACCTTGGACATCAGATACTGTACTTACTATTTCAGTTGCTTTTTCTATATCTTTAATTCCTGTTTTCTTATATAGTTTTATTACGGCGTCGGATATAGGTATATCTTTCTTTGTGTTGTCCTCTTCCACTGTTGTTACTACAAGTCCTGCAAGTTTACCCATCATATGATCTTTAGGTTTTATAGCTTCTCCTAACGCCATTTTAACTGCTGTTTCTGCATCTACCTGTTTATATGACCCTCTTGGATATTTATATGCATCTTCACCGTTGTTCATTTTACGTCTTGCATCTTCAATTAAGCGTCCTGTTTGATTTGCCGAGTCAACAATGATTTTTTTGATATGCTCTCCTGAAAAACTTGGTTTTTCACTCCACACAAGAGCTGCTACACCTGTAACAAAAGGCGCTGCAAATGAAGTACCAAAATCATAAGAATAATATAAATCTTCGCCATTGTCATTTTTAATAAAAGATGTACTATATACGTTATCACCCGGTGCAACTACATCTACTCTATCTCCATGATTAGAGTAGTGGTATAATTTATTTTTTCTATTAGATGCACCAACTACTATTATTCTTTTTACTAATTTTGAATTTGTGACATTAGTGAAAAAGTCATTTTTACTTGCATCTATACTTCTGTTCCCTGCTGACTGTACGACTATATAGTCATACCCTATATCAAGAAGTTTTTGCATTCTACTATTGTATCTATTGACAATTTCTTGCGTAGGGTTTGCACCATGCTGCTCTTCGCTTCCCATACTTAAATTGATAACTTTAACTCCTCTTACAACATTCCATTCAAAACCATCTAATATGTCAACATCTGTAGTATCTTGATTTATTTCTAAACTATATGCAAAATAATTTTTTCTGTCGAAATTTGTTACGCCGCTGATACCTATTCCGTTGTCATGCTCAGCAGCTATAATGCCCATAACTTGTGTTCCATGACTGTCAGGTGTTGAAGTAGTTTCAGAAATATTGGAATTTGGAATATTTAAATCAGGATGATTATTATATATCCTTGAGTCGATTATTCCCACCCTTATATTATGCTTAGGATTTTCTTTATATACTTTCCATGCTTTTGGAGTTTCTATATTGTTAATTGTCCAATACTTAAATGTATCCTTATCACGCCACCATGGATCCCTTGTAGGAGGGTTTTTTGAAATAGGGTTTTGAATATTCTGATTTTGATTATTATTAGTTGAAACTGAGTTATCAAATGTAAAACGCCTGTATATTTCGATATAGGCTCCCTCTATAATATCTGGATATTTACTTTTCACATCGTTACAAATAGCTTTTAATCCATATTCAGTATTTTTAGGAACTCTTATTGTAACAATTCCCATTAGAGGTAAATAACCTATGATTTCTCCGTTAAGATAATCAGCTACTTTCTCTACTTCTTTCCTATTAACTTTATCTTTTATATCCAAACTTATTCTGTTATTTGCAAATTTTTTGCCTGAACCATCCGATAAATAGCTTAACTCATCATCTTTTATCTTAGGTCTGTATGTTCCTTCTGAAAATGTAGGTTGTTGGTCTACAATATATTTTCCACTCTTACCTGCTGTATCTGTTACAGTAAATACTATATTATTTTGTCCGGGTTGTAATAGTACTCTCCCCTGTCCAAGTGTTCCCTTCCTCTCGTTTTCGTTTTCACTTGCATAGTATAGATATTCTGTGAAGTTGTCATTGATTGTATATGTTACTTCTTTTATACTTGCTCCCTTACTTGGAGTTGCTATATATTTGATATCTATTGCACTGTCACTTAGTGTTCCTGTTGGGAATTTTGTAGTTACTGTTATACTTGGATTATCTCCTATTGTCCCTGTATTTCCTCCACCTGATGTACCTCCGCCACCGGCTCCTCCTCCATTACCCGGTGTTCCTGTTATGGGTTTTGTACTCTTACTTGGTGTTTGATTTTTATCGTCTTTTGTTTGTACTACTTCTTCTAAGTTTAGTTTTGCTTTTGCACTTCCAAGCAGTATTATTTTTTCTGCCTTTCCTATTATGTGTACTGTTGTTTTGTCATGTACTGTTACTGTATTAAATATTCCTCTTAGGGTTACGCTTTTATATGGTCTATTTATAATAGTGTTTTCTATCATCTTATCTGAAATTGCCGATATATCTTTTCCTCCATATATGATGAGCGATTTTCCTATTTGTACTTTGTCTATTGATATATTGCTGTCTTGTACTCCTTGAGCTATTATTATATTTTGTTTTACTTTTATGTTGTGTAGATTTACACCTGCTTTTCTTATTATTATGTTTTTTTCATATGTCTGGTCTCTTGTGTATCTATCTATTATGTCACTTAGTATATTGTCTATTACTTGCATTGCCTCAGCTCTTGTGTAGTTTGCTTTGGGATTGAATTTTGCTTTGCTTTTGTCTTTGTTGTCTCCTGTTATATAGCCCATGTCATAGAAGGCTTTTACATAGCCTTTATATTGCTCATCTATGTCTTGGTCGTCTATAAAGACTGTGTTTCCTTGTGAGCTTTCTATTCCAAATGCAATTGCTATATATTTTATGGCTTCTTGTCTTGTTATCATCTTGTTTGCGTCTATCTTTTCCGTTTTTGGAAGTATGCCTGCTGCTATGGCTTTTTCTACTGATTCTTTTGCCCATGAAGGTGTTACTTGTGCTTCTTGTTTTTGTACATAGCCAAAGGTTTTTGATATTATTGTCATAAACTCTCCAAGTGTCAGTCCTTTACTTGGGTTGAAGTTTCCTTTCCCATCTCCTTGGAGTACGTCATAGTCTTCTCCTGACCATTTGGCTATGACCTTACTTGCCCAGTGTGTATCAGGTACATCTGCAAATTTTGTCTTTGTTGCTGATGAGATATTTACTGATGATATTATCAGTAGTAGTGATAGTATGAGCGATAATCTTTTTTTAGTTTGTTTTTGATTAAGATTCATAACTATACCTCCTTTTGTTTGAGTTAGACATTATGTCAAGTATAGCAATACCATAATATTAATTTATATTGGTATTGGAAAATTTATTTTGCCATATTATATCATAAATTATAATATATTTCATCTATTTAAAATTAATTATTTAAATTGTATATAAAAAAGGTAGTTGTTTTATAAGTAATTTTTAATGTTAATATAATATATATAAGACCAATATCCAAATAATTTAAATTTTACTATATTGATGTATGAAAATTAAAAAAATTAAATGTTTCGTATTTTTTGCTTTTATATATAAAAAAAAATAAATATTTTAGTAGTATTAGTAGTAGGGGCTGTGGATTTGTTGATAAGTTGGAAAAAGCCCTGTAATAAAAAGAAATATTTTTTGTATAAAGCTGTGGATAAGTCCTTAATTATCTATGTAAAAAAAGTAACTTGTCCACAAAAAAACGGCTATACTTGTATTTTCATACAAAATAGCCATTTTGTAATTATTCGCCCTTTATCTTCTTTATCAATTTTTCAACTACCATATCCATGTTTTCTTTTTTGCTTTGTATGTCTTCTTCCACCTTTTTACAGGCATGTATAACAGTAGTGTGATCTCTGTTTCCGAATTCTTCTCCTATCTTGCTAAGAGACATATCCATTAATTCCTTACAGAGATACATTGCTATTTGTCTTGGATAGGCAATGTTTTTAGTTTTCTTTTTAGAAGAAAAATCATCGTATTTGATGCTGAACTCTCTGGCTACAACTTCCTTGATATAGTCAGAGTTTAGCTGTCTGTCGCTGTTTTTGTCGAATAAATCGTTCAATACTTCATTGGCAAGTTCAAATGAAATAGGTCTTTTCATCAGATTTGAGTATCCGCATACCTTGTTTAGAGCACCTTCAAGCTCCCTTATATTGGCTTTTATATTTTTAGCTATAAGATTGAGCACGTCTCTTGGCACTTCTTTTCTATCTGTCTCGCATTTTTTTTCAAGTATTGCAACCCTCGTTTCAAAGTCAGGAGGCTGTATATCTATAGTAAGTCCCATGCCAAACCTTGAACGCAGTCTGTCCTCAAGAGTAGTTAGCTCTTTTGGCGGTCTGTCGCTTGATAGTATTATCTGCTTGTTGGCACTGTACAGCTCGTTGAATGTGTGAAAGAGCTCCTCCTGTGTAGTATCTTTATCAGCAAAAAACTGTACATCATCTATCAATATAGCGTCAAGCTCCCTGTATTTATCTCTGAAATCTTGAGTTTTTCTATTTTGAAGAGAGTAGATAAAGTCATTGGTAAAAGTTTCTGATGAGATGTAAGATACCTTGTAGTTAGGATTTTTTTCCTTTATTCTGTTGGATATGGCATGCATAAGATGAGTCTTACCAAGACCTACGCCACCATACAAAAATAATGGATTGTAGGCGTCCTTTGGAGATTCAAATGCGGGATTTTCCGCTACAGCTATGCAGGCAGCATAGGCAAGATTGTTTGATGTACCTGTTACAAAGGCATCAAAGGTATACTTTGTATACTTATTCTCCCTATGATAAATCTCTTTTACTATTTTTTGCACTTCGTTGTCGTTGAGTATAAGCTTTACCGTAATGTCTCCAAGATTGAGCTGATTTCTTGCAATATCGTGAATCTTATTAAGCTCCTTGGATAAATTTTCTCTTATAAATTCGTTGCTGCATTTTAGAAATATAGTATTGTCGTAAAATTCATAAAAAATAGTGGCGTTATTTCCGAAAAAAGTATTGTAAAAACTTGGATTTATATTGTCTTTATAGGTGTTTAGAATACTTTTCCATATCATAAGACCGTCCATAGATTTGACCTCATTAATAAAAATTTGTGGATAAATATATCAAAATTAGTGGATAAAAAATTGTTAAAAAATTTTATACACAAAATCAACATAAAAATATCCACAAAAAGAAATTGTAAATACAATACTAAAGTGGATAAACTCACATAAAATAACAAAGTATCCACAGTGTTATACACATTTTGTGGATAAGTAAATAAAATAATCCACTATCTGTGGATAAAATTACATAAATATATTAGCAAATTTAATTTAAAATTTCAAGTTCAAAAAATTTAAGATTTACTTATAAACTTGCAATTACATAAAATTTTTTATATAAAAAACACAATATGTAGTAATAAAATCATCTGTGGATAACTACATTTTGAATTTTAAAAAAAAATAAAAAAATTTTTAAAAATAATTTGACAAAACTGTATATAAACTTTATAATATCTCTGTTATGATTAAGAAGTAATCAAAAAGGGTGTATTTTATATTTATTTTGGTATTCGACTTGTATTTAAAGTCAGATTTTACGTTATGCACCCGTGGGTAAGAAAATAAAATATAGTATTGAAAGGCGGTGCAACGATGAGCAAAAGAACTTACCAACCTAAGAAAAGACAAAGAAAAAGAGAACACGGATTCAGAAAGAGAATGAGTACTCCGGGAGGAAGAAGAGTACTGAAAAATAGAAGAGCTAAAGGTAGAAAAAGACTTACAGCTTAGTTTTAAAGAGCCACTTTAAACTCATTAAGGTGGCTTATTATCTATCTTTTTTATTTTTAAGCTTATTTATTTTTCTTTTTTTATTTAAATCTACTATATTAATGACATAAATTGTTAAAAGATGAATAAGTAATGTAATTTGTTTTTTAGGTTAATGATGACACATCTTTATTGAAATATTTACAAATATTTGAGGCTTTTTATGACATTTGAAATGATAAAAAAGGACAAACAATTCAGGTACATCTACAGTAGGGGCAAATCATTTGCAAATAAAAAGCTGGTTGTCTACTACATAAAGAGTAATGATGAAAAACTTAAGATAGGAATAAGCATTTCTAAAAAAGTAGGTAAGGCGGTAGTAAGGAACAGGCTTAGAAGACTGATAAAAGAAAATATCAGATTAAACACGAAAATAAAAACAGGCTACAGTATGATTTTTTTAGCAAGGGTCGGAGCAGACGACCTTGATTTTCAAACTATGAAAAGCTCTATCAATCACTTACTTAAAAAATGTGATTTGACATAGTATTAAAAGAAAAGTATATTTAAGGTTTTTATTATGTCTAAAATTATTATAATTATGATTAAGTTTTATCAAAAATATATCTCTCCAATGAAGCCAAGACCAACGTGCAGATTTTATCCTACATGTTCGACTTACTGTCTACAGGCATATCAAAAATACGGTTTTTTTAAAGGGACAGGCCTTTCAATATGGAGAGTTTTAAGGTGCAATCCGTTTTGTAAGGGCGGATATGATCCTTTAAAATAGAGGGTACAGTTATTATTAGGAGGAGAGTTTTTGAGTCAAATATCTTATTTTTTCGGTCATATACTTGAGTTTTTCTACAATATGACCTCTAACTATGCGCTATCAATAGTATTGTTTACAATACTTACAAAGATAATATTATTACCTCTTACTATATCACAGATGCGTTCAATGAGTGCTATGAAACTCTTACAACCTGAGATAGACAAGATTAATAAAAAGTATAAAAATGACAGACAAAAACAAAGTGAGCTTTTGTCAAAGTTATACAAGGACAATAATATCAATCCGGCTGCCGGATGTCTGCCACTTCTTATACAACTTCCGATACTTACAGCGATGTACTCTGTTATCAGAGAGCCTGTAAAGTATGTATTTTCAAATAATGAGGCATTGTACAAGACTGCCGATATAGGATTTTTTTGGGTAAAGCATCTTACAGATGTTGATAAGATAAATGTCGGAGGCATGGATCTGCCTTTCATTTTACCGGTGTTGTCAGCGATTTTCACCTATTTACAATTAAAAATGTCTACTGCAAGATCGTCATCAGACAACGAAATGGCTCAAGGTATGAATAAGAACATGTCTATAATGATGCCGATAATGATGCTTGTATGGGGTGTGATGTTCCCTGCAGGTCTTATGCTTTACTGGGTAACAGGTAATATAGTACAAATTATCCAACAGTATTTCATAGGAAAGTATGAAGAGAAGATAATGCTTGAGAAAAAAGAAAATTCAGGACAAATATCTAAAAATCAAGTAAAAAAACAAAGCAATGCATCTGCAAAAAAAGACGATAAGAAATAGTTGAAGTACTCTTAAAATTATGATGTGTATAAAGGAGAAAAAAGTGGACTATATACAAATATCAGCTAAGACAAGAAGCGAAGCTATAGAAAAAGCGAAGGAAAAGTTTGGTGTAGGAGAAGAAAATTTAGATATTAAGGTAGTTGATGAAGGTAGCAGAGGATTTTTGGGAATAGGTGCCAAAGATTACGTAATCAATGTTAAAAAGATAGTGAAAAAAGACGAGGTAATCAGAGATTTTTTAAGGAAAATCTACAATTGCCTTGATATAAAAATAGATGTAAGAGTGGAAGAAGAAGAGGACACTGTAAGAGTATTTGTAACAGGTGAAGGCGCTTCTATACTGATAGGAAGACACGGTGAGTCTCTTGACGGACTGCAAACTATAGTAAACATATACCTTACTAAGGAAACTGACGAACACAAGAGATTGATACTTGATATCGAAGGATATAGGGAAAAAAGAGAGGCTTCTTTAGTAGCCTATGCTAAGAAAATGGCTCAAAAGGTGATATACAGCAGAAGATCTATAAAACTTGACGCCATGAATCCTTACGAGAGAAGAATAGTGCATTTTGCATTGCAGGACAACCACAGGGTAACTTCTTTCTCAGAAGGTGAAGAGCCTAACAGAAGAATAGTCTTGGCTCTAAAGAAGAACAACAATCATAGGAATTCATATTCAAACAAAAAGAAATACTAATAAGAGGATAAATTCTAATATTGAAATTTTATAAATAATAGAAAGAGCTCTCATTTTTAAGAATTTATTTAAAATTTTAAGATTTATAACAAAAGTATACATTTATGTATCTTTTATAAAAAAAGTGATTAATTTTTTATAAGGAATAATTTAATATTTTAATTATAAAGTGCAATCTTAACAGGGTTGCACTTTTTTTCAATCTGATATATTTTTTTTTGAGATTATGTGATATAATTTTAAATACTTTTTTAAAAGAGAAGATAGTTTAATACTAATCAGCATTTATAACGTCAAGCTTATTATATTAGCAAATTATTTGTTTTGCAGATTATCAATAATATTAGTGTTATAAAATTACAAGGCTTTTTGAAAGCTTTTTAGTATAAGATATAAAATCAGGATTGAAATTTAAATGTGTATAAATGACATTTTAAATTTGATATACATCAGATATTAAAGCATTAATAAATAAATATTATGGAGGAAAAAATGCAATACTTTAGAATTAGAACCTTTCCTTTTGATGAAAATGTATATATATTCTACGATGAGCAAAGCAGCGAGGCATGTATCATAGATCCTGGCGGAAGCTTTGAAAAGATAAGAGACTTTATAAATAAGAAAAATCTTAAAGTCAAATCTATAATCTTGACTCATGCTCATGCTGATCATATAGGGGCATTGCAGGAATTAATAGATGAATATTCAGGAGTTGAAATAATAGCAAGTAAGAGAGAAAAAAAGATACTCAACTCTCCTGCATACAATCTTACAACTAACTTCGGAATGAAAAATACGAGCTTTGAGGCTACAAGATACGTTGAAGATGGAGACACATATCAAATAGGAGGAAAAACTCTTACATTTATACTAACTCCCGGTCATACATCAGGTTCTATGTGTATATTTGACGGAGAAATTATGTTTACAGGAGATACCTTATTTGAAGGCTCCATAGGTCGTACGGATTTGCCGAGCGGCTCATATCAGGAGATGGAAAATTCTCTAAGAAGACTGTCTCAGATGGACGAAGACATAATAATCTTACCAGGTCACGGAGATCAAAGCACCATAGCTCAGGAGAAAAGACATAATCCCTTCCTAAGGAATATATAATGATAATAGTAAATGACAATAAGAAATACGACATAGAGCTAAAAGAACTTGTAGATATGCTCTTTGCCAAAAAAATCGAAGTTAAGGTGATTGACCAGAAGCAATATTTAGAGCTTGACGATGTTTCAAATCAAGACATAATAAAGCTTGAAAAGTTAGAAAATAAGGTGAAGATAAGCCTTAGCAAAAGTGATGTCCTATATGAAGATGAGATGGAGATAGATTTTAAGGAAAAACTCATATACAAAAAACTTCTCTACAAAGCCATATGCAAAAATTACGAAAATATCTCTCCAAAGTGGGGCATATTGACAGGTATAAGACCTGTAAAAATAGTAAATGATTTGAAAAAAGAGGGCTTAAAAAATCAGCTTATAGATGATATACTAAGGGAAAAATATATGATTTCAGCTGAAAAATCAGACTTGATAAGAGGCATATCCGACATACAGGAAGAGATAATATCAAGGCTTGATAAGAAGATAAGCATATATATTTCCATTCCCTTTTGCCCAAGCAGATGTAACTACTGCTCCTTCTTTTCAATGGATATCAACAAGGGCAAAAAATACATGGATGACTACCTTAAAAACTTGGAGATAGAGATAAGACATACATTGTCAATGCCGTACTTCAAGGATAAGAAAATAAGCTCCATCTATGTAGGTGGAGGTACTCCGTCATCTCTTGACTATGATGAATTAAAAAGATTTTTCAAGATAATACATGATAACTTCAATATTGATGACATAGACGAATTTACATTTGAGGCAGGAAGAGTTGATACCCTTGATGAGGAAAAATTGAGGATAATTTTTCAAAACAAGGTCAGCAGAATATCTATAAATCCTCAGACTATGAACGACATAACCTTTGGAAGAATAGGCAGAAAGCATAATTCCAAAGATGTAAGAGAAATATTTACCCTTGCAAGACAGATAGGCTTTGACAATATAAACATGGATCTCATAATGGGTCTGACAGGTGAAAGCATAGATGATATGAGATATTCCGTAGATGAGATAGTAAAGCTGGATCCGGAAAGTATAACTGTCCACTGCCTTGCTGTAAAGAGGGCATCTGATATAAATACTAAGAAAATAAAGACGGACAATCTACAAATATCAGATCTTATGCAGGAAGTAAACGAAAAATTACAGACAAAGGGCTATGAGCCATATTATCTCTATAGGCAGAAAAATATGCTTGAAAACGGTGAAAACATAGGCTATTTTAAAAGGGGAAGGTATGGTCTTTACAATGTGGCTATGATGGATGAGATACAGACTATAATAGGATTTGGAGCAGGCTCATCGACAAAGATTTTGGATGAAAAGACAAATTTGATAAGCAGGGTGCCCAATTATAAGGATGTAATTTTATATAATAATAATATAAATGAAATGTTAAAAAGAAAGGAAGTGTTATTATGAAGGCATTGCAAAGAGTAACTGGGACACAGGATTTATTTCCTGAGGATCTTGCCAAGATTGACTATGTGACAGGGGTATTTAAGGAAGTATGCAAGGTCTTTGACTACAGGGAGTACGAGACACCTACATTTGAGTACACGAGTCTTTTTACAAGGGGTATAGGCGAGACTACCGACATAGTAAACAAGGAGATGTTTACCTTTGTACCGAGGGGCGACAGCCAAAAGGACAGTATCACTCTAAAACCTGAGGGTACTGCGTCAATAGTAAGACTATACAACCAACATAATTTGCAAAGCAAGAAACCTCCGCTCAAACTTTTTTACATTACACCTTGTTTTAGAAATGAGAGAAATCAAAAGGGAAGATTCAAAGAATTTCACCAATTCGGTACTGAAATCTTAGGCTCTGACGCTGCAAGTACAGATGCGGAAATAATCACACTTGCCTATAGATTCTTTGAAAGACTTGGCATTATGGATAACATCACACTTGAGATAAACTCTGTAGGAGGCTTTGAGTCGAGAAAGGCATATAACGAAAAATTAAGAGAGTTTTTAAAAGATGATTTTGATAAATTATGTGATACCTGCAAGGAAAGATATGACAAGAACCCTATGAGAATAATAGATTGCAAGGAAAAAAGCTGTAATAGTATAACTAAGAACGCTCCTTTGATGATAGATAATATATCTCAAGAAGAAAAAGAGCATTTTGAAAAGGTGAAGCGTCTATTGGATGCAGCAGGAGTAAAATATGTAGTAAATCCGAATATTGTAAGGGGCTTGGACTACTATACCAAGACAGCATTTGAATTCGTATCTAAGCACATAGGCTCACAGGCTACAGTATGTGGCGGAGGAAGATATGACGGGCTTGTCAAAGAACTTGGAGGAGCAGATATCAGTGGAGTTGGCTTTGGACTCGGTATAGAGCGTTTGATAATGACACTTGACGAGCTTGGCAAGATGCCGGAATTTAAGGTGGAATATGATCTGTACATTGCTTCACTTGGAGAAGAGGCAGATGTCAAATCATTTGAAATAGTTGACAATCTTAGGAAAAAAGGCATAGTTTGCGACAAGGATCACGTACAAAAATCTCTCAAGGCACAGATGAAGTATGCAGACGATAAAAATGCACACTATACTTTGATGCTTGGAGAAAATGAGTTAGAGTCAGGCAAGGCTACTCTCAAGGATATGACTACATCTACTCAAATAGAGGTGGAGCTTGATAATTTTGAAGAGGAATTTTTAAAAATCTTGAAAAAATAAAGTTTAAGAGGAAGTAATAATGGGTTTTGAACACAGGATACTCAAAGGTATAGCAAAGACAAGGCACGAAATATTTACCAAGATAATGAAATTTTTCTCACTGTCGGCAAATGCAGGAGTGATATTTTTTATCTTATCACTACTGATGATTTTGAGCGGAAAGTACAAAAAAATAGGATATGCCTGCATAGTTACAGTGCTTACACATTCCTTTATATGTAATGTAATATTAAAGCCCTTAATCAGAAGGATGAGACCTTTTGACAGGTATCAGGACATCATAGTCTTACTGGATAAATTGCCTAAGGACTATTCTTTTCCGTCAGGGCATACAGGAGCTTCATTTACCTTTGCCACTACTGTATTTTTATACGACAAAAAGCTTGGAGCTCTTGCCTATATACTTGCGCTTTGTATAGCTTATTCACGTATGTATCTTGGTGTTCATTACCCGACTGATATAATAGGTGGAGCTATATTGGGGAGCAGTGTGGCAATATTGATGTATTACTTTTTCCCTTTGGATAAGGTGCTTTCTATATTTAAGTTGTAAGGAAGATATCATAAAAATATAGTTTATACTTTATAAAAAAGTGTAAAAATTAATACCAATCACCATTTACAATGCCTGGATTGATATTTTTGAAAATTATCAGTTTTACAGATTATCAATAAACCTGCTATAATAAAATCACATGGCTTTTTAATAGCTTTTTAGTATAAGCTGTATTAAGTTATTATTTAAGTCTAACTATAATCTAATCTAAGAAATATTTCTCATTAATCAAAGTCATATAAGTATTAAAATCAAAGTCAATGCTTTTAAATATGAAAAACAGGGTATGATTAATAAACTGAGCATAGGTTAAAATTTTGTATAAATTTTTTGGAGGTTTTCATGGAATACTATTCTACCATCAAGATACATGACAATCTGTATTATGTCGGGGTAAACGACAGACATACACATCTTTTTGAAAATATGTGGCCACTCGAAAGGGGAGTCAGCTACAACTCTTTTTTGATGACAGGAGAAAAGAACATACTTATAGACTCTGTACAAGCTGACAGATATGAAATGTACATCAGCAAGATAAAATCTGTAATAGGTGAGGGTAAGATAGACTATCTTGTCATCAACCATATGGAGCCAGACCACTCAAGCTCTATAGAACTATTATTACAGGCATTTCCTGAGATGAAATTGGTCGGCAATGCCAAGACTGAAGATTTTATAAAGGCATTTTACAAGATAGATACTAAGGACATTTTTATAACTGTAAAGGACGGAGAAAAGATAAAACTTGGTGATGAAGAGCTTACTTTCTACACTACGCCTATGGTGCACTGGCCTGAGTCTATGGTTTCATATCACGAAAAAACTCAGACTCTATTTTCTCAAGACGCATTTGGAGGCTTCGGTACATTAAATGGCGGAATATTTGATGACGAAGTGGAATGGAGAGAGCACGAGTACGAAACAAGAAGATATTTTACCAACATAGTAGGTAAATTTTCAACTCAGATACAAGGAGTATTGAAAAAACTTTCAGCTCTTAAAATCAAGACTATATGTCCTGTACATGGTCTTGTATGGAGAAAAGACCCTCAAAAAATAGTACAATTCTATGATTCATTGTCAAAATTTGAGGTCAAAGAAGGTGTTGTTATAACCTATGGTACTATGTACGGCAACACTGAAAAAATGGCAGATATAATGGCAAATACCCTTTCTAAGAATGGAATTAAGGATGTACTAGTCTATGATGTGTCAAAAACTCATATATCGCACATACTTGCCAATATATGGATAAACAAGGGCTTACTCCTTGGCAGTTGCTCTTATAACAATGGACTGTATCCTGTAATGGAGCATACACTAAATATACTATATACAAATAAACTTAAAAATCATGTCCTTGGAATATTTGGAACTTACGGCTGGAGCGGTGGGGGAGTAAAGACTCTTTCAGAACTTCCAAAGACTAATCCATCTTATGACTTTATAGAAGAAACAGTGGAAGTCAAATGCTCTCCGTCATATGAAGATGTACAAAGATGTATAGCTCTTGCCGATGAGATGACAAGAAGAATAAGAGCAAATAATTAATTGAAATAAAAATATGATAAAATAAGAGATAAAAGCAAAAAAACACCACTTATAAAGTGGTGTTTTCCTTATATAAAACTTAAAGGGGATAAAACTATGAATTTCATTTTGTAATCAAATTCCACATAACTATATCTTATTTAAAAATCTATCACAAATCACTTAACTTATACTTAAAGATTTGTTTAATATATTAAAATCCCCTTAAAAAATCCTATTTTTCCCTGTAAATATTCGTTGAAGTAGCATTGCTTTTTGTGAGTTCAGCGTGTTTCTTCAATCTTTCAGGCAGATTTTTTTCATATATATCAGAATAAACAAAATCAAAGACATAGAGACTCTTCATCTTCTGATTAAAATTAGTACCGCTACCTACATAGATGGCTATGTCCATATAGTAAAAAGGTACTTTTTTCTTATCAAAGTATTTTTTAGATTCCAACATAATCTTTGCCATAGTCTTATAACTTACATCATCAGTGTATATAGATATACTCAAGTTGCCTGAGCTTTTGGCAAGGGCTGCTATGTCGTATTTCTTATCTACTGTAAGACTTCTGGGATTTATCTGATGTGGTGAGGCCTCATCATTTTCAAATTTCTTTACGAAACTTCCGGTTACAAAAAAATCCCTTCTGTTAAATGGCAAGCTGGAGTCTACAGCATCTCTTACCATCTTATTGTATTCTTTATCAAGTCTTGCCAAGGTAGAATATCCGTTTTGTACATAATAAGACCTGTCTTCCAGTAATTTACCGGATTTGTTAAAGAACAGTAAGAATTGCGTGTCTATACTCTTTTGTGATTGTACCTTTGTCTTATAGCTGCGCATCTTGTAGTCATAGCCGACAAAAGCAATTTTCAGATTATTATTTTTGTATTTGTCCGATATATATTTTTCAGCCGACTTTTTTATCATGATCTTTACAAACGGATTACCGTTAAAATCTTCATATATGTGAAATAAGAAGAAAAGAACCGCTATGAAAGCAGCTGTAAAGAGCATAAAAAAGAGCTTGTTATTCTCTTTCATTTCTCCCCCCGCTAAACTATCACCTATGTACATATTATAGTACAAAAATCGAAATAAGTATATATAAAAAAGGAAAATATTTCAACTTTTTTTAAGGTAGTATAATTATACCTTAAATTTAGAAAAAGTAAACTATTTTTTTAGAAATTAATGTCCAATTTCATAATATATAGACTTAAAACAATGTGAAATAGCCAAAGTTAAAAGAAAAATTATTAATACAGATATTAAATATTTATATAAACAAGCATATAAAAAATAGTAATTTTAAAATAATTTATAAATATTTTACTTTTATTTTTAAATTTATTTAAGCTTTAGTAAATTATTTTCATACTGATATTTATCTTACACTAAAAACCTATCAAAAAGCCATATAATTTTAATTATTGATAATCCACATAAGGAATAATTTGGGGAAATATCAATCATGGCAATATAGATGGTGATTAGTATTATTAAAGAAAAGAAGTTCCTATATTATGCTTTATAAGCTTAGATTTTCCATTTTTTATTAATTATTTGTAATTATATGTTAAAGTAGTGATATTTAGAGTTATAATTATACTCTTGATATAACATATATCGACTTTTTTAAATAGAAAATTTAATTTATTGCAAAAGATTTGGAAAAATATATCTTATATAATCTCAAATTATGCTATTTTTTATTTAGTATATGGAAAATGTGCATTTAAAATTTGAAATAGTAAGTAAATTAAGAGCTTATACTAAAAACTTATTAAAATGCCATTTAATTATATATCAATAAAGCTATTGAAAATTCAAATAATTTATAAGCTTACTTTAAAATAGCTGCTTGCTATTACAAAGGGTGATTAGTATAAGTACAAATAGTTCTAAAATAAATTATAGCTATAAAGCCTTACTCTAATTCTTGAGTATCAAAATTAATTATGTCCAAGTATCTCTTTATAATATTTTCTTCAGGAGATGTCTGATACTTTTCTTTGAAAAACTCTATGAACTTTTCTTCATCGCTTTTGTCCAGCATATTTTCAGCTGCTATTTGCAAAGTGCCTATTTCCATTATAGGAGTAATTTGTATTATATCCTTTTTATTAGACTTTATAAGCCTTATATCTTCATTGGATATAAGGCTGTCAGTCTTGATATTAAGATAGACGAAAGATTCCTCGTCTTTTTTATCTTCACTCATTTTTATAGCTTCTTCTATGGAAGAGGCATTCCAAATCTCTATTTTTTTAAATATAGGTATGTCTATTTCATTAATGTTGAGATTTTTTTCATCATCAATAGTAACATCAAGTAAGATTTTTTTCTGAGTCTTAACTTCTGTCTTATTATAATGTAGAGGAGAGCCGCTGTAATAAGCTCTTTTTTGTGTACCGCCTATGAGCTGATACTTATGAACATGCCCTAGGGCAATGTAGTCAGCAGTCTTTGCAAATGCAGAGGAGTCCACTATATAGGCGCCACCAAGAGAGTATCCTGTTTTTTCCTCAGAAACACTTGCTTTTATGGCAAAGAGATGGGCTATCATAATATTAAATTCATCTTTATCAAAGAACTTTTCCTTATCTCTTATCAAGGCTTCAAACTTTTCTTGAAAAGACTTTGACATATCTTCTTCAGTATCAAAAAGGTCTGCAAAAGACTCACCAAGTCTGTTTTCACTGATATAGGGCATGGCAAGTATATTTGTGATTTTGCCGTTTATTTCTACCTTTATCACTCCTTTATTACAAGAGAGGACTTTTGCATTTTTATAATTTCCGACCTCAATCTCATCATCGTGACTTTCGTAGATTATTATGCCGTGAGATTTTACCAATGACTTTGCACTTGCAAGTCTTTTGGGGCTGTCATGATTGCCGGCTATTATTACACATAGAGCAGAAGTATTAACTGATATCCTGCTAAGAGTATCGTAAAATAAAGTCTCTGCAAGGGCAGAAGGATTGGCAGTGTCAAATATGTCGCCTGCTATTATTATTAAGTCAGGATTTATCTCCTTAGATTTTTCCACAAAAAAATCCAAGAACTTCCTTTGTTCATCTATTCTTGAAAAACCGTCCAAAGACTTGCCTATATGCCAATCAGCAGTATGTAGTATACGCATGTTCTTCCTTTCTGAATTTATAATACTATTTTTTAATTTATTCATACCTTATAAAATATTTATAAAGATAAAATAGGATTTCTAACTAAATTGTAAATTGTTAAGATATAATATCTATAGTTATACATAATTAAAATTAAATATATTTAGGATATTTAAAGAAAACTTAAGAGCCAATTATTGGTAATTAAAAAAATATTTAAAAATTGAAAAAAATTAAATATAATTAGTCCATATGACAATATTATACTATAAACAAGTTATTTTAACATGTAAAAAAAGTAAAATCAAATATAAATATAAAAAAATAATCAGAAAAAAATCATTAAAAATATATAATTTATACTATCTTTTTTTAAAAAACTATAGTATAATATGGGAAAAAGTAGTATAATATAAAAAAATTATAAAATATCTAAAAAATATGTTATTTTATTTTAGAAAATTTATTTAAAAATTAATTTTTTATAGCTTTTAAGAATATAAATTTAATAATTGGGTATTGGAATTGTGCATAGTATGAGTTTAAATCTTTGTTTTAATTGCAAATACTATTCTACAGATGTCTTATGCTGTGATACATACCTTCTGATATAATTTTTGTCACTTGGTACTTGCAGGAGTTTACTTTATTTATCAACATATTTATTATGCAAGCTTTGTTTTTAAGTATTTTATATATCAGATAAAATAATAGTATAAAAAAGTATTTATTAAAAATAATTAGAAATTATAATGTTTTCAAGGGGGATTATTTATGAGGAAGTCAAGAGGTTTCACTCTTCCTGAACTTATCGTTATAGTCATAATAATCGGTATTTTGCTGATGACTGTCGTACCTACTATGTCTATAACAAAAAATGGTGTAAGTAAGAATCAGACGAATACAACCCATAAGTTATTTGTAAATGCCGTAGACTATTGGGTGAAGGATAATATAAATCCTGCTCAAAGACCGGCTAATTTCTTCAGTAAGAATTCTCAAGGTAAAAATGTGCTTGACTATATCGCTGTAAATGATGTGTTTCAAATTACAAACATTTCCAAAGATACAGCTTCAGCTACAGGATACAATTTGAATACTCCTTATGTAGATGGTGAAAGACAAATTGAGGTTACTTTTGACAGAGGAGTATTGAAGACAAAGTTTATGTTTCCGGAAGCTGACGGAACATTTTCTTCTGAAGGAGACAGGGCATCAGTAACTTACGGTATATATGACTTGGATGCATCCGGTAATGTAATAGACTACAATACATTGGTTACTAATAAATTTATAGTGGTCGGTAATTATGTTGAATTGAAATAACAAATAATGTCAGCCTTATTTTAAGGGTGAAAGAAGGGATTATATGAAAAGAACGGCTCAAAAAAGTAAATTTATGAGGAATAAACATGAGGGTTATCTCTTGTTTATGGTTTTGATAATAACAATAGTTATGATGTCTGTTATATTTGCCGTCACTTTATTGTCAAGAGCTCATACTACAGATATAGTAAATGATGTTCAAAGAAGTAAGGCATATTATATTGCAAATGCAGGTGCTGAAATGACATATGCTGCCTTGGTTGAAGATGTTACCGGAGGTAATATACTTGGAAGAGGGGGCAAGCCTGGCGGAGGCTTTGATAGAGTTCAAGATAATATTATGACTAAAAGAGATTTTGCTATAAAAAATTCAAGTAATCAAGTTATTGGATATGTTGATTTGTCTGTTGATTTAAGGAATTTGACAGTACCGCTTGCAGGAGGAGGAACCGATACAAGATGGTATTTTAGAATATTATCTAATGGAAGGTTAGAAAGTACTGATGACCCTAACAAACCTAATGATTCACATTATGTTACTATGTTTATATTCTGTGATGATCCTTCCGCTGCAAAAGTATATGATGGAAATGTACAAAATCCTTAGGAATAATTTAACTTAATATATTTTTTAAGATTTAAGTAATGGACTTTCTTTAAAATTAAGGTAATTTATTTTTGGAATCTATGTGTTTGATTTTGTAAAGAATTAGATACTTAAATAATTCAAAATGAGATTAATGAAGGTGATTAAATGAATAAAAAAAGAGGCTTTACCCTTATAGAACTCATAATAGCAATGGGATTGCTTGTATTTGTATTTATGTTGTCCTCTGCATTGTTTGACAGAGCTATACAAGGTACACCTAAACTTAGAAATACTATAACTAAAAATTCAGAAACCTTATCAAAGATGGAAGACGGAATAATTGATGTAAAAGAAGCGTATAGATATAATCAAAGTGCTGTAAAAATACCCTCAAATAAACCAAAAAACTATGATAAAATTGATGGTTTTAATACAGTTACTGGACAAGCTGAAAAAGGAGCGCCAGTAAATGTGAATGTAAGCGGGGAATTTAGTATAAGACCTCCTGCAGGCGGTGCAAGTATACCTGTAAATAACATAAAAGGTTATTTTGTTTCGATGGAATCAAAGAATAATACTATTGTGTATAATAATCCTAAAGCGGATGATAACGCATTTACTTTTATAAGTACAGGATACAAGGAATCACCTACAGCATCAATTGAGGCTATGTCTATAGATTCAGTCGGAAGATTCTTTTATCTTCCAAAGAATTCGATACCTAGTGGAACGCCTACAAGTGTAAAAGTTGATTATAATATTAAACAAGATGGAAATCAAAATAACCTCCAGCTATCAAGACTAAGATTTTTGATTTCTCCTATAAGTTTTAATAATAATTTATATTCTTCTTTCCATGATGGATATAGTAAGAATTTATTCCCATTTACAGTATCTCCTGATTCATTTGGTTTTATAGATAAAGAATATGATTCAAATTCAAATACTACTGCAACTGCGACTTATTCTGTTCCTACTTATTCAAGTAATAAGGAAGCTTATATTAATACCATAGATAGAGATTTTGCTGCTGAGGGTGTCACTTTTAACCTTAATGGCCATACAGGAGCTAAGAACAGTACTTTTGCTAATCAAAATACAAGTAAGCAAGATGCTTTGCATTATATAGGGTTACCTTTTATAGACAATCTTGATGCCCATATTGATCCAAATCTTGCAATAGCAAGAAGTAATTCTGAAGCTAATAAGTATTACTCACTTTTTGACAAGGATAATAATGGCAATACAAGTTATGGAACTTCTATGACTCAAAATGGTACAACATATAACTTTACTTGGGGTAATAATGATATAAGAAATTTCTTAGGAATAGCTTCAAGAGTATCAGGATCTATAGTAGTACCAGATGGTTCAATGCAGGAGATAGTTGCAAAAGATACTGAAGGTGTTGAAAAGAAGATACCTGATGTTACTAAACCTTATGGTAATACTTTGTATTATAAGATGACAAATAGTACAAATTCTATAGCTTTTCCTGGTGGTGGTGCAGGAGACAAGACAATATTTATAAAATTTAATGCAAGAAATTATTATGACAGATTCGCTACTCCTCAAAAATTCCCTTATGCATTACTTTCTTATAACTTTGACTATAATACAGGTGATATGGTTTCAGGAGAAAATCAAGGCTTTTTACTTTTTGTAAATTCTGATGGTAAAATCAAGGCTGCCTTATTTAATAGAGGAGGAAATCCTGTCATTACAGATGTTGGAGATATTACAGGAACTAAACTTTATACAGATGAAGATGGAAAATTCAAATTTGATTCTTTAGATTATGATAAGAAGGTGAGTACGAAAAGAGATGAAAGAGAAGATTTCAATATAATAGCTATAGACAAAAGAGGTGGAACTATATATGTGCATTTATTATATAGAAATTCTGAAGACAAGATAAGGACTAATGTAAGAAGGATATTTACTACAAATATATCAGATATGAGTAAGACATTTACTTTTGGACAATCAGTAAAATTGCTTAAGAGCAGTACAGGTGCTATAGATAACATGCTTAACTCAAATGTAGAACCTGTACTTGAAATAGCTGATATAGTTGCTTACTCTACTTCATTCAATGATAAGGATATCGCACATATTATGAATTATCTATATAGAAGATATCTTACTCAAAATGAAAGAACAAACGGAAAATTTGATGAGTGGTATTTAGCTAATTACTAAAAGGAGAAAAAAATGAAAACTAAACAAAGGGCTTTTACCCTGGTAGAATTGTTGGTAGTCGTAGCCATTTCATCCATATTGCTTTTAATAGCAACTGACAGGTTTGTTGGTGATTCTTTCAGGGCAAATGCAACATATAATCAAAGAGTGGATGTACAGACAGGTGTAAAGACATCCATGGATAATATTAAGAGCATACTTAAAAGAGCTGTACAGGTCCATCTGGTAGGTAAAGAAGTTTATATGGAAGATATGAACCTACAAAGACTTGATATAAAATACAATTATATAGCATTTAGAAAAGATGCAAACGGCAACAGATTTCTTGCTAATATAGTATATGATAAGTCATCAAGGCAGTTTAATGTTCTTCCGCTTACAGCAGGTGATAAAAAAGATATAATGACTGGAGATAACATAAGTTATAATCTTGAGTTTTATAAAAATGATAACAATTATAGAAAAAAACTTGAAAAAGATATGCTTAATATCACAATAACAGGTAAATCTGCAGCTAATGTGCTTGGTCAAGGAATAAATGACGAATTTGAACTTAGCGAAGATATACAACTTCCTAACGTAAATCAAGTATTATTATCAAGACACCTTCAAGGTGGTATAGATAAGATTACTGCTCTTGCCTATGATAACGGGGTTATACAACCTGGTAAAAAAGGATCAGGTGGTAAGGTAGGTTTTGTCTTTGTAATGGATAGCTCAGCCTCTATGAAGTTTAACATGGTAGATAAGTATAGAAGAAATGACAGTGCCTATCCGTTTAAAATAGGAAGTACCTATAGATTAGGGTATGTTTATAGATATGGTACAAGTTCAAGTGGTTATGGGCTCTATAGATATAAGAATGACCATGTAAGACCAGAAGTGTATACAGAAAATGATGTTAATAATCCAGATAGTGAAGCTGCGACAAGAAAAATAATTCTTGGTAGTGCAATGGTAAATACCTTTTTACCTAAGGTACATGATATGGCTGTAGCAAAAAATTTGCAGATAACATCATATATGTTTGACTATAACTACGGTCTTCAAAACTATAGCACAGGTCGTAATACACATGAAATAGCAAATCAATTTGATTATAGTGAGAAATATTTTACTACATTAGAAATGGCAAGAAGAAGGGGATATGGTCCATACAACCTTGAAAGTAGTACCGGTTTTAATCAGGCGAAAGATTTAGTTCTAAATAAGGCTGATATGAAGCTGAAAGTATCAGATCATGCAGGTGAAACTCCTGCATATGGTCAGGCTACTAATACAGGATTTGCTTTACTTACAGCACTTGAGATACTTCAACAGATGAAAGATCAAGGGATTGAGAGTAGATATATGATATTACTTACAGATGGTGTTCCTACATCAATTAGTAAGTTAAATGGATACGCATTTTCAGATAACAATAAGCTTGCAAAAAATAGAGCTTACTATAATTACAAGAGACCAGGCTCAATAAAAGAAGAGTATGATGAAAATAGGGCTATGGATTATGTAAGAGAAGTTACAAATTCCGCAAATGGCAACAATGACAAAGGGCTTTATAAGAAAGCTTATCTTATAGGATTTTCTGGAGTAGATTCAGAAAAGAGGTTATTGGGTTTCCCAGATGCTTCAGGTAATGTACCTTCAAATTCGATAGCTGCAGCTTTAGCTTCTACTGGTAATGTAGTACAAACTTATGACGCATATAATAAGACAGCTCTGGATGAGGCTCTTGAAGCTATAGTAACAGATATAGGTGTCAGCCTTGGCGTATTCGATGGACCTGACAAGATGAGATAAGAAATTTCTAATAAAAGTAGTAGGTGATTTAGCCTACTACTTTTTAAGTTTAATAGCAACAGTTAAAAAAGTAATACTAAATTCTAATAAAATAATTGATAATACTAAAAACCTGTTAAAAAGCCATGTATTTATGTTACAAAAAAATTATTGAAAATCTCTAATATATATAAAGTCATTTAAAATAACTGCTTGGCAATATAAACGGTGATTAGTATAAATATTTTTCAGTGCATTTATAATAAAGTTATAAAAAATACGCTACTATGTAAATTATTTATGAAAACTATCCATAGATTAAATAGATAATAGTATAATCACTATTTATAATGTAAAGTATTTATGACTAAGGTCATTACAATTTATAAATTATTGGCAATTTTACTGTAATGGAATTATGTAGTTTTTTAACAGCTTTTTAGTATTATATAATATTTTTATATACTAATTACAGATTAAATAAATAGTATTAACATAAAAATTTGTATAAAAGAGATAATGTATTATTAGAAAATCCTAAAAATACTATAAAATTTAGATGTATCAATTAGCTTACTTATGATCACAGTGCTAAGATTAATCATATATTACTCTAATAGCAAATATGTATAGCACTACAGAAAATCAAAGCTTATACTACAATCTAAAAGAATAATGGATTATTCTATTAGAAACTATGTACTAAAAGATTATTAAAAAAGATATACTAAAGAGTATAAAGACAATAGATTCCATAGTTTAAATAGAGTTTAGTATTATACTTCAAAGTATATGGAAAACTAAATATTTGTTAAAACTATAATAAATTATAATTTTAAATCATTAATAAGAATATTATCAGTATTATAAAAAATTTAACGTTTTTTATTTAAAAACATACAAAATAATTGAATAAAATGCTATAATAATTTTACTTATTTGCAATATATGTATAAATTTACAAAAAAGCTTGAAATTTCGATAATAATATGTTACAATATTACAAATTAATATTTATTAATTGGTATTTAATTTATAATTTATAATTATAAAAAGCTGAATAAGTCAATTAGAGATAAAAACAGGTCGTTTTTTGAGCCACTTTTAAATATGGCACTTTCTATGTAGAGATATATTCTTGCTTTTCTATGATATATTTGTTACATAAAATGAAGAATTTAGATATTAAAGTTATTACATAGATAAAATGCCAATTTGGTGTCGCAACTAAATGCTAAATCATTAATTATCTTTGTGCTTAGATATTTTTGATATATAAAAATATTATCAGTAAATATTTTTTTGATTAGCTTGCAATTCTCGTATCTTTTTAATATAAAGAGAGTATATTTATAATCAAATATAGTTTTTTTTTCCGATATAATTATCAAAGTTTAACTAGAGTGTTGGTATTAAAATTTATTAATCATTTAACAATATTTGTTTTAATTATAACAATCTTTTTTAAATTAATATTAATTCTAATTTTTTCAAAAAGATTGTTAATATAGATAATATCAATAAAATGTTAGCCTGTTTATAAAAATTATATATCTTAAACAGGGGAAATAACTTAATTAAGGAGGAATGAACGATGAAAGGCTATGCAATGTTAAAAATAGGACAGTCAGGTTGGATTGAAAAAGAAAGACCTAAATGCGGTCCAATGGATGCTATTTGTACTCCACTTGCTTTGGCTATTTGTACTTCCGACGTACATACTTTGTGGGAAGGTGCTATTGGAGAAAGACACAATATGATACTTGGTCATGAAGGCTGTGCTGAAGTAGTTGAAGTAGGGGAACTGGTAAAAGATTTTAAACCTGGTGACAGAGTTTTGGTGCCTGCTATCACTCCTGATTGGAACTCACTTGAAGCTCAAGCAGGATATTCTATGCACTCAGGCGGAATGCTTTCAGGATGGAAATTCTCTAACTTTAAGGATGGAGTGTTCTCAGAATTTTTCCATGTAAATGACGCAGACGGAAACCTTGCACTTCTTCCTGACAATATAAATACAGTTGACGCTTGTATGCTAAGTGATATGGTGCCTACAGGCTTCCATGGTGTTGAACTTGCAGATGTACAATTTGGTGATACAGTGCTTGTAGTAGGCATAGGTCCTGTCGGTCTTATGTCAGTTGCGGGAGCATCTCTTCGTGGAGCAGCAAGAATAATAGCTGTAGGTACTCGTCCTAATTGCGTTGAAGCTGCGAAAAAATACGGTGCTTCTGAGTTTGTAAACTATAAGAACGGTCCTATACATGAACAAGTTCTTGCAATGACAAATGGAAAAGGTGTAGATAAGGTTGTAATAGCCGGTGGAGAAGTAGATACTTTTGCTACATGCGTGAAATGTCTAAAACCCGGCGGAAAAATAGGTAACGTAAACTATCTTGGAAAAGGCGATTATATAGATATACCTCGTGTTGAATGGGGTGTTGGTATGGGTCATAAGCAAATTAACGGCGGTTTGATGCCTGGCGGAAGACTTCGTATGGAAAAACTCGGAGCCTTGGTTGCTGCAGGTAAATTGGACGTGTCTCCTCTAAGCTCACATATTTTTGAAGGTTGGGAAAATATAGAAAAGGCTCTGTTCCTAATGAAGGAAAAACCTGCTGATTTGATAAAACCGGTTATCAAGATTAAAGATTAATGAAGGTTCTTGTAATTTCCGGATTTTTGGGTGCAGGCAAGACCACGTTCATAAAAAATTTGAGTATGAAAACAGCTAAGCAGTTTACCATACTTGAAAATGAATATGGAGCGGTTGGTATAGATGCAGATTTGCTCAAAGATGCCGGTATGAAAAATATATGGGAGATGTCAAGTGGTTGTATATGCTGCTCAAAAAAAGGGGACTTTGCAGCATCCATACTTACCATTGCCAATACCTTAGACCCCGAATTTTTGATAATAGAGCCCAGCGGGGTGGGCAAGCTGTCAAAAGTCTTATCGCATATCAAAAAGGTAGAGTACGAGAGGATAAGTATATTATCGCCACTTACTATAGTTGACGGTGAGAGTATAGACAAATATAGATATGAATTCGGTGAAATATATGACGATCAGATATTATCTGCCGGACAGGTAATCATATCTAAATTGGAAAATTCATCATCTGATGTGGTGCAAAGAGCTGTTGATAGTATAAGGGACATAAATCCTGATGTTGATATAGTATCAAATCACTATCTGACTATGGGGGACGACTGGTGGGAAGATATACTGTTGAAGTTGCATGACGGTACTAAAATCACTGATCCTAAAGATGAGAAAGATGAAAGTGGCTTTGACTCCTTAGCTTTGGAGGATGTGAGCATATCCAATCCAAGCAGATTTGTACTGCTTTTGGAAGATATAATCAGAGGTTTCTACGGTAACATCATTCGTGCCAAGGGCTCACTTGTAGTAGGGGATGTCGGACTTAAATTTGACTTGGCGGATACTAAGTATTGTGTACTTACAGATGATTATGTAAGCAGTTCCAATATCGTATTTATCGGTAAGGATATAGATAAGGACAGGCTGAAAAAGATATTTATCAAAAAGAAAAGATATAAAATAGTAAAAAACACTTAATACCTTAAAATTTGTAAAAATGATATATCTATCTATGATTGCGCAACTTGCAATCTTATCTGATGATAATTTATTGCATTGCTTTTTAGAGATAGATATCATAATAAAATCCATATATTTGCCAATTATAGGTAAATATATGGATTTTTAGTTCTTGTACTTACATTTAATTTTTCGCTGAGTTGAGGAATTGTAATCTTAGAGTCATCTATCATCAAACTTAAAATGTTATTTTTTCTATCTTGTGTAGATGTTCTCTTAGCTTCTTTTTTGCCGGCATTATTACCGACATTTTTATAATTCCTATTATACAAAGTCACAATTACACCATTGTCAGAAACACTGTATTCAGGTTGATTTTCATAGCCTTCATAGTCGCTAAATATTCTCCTCACACCTGAAGCGTAATATCTTATATCTGTTTCTTTCTCTCTAACATTCTTCTTATTCTTGGTCTATTGTATCTTTGCATTATTACAAGGCAGGTATCAAATGTAGCTGACATCAGTGATGAGACGATAAATAGCCATTTGTAAGGAAGATTGACATAAAATGCGTAAAATATAGGCACGAAGCTTAGAATTACTATGATTGCATGAACAACTTCCGACTGGCACATCACCTTAAGTATCTTATCCGGGGCGTTGTTTTGTAGAGAAAAGGTGTCAGGGTAAAATGTAGGTATCTTGTCCTTCCAATTTCTTACCTTGAGTTTTTTGTATAGCTTATCTTCAAAAGGCTTTTCCAAAAACCACTTTTTGTTGTAGTCCACATCGTTTTTGAGTATGAAGTTTACTATGTGACCTATAGCAAGATGCACAAAGAGGTGATATCCTGCTATGGCAAAGATGATGCAAAGCAGATAGAAGATGCCGTTATATGCAATAGTGAATAAATGGTAAAATATTATACTTACTATGATGCAAAATGCGTTTAGCATATGTACAGAGTTTCTAAGCAACTTATCTTTCATTACAATCACCTCATTGATATAATACTGAAAATCTTTTAAATTAGCATGTGAGTATTCTGGATTACAAAGTGTATAAAAAGCAACTGCAAATCAAAATATCAAATATTTTACATGACTTTTTAAATGGAAATTAGTATAAGATTAAAATTGATGTATAAAAAATAATTTTTATGTACTATATTAATATGGAAATATCAAATACTTATTAATACTGAAATCTAATGGAATAATGGAATTATTTTATAAAAAATTAATGTATTAAAATATATGATAAGGAGTATCATTGGGATAAAATCCATAGTTTAAATAGAGTTTGCTATAATACTGAAATCTTGTAGAATAATGGCAATTTACTATGATTAATTTTCATAAAAAAGCCTATATATTAAGGATATTTAATCATGTGCTTTATACATAATTTTATTATAAACACTGTTCCAAATCATAGCTTTAATATGACTTGGAACAGCCTATTATATTTTACTCAAATGAATTTATCTCTTTTACTATCTTTTCAAGAATTTCATCAGCCTTGTCGTTGTCCACTTGGCAAGTTCCGGCATTTTTGTGTCCGCCACCGCCGTATTTTAGGCATATCTTGCCTATGTCAAAGTTTGAGCTTTTATTTACTATAGACTTGCCTATCATTAGAGGAGTGTTCATTCCCTTGAACCCCTTAACAAGATTTATAGAGATTTCTATTTCAGGATACATGGCATATGACATAAATCTGTTGCCGGCATAGATTATTTCTTCATTTCTGTAGTCAAGTATCAATACCTTTCCGTCAATCCTTGCGATTTTCTTCAATTGCTCTTTAAATTTTTCCTGTTGCTCGTTGTAAAGAGTCAGTCTCTCTTTGACGTCTTCAAGCTCCATTATCTCATCTATTGAATGTGTAAGACAGTAGTCTATCAGCTCCATCATAAGATTATAGTTGGAAATTCTGAAGTCGTGGAATCTTCCAAGCCCTGTACGAGAGTCCATTATGAAGTTGAGCAAGGTCCATTTTGAAGGATTGATTATCTCCTCTTTGGCGTAGTTGGCACTATCTGCCTTGTCCACTTCTATCATAAGCTCTGTAGTTATTCTTTTTAACTTGTCTACATTATCTTTGGCAAAATATTCATATACCACTCTTGCAGCTGACGGAGCGTCAGGATTGATGATATAATTAGCTGATTTTTCGTTTAATGTTTCGACATTTCTTGACATCTCAGACTCATGATGGTCAAATACTACTCCTGCTCTTGCATCGTAAGGTAGATTTGTAAGTATATCTCTGTCATTTAATTCTATAAGTCCGTCTTGCACATCTTTTGGATGAACGAATTTTATATCTGCTAATATACCGAGCTCTTTTAATATCATGGCGCATACAAGACCGTCAAAGTCAGATCTTGTCACCAGTCTGTATTTGTCATATTTGAAAATATTTTTGTCCATATATCCCCCTGTTTTTGACTTTATTCTATTTCGTCCTCAGCTTCGTCATCCAAGTCAATTGTTTCGCCTTCAAGGGCAGCTATGGCGTCGTCGTACTGTTTGTCGTTTTCGCCTTCAGGAAGTGCATCAAGTTCCATTACCTTTGCTCTTATTTCTTCAAACAAGTTGTCGTCTTCTTCTATCATCTTTCTGATATTTTCTCTACCTTGTCCCAATCTTTTATCGCCCATGCTAAACCATGAACCGGCTTGTTTTATAATGTCTGTTGCAATTGCTATATCAAGCAGTTCGCCTACCTTTGATATACCCTTGCCGTACATGATGTCGAATTCACATTGTTTAAACGGTGGAGCTACCTTATTTTTTACGACTTTGACCTTTGTTCTGTTTCCTACCACATTGTCACCTTGCTTAAGTTGACCTGTTCTTCTGACATCTATTCTGACAGAAGCATAGAACTTGAGCGCTCTACCTCCTGCTGTAGTTTCAGTAGGTCCTTGAGCGTAGCCTGTAGATATAGTCGAACGCAATTGGTTGATAAAAATTACTACAGTCTTTGACCAGTTGATATGTCCTGTTAGCTTTCTAAGAGCTTGAGACATCAATCTCGCTTGCAGACCTATGAAGGTATCTCCCATTTCTCCTTCTATCTCAGTCTTAGGCACAAGTGCTGCTACCGAGTCCACGACTATGATGTCTATGGCACCGCTGCGTACGAGTGTGTCAGTGATGTCAAGTGCCTGCTCTCCTGTATCAGGTTGTGATATCAGCAGTGAGTCTATATCAACGCCGAGAGCTCTGGCATAGATAGGATCAAGAGCATGCTCCGCATCTATAAATGCCGCAGTGCCACCCAATTTTTGTGCTTCTGCTATACAATGCAGTGCTATGGTAGTCTTTCCTGAAGACTCCGCTCCGTATATCTCTACTATTCTTCCCTTTGGCACACCGCCTATTCCTATAGCCTTATCCAAACCTACAGAGCCTGTAGGTATAGCCTCTACGCTCATCTTGGTATTTTCACCAAGTAGCATTATTGATCCTTTTCCGAATTCTTTTTGGATGTCGCTGAGTGCTTTATCCAATGCCTTCTTTTTATCGACAACTTCTTCCCTTTTTATTATCTTTTTTGAACTTGCCATTTGCCCCTCCGATTTAAATTTGAATACTTTGAACTATATATAAAAAATTTTTAAGGTATAATAAATTGCAGTAATTATTTGTTAAATTACAAAATTTAAAGCAGTTTTCATAAATTTATACTTAAAAATTATCAAATAGCCAAAGAAATTTTTACAATAAATATTCACTTTTTTTAAAAAGTTAAAATTCTTAGTGCTTGCAGATATATCAGTATGCTAAAACAAATAAGCACTATATTAAATTTAAATAATATATCCAATTTGTCATTGAAAAGAGTTACTGTATTTAACAAATAAGAATTTTTTGTTTAAATAAGATATTTCCACGACCTTATCATATCAGTATAAGACTTATATAAGATATCGGATTTATCAATATGTCTCTATAAGATGTCTGTTTTCGTATATATATTGCACTCCTGAATAAGCAGTGAAAAATACAGCCAGATACATCAATATATTCCCGTATGGAATACCCAGCATAAGCATTATTATAGCTATCATCTGAGTGGCAGTCTTTATCTTTCCGCCCTTTGATGCCGCAAGTACCTTGCCTGTTGATGCAGCTATTGCCCTTAGTATACTGATGGCATACTCTCTTGATATAATCAGCACTACCATCCAGGCATCCACTCTGCCTATTTGCACAAGACATACCAAGGCTGCTGTCACGAGTACCTTATCTGCAAGCGGATCCATAAACTTACCGAAATCCGTCACAAGATTGTACTTACGAGCGAGATATCCGTCCAAAAAGTCTGTAGATGACGCTATGGCAAATATTATCGTCGTGATGATGAGTCTTGCGCTGATGTCCTTTGATTCGATATAAAATGCAAGCACGAAAAAAGGAACTAATATCATCCTTAGAGTTGTGAGTTTGTTGGGAGTATTCATAAATATCTCCTTTACTAATATTTATTTATAATTATACTGTCAAATTACAATATATACAACAAAAATTTGTTAAACTTCGACTCCTTTGAGGTCGTAGTCGAGTACATCGGTGATTTTCACCTCTATGAAATCTCCTTTTTTATGAGCTGTTTCAGTTTGCACATAGATGACAGTATCTACTTCTATCACGTCCATATAAGACCTTGCAACTACATAGTCTTCGTATACCTCATCTATTATTGCGCTAAATATTCTTCCTACATAGCTCTCATTTTTTTCTCTTACTATCTCCTGTTGGAGTCTCATTATCATTTCCGCTCTTTGATTTTTGACATCCTGCTCTATCTGACCGTCCATATTGCCTGCCTTTGTACCTTCTTCCCTCGAATATGGGAAGACTCCAAGCTTGTCAAACTTCATCTGACTTACAAAATCTGCAAGTTCCTCTATGTCTTCATCACTTTCAGTAGGAAATCCTGTTATAAGCGTAGTTCTAATTATCGCATCTTTGATATTTGACCTTATCAGATTTATTTTGTCACTTATTTCCTCTTTATCCGTACTTCTGTTCATCAGCTTTAGTATACGGTTACTTGCGTGTTGGATGGGGATGTCAAAGTATGAACAGACCTTGTCGTTGTTTTTGACTTCCTGCACCAGTTCATCAGTGATGTCCTCGGGATAGGTGTAGAGGAATCTTATCCATCTTATGCCATCTATTTTGGAAAGCTCTCTTAGAAGATGTGGCAGCTTTTTCTCGCCGTAGATGTCCAGTCCGTATTTTGAAGTGTCCTGAGCTATCAATACTATCTCCTTGACATTTTGACTTGCCAATCTCTTTGCCTCGTCCACTATCTCCTCCATAGGACGTGATACATATCTTCCACGCAGTTTGGGGATGATACAGTAGGTACAGCTATTGTCGCAACCCTCAGCGATTTTGATATAGGCGTAGTAGCTGTCAGTCAATATTTTTTTCTTATTGTGGTCAAGCTTCGTATTTGCAGGCAGTATCAGTGAGTTGTCCTTGCCTATGGACAGACCTTGCAAGACGTTTAATATGGTATTATAAGATGTAGTGCCTAAGAAGGCATCTATCTCAGGTATCTGTTCTTTCAAGTCCTTATAGTATCTTTGTACCAAGCAACCTGTAACAATGAGGTGTTTCAGATTTTTCTGCTTATGTGAGGCTATGTTAAGTATGGTGTCTATGGACTCTTCCTTGGCCGATTCTATGAAACCGCAGGTATTTACTATTGCGACATCAGCATCATCTATATCATCTGTCATCTCATATCCGTTTTCGTTTAGGATGTAGACCATTTCTTCGGCGTCTACCAGATTTTTGGAGCAGCCGAGAGATTCTAATACGTATTTTTTTATCAAAAAATTTCTCCTTTATATCAGATTGGCAAAATCAGTCTGACGCAGTGCCTCAAATAGTCCTATAGCTACAGAATTGGACAGGTTGAGTGAGCGGACATATTCATTTGCCTTCATAGGTATTCTCACATCGTTTTGAAGATTGATTTTTCTGATTTTTTCAGGCAGTCCACGACTTTCCGGACCAAAGATAAGATGTGAGTTTTTAGTGTATTTAACATCGCAATAAGACTTTTCAGCCTTGGTTGTGAAAAAGAACATATCATTTTTGTCGTATTTTTCGAAATACTCTTCGAAACAGTCGTAATAAATGATGTCAGCATGGCTTATATAGTCCATACCTGCTCTTTTTATCTGTTTTTCATCCATGGAAAAGCCGAAAGGTCGTATCATGTGTAGTGTAGTACCTGTACATACGCAGGTTCTTATTATATTGCCGGTATTTTGGGGTATCTCCGGCTCGAAAAGTACGATATTCATATTATTCCTACCTTTGTGCGAATTTTTTTATGGCTCTTACCATGCCGTCGCTGTTATTATCAGATGTGATAAAGTGGGCTATTTTTTTCATCTGCTCATTGGCATTGCCCATGGCTACAGCAAATCCGGCGACATTTAGCATGGATTCGTCATTTTCCTCATCACCTATGCACATTATGTTTTTTATATCATAGCCGAAATTTTCAGATAGATATTTTACTCCGGCGCCCTTATTCACTCCGTTTGCCACTATCTCAATATTGTTCCAATACGATGATGTGACAGTGATATATTCATCATAGATGAAAAGGGCGTCCTTGACTTTTTCAAGTTTTTTGTGATCTTCATTTATGACTACTATCTTAAACACTTCTTCATTTTTCGCCTTGCTTGAAAGGTCATTGCTAATATTGATTTTTATGCTGTCCTTTCTTTTTTGCAGTTCATTTTCTTTAAGGTAGGTAGCGGTGATGTATTTTACCTCCATTGCGTTGATTGAGTCGTGCGTATAGTAGTAAAAGTACAGACCGCAGTTTTTGACTATGTCCAGGATTTTGACAGCTATATCGTTGTTTAGCGCCTTAGAGTAGTAGATTTCCTTTGTTGTAGGATCTTGGATAATAGCTCCGTTGCAAAGTATCAAAGGAGCTGTAATGCCCATCTTTTCTATGGTATCTGTTACTACAGGGTAGATTCTCCCTGTACCTATTGTAAATTCAATGCCTTGTTTTCGCATTTGATTTACGATTTCTATCGTGTCTTGGGATATGCTCTTGTCGGATCTCAAAAGAGTCCCGTCCATATCGCTGACTATAAGTTTTTTCATCTATTTATATAATTCTCCTATTTATTTAAAAATGCAAGTATAGTCCTGTTAGGGTGTACTTCCAGTTTTGTAATACTGCAGTTGCCTATGTGAATATTCCATGACATTGTAGAGTCCTTGACCATGGCGTTTGATATTATCTGCCTTATAACGCAGGAATGTGATACTATGGCAATAGACGAGTTGTCATCTGCCTTGAGTATGTCGTAAAAGACCTTGTTGACTCTTTTGTTAAATGATTTTTGAGATTCGCCGTTTGGAAACTTAGTGTTTGACTTTTCATCCACAAGTGACCTTGCAATATGTGGATAGTTTTTTTCAACATCTGTAAACTTCATACCTTCAATATCTCCGAAATTCATCTCGTGCAGGTCGTTTATCTTAATAGGATTGTCAAAAAAAGACAAAGCTGTAAGCACCGTCCTCTTAAGTGGCGAGCAGTAGCACTGTTGTACCTTGTATTCCTTCATCTTTTCTCTTAAAAGTTCGAGCTGTTTGTAGCCTGTATCGTCAATCTCGCAGTCCAGTACACCTGAGAATCTTCGCTCGTTATTCATCACTGTCTGGGCGTGTCTTATAAGATATACATGTTTCATTTTATCACCTTCAATTTATTAATCATCCGACTTATCTTTATAAAAATGCCGCTACACTAAAAATATAAGCTTAAATATAAAATCAAACTTGGATAATATTCTTATCATCAAAACTGTCGCATAGTATTGACTATACATGGATATTATTCATTGAGAATTTTATTAATATACTCAAACTTATATTTTGTCCATAAATTCTATTATATTCCAGCCTTCAATTCTTTTTTTACTCTTGTTGTATTAAATTAATTAGCTGATACATTGATAATATTTTTGAAAATCACTAAAATATTATTAATATTGATACATGATATATTAATTTGTAAATATATTTATAAAATAAAATATTGCAAAGATTAGTACTTTAACTGTTATATAAGTCATAAACAAAAATGTTGTTTCACTTACTTCTGCTACCAATCCGAGGATGTCGCCGGTAATTCCGCCTATTTTTTGCTCTATGGATTTTTTCATCTTCAAAAGCACAAGGACAGATAGTATTGTACTTATGATAAAGTATCTTAAAACAAGCTCTCTTAAAATAAGATTAGACATTGAAAATACTACAGCTAAAGCAAAAGACAGGATAAAAAACGAGCAAATTACAAAAGAGAATTGTTTCTTATCTATCTTACCTATAAATATATTGCCCATGCCGTCTTCCTTTGCATATTTACAACTGTAGGCAAATACGACCTGCATTGTCCTTGAGAAAATCACCGAAAATATAGCAAAAGGCAAGATATCTTCCTGTATAAAAAGATAGATTATCCCTGTCTTGAGCATTATATTTAATACTATTGCCAGCACTCCGAAAGTGCCTATGCGTGAATCCGACATAACTTCGAGCATTTTGTCCTTATCTTTGCCACAGAAAAGTCCGTCAAAACTGTCTGACAAGCCGTCGTAATGCAGTCCCCCTGTCAATATAACAGTCAAAGATGTGTATATGATAGCTGAAAAAAATGTAGAATTAGTAACTTGGTAGGTAACATAGCTACAAATATAGTAGTATGTGCCTAAGATAAGAGCGGTAAATGGAAAGAACAATAATATCTTCCTAAATTCTTCCGTAGTGGAAACATTTGATTTTACCGGCAGTATTGTCAGGAAACTGATACTTGATTTGAATATCTCAAATAGCGATTTGACATTTTTCATAAGTCCTACATCCTCGTCTTATCATAAAAACCTAACTCTTAAATAATAGCTTTTTTAGTAAAAATTCATTTTTAAGTTCATAAAATTATATCATATTCAGATTTATTGCACAAATTAAAATAAGATTATTTATATTGAGAATTATAAATTATAGCTGTCTTTTGCTTAGTATAGCCTTGCGTATCATATCCAAAGGAATGACTGAAAAAGCAAGCAGTATACATATAATCCAAGATGAGTATGAAAGGCTCTCTACACTTAGTACCTGTCCGCCAAATGTTACAAAAAGCAATTGCAATGCCAGTATTGAAAGCATTACTATTATAAAATTTTTGTTTCTGCCCATATTTTCAAAAGGATTGATATGAGATGTCCTTGCATTGAAGCCGTTGAAAGTTATAGTCATCATAAAAGTCGCAAATATAGCCGACTTCAAGTAGGTTTTATCCACAGCTCCAAAGAGATTTCTAAGCGGTGGAAAAAATAAAATGCCCACACATATAAAAGACAGATATATACCCACAGTCAAAATCTGGATAAACATATCCTTTGTAACTATATTTTCCTTTCTGTCTATAGGTTTTTCCTTCATATATTCCTCAAGTGACGGTTCAGATCCAAAAGCTATGGCTGCAAGTGAGTCCATGGCAAGATTTATCATGAGGAGTTGTATTACTGTGAGTATGACATTTTCTCCAAGCAAAGGTCCTAAAAAGCAGGTAAGCACAGCAGCCACATTGACTGTAAGCTGAAATACCAAGAACTTTCTTATACTCTTAAACATAGTCCTGCCGTATAAAATGGCTTTTTCTATGGATGAAAAGTTATCGTCCAGTATGATGATGTCACCGGCTTCTTTTGCAACTTCAGTACCGCTACCCATGGCAAAGCCTACGTCAGCCTTTTTAAGAGCCGGAGAGTCGTTTACTCCGTCACCTGTCATACCAACGACATGACCTATTTCCTGTGCAGCCTTTACCAGTCTGCTCTTATCAGACGGCAATGCACGAGATACGACCCTAAGATTAGGAAGTAAATTTTTGAGCTCATCGTCAGTCTTTTCAGACAGCTCAAATGATGTCAGAGCTATGTCGTCATGGCTTGTCAGCAGTCCGGCTTCCTTTGCTATAGCAACGGCAGTTTCCTTTCTGTCTCCTGTTACCATTACCACCTGTATACCGGCTTCTTGCACTTGTTTAATTGCACTTACAGCTTCTGCTCTTACCTCGTCCCTGATACTTATTACACATATCAAGGTCAATTTTTGATTTTCATCTTCTATGTCAAAGTTTCCGTCGCATTTTGCCACAGCAAGCAGCCTCATTGACCTACCTGACTGAGCGTCTATATAAGATGTCAAGTAATTATATTCTATAAGTTCTTTTACATTTGAATTTTCATCGATGTAAGATGTACATCTCTCTATGATTTTTTCAGGAGCACCCTTTACATAGCTGATAATTTTTCCGTCTTTTTTTACAACTACACTTGAGATTTTCTTATTTGAATCAAAGGGATTGAAGTTTTTGACATCATCTCTTGCAAGAGACTCTGTTATATTAGCATCTGCCAGAAAACTCATCAGAGCCCTGTCCGTACTGTTGCCGCCTATTATATTTTCTCCGCTTGATACGGCAGAGTTATTAAGCCCTATACCTGTCACCACATCTATAGCCAAGGCTGCATTCATATCTTCAAATTTCTCATATATCTTGACATTTCCTGTTGCCATTTCCACTACAGACAGTCTGCCCTTTGTAATGGTGCCCGTCTTATCGCTAAATAAGATGCTCAAGCTTCCGGCTGTTTCAAGTCCGTTTATATTTATCACCAAGACGCTGTCCTTAGCCATCCTTATGCTTTGGAATGAAAGCAAGATAGAAGTCAGCATAGGCAGTCCCTCAGGTACGGCACATACTATTATAGTAACGGCTACCGTAGTAGTATCAAGTATCAGTCTTATCCACTCATATATTCCGTTTGGAGTTTCACCTGTAAGCAGAGTTTTTATCAAAATACTAAGTATTATGCAAATTGAGCCTACATAACCGAAAGTAGATATTTGTTTTGCCAGCTTTGCAAGTTTGACCTGCAAAGGAGTGGCACGTTGCTCTTCCTGTACTTCCAAAGCCAATTTGCCGAATAAGCTGGCGTCTCCTACGGTCCTTATCTCGATATAGGCTTGATTACTACAAACTACAGTGCCTCTATAAACATAATGTCTATTTAATAAGTCCGAAATATCATATGTTTCGCCGTCTTTTAAGGGGGATTTCTTTGCCTCGTCAGTTTCTCCGTTTAGAGCGGACTGGTCTACTTCGATGTAGCCCTCTATCACTTCACCGTCAGCAGGTATTTTGTCTCCGGCTTGCAGACATACTATATCGCCTACTACGACTTGATTGACAGCTATTTCACTTAAACTTCCTTCTCGTAAGACCTTGCATATTTCTTTGGACTCTTCCTCCTCCTTGAGCGCCATAGCCTTGCCTTCCTGTTTGCTCTGTGAGATGGATGCCACACCGTTGGCTATAAGTATGGCTACAAATATTGCTACAGGCTCAAACCAAAGGGTTTCTCCTAAAAAAAAGAGGACTGTCTGAACAAGCAGAGCAACAAGCAAAATCATAATCATAGGGTCTGTAAATCCCAAGAGTATTTTTTTCCACAAAGGATCCTGCTCTATAGTTGTCAATTTATTTGAGCCGTACTTTTGACGACTTTCTTCCACTTGAGATTTATTTAATCCTTCTAAATTCATAATTTTCCCCTATTTTATCTTTGTAGCGATGCCGGCAAGCATAAAATACACTTCATCTGAAACACCACAAAACATCTGATTTATCTCGCCATGCAAAGAAACATATCTTCTAACGTATTTACTCATATTGACAGTGGAAAGCCCAAGTTCATTGGTCACTATTACAAAGCTGATGTTCTTTTTTTGCATAGAAGACAGTATTTCTTTGACATAAGATGTGACATAACTAGCAAAATCCTCATATATCTTGTCAGGGCAAGTCTCAAAATCTATCTTGGAGTTATACATCAAATTGCTGAGCATACCGCTTACACAGTCTATCATGCAGACATTTGTGGAAAGTGAAGATATCACCTTGTCTATGGAGTCAAAATTTTCCACAGTTGTGAATCTGTCAGCTCTTCTTTGCACATGCTTTTTGACCTTTAGTCTCATTTCTTCGTCAGTTATAGTATTTGTAGCTATATATGTCCTTTTCTCTCCCAAAAGTAGGGATCTCTGTTCCGCAAAAGATGATTTTCCTGATGATATGCCACCTAAGACTGTTATTATATTCTTTGCCATCACGCCCCCCTAATTTCTTTGCAATAATAGTTAATATCAATAAAAAATTCCTTAAAAATCAGTAGCTTTTTTATACCCAATAAAAGCAAATAATATTAAAATTCACGATTTTATTTTGACTTTAAAAAAATAGATATATGTGATATAATAGCATAAGTTTTTTGAGTAAATCTTTATTTTGCTTGTATAAGTAAGAAATTTGCGATAGGGATATAAGTCAGTGCAAAAATTTTATTACTATGCTGACAAATATCTAAATATCGCTATCAACGTGATTGAAGGTGAAATCTATGAAAAAAAATAAATCAATTGTTTTGATTGTCTTATGTATAATAGCAGCTGTGATTGCAGTGGCAATGTTCCAAAAACAAAGCTCTCCTGTAGACATGACTCAATCAAACGGCAAGACAACTGAGGAAAAACTTTTCAGCTTCCGCACAGAGTATATAGGAGATGCGTCAAAATCATCCATGATAGCCCAAAATCTTAAATTGGACGATTCGTTTTCCTACTATGCAACGTCACTTGAGACAGCTGCAGAAAAGCCAAAGGGTATCACCATAGTATACAACTCTTTGGACGGCAACACTACACTCAGCAAGGCGGAAAAATACAAATTTATATACAACTCATTAATAGTTTTTTCTCTTATCGGCAACTGTGAGGTCGTTACAGCCTCTGTCAACAAAGACGGCACTGTACTGCCACTCGAGTCTATACAAAGAGACTTTGCCGTCAAATTGTTGGGTTACGATCCGTTTACCAAGACTACCACTTTGGAAGAGTTCAAAAAATATATGCAGGAGATAGAAAAGGTCGATTATGCAAGTATAAGTCTGCCTTCGACTAATCTTGAAGACTCAATTACCACAGCTATCAACTCTCGCTATAAAGGACAACTGTATTCCGGAGAGTTTGCTACCTCAGGTCATATCACCCTATCTACTGAAACCGACGGCTCAAACACCACAGCCACAGTATACCTTTCATACTATGAATTCCAGTTTGAAAACGGCGTCTTTGAAAAATGTGCAGATGCTACAGGACCTGCAAAGTTGGTATTTTCAAAAGATGCACTTGGCAACTACTCTTTAGTTGAGTTTTTGGAGCCTGTGAAAAAGGGCAATCAATACAACATAGCCTTGCAGACCATGTTTTCAGATGAAGACATAGCAAAGATAAACAACATCGAGTCTGATGAAAGTCAAAAACAGATTATAAATGACCAAATCATCGCCACAGTCAAAGACTATCTCACATACATCGGCAGGAGCGAAGCGAAGATAGCCTTGGATTATCAGGAAAAGAACTATCCGCCTCTTGATCCTAAAAATGCCATATTATTTGACGTACTGTACAAGGCGTATCAGGAATACCCTTACTATGCCGGAAGTATAGAAAGAGTCGAAAATGGTGTAAGATATGAATATAAGACTGACTACGAAAAGCAGGGGACATCAGACCTATTTTCTTATACAAAGACTAATACCGCAAATCAAAATGTCGAAGAAAAGGTGAAATTGGAATTAAACGGCAGTGATGTAAAGGTGCTGGAAGGCAGTGTAAGACAGGAATACACAAAGTACAAACAAGAGTATGACAAGGACATCAAGGCAAATCAAGGACAAAATAATTAGTTAAGTTAAGTTGTAGGAAAGGAAATCGGTCAATTATTCACCATGGAAAAACAAGAGAGATTAAGAATCTTTATAATAGTATCGTCGGTACTTTTTGCTATATTGCTCATGGCAAATCTGGTCAAAGCCAAAGGAACCGTAGATATCAAGGAAACAAAGAGAAAAGTAAACGAAAAAAACAACTCCATAGTATCTTCCTTTGACTACAACGCAAAGACTGTAGTAGAGCCACTTAAAAATGAGATTATCATCTATGACGGCAAGAATCTGGTCAAGAAAAACGACAAATTCAAGAATATATTTGAGACAAGACTCGCTATCAACGATTTTGTCATGAAGGTTGAACAGGAAGACATATACATCTTGGACAAGATAGATAAGATACTGTACAAGATAAACAAAGATGGTGAGATAGTATCTCAGGCTAAGTTTATGGAGAGCGGTCAAAACATCTATCCTCTCAAAAACGGAGATGTGCTGCTGTCATACAACACCAACGTAGCAGCCGACGGCATCATAGTCTACGACTCGGATATGAAACCAAAGACAAATATCAACTACCCCAACAGCTTGATAAGTACAGTGAATTTTGAAGAAAGCACCAACACCATATATGTCAGCGTACAGGTCAACAACCTTGCAGATATTACCAACACTATATACGCTTACAATTCAAACTATGAGGTGCAGTCTATAAACAGCTACAAAAATCTGCTGACTATAGAAATGATTAATACCAACAATTCCAAGCTCATACTCGACCCTACCAGATTATATATACTCGACGGTAAATACAAGAATGTAGCGACAATAGATGCTCAAAACTCCTTTGCAGGCATGGTGCTTGTCAACGAAAAGATATATCTGCTCGACGGCAACAAAAACGTCAGGATTTACGACAAGACAGGCAAACTCTTGGAAGAAAAGGCGTTTAAAGACACGATAAACAAGATGATATTGGATATGCCGCAGATTATATACATCGGTACTACATCAGTGCACACGCAAAACTGCACTATGGAATTTGCCAAAGATATAGAAAAGAGCGTACTGCTCAGCAATAACAAACTCGTACTCTTCTTCAAGGGGAATGTTGAAATAATACCTATACAGTAGAATTATAAAATTTACGACTTATGCTACAATTTATACTAATCAACAATCATAATGGTAAGTATCTATATTAATATGATATATTATATGGATTTTGGATAACTTTGCCACGATGTAATTACATGGTTTTTTAATGATTTTTTAGTGTTAATAAATAAGGATGTAGCATAAAAATAAAACAAGTTTAGTAAAACGGGAGAAAATTAAAAATGAAATTGGGAAACTATATAGATATCGCCATTACAGTTTTTTTGATATTTTCTCTTGTAATGGGATTTAGGAACGGATTGATAAAGTCACTATTTATCAGCTTCGGCTTCTTGATAAAAATAGGGCTTACTTATATGGTATATACTTTTTTCAAGGACGCATTGCTGTCAAATGACTCAGTAAAAGAGTTGCTCGGCATGATAAGAGCGCCTTTGATAGAAAAACTGCCAAACCTCGCACTGATTACATCGGTAGTGGACAATGTGATATTGGTCTTGCTCATTTATATTATCGCTTCGATATTTATGCTCTTGCTCTTCCATATGCTCAAAGATTTGATGAGTCAAGATATGTTATCGCTTAGTGATAAGATATTGGGAGCCTTATTTTCCTGCCTTAAGAGTGTAATCTTTATAATGATTATAGTCTACGCCTTGGATATCAGCAGCGACGCAGTGCTTTCAAAGTCTACTAAGGACATGCTCTCAGATTCTATACTACTGCCAAAGTTTTTCTATTACAATGTTTTTATGTGGGTAGGAAAGTAAATTGCTGTAAGACTTAAAAAAATGGCTAAAAAAATTTGAATTTACTATGTAAATGACGCTTTAGAGCATTGCATAGCTAAAGAAAAGTATAATAAATTATATGTAAAAATGTAAAGCTAAGCTATTTAAGAGCATAGCCTAATTTATGGGTAATGTTATTCTTTTATAAGAATGATATTGCCCTTTTTTGCGTTTTTTAGAGCTATTTAATACCAAAACTCATAAAAAAACCTGTATAAACAGGCTTAAGTCTGAAATGTATAATTATTTATATTTATTAGAGGTATTATACAAATTTCACTTTAATTTGTCAATTTATTTTTTTGCTTTTTTTAAGACCTTTATGTTATTATAACTAGCAAATCTAATTATAAAAAGGAGTCTGAAATTATGAAAAACTATATTGAAGAAACTTTATTGGTAATAACTATAACAGTAATATCTATGTACCTATTAAAATATTATATCACCACAAGGATGCTACAAGTTGATTATTTTAAGTATGCTATAATATTTCCTATATTTTTAATAATTTACCTGTTTACAATTATTGCGCTTAAAAAAAATTCCAAATAGCTTATATTTCAATTGAAAATTTGTGCTGTTTGTGGTATATTTTTACTGTGGGATTTAATTAAATCGTAAAGTTAATTTATCTATATATTTTAAGCGATTGGAGGCTTATAGGTATGAAAAGACAGGTAAAAAATAATGTATACTGGATAGGAAAGATAGACTGGGAGCTTGAAGAGTTTCACGGCTCAGATTACTCTATAAATAACGGTTCAAGTCAAAACGCCTATTTGATATTGGAAGACAAGAAGGTGCTTGTTGATACTGTTTGGAGACCGCACAGCAACGAGTTTGTCGAAAATCTTGAAAAGGAAATAGATCTCAAAGAAATTGACTATATCGTGGTAAATCACGGTGAAGTTGACCACTCAGGTTGCCTTGTGGAGCTGATGAAAAAAATACCTGACACTCCTATATACTGTACTGCAAATGCCGTAAAATCATTAGTGGGACAGTATCACAGTCCTAACTGGAATTTTAACGTGGTAAAGACAGGCGATACATTGCCTATTTCTGATACGAAGTCATTGGTCTTTGTGGAGATGAAGATGTTGCACTGGCCGGACAGTATGGCGACATATATGACAGGGGATAATATCTTGTTTTCAAATGATGCCTTCGGACAACACTTTGCAGTAGCTGAGCTTTTCAACGACAAGGCTGACCAATGTCTGCTTATGGAAGAGGCACAAAAATACTATGCTAATATCCTTGCACCATTTTCACCTCTTGTAAAGAAAAAACTGGAAGAAATAGGCAAGCTCAACCTTCCTATAGACATAATAGCGCCAAGCCATGGAGCCATATGGAGGGACAATCCTCTTCAAATAGTGGAAAAATACGCATTATGGTGCGACAACTACAAGGAAAATTTGATAACTGTAGTTTATGACACTATGTGGGAAGGTACTATGAAACTTGCCCATGCTCTTGCCGAGGAGATAAAAAAACTCAGCCCTACTACAGTGGTAAAACTTTTCAATATATCAAAATTCGATAAGAACGACATAATGACTCAGGTGTTCAAATCAAAGGCGATAGCTGTAGGCTCACCTACAGTAAGTAAGAGTATACTGTCATCTGTTGCAGGTTGGCTACATTTCTTGCAAGAGCTCTCACTTAAGGGCAAAAAAGCTGCAGTATTCGGATGCTACGGCTGGTCAGGAGAAGGCAACAAGGTGCTCAGAGAAGAGCTTACAAAGGCAGGATTTGACGTTATAGATGCAGAAGAAAGATGCAGTTGGAATCCGAGAGTTGAAGACCTTGAAAATATGGCAAATATTGCAAGTGCACTATTGTCTTAAAATAAAAACTCATGCAAATTTGAATTTATACACAAGTTATAAAGCGGGATAATTCAGATTTGAACGTCAATTCAACAGTTGTTATTAAAAATATAAAAGTTGATTATAGTGTTAAAAATGGAGATGCAAGGTAAAGCCTTGCATTTTCCATATAGATAGAAAAAAGTTATAAAATTATGCTAAAAAACATAATTGTTAAAATCCGTAGTCTAAATGGACTTTATACTAAAAACCCTTTAAAAAGCCAATCATTTATGGTATAATTATAAAGGGTGAT
>CAUQVF010000008.1:0-78972 GCA_963521605.1 uncultured Peptostreptococcaceae bacterium | reverse complement strand
AAATATTATTGATTATTATACAACTGTCATTGCTAAGTAATAGCAAGCAATTGAGTAAAATAAATGTATTTGGCTTTTTAGTTCTAAATGAAATTAATAAATCTATAAAACTACTATAAATATAACTGAGTGCTGCATATTTAAACAGCTAATATTAACTACTTATATCCTAATTATAGTCTTATTGTTCGTATTTGTAAAGTTACAAAGTATAAATAAAGCTATCAAGGCTATATAGCGCTAAATAAAGCTATAGAATATATGAAAATAAGCAACTATATTCAAAAATAAAGTTAATACTAATCACCATTTTATAATGTCAAGATTGTTATTTTATACTAACTCTACTTAAACTATAGATTTTAGTCTTGTTATACTCTGTATCATATCTTTTGTTAATGCACTTTCAGTGAATTATTTTTTATAAAATAATTCTATTATTATATTATCTTTTAGTATTAGCAAACTATTCGTTTTGCAGATTATCAATAATCTTGCTGTAATAAAAACATAGAGCTTCTTGATAGTTTTTAATATATGTACTGATAAACTTAGATATGACGACTAATTATAAAATAGTAGCAAGAGCAATAGAATAAAGCTACATATTTATAAATACTTACAAAAAAATTATACTTTTTTTATCCAATAAATAATTAATTTCAAAAAACGGGGTATATTATATGAAAATTAATATTAATTTTATTTGGAGGATTTTCTATGAAAGAAGATATGAAAAAATTTATCCCCAATTTGGATGAAGACAAGTTGGAATTTGTATATAATGTCAAGAAAGATTACAACGCAGGCTTGATTTCTCTTAAAGATGCTCAGGCAAAGCTAAGAGAGAGAGTAACGTCTCTTACAGCACAGGAGATAGCATATATAGAGCAAAAATTACAGATGTACACTGATGATGAGTGCGAAAAAGAAGATATACAGGCAATGATGGAGATATTCGACGGACTTATCGACATATCAAAACCCAATCTTCCTGCCAATCACCCGATAATGTGCTACTACAGGGAGATAGACAAGATGGAAGAACTGCTCAAAGCCATAGAGGATCTTGTGCAATATCCGGTGATAAAAAATCAGTGGTACGAAATCTATGACAAGATGAAAAACTGGAAGACTCACCTGTCAAGAAAGCAAAATCAACTCTATTCACTGCTTGAAAAAAAGGGTTTTGACAGACCTACTACAACAATGTGGACCTTGGACGACTATATCCGAGATGAGATATCAATGGCAAGAGAGCTGCTCGAAACTGATGAGGACAAATTCATCGAGTTCCAAAGTACCTTGGTAGCGGACATTCGTGACCTGATGAGCAAGGAGGCGGAGATACTCTATCCTACAAGCCTTGTCATGATAAATGAGCAAGAGTTTGAAGATATGAAGATAGGTGATAAAGAAATAGGATTTTTCCTTATAGATGTGGAAGAAGATAAAAACAGTGATACAAAGGTACAAAATTCTGAAAATCCTGACTCTTTCAAGGATGAACTGCAAGCATTGATGAAAAAACACGGATATATCGCAGGAAGTCCAAGCGGTGAATTTGACGTTGCAACAGGCAAACTCACACTTGAGCAGATAAATCTCATATACAAACACATGCCGGTAGACCTAAGTTATGTTGACGAAAATGAGATAGTCAAATTCTATTCTGATACAAAGCACAGGATATTCCCAAGGAGCAAAAACGTAATAGGTCGTGACGTCAAAAACTGCCATCCGAGAAACTCTGTCCACGTAGTGGAAGAAATAATAGAAAAATTCAGAAAAGGCGAGCAAAGTTTCGCAGAATTTTGGATAAACAAACCTGATTTATTCATCTATATATCATATACTGCGGTAAGAGACGAAAACGGCAATTTCAAGGGCATACTTGAGATGATGCAAGATTGCACTCATATCAGAGCTTTGGAAGGAAGTAGAACACTGCTCACATGGGGCGAAGAAAACAACAATTCGTCAGAAGAAACAAAAAAAGAAGAAAAAATTGAAAATAAAACAGAACAAAAGGAGAATAAAATGGATATAAAAGACATAGTTATAAATCAAGATACTAAGATGACACAGTTATTTGACGCTTACAAAGGACTAAAGGACAAAATGGAAGAAGTGCATCCTAATTTCAAAATGCTCAAGACTCCACTTGCCAAGGTATTACTTGCAAATGCCACTATCAAGGACGCCAGCGAAAGAACAGGAATGAGCGTAGATGACTTGATAGCAAAGATTAAGGAAGTAATAAGTAAGTTGTAAAAAAACAGTGATTTGATACTAAAAGTTAATAAAACAAAAAATTACTATTATAAACTCTCAATCTATCTGCAAATACAGGGCAATCAAAGAAATATTTTTCCGTTAATCAAATGGATATTAGTATTAATAGGTGATACACTTTGTATCACCTATTTTATAGTCTAAAAAAATGCCTTATAATGCTAAAATTTAATATAATACTAATAAGCGTTTGTAAAACCAAGTAACTATTTTAAATGCTCTATACATTGTAGAGATTCTTGATAACTTTTTTGTAACATAACTACACGACTTTTTAACAGGTTTTTACTATAATAATGGAAAATTTTCATTTTTTGCTATATAATCAATTTATTTCCACTTTACATATCGTGCTTATCGTGGTATAATCGTAACATTATTTTCATTTTGTATTTCGTAGAAATACATTAGTGTTTTTATTTTTATTACTATTGAGGTGTGTTCATTATGAAAACCATAAATATAGCCTTGCTTGGATTTGGTACAGTAGGTAGCGGAGTATACGAGGCGATAAGGCAAAACAACGACAAATACGAAAAAACTCTCGGTCTAAGACTTGAAATAAAGAAAATCTTGGTATCAAATATCAGCAAAAAAAGAGATATTGATACAGCTTTATTGACAGATAATATAGATGAGGCTATAACTGACGACATCGACATAGTAATCGAGGTCATGGGCAGTATAGACTTTGCAAAAAAATGTATACTGACAGCTTTTTCAAAAGGCAAGAGCGTAGTCAGTGCCAATAAGGACTTGATAGCAAACTTTGGACAAGAACTCTACGAGGCAGCTGACAAAAACAAGGTGTTCTTCATGTATGAGGCATCTGTCTGCGGAGGTATACCTATACTGCGAACTATCAAAGAGCATTTAAGCGGAGAGCAAATCAGCGAAGTTACAGGTATAGTAAACGGTACGACCAACTTCATCCTAACTAAGATGTATCAAAAATACGGGCTTACATTTGACACTGTATTATCAGAGGCACAGGAGCTCGGCTATGCAGAGGCAGATCCTACAGCAGATGTGGAAGGCTTGGATGCAGCACGTAAGGTAGCTATCTTGGCATCACTTTGTTTTTCCGCCTATGTTACTTTTGATGATGTATACAGCGAAGGTATCAGCAAGATAAGCCCTGAAGACGTAAAATACGCCAAAAAATTCGACTACAATATAAAACTGCTCGGCATATCCAAAGAACATCAAGACGGTATAGAGGCGCATGTATATCCTGCTTTCATACCTAACACTTATCAGATTTCCAAGGTAAACGACGCATACAATGCAGTATATCTCAAGAGCAATATATTGGGCAGCTCTATGTACTATGGAGCGGGAGCAGGCTCACTTCCTACAGCATCTGCAGTTATGTCGGACGTAATTGACATAATTAAAAAACAAATTTCAGGAGAAAAACCTAAGAAAATAGATGAATTTTTTGAAAAGAAAAAGATACTAAGCATTGATGAAATATCTTGCAAATACTATGTTAGATTTACGGCCTCAACAGGTGGCGGCGGTGTGTCAAAGATAAGCGGAGAATTTGCAAAGTCAAATATCAATACCCTTGACATCCTTACACAGCTTAGAAATGACGGCAGATATACTATAGTAATAATTACTGAAAAGGCAAAAGAGAAAAATTTCAGACAATGTATTGAAGAAATTAAGAAAAATTGTGATGATATAAATGTGGAAAATATTATAAGAATAGAGGAGAGCAACTGATGTACCAAGGATTGATTAAAAAATATGCCAAATATCTTCCGGTAACGGATAAGACACCTGATGTTACACTTTTGGAAGGGAACACTCCCCTTATAAAAAGTACAAACTTATCGCAAAAATTGGGACTTAATCTATATTTCAAATACGACGGACTCAATCCTACAGGCTCATTCAAAGACAGGGGCATGGTAATGGCGGTTGCAAAGGCTGTTGAAGAAGGCTCAAAGGCTGTAATATGTGCTTCTACAGGCAATACTTCAGCTGCTGCCGCGGCATTTGCTGCAAGGTACAATCTCGACTGTTATGTGCTTATACCTGACGGCAACATAGCAATGGGTAAACTTGCACAGGCTCTTATGTACGGAGCAAAGGTCATATCGATATCAGGTAACTTTGACGACGCACTAAATATAGTAAGAGATATTGCCAAGACAGAGCCTATAACCTTGGTCAACTCTGTCAATCCGCATAGACTGCAAGGACAAAAGACTGCAGCATTTGAAATATGCGATGACCTTGGAGACGCACCGGACTTCTTATCCATTCCTGTCGGTAATGCAGGAAATATTTCGGCATACTGGATGGGCTTCAACGACTACAAAAACGACGGCAAGATAAATAAACTGCCTGTATTGCTCGGATTCCAAGCGGAGGGAGCAGCTCCTATAGTCAAAAATGAAGTCGTAAAAGATCCGCAAACTATAGCAACGGCTATAAGAATAGGCAACCCTGCAAGCTGGGATAAGGCGGTAAATGCGCTAAAAGAATCAAATGGACAGATAAATGCTATTTCTGATGAAAAGATACTTGAGGCATACAAAATGCTTGCAAGCAACGAAGGAATATTTGCAGAACCTGCATCTTGTATAACTCTTGCGGGAATATTGAACTTAAAAGAAAAGGGAGTATTCAAGGGCGGAGAAACTGTAGTCTGCGTTCTAACAGGAAACGGACTCAAGGATCCTACTACTTCGCTTTCACAGATACCGGCACCGCAAAAGATAGACGCTACCAAAGAAAGCGTGATGAAACTGATAAGACAGGCTTAATAAAGTAGTAAAGTTATTTGGCATGACAGATTTACTCTTTAATATCAATTAGATTAATGGAAAAAATTAATTATATTACAATATATATTATAAATTGATAGAGTAATAAGTAAAATTTTCCATTTTCCTTTTGTAATATTTTATTACAAATATAAAGAATATAGCTTTAAAATAACAAAAAATTAGAATATTTTAACTGCAATAAAAATAAAATTTATATTTTAATACTAAAAAATATAAATCCAATAATTAATAAACGGAGGAAAAATGCCAAGCTATAAAGTACCGGCAACATCAGCCAACATAGGACCGGGCTTTGACTGTCTGGGAATGGCTGTCAACATATACAATACCATAAGCTTTGATGAAATCGACTCCGGTCTTGACATCAGTGTAACAGGTGACGGCTCTGATGTTATACCTCTTGATGAGAGCAATATGGCTTATGAAACGGCGAAATATTTTTTCGATAAGGTGGGATACACAGCAAAGGGACTGAAAATTCAAATTCACAACTATATACCTATAGCAAGGGGACTGGGTAGCAGTTCATCCATAGTCGTAGGCTCGCTTCTTTGTGCCAACGACATTGCAAAGACAAATTTTACTATGCAGGAGATACTCAACATAGCCAACGAAATAGAAGGACATCCCGACAATGTCACACCTGCCCTGGTCGGTAGTATCACAGCATCGGTAATACTTGACGGCAAGGTGGAATACAAGAAGATTACACCTCCGGATATGCTTGACACCATAGTGCTGATACCTTCTTACGAGATGTCAACAGCTCAGGCGAGGAAGATACTGCCGAGAATATACGACAGAGAAGATTGCATTTACAACGTTTCAAGAGCTTCACTTCTAATAATGGCTATGATTACATCAGACTACGACCTGTTATCTAAGGTTGTAGACGACAAGATACATCAGCCTTACAGAAAATCTCTCATAGCTGAATATGACTTTTTTGAGCAAACTATGAAGAAAAAAGGAGCTCTTGCTACCTTTATCAGTGGCTCAGGATCTACTCTCATGGCATTTTGTCACAAGAGTATGTCTCAGGAGATTTTTGAAGGTCTAAAAGAAGAATGTGCAAAAAATGACATCAAAGGTGATATCAAGATACTAAGCCCGATAAAAGATGGAGCAATAAAAATAAATTAGTGAATTTTTCATATTTTTACTATAAAAATGTTTGAAAAATACTAAAAGATGGAAAATTAATCTATAGTGTAAAATAAAATATATTTTAAAGTTTTTTATGAATAAGTATCATGGCAAAATCCGTAGAAATGATATGGCAAAACTTGATACAAATAAAGAAGATATTTTTGCTATATAACAAAATCTATGGTATTTTTAATGTTTATCAATATAAGAAACTTTAAAATTTAGAAAGGACGTAGCATTGGCTTTAATAGTACAAAAATACGGCGGTTCGTCGGTGGCAGACGCCGACAGAATAAAAAATGTGGCAAACAGAATAATACAGACAAAAAAACAAGGAAATCAGGTAGTAGTAATAGTATCAGCCATGGGCGACTCTACAGATGAGCTTATAGAACTGGCAAAACAAGTCAATCCCAATCCACCTAAAAGAGAGATGGATATGCTTGTATCTACAGGAGAACAGGTATCCATATCACTACTTGCCATGGCTATACAAGGCATGGGCGAAAAAGTGCTGTCTCTTACAGGTCCACAGGCAGGTATAAAGACAAACAACTTCTATACCAAGGCAAAGATAGTAAAAATAGACTCACATAGGATAAAATCAGAGCTTAACAAAGACACTATAATCATAGTTGCCGGTTTCCAAGGGATGAACGAAAAAAATGACATTACCACACTGGGTAGAGGAGGTTCAGATACTACTGCCGTTGCTCTTGCTGCTGCACTTGATGCAGACAGCTGCGAGATATATACCGACGTGGACGGGGTATACGGATGCGATCCGAGGCTCGTACCGGAGGTATCAAAGTTAGACTTTATTTCATACGATGAGATGTTGTCACTAGCGGCGCAGGGAGCCAAAGTATTACATCCAAGAGCGGTAGAACTTGGCAAGATTTACGGAGTTAAGATACACGTGCGCTCAAGTTTCAACCAAAACCAAGGTACAATTGTTGGGGAGGCAAATATGTTAGAAAAAGAAAGAGTAGTAACCGGAATAGCTCACAATAAGGACGTTATTAAGATTACTATATTCGGTATACCGGACAGACCGGGTACAGCTATGACTATATTCAAGTCACTTGCACAAAACAAGATAAATGTAAATATCATATCTCAAACTTCTGCAGACAAGGGTCTAAACAGAATTTCATTTGTTACGGAAAGTGATGCTAAACAAGAGGCACTTGACGTACTTGGCAATGTGCTGATAAAGCTAAACGGCAGCAGAATGGAAGTAGCAGATAACTTAGCTATAGTATCAGTAGTGGGAGCAGGTATGATTACCAATCCTGGAGTTGCAGCAGAGATATTTGAAGTAATGGGCGACAACGGTGTTAATATCGAGATGATATCAACATCAGAAATCACTGTTACCATGCTTATAAGCGACAACGACTGCGCAAAATCTGTAAGACTTCTTGCAGAACACTTCGGCATTACAGACATAGGGAAATAAGATAAAAATTGGATTTATATTGTTAATAATAGCCTGATTAAATATGATAACTGCTTATCAGGACTTATTATATATATTGCTTGAAATTAATATTAATACTAAAAAGTAATAGAACTCATGAATATCTTTAATTCTTTAATATTCATTTTAATGCTTGAATCTATTTAATCTATGGATAATATTTATCAAAAGTTTTAAAAATACCATATTTTTATGACTTTATTATAAATGTACTGAAAATATCTTATTCATTATTTTATTAGATTTTAGTATAAAATCAAGATTTGGATTGGATTAAGTTTTATTCAAAATTTATCTATGGATAAAATATTAATATCAAAATTGACAAGCAAGGGAATTATTTAAATTATACATCATTGTATATTAAAGGAGAAAACATAATGAAGAGAACATTGAAAAAAGTCATGGCTTTTGCCCTTGTATCAGCAGTGGCTATAGCATTGACTGCATGTGGAGGAGGCAACTCAGGCGGAAACACGTCAAATAACGGAGATAAAGCCACTGAAACAAAGACTGAAACAAAAACTGAAACAAAAACGGAAGAAAAGAAGCAAGAAGGCGATACTATACTTCTTGGGGGTATAGGACCTATGACAGGAGATGCCGCTATGTACGGTAACTCAACATACAACGGAGCAAATCTTGCTGTAGAAGAAATAAATGCAGCCGGTGGAATAAACGGCAAGAAGATAGTGCTTAAGGTAATGGACGACAAAAACGATGTTGTTGAAGCTTCAAATGCATTCAACAAACTGAAAGAAGAAGGTATGGTTGCACTTATAGGTGCCGTAACTTCAAAACCTTCTGATGCAGTAGCGCAAATAACAGAAGGTCTACCTATGATTACTCCTACAGGTACAGCAGTATCTATAACAGAACATGGCGAAAATGTATTTAGAGCACCTTTCATAGACTCATACAACGGTCAAGTAATGGCACAATTTGCCAAAGATGAACTTAAGGTACAAAAAGTAGCCGTAATAAGAAATACTGCAAGTGACTACTCTGACGGTGTTGCAACAGCCTTTGTTGAAAAAGCCAAAGAACTTGGCTTGGAAGTAGTAGCTGACGAATCATACAAAGATGCAGATACAGACTTCAAGGCACAACTTACAAAGATACAAGGAGTAAAACCTGACGCACTTTTCTTACCTGACTACTACCAAAAAATATCTCTACTTGCACCACAAGCAAGAGAAGTAGGACTTACTTGCAAACTTATAGGTGTTGACGGATGGGACGGCGTTATAAAATCAATGAGCGCTGACAAACTATCTTCAATAGAAGGCTCATACTTCACAAACACTTTTGCTCTTGATGATCCGGACGAAAAAGTACAAGCATTCATCAAAAAATACAACGAAAAATACAAAGAAAATCCTCAATCATTCTCAGCAATGGGATATGACTCTGTATACTTGATGGCAGAAGCTATAAAAAATGCAGGATCTACAGACTCAAAAGCTGTAGTGGATGCACTTAAAAACATCCAATACACAGGAGTAACAGGCTCTTTCAAATTTGATGAAAAGAGAAATCCTATCAAATCAGTATTTATGACAACTATAGAAAACGGAAACTACAAGCTGTTCAAAAAATTTGAAGCAAAATAAAAAACTTGCTGAAAAAGTGAAACAAGTAAAAAAATAAGTTAAAAGATCTGTTTTATGATGATATAAGACAGGTCTTTTTTTTATTGTTTTTTTGAGTGTGAAATACTCAAATTACATTGACATTATCTATATATTTTGGTACAATTCAGTATAGAAATACAAATTTCCCACAAATTTTACATATTAATGCCAATTACTATAAAATAAGATGCTTGTCTATAATGTTTGAATTTGAAATTTTAAACTTATAGTAGTTTATTGTGGAAAAATTTAGATAAATGCTTTATAAAGCAAAGATTAAAGCGCTAAAGGAATAAGATTATGAAAAACATTTTCAAAAATTAAAAAATTGCTTTTTTCTCTCATCATCATAGCATTAGGTAGAGCTACAAATATTGATGTTTGAGAATTTAATATGTATTATATCAATTTAAATAAGGAGAAAAAATGAAAAAATCAATTCAATTTAGCAAAAAAATATTGCTGCTTTCACTTATTTCAATGCTCACAACAGGAGTAGGAACTATCCATGCCCAAGGCAATATCAATATTACTAAAAATAATAAAGCTATTTTAGTAAAGATAATGGCTCAAAAATCTGCATTTAAAAAGCAACAGATACTTATTGACTATTCAAGCAAAAAGCAAGCAGCAACAGGAAGATATGCTGACAAAACTCCGGACGGCAAGATAAGCTGGAATGTAAGCAAAGATACCAACTACGACTTAGCTCCTGTTACTATGGAAATGATGAAAAAATTGACTTTAGGAGGCAAAAAAATAACTCTTCCTACTACATTTGCTAATTTAGGAGCAAATTATGGAGAGTTTGACAAGTTTGACTACTTAAAGCTAAAAAAAGATGAGGAAGTTGTAGTATTGGAAAATACTAAGAATAATGCAAATCTGTTGTTTGAAACAACATCATTGAAAATAACGGATTTAAAAAAATTAGGATATCACGATTTTGTGCTTCGTGCTGATCTGTACCAAAGGTATAGATACGACTTTGCTGTAGGTCTTGACTTGGAAAATAAGAAAATAGTGGGACTATACAATTCCAATAACTATCTATGGGCTACAAGAGATCTCAAAGTTGACGGGGTGGGAATAGGCAGCACTTTCAACGAAATGTATGCAAAGTTCGGTACACCTACCTTTATTAGAAAACAAAAAGCCAAAGACTTCAATCTTACAAGTGTGGGATACTCATTTTTTGATGAGAACAATAATGTAAGTATTATCGTCTTCCATCACTCTGATAAAGTGTTTAACGGTAGAGAATTTGTCGCTTCAAAACCCAATATTATAACTGAAGTTGCTGTTGACTTCCGTTATATGAGTAAAAAATAAAATGTAAATAGTAGATGCAACAAATAGAAGTTTTGAACTTAATTTATTTGTAAATAAATCAACTTTCCCAAATACATTAGAATAACTGAAAATTGATTATAATTTTAATACACAATATATAGGGGGTATTTTTTTTCAGTATTTTCATTGATAAATAAACAAATTTTAATAACTATTATTTGAAAAGATTTTTTTAAAACACTGCATTTAAAAATCAATTTAGCTTATACTAAAATCTAATAGAATAATGGAATTATTTTATAAAAATTGTTTATATTTTTAGCATGAAAGTTGATTAAATAATAATAGACTATAATATAGGAGATATATTTATGAAAAAACTTAGTAAAATATTTTGCATATCAGCCACAGCCATAGCAATGATATTTTCTATGACTTGTAATACAAATGCTCAGATGGACGGCTCCAAATTCAGTAAAAGTAAGAATATTGAAATTGAATTGAAGGTTGTAGGTATGTTAAGTCCTACTACTCCTATTGAGCAGTTGAAAAAAGAGTTACTTAATGATTTAAATAAGAAACAAAATCCTGTCGGAAGATACTCTAATAGCACTCCTGATAAGAAGATAGACTGGACTAAAAAATATAAGGGTAAAAGTGATATACCTGGAGAAAAGTATAAGGATAAAGGCTATAGAAAAAAAACATTGGATATGATGAATAAAATAACTCTGGACGGAAAAAATATAAAATTTCCAGTGAGCTTTGATAGTTTAGGAAATAAATATAAAGAGTTTAATAATGTAGATTATCTGAATTTTACAAATAAAATGAATCATATAATAATAAATAATATTAAAAATGGCTATTTTGTTGCAGCAACAGTTTTAAATTCAAGAAATGACAAAAATGAGGATAGGAATTATAAAGTATATTCTAGGATGTTCTCTGAAGAAGATTTTTTGTTTAGCTTTACACTGGATGCAAGGGATAAGAAAATAATATCTATAGCATCCGGATACGGTATATATCCTGGAGTATCTGATTTAAGAGTAGATAATATAGGACTTGGAAATACACTTAATGAAATGTATGCAAAATTTGGAGAACCAACTTTATCTCTTGGTGGAGATGATATGGTAATTGTTTCTTATGTGTGCGTTGATAGCAATGGAAAGAGGTGTATAATTGAGTTTAAATCGAGTTCGATTTGGGATGGGGAAAAATATCTTTATCCTAAGGCAAATGTAATAACTGAAATATATATATATAAAGATAGGTAGAAAAGAAATTTAAAAAAAAGGAGAAAAAAATGAAAAAATTCAGTCAATTTAGCAAAAAAATATTTACACTTTCACTTGCAGGAATACTTGCTTTTGGAGTATTTACTGCAAATGCCAATGCAAATTTAAAAGTCATACCAAGAGATTTAAATGCACTAAAGACTTTATTTCAACAAAAGGGCAACTATAAAACGCCTGCAAGTATACTGGATAAAAATGGCAAACAATCAGCAACAGGAAGATATGCCAATAAAACACCTGATGGCAAAGTACAATGGAGTGTGGAAAAAGACTTTGAAACTCTAAGTCCTAAATCAGAAGGGATTTCTAAAAATATAACATTGGATGGCAAAAAAATTACCTTCCCTATGACTTTTAGTAATTTGGGTGGACAATATGCAGAATTTAACAATGTAGATTTCTCAAAACTGAATAACGATAAGGCGCCTTTTATTATAGAAAATACAAAAACTAAGATGAAGATGTTGGTTTTAGATGCAGATGGCATGCCTATGAATGCTGATATGGGCTTTGACCAAGAAGCTATAATAGTTGAATTATTAGGAGGTGGCACACATAAGATAGGTGTGAGTATAAATCCAAAAGATAAAAAAATTATTGGACTAAATACTAATGGAGGAAGTTTTTCAAGTGAAAGAGATCTAAAAATAAATGGTATAGGAGTTGGAAGTACATTCAATGAGATGTATGCAAAATTCGGAAATCCTTATAAAATTCAAAAAAATAAAACGGATAAGTATACTGAGACAATGGTAATGTATGGTCATCTTGATGAAAAAGCTAATATATATGCGGCTTATTTCGTACATTCCGACAAAAAATTTGACGGAAAAAATTATATAAAGATTAGACCTAATGTAATAACAGCTGTAAATATTTTTTATTTCACTAATAACAAATAGATAGATCAATACACTTTTTTGATTTATACTAAAAACCTTTTAAATAGCCATATAATTTGAATTACAACAAAATTTTTGAAAATCTATACAATGAATAGAGTCCTTTAGAATGAATACTTGGAAACATAAATGGTGATTAGTATTAATTCTTAAAGCTCAAAATAAAAGCCCTTTAAAAAGACATGTAGATATTTTATACAATGATTTACTATAGTAAAAATCTATGTATATAAACTTACATGGCTTTTTGAGGGCTTATCAGTATCAAAAGGAGGAAAGTTATGAAAAAATTCAGTCAATTTAGCAAAAAAATATTTGCACTTTCACTTGTAGGAATGCTTACAGTAGGGGTATTTACTGCAACTGCAAGTGCAAATTTAAAAGTTAATCAAAAGGATCTAAAAGGACTAAAAACTCTATTGCTACAAAATTACAATTCAAAGATAGCTGAAAAGCTGATTGATAAAAATGGCAAACAATCAGCAACAGGAAGATATGCCAATACTACGCCTGATGGCAAGGTGCAATGGAATGTTGAAAAAAAATATAATGTTTTATCTAATGTTTCAGAAGGAATATCTAAAAATATAACATTGGATGGTAAAAAAGTATCTTTTCCTATGAAATTTTCCACTTTGGGACAAAAATATGCTAAATTTGCCAATGTCGATTTTTCAGAATTTAAGCAAGATATGATACCTATTATAGTTGAAAATACTAAAAATAAGATGAAGATGTTGATTATAGATACAGACCCTGACGGATATTCTAATCTTGATTATGTTGGATATAAGCAAAAAATGATATTGGCAGATTTATATGAAGAAGGAAAAAATAGCATTTGTGTCGGAATAGATACAAATGATAAAAAAATCGTGGGTTTAGTGTCTGGAGGGGCAGGCATTATTAGTAAAAGAGATCTTAAGATAAACGGTATAGGTGTAGGCAATACATTTAACGAGATGTATGCAAAATTTGGCGCACCTGCAATGGTGCAAAAGTTTAAAATGCAAGAAGAGGCTTATACTACTGTAGGATATCAATATTTAGATAAAAATGGTAATATGTGGTTTGCTTACTTTTCTAGTTACGACAATATAATTTTTAATAAAAAATATGTAAAGACAAAGCCTAATGTAATAGCAGCTATAAATATTTATTGCTATACAAATAATAAATAGTAAAAAATAATAATAAAAAATTAAATATTTCAATATCAAAAGGAGAAAAGTTATGAAAAATATATCTAAATATGCAAAAAAAATATTTGCGCTTTCACTTGTAGGAATGCTTACAGTAGGGGTGTTTAATACAAGTACAAATGCAGAAATGAAAATCACAACAAAAAATGAAAATGCATTAAAGGCTGTAATGCTTCAAAAAGGTATTTACACACTACCTAATCAAATATTAGATAGATATGGCAAACAATCAGCAACAGGAAGATATGCCAATGCTACACCGGACGGCAAGGTGCAATGGAATGTAGAAAAAGATTATAAACTCATAGGTAATGGTCAATTAAAAATTTCTCAAAATATCACCTTAGATGGCAAGAAGATAGCATTTCCTATGACTCTTTCATCTTTGGGACAAAAATACGCCGAATTTGCTAATGTAGACTATTCAAAATTAGATAGTAGCATGTTGCCTATAATTATAGAAAATACTAATAATAAAGTGAAGATGATAATTTTTGCAGCAGAAAAGCCAAAAACAGATGGCAAAAAAGTAGCAGTTGGAGAATTTTTTGCTGATGGAAAACATAAGTTAGGTGTCATAATCAATGAAAGTAAAAATAATATAGTGGCAATTAAAACAAATAACTTTGTATTTTCAAGTGAGAGAGATTTAAAAATAAACGGTATAGGTGTAGGTAATACCTTCAACGAGATGTATGCAAAGTTTGGAATGCCTGTAAATGTAGAAAAAGACAATATTGAAGACATTTATAATGAAACTAAGGTATCATACGGTTATATAGATGAAAATAATCAATCTTATGCTGTTCGTTTTACTCATGTAGACAAAAAATTTGACGGCAAAAATTTTATAAAGACAAAGCCAAACGTAATAACAGCTGTAGCGATATTAAAAATGGAAGCAGAAGAAGACTAAAAAAGTCTTAATTAAAATCTTTTAAATATTCGTGTATCAAGTATCTAATAATTCTTATAAAAATTTAGAAGATAGAATGAATAGATCTATGTTACAAATTTTTATTTAGATATCTTTAAAAGGAGAATAAGGTGAAAAAATTAAGCAAAAAATCTTGTATATCTGCAATTGTCTCTTTGGCGATGGTATTTTCTATGACAGCTTGTCAAAACAGCGAAGCTAAGTTTAAAGTAACTGAAAAAGCTGATGTTGAAGCTGTAAAATTAGTTTTTGAATCTAAAGATCTATCAAAAGAAAAAAGACAATCCATAATCGAGGATAAGGATAAGAAACAAGCTGCAACCGGGAAATATGCAAATGCAACACCTGACGGTAAAGCCAAGTGGAATATTCAAAAAGGAGTTGTAAATGGTAATACCCCTATAGCAGAAAAGATGTTTTCCAAGATTACATTGGATGGAAAAAATATAACACTTCCTATGGATTTTAATAATTTGGGGGGAGAATTTGCAGGTTTTAGTAAATTTGACTTTACAAAGATAAAAGAAGACATGGCTCCTTTGATAATTGAAAATGAAGTAAATAAAACAAAATTATTTTTTCTTGTAGTTATGCTTACAGGAGCAGACAATGTACCTGATGTAAGTAAAGTCTTAACTACAGTAGATGTAATAAAAAATGAAAGTTTTGCCATAGCTGTTAATATAAATCCTGTAAATAAAAAAATCATGGGACTTAACGGAAGAAACGGAAATTTGATTTTAAGCGAAAAAGATCTAAAAGTTGACGGTATAGGGGTAGGCAGTACCTTCAATGAAATGTATGAAAAGTTTGGAAATCCGGGAATGATTATACCTGTTAAAGACGGATTAAATGACGGAGTAATAGCGATGTATGGTTTCGCTGATAAGGATAAAGGAAAGACATATGTCATTATGTTTGAACATACAAACAAGGTATTCACAGCTAAAGGCTATGAAAATACAAAGCCTAATGTAATAACAAGTGTCAGCGTAAATTTAAGTGAAAAGTAAAATAAGCCAAGCTTTCCAACATTTTAATAAGTATTATAGTGTAATTGATAAAATGGAAATATACTATGCTTTAATCTTCATAGCAAAGTTGCTATACCAATGCAATTTTAATATATTGTTTATCCATAATTCTATTAGAAAATAGTATTAAATTGTAAGCAGATAATATACTAAAAAGCTTTTAAATTAGCATGGGAGTATTTTGATTACAAAGTGTATATAATTAATAGCAAATTACAATATAAAATATTTTACATGATTTTTTAAACGGAGATTAGTAATAGTATTATTTTATCAAAACAAAATAAAAAATGGACATCTTTCTTTTGCCCCTGAGCTTAAGAAAAATGTCCTTTTTTTATACTAATATTTAATAGACTTATAAATATCTCGTCTTTCTTTTTATACTAATACTAATCACCATTTATATTGCCAAAATTGTTATTTTAGCAAATTATTTTTTTTTAAGATTATCAATAATCTTGCTGTAATAAAATTACGTGGCTTTTTGATAGGTTTTTAGTATAAACTCTATTTAGACTATGGATTTAAAACTTCTGATACTTATCAGCATATCTTTTGTTAATAGACTTTTGGTGTATCAATTTTTATAAAATAATTCCATTATTCTATTAGATTTTAGCATTTAATGGATTTTTTGCTTATCTTCTCATTGCCTTTGAAATCTCAATTATTACAAGTGGAGCTACTATAAGCCCTACTGCTGTTGCATAGAGATTGGCTGTAAGCGGCATTAGAGAGAAGAAAGCTGAAAGCGGTGTGAATACTACTATTACTATCATAAATAGTGAAAGTGCTGCAGCCTTGTTCAAAGCAGAGTTTGTAAAAAATCCGACCTTGAAAAGTGATTTGTCACTACGCATATTAAATGCCTGTACTACTTGTGACAGAGCAAGCACTATAAATGTCATTGTCTGTCCGCCCTCTGTCTTTCCTGTAGCTGTACTTCCCACATAAAAAGCTATCAGTGATAATATACCGAACATAAAGCCTTGCAATACTATCCTTACACCATATCCATGTGCGAACAGGCTCTCATCCTTAGGCCTTGGTTTTTCGTTCATTATGTCTTTTTCGACAGGCTCCATACCAAGAGCTATAGCAGGCATAGAGTCAGTGACAAGATTTATCCAAAGTAGATGTATGCTTGAAAGAGGTGATTTGTGCCATAGTAGCATTGCGACAAATACAGTGATGACTTCACCTATATTTGTTCCAAGCAAAAAGCCCACGACTTTTTTGATGTTGGCATATATTCCTCTACCTTCACGTACAGCGTCTACAATAGTGGCAAAATTATCATCTGTCAATATCATGTCAGCTGCACCCTTTGATACGTCTGTACCTGTAATACCCATAGCGCAACCTATATCAGCTGCCTTAAGTGCAGGTGCGTCATTTACTCCGTCACCTGTCATAGACACTATATGACCTTTTTCTTGCCAAGCCTTTACTATTCTTATCTTATTTTCAGGTGATACACGGGCGTAAACTGAAATTTTCTCAACTATTTCGCTAAGTTCTTTGTCGCTCATATCGTCTAATTGTGCACCTGTTATAGCCATATCACCATATTCGAGTATACCTAATTGTGTCGCTATTGCAGAGGCTGTTACAACGTGGTCGCCTGTTATCATTATAGGTTTGATACCTGCTTTTCTGCAGACTGCTACAGCGTCTTTTGCCTCTTGTCTTGGCGGGTCTATCATACCGAGCAATCCCATGAAAGTCAAATCTTTTTCCATATCTTCAGCTCGGATTTCTGTCGGTATTTCATCTATTTCCTTATATGCTACAGCAATTACACGCAGTGCATTACCGCTCATATTTTCGTTCATTTTTCTTGCTTGCTCGAGATTACCTGCTATACATTTGTCAGCCATCATGTCAAAAGCACCCTTGACTATGACGATGTTTTTATCATCTATGCGATTTATTGTAGTCATCAGTTTTCTGTCAGAGTCAAAAGGTATCTCTGCAATTCTCGGATATTTCTCGTTGAGTTCATCCTTAGGCTGAGAATTTTTATGTGCTGCGAAAACTATGGCAGTTTCTGTAGGATCGCCTATATGTTCTTCCTTGTCGTCTTTGAAAACTACGCTACCGTTGGAGCAAAGTGTACCGTAAGATAAAAGTTTTCTGACCTTATTTGAGTTAAGGTTATTGATGTCTTCAGCTTCTTCCTCACCGTCAACAAAGGCTTTGAGAAGTGTCATACGGTTTTGAGTAAGTGTACCTGTCTTGTCGGAGCATATGATAGAGGCTCCTCCAAGTGTTTCAACTGCAGGTAGTGAGCGTATAATGGCATTTTTCCTTACCATTCTTTGCACTCCTATAGACAGCACGACTGTAACTATAGCCGGAAGTCCTTCAGGTATTGCTGATACAGCAAGTGATACAGCTGTCATAAATATCTCAAGTGTAGGGATTTTGTTCATCATGCCTACAGTAAATATTATCGCACAAGCTGCCAAAGCCATAAAGCCCAAGTATTTACTCAGTTGAGAGAGTTTTCTTTGTAGTGGGGTACTTCCATTTTCTTCGCTATTAAGCAAATCAGCGATTTTTCCCATTTGAGTTTCCATACCTGTAGATGTTACTACTGCTGTTGCCGTACCGTAAGTTATCGAACAACCTGAAAATATCATATCAGATCTGTCGCCAAGAGGAGCGTCCTCTTTTACTATTGCATTGGCGTCCTTTTCAGATGGTACAGACTCGCCTGTAAGTGCAGACTCTTCACTTTTAAGTGAGCTGCTCGAAATAAGTCTTGAATCTGCAGGAACAAAATCACCCGCTTCAAGATGTATGATATCGCCCGGCACAAGCTCTACAGCGTCTATTATCTTTTCCTGACCGTTTCTTACTACTCTTGCATGAGGTGCAGACAGATTTTGCAGAGCCTCAAGTGCAGCTTCTGCTTTGCTTTCCTGCATTACACCTATTATAGCATTGACTATTACGATGAGCAGTATAAGACTGGGCTCGATAAATTCACCTAAGTCCTGTTCAATAATTGCCACTGCAAATGATATTGCCGCTGCAATTATAAGTATGATTATCATTGCGTCCTTGAACTGCTCCAAAAAACGCTCCAAAAGAGTTCTTTTCTTCTTTTCTTTCAGTTTATTTTCGCCGTATTTTTCCCTTCTTTTTGCGACTTGCTCATCACTAAGACCGTTTGTAGTGTCAGTATCCAAATGCTCTATTACCTTGGATATGTCCTCGCTATGAAATACCAAAAAAATTCCCCCTTTAAATAAAATACAGATTAGACTTTGATATTGTAAAATTCCTAAATGATATCTTTTCCTTATATACTTAGCTCAATATTTATAGCTAATTTAAAATTAATACCCAAAAAATATCTGAATAACAAAAATATTAAAAGATAAAACACAAAAAAATAGCCAAGAAAAAATCTTGACTATTAAAAAGTTGAGATATTAAGTTAGTGGATAGTTATTTTTTAGGCTTTTTCTACAGCAAAGTTTATGCTTACTATTTTATTTGCCTTGTCGTAGCCTACACTTAGTCCCAAATTTTTCAGGTCGTCCAATTTCACATAGTTGTAATTTTCAACCTTTATAGTGTGGACTTTGCTCATCTTTTTGTTGATAAGCATATCTTCAGCTATTATACAATCGCTTAGTATCTTTACTATACTTTCTTTTTTAGTTGACTTATCTTTGATATTTTTGACCATGCTGTAAAACACGTCCTTTCTAAATTGATTCATGCTCAGCCCCACATAGTCCCATAGATGCTCCACATCTCCATGGTCACTTGCAAAGCCAAGTCTATGACCTTCACTATGAGATACTATCACGTTTTTTGCCAAGGGATTGAGGCAGTATTTACTACATAGATGTGCGAAGTATTCCACTGCGACCTTGTAAGTGTTTTTGACAAAAGTTTTAGTATGTTCTGCATTTTTATCCACAAAGGATGAGCCTGAAACATAGACTATGGATGAGGGCTCGCACATCTCTACACCCATATATCCGTCGTTAAAACTTCCCTTTTTTCCCTTACCACAGTGCCATGCTCTGTAGTCGTGGGGCAGTGTCTCGTATACGTCATGTTCATCAATAAATGCGTGGACACATTTGTAGACTCCGGACTTATTCCAAGACTTGATAAAGTTCATAGGATTTTCTACTCCGCATCCTACACTATGGAGCATCAGACCCTTAATTTGCATCTTTCCGCCCTGTCTGTAACAGTCATTGTCTGTAAGATAGTGTTGTTTAATCATATCTTCCTCCTTGTTATATTATTTTAAATGTATGAATATAGAATGAGAAATTTTGAATTAAATATTAAGTATAAATTTTTTTGATTTATTGATTTCTAATTCAGTTTTTATGATCCATACTTTTATCAAGTAATATACGAAGATATGGAATAAGGTATAAAATTATTTTTAGAAATTAAACTACATATATAAAATTAAAAATATAAAATATCATCTTAAAAAATTTCTTTTATTATGCTATAATATCATAAGAATTTCAGAACTCCCCGGTATTTGAAATAAAATTTATTTTTCTTCCGTATACTTTTTGAAAAAATTACGGATATTATAATTAGAAATCTAAATACTAAGATAAAGCAAAGTTTTAATTACAGGAGGGTAGTAGATATGAATAATTTCAAGACTTATGAAGACGTGGAAAACTTGGTAGTGATATTTTTTGAAGGCGACGAATACGAAAAGTCTCAGGCTCTTGAAGAGATAATCTCAAGTTTCAAACCGCTGATAGTCAAGTTGATGATGAAGTATTTCCACAGATATGACGAGGATTTTATGCAAGACGGCATAGTGGAGCTGATACAGAGGACTCTTTCCTATGAATACAAGAAATACCACAAATTCAGCGGATATATCAAGGCATACATGGAATATTATTTCAGAAGACTATACTTCAAGCAAAACTTCGAGCAAAATATCTCCTGCGATGAGCTCTACGACTCAGATATAAGTCAAAATGACATCTACGACTACGAAATAACGAGTATGGTGGACAATCTTGAAGAAAAACAGAGCTATATAATAAGGGAAAATGTGCTTAAAAACAAGAAGCTCAAAAAGGTGGCAAGAGATATGAACATATCTTACATCTACGCCAAGAAAATAAAGAAGAGGGCGATTGAAAACCTTAAAAAATCAATGTAGGAGGTGGAAGAAAATGAACGAAGTCGTATCACTTATAGGTAATGTGGGCTTTCCTATGGCTATCACCCTATATGTACTGACAAGACTGGAGTCAAAGATGGAAAAACTTTCCGAGTCTATGAACAAACTTGCAAACGCAATCGAAGTACAAAAAAATTAATTTTGACTAATATACCTTTTTTTAAAAAAGAGGATATTACTTGTTGAAAAGATGAAATATATTTCAAAACAAACTTATAAGTTTAAAAATTAAATGTAAAGGAGAATGTAAGATGACTAAGACACAAGGAACAAAAACACTGAAATTTAAGTACAAATCAGGTACTACAGGAGCAGGCAAAGACAAATATGCACAAAATACCATAAGTAAGGTAGATGCGGCAGTAAGCGACGAAGTGATATTTGCAATGCTTCCACTTATGGCTAAGGTGCAGGAAGTGGCATCTGCAGATGTAGAAGTACAACAAACAGTAACTATGAAATAGGAGGTAAGATATGAATACACTAAAACTTAAATTCAAACTTAATGATACTAAGGAAAAAAGCATAAGTCTTAAAAACGTGAAGATAGACGCTACACAAGACGATATCAAAGCACTGGGCAACTATATAGCTGAGAATAACATGCTTGTATACGGTACTGCAAAAGTGGACAAATTTACCGGAGCAGTGCTTGAAAGTAGCCAACAAACTCTTATAAAGGCGTAGAGCCATAGCGTCTTGAGATAAGACCTGTCGTAAAATTACGGCAGGTTTTTTCTTGCTAAAAAACTGAATTTATTGTAAAATATTTAAGAAGTCATTTTTGAAGTTTTAATGTTATTATGTCAGCTTTCTCACTTAAATTTAAAGCTAATACTAAAATCTAATAAAGTAATGTATGTGGTATTTTCAGCATGCTTATAGGATAGTTATAAATTAATTTTTTATAACTATCTATGAACAGTATTCATAGATTACGATAATAGTATAAATTCAAATTATATTTATTGATAATACTATTTTAAATACATAAATAAAATGTTAAGGCTGTAGAAGTTATGTTGTAAAATATTTTACCTACATATTTAAAGTTTTTTAGTATTTGATATATAGCTATAAAAAATTATACGAGAAAGTTGATTTATAAGTATTTAGGAGGAAAACTATGTCAGTTATAAGTCTGATTAAATTGATTATTATAGTTGCAGGTATGTTTTACTACTACAGGTTGATGGAAGAAAACAACGGTTATTACATAAGTATACCTGTTATTGGGGGCTTTATTGTAATTTTGGTACTTAGTTTTACTTTGGATCCTGTAGCAACTGTTATCTTTTATTTTATTTTTAGGATATTTTTGTATTTTGTTTTTATCTTTATGGCACAAATAGATACAATAATTGCTTTAACGTATCTTGTGATTAATTTGCTTTCTCTTTTTGGAAATAGTATAGGTTTTTTTGGGCCAAGTGTACCTCTTATAGTATTTGTAGTATCTACTGCAGGTTTTATGGCTTTGAGATTCTTTGATATTGAATTCGCTATTGTAGTAGTTAAATGGGGTATTTTAAGTGAAATATTATTAATTGGATTTGAAGTAGCCAGAGTGTATTTTTTAGCCCATATATTGGTAAATTTCAAATTTTTACCGATATCGTAAAGTGTGAGGCATAGAGCCACACTCTACGATTACTTGACAAAAGTAGAAAAAAAGCCATTTGCAGATAAAATAGCTTACCACATTAGCTATAATAGAAAGTATCATGTTTAATATTAGGTATTCCAAGATTTTTACTGCAAAACATTATTCTATGCTTACTTGACAAAAGCGAAAAAAGTAGTATAATTAGAATATAAAGTTGCATATAGTTAAATTCAAAATTCTATTTTTGAATGACAAGAACACAAAAAAGCACATACCGCCAGTATGTGCTTTTTAATGATAAATCAGTTATCACTGCTTTTTCTATCAAGCCATTTGCAGACAAAATAGCTTACTACATTAGCTATAATAGAAATTAACATATTGCATATAATTAATGACAAGAACCTCACCTCCGATCTGTTATCGGATTATCAGTGATAACAATTAGATTATATCACAAGCGGAATATTGTGTAAATTTGAATAATCAAATTCAAGAATTTATATTATTATCTGCTATTCTAATTATAGAGTAAGACTTATATAAGGCGTTTAAATTTGAATTGTTTTTATGATTTATATATTTTAATACTAAAAATCTATCAAAAAGCCTTGTAATTTTATTTCAACAAGATTATTGATAATCTGCAAAAACAATAATTTATTAAAATAACAATCTTGCATTAATAAATGACAATTAGTATAAAATAATAGCTTAAGTAAAAGTATTCTAAATTCAGCATATTTCTATATAGATGAAAGGAAGTTTTATGGATATATTAAAAAAGGGGAATGACATTGTAATAAGCGGAGTAAGTGATTTTTATCCCAAGCATATATTTGAGTGCGGACAGTGTTTCAGATGGGAAGCCGAAGATGACGGCTCATACACTGCAATAGCATTTGACAAGGTGATAAACGTATCTCTTGAAGACGGAAATATTATCTTAAAAAACTCAAGCGTAGATGATGTGGAAAGGCTATGGATTTCATATTTTGACCTTGACACAGATTACTCAGTCATCAAAGAAAAATTAAGTGGAATTGACGAATATCTCAAGGCTTCTGCAAAATTCGGCTATGGTATAAGAATACTGCGTCAGGATTTCCACGAGATGGTAATTTCCTTTATAATCTCAGCCAGAAACTCCATACCTATGATAAAAAAATCCGTTGAAAGTCTGTCGCAGTCATTAGGTGAACATATCGACACTTTCAACGGAAAAAAATACTATTCATTTCCTACAATGCAGGCTCTAAGAGACGCTGACATACAGGTAATACGAGATGCAAAGACAGCATTTAGAGCGCCTTACATCCAAAAAACAGCCTCATATATAATAGAAAATAACATCAAATCATCGGATTTTGACAATCTTTCACTTGATGAATGTAGTGAAAAACTCCAAGAACTCCAAGGTGTAGGTGCAAAGGTAGCTGACTGCATTGCGCTTTTCGGACTGGCAAAATACGATGCCTTCCCTGTAGATGTATGGGTAAAAAGAGTTATCGGCGAGTTTTACCTACAAGATGTCGATATGTCACTTCCTAAGATAAGGAAGTTTTGCATAGATAAGTTCGGCTCTCTGGGAGGCTATGCTCAGCAATATCTCTTTTACTACGCAAGAGAAAACGGCATAGGCAAAAAATAAATCACATCAAAGTGTTAATAAGATTTTGCACGAAGTCATAATTAGACTTTACTACCTTATATGCGGAGCTGTCAGCTCCGTAACATTTTTCTATCACTGTCAATGACTGGGAATATAGGCTAAGTGCCTTGTCGTACTCCTTGTTTTGCACATGGAAATCTGCCATATTATTGAGCACTGCGCAGTACATCGGATGATTTTCTCTGACATTGCTCAGCAATATATCCTTTGCAAAACTCAGGTTTTCAAGGGCGTTTTGCACATTTCCCAGTCTTTTTTGTATCTCATATAGATTATTATAGCTTATAGCAAGAGGCACTGCATACTTAGGATCATTTTTCAAAATAGATACAGCTTCAAGTTGCAGTTGCTCCGCCTTATTATATTGCATAGTTTCCTGATATATAAGGGAAAGATTGTTGATAAGACCCACATAAGAGTAAGATTTATCATTTAGTCTGTCAAATATCTCTTTTGACTGCAACATCAGACTTTGCGCTGTAGCATAGTCTTTTTTCTCTCTATAGATATTTGCCTTGTTCATCAAAGTTGTGGCATAGTTTACATTGTCCCTGCCTACAGCTCCTTCTACAAGTATCAATGCCTTGTCAATATTTGTTATTGCCTCATCATAATATCCGTTGACTCTAAGCGCTCCGGCATATTCGTTAAGTATTTCGATTTGTTTTACTACATCTCCGGTAGATACGCTGATATCAAGAGCCTCTTTGAGGTAAAGCAGCATTTGTTTTTCATCTCCGCATCTCCACAAGCTATGTGCCTTGCCGAGCAATTCGTTTATTCTGTCCATATCTTCTCCTATTTTTATACTTATAGTCTTACAATATATTATAAAAACATTAATATTATCTGATTTTAGCATATTTCAAATTAATACTAAAAAGCTGTTAAAAAGCCATGTATTTATGTTACAAAAAAATTATTGGAAATCTCTAATATATATAAAGTCATTTAAAATAACTGCTTGGCATTATAAACGGTGATTAGTATAAGAAGTATTGGCTTCCATCTTTGTACCATTATGATTGAACCTCAAAGTGAAATCATCCTCAATATTCTCCTTTTATACATTATACTGTCCCGCTCTTAAATAGTCAATTGGATAAAGTATTGCAAAGTATTTTATATTATGTACAAAGTATTATAAGTAACTCATAAATATTTTTTATAAATAACACAGAATTTAGAGAAAATATAAGTACTTATATACAAAACTATAAAATTTATGTTTTTTTCTTATAAAATATGTTTAACTTATATTTAGTTGGGTAAATTTTGTCGAGAAGCTAAGTGAAATATCAAAATTTTAAATAAACTTCTATAGTAAAAATAAAATTTATATTAAATTTGAGCTAAGATTGATTGAACTTTAATAATAAATGAACTCTTTATTAAAATATTATGAAGATATTTTTATTTTGCCAATATAAAATAAAAACGATGATGTAATATAAAATAAAGACTAAAATTTATTATAAAAGAGCAAGAAAAATAAAAAAAGCTCAAAAAAAATCATAAAAACCACAAAAAAATCTAAAATTGTTTCGTTGGAATTTAAATGGAAAATAGCAATTATGAAAAAAATATAAAAATATTTTAAAAAAACTATAGACAAGATGAAAAAAATGTGATATACTTAGTTCACAAGTTAAGTTAAAACTAAATCCACTAAGCAAACAGGAATTAAAAATTAATTATACGGTGGGTTTAAAAAATTAAATAATTTATTTTTGGAGGAAAAAATCATGAGAAAACTTATTAACAAGAAAAAAGGTTTCACACTAGTAGAACTATTGGTAGTTGTTGCTATACTAGGTATATTGATGCTATTAGCACTACCAAGATTCATGGATTCAACTAAGGGATCAAAAGTAAGAACATTCGAAGCTAACGTAAGAACATTGTTATCAATGGCTAACCAATATTCAGCAGACAGAGCTGGTACTTACACTGGTATAGAATCTGCTACTTCAGATGTTAAGAAAATGGCTGACTCATTGTTAGGAAAACCAGATGGAGCAAAATACACAGTAACTGCAACAGATTTGAAGACAGAATTAGACTTGGCAACAAGCAACATAGGAACAGGAAAATACACAGTTGATTATATATTCAAAACTGGTAAATTCACAGTTGGTGGAACACTACCTGCTAACATCCCAGCATCTTTCAAGACAACTAACTAATAGTTAAAAAGATTATGATAAAGCTACTCATTATGGGTAGCTTTTTTTGTTATAAATATTAAATCTCATTCAATTTGATATTGTGATTTGTACTATAAAAAATTATACTATTTTCTAATAAAATTGTGGATGCTGTGGATAATCTTATACTAATCACCATTTATTATAGCAAGAATCTATTTTAAAGTAACAGCATACATTTTAATAAAAATCTTTCAAATTATCATGTCAGCATTTTGATTACAAAGTGTATATAATTCAATAGCTAATTACAATATAAAATATTTTACATGACTTTTTAAACTGAGATTGGTATTAAATGGATTTTTAATAACTTTACCAAGAAGTAATTGCATGGTTTTTTAATAGCTTTTTAGTATTTATACTAAAAACCTTTTAAAGTACCATGTAAATATTTTGCTTATGAATGTCATACATTTTAAAAGTAATCGCCTTACAAAATAATTTGCATAACTTTTTAAATGGAGACTAGCATTAAATAATAAGTATAGTATTGAAATAATCTATACATTGTGCTAAACTTTGAGCGTATTAAAGATATATTTATACTAAAATCTAATAGAAAAATGGAAATGTTTTGTGAAAAATTATGGAGCAAAAGTTTATTAGCAACAGATATGCTAAAGAGTATACTAAAGATAGAATCCATAGTTTAAATAGAGTTTAGTATTACTACATAGTGAAAAAGGAGAAATCTATGTTTATTTTTTCTAAAAAGAAAAACTTGCTTGTTCCTGTATTGTCAATTTTTTTGTTGATTGGATGCACAACAGGAAATAAACCTGAAATAAAAACTAACGATAAGACATTTAGCTTTGATGAGTATCACGACATACCATATCTGAAATATGAAGATGTTTTTGATGACAAAAATAATGAACAAGCTGCTCAAAAATATTCAAACTCTACTGCTGATGGCAAAATTAAATGGAATGAAATAAAAGGTGAAGTATATGAGATGACACCTATAGTCAAAGATATGTTTAAAAAGATAACTTTGGACGACAAAAAAATTAATCTTCCTATGTCTTTTCCTGAGCTTGGAAAAGAATTTAGAGATTTTAAAAATATGGATGTAAGCGGACTTACTGATGATAATGCTCCTGTAACTATTACTAATGAAGACGGCAACACACTATATATAAAGAAATTTGATCCATATCCCAAAGTACCGAAGTGGAATGTATTTATGTCATTGTTTGATAAAGAACACAAGTTGCAAATTGCGCTTGAATTAAATATGGAGGACAAAATGATATATGGATTTAACAACAATATGTTTTTAAGTACGAAGGAATTAAGGGTTGATGATATAGGAGTAGGTAACACCTTCAACGAAATGTATGAAAAATTCGGTAAGCCTTATGTGATAAATTCTTCCAAAGATGGCAAAGATATCATAGTAGGCTATTCAGATTTGGATGCCAAGGGAAATAACTACTTTATACTCTTTGGACACAGAAGTGAAATTAATAACCCTAAAACTAAGAAAAAACAAGATACTAAAGCAAATGTAATAACAGATGTCAGCGTGTCAATAATAAGAGATTTTATTGAAAAATAACTAACTTATACATTATTTTTTAAATTTTACAATCATAGACAAATCCTAAAAGAATTTTATTTAATACAGCAACGATACAAACATCCTATGATAAGTTTATTATATAACTCAACTTTCTTACATGAAAAACACATTAAAGATATTGAAATTTGAGTATAATTTAAAAATATAATATTATACTTGACATAGTTTTTTCAGTGTTTTCATTTTTTTAATAAATACACAAATTTCAATAAATATTATTCAGGAAATTCTGTGTCAAGTAGCGAATTAAAAAATCTATAAATATTTAAATTTCAACTAAAATTAAGAAAATTTTAGTGGGAAAGTTGATTATATAAGTAATCAAGATTATAAAAATAAATAAGAACTATAATAATAAAATAAAAAATCATTCAGACAAAACTATAATTGGATTATCTGCTTTTACAACTAAGATTAATGTGTAGACTTATCAGTTATGTAACACATGTTCCATATAAAAACTCAATTAAGAGTAATTGTGCTTGAATAAATTAAAAATCCCATAATTAATATTAGTTAAAGTATGTGCAACTCTAAATAAAATATAAATTTCAAATAAAATAGTTATTATTTTAGTGGGAAAGTTGAGTTGCTAATGAAATAATAGGCAAAGATAAATAGATAATAATATGCCTTATGAAAAAATGAAAAATAAAGACTAAAATTTATTATAAAAGAGCAAGAAAAAATAAAAAAACTCAAAAAAATCATAAAAACCACAAAAAAATCTAAAATTTTTTCGTTGGAATTTAAATGGAAAATAGCAATTATGAAAAAAATATAAAAATATTTTAAAAAAACTATAGACAAGATGAAAAAAATGTGATATACTTAGTTCACAAGTTAAGTTAAAACTAAATCCACTAAGCAAACAGGAATTAAAAATTAATTATACGGTGGGTTTAAAAAATTAAATAATTTATTTTTGGAGGAAAAAATCATGAGAAAACTTATTAACAAGAAAAAAGGTTTCACACTAGTAGAACTATTGGTAGTTGTTGCTATACTAGGTATATTGATGCTATTAGCACTACCAAGATTCATGGATTCAACTAAGGGATCAAAAGTAAGAACATTCGAAGCTAACGTAAGAACATTGTTATCAATGGCTAACCAATATTCAGCAGACAGAGCTGGTACTTACACTGGTATAGAATCTGCTACTTCAGATGTTAAGAAAATGGCTGACTCATTGTTAGGAAAACCAGATGGAGCAAAATACACAGTAACTGCAACAGATTTGAAGACAGAATTAGACTTGGCAACAAGCAACATAGGAACAGGAAAATACACAGTTGATTATATATTCAAAACTGGTAAATTCACAGTTGGTGGAACACTACCTGCTAACATCCCAGCATCTTTCAAGACAACTAACTAATAGTTAAAAAGATTATGATAAAGCTACTCATTATGGGTAGCTTTTTTTGTTATAAATATTAAATCTCATTCAATTTGATATTGTGATTTGTACTATAAAAAATTATACTATTTTTTAATAAAATTGTGGATACTGTGGATAACACCAAATTAATTGAGATTGATTTAATACTAAAAACCTATCAAAAAGCCACGTAATTTTATTACAGCAAGATTATTGATAATCTTAAAAACAAATAATTTGCTAAAATAACAATCTTGGCAATATAAATGGTGATTAGTATAAAAGCATTATTTTAAAAATAGTTTATACTGAATTTTTATTATTCAACAAGATTTTAGTATTTGGGGCTTTAGTTGATAATTTAACATAAAATTATTATTTAATATACTACTTGACATACAATACATTTAATAATATTTAGTAATAATTAAAAAATATTAAAAAAAATGAAAACACTATGCATACTTATCTTCATTTAAAAAGCTGTGTAAAATATTTGATATTGTGATTACTTTTAAATATTATGCCACTCACAAGCAAAATATTTACACGCTTATTTAAAAGCTTTTTAGTATTATAAAATTTTTTTTTGAGTAAATGGCAACTACAATATAAAGTGAGAGATTTTAAAAAGCTGTCTTTTTCATTATTTTTATCACTTGCTTAGTATCAATTATAAAACAACAATTTAAATTAATGCAAATATGATTAAAATAATGAATACGTATTTTAGGTACATTAGGTACATATAATTTAGTAATTTTAAAAACTAATAAATAATCATCATATTTAAATACAAAATCAGATAGTAGAGTAAAATAACAAAAAAATTATTTATAAATATACAAAGTATTATTAACTCAACTTTTCCACATGAAAAACACATTAAAGACATTAAAATATTAGTATATTTTAAAAATATAATATTATACTTGACATAGTATTTTCAGTGTTATAATTTTTTTATATTAAGAAAATTTCAATAAATATTATTTAGAAAATTGTGTGTCAACTAGTGTATAAAAAATCAATTTATCTTTAAATTCCAACTAAAATTGCGATAGTCTTAGTGGGGATGTTGAGTGATTAAGATAATGAATGCAAATTTTAGGCATATTTTTTGTGACATTGTGACATATTATAAAGTTATAAATAAGATGCTAAAAATAAAAAACTATGGACTAAGCATCATATAATTATAAAATCAGATAATATTGTAAATGTAAAATAAGGATTAATTAAATATACTAAAGAGAAAAATAGTAATAATATAATGTAAATAATGCACTGAAATATAATAGATTTTTAATATTGACATAACATCTATGTAACATAAAAGATTAAAGGTCACATTATAAAATGACAAGTATTAGAGCTGTCTTTTACAGATAAAATCAATACTATAATTTTTGTATACTATAGTTGAATTAAATTTTATCTCAGTCAATTTTACAACTATATTACAAAAAAGAAAATATCTTGACATACATCAAAAATAAGTGATATAATCACGGTGTAATTAAATTGAAATTAAAAAAACACATAGCAATCATGAGACTATTAGTCTTAAAACTAAAATATTTCGAGGGGGAAATTAAATTATGAAGAGAAAATTAGCTCTTTTAATGGCATTTATGATGACAGCTGCTTTAGTACCAGCTTCACATGTAGATGCCGCATCAAGAAATGCAGTAAATAGAACTGCATCTGCAACTTCAAGCTCACTTATTGACGCAACATCAGGTGTTGCATTGTCTTTGGCAAAAGATAATGGCGTTACATCAATAAAGGGTGCAAAAAATGGAGATTACTTTGAACTTCACTTAGATGGAGAAGGAAGATGGACTTATGATCCAAAGAACAAAATGGGTGAAACTGGAGCTCAAGGTGGTAAATACAGATGGGATGCAGATGATAATATGCTATATCCTGATACAAACACAACTGTAGCTAAGAATACTTTAAATGGAAATACTTTTGCAGGACTAAAGGGTGCAAAGGTTCAAAGATTAAGTGATACTATATTGGGTGTTTGGGCTGACAGCTCTGTAGGTGGAGCTGCAGCGTCACCAGACGGTTATATTGAAGAAATAACTATACCTATGTTGGTATTCTTTAACGGAACTCCTAACGGTGCACAAGTAGTAAGAGTAGTACCAAAGGACTCTGAAGTAACTGCAGGCGAATACACATATGCAAATGTTGAAAGTGACGCTATAAAATTCAGAGTACAAAAGAAAGAAAAAATATCAAGAAGTGGTAACACTAAGGTTCAAATGATATTTGACGAAGTTACTCCTTCAGCTTTTGGTGGAAGCAAACCAATACAACTTAAATTACCAAAAGGATTCGCTTGGGATCTTTCAACATCAGGACAAAATAAGTTCGAACTTACAGGTGCGACTGTAACTAAGGGTAAGGATTCTAATCTATACAAAGAAAGTGATGGAAGAATAGTAGAAATAACTCCTACAAATGCAAATGGAAACGGCAAACTTGATTCTATTTACTTCAATGTTGCTGTAGCTCCGGACAGAAATGCAAAATTCGGTGATGTAGATGTTATAGTACAAAATAACTCTGACGTATCTCCTTCTTCACTTGTAGTAGCTGAATATGTAGACTATGGCGTAACTGCTAAGGCTGAAAAAGTACTAAACGTAATCGCCGGTAAGGATATAGAAGGTCTATATAGATCAAAAATAACTCTTGAAGAACCAGCTACTTCATCTCTACAAGGAAACAGATATATGACATTTGAATTTGTAGATGAAAAAGGTAAGGAAGTAAAAGCTTCTCTTCAAGATGGAGAAACTTTGAAATTGACTAAGAAAGCCGGAGATTCTCAAACAAAAATGTTGATAGATCCTAAGTCAATAGACGATTATGGTGAAAAGGGTGACAGAACTCTTCAACATGCAGTTGTTACAAGCAAAGATAAAAAAGACAATAAGAGAGCTAACAAGTTCGATTTATATGTTGAAAAGCAATCAGAAAAAGTAAGAGCAAAATATGAATTGGAAGTTCCTTTTGTTGTAGCTTCTAACTTCGAAGGTAAACTATACCTTAAAGTTAAGGGTGCCGGTGCTGAAGAACAATTAGTTCAAGTAGCTGATGTTAAGCCTCCGGTAACATTTGAAGTACAAGGACCTCTTCCACAAGTTAAGATAGGTCTTCAAAAACAAAAAGGACAAGATATCCTAATCAAAGAAACAGAAGCTGCAGCTCTTCAAGATTACGAACCGGCTGGTAGCAAGAACTATGCTAAGTACGAATTGACTCCGGAAGAAAACTTCGGAATGCAATTTGACAGCCTTGATGTTGACGTAAAAGAAGGCGACATCATGTTGAACACTGGAGATCCATATGATCACGAAAAACAAGAATTGTATATCAAGGTAGATAGAAGATCAACTAAGGCTTCTTCATTCCTATTCAAGAATATATCTGTTACTCTTGACAGAACTGTACCTTACGGTCCAATAAAATTGGAAGGACACTTCGGTGTTGTTAAGGGTAGACATAACCTTACAAACAGAACTAAGACATTTGATTACTTCACAACTATAACTCCAGTATCAGATGAAAAGAGAATAACATCAGTATTCACTATAGATCAAAAAGATTACTCAGAAGTTGTTGGGGGAGTAAGAGAAGATAAGACTATGGACGTTGCTCCATTCATCAAAGATGACAGAACTATGCTTCCAGTTAGATATATAGCTAACGCTATAGGAGCAGAAGTAAACTACGATCCTAAGACAAGAATAGCAACATTCCAAAAATATCAATCAGTAGTAACTCTAAACATTGATAAGAATGTAATGTATGTTAACGGATCACCTGTACAATTGTACACTAAACCTGCTAACGTAGAAAACAGAATATTCTTACCACTTGTTAACATAGCTCAAGCATTCGGTTTGAAACAAGGTCAAAATATAATCTGGAACCAAGAGAAGAAAACTGTAACTATACTTCCTCAAGATGCTTCTGCAGAAGAAGTAAAAGCAGCTGAAGCAGGAACAGTATTGGATAATGCTAAATATGTAAACGCAGCTCCGGCAGCAGCTTCTCAAGAAGATGTAGATAAGAAAGATGAAGTTAAACAAAAAGAAGAAACTAAAAAAGAAGAACCTAAGAAATAAGAAAAGAACAACTAATCAATTATTAGTTTAGATTTTCCAAATCTTTTTAGATTCTCTAATCGTCAGATTATCTTAGCGTTACAGATTGTATAACAATCAAATATAAGATTACTCTGGTAGAGTATGAATAAAAAAGCCTCTCTTGAAAAAGAGAGGCTTTTTGTACATATTTAAAACCTTGTTGCAATTCATGATTATAATATGCTATCTGATGATGTACAGGAAAGTTTACAATTATTTATTCTTAGCATAATTAAATACAACATATAGCAAGTAATTAAGGATACTATAAAATAAGTAGATATAGAAGATTTAATATTTGTTTTCATTAGATTAAGCAATATTAATAGTACACTATTACGTCAGTAATATTTTTAGAAATTAATACATAAAAGCTATAAAATAAGTTTATGTAGCTATAATTTAAATGATTATTAAAACTTCTTGTAATGCTTGTATATTTCTAAAAAAATATGTTATAATGTGAATATAAGAAAAATTTTATAGATTTATGCTGCTAAATTATATGAAGATAATCAAAATGTATAGTTAAGTCGCTGGAAAAGGAGGTAAGAAAGATGGAAAAAATTATTGATGTTGCTCAATATATTTTCAGCGAATATAAGAATATTTCAGGAGATATAATAGATGAGATGAAACTTCATAAGCTATTGTACCTTTGTCAAAGAGAATCCATAGCTATTACCAATAAAGCCATGTTTCCTGAAGAGTTTGAGGGATGGAAATATGGACCTGTTTGTCGAGAGGTCAGGAACTGTTATACTAAAGATGGTATATTTGCTGATAATATAAATGATATTTCTTTTGAAAATGCATATATTGTAAAGAATGTAATATTGCAATATGGAGCTTATGAATCGTGGAAATTAAGTGAGCTGTCTCATAAAGAGTTATCATGGAGAAATTCAAGAATAGGTGTATTAGATGGATACAATGGGAGTGGGAAACTGAAAATTGAAGACATTAGGGAAGATGCTCAAAAAGTAAGACCTTATGATAGCGTATGGGATATGTATTATGATGAGTTTGATGATATGGAGGAAATGCAGTGATAGGGAAAGCCTACGTATCAATTTTTAAGTATTATGATAACATAAGAGGAAAGATGTCATTTAAAAAAAGACCTGTGCTGATAGTAGGTAAGGCTGATAATACAGACTACATTGTACTTCCGATATCTCGTGTTACAAAAAGAGAAAATCTTGATGAATATTATGATGTTTTGCTAAATCCTGACGCAGTTCCTAAATTGAATTTGACTCAATATTAATACGTAAGAACTCATAAACAATCTGTTGTTAATATAGTAGAACTTTATAGAGAGATAACAGATTTTAAGAAGGATTATATGGACATTTATCTTGATATCATATCTAAGATGGAAGAATTTCAAAAAAACTTAATAGACAATGCTTTATGAATAGTCATTACTTAGAAGTGGTGACTATTTTTCTTATGTAATTATTCTTTTTTATGACTGTCTTTATTGAAACAAAATATAAGTTCGAGTATAATAAGTACATAGTGCAATGGTAGATGTTTTTTCTATAAGTAATACTATTGTTTTTTTAGCTTATGTAAACTATAATATTTATAATACTAAAAACCAATTAAATAGACTAAAAATATATTAATTGTGAGTTGTTGAAAGCTAAAAAAGATAATATTTCAATAAGTTTTTATATATATGGTATTATAAATGGTGATTAGTATAGAATATACCTTGTAGTTAAATATTTAATATTTTTTTTAGTTTAGGGACGTTGATTTACTACTGTATTATTTAGTTACATTCAGGGAAATTATTTATTATAAGAATTGTTAGTATTTTTTATAGACAACTTTTGTATTGGAGAAAAATGTGACTTCTAAAGAAATTAAACAATTGATTCAAGATGGAGAGAAGATAGATGTTGAGTTTAAAGAGTCAAGAACAGCCTTGAATAAGGATGTTTATAACTCGGTCTGTTCTTTTAATAATAGAAATGGTGGTCATATATTACTTGGAGTCAATGATAAAAAACAAATTGTAGGTGTTGAAGAAGATAAAGTTGAAAAGATTATCAAAGAATTTATAACATCCGTCAATAATCCTCAAAAAATTAATCCATCGCTTTATTTAGTGCCAACCCCTGTAGATATTGATGGAAAAATAGTAATTTATATTAGAATACCTGAAGGCTATCAAGTATGTAGACATAACAATAAAATTTTTGACAGGTCATATGAGGGAGATATTAATATTACAGATAGTCCTGAGCTTGTATATAAAATTTATGCAAGAAAGCAAAGCTCATATTTTGTCAATAAAGTATATCCTAACTTTGGATTAGAGTGCTTAGATAGCTCAGTTATTCAAAAAGCAAGAAGTATGAGTTCATCAAGAAATCAAGATCATCCTTGGAAAAATATGAGTGATGAGGAATTGTTAAGAAGTGCTAATTTAATTTTAGTTGATCCTAATACAAATCGTGAAGGTCCTACTTTGGCAGCTATCTTACTTTTTGGAAAAGATAATTATATAATGTCTGTTTTATCTCAACATAAGACGGATGCGATATTTAGGGTTGAGAATAAGGATAGGTATGACGACAGAGATGTGGTGATTACTAATCTTATTGATAGTTATGATAGACTTATAAAATTTGGACAAAAACACTTAAATGACCTATTTGTGTTAGATGGTATAGTAAATGTAAATGCAAGGGATAGAATTTTAAGAGAAATAATTTCAAATACATTAGCTCATAGAGATTATTTAAGTGCTTTTCCAGCAAAGATTATTATTGATGATGAGAAAATAGTTGTTGAAAATAGTAATTTAGCCCATGGGATGGGAGCATTAGACTTGGAAAAATTTGAGCCTTTTCCTAAAAATCCGTCAATATCTAAAGTTTTTAGAGAAATCGGGCTTGCTGATGAACTTGGTTCAGGTATGAGAAATACTTATAAGTATACGAGACTCTATTCAGGTAAAGATCCAATCTTTGAAGAGGGAAATATATTTAGGACTATAATTCCGCTGAAAAAGATAGCGACACAAAAGGTAGGAGGAAGTGTTTCTCAAACTTCCCCTAATCTTCCTTCAAAGTTCCCTCGAAAGTCACCTGAGGAAGTAAAAAATGTTATTGTAGAAATTATAAAAAATGATAGATATATAAGTCGTAAGAAAATTGGAGAAATGTTGGGATATAGCGAAAAAACCATATCAAAGTATATACAGGAAATAGGAAATATAAGATATGTAGGAAGAGGAAAAGCAGGACATTGGGAGATAAATAGTGTCTCTCGAACTTCCCCTAATCTTCCTTCAAAGTTCCCTCGAAAGTCACCTGAGGAAGTAAAAAATGTTATTGTAGAAATTATAAAAAATGATAGATATATAAGTCGTAAGAAAATTGGAGAAATGTTGGGATATAGCGAAAAAACCATATCAAAATATATACAGGAAATAGGAAATATAAGATATGTAGGAAGAGGGAAAGCAGGATATTGGGAGATAGATGAATAGTTGACAGCTTGTCGTATGTCTATAATATGTCGTGTAGGTATCCTTTAAAAAGTAATATATGCCGATAATATAAGACTGTATCATTATGAAATATTCAAATACATAATGATTAAGCAATATAGCAAAATTTATAAATTTGCAATAGAAGTATGTAATGATATATTACAAAGGATAAAAAGGTAGAATAAAATAATATACTATTATAAAAATTGGAAAATATATAGGAGTAAGTATAATAATAAGTTGAAAAATTAGCAGTAGCTATAAATAAAAACAATAAAATTAGTAAATAAATATGAGTAAAATCAAGAATGGTTTGGCAAGTAGGAGTTTAAATTTAATAAAAAGTGAGGTATTACAATGATAGTAGCAGTAGATACAATGGGTGGAGATAATGCGCCTAAGGCACAAATTGATGCGGCGATAGAGGCTGTAAAGGAATATGATGTTGAAGTGGTGCTTCTTGGAGATGAAAACACCATAAAGAAGTATCTTGAAGGCAAGGCATATGACTTTAATAAGATATCCATAGTGCATTGCAGTGAAAATATAGATAATGACGAGAAGCCTGTAATGTCAATAAAAAAGAAGAAAGACTCTCCTATGGTGAAGGGCTGTAATATGCTAAATGACAAGAAGATAGATGCCCTTGTGTCTTCCGGAAGTACGGGAGCTTTGCTTACAGCAGGTATGCTTATTACAGGTCGTATAGAGGGCATTATGCGTCCTGCTCTTACAATAGTCTATCCAAAGGCAAACGGAGGAGCGATATTGCTTGATGTGGGAGCAAATTCTCAGTGCAAGAGTGAATATATCAATCAATTCGGCTATATGGGTTATGCCTATGCAAAGGCAATATTGGGCAAGGATGCTCCAAAAGTGGGACTGATAAACATAGGCACTGAGGAGAAAAAAGGCTCTCAGACTTATATAGACGCCCATAAGCTCTTAAAAGAAAATGAGATGATTAATTTCATAGGCAATGTTGAGGCAAGGGACATACCGACAACAGATGCTGATGTGCTTGTATGCGACGGCTTTACGGGTAATATCGTACTCAAACTCAGTGAGGGTGTAGCTATGAGTCTGTTCAAGATGATAAAAAACTCCCTACTTTCAAGCTTCCGCTCAAAAATAGGAGCCATGCTTGCCATGCCGGCATTTAAGGATATAAAAAAATCAATGGACTATGAAGAATACGGCGGAGCAATATTGCTTGGAATCAACAGCATAGTTATAAAGGCGCATGGTTCTTCAAATGCAAAGGCTTTTAAAAATGCTATAAGACAAGCCAAGACCATATATGATAACAAACTTATAGAATCTATCAAAGAATTTGCTCTAAGTAATAATATTCAAGAAAGCGAAGACTAAGATTTTGTAGGTAAATTTTAGCTTGTATTGAGTAGATAAAGTATTAAGTATCTAAATATATTGATTTATTATTGAAATGAATAAAGTTATTACAATAAGTATATAATTAGACCGCTTTAATATGAAAATATACTAAAAAAGAACAGGAGAACTGATTTTGGAACAGATAAAAATCAATGACAATGTCAATATTATATATATAGAAAATGAAAAATTTAAGACCAACCTTATTTCGGTATTTTTCAAAAGACCGCTAAAAAGGGAGGAAGTTACAAAAAATGTGCTTCTTCCTTATGTGCTTAGCGACTCTACACAAAAGTACAAGACACAAGCAGATATAGAAAAAAGGATGCAGGAACTTTACAGCTCCAAGATAGACAGCAATGTGAGTAAATCCGGAGAAAAACAGATAATCTCATTTAGGTTGTCATTTGTATCTGACAGATATCTAAATGAAAAAATAACTGATGATGCCATAGACCTGCTGACTCAGATTATTTTCCATCCCAATATTGAAAATGGAGGATTTTCCAAAGAATATGTCAAACTTGCCAAAGATGCTGTAGAACAGGACATATTAGCTATAATCAATAATAAGGACAAGTACGCCTATAACAGAACTGTAGAGCTGATGTTTAAAGGGGAAAACTACGCTGTAAACCAGGACGGCTACATCGAGGACTTGAAGGATATAGACGAGAAAAATCTATATAAATACTACAAGGAGTTTATATCAACAAGTCAAATCGATATAGTTGTTGCAGGCTCTTTTGACAAAGAAGCCACTGTATCATCACTTGCAAAGTATTTTGATGTCAAGATAGATGCTGTAAATATAGATAAGGAAATGCCTCATAAGCATAATGACTGCGGCATAGTAGAAGAAAATATGGATATAGCCCAAGGTAAGCTTGTAGTGGGATATAGCTTTGATATAGCTCATGACAGTGAGGATTATTACAAGTTTATGATGTATAGCGAGATATTGGGAGGTGGGCCTGCTTCCAAGCTGTTTAATATAGTTCGTGAAAAACATTCGCTTTGTTATTCAGTATTTTCTATGATAGACAGATACAAGGGCACTATGATGATAATGGCAGGTATAGATCACGAAAACAAGGATAAGACCGTAAAACTGATAGACGAAATCATGGACGATATAGCAAAGGGCGATGTGAGTGAGGATGATATGACGGCAGCTATCAATCATTTTAACTATTCTCTTGAGGCGTTAAATGACTCACTTGAGGCAATGAGCGGATTTTACTATGCTCAAAAACTTACAGGCACACCTAAGACTCCGGATGAAGTAAAGGCGATATTATCTAAGGTTACTGCAAAAGATGTAAGTGAAATAGGCAAGAGAGCAAAGAAGGATATAGAGTATTTTTTAACTAAGACTAATTAATACTTAAAATCCAATAAAATAGAGGATGCAATATTTTTTGAGTATTTATAATGGATAATAAATACTATTGATGAATATTATTCGTAGATTAGATAGATAATAGTATAATACTAAAATCTAATAAAATAATGGATAAGATATTTTTAGTGAATTTATAATAAAGTAATAAATCACATAGAATTAAAAAAACTATTGATAAAGATTATCCGTAGATTAATTAGATAATAGTGTAAAATAGCAAAAGATGTACAAAGCGGAGTAAAATATGTTTAAAGAAAATAAAATTTTAAATGAAAAAGTATATAATGAAAAACTGCATAATAATATGCAGGTTTTTATTATGCCTAAAAAAGGATTTTCCAAGAAGTATGCAATATTTGCAACTAATTTCGGCTCTAATGACCTGGAGTATGTCAATCCTCATACTAAAAAAAGGATGAGAGTCAACGACGGTATAGCGCATTTCCTTGAACATAAGATGTTTGAAATGCCGGATGAAAGCAACGTATTTGAGACATTTGCCAAATTGGGTGCCTCTCCAAACGCCTATACCAACTTTAATATGACAGCATATCACTTTTCTACAGCGGAGAATTTTATACCTGCGCTCAAGTATCTTATAACTTACGTTCAGACTCCGCATTTTACAGATGAAAATGTGGAAAAAGAAAAGGGGATAATAGCTCAGGAGATAAAGATGTATGATGACGAGCCTCATTTCAGGGTATTTTTCAACATGCTATGGGCTATGTATAAGACTCATCCCAATTCCATAGATATAGCAGGTACAGTGGACAGCATTTATAAAATTACTAAAGAGGAGCTGTACGACTGCTACAATACCTTCTATTCTCCTTCAAATATGGCACTTTTCATAGTGGGTGATGTAGAGATAGAGCCTACTATGGCAGCAATTAAAGAGAGCGTAAAGGACAAGAATATGTTTGAAGGCTGTGTAGAGAGAATATTGACCAAAGAGTCTGACGATGTGAGACAAAAGGAGATAGTCCAAGAATTTGAAATATCTCTGCCTATTTTTTCTATGGGATTTAAGGAGAAGAATTCATCTGTTAACAGCGGATACCCATTGCTGAAAAAAGAAACGGAAATGGAGATAATAAATCAAATATTATTTAAAAAAGGATCGACTTTGCACGATAAATTATATAAGTCATCTTTGATTTTTGACTCCCTATATGCAAGCTATACTTGTAATAAAGATTACGGCTATGTAAGCATAGAGTCTGAAAGCTCAGATGTGGAAAAGACTAAGAGTATGATACTTGAGGAAATAAGATATTACCAAAAAAACGGAGTGCCAAAGTCGGATTTTGAAAGAATTAAACGACAAAAAACAGGATTGTTTATAAAGGCTTTTGACTCTCCGGAATATTTGTCGAACATATATTTGTCAATGTATTTCAAAGGCTACGATATATTTGATTATTACGAATGTTTGAATAATATTAATCTTGATGATGTGAATTACAGATTGAGGGAGATGTTTGACGAGAATCAAATGGTAATGTCAATAGTAAATCCTAAAAAATAATGAGATGAAAGCAGGAGGCTTTAATGAGCGAAAAAAAGGAAATATTATTGGAGACAGGTACCGGAGAGCTCGAGATATTGGAGTTTATAGTAGGTAGAGGAAGTTATGCAATAAATGTTATCAAGATAAAAGAGATTTTGGAAGTAGGATCTATATCACCGGTGCCAAGGTCAAATCCGGCAATACTCGGACTTGCAATGGTAAGGGGAGATGTGATACCTGTAATTGATATGAATTTTGTACTAAACGGATCTTATACAAGCAAGACTTCGTTTAAGACGCTTTTGTGTGAGTTCAACCATATCAAGGTAGCTTTTTGCGTGGATGAAGTAAAGGGCATACACCGAATACCGTGGACTCAGATTAAAAAACCTGACCAAATTGCAAGCTGTGAAGATACCTTGGTTATAGGCAATATTTCATTTGACGACAGATTGGTGATGTTGCTGGATTTTGAAAAAGTAGTTACTGATATTGCGCCATCAACAGGTATAAACAACGAGAGAATAGAAAATATCAAGGTAAAGGGTAAGAGAGATACAAAGGTTGTGCTTTCAGACGACTCACCTCTTATCAGAAAGTTATTGCTTGATGCACTTACAAAGGCAGGATTTTCAAATCTGAAATTCTTTGATGACGGTAAGCAGGCATGGGATTATTTTGAAAATCTTGTAGATGAGAAGAAGGAAGACTTTGCCAAGGAAGTGGACATACTGATAACTGACATTGAGATGCCTCAGATGGATGGACACACTCTTACAAGGAAGATAAAGGAACATCCTTTGCTTAGGAGCCTACCTGTAATAATATTTTCGTCGCTTATTACTGAGACGCTCAAACATAAGGGAGACAGCGTAAAAGCTGACGCTCAGCTGAGCAAACCGGAAGTCGACGTGCTTGTAGATGTAATAGATAGATTGCTTGAAAATAAATAGAATAAAGTAGTTATAAGAGTCTTTTGCTAATTAGCATTAGGCTCTTTTTTTATGTAATACTAATCACCAATTAAAAATTCAGTCAATTTTTAATTTTACACTAAATGTTTGAAATTCGCGTGATATATTTTCAAATATCATTAAATGCTGCTTTAATAGGTTTTTAGTATATAGTAATGACAAAATAATTTAAAATACTTGTATATTTCATTACAGTATAATATAATTATGTAAAAGGAGATGAGATTATGGCAAATACAGTTAATGTAAATTTTCGTTTGGATGAAACGGTGAAAAAAAATATGGAAGATGCTTGTCGTGAAATGGGACTTTCTATGAGTTCTGCTTTTACTATTTTTGCAAAGAAAGTAGCAAGAGAAAAACGCATACCTTTTGAAGTTTCAGTAGATCCTTTCTATTCAAAGAGCAATATGGAGCATTTGAAAAGAGGAATAGAAGCCTTAAATAGAGGTGAAGGTAAAGAACATGATATAATTGAGTTATAATGTCAATGAAAAAGATTTGGTTTGATGAAGCCTGGGAAGATTATATTTATTGGCAGAATCAGGATAAGAAGACAATAAGAAGAATTAATAGCTTAATTAAAGATATTGAAAGAAATAAACTGGAGGGTATTGGAAAGCCTGAGCCATTAAAAGGGGATTTAGACGGTTTTTGGAGTAGACGAATAGATGATACAAACAGATTTGTATATCGTATTAATAATGATATATTGGAAATAGTGTCATGTAAAGGTCATTATAATTGATATATCGTCAAAATTGATATGGAAATTTTCTGTCATAAGTGCTATAATCTTAGCTGATAGCAATAATTTATTTAATATTCTTTTAAAATAATAATAATTTTAATTATATTTTACGATATTTACTAAATAAAATTGCAAGAGATTTGACGGAGGATTACATATGTATGATGTTTCACTTACCAATATACAAAAACTGTATATGATAAATTTATCAGACAACTCAAATATGATAAGCATTACGCAATTTTCCGAATTGTTCAATTGCAGCAAGGCCAATTCAAAATCTATTCTCGACAGAATGGTAAAGCTCGGAGTATTGTATAAGGATAAGAAAAATTATCTCTTTACGGTGCTTGGCGAAAAGATAGCAAAGACCCTTGTAGAAGAAAGAGATAAGCTGGAGTCCGTACTTTGCAATCTGATGAATCTGTCCAAGCAGAAATCCAGAGAATACGCCAATTCTCTTGCCTGCGAAGGCATAGAGGAATTTACCGATAAACTGAGTATGTATTATCAATATTGCAATCACAAGAATGAAAGAGGAGATAAGATAGACCATAAAAAGCTGGCAAAATTTCTGAAAAACGGTGAATACAATATTTACTTCTGCATTTATAAGCTGTATTCAAACGGCATAAGCGTAGGAGAGGAATTTTCCATGGCAAACGGAGGTTTCGACTCCAAAGCCAAGCTCGTAATAGATGAAAAACCTCATATCTTACTAAGCCCTAAGAACATAAGCAAGAGCGATAAAGGTTTTTTGAAAAAAGGGATATTGCAAAATATAAGCTATCCTACGAAAAATGGGGATGTAATGACAGAAACAAAAGACGGAGACATAAAGATACCCTTTGATATTTTAAGAGATTGGTATTTTATAGAAAAAAATACTTTGCAATGTGGAATCTATCTAAATACCCACTCTAAAATAGGATTTTTTGAGCATAACAAAACTTGTCTTTTCGTATTTACTATAAATTTGCTAAAAATGTTTTAAAAAATAAACCCGTGTTAACTTAATTTTTTATAGATTAACATGGGTTTATTTTTTTGAAAATAATATTGAAAATGTTTCATAATATCAACAAAAATCAAGTATTATAGAAATTATAGTATCATAAAAAAATAAATAACAAAACAAATTCTACAATTTAATAATAAATATTAAAAAAATTGAAATTTCAATGAAAAAATAAAAAAAGAAAGAAAATTCCTAACTTATTACATAATTATAAAAATAAACTTAAATAAAAGTTAATGCGGATTAACTTCAATTTTTTATAAAAAACTATTGATTAATATTTAAAAATGAATACAATTATAGTTGATAATAATTTTCGGTTTAGTGTATATAGGAGGTTTTATGAAATTTAAGAAGAAAACGGCTGTGGTATTGGCAGCATTAATGTTAGCCTCTTTGGGAGGCGCAAGTCTTTCTTCAGCGGCTGCTAATGATTATAAGGCATATATAAGCGGATATCCTGACGGATCTTTCAAGCCTGCAAAGACTGTAACAAGAGCGGAAGTAGCTGTGATAGTGGCATCTCTTATAAGAAACGGTGAAAAGATAGATGATAGCGTTAAGTTTGCTGATATTCAAAAAGGACACTTCGCTTATGACAGTGTAAATTATCTTAGATCTAAAGACATATTAAGCAAGGATAATGGCGGATATGACGTTAAAAAAGATATGACAAGAGGAGAGTTTTGCTCTGTAATTGTTAAGGCGTATAAATTGACAAAGGGCGATGCTGTAAAAGATTTTGCTGATGTAAAGGACAATATGTACAAGTCATATATAGACATAGCTGTTTCAAACGGATATATGAGCGGTTATCCTGACGGCACTTTCAAGCCTGACAAGGCAGTAAGCAGGGCAGAAGCTGTAAGCATAATCAATAAGGTAACAGGTAGACCCGGAGAAAAAGAAGTAATTGAAAAATTAATTACTAATCCTAAGGTTCCAAACGACGTAAAAACAACTAACTGGGCTTATTACAATATAGTAAGTGCTACAAATACATTTTCATTTGGCAAAATAACTCCATTAGAAAATAAGAAAGAAGAAAAGAAAGAAGATAAAAAGGACGAAAAAACAGAAGTTAAGAAAGATGAGCAACAGCCATCTAAGATAGAAAACGACAAAAAAGATCTGTCTAATGAAAAGATAGATATCAATAATCTTAAAGATGGAGAGTACAAGGTATCTGTAGAGCTTTGGAAGGCAAATGGAGAAAAAGATCCTGCAGAGCTTTCAATGGCAAATAACGCCATAGAAAAAACAGCTATATTGAAAGTGGAAAACAATAAAGCTTACTTGCAACTTAGCATGAATTCTATGACGCTTTCAGGTTTTGACAAAAAGGGACATATGGAAGCTGCATGGTACTATGATAGCAAGCAGGACTATATTAAGGGCTTGGATTCATCTTCAAATACAGGAAAGGAAGTCACTGTAGTGGAAGAATATACAGATGCTTCTATAGAAGATGGCTCAGAGACAAAGTTCCCTAAGACTGTAAAATTCCCTGTGAAAGTTGGCGAAGACTTTGTATATCTCAAAGTTCAAGTAGATATAATGAAATCTTTTGGCGGGGCTAACCCTGATGCAGCAGTTAAGATTGACTGGAAGAGCATTAAAAAATAAAAGATGAATTTGATGATATTTTTAAAGAGATGATTTATCACAACATCTACAAGATATCTAAATTTCAGATAATAACTATAATAAACGACATTATAAATTTCTCCTTGTTTAAACTAATACTAAAAAGCAATTAAATAGTCCTGAAATATATGTGAGTATGCTTGTTGAAAACTAAAAAAATAGTATTTCAATAAGTTTAAATATATGACATTATAAACAGTGCTTAGTATACACTATGATATTTAGATTTTAAAAGAGAAGCTAATGTCGTTTATTAACACAATAATCTACATACAGTTTAAGTAAATTGTATAGAAGTTCAAACTTATTAAAAATTCCTTTAACTGTCATTTGTTTTTGTAAAGTCGGATATCCTAATAAAAATGCCGGGCATAAATCAAATATAGATGACTTTTAATGTGGAAGTATTAAATGTAATTTATTTTAAACAGTTATTTAAATAAAGGAGAAGTTTTATGAAAAAGTTGTTATCAGCAGCATTTGCAGTAGCCTTAATATTTACATCACTTACTATAGGAGCTGAGGCAAAGGCTACAGCTAAGACAAAAGACTTGGGCAAGAAGACATATTCGATTACAAATACTGTACAGTATGAAAACCCAATAACAAAGGAAATAGAAGACCTTAAACTGAAATCTAAGGACAAACAGTACAAGTCTAAAAAAGCCATAGGCGACGGAATGAGCAGATCTATACTTGGAAAATACGCCTTGCTTGACAATACCGGCAAAGCAAAGACTCTTACTATAAAGATTGGGATGACAGACTCTACAAAAGACTACAAGGTGTTTGTGAAAAACGCAAAGGATGACAAGTATAAGGAAGTAAAATTTACAGTAGCAAAAGAAGACAAGAAGAAAAAGACTAAGGATTTAAAATTCGAAGTACCTGTAAATGACGCTTATATAAAAATCTCAGCTTATGTCAATCCTATGGGAAGAAACATAACATTCTTTGCGCAAATGGCATCTAAGGATGCAAAAGAGGGCTCAAAGGACTTTGATGGTCAAAAGATGACTACAAAATCTGTAAAAAGTGTAGAATAAGCTGGAAATTTAAATATATTTAAGAGAAGGAAAAGATGAAGAACAGAATTTTTAAAAATATATTTTTAAGCCTTGCATTTGTGGGTGCAATGTTGCTTGTAGGCTGTGTGGATCAGTATCAGGGAGAAAAAAACAAGAAGGCTGACAGCGGTGAAAAAAGAATAATAGCTACATCTGTGGCTGTGGCACAAATCACTGACCTGCTTGACCTTGATTTGGTAGGAGTTACTGATACTACAACATTCACACTGCCTAAGAGATATGAAAATGTAAAAAGAGTGGGCATGCCTATGGGACCTGATATGGAGGTAATCCGCTCACTCAAACCTACTGAGGTAATAAGCCCGTCATCGCTTAAGAGCTATCTTGAAGAGCAGTTCAAGGAGGCGAAGATACCATACAGATTTGTAAATATGTCAAGCGTCGGTGCAATGTACGACTCCATTGACGAGATTGCAAAGGAGTATGGCAGGGACGAACAGGCTAAGAAGCTGAGAGAGGAATATGAAGCTCTGATAAAAGAGTATGAGCAAAAGAGAAAAGATAAGAAAAAACCGAGAGTCTTGATATTGATGGGACTTCCCGGATCATTTGTGGTAGCTACCAACAACTCTTATGTAGGCAACCTTGCTGAGCTTGCAGGAGGCGAAAATGTTGTAAGAGATGATGTGGAAGAGTTCTTGCCTATCAATACTGAGGAGCTTGTAAAACTCAATCCTGATATGATACTTCGTACTTCTCACACCATGTCTGACGAGGTGATGGAGGAGTTTGACGAGGAGTTCAAGAAAAACGACATATGGAAACACTTTGACGCAGTGAAAAATAACAAGGTGTACAATCTTGACAACAAGTACTTTGGAATGTCTGCAACTATGGGATATAAAGAAGGGCTTAAGAAATTGGATGAGCTTTTCTACGGAGAAAAATAAGATAGTTGTGTAATTATATCAAATTGAATTTATTTAAATTTTTAGAGCAATAAAAATTTCTGCAATAGAAAATGATGAAATTTTAAAATAAGCAATTATATACATTGAATAAAGAGAAAGGAGGAAGTCCTTGACAAAAAAGATAGCAGCTTTTGTCGTTTTATTAATACTATTTGTAATTTTGTTATTTGTTGCAATAAGGAGCGGGAGTATAAATTTGACTTTTGCTCAGATTTTCAAAGGATTGTTCATAGAATACAACGAAGACTTTGCAACTATATATGACTTGAGATTCCCAAGGATATTGGTGGCAATACTTGCAGGAGCAGGAATATCAGTATCTGCGGTAATGTTTCAGGCGGTAATGAAAAATCCGCTGGTAGATCCGGGAATGATAGGTATATCTTCCGGAGCCAGCTTCATATCAATGATACTTATGTTGGTGCTACCGCAATTTTACTTCCTTTCACCATTGTTTGCCTTTGTAGGCGGAGCTTTAACTTGTGCTTTGATTTACACTCTTTCGTGGAAGGGTGGAATAAAACCTCTTAGAGTAATACTGATAGGGGTGGCGGTAAATGCTATGTTTACCGGACTACTCGGAGCAATAAACGCAATGAGCGGACCGGCACAAAACTCTGTAACTGCGATAGTAAATGCCAATATATCACAAAAGACCTGGGGCGATGTATCCCTACTTTCAAAATACATCACTATAGGAATGTTGCTTGCCATAGTATTTTCAGGCAGATGCAACCTCTTGGCTCTTGAAGACAAGACTATAAGGAGCATAGGAGTAAATGTTGACTTGCTTAGAATATATGTATCAGCTATTGCTACCTTGCTTATAGGTATGTCAACAGCCATAGTAGGCTCAATAGCATTTATAGGACTAATAGTGCCGCATGTATCAAGGCTATTAGTAGGCAATGACAATAGGGTGCTGATTCCGTACTCGATGCTTCTTGGTGCTTTTACGATGTTACTTGCAGATACGGTGGGGAAGATTCTGATAGCACCTCTTGAAATACCTGTAGGTGTGGTTATGTCGGTTGTGGGCGGACCGTTTTTCATATTCCTGCTCAAGAAAAGTGAGGGACTGCATGAGAGTTGATAATTTGTTCTTCGCCTATGATAAGGACGACATAATAAAGGGAATTTCGTTTGAAATCAAAGATAATAAGATCACCACTTTGATGGGAGCCAACGGTTGTGGAAAGTCTACACTATTCCAACTGCTGACTAAAAACTTGAAACCAAGAGAAGGAAGCGTGTTTTTAGACCAAAGAGATATAAAGGATATAAGGCTCAAAGAATTCGCACAAAATGTGGCTATAGTCCATCAATATAACACTGCACCTCCGGATCTTCCGGTACATTCTCTTATAGCATACGGCAGAATTCCTTTTTTCAAGCATTTTGCCAAGGCTGAAGATAAGGACAAGGATAAGGAGATAGTGGACTGGGCTCTTGAAGTGACTGACATGAGCGAGCTCAAAAACAGAAGGATGGGACAACTGTCAGGCGGACAAAGACAAAGAGCATGGATAGCTATGGCTTTGGCACAACAACCCAAGATACTCTTACTTGATGAACCGACTACCTACCTTGATGTCAAATTCCAAATAGAGATATTGAGATTGATAAAATCGCTGAACAAAGACTACTCAATGACTATAGTCATGGTACTTCACGATATCAATCAGGCTATATACTATTCAGATGAGATAATAGGGATGAAAAAAGGAAATATACTCTTTCAAGGCAATCCAAGTGAAGTCATAACAGAGGAGAGTATACAGGATATGTACGGCATTCATCTAAAGGTGAGCAATGTAGAAAATCAAAAATTTGTGCTTACAGTATAGAAAAGACTTTCATATAGCTATAAGCAACAGGTATCTAAAAATGTTAAAAAACAACTAAAATCACTTAATTTAAAATATTCAAAGACTGTCTAAACTGTAATAAGTTTGATAAAAGTTGTTTTATATAAATTTGTTTTAATAACATGATAATCAAAAAACAGAAATGGAGGCTAAATGAAGGCATTAATAATATACTCAAGCAAGACAGGAAACACAAAGAAAGTTGCTTACGGAATATATGAAAATCTAAAGGACAGCTATGATTTGAGCATCAAGGACATGGATGAGATAAACGACATGGCTATGCTTGATGAGTACGATACCCTTGTAATCGGATTTTGGATAGACAGAGGTACTGCTCATGCTAAGGCGAAAAAATTCGTTAAGCAAATCAAAAATAAGAAAATAGCACTTTTTGCTACATTGGGAGCTGACCCTTCATCAAAACACGGTCAGGACGTAATGAGAAATCTTAATAAGTTAGCTGATAAATCAAACGCTCTTCTTGCAGTAGAGATATATAACGGACTTGTAGATCCTGCACTGCTTGAAAAGCTTAAGACTAAACCGCCGCTTTTCTTACCTAAACCTATATTAAACAAGATGATAGATAGCGGTGAAAAATCAAGAGAGCCAAATGAAGAAGATATACAAAAGGCGGTATCAACTTTCAATCTTGCGCTTAAGCAAGCGTCAGTATAAAAAAGAGGGAACTTATGAAATATGTATTTCTTACTATAGGTTTTATTTCGCTGGCACTGGGATTGATAGGTATTCCCTTCCCTATATTACCTACCACACCTTTTTTGCTTCTATCCGCACTTTGCTTTGCAAAAGGCTCAGATAAAGTCAATGAGTGGTTTAAAAATACTAAGATATATAAGCAGTATGTAGGTAGCTATATGGAAAAAAAGGGCATGGATAACAGGCAAAAAGCAAAAATTCTCGCCATAGTTACTATATTGTTCTCCATAGGTATGTACTTTACAAAGTCGCTACATTTGAGAATATTTATGGGCTTAGTCTTACTGGCTCACTATTACTTTTTCTTACTTCGTGTTAAGACGCTTAAAAGTGACGCTGATATGGACTCAGAAAATAAAAAGGCTGATACATTATCAAACGGCGATTTATAGAAAAATGAGATAGTTTAATCGAGCTTACAAGCTGTTTTATTAGATTTTATTACTAATTGCTGTTTGCTTATGTGCGGATATCAAAGCTTGTTTAGTACAAGCAAATGTGATTATTTGACAGATTTTCAATATAAAACAGTCGCAATAATAAGTTTTATAAATATAAGTTTAGTATTATTTCATCTTATAAGATGGAAAATATAAGTAAAAAGGAGGTTAGCACTTGATAAAAAAGAGGCTGATAAAAGAAGCACCTGAAGGCATGAAACACATCAAAAAAATAGTGTTTTTCAACTGGATAGGGCTTTTGTGCAATGTTGTAGCCATATTCTCGGTAGCCATGATATTACAGGCTATTGTGGAAAAAAACGGCTTTGCAAACATTGCTCTGTACTCATCTTTAATTATTATATCGACAGCAATAAGATATTTCTTTAGGATGAAAATTGCAAAAGAAAGTTTTGCAGCAAGCGGAAAGATAAAGTACAAGCTAAGAGACAAGCTATACGGCAAAATAGTAAGACTTGGAGCCAATTACGGTGAGAAAGTTTCTATTTCTTCAGTAGTACAGCTTTTCAGTGAAGGTATTGAACAGATGGAGATTTACTTCAGTAGATATCTGCCGCAATTCTTCTACAGTTTACTTGCACCGCTCACACTATTTGCAATCATATGTACATTCAGTATCAAGACAGCACTTGTATTGATGCTTTGCGTACCTTTGATACCGCTTTCGATAGTTGCGGTACAAAAATTTGCCAAGAAATTATTCTCAAAATATTGGGGCAAGTACACTAAATTGGGAGACGACTTCTACGAAAATCTGCAAGGTCTCACAACACTGAAAATCTACAATGCTGACGAGAGACAGCAGGAGAAGATGAACGAAAATGCTGAAAACTTCAGAAAGATAACTATGAAGGTCCTTGTAATGCAGCTAAACTCTGTATCACTCATGGACTTGATAGCCTATATGGGTGCGGCACTGGGAGTGATATTCTCGCTAATGGAGCTGACTGCAGGTAAGATAAATGTAGGACAGGCATTTTTCATAATGATGATTTCGTCGGAGTTTTTCATACCGCTTAGAATCTTGGGCTCATTCTTCCACATAGCGATGAACGGTATGTCTGCAAGTGACAGATTGTTTGCCATCTTGGATTTAGAAGAAGACGACAAGGAAAAAGTAAGCATAGAAAAATTCTCAGATATAGAGATAAAAAATCTTTCATTCTCATACAATAGTGAAAGAAAGATACTGAAAAATATAAATACAACTATAAAACAAGGAAGTTTCGTAGGTATAGTGGGAGAGTCAGGTTGCGGTAAGAGTACACTTGCCAGCCTCATAACTACACAATACAAAAACTACGAGGGAGATATCACTGTAAAAGGCAATCAGATAAGAGACATATCTCCGGCTTGTCTTTGGAATAATGTCTGCCTTGTGAAAAATGAAAACTACATCTTCAAAGGAACAGTGAGAGGAAATCTTCAAATTGCAAAGAAGAACTGCTCAGACCAAGATATGATAGACAAGCTCAAAGAAGTTAACTTGTGGGATTTCTTGGAAAGCAAGGACGGACTTGATACAGCTCTTGCAGAAAATGCAAGCAATCTATCAGGTGGACAAAAGCAAAGACTTGCAATAGCAAGAGCCTTACTCAAAGACGCTGATATATATATCTTTGACGAAGCTACATCAAATATAGATGTGGAAAGTGAAGAGATTATCCTTTCAGTTATCAACTCGCTAAGAGGTAAGAAGACTATACTGTTTATCAGTCACCGCTTGGCAAATGTTGAAGATGCTGACAATATCCTTGTATTTGAAGAGGGTTACCTGGTAGAGCAGGGTAAAAAAGACGAACTTATCAAAAATAAGAAGACTTTCTACAATCTGTATAATAAACAGGCAGAACTTGAAGATTTTTTCAAAGACGAAGATGATAAAGTTGAAGATTTAAAAAACAATATAGAAGAAAGTAAAAAAATAAATACAGATGATTCCCAAAGTGTCTATGTAGTTTATGACAATTTGGAAAATATGAATAAGGCTGTAGCAACGGAGGTGAGAGGAAATGAATAAGAGCAAGATTTCATTAATCGGCAAACTTCTAAAGATAGTAAGTCCTCTCTTCCCCATAATGGCAATCACAATAATAATGGGAGTAATAGGTTTTATCTGCTCGACAGGTATACCGGTGCTTGGTGGTGTAGGCTTACTTGTATATCTCGGAGAAATTACAAACATCACTTACTCACAAATATTTTTTATAGCTGTTGCATTTGCAGTGCTAAGAGGAATACTCAGATATGCAGAGCAATACAGCGGACACTATATAGCATTTAGGGTCTTGGCAATAATAAGAGACAGGATATTTACAGTGCTTAGAAAACTTGCACCTGCAAAGCTTGAAGGCAAGGACAAAGGTAATCTGATTACGCTTATAACGACAGATATAGAACTACTTGAAGTATTTTTCGCCCACACTATAGCACCTGTATGCATAGCATTTTTCATGGCTATAATCACACTTTCTATAGTTGCTCACTACAGCTTTATAGCGATGCTTGTACTACTTGCAGGCTATCTTGCTACTTCTATATTTATCCCGAGACTTATCACTAAGCTTGGTGAAGACAGCGGGAAAAAATTCAGAGCTGACTTTGCAAATCTTACAAGTTATGTACTTGAGTCGCTAAAGGGCATAAGAGAAAGTATGCAATACGACAATACTAAAGAGCGTATAGACAATATGCAGGATATGACGGCAAAGCTTGAAAGCACAAACGAAGAACTCAAAAAATACGAGGAACTGACAAAGGCACTAAGTGATTTGGCGGTAATTGCTACAGGGGTGATAATATTCCTATACACTTCACATCTTAGTCAAACAAGTGGAGGCTCACTTGAAATGGTGATAATACCGACTACACTTGCACTATCATCATTTGGACCTTTCATAGCCTTGAGTAACTTGTCTAACAACCTACTTCAGACATTCTCAAGCGGATACAGAGTAATAGCGCTCTTGGAAGAAGAGCCTCAGGTAGAGGAAGTATTTGACGGCAAGAATGCAAGCTATGAAGATGTAAAGATGGAAAATGTAGATTTTTCATACGAAAAAAAGACCATCTTCGAAGGGCTGTCTATGGACTTTAAGAAAAACAAGATAGTCGGAATACTTGGAAAGAGCGGCTGCGGAAAATCTACTATGCTCAAGCTCATAATGAGATTTTGGGATGTAAATTCAGGTAAGGTAAAAATCGGAGATGAGGACGTAAGAAATATCAATACTAAGAGTCTTAGAAATCTCCAAAGTTATGTAACACAAGAAACTATGCTATTCCAAGGAAGTATAGCTGAAAATATAAGGATTGCAAAACACGATGCGACAGATCAGGAAGTGATAGAAGCAGCGAAAAAAGCCTCTATTCACGAGTTTATTGATAAACTGCCTGAAAAATACGACACTCCGATAGGAGAGGCTGTAAATCAACTAAGTGCCGGAGAAAAACAAAGAATATCAATGGCAAGAGCATTCTTACACGGAGCACCTATATTGCTGCTTGACGAGCCTACGAGCAATCTGGACAGCTTGAATGAGGCAGTCATACTCAAGACTATCAAAAAAGAAAGTCAGGACAAGACTGTAATTGTAGTATCGCATAGGAAGTCTACACTTTCAATTACAAAAGATATATACAGATTTGGAACTTAAAAATAAAAAGACTTGTTCGATATCTTCATACTAAAAAAGATATTATATGGCACTAACTTAGTTTTTATTACTATTCTTTGATTTATAGATAGTTAAATAGAAATTGATATACTTTATTAAATGCCAATGATTAGGCTGTATATCAGAAATAGCTATTAGAAAATATATAGGCTTAGAGCTTTAAATATCTATTAATAAAAATAATGAAGAGTCGAACAGGTCGGATATAAAATTTTTACATGAGTTTATTAAATAAAAATAGTCAACAACTGCTAAAAAACTATTTACAAATTTATATTTTTTTAGTAGAATTTATAAATAATAATCTTTATTAACTAATATTGATTATACTATAATGTTGTTATTAATATGAGAATTTTAAGTTTTCGTTTGGAGATATTAATTATCAGCTTAGTGTTTTGTAATTTGAATTATAAAATACTAAGTGACAATATAAATAGTTTTTATAATTTAAACCATAGCTTTCAATATTAATACTAATCACCATTTATAATACAAAGTAGTTATTTTAAATGACTCTATACATGTTAGAGAATTCCAATAACTTTTTTGTAACATAAATACATGGTCTTTTAACAGCTTTTTAGCATAATTTGAAAATTGGCAAAATTATAAAAGCTCTTAAGTATGAAAACAGTACAAAATAAAAATCTCATATTTACTTAAAGCTTTACATTTTATATTAGGAGGGAAAGTTTAATTATGAGTAAAAATAGTAAAAAAATTCTTTCGTTTTTACTTATAGCTTGTATGCTGTCAAGTAATATGGCAGTACCTGCAAGCTACGCCCAGACCGTAAATGACGGAACGGCAAATCAAAATCTTGAGACATCTCAAGACAGCTCTGCCAAAAGTGACGACAAAGTCGAAGCACAAGGCAAAGAGCAAGACAGCTCACCTGCTCAAAAGGTGGAAGATGGTAGTACTCAAGGTGCTAAGGCAGATGAAAATCAAAATGGCACTGTAGAGAAAAAAGATGAAAAAGACGCACAAGGAAATCAAGAACAACAAACTAATCCAAGTGTGGAAAATCAACAAAATGAACAAGGAAATACGGGACTTAATCCAAGTATACCTATGGTGACTGTACCTGATCAACAAAATCCACAAGCTATGATAAGCAATGTGCTTTCTCAAGATGCAGGTACTATAATCAATCAACTCGGAGAACAACAACTTGCACCTGGAATGGTATCAGATTATTTGAAAATAACAGGAGTTGTTATAGGTAGGGTTGGGGATGATGCAGCATCAAAGGAAGCTCTACAAATACAGTTGAAAAATGATTCAGAGGATTCATTTTATACTATACAACAAAAGATAGTATCTGTAAGTATAGACGACCTCAATGTTCCTCTAAGGGATGAACAGTATGGTTGGGCAGCTTTTATCATGGTAGGTGATAATAATAATGATACTGCCAGATATGAATGCTATTATGATGGAGTCACAGGCAAGAAAACTATAGATGACTTTAAGAAAAGAACTAAGCATAAGGTAGTAATGAACTTTTCTGACGGTTCTACTATAAAATATGAAGACGAAGGCTATGTAAGACCTGAGGGCAGAGAAGAAAATAATGGGAACAAACCTAAGCCACCTGTAACAGGTAATGCCGCAGAATATGAGATAAAAGAAGCTTACTTACAAGCAAAGCCTAAATATGGAGATGCTGAAATAAGAGTTACTTTTAAAAAGGGAGATATGAAAAAACTCCAAAGTTTAATTAAAGAAGTTAAAGTAGGAAAAACGACTTATAACAGCAGCTATTTTGCGGTAAATAGTAGCAATGAACTTTACATTATTGGAGTGAAAGATCTCGTAGCAAAAGAAAAGGAAAATACTCCGGTAACTGTTGAAATAATTTTTAAAGATGGCTCAGTGCTAAGCAACGCTACTAATTCTAATCAAAATGACCCTAATCAACCGGTGACAGTAAATGCTTATCTTATTACTAAAGATACGTCTAAGACTTCTTATATAGATAAGATGCTCATAAGAAAAGTCAATATAGTTCCTACAGATCGTACTATTGGCAATGGAATGTTCAAGGCGTATCAAGTAAAACTTAAGTTTGAGGACTTAGTAATAGGAAATAAGACATATAAGGTAAAAAATGTAAGATATGATGCTATGAATAGCTTCCGTGATGCTGAGAAATTAGGAGATCAGACATTTGGATTTGACATACCTTCAATTGCATTGAAACCTGAAACTTCTACAGAAGATTTGGATCTTGGATTAATAGTTGAGCTTGACAAAGAAGTTCCGGGATATGACAATCCTACTAAAACTTTGATATTAAAACTTGATTGGAACGGAGACTTCAAACAACCGGAAGAAGAAAAGCCAACACAATTAGCTGAAGGTTATAGCATTACAGGCACTGAATTTGCAGATAATGACAAAAAGTTCATTATAAACTTAAATAAAGAAATGCCTGAGAATGTTCTTAAAAGAATACAAGAGGTAACAGTAAACGGTAAAGCTTATGACAGTGAAGATTATCCTTTTAAAACTGTTGCTAATACTATATATTTTGAAGAACCTGATGGCGGAACATTTGTATCTACCATAAAGGCTAAAGGAATCAATACTTTAGATATAGTATTTAAAGATCAATCAAAGATAAGCTATAAAAAAGAAACAAAACCTCAACCAAGTGAAAAAATAGCTTCTAACTACTCTATAACAGGAACAAAACTTACAACTGATACTTTCACTATAGAGTTAAATAAGGAAATGACTGATGAGCACCTTAAAAAGCTAAAAACTGTTACTATAAATGCTCAAGAGTTTCACACTCATACATTTACTTTTAAGAAAAAAGAAAAGACTATCTATATAGAAGAGGATGAAGATGAATACGCTCAAATAATACCTAAGTTAAAAAAAGAGGGTGTACAAACTCTACAACTAGTCTTTGAAGACGGTTCAAGAGTGTACTATCCTAATAATCTGAATCCTATAGAAAAAATAGCTGACAGTTATGTAATTAAGAATCATGAAATAAAAGATTCAAATAAATTCTTATTGACATTTGAAAAGAAACTTACAGCTAAAGAATTAGAGCTTATAAAGAGTGTCAAGATAAATAATCTTGAATTTGAAAGAGAAAAACACGGCTTTACAGTTGATGCTGAAAGCGGAAAACTTCAATCAGAAAACAAGGAAGTTCTTGCTCAAGCCGAAAAGAATAAAAATGATATTGTAATAGAAGTTATATTTAAAGATGACTCTAAGGCAACTTATAAGAAAGCCGGAGTACCTGATGGCGGATATGCTAAGAAATTTGAGCTTACCGGAGCTGAATTTGGCACAAATTGGGAGAAGAAAGTTGATAAAGTAGTATTTAAATTTACCAACAAGATGACTTATAAGGATGCTCAAGAGGTTAAATCAATAAAAATTAATGATAAGGTATTTGAAAAAAGCCAATATAGCTTCTCTTTAACATTTGATAGAGACCTAAAAGCTGAGCATGAAGATATAATTAAACAATTTACAGACAACCAATATGATCTTAACATTGAGATTGCATTCTCAGATGGCACTGTAACAAAGAAGGAATTCAAAAAGCAAAAGCCTGTTGAAAAATTTGCTGAAAAATTCAAACTTACAAAGGCTCAATTTGAAAATATTAATGCAACTAAGAAGTTTATCTTGACATTTGCCAATAACATGGCGACAGAAGATCTTGCAAAGATAGAAAAAGTTAAGATAAATGGCAAAGAATTTACAAAAGAAGCTTTAAATCTTACAGCTGTAGCAGGAAAAGTGGAAACACTAAATGCTAAACTGATAGCCGAAGTTGAAAAGAATAAAGATAATCTTAAACTTGAAGTTGTATTTACAGATAAGTCAGTTACTAATCTTGATACAAAGATAGATATATCTGAAAAGCTTACTATAGAATCTAATCTTCCTGACGGAGACTACACTCTATCATACAAGGCTTACGTTGAAGGAAAAAATCAAACTGAAGTATCTACACTTGCAGGATACTTTGACAAGAGAGTAAAACTTAAGGTATCAGGAAATAAGAAAACTGTAAGCTTCTTGAATCATCTGTATGCAGATTTAATAATTGATTTTGCATTGAAAAACGGACAAACTTATGTACCTTTCACTAAGAATGTCGTAGAATCAGAAACAAACGGCTCACCTAAAAAAGTAGAATATACTGTAGAGATTAATGATCTTACAGGTACTAAACTTGCAGCTGTGCTTGGCTCAGGTCCTATGGGAGGAAATATAGGAGATAAGGGTCAATATGACGGCGCTAAGTATAGAAGGGTAGAAATAGTATTTGACAAAGAGCTTACAAAAGGCTGGACAGATTACAAGGTAATTGAAGACGCAAAGAATCAAAAACTTAAAAATGATATAATACTCACAGAAGCGCTTGTAGCTAACGGGCTTGATAAAAATAGGGATGGTAAGATAAGTGAAGAAGAGCTTAGGAATGCAACAGGTATAGACAAACCTAAGAGTATAGATATACCGGGCTTCCCTATGACTAACGTCATAGACCTTGAAGCTAAGGGAATAACAGATATAAGCATGCTCAAAGACTTGGGACCTAAGATAAAGGGTATCAACCTTAACGGAAACAAGATAGAAGAGTTGCCTAAGGGATTGTTTGACAATGCAACAGGTGTAACACACTTGATACTTGGTGCAAATAAGATAAAATCAATAGACAAAGATGTATTTAAACCTCTAAAAGATTTGGAATATATAGACTTTGACGGTAACCCGCTTGTAAGAGTGCCTGAGGGACTATTCGATGCAAATACTAAGCTTAGAATGTTGTCTTTGATGAATACAGCTCTTGAAAGTGTGCCTGCTAATCTTATAAAGAATAACACTTCGCTTAGAGAAGTATATATGCAAGAAAATAAATTAAAGAGCTTACCTGATGACTTCTTTGCTAACAATAGAAGACTTTCAAGGGTAGTGTTGTTCTCAAATCAACTTGAAAACATACCTTCAAGCTTGGGAGAAGACAAACCGTATCTAAGAATGATACAAGCAAATAACAATAAAATAACTTCAATACCGGATTCATTTGCAACATTGTTGAATCTAACAGATATTGAGTTTTCTAACAATAGAATAAGTTATGTACCTGATGAATTCTTTGTAAATATGGTCAAATATTCTAAGATTAGGGATATAAGATTGAAACTTGGTTCAAACAATATCAAATCTATTCCGGTAGACAAGATGATAGCAGCTCTTGGAGAAGGAAAAGAAATAAAATACTTCCAAGTAGGTATGAATAATTTACCTATGGATTTAAGTGAAGATGAAAAAGCCAAGTTTAAAAAAGTTGGAGTAAGCTTTGATGATGAGTCATACGCATACTATCCACAAAGAACAGCTATAAAGGCAAAGGCTACAGTTGAACAAGGCAAGGTTAAACTTAATCAAAATATAGACATCCTTGAACTTTACTACTGGGGACTTTCAGATATAGTAAACAGAGAAAAGAAGATGTTTACTTCAGAAATGGACTTTGTAAACTACCTTACTATAGAGGGAAGAGATAATAATAATGTATCAAGATCTCTTCCACGTGATGAAGCCATAGCAAAGATATTATCAAACAAGACTATGCAATGGAAGGTAGAAACAGTAATTACTAAGGGTAGCGATGTTGTTTACTCTTCTACAAAGACAAATGAAAAAGAAGGACAAGTTCAAGAATTTAATATAGCAAACTTGGAAAAAGATGAGCAATACACTATAACAAAGACTATGTATGTATTTGTTCCTTCATGGGGATTATGGCAAAGAGAAGTTGAATACTCTGTAAGCTTCACTGGACAAGGAACAGATGATAAATTTGAACAAGTCAATGTTAAGATGAACATGGAAAATTCAGATAAGCCATCAATGGCAAATCCTACTCTTAAACCTGTTGCAAATCTTGAAAAAGTTGGAAATAAATTTAAATATACACTATTCTTCAAACCTATGGAAGTTATGGGAACAAAAGGAGAAGTAGAAAAATTCTTTATTAAAAAAGGCGGAAAACTTGAAGAAGTTCCGGTAAAACTTGAAAGTGGAGAATATAATAAGTCATTTACTTTCGAATTAGATGAAAAGGTACAAAAACTTAATGTAGCTTTTGAGGTAAAGGGCATGCCTGCAAAAATGTCAGCAGACATAGTATTTGAATATTCAAATGCTCCTAAACCAAAACCACCTGTAAATAAGGATGAAAAGACAGTAAAAGGCTATATATTAAATGCTGACGGCAAATCAGTATCTATGGCTGACCAATCTTTGGAAAGAGATATAAGATACAAAAAGATTGACAAAAAAACCGGTCCATTTAACTTAGTATTATTTACAGTTAAATTCAACGAAATGACTATAGGACAACAAAAAGCCGGAGTTGACGGATTATATGTAAAACTTAAGGGCCAATGGATGGAAGCTAAGGCTGTAGAAGGTCAAAAGGGAGTATTTACTTTTGAAATGCTTGAAAATGCAGTAAGACCTGGAAGTGATGTAGACACTATGTTAGACATTAAGTTTAAGGTAGGTCAACATAGCGGACCTGAAAGAGAAGCAAAACTTCTACTTGACTGGAACGGAGACTTCAATGGTACAAATGCTAATCCTAAGCCACAACCAAATCCAAACCCACAACCAAATCCGAATCCTCAAGAGCAAGTGTTTGAAGTGAATGTTTCGCTTAAACAGGCAGATAAAGAAGCTCCATCAGTTGCTAATGCTGCAATAGAACATAAGGCTAAAATTGAATACAAAAACGGTGTATATAAATATACATTGAAATTTAAGCCTATGAAAGTATTAGGACAAGTTGGAAATATCACTAAGTTTGCCATAAATAATAATGGTACAAGACAAGATCTTGTACTTGTGGAAAATGGAGAAAACAAGACAGTAACATTTGAATTAAATGAAAGAGTTGAAAAGCTTAGAGCATATGTACACGCAGATGTAATGCAAAAAATGAATATGTCTGAGCAAGAAGTAGATGTGGTATTTGACTGGACTAATGCTCCTAAGCCTATAGCTCCAAGCACTATAGAAATGCCTGCAACTATAACGGAAGAAAACGGAGTTGCTATTGCAAGAATCGACGAAAATGAAGCTTTAGCAAATATTGAAAAACTTGCAAGTCCCGGAAAATTGACTGTAAAAGTAAATGTAGATACTAATAAAGCGGTGCAAGTAATTCTTCCAAAGGCTGTACTTCAAAAAGCAAGTGAAAAGGATGTAAGCATAGAAATAGTTCTTCCGACATCAAAGATAACATTGGGCAAGGAAGTATTATCACAACTTGCTAAAGAAAATGATGTAAAACTTTCTGTTAAAAAAGCAGATTTAACATCAGTTTCACAAAAGATAAAAGATATAGTAGGAACAAGACCTGCAATAGATGTTGAAATAAGTGTTGAAAATAAGAAAATCACACAATTTAACGGCAATATAAAACTTGCTATAGCATATGCTAAAAATGCAGGTGAAGACAATAGTAGAATCAATGCTTACTATGTAAGAGATAATGAAAATGCTGAAAAAGTAAGCGGAGCATACTATGATGCAGTTAAAAATGAAGTTGTATTTAACACTAATCACTTCTCAATATATGCAGTAGGATATGACAACACAGCTACTACTCCAAGCACTCCAAATCCTGGTGGAAGCGGCGGCGGAGGCGGCGGCGGTGGAGGAGGCGGAGGCTCTTCTTCATCAGAACTTAGAGACGGATTGCACATGGTAAATGTATGGTTAAGAAAAACCGGAACTAAGAATGAATTGTCAATGGCAGGCAAGGCGCTATCTAAGACTGCTAAAGTTGTAAAATCAGGAAATCACTACACTTATACCGTAAACTTTAATGAGCTTGAAGTTCTTGGAAGAAAAGGACATATAACTAAGTTCTCTATAGATAAGAACGGTACTAAGACAGTAGTAAACGGAAGTGACGGCGAATACACATTCAGCTTTGATGAAAAACTTGAAGTATTAAAAGTCTATTTCAAGGCTGATATAATGGATGAGCTTGGAATGGGAGAAAAAGATGCCGAAATAGTATTTGACTGGAACGGCACAAATCCTGCACCTGCAGAAAGTGCAAAGATAGAAACAAAACTTAAGGCACAAGCGGTACTTGTAAATGATGAAACTAAACCATCAATACTAAATGCAGCACTTAACCCTGAAGTAAAAATGATACAAGAGGGTGGAAAATATCAATATATAGTAGAGTTTAAGAAAGTATCTCAAGGACAAAAATCTGAAAATATTGACAGCCTTGGATTAAGAGTAAGCGATCAGGAAAGTCAAACTGTAAAAGCTGCTAATATAAACGACTCTCAATATACAAGATCATTTACTTTTGTATTTGATAAAAAACAAGATAAGATAAGAGTTTCTTTCAAATTCGACAACATAACTACAGATGAAAAAGAAGCATATATCATATTCAAAGAAGTTAAGAAAGACAAGGATCAAGATAAGACTGCAGCAACTAAGACTGTAACTTTGAAAGACAGGGTGGAAAAAGTCTTATCAAAAGCCGAAGCTAAGTACTATACTAAAGAAACTTTAGCTGCTATTCAAAAAGCATATGAAGAATACAATAAGGGCGATAAGAATGCTGAAGCTAAGCTAAAAACATTGCTTGAAACTGCAAGAGTTGAAAAGATAACATATAATCTTGAACAAGGATATATGGCAGGGTATGACGGTAATGTATTTAAACCAAACAGCAATATAAGTATAGCAGAAGCAGCTGTAATGTTTGCTCAACTTGTAGACGAAGATGCTGGGGAAATCAAAAATCCTGCAGTTAAGACTAAACATTGGTATACTGACGCAGTCAATAAGATGGTTGCTCTATCATATATCAAGGTAAAAGACGGAGAAGAATTTAACCCTAATAGAGCTATAACAAGGGCTGAATATGCTTATATAGTAGCAAAACTTAGAAAATATCCTGCATCTGAAACGAACCTAAGCGATATAGACAAAGATTACTGGGCAAGAGCTGAGATATCTTCGCTTGTAGCTAAGGGAGTAATAAACGGATACAAGGATAAGACATTTAAGCCTGAAAATACTATAACACGTGCAGAAGCTGTAACTATAGTAAGCAGAGCTTTCCCTACAAAGGCTGATATAAGCAAGAAGAAAAAATTTGCAGACGTAAGCGAAAAACATTGGGCTTACCAATATATAATGGCTGCAAGAAAGAATTAATAAATATAATTAATGGTGGGACGGCGGTATATCCGCCTCCCATACCTAAAATAAAGAGGGGGATTTTTGGTGAAGCGTAAAATTACAGCATTAGTGCTGTCAATGACCATGGTACTTACATCAGGAATGATGGGTTCTCATGCACAAATTGGAACACTAAATGCAAACAATGCAATACCAAATAATGTCGGACAGACAGATAATGCGGAAAATAAAGCCGTTTTAAATGACTTGATAGAACAGGTTGATGGAAAGGTTAAGGATCATCAACAAGTGACAGTAATAGTCGAAGTAAATGATGAAAATATGTCCAAAGAGCATGGTATTACAGTGCCGGACATAACAAAGGTGCGTACTAAGGACGGACTTGAAGATCAGATAGACTATGCGAAAAAATCTCAAGACTTGCTTATGTCTGAAATGGACAAAGCAGGTGTAGACTATCAGGTAGTGGAAGTCTATGATACTGTATTAAACGGAGTAGCTATAAAAACTACTCTTGAAGATGCTAAAAAGATAGCTGAACTTAACGAAGTAAAATCAATGGAACTTAGCCGTACCATTGCTGCGCCGAAGCTTGAATCAAATAGCCATAAGACTCTTGATGAAACAAGTAACGGTATGGTTGAAGCAGATAAGATATGGTCAGACTATAGCGGTAAAAAACAACTTATAGCTATATTGGACTCAGGTGTTGACCCTGAACATGAAATATTTAAGGAAGTTGATGAAGGCAGTTTACGTATTAAAAGTGCAGAAGATACAGATAAACTTATTAAAGAAAAAGGAATAGATGGTGGAAAGTACTTTAATAAGAAGATACCTTTCGGGTTTAACTATGCCGATAGAAATACAAATATTAAAGAAGGTAAGATACAATCTCACGGTATGCACGTTGCAGGTATAGTAGCTGCAAACGGAAAAAAATTAAAAGGTGTTGCTCCAAATGCTCAGCTTGCTATAATGAGGGTATTTGGTCAAAACAGCATGGGTACTACACCTGTAATCTACAACAAGGCTATAGATGATGCGGTAAAAATGGGTGTTGACAGTATCAACATGAGTTTGGGTGCTACAGGTACTACAGACGGAAGAATGGAACAAACTACTATAAACGCATTGCAAAAGGCTCAAGAAGCCGGAATAGTAGTGGCAATAGCCATAGGTAATGATGGATTCATGGGATTTGGCTTACTTGACGGACATCCTGCGACAAATCCTGATATAGGACTTACAAACTCTCCAGGAGTTGCAGACCTTTCATTGGCAGTTGCATCGGTAGATAATGTTAAAATAAAACAAAAAGGAATACTACTTAATACTAATCCTGTAACAAAGATACTCTATCAACCTTCAGATGAGACTCCTTTCCCTTCAGATTACAAGAATTTTGTGCATGTAAACGAGGGATATGAGGAAGATTACCAAAATGCGCAAGTAAAAGGAAAGATAGCACTTATTAAACGTGGTGACAAGCCTAATAGAAAAGATGAAATGACTTTTGCTCAAAAGGTAAAAATTGCCCAAGATAAGGGAGCAGTAGCCGCAATAGTTTATGACAATGTTGCAGATGCTTCACTTGTTCACATGGGAGGATTTAAGGAAGCGGGAGTAACTATACCTTCATGCTTCATAAGCAAAAAAGACGGCGAAACAATGATAGCAAATCCTAATGTGACTGTAAAGGTTGATACTGAAGAGTCATATTTGCAAAATCCTAACGGATATAAGGCATCATCTTTCTCAAGCTGGGGTATGACTCCTGAAGGAAACTTGAAGCCTGATATATCTGCTCCGGGTGGACAGATCTACTCAAGTTTAAATGATAACAACTACGGTCTTATGAGCGGTACATCAATGGCTACACCTCACGTTGCCGGAGGTATAGCAGTAGTTAAGGAATATGTTGAAAAGAAATTCCCTAATGTTAGCGGAACTGAAAAACATCAACTTATCAAAAATCTGCTTATGAGTACAGCAGTACCTTATGTAGATAAGACTACAAAGGCATTTTCATCACCAAGATCACAAGGTGCCGGTCTGATGAACCTAAACAGAGCTGTAAGCTCAAGCGTAGTAATACTTGGAACAAACAATATATCAAGTATTAATCTAAGAAATATTACAGATAACAATGTAGTAATAAAGGGCAAGTTAAAAAACTATTCAAGTGAAGCAAAGACGTTTGACTATTATGCACAACTAAATACAGATATGGTCGAAAACGGAATAGCTATACTTAAGCCACAAAAAGTCCAAGATACAGAAAATAGCAAGAAATCAATAACTGTTGCCGGAAATTCAGAGACTGAATTTGAAGTGAAATTCAGCTTGGACGACAGTGAAGTTGAAGCTCTCAAAAAAGACAGACCTAAGGGATTCTTCCTTGAAGGTTATGTAGTGTTTGAAAGCAAGAATGTAAATGAACAAATATCTATTCCTTTCGTAGGATTCAAGGGTGATTGGAACAATCTTCAAGTAATAGAAGACAGTGTTTATGATATGATAAGTCAAGGTAAAAAACCGACTTACTATGAAGTATCTGACAGAACGCCATATCCATTTACTCATATCCAATCAAAATCAGAAGGTAAGGATGTACTCCTTGGAGAAGATCCTGCAAGCACATATAAGGATCCTAAGTTCAACAAGAATAAGATAGCTTTTTCACCTAATGGTGACGGAAGAGCAGAAGAAATACAATTTGTAGGAACATTCTTAAGAAACTACAAAGATGTTGTAATAGAAGCATATACTGAAGGCAACAAAGTCGATCCTATATACAGCTTCAAAAAAAATGATGACTTTGGAACTAAGAACTATTTTATCTCAGGATTCGGTGGACCAAACCTTACTACTACAAAGACGCACTGGAAATGGGATGGAAAAAATGCAACATCAGAAGTGATGAAAGACGGTAATTATATATTTGCTGTCAATGTAAAACCTGACGGATCAGACAAAACTATAGCTAATCAAAGGATGGAATTCCCTGTAATCATAGATACAGTACATCCAAGAATAGTAAAGAGCAGCTATGATCAAGCTAAGGGTGAATATACACTTTCAGAAGTAGAAGAAAAAGGATCAGGTATAAGAACTCAAGTAATAACTATAGGAGAAAATGATAATAAAAAAGAATACAAAGCTGATGAAAAAGGCGTATTCAAACTTCCTCCAAATACTGATCCTAAGACAGCAACTCTTAAGATATCAGACTATGCTTATAATACTATACAACTTAAACTTGACCAATCTATAAGAACAGGAAATGAAAAGACTGTAATAGTATCACCTGTAATAGCCACAGGCAGTGTACCACTAAATAAATTCAAATATATGGTACTAGATAAAGATGAAAAGGCAGTAAGTGCTTACGACCTTAAAGAAGGGGAATACACATTGATGATATATAATGTGGAAGATCCGTTTGAGCTTGCAGAAGAGTCTAATCGTATCAAATTTACAATAGGTAAGGATGATAAGGACAAAGTTGTAAAAGTAAGATTCAATTACAAAAATAGAAAACAAGTAACTATGCAAGTTACAAAACCTAGAAATGTAAAATTAAAAATAGTTGCTATAGAAGTAAATACAGGTGTAGAATATGAAGCTACTCCATTGAGCGATATCCAATTTGCAGTAAATCTTCCTCCGGGATCATATATCACTAGAGTAAGAGAACTGGATGATAAATACTATGCCACTATAAATAATTCCATATTTGGAGTAAGTGAACATGGAATAGTAGGTATAAATCCTTCAGTTAATGTAGCTATGAAAGATATGAAGGATACTGTAATCAATGTAGATAGAGGAGATTATAGCGGAGCATTCAAGTTAGTATTTAAGGGCAAGGACGAACTTAAGACAACTTATGAATTTGAATTTGCAAAGGGAGAAAGTACAAAGAAAGTACAGCTTCCGGTAAAATTAGCATTTAATGTATATATAACAGATATAGAAGGTTATGCTATAGAAGAAACTTCTTATAGAGTTGTATATCCTGTAAAACCGTTGAATATCAAACTTGAAAAGGGTGCTAAGTTGATACCTGTACCTGTGGAGAAAAATGAACTTTCTATATTGATAAACAAGGCTAAGACTCTTAAGGAAGAAAACTATGAAGCAAATAGCTGGTCAGTATTTGAAAAGGTACTTGATAAGGCTGAAAAAATCTTAAACAATGAAAAATCAAATCAAAATCAGGTAAATGAGGTTGTTAAAGAGCTTCAAAAGGCTATGGATGATCTTCTACCAAAGGATAGAGGAGACAAGACTAAGCTAAAAGCTAAGATAGAAGAAGCTGAGGAAATTTACAATGGCCTAAATGACGACTATACTGAAGAAAGTAAGGCTTATTTACAAATCACTATAGAAGCAGGAAGAATGATATTAAGATCTGACGATCCTAAGTACAATACTAAAAAACATATAGATGATACTATAGCAATGATTGACAGAGGAATAAGAAACCTTACTCGTAAAGATGGTAAAGTAAATAAGGTAGAACTTGAAAGCAATATAAAACAAGCTGAAGAATTAATTAAAAATGAAAGCCTATATACTGATGCTTCAATAAATCAATTGAAAGATATTCTTGAAGATGCAAAAGATGTATTTGCAAGAGAGTCAGCTACAAAAGATGAAGTACAAAGTATGGTAGAAACATTAAAAACTTATATTGAAAATGTAGAATCAAAGGCTGACAAGAGAGAACTTCAAGAAGAAATTAAACTTTCATCAAGTATAAAACTTGAACTTTACAATCTTGAAGGAAAGGCAGAATTTAGAATAGCTCTTGAAAATGCAAAAAATGTATATGCTAGAAAAAGAGCACTACAAAACGAAATAGACGCTGCTAAAAACGAATTGAGACAAAAAAGAGAAGCGCTTGTACTCAAAGGTCAAGAAAGCAAGGAAGTATATACTGTTCCTGTGAAAGTAAATGCTGTGGGTACAGATGAAATCTCTCCTGCAAATGACTTTATAAATGCATCTGTGAAAGCTGAAAAGATAAAAGGTACAGAAAACTACAGATATACAATAAGTACAAAGACTGTAGGATTTGAACTTAACAATACAAATCTAACAGCTGAAATAAGCAGACTTGCTCTAATACTAAACGGCAGTGAAACACAAGTTTCTAAACAAAACTCAGGTTCTGAAGTACAATATGTATTTGAAGGCGCTAAGCTGGATAAGATAGAATCAGTATTTAGCATTGACGTTCTTGATGAACTTGGAGACAGCGGCATAAGAGCTACAATTGTGCTTGATTGGGCAAATGCAACAAAATAATTTTGGAATAAGTATCAAGATATTAAATTATGATACTGAAAAGTGCAAAAATTCAAAAAAATGGAAAACTGCAAAAAATAAGCTAAAATTCCAAAAATAAAAAGATTAAAGCTGATATTTTAAAATCTCAGCAACAAAAAAGGTACACAACATTGTGTGCCTTTTTTGATAATAATATTTATCTTTACTCAATGGGGATTTTATGTTACAATCAAATTGGCTCACCACAAGATTCCCTCTTTTTATATATAGCAGAGTAAGGTTTTGCAAATCTTATATCTGTATCAGGTGAGCCTTTTGATTCTGATTTAATACTGATATCAATAATTAAAAAATAGTATATGATCTAATATTATCATCTATTTAGACTATGGATAATTTTCGAAAATAGTTTTAAAAAATCATATGATTTATTGCTTGACTGATGATTTACTGAAAATACTTTTATCCATTAATTGATTAGACTAATACTAAAAACCGATTAAATAGTCCCAAAAATATATTAAAGATGAGTTGTCCAAAACTACAAAAATTATATTTTTATAAGTTCAAATATATGACATTATAAATGATGATTAGTATAAATTATAAATATAGCAACTTAATTCGCTACATAAAATTCATAGAAAAACAGCATATTATCTATAAAAAATGAAGGAAATTTAGAAGCTTTTTATTATCGGCATTAAATAGTAAGTAAATATTTTCCGATAAATTTTGAAAACGTAAAATATCGAATAATAAACGTTTTTTATATTGAAAAAAATCTTTTCTTGTAGTATAATTACAACGAAAAAAATAATCATGTGTATTTTTGATTTTGCTAAATGCAAATTTTTTGCCTTTATTAAAAATAGGAGGGATGAAGATGCCGGTTACTATTAAAGACGTAGCCAGAATTTCCGGAGTATCGATATCTACCGTATCAAGAGTCATCAACGACTCCAAGCCGGTAAGTAGCGGTATAAGAGAAAAGGTATTTAGAGTAATAGAAGATACAGGATATGTGCCAAACCCTGTAGCAAGAAGTCTTGTAATGAAAAAGAGCCAGTTGTTGGGCGTTATAGTACCGGGATCTAAGTATCCAGTGGGGGATTTGGTCAATGCTATCGAAGAAATAGCGAGAATTTACCAATATGATACCGTTTTATGCAATACTTACTGCGACAGCAAAAAAGAAGAAGAATTCGTGAATTTGCTACGTTCAAAACAGGCTGCCGGAATCATTATCGTAACTGAAAATATTAACGAAGAAATGGATAAAAAGCTCAAGAAATACGGAGTACCTACTGTGTATTATACTCTCGGTACACCTAAGATAGATAATATAAACTGCGTGGATGTAGACAGGGTGGAAGCCATGCTTACATTACTCGAAAAGACAGAAAAAGATGATGGTAAGATAATTTACTTAAGACCTGACAAGGACGAACATAACCTCAAAGAAAACAGCAGACAGGCAATACTTGAAGAAGCTGTAAAAGAGAAGAAATTACCTGCATCCAAATTCAAGGTAGTATATGGTGCAAACGACATAGACTCAACTTACAAATTGATAGAAAAGACTTTGAAAAAAGATAAGACCATAACATCTATCATATCTGCAAACGATGAGTCAACTCTTGGTGTTATTTACTATATGCAGGATAACGGTAAATCGATACCAAAAGATTACAAGCTTTCTCAAATATACGATACTAAGATTGCAAAGCTGATAAGACCGGGCATTACATCTATATCACTGCCTATGTTTGACATTGGAGCCATATGTGCAAGACTTATAGTCAAAGAGATAGAAAACAAGGAACATAAGACGGGTTATGTCTTCAAAGCAAATGAAGTAATACTGCCATATAACCTTATGGAAAGAAACAGTACTAAATAAAGGAAGGTAATGAGATTTTTATATATTACGAATAACATCTTATATTACTTTAAATTATATAGATGCGAGTATAAAAATTTAGTGGTATAAAAACCTTATTTTGTAATGAAAATTTAATTTTTTTTCAAAGCACCTTGAAAAATTAACAGGAATATTATATAATAACTCAAGACTGGAGTATGCGTTATACTACCTTAAATTCAACCGACAATTTGTATACGGGAGTTCGGGTCTTTTTATAATCAATGACAAGCCTTAGTGTGCAGGATTTGTACATATTCTGGTAGCCAGCGAGGAAAGCAGGACACCCACCTGAGTAATCTCGGGACTTGAATTTGGGGAGTGACGGTATTCCGGTTTTTATTTTGCTTAAATGTAGATAGCGTTGAAATATATTACTTATTATGGATTTCTACTACTATCTTTTAAACTTATGGATTTGTTATTTAGTATTTAATTGAAATATCAGATGATTTACGATATGATAAATGTATTATAAGTCATACTATCCGTAATTTAATTTGTAATGATTATCTTTGTTATAGTATTAAAATTTCAATACTTTTTAAATTACAAGATTCATAATTTACATAAAATACGTTCTTTTTATATTTAAGTCAAAATATATAAGTTATAAAATTTAATACTATTTATAAAAAGACCTCATCACAAAAATATGTGAAAGGTCTTTTTCCTTTGATACTAATATCTATTTTATTAACGCAAAAAATGGTTTTGCTTTTCTTGTAATTACAGTTAATTTTCTGTGTATAAAAAAAAGTAATCTTTTTTACTGTTTTATTTAAAAGACAATTTTATTAAACAAACGCTTGTCTTTTAACGATATCTATGTTAGATTTTATAGTATAAAAAAAGAAGTCGAAAGTCCGACTTCATGATTTACATAAGAAAATGTCGCACAATGCGAGCAATCAATTACGGATAAATCCTTGTTTGAACTCACCTTGTAAATCAATGATAATGATATCATCAAATTTTTACTTTGTCAACTGTTTTTTGAAAAATTAATTGAATTTGATTATAAAATCAACTTCTCACATGAAAAGCTTATTAAAAACTTTGAAATTAGAATATATTTTCCAAAAATGATACTATACTTGACATAGTTGTTTCAGCTTTTTGATAAATTTGCAAATTTCAATAAAATTATTTGAAAAATTATTAGTCAAGTAGTGTACTAAAAATCAAGTAATATTAAAATTTCAATATTAATAATAATAATTTTATTGGGAAAGTCGAGTGATTAATATATGAAATTTATGACTATATGTTAAAAATCTTTATTATTTTTAAGTTTAATTAACTTGAAAGTATAAATAATCTAAGCATTTATTAACAAAATATCAAATTTTAAGGAGGAAAAGATGGAAAATAAGCAATATTACATAGGACTAGACGTCGGTACAAACTCAGTAGGCTGGGCTGTAACAGATACTTCCTACAATCTGCTCAGAGCTAAGGGCAAAGATATGTGGGGAGCAAGACTTTTTGATGAGGCAAAGACAGCTGTAGAAAGAAGAACAAAGAGAACTTCACGCAGGAGAAGTGAAAGAGAAAAAGCAAGAAAGGCTATGCTCAAAGAATTCTTTGCTGATGAGATTAACAAAGTCGATCCAAATTTTTTCATTCGCCTTGAAGAAAGCAAATTTTTCTTAGATGACAGGTCTGAAAGTAACAGACAGAGATATAGCTTATTTAATGACGCTACTTTTACAGACAAAGACTATTATGAAAAATACAAAACAATCTTTCACCTAAGGAAGGCACTTATCAACAGTGATGAAGAATTTGATGTAAGACTTGTTTTTCTTGCAATTTTAAATCTTTTTTCACATAGAGGCCATTTTTTAAATGCTTCTCTCAAAGGTGATGGGGACATACAAGGCATGGATGTTTTCTACAATGATTTATACGAGTCTTGCTTAGAATTTGAAATAGATTTGCCTCAAATAAGTAATACAGACAACTTTGAAAAAATCCTTTCACAAAAGGGAAAATCAAGGACAAAGATACTTGAAGAATTGGCAGAGGAAATGTCTATAGGTAAAAAAGATAAGATAAAATACGCAATACTCAAGCTTATCTGCGGAATGAAAATCAAAGTTGCAGATATCTATACAGATGAAGATATACAAGAAGAGGATAAGAAGAAAGATTTTGGCTTTAGAGAGTCAAATTATGAAGAGCCTTGGAAGTCAAAGAAATAATTGGAGATGAATACTTTGACTTGGTGGAAAGAGTAAAGGCTGTCCACGATATGGGTTTACTTTCAAATATTATAGGAAAGTCTAAATACCTCTGTGAGGCAAGGGTAGAGGCTTATGAAAATCACCATAAAGATTTGCAAAAAATAAAAGAACTGTTAAAAAAATATGATAAAAAAGTTTATACTGATATGTTCAGGAAAATGACAGATAAAAATTACAGTGCCTATGTAGGTAGTGTAAACAGCAATATAGCTAAAGAACGTAGGTCTGTAGACAACAGAAAGGTAGAAGACCTATACGAATATATCAAGAAAATAGCACTTAAAAATATCCCTGATGACAATGAAGACAAGATTGAAATCTTGAAAAAGATTGAAACTGGAGAGTTTTTGAAAAAGCAACTCACAGCTTCAAATGGTGTAATACCTAATCAACTCCAATCAAGAGAGCTTAGAGCCATACTTAAAAAAGCGGAAAACTATCTGCCTTTCTTAAAAGAAAAAGGCGAGAAAAATCTGACAGTAAGTGAAATGATAATTCAACTTTTTGAGTTTCAAATCCCATACTATGTAGGACCGCTTGACAAAAATCCTAAAAAAGATAAGAATGCAAATTCATGGGCTGTAATACCGTCTGGTGGAAAGATATTGCCTTGGAACTTTGAAGATAAGGTTGATGTTAAAGCTTCTGCTGAGGAATTTATCAAAAAAATGCTAAGAAAATGTACCTATCTGTCAGAGGAGCATTCCTTACCAAAACAATCACTGCTTTATGAGAAGTTTATGGTCTTAAATGAGATAAATAACATAAAAATAGACGGTGAAAAAATATCTGTAGAGGCCAAACAAAAGATATATAATGATTTGTTTATGAAGGGAAAAAAAGTAAGTCAAAAAGATATAAAAAAAGAATTGATTTCACTTAATATCATGGACAAAGACAGTGTGCTTTCAGGTACAGATACAGTATGCAATGCCTATCTTTCTTCTATAGCTAAGTTTAGAGGAGTCTTTGATGAAGATGTCAATAATCAAAGTATTATAGATATGGTAGAAGATATAATATTTTGGGGGACTATTTACAGTGATGAAAAGAAATTTGTAAAAGAAAAAATAGAAGAAAAGTATGGAGATAAAATAGATAAAGACAAGATTAAGAGAATCTTAGGTTTTAAATTTAGTAACTGGGGCAATCTTTCAAAGTCATTTTTAGAGCTTGAAGGAGCAGATGTAGGTACAGGAGAAGTAAGAAGTATAATACAAAGCTTTTGGGAGACAAATTTTAATCTTATGGAGCTTTTAAGCTCAAGATTTACCTATATGGACGAACTTGAAAAAAGAGTAAAAAAACTTGAAAAAGCTCTAAATCAGTGGACTATAGAAGATCTTGACGATATGTATCTCTCTTCTCCTGTAAAGAGGATGATATGGCAGTCTATGAAGATAGTAGATGAGATACAAACAGTAATTGGCTATGCTCCAAAAAGGATATTTGTTGAGATGACAAGATCCGAAGGAGAAAAAGTAAGGACAAAGTCAAGGAAGGATAGATTAAAAGAACTGTATAAAGGTATCAAAGAAGACTCCAAACAATGGGTTAAAGAACTTGACAGCAAGGATGAGTCATATTTTAGAAGCAAGAAGATGTACCTGTATTATCTCCAAAAAGGAAGATGTATGTATAGCGGGGAAGTCATAGAACTTGACAAGCTCATGGACGACAATCTCTACGATATAGACCATATATATCCACGCTCATTTGTCAAAGACGACAGCTTGGACAACCTTGTACTTGTAAAGAAAGAGATAAACAACAGGAAGCAAAATGACCCTATAACTCCACAAATCCAAGCAAGTTGTCAGGGGTTCTGGAAGATATTACACGAACAAGGCTTTATAAGCAATGAAAAATACTCAAGGCTTACAAGGAAGACACAGGAATTTTCCGATGAAGAAAAGCTTTCATTTATCAATCGTCAAATCGTAGAGACAGGTCAGGCTACAAAATGTATGGCACAGATACTGCAAAAATCTATGGGAGAAGATGTGGATGTAGTCTTTTCAAAAGCAAGGCTTGTATCAGAATTTAGACATAAGTTTGACCTTTTCAAATCAAGGCTGATTAATGATTTTCACCATGCCAACGACGCCTATCTTAATATAGTGGTGGGTAACTCATACTTTGTCAAATTCACAAGAAATCCTGCCAATTTCATAAAAGATGCAAGAAAAAATCCTGACAATCCTGCGTATAAATACCATATGGATAGATTTTTTGAAAGAGATGTAAAAAGCAAGAGCGAAGTTGCATGGATAGGTCAAAGTGAAGGGAATGCCGGAACAATAGCAATAGTGAAAAAAACAATGGCTAAAAACTCTCCTCTTATAACTAAGAAGGTTGAAGAAGGGCATGGGTCAATCACAAATGAAACTATTGTTGGAGTTAAGAAGATAAAATTTGGACGTTCTAAAGGAGAAAAAACCGACAAAATACCTAAAAAGATAAATGTCAAGGCTTATCAGCCTATTAAGACAAATGATGAAAGGCTTTGCAACATACTAAGATATGGCGGAAGAACTTCCATATCTACATCAGGATATTGTTTGGTGGAGTATGTAAAGAAGAAAAAAACTGTCAGAAGTCTTGAGGCTATACCTGTATATCTTGGAAGAAAAGATAGTTTAACTGAAGAAAAAATATTGAACTATTTCAACTATATTCTAAATGATGGTGGGAAAGACAGTGTATCAGATATAAGGATATGCTTACCATTTATTCCTATGAATTCATTGATAAAAATAAATGGATATCTATATTATCTTGGAGGAAAAACAGGTGAACAAATATATATTTATAATGCTCAACAACTTAAGATGAAAAAAGAAGAGGTTGAATATATTAGGAAGATAGAAAAGGCTGTTTCTCTGTCTAAATTTGATGAGATAGATAGAGAAAAAAATCCTGTCTTAACTGAAGAAAGAAATATTGATCTTTATGAAAAAATTCAAAAAAAAATAGAAAAAACGGTTTATAAACATAGACTAACAAGCATTGAGAATTCATTAATAGACGGAAAACAAAAGTTTGTAAATCTTGATTTTGAAAAACAGTGTAAAATACTAAATAGTATACTTTATAATCTGACGAAAACTTTTAAAGCAGACCTAAGAGATATAGGTGGAAGTGAAAATTCAGGTGGATGTCTGTGTTCAAAAAATATTAATAATTATAAAGAGTTTAAGCTGATACAACAATCTATAACAGGTCTATACTCTTGCGAAAAGGATCTGATGACAATATGAGTTGGAGAACAATAGAAATATCAAACAGTGCCAAACTTGACTATCAGATGGGATATATGGTAGTAAGGCAGGAAAGTACGACCAAGATACATCTGAGCGAGATTCATACCTTAATTCTTGCCACTACAGCCATATCCATAACTTGCGCACTGTTATCAGAGCTTACCAAACAAAAAATTAAGGTAGTATTTTGCGATGAAAAGAGAAATCCGTCATCTGAGCTCATACCCTATTACGGATCTCATGACAGCAGTGCCAAGGTTAGATCTCAGATACAATGGGATGAAGAGATGAAACTTGAGGTATGGACTCATATTGTAAAGGAAAAGATAAGGCAACAAGCACTACATCTAAAGTCAAGGTCAAAATCTCAGTATAAGATGCTTGAAGACTATATAAGACAGGTGCAGTTTGCAGACAGTACCAATAGAGAGGGGCACGCAGCCAAAGTGTACTTTAATGCACTTTTTGGTTTTGATTTTAGCAGAGGAGCTGATATTGTTGTAAATGCCTCATTAAACTATGGATACGCTATAATTGCTTCCATGTTTTCAAGAGAGATAACATCCTGCGGATATATGACACAGCTTGGACTTTTCCATGACAATATGTTCAATCACTTCAATCTTGCTTCAGATCTGATGGAGCCATTTAGAGTATTGGTAGATAGAAAAGTATGTGATTTGGAGATGGAAGAATTTACAAGCAAAGAAAAATTGAAACTTGTGAATATAATGCAAGACAGTGTAATAATTAACGGTAGAACTGAAGTCTTGACTAATGCCGTGAAGATATATTGCAAGAGCATATTTGACGCATTGGAAGACCAAGACATCTCATTAATAAGGTTTTATGAAAATGAGTTTTAGATATATGAGAGTAATAGTAATGTTTGATTTGCCTATAGGTACATCGGCTGAGAGAAGAGAATACAGTGTGTTTCGCAAATACTTGATAAAGAGCGGATTTTGTATGATGCAAGAGTCAATATACTGTAAGATGGCTGTAAACTCAACAATGGCAGATACTATAGTAAACAATATAAGGAAGAACAAGCCTAAATACGGGCTTGTTCAGGTGTTAAAGATAACGGAAAAGCAATATGCAAGCATGGAATTTATAGTAGGGCAAAGTAAGATGGACGTGCTTGACACAACTGAAAGGATAGTAATATTATGAGACTTGTATATCAGGATTATAATTTTACAGCAAATATTTCCCAAGATGAGATGACTGTAATAATTGCCGAAAATTCAAAGGCTTTTTGTGATTTTGTATCAAATATCAAAGAAATGATTGATGGGAAAGGTGATAAAGTGTTACTGACAGATAATAGTGGTGCTATGATTTTAACAGATAAATGTGATATTATACTAAGTCCTATGGATTTTCAGTTAAACTCCAAAAAGATTTTAAATTCAATATACAAAGAGATAAGTCAAATAGTAAAAGAAGAATTATGGATGCAGGAGCAAGATCTTAATAATGCCATAATGGACTTTTTGGATAGGGCAGTGCTGAAACTGCCCTATGAATTAATATATGAAAAAAATATAGATACACAGGATTTGCTTAAGTTATACAAGTTGAATTTATTGGAAAATTACGATTGTCTATTGGAAAAACTGATTAATTATGTTAAAATAATTTCACAAGTAAGTTTTACAAAATGTCTGTTCTTAGTGAATATTCATGATTATTTATCTGTAAAAGACTTGGATATGCTGTATGAAATAGCATTGTACAGTGATGTAAATCTTATAATGATAGAGTCACATCAAAGAGAAAAATCTTCCTATGAACACACATATATTCTTGATGACAACAACTGTCTGATAGAATTTTGATTACACATATACCAATATGAACGGTTCGGTGATAAGCTCAAAGTAAATTTTGAGGTTTGAGAACCTTGTAAATCAATAAGTATGTAAAACAAAAGCACCGCAAAGGCATTTATTAAGATAGTTTGAGAACCTTGTAAATCAATAAGTATGTAAAACAAGGAAAGAAGTATACAATGAAAAAGTTTAGTTTGAGAACCTTGTAAATCAATAAGTATGTAAAACATGTAATATTCTCAGACCTTGGTACATATAGTTTGAGAACCTTGTAAATCAATAAGTATGTAAAACTCAAATGAAGTTATATAATCTCTATTATTGTTTGAGAACCTTGTAAATCAATAAGTATGTAAAACTA
>CAUQVF010000007.1:0-86889 GCA_963521605.1 uncultured Peptostreptococcaceae bacterium | reverse complement strand
AAGAATACTTAGATTACAGAAAGATGGAGGTGCAAGAGATGATAACGGCATTTACTACACAAGAAGAGGCATTTGAAAGTTTCTTAAAGGATGAGGTGAAAAGAGGTAGAAAAGAAGGTAGAGAAGAAGGTAAGATGGATACATTGATAAACTTCTTTAAAAACGGAATAGGACTTGATGTAATAAGCAAGGGTTTAGGTATGAGCATAGATGAAGTAAGGAGTATCCTAATTGGTAGAGGTTTTGAAGTATAAAGGTGTAAAGTAGGGAATGTAAATAGTTTTGTAGTTAGAAGTTTACTTTTGTTCTAATTAAATAACAAAAATTCAATATCCACTAACATATATGTTTATTTTACTTAGAGTGTACAAAAAATACAACTATTTTAAAGTAGGACTCCTTTTATAGGAGTCTCTAATTTTTATAGGTAATTATCATTTGAAAAATTTTAAGACTCTCTAAAATTTGAAAATAAAATAAAAAATTTCTCTATTTTTAAATTTTCTCTTGACTTTTTTTAAAAATAGTTTATAATGTATTTATAAATTTCTTATTATCAATTAAAAATGAATTAAGTGAAAAAACTAAAAATATCCAAAGATAATTATAAAAAATACTTTATTAATTTTATTTTTGATTGTATAATAGTCATAAGATTTTATTATTAATTATCAAATTCAATTATTGTAAATTAGAAAAAGGAGAATATTATGTTATTAGGAATGTTGAGAAATCGTAGAGTATGGGCTTTCTTAGGTGGAGTAGTAGCAGCTAAGGTTATTAAGAGTGATATGGTACACAAGATGGCTGTTAAGGGTATGGCTGAAACTATGAAAATACAAAAGAGCCTTAAAGAAAATATGCAAAATATAAAAGAAGAAGCTGAAGACTTGTGTTATGATGAAGAGGCTTCAGTGGTAGAGGCATAGGCGTATGATATATAGTACAGTATATGACGGTAGAGGGCGTATCAGAGTAAGATACGGCTCTCGTGCCTTTGACAAGTATTCCGCAATGGGATTGACGGATTATTTGAAAACATTTGAATATATTAAAGACGTCAAGGTAAGCACAAGCAACGGCTCTGTGCTTATTAATTATTTGGATGAGCATAAGGATAAGGTGCTGTCTCTTTTGAACGATGTGACAAAAGAAAAGATGACTCAGATAGCTTATCCCATAGATGAAGAGTTGGAAAGACTCAATAGGAATTTTAAGGCTAAGGCGCTAAAACTGATTGCAAAAAAAGCACTTATGCCGATTATCTTCCCACAAAGTTTTAGAGGAATTATAACACTGCTTAAGTCTTATAAGTTTATAAAGGCAGGTATAGCTTCGCTTCTAAACGGAGATTTGGACGTTAACGTACTTGATGCCACTTCAATTTCGGTTTCTATGATGACAGGTGATTATTCCACTGCAAATTCGATAATGTTCCTACTTAACTTCTCATCCTTACTTGAAGAGTACACTATGCGTTCTGCTAATCTTCAACTTGCCAAATCTTTGGAGATAAATGTGGACTATGTTTGGGTGGAAGAAAATGGAACTCAGGTCAAAAAGCCTATGAGCCTTGTTGAAAAGGGAGATATAGTAATTGTTAAGACAGGATCTATGATACCTATAGACGGTACTGTAGTAAAAGGTGAGGCTCTTATAAACGAAGCAAGTATGACAGGAGAGTCTGCTCCGGTCAGAAAATATAGCGGACTTTCAGTATATGCAGGCTGTATAGTAGAAGACGGAAGTATAAATATTGAAGTAACTGCTATAGACAACCAAACAAGGATAAGTAAGATAATAGATTTGATAGATAAGTCGCAAGATTTGAAAGCAAGGGTACAACAAAAGGCACAAAAGACAGCTGATGAGATAGTGCCTTTCAGTTTGCTTACATTTGCAGGAGTATATCTGTTTACAAGAAATATCACCAGAGCTACTGCTGTACTGATGGTGGATTATTCTTGTGCTATAAAGCTGTCTACACCTATTACAGTGATATCTGCTATGAAAGAGGCTTCACAAAACAGTATAGTCGTAAAAGGCGGTAAGTTTTTGGAAGAATATGCCACTGCAGATACCATAGTTTTTGATAAGACAGGTACGCTTACAAATGCTACTCCTTCCCTTGCGAAAATCACTCCGTTTTATGGATACTCACAAGATGAAGTATTGAGGATAGCTGCCTGCCTTGAAGAGCATTTCCCGCACTCTGTAGCAAGAGCAGTGGTAAAAGCTGCCGAGATGAGAAAAATAGAACATGAAGAAAAACATGCTGAAGTGGAATATATAGTAGCTCACGGTATAGCGACAAGATTAGACGGACAAAGGACTCTAATAGGTAGCAGACACTTTATCGAAGATGATGAAAAAGTGCTGCTTACAGATGAACAAAGAGAAATCTTGAAAAATGAATGTGCTCCATATTCAAACTTATTCCTTGCATATGGAGATAAAATAATAGGAATACTAAGCATTGAAGATCCTCCAAGACAAGAGGCTAAAGAAGTAATAGCCAAGCTCAAGGAACAAGGATTTAAAAATGTGGTGATGATTACCGGAGACAATGAAGTCGTGGCAAACAATGTTTGTAAGAAATTAGGTATAAATCACTGCTATTCTCAGGTACTGCCTGACGGTAAATACAAGATAATAGAAGAACTCAAATCTCAAGGCAAGAAGGTAGTGATGGTAGGTGACGGTATCAACGACTCGCCTGCGCTAAGTGCTGCAGATGTATCAATAGCGATGAAAGACGCTTCCGATATAGCAAGAGAAGTTGCTGACATAACTTTACTTTCAAGCGATTTGAATGATTTGATACTTCTAAGAGAGCTTTCTTCAAAGCTTTTCAAGAGAATTGAAGACAACTACTCCTTCATTATCAACTTCAACTCAGCCTTGATACTTTTGGGAGTGTTTGGAGTGCTTTCTCCTGCGACTACCGCTTTGTTACACAATGTTTCTACTGTAGTTATTTCCGGGATGTCAACAAGAAAATATTTAAAATAAAGCTATGTAGATTAATGTTGTTGATATATGCTTTACCTAATACTAAAAATCTATTAAAAAGCTATATAAATGTATGACAATAACATTGCTGATAATTCATAAACTGTAATGCCGTTAGTCATAAAACTTGGCATTATAAATAGTGAATAGTATAAACTGTTATATTTAATTAAATCTTTTAAAAAGCTTAGACTTGCTTAAATATTATATTGAGAGTAAAATCTAATATGACCAATGGATTATTTTATAATAGATTGATTTACTAAAAGTTTATTAACAAAAGATATACTAAAAAGTGCATTAGGATATAATTCATAGTTTAAATAGAGTTTTATATAATAGTTGAAAGCATAGGATTACTAATAATAGCAAAAATAGTTATAATATAAAAAACCTGATTTGAAATTCAAGTCAGGTTTTTTGTTTTGCCATAAGTCAAGTTTTATAGAATTATATATATTTGGTTTATTGATAAGACAGTGACAATTTATCGAAATAATAGATAATTTATACTAATCCACAAAAATTCATGTAAAATATTTTGTATGCTGATTACTTTTAAATTTTATGACATTCATAAGCAAAAAATTTATATGTTGATTTAAAAGATTTTTAGTATTAGTCCATAAGCAATATATTCTAAATTAGTAAACTATTCATTATTCTATTAAATTTTAGTATTAGATAATAGCTTAATAAAACTATAGAAAAATTCAATTTAAATCTCTTGTAATTTAAGCTTTATTTTATAATAATCAGAGAAATATTTTTCAGTCAATAAAAAATAAACTATAATACCAAATTTTAAATTATACTTGAATTTTATATATGGGAAGAGTATAATGCAGTTAAGTTTAAAGCTATTTATGAGCTTATTACAGTTATAATAATCAGCAAAATATAATTGATACTAATCGCCATTTATAATGCCAAGAATTTTATTTTACCAAATTATACGTTTTGCATATTGTCAATAATTTTGCTGAAATAGAATCACATGGCTTTTTTATAGCTTTTTAGTATGAGATATATTATTCTAAGGATTGTAAGTAAATTTACTAATTTTCTTGATAATGTAAGTGCAGATTAAATAAATGATAAAGTCTATCTTTATATAAAAAAAATATTTTGATGTTATATGCCTTTTCTTAATTATGATTTTAATTATGACCATTCAAGGGTAGCAAGAGATGCTTTTGTAAACTTTATAATAACTCAGAGGGAAAAAGAATGAAACTGACAAAAATATTACTTCTTCTAATAGTATTTGAGATTATAGCGGGAATATATGTATTTAATATTGATACAGATAAACATTACAACAAAATGTTTGAAGAAACATCAAAGGATAATAAATATAAAATAAGTTTGACTGAAGTGAACTATATGGAGTATAAAGGGGTTAAAGTTTATTATGCATTTAAAAAAGACGGGAAATGGACCTACCTTGAATATATGAGTTTTGAATGTAATAAAAAAAGCAAGCTTTCAAAATCTGATTTTACAATTGACTGGTATGATAAATTTGTAAAACTCACATACAAAGATAGTTTTGATAAAACAACTCAAACTTATAGAATATATTTTAAGGATGTGGAAGAAAAAGATGAATAAAATAAAATCCTATAAACATATAGTTATTAATATATTATTAATCCTCATTTGTATTTGTTCAGCATTAGTCATATATGTTGTTTATATAATCAAGGAATATGATGTTATAGTTGCAGAGAGAGATGAGTTTTTTTCTAAAGATGATAAATATAAGATAGCATTGGAACAGACATATGAAAGTAGCTTTGTACCTTTTTATTTATACAGACCAAGGGTTGTAGTTGGGAAAAAAGTAGATGATAAATGGATATATAAAAAAAGTTTTGAAATACCTATAGCGACTCCAGACGGGCTTAGGAGAGGAAATTATTCAATAGATTGGATAGATGGAGGTGTAATAATAAAAATAATCAAGTTAAAACACGAAGAAAACAGGATATACAGAATATATTGGGAAGATGTATTTTAAAATGGCTGTATAATAATAGTTAATATATTTGTGTTCAAACGTAGCGACTTAAGAATCGCAACGTTTGAACACTTTAAGTAAAAAAATATAAAAAGTAGAGAGCTTTAAACAGTTACATATATGTGATTAATGCTACTATCTATTTAATCTATGGGTAAATTCATTGATAGTTTATAAAATACTATGTGATTTATAACTGAATTACTCAACTTTCCCACATGAAAAACATATTAAAGATGTTGAAATTTGAGTATATTTTAAAAATACAATATAATACTTGACATAGTTTTTTCAGTGTTTTCATTTTTTTAATAAATATGTAAATTCCAATAAATATCATTCAGAAAATTTTGTGTAGAGTAGTGTATTAAAAAATCAATTAATACTTAAATTTCAATAAAAATTAGGATAATTTTAGTTCGAAAGTTGAGTGAATTATAAATACAATGAAAAAAATGATTAATTATTTGATTAGATTGTGGTATAAATCTTCACATTATATAATATTATTTTAAATTTTCAGTTGTAATTTTACTTTTTTTACATTATATCAGAGAGGTAAAGAATGAAACTGGCAAAGGTATTACTTCTTCTAATAGTATTTGAGATTATAGCTTTGATATTTGTGATAAATATTGATCCAAATGAACATTACAATAGTATTTTTAGAGAAACATCCTATGATAATAAGCATGAAATAAGTTTTTCAGAAGTAAGTCATAAAGACTTTAAAAAAATAAAGGTTAATTTTCATTTTATAAAAAATGATGGAAAATGGACCTATCTTGAATATATGAGTTTTGATTGTAATAAAAAAAGCAAGCTTTCAAAATCTGATTTTAAAATTGATTGGCACGATGAATATGTAAAATTTTCTTATACTGATAACTTAGATAAAACAACTCAAACTTATAGAATATACTTTAAGGATGTGGAAGATAGTTATGAATAAAAGTAAAAGTGATAATTGGAGAACTTTGCATATATTGTTAGCATTTTTTGTGGTCATGTTAGCTCTATCTATTTATGCTATTTATTCTTTTAAAATATATAACGAATCTGTTGAAGACAGGGAGGTTTATGTAAAAGACAATAAATATAAAGTAATCTTAGAGCAGGTAGTTGAAGATGGAATATTTGCTCCATATAGAACAAGAGTTACGCTTGGGAAAAATATTGAAAATGATTGGACATATAAAGAGTTGTTTGAGATGTCTTACAGAATTAGAGGTGCTATTAGAAAAGATAATTACACAGTAGATTGGATAGATGGAGGTGTTATAATAAAGGTAACAGGTGTAGAAAAAGAAAAAGATATGACATATAGAGTATATTGGGAAGATGTATTTTAAAAAAAGGCAGTATTTAAATTATAAGTAGTATTTGATGTATAAGAGGCGTAGATAAATAAATATACTACGCCTTTTTAGAAATATAAAATTAATGACAATTATTCAAAGCTTGAAAGATATACTTTTGTAGATTATATAATCTCGACTTTATCAAAAAAATATTTTTAATTCTGAAACATTGAATTATAGCTTTAATTTTTTGATGGTAGAAATTATTTTTTTGTGATATAATTGACTCATAAAAGATATACATATTTTGCTAAAATTGGAATTAGGAGAAATTTTAAGTACAATAATATATTAATTATTATTAATACTAAAATCTAATAGAATAATGGAAATATTTCATAAAAGTGATACACTAAATATTTTAATAACTAAAGTTAGGCTATAGAGTATCACAAGTATTGAATTAATAAAATCCGTAATTTAAACAGAGTTTAGTATAAGTATTATAAGGAGCAGATATGAAAGTATTGGAACTTATGCAAAATAGATATTCTGTAAGAAAGTTTGATGCTAAAAAAGTGGAGAGGTGGAAGATAAAATTCATACTTGATGCGGCTGCATGTGCTCCTACAGCTGTAAATTATCAACCTCAGAGAATATTGGTAATAGATGATAAAGACGGCTTGGAAAAAATGAAGGATATTACGCCGTATCACTTTAATGCTCCTCTTGTTTTTGTAATGTGTTATGACGCTATGAAGAGCTGGAAGAGGGGGCGTGATGACATGGATTTTGGTGCTGTGGACTCTACTGTGGCAATGACTCAGATGTTGCTTGAAATTGTAGAACTTGGACTTGGAGGTACCTTTGTAGGTGTTTTTGATGCTCATAAGCTTTCAGAAGCCTTTAATATTCCAGATAATCTTGTGCCTTTTGCCTTGCTTCCTGCAGGATATCCTGCCAGAGATTCAAAACCGTCTCCTTTGCATTATAAGAAGCAGTCAGTAGAAAATATGGCTTATTACAATTCTTTTTCTAAGAAATTTGAATAGAAAAAATGACTTATCCTATGAAAAGTTTTTAATCATGGGATAGGTCATTTTTTTGATACATGTAAAATATTGCCGGAATAAGTATGCCTTTTAAGACTGAGGTTATGGTAAGTGATACCCATATTCCGTTTACTCCCAGCATAGTGCGTGATAGGAGCAGTGACAGCGGTATTCTAAGTCCTGTTCCTATGATACTTATAATAGCAGGAGTCTTGGTCTGTCCATAGCCTGAGAATATCCCTATAAAAAGAATCTCAAAACACATGAATATCTGAGAAAAGGACAGTATTTTCAAATATGTGGAGCCTGAATTAATAGTCTCTGTTTCATCTATAAATATCATAAAAATCTCACGAGAGAAGAAAAATAAAACAACCATTGATATGGAGCCGAGTATAAGAGAAAATTTACTTAGGAACTTTGTGCCTTTGTGTATTCTGTCATAGTTTTTCGCTCCGTAGTTTTGCCCTACAAAAGTCGTGGCGGCAATGGCAAAACCGTCAGCTGTCATCCACGATATGGACTCTATCTGACCGCCTATTTTTTGTACTGCTATTTCTACCGGACCAAAATATGATATTATCCTTGCCAAGATTATACTGTAGATACAGTATAAAGTGGATTGTATTGCCGATGGAAAACCGACTCTGCATACTGACTTCGCTTTTTCTATGTTAAGTTTTTCGAGAGAAAGTCTGAGATTTTTATCCTGTCTAAGATTGAAAAAAATCAGCAGTATAAATACGGATATATGTGCAAGAGCTGTCGCAAGTGCTGCTCCAAATACCTCAAGTCTTGGGAAAAATCCTATACCAAATATCAGGAAAATGTCAAAGACTATATTGAACACAAGTCCAAAGGAATTGGTCAAAAAAGTAAGCCTACTATTGCCTATTGAGTTGAAAAAGGCGGAAAGCACATGATTGGCATACATAAAAGGCATGGAAAAGGCAATGACCTTGAAGTATATTATCGCCTGACTTATGATTTTCTCATCTCCAAGGTTAAAAAAGGAGATAATCTGAGAGTTAAAAATAAAAAATACAAGACCTGTAAAAATACCAAGGGCAAAGTTAAGCCAAAAAGCTGACTGATAATAGGCTCTTGCATCTTCAAAATTCTTCTTGCCGTATTCCTGGGAGACATATACCTGCGTGCCTATTTTTGCCATTGATGCCGTTGCGTTGGCAAACCAAAGGAAAAATCCGCAAGTACCCACTGCCGCTACAGCACCGCTACCAAGTCTTCCTATGCAAATCATATCTACAAAGTTGTAGGTGATATTTATAAAGGAAGTAGCTAATAGGGGAAGGATAAATCTATATAGTTTTTGTCCGATTTTTCCGGTACTAAGATTTATATTCATAGTTCACCTTGATTGTTTTTCTTGTCGTATACGATTTCGGCTTGAGACTTCCTCATATATACAGGTTTTGCAAAAGTCGAATCTTCATCTTTTACATTCTTAGAGAGCATAGCTACACATGATGATTTGATATAATTGTCATGCGTATTTGCAAAGATGACATTGTCGCAAGATGAAAGCTCTCTCTTTTCTCCGGCGAGCAAGACTTTTTCCTTACAATTTTGTATATATTCTTCCAGTTCTTCATCCGTCATTATAGTATTTTCAATTATCTTTTCGATTTTTGAATCTCTTGCTCTATATACACCTACATAGTAAGTGTCTCTTTGGGCGTCGATAGTCGTAATTACTGTTCCTTCGTAAGAGATAAAATTCATAGACATTGCATCAAGTGAGCTGACAGAGATTACGGGAATGTTTAAGGCAAGGGAAAAGGCATTTGCAGTTGCAACGCCTATTCTTATTCCTGTGAAAGAGCCAGGGCCGACAGTTACTGCGATATGGCTTAGCTCACTTTTGTCAAAATTTAGCACGGTAAACAGATTTTCTATAGCAGGCATTAGAGTTGTGGAATGCACAAGTCCGTTGTTGAGGTTTATTTCGCCTATTACTTCGTCATCATCCGTTATACAAACTGAAAGAGATGAAGTGGAAGTATCTATTGACAGTATCTTCATTTGTAAAACTCCTTATATAACATATTTTTTCAAAAAGTCATCTATCGCAGCCCAGTAGTTTTTAGAGTCCGACATAAAAGCGTCTGTATGCTTTGCACCTTCTGTAATGTATATCATTTTAGGTGAGTTGATAAGTTCGTAAATATCGTAGGCGTTTTGAGTAGGGACAAAGTTATCTGCCGAGCCATGAAGTATAAGAGCCGGTAATTTTGTATTTTTTAGAGCGTCTGTAGCGTCTACTTCCGAGAAGAAAAATCCTCCTCTTATCTTAGTAGTAAGGCTCATCATAGGTATCATAGGAAAATATGGTATGTTATAGAGCTTTCCTGCCTGTTGGGTGAACTCTCCTGTCAATGTCAGATAACCGCTGTCTTCAATAAATGCGACCACATTATAAGGTAGATTTTCATCTATTGTATTTATCACTGTTGCAGCACCCATACTTACTCCAAAGAGCAGTATCTTAGGATTGTGATACTTTTCGTTAATATAGTCTATCCAGAGCCTTATATCCTTAGAGTCGTATCCGCCCATTGAAATGATATCTCCGCCGCTTTTTCCGTGAGCTATCAGGTCTACAGCAAGCACGTTGTATTTTCTTTTGTTAAATTCATAGATGTGATTGCCCATCATTTTTGAACTGCTTGTATATCCGTGTACTACAATGACGAAGGGGCGTTTATCATCTTTGATGAATTCATAGCCTGTGAGCTCCACTCCTGTGGAAGATTTGATATGCACTTCCTTATTGTTTTTGTTGAAATAATCAGTCTTGTGATCCCTTTTTACGCTACTGTTTTCCTGATTTGCTATGCCGCCTTTAAATGCTTTTTTAGTCAGAGCTATTTCAAAGAAATAATTGGCCCCTAAAATAAGTATAAGCAATAAAATAACGACAATTGTTATAATAATTTTTTTAAGTTTTTTCATTCTACCTCTGTTCATCAGTATATTTTTCAAAATCTTCAATCGTATCTATGTCCTGCAATATATTTCCGTCGCTTACATCAAAATATCTCAGCTTTGATAAATTAGCCTTTATTATTTCCCTACCACCTATATCTCCGCTGATATTAGACAGCTCATCATAAAGGCTAAATGGAAATATAGTAGGCATTGAATTTTTGCCTTCAAATCTCGGTACGACGATGCAGGATGTGTCTTTCATAAAAAAATCGCAGAGCTTGTTCAAAAATACATCGGTGATAAAGGGCATATCAGATGGCAAAAACACAATGCCCAAGCAAGGCTTAGCCATAGCTATACCCATTTTTATGCTTTGTGATTGACCCAAGGCTTGTTTTTCGTTTTTGACAAGGGTAAAATCACCCATATCTCTTGCATAATCAAGTATCTCGTCATAGGCTGACACTACTATTTTTTGTCTTATATCGCTTTTTTTGACCAAATTTATGCAGTGCTGATACATCTTTTTGCCTTTAAAATCCATAAGCAACTTATTTTGACCCATTCTTTTTGAAAGACCTGAGGCTAATATTATTATAGATAAGTCATACATATTTTTTTGTAATCTCCAATCAGATATAGTGAGCCACATATCAGTATCATATCATCTTTATCAGCGTATGAAAGAGCCTTGTCAAGAGCCTCCTTATAGTCGTCGCTTCCTTCAACATCTTTGTTGTATTTTTTCAAGCTTTCTATCAATGCGTCCTTTGACGTACGTCTTACGCTATCAACCTCAACGGCTATTATTTTATCGGATAGTTTTGCCAGAATTTCAGACATTTCGTCTACCTGTTTATCCTTGAGTATTCCTGTTATAAGTATCAGCTTTTTATATGAGAAGTATTTTTTTACACTTTGAGCCAATTGCTTGATTGCGTCAATGTTATGAGCTCCGTCAAGCATAACGACAGGATTTGCCTTTACTATTTCCATCCTACCTATCCAAGTCACATTTTCAAGAGCTGATAAGATAGAGGATTTTTTTATTTCTATACCTTGACTTTGCAGTGTTTCTGCTACGTTTATAACTACATCGGTATTTTTCATCTGATGAACACCGAGCAGATTCAAGGCTATGTCGTAACTATCATTTTTGGTTCTAATGTTGAAATATTGCCTTGTAGAGTTTTTCACCAAGTCGATGTTGAATATCTCCTTGACTTCTTCATCTGTATATTCTCTTATTTCGGAATTTGCTATTATAAGTGGCGAATTTTTTTCAACGCAGACCTTTTTTATCACATTCATTACTTCCGCTCTTTGCTTATAGAGGACTACAGGCACATCATTTTTGATTATACCTGCTTTTTGGCGTGCTATGAGGCTTATTTCGTTGCCAAGTACAGCCATGTGGTCGTAGCTTACTGATGTGATTACACTTAAAATAGGAGTAATGACATTGGTAGAGTCTGTAAGTCCGCCAAGTCCCACTTCTATTACTGCAAAATCTACATTTTGCTTGTAGAAATAATAGTATGCAAGGCAGGTGATAAGCTCAAACTCTGTCGGCTCACCATAGCCTTTTTCTATAAGGTCGTCAACTATTACGGCTATCTTCGTCATCATCTTTGCAATATCTGATTTTTCGATAAATTTTGAATTTATTCTGATGCGTTCCTCAAAGTCTATAAGGTGAGGGGATATATAAAGACCTGTCTTATATCCTGACATTTCCAATATCTTAGCAGTCATTGCAGATACCGAGCCCTTGCCGTTTGTTCCGGCTATGTGGATACATCTTATCTTATCTTGAGGATTGTTCAGCAGTTCCAAGATTTTATATATCCTGTCCATCTTATACTCGACGTCTGTGGAATAAGGTCTTTGGATGTACTTTAACGCTTGCTCGTAAGTCATGATACCACCCCTCCTGATTATAGTGTAAGTCTTAAAAGTGATTTACTTAAAGATTGTCTCTTTTATAAGGTATTTAAAACTTACAGCATTAATTTGAAAAACACAAAATATTTAGGCAGATTACGATATAAAAAAACAGCGTAAAATCCCTAAAAGTTACTTATATTATACAACAAAAAATGAAATTTAAAAGAAAAAAAGGAAAATTATGTTAAAAAATATAGTTGGAAGAATGTGGAATAATAAAACTATAAGTATGAAAAAAAGAATTTCTAAGTTTTGGCTTATATTAGTCATTTAGATATTTGCTTTTATAAAAATTTTCCTTTTGTTAAATTACATAAGTATCAGTTTTTGTTTTTGTCACATTAGTTTAATTTGATTTTGAGAAGTTTTGGGAGTAAAATATAGCCAAGAGATAAGTGTGAGTAAGAGCTATAAAAACTAAGTTTGGATTTATTAAATTACTGATAGAAATTATAGTTTATAGCAAGTTATTTGATAAAGTAGAAATATCTGAAAGGAGAAAAATTATGAAAAAGGAATTAAGAGATGTCTTGCTTTTTACTTTCATAGTTTTAGTTATAACGACATTTTCCGCAATTTCCAACTCCATGGTCTACGGTAATAAATATGGTGGAAACATAACATTTATAATGAGTATATATCCGATAGTTTCAGCTATTTTGGTAGAAAAAGGCTTTAATATTAAAACTATAGTAAAAGATAAATTAAGTGCAACATATTTAATATATTTTTCCATAATATTTATACTATCTTTATTATCCTTAAAATATGAAGCTTTTATGGATGCCTTTAGATTTATTATACCTTCGACTGCTTTGTTAAGTTTGTATATTTTAGCAATAAATAACAAGGTTTTAGTAGGAAACTTCAGTTTCAAAGAGTTGTTTAAATGGATTATAGTAATTCTAGTAATATTAAATGTCCTAATGGGGGCAAGTAATTATTATATGATAAATGATATATATGTTAAAGATTTGATGACAAGGAGCGTATTTTCCATCACAACAGGATTAGTTTCCAATATATTCTTTATTTTCTTTACCATTGGAGAAGAATATGGTTGGAGATATTTTTTGCAAGCTAAATTGCAAAAAATATCCGGTAAAAGAGTAGGAGTCTTGCTTACAGGATTAATATGGGGGCTGTTTCATGTTCCTTTGTACGGTTTTTTATTTTATTCAGGTCATGAAGGAGTATACGCTTGTGTCAATATAGTAATTTTTTGTATCTCAATGGGAATTTTCTTGGGTTTGATTTATATGAGGAGCAAAAGTGTTATAATGGTATCGCTTATCCATTCATTGAATAATATGTATAGAGCAGGCGGAATAGTCTCTACTCAAACTGCGACACCTGATGCTGCCGCTATTAGTCAATTTTTTATATTTTCAGCTGTGATGAGCTTAGTCTTATTTATGCCATTTTTACTTGCCAATGAATATGCAAAGAAGTAGTAAGATGAAAAAGTATTTATCAATAATTATAAGCTTGCTAATATTAACTGTTTTTACGTCAATGAACTCTTTTGCTGTAGATAACAAACAATACGTTGAGTTTCAAAATCAAAGATTTAAGATAAGTGACTTATCTAAGGAGACTTTGGACTGGCTTAAGTGGTATAATTCATTATCTGGTGATTCTAAGAAAATGGTAAATTATGTGCCAGGTGAATTGTTGGAAAAATCTTCATTACCTACAAAGGGTGATAGTGCCGTATTAGACCATAAGGTAGATTTGGAGATTATTGTGCCTTTAAAATCAGCCTTTTTTAAAAGCTTGGTATATGAATATATTAATAATTCTAAGTTTTGTGAAACATTGAAAAAACTTAAATATAAAGATTCTTATACCAATTAATGGACTGTATTAAGAAATTAGGAAAGTAAATATTTATGTAGAAGAAATTGTAATATCATCTACTGTAGTATGGATATAACTATGGGCAAGTGTTTAAGAGGAATAGACCTATGTTAATTGAGAGAAAATTTTCTGATATATTTGATGACGACAAGATTGAAGATACTTTTGAGAGTAGAGAAGATGGCGAAAAAAATATCGGGTATGAGATAAAAAAGTCTATTATTGCAGAAAATATAAATCTGCAAATCAGCATAGCTTATAATATATTTTCTGAGCAAAATATGAAAGAAAGAAACACTACTATAGATAACAAGCTTTTGTTTGAAGACTTTTCCTTTTCTCTTGAACCGGTAAAGAGTATCTCGGAAGATGAGCAGATAAGCATATATAGAAAGTTTTTTGATTCAATGATTTTGATAAGAAAGGCAGATGGCTCAATAGTTCAGCTTATAGGAAGAAGTAAAAAAGCTAAAGAATATTTTTGCGAACTGCTGAAAAAAGGTAAGATAGATAAGGATGTACTTAGATATGTATTTGCTGATGATAGCGGAAAGATAAGTGAGTTTGAAGCAAGTAAAAATATAAAATATAATACTCCTTATGAATTCATTGCTGATTGTCAAAGTAAAGCAGACATATCTCAAAATAGATTTTTATCAACAGTTACAGATTATGGGGACCATCCTTTAAGAAGTGAAAATATGGGATTTTTGACAAGATTTAATATCAATTACCTTGAAAAAGATGAAAATATGGTAGCATTGAGTGAAAAAGTGGATAAGCTGTTTTTTGTAGAATATGACTTATTTAAACATTGTCTTGTAACATGGAAAAAAGTATGACAGATTTAGCTTGATATTAAAAATTATATAATTTGTTTTAGTCAATTAAAAAAAGAACAGGGAAAAAGCCCTGTTCTTAACTTTATACGATTAGATTTTATGGGTGGACGGCGTACCCACCATCTCAGGTACCTGACAAGCAGGTGTGTAGAGAGCCTTTTCTACTTCATAAAATTCAAATCTTTACAATATAATAATACAATTATATCGTATCTATTTTGATTGTACAATACTATTTTTTAAGTATGTAAATAGTAAATTAATTAAAATTATCTAACATTATTAGTCGTCTATGATGAGACTATGTTATACATGTAAAGTAAGTAGACTTATTATAAAGGTACTATATTGTAAAGTTAGTATTAAATAAAGCTAACTCTATAATAAAATCATAATTAATTAAATTAGAAAGTCTATCAAAGATATTTATATAAAAAATCAAAATGTAGTCATAAAAAATAAAAAACTGCTTGACTATGGCGGATTAAAGTGATAAAATTATTCGGTATGTGAAATACATCAAGCTATGGACATAGCTGTTGGCAAACATAAAACAAAAGGAGGTGCTTTAATGCCAACTATCAGTCAATTGATAAGAAGCGGTAGAGAAAAAGTGGAAAAGAAATCTACTTCTCCTGCTCTTCAAAAGGGATTTAATTCATTAAGAAAAAAATCTACAGACATATCAGCTCCACAAAAAAGAGGAGTTTGTACATCTGTAAAGACAGTAACACCGAAAAAGCCAAACTCTGCCTTAAGAAAGGTTGCCAGAGTAAGACTTACAAACTCAATGGAAGTATCTGCATACATTCCGGGTGAAGGCCACAATCTTCAAGAGCATAGCGTTGTGCTTATAAGAGGTGGTAGAGTTAAGGACTTACCAGGGGTAAGATACCACATAGTAAGAGGAACTCTTGATACATCAGGAGTAGAAAAAAGAAGACAAGCAAGATCAAAATACGGAGCTAAAAGACCTAAAGAAGCAAAGAAGTAAACTCTATAAGTTTACCAAACAGATGTCCACGCTTTTTATAAATGATATAAATAAAAGGCAAGCGGCATAGGATTTAGTGTCGAGTACCGGTGAATTAATTTTTATTAAGGAGGGAAGCAAATGCCAAGAAAAGGTAAGATACCAAAGAGAGAAGTATTACCGGATCCGGTATACTCAAATAAAGTAGTTACTAAACTTATCAACAAGGTAATGCTTGATGGTAAGAAAGGAACTTCTCAAAAGATAGTATACGGAGCGTTTGAATTAATTAAAGAAAGAACAGATAAAGATCCTGTAGAAGTTTTTGAACAAGCTATGGCTAACATAATGCCGGTGCTTGAAGTAAAAGCCAGAAGAGTCGGTGGTGCGAACTACCAAGTTCCTATAGAAGTAAGAGCTGACAGAAGAGAAACATTGGGTATCAGATGGCTTGTTAGATACTCAAGACTTAGAGGCGAAAAAGGAATGACTGAAAAATTGGCTAAAGAGATAATGGATGCCGCTAATAATACAGGTGCTTCAGTTAAGAAGAGAGAAGACACTCATAAGATGGCGGAAGCAAACAGAGCGTTCGCACATTATCGTTGGTAGTATGAGTCTCATTGCATAATGAGATTCATATAAAAAAACTTGAAAGGAGACAAAAGTGGGTAGAGAATATCCTTTAGAAAGAACGAGAAATATCGGAATAATGGCTCACATAGATGCGGGTAAGACTACTACGACAGAGAGAATACTTTACTACACAGGTATTACTCACAAATTGGGAGAAACTCACGAAGGCGCATCTCAAATGGACTGGATGGAGCAGGAAAAAGAAAGAGGTATAACAATTACTTCTGCTGCTACAACAACTCATTGGAAAGACCATAGAATAAATATAATAGATACACCGGGACACGTTGACTTTACAGTGGAAGTTGAACGTTCACTTAGAGTATTGGACGGTGCGGTAGCGGTATTTTGTGCAAAGGGCGGTGTTGAACCACAATCAGAAAATGTGTGGAGACAAGCTGACAACTACAAGGTACCAAGAATAGCCTATGTTAATAAGATGGATATAATAGGAGCTGATTTTTACAGAGTCGTTGGAATGATGAAAGACAGACTTGGTTCAAATGCAGTGGCTATGCACATACCTATAGGAGCGGAAGATGACTTTGTAGGTATGATAGACCTTCTTACTATGAAGGCTCATATATTCAAGGATAATGAAGGTAAGAACATAGAAGTAACGGATGTCCCTGCTGATTACCTTGACAAGGCTAAAGAATACAGAGAAAAGATGGTTGAATCAATTTCTGAAACTGATGAAGAATTGATGATGAAATACCTTGAAGGGGAAGAACCTACAGTTGAAGAACTGAAGGTAGCCCTTAGAAAGGCTGTTATAGCTACAACAATCAACCCTGTATTTTGCGGTACTTCATACAGAAATAAGGGCGTACAATTATTGCTTGACGCTATAGTTGACTACATGCCTGCTCCTACTGATATAGAAGCTATCAAAGGTGTGCTTCCAAACGGTGAAGAGTCTGAAAGGCATTCATCTGACGAAGAGCCTTTCTCAGCGTTGGCATTTAAGATAATGGCTGACCCGTTCGTTGGAAAACTTGCATTCTTTAGAGTATACTCAGGTATACTGAACTCCGGTTCTTATGTACTTAACTCTACTAAGAACAAGAAAGAAAGAATAGGTCGTATTCTTCAAATGCACGCTAACACAAGAAAAGAAATCACTGAAGTATATTCAGGAGATATCGCTGCAGCGGTAGGTCTTAAGGATACTACTACAGGAGATACTCTTTGCGATGCAAATGCACCTATAATATTGGAATCAATGGAATTCCCTGATCCGGTTATCTCAGTTGCTATAGAGCCTAAGTCAAAGGCTGCTCAGGAAAAGATGGGTACAGCTCTTGCAAGACTTGCAGAAGAAGACCCTACATTCAGAGTAAAAACTGACGAAGAAACAGGACAAACTATAATTTCAGGTATGGGTGAGCTTCACCTTGAAATCATCGTAGACAGACTTCTAAGAGAGTTCAAAGTCGAAGCGGATGTCGGTGCACCGCAAGTTGCTTACAGAGAAACTATCAAAAAACCTGTGGATATTGAAAATAAATATGCTAAGCAATCAGGTGGTAGAGGACAATACGGTCACGTTAAGATTAGAATGATACCTCAAGAGCCCGGTAAGGGATATGAATTCGTCAATGCAATTGTCGGCGGAGCAATACCGAAGGAATATATAGGACCGGTAGATGCCGGTATACAAGGTGCAATGCAGTCAGGTGTACTTGCAGGATATCCGGTTGTTGACGTAAAAGTTGAACTTTATGACGGATCATACCATGAAGTCGATTCATCAGAAATGGCGTTTAAGGTTGCAGCGTCAATGGCATTCAAGGACGGTATGAGAAAGGCTAATCCTGTAATACTTGAACCTATATTCAAAGTTGAAATAATAACTCCTGAAGATTACATGGGAGACGTAATGGGAGACCTTAACTCAAGAAGAGGAAGAATAGAGGGTATGGAAGCTCGTGTAGGTGGAGCACAAGCTATATCAGGTTATGTACCTCTTTCTGAAATGTTCGGATATGCAACTACACTTCGTTCAATAACTCAAGGTAGAGCAAACTACACTATGATATTTGACCACTACGAAGAAGTTCCTGCATCAATAGCAACAAAGATAAGCGAAAAAGGAAAATAAAAAGATAATAAATTAATAGTACATTATTGATATTTTTATAAATTTTTGTTATAATCATCAGTAATGTACTTAAAATTAGAAATATTATATTTATTTTTGTAAATAATTCATTATTGGAGGAAATTTAAAAATGGCAAAGGCTAAATTTGAAAGAACTAAACCACACGTTAACATTGGAACAATAGGACACGTTGACCATGGTAAGACTACACTTACAGCAGCAATAACAAAAACTCTACACGATAGATACGGTACTGGTGAAGCAGTTGCATTTGACAATATAGATAAGGCACCGGAAGAAAGAGAAAGAGGTATCACAATATCTACAGCTCACGTTGAGTATGAAACACCAAACAGACACTACGCTCACGTTGACTGCCCGGGCCATGCCGACTACGTTAAGAACATGATAACTGGAGCTGCTCAAATGGACGGCGCTATACTTGTTGTTTCAGCAGCTGACGGTCCAATGCCTCAAACAAGAGAGCATATACTACTTTCAAGACAAGTTGGTGTACCATATATAGTTGTTTTCCTAAACAAATGTGATATGGTTGAAGACGAAGAACTTCTTGAACTTGTTGAAATGGAAGTTAGAGACTTGCTAAATGAATATGAATTCCCTGGAGATGACACTCCAATAATAAGAGGATCAGCTCTTAAGGCTCTTGAAGATCCACAAAGCCCTTGGGGAGACAAGATACTTGAACTTTTCGAACAAGTTGACGCTTATATACCTGAACCGGTTAGAGACACTGACAAACCATTCTTGATGCCTGTAGAAGACGTATTTACAATAACAGGTAGAGGAACAGTTGCTACTGGTAGAGTTGAAAGAGGTATATTGAAAGTTCAAGACGAAGTTGAAATAGTTGGACTTAAAGAAGAATCAAGAAAAGTTGTTGTTACGGGAGTTGAAATGTTCAGAAAACTTCTTGACCAAGCTCAAGCAGGTGACAACATAGGAGCACTTCTTAGAGGTGTGAACAGAGAAGATATAGAAAGAGGACAAGTTTTGGCTAAACCGGGTTCAATCCATCCTAAGACTAAATTCTCTGCAGAAATCTACGTTTTGAAAAAAGAAGAAGGTGGTAGACATACTCCTTTCTTCAAAGGATACAGACCACAATTCTACTTCAGAACAACTGACGTTACTGGTGACATCCAACTTCCTGAAGGCGTAGAAATGGTTATGCCTGGAGATAACGTAACAATAGATGTTGAACTTATCACTCCGGTTGCTATGGAAGAAGGTATGAGATTCGCTATAAGAGAAGGCGGAAGAACAGTTGGAGCAGGCGTTGTTGCTAAAATACTTCACTAATTTTTAGTATGGGCTTAGAACAACAAACAAATTAAGAATAAAGTAAAAAGACCACCGAGATATAAATCGGTGGTTTTTTTATATTTTGTTGATTATACAAATAATGGAAAAAACTTTAAATTTAATACTAAAAACCAATTAAATAGTCCAGTAATATATTAATAGTGAGTTATTTAAGACTGAAAAAGATAATATTTCAATCAATCTAGATATATAACATTATAAACGGTGATTTGAATAAGTTGGAAATAAAAAAAGGGCTGTAAGAATGAAAATTTCATTTTTACAACCCTTTAAAATATTGAACTTATTATACTGTAATTTATTGTTATTATCTATTTTATCTATGGATAGCGGTAGATAAATAGTTTTTTAAAAAATGCTTCATAAATGATTTTATTATAAATGCTCTAAAAACATTGCTATACATTATTCTATTAATTATTAGAATATAAATATAGATTTAATATAAGAACATTATAAACTGATTTTACTGTATTGATAAGCTATTTGTGCTCCTACTTTTGCGTTGTTATATACGAGTTGGATATTAGCTTCAAGGCTCTTTCCTTCAGTTTTTTCAACTATTTTGGCAAGTAGATAAGGTGTTACATCCTTACCTTTTACCTTTTCATCCTTAGCAGACTTAAGCGCTTCTTCTATAATTGTGTTTATATATTTCTCATCAAGTGAATGTTCTTCAGGGATAGGGTTTACTACAAGAACACCACCTTTAAGCTCAAGATCTTCTTTGGTATGAAAAGTTTTTGCTATCTCTTCTGTTGAAAGAGCAGTCAAATTTAGCTTGATATCAGATGTTCTTGTGTAAAATGCAGGAAGGAATTGGGTTTTATATCCTATTACAGGCACCCCTTTAGTTTCAAGATATTCCATTGTTCTTGGTAGGTCAAGTATGGCTTTTGCTCCGGCGCAGATTACTGTAACATTAGTCATTGCCAATTCTTCAAGGTCAGCAGATACATCCATATCTTCTTCAAATCCTCTGTGGACTCCACCTATACCGCCTGTTACAAAAAATTTGATGCCTGCCATACTTGCGCATATCATAGTAGTGGCTACTGTAGTAGCTCCTATCTTTTGATTTGCTATTATACTTGCCATATCACGTCTTGATACCTTTGAAACATCTTTTTCAGTCGCAAGTGTCAGCAAATCGGCTTCAGTAAGACCTATTTTTATTCTGCCGTCTATTATCGCAATTGTAGCAGGTACAGCGTTGTTATCTCTTATTATCTGTTCAACTTTTTTTGCCATTTCTATATTTTGAGGGTAGGGCATACCATGTGAAATTATAGTGGATTCAAGAGCTACTATCGGCATTTTTTCTTCCATAGCTCTTAGAACTTCCTCGTTAAAATCGATGAATTTTAAAAATTTACTCATTTTATCTCCTAAGTTATAATTGTTACATCGTAAAGAATCGATGTGTGGATAGTGTAGTTTTATATTTGCTTAATCACTTATTATCTTTAAAAAATTGATGTCTTAAGTCAAGTATATAATATTGAAACTTAATAGTCATATGAAACATCAAAGAAGGCGTCAATATTATCAAAGATATCCGAAGGTATATTTTTTACTACAGATTCATCTGACTTCAAATTTAGTTGTGCCATTTTCATACCGTATTTACACGCCGTTTCAAGTGATTTGTCGTTAGATAAAGCATGTATTACACCTGCTGAAAATGAATCTCCTGCACCTGTAACATCAACTACATTATTTATCATTTCAGCTTTCAAAACAATAGGAGATAATTTCTCTTCATAGAAGATACATCCATCTTTTCCCATTGTTATTATGCATCTATCCAATCCCTTTTTCTTAAGGTTCTCACATACATTTTTAAAATCAAATTTATCGCAACCTGCATAGGCTGTTGCTTCATCTTTGTTTAATATTGCCAGGTATATATTTTTAAGTTTATCAGGGATATGGGCAGTTTTAGTAACAGATACTCCTATAATAATAATTTTTCTGTTATCTATATTTTGTAATTTTTCAATAGCAGATTTTTGAACATTCGTATCACAGACTATTATATCAGCCTTTTTTATGTGTTCTTCATGGCTTGTTATCCAATCTCCATCCATAGTGTCACAAATTTTCATATCTGCAACACCTATTACAAGGTTTCCGCTTTCATCAAGAACAGCAAAATAAGTACCTGTATTGTAGATTTGGTCCCTGTCTGTAGCAAAGATATGCATTATAGGAGATGCATCTTTGACTACATTTGTTCCTTCCAGATCATTACCTACTTTTGACATAAGTGCTACTTCTTCATCAAGTCTTGCAAGATTTTCCGCTATATTCCTGGCTACTCCGCCATAGGTAGTAATTCTTTGTGCAGGATTGGAAGTTTCCATTATCACTTTGTTCTCGATTATAAGCTTATAATCTACATTAGCAGCACCTATACAAAAAATCAAATTCTTTTTGGATGTATCCGACACTTCAATATCGCTTATCCCAATATAATCTGCATTTTCATTAGACACCGCACAGTTATCCATTTCCGCATCTAATGATTTTTTGTTAAAAATATTAGAGCCTTTCTTTGTAAAAAAAGCTTTTGAGTTATCAGTTTCTTTCAATATTTCTATCATCCTTCTTTAAATTAATATTATCTCAAATGTCTGATGACATATCGACTGTTCTTATAGCAAATAATATAATACTAATACCTAATAAAATAATGGATAAGATATTTTCGGTGAATTTATAATAAAGTAGTAAATCATATAGCATTTAAAAAAGCTATTGATAAATATTATCCATAAGTTAAATAGGTAATAGTATAAAGTTCAATAAATCAAACTCGTAAACAGATATTAAGATTATTATATAAACTACGACTTTTTAATATTATAGATATAAGTAAGCAATAGGTTAAAAAAATCTCAATTTAAAAACTGCTACCTTCGAATTTAGATATATTAGAACTATTATAATGCCGGAAACTTTGTTTTTAAAAATAATATTATTTTTAAAAACAAAGTTTGTAACTAAATTATAACATCAGGACTTTCTTTGTGCAATAAGATTATAAAAAAAACAAGGAGTTATTTATATTTTGACAAGTATACTATCTTTGTAAAATTTACTTTTCATCTAATATTTTCTTAACTTCAGCTCTTAGAGCAGGCACTACTTTAGCTTCAAACCAAGGATTTTTGATTTGCCATATGATATTTCTTGGCGAAGGGTGAACTACGGGAAAGTAAGTAGGTAGGTAATCTTTGTAGTTTTTTACAGTTTCAGTTAATGTTTTTTTCTTATTTTTTTTAAGATAGTAATTTTGTGAGTAGGATCCAACCAATATTATGAGCTTTATATTATCATAATGCTCAAGAATTTTCGTATGCCACTTTTGAGCAAAGCCCTTTCTCGGTGGTAAATCACCGCTTTTCCCTTTTCCAGGATAATAAAAGTCCATGGGTACGATACCAATTAAGCCTGAATTGTAAAAAACATCCTCATTAATTCCCATCCAATTTCTCAGGTTTTTCCCACTTTGATCGTTCCAGCATTTTCCACTTTCCATTGCCTTTATCCCCGGAGCTTGACCTACTACAAGAATGCGAGAATTAGTATATATGTCAAATAAAGGCTTTTGTCCCTGTTTTGTAAATTCAAGATTTTGCTCATCTGATATTATTTCTTTTTTTAGTTCTTCAATAAAATTATCCATAAAAACTCCAATTATAAAATAAAAGAAATATTATAGTACTATTTTAAGTATAACTAAATCAAAGAAAATAATCAATGTTGTATTATAATTATCAATATCGAATTATTTGGCTACTTATGATTCCAAATTGAAAATATATTATTTCTAAATGTGTATACGAATGTTTAGATTAAGATATTTCCTTTATTAGATTTATCATCTCTATTGCTGATAAAGCGCAGTCATAGCCCTTGTTACCTGCCTTTGTTCCTGCACGCTCTATTGCCTGTTCTATATTTTCCGTTGTCAATATTCCAAACATTACAGGTATTCCTGTTTCAAGTGAAGTATGTGCTATTCCTTTGGATACCTCATTGCATACATAGTCATAATGAGTAGTGCTTCCACGAATGACAGCTCCTAAGCATATTACTGCGTCATATCGTCCACTTCTTGCCATCTTACTTGCTATAAGCGGAATCTCGAATGCTCCGGGAACCCATGCAACATCTACATCGTCCTCTTTTACATCGTGACGAAGCAATCCGTCCATTGCTCCTGATAATAATTTTGCAGTAATAAACTCGTTAAATCTTGCTGCAACTATTCCAATTTTTGCTCCCTTTGATACTAATTTACCTTCAAATTTTTTCATTTGTATTCTCCTTAATTTTTAGTAGATAAAATTTATAATAATATATATTTACTTGATTGAAAAAATAACTTTATTATCGTAGGCTAAAGTCAATACTAAATACGATACTATGATAAGTCCTTTTAATAATTCAGTATATGTCCCATTTTGTCCTGTTTTGTCTGCAAATAGAATAAATCATAGACAGTAGGCTGAATTTTGATAGGAACACGCTCTGATATCTCCAAACCGAAATCAGCTAACTGATAGACCTTATCCGGATTATTTGTCAGTAATCGTAATGTCTTAACTCCTAGGTCTCTAAGTATTTGAGCTCCTATATAATACTCTCTTTCATCTCCGGCAAAGCCAAGTGCAAGATTTGCCTCTAAGGTGTCCATGCCTTGCTCTTGTAATTCATATGCCTTTAATTTATTAATCAGTCCTATGCCCCTGCCTTCCTGTCTCATATAAAGTAGTATGCCACGACCTTCCTTTTCTATCTGTGTCATGGCTGAAGCGAATTGCTCTCCACAATCACAACGCAGTGAACCGAAAGTATCGCCTGTCAAACACTCTGAGTGGACTCTGCAAAGGACGTCCTTTCCATCTCCTATATCTCCCTTAACCAAGGCTACATGATGTTCACCGTTTAATCTGTTTACATAGCCGTAAGCCGTGAATTCTCCGTATTTAGTAGGCATTTTATTCTTAGTAACAGCATCGACCAATTTTTCAAATCTCTTGCGATAGCTTTGTAAATCCTTGATTGATATTATTTTAATCTTCCATTTATCTGCCAATTCCATAAGTGCAGGCAATCTCATCATAGTTCCGTCATCTTGCATAATCTCGCAGCAAAGTCCTACTTCCTTTAATCCTGCCAATCTCATCAAGTCTACCGTTGCCTCAGTATGACCGTTTCTCTCTAAAACTCCGTTTTTCTTTGCTAAGAGAGGGAACATATGTCCGGGTCTTCTAAAATCTTCCGCTTTTGCATTATCGTCAACGCATTTCATCGCAGTAATGGAACGCTCTGCAGCCGATATTCCAGTTGTAGTATCAACGTGGTCAATAGATACTGTAAAAGCTGTTTCGTGATTGTCAGTGTTGTTGGAAACCATCTGAGGAATCTGTAACTTTTCCACATATTTTCTTGACATAGGCATACATATCAAGCCCTTGCCATGTGTAGCCATAAAATTGATGTTTTGAGTTGTTGCAAACTCTGCTGCGCAGATAAAATCTCCTTCATTTTCACGATCTTCATCATCCACTACCAAAATCAATTTTCCATTTTTCAATTCTTCCAATGCTTCTTGAATTGTATTAAGTTGACTCATTTTTCTTCTCCTTATATAAAAAATTAATAAAAATCATATTATGTTTTTTAGCTGATTCATCTATAGAAAAATATTTCTATGTTTAATATTATTGAAAAATAATTAAAAACAAAATTACATATAGTTTGAGTAAAAATACTTTTTAAACATTAGTTAAAAGTTGTATTTATGAAGGAATTCTCTTGTGATAGTTGTTGACTTCCTATCTTCAACAAAAGAATTATCAGTTTTAAGATTATCTGATAAGAAGCGCTCTATATACTTCCCAACTATATCCACTTCCAAATTAACCTTATCTCCAAGCTTGCGATACTTTAATATAGTTATATCTACTGTATGAGGAATAGCAGATATGATAAACTGATCTTCTTGGACACTTACAACAGTTAAGCTCATACCGTCAATAGTAATAGAGCCTTTTTCGACTATATATCTGATTATCTTAGGCTCAGCTTTAATCGTATATAAGATGGCATTATCATCTCTTTGGATATATGTAATCTCTCCGGTACCGTCTATGTGGCCGGATACGATATGCCCTCCAAATCTGCCTCCTATAGGCATTGCTCTTTCTAAATTGACATAAGCACCAATATCCATATTTGATAGTGAGGATCGTCTAATTGTCTCGTGCATAACATCTGCAGAGAAAAATTGCTTATTAAAGCTTGTAACAGTGAGACAGATTCCATTTACAGCAATGCTGTCTCCTATGTGTATATCTTCCAATATCTTGTTTGCGGAAATGCTTAAAATAGCAGAATTACTACCTCTTTTTATAGAAGATATCTTGCCTGTTTCTTCAACTATACCTGTAAACATTAGTCCTCCTTATAAACTTCATATTCAAGCAAACAGTCATCATCAAACTGACTGATACTTGATAGTTTCATTTTTACCGACTGATTGGGAAGGGCAAGACCCTCTCCGGAAATAGGAGTTTTGGCATTTACTCCACCAAAGAGCTTTGCACCGACATATACCTGTATTTTATTCATTAATGACGCTTTTAAGATAGACCAGTTGAGATTTGCACCTCCTTCTACTATTACGCTGTCTATCTTCATTTGACCCAAGGCTTTCATTAAGTCGGCGAGATTTATAGCATCACCTTCCTTTGATATTTTTAATAAGCTGCAAGCTTGAGCCTCATACTCCTTCCATCTTTCATAGTCTTTTGAGGCTGTAGCAATAATTGTAGGGATGTCTCTTGCTGTTTTTACTACATTGGAGTTAAGTGGAGTTCTAAGATTAGTGTCACATATTATCCTTAGCGGATTATTGCCGTCTTCAATTCTGCAATTCAACATAGGGTTATCCTCTATAACAGTTCCAACTCCGACCATAATTGCAGAGTATCTATTCCTATCTCTATGTACCTGCTCCCTTGCCTTATCGCCTGTAATCCACTTTGACTGTCCTGTATATGTGGCAATCTTTCCGTCTGCAGTCATTGCATACTTTAAAATTACATAGGGGGTATTGTTCTTGATGTAGTGGAAGAATACTGTATTTAGTTCGTCACATTCTTTTTTTAGGACTGATTCTGTAACTTTGATTCCGCTGTTTTTTAATATTTCAATACCCTTTCCGCTTACCTTAGGATTGGGATCAGATGAGCCGATTACAACATGGGAAATACCTGATTCAATTATTTTTGAAGTACAAGGAGCTTGTTTCCCATAGTGGCAACAAGGCTCAAGTGTTACATACATAGTTGCTCCTTTTGGAGATACCTGACAATTGGCTAAGGCATTTGCTTCAGCGTGTGCTTCACCATATTTCTCATGCCATCCTCTGGCTATTATTTGATTGTCTTTTACTATAACTGCTCCTACTATGGGGTTAGGTGATGTCTTTCCTATTCCTCTCTTAGCAAGGTCTATGGCAAGTCTCATATAAGTTTCGTCAAAATTTTTAAACATAAAGCTCCTTTCTTATTATCTGTTTACTATACTAAAAATCTACTAAATATTTATATAATTGTATTACAGTAAGATAGCCAATAATTCAAAAACTGTAATGTTATTAGTAATAAATGCTTGGAATTATAAATAGTGATTAGTATACATTGAAAAATTTATTCTTTGATTTTCTTATAATTAATTTAGAGTATTAAAAAGTGAATTTTTCAATTGTTTTGTTAATTATCAGCATAAGTAATATAGTAAAAATATAATACTTAATAAATCTCATTTACAAATTTAACATCAGTATTAATAAATTATGTGATAAAAATAAATAAACCCCAAATATCTTTCGGGGTTAATGGATAATAGACTGAAAGTCTAATAAAAAAACTCTGAAATGTATCACATTTCAGAGCTGTTTTTTCGCAATCAAAATATCAAACAAGTCAAACTTGCGTATTTATCTTCTCACATCCAGACTATACTGTCGGCTTTGGAATTTCACCAAATCATGCCTATAAGGCTCGTGGGCTGTAACCACCGGTAGGGAATCTCACCCTGCCCCGAAGAAAAACAATATTTATTTTTATGTGAAAATTATACACCTATTTTTAAAGAAATACAATATTTTTATTTTATTTATTATAAAACGTTAAATTAAGAAAAATATTAATTTTAAGATAAAAAAAGAAAAAAATATTGATAATAAAATTAAAATTTGTAGCACTTGTATAATGCGATTTATTTTATCAAAAAATATAGGATATCAAAATTACTTTGATATCCTATATACTTCGTGTACATCTTCTATTGCTTTTAATTTATGAATTATCTTTTTCATCTGTTCTTTAGTTTTCACTTCAAAGGATAAGTCCATTGTTGCAGTACTTCTTTCAATTTTTCTCGTATTAAGCGCCAAGATATTAACTTTTTCAGTCTTAAACAAACTGCTTATATCATATATAAGGTCAGGTCTGTTGTAAGCCTTGATTTGTACTTCAACATCGAAAATATTGCTTTCTCCAACATTGTTCCAGTGTACTTCTATAAGTTCCTTATTAGAGTTTACCCTATCTCTTACTACATTAGTGCAGTCGCTTCTGTGTACAGTTACTCCTCTGTCTTTTGTAATATAGCCGACTATGTCATCTCCTGGTATAGGATTACAGCATTTTGCAAGTCTGGTCAAGATATTATCCAATCCTGTTACATTGACAAGTTGCTTACTATTTTTATATCTTTCCTGCTTGATTTCTTTTTTTGATTGGGCTTCTTTTTGTTTTTCTCTAAGCTCTTCGAGTTGCTTTTCTTTCATTTCCTTTATCTTATCAGCAAAATCTTTTTCGAAAATTTCTTTGAGCTTAATCATTACCTGATTCATGGTAAGTCCGCCGTAGCCTATTGCTGCATAGAGTTCTTCGTCATTAGGCTGAGAAAGATGTTTTTCTACAGCTTGTAAGGCTTTGTTTCTTAAGAAGTCTGCAATCGGATATCCGAGTTTTTTTACAGTGCTTTCAAGGAGCTCTCTACCTTTTTCAATATTTTCTTCACGTTTTTCCTTTTTAAACCATTGTTTTATCTTGGATTTAGTGTGTGAAGATTGAACGATGTTAAGCCAGTCACGACTTGGACCCTTTGAATTTGCAGAGGTCATTATCTCAACTATCTGTCCATTCTTGAGTTCTGTGTCCAGCGGTACTATCTTATTGTTTATCTTTGCCCCTACACATTTATTTCCTACATTGGTGTGTATCTTATACGCCATGTCTATAGGAGTAGAGCCGGCAGGCAATTCAATTATATCCCCTTTTGGAGTAAAGACAAAGACTTGATGAGAGTAGAGGTCTGTTTTAAGCGACTTCATATACTCATCAGGGTCTGTCACTTCTTTTTGCCAGTCCATAATCTGTCTTAGCCAGGCAAGTTTCTTGTCCATTTCAGACTCATGAGGATCTATCTTACCTTGTTTGTATTTCCAGTGGGCAGCTATACCGTACTCAGCAGTCTTGTGCATTTCTTCAGTACGTATCTGTACTTCTACAAGCTCTCCGCCAGGACCAAATACTGTAGTATGGAGTGACTGGTAATTATTTACCTTAGGATTGCCGATATAGTCTTTGTTTCTGTCAGGTATAGGCTTCCACATACCGTGTACTATTCCTAAGACCCAATAACATTCTGCCTTAGTTTGAACTATGACTCTTATTGCCAAGAAATCATAGATTTCTTCAAATGCCTTGTTTTTAAATTTCATCTTTTTATAGATGCTGTAAAGATTTTTTTCTCTACCGTATATTTCAAAATGGTTATTCGGTATCTCTTTTGCAAGAGTTTCCTTGAGGAAGTCAATCATATCTGATATATAGGATTCTCTTTGATAAAGTCTCCTCATTATCTGTCTGCGCATGTCAAAGTAAAAATCAGGCTCGATATATCTAAGGGCAATGTCCTCCATCTCCCATTTTATCTTAAATATACCTAATCTTTCAGCAATTGGAGCAAATATCTCCAAGGTTTCTTTGGACTTGATTACAGCCTTATATGGTGGCATAAACTTGAGTGTACGCATATTATGCAGTCTGTCTGCGAGTTTTATAAGTACGACTCTTATGTCATCACCCATTGCCATAAACATCTTTCTTAGATTTTCGGCTTGATTTTCTTCCTTGGTCTTGTAGGCAATTTTGCCGAGCTTGGTAACTCCGTCCACAAGTTTGGCTATCTCCTCCCCAAACATGGATTTCATCTGATCATTGGTTACTTCTGTATCTTCTACAACGTCATGCATCAGTCCGGCAGCTATTGACTCTACGTCCAATTCCAGTTCTGCAAGTATGTTGGCTACTTCCACAGGATGTATTATATATTTTTCACCTGAGCGTCGTACCTGTCCCTCGTGTTTAGATTTTGCATATTCAAATGCCTTTTCTATTATGGACACGTCAGCTTCGGGATTGTAGGTCTTCACTTTTTGAATCAGGTTTTCAATCAATGTATTCATCCCCTTTTAGCTATTTATTCCTTATCGTATTTTACAAGAGAATTTATATGGTATTTTTTCAATTTTTCTCTTGGATTTAGAAAAGTAAGTTCTATCAAAAATTCCATAGCAGCAACCTTAGCGCCTATATCTTCAAGTAAGCTTGATACGGCAAAAACTGTACCGCCTGTTGCAAGCAAATCATCAACTATTGCCACATTAGAGCCTTTTTCTATGGCATCCTTGTGTATTTCAAGTATATCTGTACCATATTCAAGTTCGTATTCTTTTTGGATTACTTCCCCTGGGAGCTTTCCTTTTTTTCTCACCGGTACAAAGCCCACTCCAAGAGCGTAGGCAACTGCACTTCCCATCAAAAATCCTCTGGCTTCCGGACCTACTATATAATCTATTTTCTTATCTTTCAAATCTGATACTATTTCGTCAACTGCCTGTTTAAATGCACTTTTGTCCTTAATAAGTGTAGTTATATCCCTAAAAACTATACCTTCCTTAGGAAAATCAGGTATCTGTCTTATCTTATCTCTTAAATCCATGGAAATCTCCTTTAGTTGAATAAAGCGAAATATTCTTCCAATTTTTGATAAATTAAATTTTCGCTTAGATTTTGTTTGGAAGTGCTTAGATTAATTTTAGTGTAAATTTTATTATATTGAAAATCATATCTTATGTCAATAAGATTAAGTTTTACAAGCAAGTTATTAATGATAAAAAATAAGAGCAAATCTATGTTTAAAAAATCAACAACATCGCTAATCTTAAGCTCGCTGTTTTGATATTTCTTGTAGAAATTATATATAATTACCATTGTTTCTCTTATATTATATCCCTTAAATTTAACATTGAACTTCTTAAAATCAGCACAGTATTTTTTTGCACCTGATGTAAAAATTGATTTTTCTATTTTTTTGATGTTATCACATAATACTATATTTTCAAAATACTCAAGTTCTGTCTTATCAAGTAAAGGGAACAGTATAATCGTATTTTTGTCGTAATTTTGACTATTATCTTGATAAAACTGTAATTGTTCATCCTGAAATAAATTTTTCAGGTAAAAATATGAATCGTAACTGTAGCAAAGATAAGCAGTCTTACCATCAAGTAAGGTCATATCCTCTATTGCTAAGACCTTAAAGTCGTAATTTTCAAGTCCAAACTTATATCTCATCTCAAGGTAGGAAAAGTTATCCTTGACTATGCTATAAATCTGACTTGAGTCTTGATAATAGTCATAGGAATAATATAGCTCCTGTATCATCATCTGTATACTTACATTGTCATTAAATACATTTTTATTCATTCTAAAAATTATGTCAAATTTTTTGGAAAAGTCCAAATCCTTATATTTGTCATATGCGTGGAACTTAAGCATATCTTTTTTAGAATTCTTTGTTCTTGCCTTAAAATGCGTCTTGTCTTTTCCAATAAACTGAGGATTTTCAAGCCTTACATTGCTCACCATAAATGTGGGTCTTATATTTGAAATGCCAAAAGGCTCAAATGATTGCATTTTTTCATAATTTTCAAGCTCTATCATCTGTGGTTCTATTAGATAGTCTACCTCTGTAGGCAAGATAAAATCATCTGTTTGCAGATATTTTTTCGCATATCTGTTCATAGATTTGATTAATTTTTTGATATTTGATTTTTTTATGGAAAATCCTGCTGCCATATCGTGACCGCCAAATTTTTCCAACAAATCACTCATTGATGAGAGTGCGTTAAAGATATTGAAGTTACCGATACTTCTACAAGATGCGTGTCCAATACCGTCTTCTATAGCTATTACTATTGCAGGTTTGGAAAAATCATCGACTAATCTTGAGGCTACTATGCCTATTACACCGACATCCCAGCCTTCGTCGTAAGTAACTATTACATTGTCATCTATTTGACTCTCAGATTGCTTAAGAGAGCTTTCGTATATGGATTTTACCATTTCCTGACGTTGATAATTGAGCTGATTCAGTTTTGAAGCATAGGTCTTTGCCTCTATTTCATTTTTTGACATATAGAGTCTTACTGCCAAAAGTGCACTGTCTATTCTTCCGGCGGAATTTATCCTTGGGGCTATTGCAAATCCGATAGAATCCTCGTCAATCTGTCCCTGATTTAACTTAGCTTCGCTTAACAAGGCTCTAATTCCTAAATTTTCACACTTATCATTAATGCTTTTGATTGCATTTTTTACAATAATCCTGTTTTCTCCGTTTATCTCCATTATGTCAGCAATTGTAGCAATTCCTGCTATTTCTAGGATTTCAGCTGTCTGAGCCATGTTTTTTTTATTAAGAAGACATCTTGACAGCTTGTACGCTATTCCGGCACCGCAGAGATTTTTGTAAGGATATTTACAGTTTTTCTTATGAGGATTGACTATTGCATAGGCTGGAGGAAGTACATCAGGCACCTGATGATGGTCTGTTATTATAACTTCCATATCAAGACTGTTTGCAAACTGCACTTCTTCTACTGCTGTTATACCGCAGTCAACTGTTATTATCAGACTTACGTCTCCCTGTCTTATCTTTTCTATAGCATCATTATTTAATCCGTATCCCTCTTTTTTTCTATGAGGTATGTAGTAGGTGACATTTTTATATCCCATGATATCAAAAGTCTTAAGCAAAATTGCGGTAGCACTTGTTCCGTCTACATCGTAGTCACCGTATATACATATTTTTTTATTTTCACTCATTATAGAGAGGATTTTGTCTACAGATTTTGTCATATCGTGCATCGACATTGCATCGTGTTCATCATCTACGCTTGGAGAAAAAAACTCTTCCTTTGTCATATTATATATATTTCGCTCATCAAATAAGTTGTCAAAGTCTATTTGATTATTGGAAATATTTCTTATTATATATTTTTTGTCAGACATTTGCACCTCCTTTGTCGATGTCATACATTTTATCACAAATTCACCTAAATTGTAATAAGAAATGCTATAATGACATAAAAAAATACAAAAAATTTTTATTATTTTATATATTTTTGAAACTTATGCTATATATTTGTAAAATTAGCTTATAAAAAATGAAATAACTGACGATATAATTTTTAAGACATGAGGTCGTTAATTTAGTTAGGGGGGTATTATATGGCTACAAGAATGAGATTAGGCGGAATGGTTTCGGGAATGGACACCGACACCATCGTTAAACAAATGGTGGAGGCTAAGCGTTCAAGATCTATATCTTTTACAAAGACTAAGACAAAGAGCGAATGGAAGCAGGAGGCTTACCAATCTCTTAATAAGGACTTAGCCAATTTTATAGTGGATGCCAGGAAAAAATTAGGTCTTACAAATTACTCATATAACGGAAAATTATATCCGAACAGTATAGATAAGGTGAGCTGGGGCAAAAAAGCTGATGTCAGTGGAGATGCTTTTACTGCTACTACAAGTGCCGGAGCCTTTGACGGAAGTATGGATGTAGAAGTAAACAGACTCGCATCTACTGCAAGCGTAACAGGAGAAGTGGTACAAAAAAAAGCTGATGACACGGTTGGAGCTGACACACAGCTAAAGCTTGAAGTAAACGGTGAAATGAAGACTGTAGATTTAAAGGCTAATGACACTATTTCAACAGCTATGAAAAAGATAAAAGAAGCTACAGGATTAAATGTCAGCTTTGGAAAAGTAGGGAAGTCATCAGACAATAAAGATGTGTCAATGCTGATGATGTCAACTAAGGAATCAGGAGCAAAACAATCCATAAAATCTACTGATACAGCTACACAAAACTTTTTTCAATCACTTGGGGTATCAGCTTCTACGCTAAACGACGGAGTAAAAGGTGTAAATTCCAAGATAAAATTAAACGGCAAGGAAATAGAAAACGAGTCAAACAACATAGATATCAACGGTGTACAGCTGACACTAAAAAAAGCTGATAATGTTGTAAACAAAGTAAGCGTATCTGCCGATAAAGACGCTATATTCGACAAGATAAAAGAATTTGTCGAAGGCTACAACAAGATTGTAAAATCTATGCAAGACAAGGTCAAAGAAAAGTCATTTAGAAGCTATGAACCGCTTACAGACACTGAGAGAAAGGCGCTTTCAGAGACAGAGGTAAAACTTTGGGATGAAAAGGCTAAATCAGGACTGTTAAACAGTGACAATACTGTAAGCAACATACTTTCAAATGTAAGAAGCGGACTTTATGAAAAGGTGGAGGGTGCAGGTTCACTATTTGAACTTGGGATAACTACAGGAACATATCAAAACGGAGCTGTACTGCAAATAGATGAGAAAAAACTCAAAAATGCAATTGCTAAGGATCCGCAAAAGGTACTTGATACACTATTCAAATCTCCTGATGACATCAAAGATCATCCAAAAAACTCTGCCGAGGGCAAGGCTCAAAGAGCAAATACAGGTGTATTTGTAAGAGTGATGGAGGATATGTCAAACGGGATAACTTCAATAGCAAAGCAATCAGGAGTAGGTAACGAGTCGTCTATATTGCAACAGGTAAAGGGCAACATACTTTCAGGAGTTGTAAAAAACAGCTCAATATTGGAAAAGAGCCTTTTAGAGCTTACAAAAAGAATAGATGATGAAAATAGAAAAGTAGAAATATTTGAAAATAATCTTTGGAAGAAATTTTCCGCAATGGAAAGTGCAATCCAAAAGATGCAAAGTCAAACAAGTTGGATGAATCAACAAAGTTAATTTAAAATAATTCGGAGGTAATGATATTGATATCAAATCCATATCAAAAGTACAAGGAAAATTCAATTAATACAGCTTCAAAGGAAGAGATAACGCTGATGTTGTATGACGGCTGTATAAAATTTATGAACTTGGCAAAAATAGGAATACAGGAAAAAAATATTCAAAAAGCCAATGAAAATTTGATAAAGGCACAAAATATAATCACAGAACTGGACTCAACACTCAATATGGATGTGGAAATATCAAAAAATTTCCATATGCTTTACGACTTCGCCTTGAGTAGACTGATAGATGCAAATATACAAAAAAAGGAAGAATTTGTAGATGACGCAAAGATGGTCATAGTAGACTTGAGAGACGGATGGAAAGAGGCGATGATTATAGTAAGGAAAGGTCAACAATGAATGCATTTCAAAAATTGACAGATATCACGAAAAATAAGCTTTCTCTATCCAAGGATCTCCTTGATTTGACCTTGAATATGGAAGCTTATGTGGAAAAAGAAGACTTCGATGCCTTTACTGAGTTGATAGATAAAAGGCAAGATATAATAGACGATATGAGTCTGCTTGATGAACAGTTTGTGATGCTTTTTGAAGAAATAAAAAAACTGCCTGATTTTGATGTGGAAATTACCAAATATCCGAACTTAGGTATATCTATCCGAGAAATAAAAGAAGTAATAGGAAAAGCCAAGATTATAGATGAAAAATTAATGCCTATATTGTTCAAGGAGACAGACTCTCTAAGAGAAGAAATAAGAAAAAGCAAGAATAAGAGAGTTATAAATGACAAGTATTCCATGGACAATATGCAAAAGGTTACAAAGGATAATTTCGGTATATTCATTGACGAAAAACAGTAGGAGGAAATATGGACGTAACTGCCTTAGCGGTAAATATAAACAATCTTAAACTTTCAAATGATGTAGGTATATCTGTACTGAAAAAAGCTATGGATGTAACTAAGGAGCAATCGTCAGCATTGCTTGACGAGATAAAAGAGCTTGAGTTGTCAATCAACCCTGCAATAGGCTCGAATGTAAATACAAAAATATAATATCTTTTGATAGATAGTTTTTTTAATATAGTTTAAAAAACAAACCTTTAAAAAATACAGTTTTTAAAAAATAAGTTTTCTCACAATAATAAATATTTATATAAATAGCTCTCTTAGATATAGGGAGCTTTTTTGCGTATATATTAATTTTACTGTGTTGTAATAAAGATTTTAATAATCAATTATATCCTGTAAAATATAAAAGAATATTTATTAAAAAGACAACATAACTTACTTTAAAAATAGAAATATATATGAGACTTACTTTAACTTTGGGCAAAATAAAGTGGACTTAAGTTTTTTTAGTGTAAATTCTGAAAAAAATGATATAATGTATGTAAAAATACCGTTAGTGTAGTTTCCGTAGAAACAGCTCTTAAATGCACGTTTTTAAGAAGAGTATTAATAGGAAACCATTGAGATTTTTTCCTTTGCTAAAAATAAGCAACAAAATGTGCTAATAGATAAAGCAGCTTAGAAGTATAAAATATGCTTTATCCCTAATTATTTTTTGTATCAAGATACGGATAGATATTTATATCAGTATCCGGATACTAAGAAAGGAGAAACTATGAAAGATAACAAAGTTTTTGGGGTTTTGCAAAGGGTCGGACGTTCCTTCATGTTGCCGATTGCAATTTTACCTGTAGCAGGTTTGTTCTTAGGTATCGGAGGTTCTTTTACCAATGAAACCATGTTGAAAACCTATGGATTGACAGGAGTAATCGGACCCGGTACGCCTGCCTACATGGTGCTTAGTGTAATGAATGCAGCAGGTAGTATAGTATTTGCAAACTTACCAATAATTTTTGCTATTGGTGTTGCTATTGGTATGGCAAAGGCGGAAAAGGCAACTGCAGCTCTTGCGGGTGCAATTGCATTTTTTGTAATGCATGCCTCTCTTGGTGCCATGATTACGATTAATGGTGGAACAGAAAGTTTAATTGCCGGTGCAACTACAGATGTTGTGGGTATTACCAGTTTGCAAATGGGGGTATTTGGCGGTATTTTAGTTGGACTTGGTGTGGCTGCTTTGCATAATAAATACTATAAGATTGAGTTGCCTCAGGTGCTTTCTTTCTTTGGCGGCACTCGCTTTGTTCCCATTATTTCCGCAGTTGTTTATTTGGCTGTCGGTATCTTGATGTATTTTGTATGGCCTCCGGTTCAATCGGGAATTAATGCCGTTGGGGAATTGGTGCGTGGCTCAGGTTATATAGGAACTTGGCTATATGGTTTTATGGAAAGAGCCTTGATTCCATTTGGACTTCACCACGTATTTTACCTGCCTTTCTGGCAAACATCAGTAGGCGGCACTATGGAAGTAGCAGGCAAAATGGTGGAAGGTGCACAAAATATTTTCTTTGCTCAGTTGGCAGATTCAAGCACTGTAAGTTTTTCAGCTGAAGCGACTCGTTTTATGGCAGGCAAGTTTCCACTTATGATTTTCGGTTTGCCGGGAGCGGCATTGGCACTTTATAAAACAGCCAGACCGGAAAAACGCAAGGTTGTAGGCGGTCTTTTGATTTCTGCTGCATTGACATCGATGTTGACAGGTATTACAGAGCCATTGGAATTTACCTTCCTCTTTGTTGCACCGTTTTTATATGCTATACACTCTGTATTGGCTGGTTTAGCATACATGTTGATGCATGTGTTCAAAGTGGGAGTGGGAATGACTTTCTCCGGTGGCTTAATTGATATGTTCTTATTTGGTATTTTACAAGGAAATGCCAAGACTAATTGGATTTGGATTGTTTTTGTGGGAGCAGTTTACTTTGTAGTATATTACTTCCTGTTCAGCTTTATTATTAAAAAATGGGATTTGAAGACACCGGGTAGAGAAGCGGATGATGAAGAAACAAAGCTTTATACCAGAGCAGATATGAGTCAAAAGGGAGAAGCAACTCCTTCTGCAAGCGGTTCATCGCCGGAAGATGAACAATCCCGTCTAATTTTGGCAGGGCTTGGCGGTAAGAAGAATATTACAGATCTTGACAATTGCATTACCCGTTTACGTGTGACTGTAAAAGATGCTTCTTTGGTCAAAGATGATGTGCTGAAAGCATCAGGAGCAGCAGGGGTCGTCAAGGCAGGCAACGGTATACAGGTTATCTATGGTCCAAGGGTTTCAGTTATAAAATCTCATGTGGAAGAATATATGGAAAAAGCCGGAGATGAGATAGTGGGTGTAATACTTGAAAAGCCAGAGGTAGTAGAAGAAGTAAAAGAGGAAAAAGCCACAGAAAAAAGCATAAATGAGACTGTGATTTTTGCACCATTGCATGGGGAAGTTATTCCGATGTCGGAAGTTCCCGATCCCACATTTTCAGCAGAAATATTAGGTAAGGGTGTAGGAATTAAGCCTATAGACGGCTTGGTAAAATCACCAATTAACGGCACTGTGGAAGTGATGTTTGAAACAGGACATGCAGTTGCACTTAAGAGTCAAGATGGTTTGGAAGTGATGATACATGTAGGTATGGATACAGTTCAGCTTAAGGGAGAAGGCTTTGAAAAATTGGTAAAAGCCGGTGACGGCGTTCAAGTAGGAGATGAATTGATTCGCTTTGATAAGAAATTTATTGAAGAAAAAGGCTATAAAACAGTAACTCCTATAATTATCACCAATTCTGACGATTATAACGCTATTGAAGTAATAGCCAAGGGCACAGTAGGCTTTGGAGAAGAACTGTTTTGTGTTAAATAAGCAGTAAGAAAGATTATAAAATATCTGTTGGGGGAAACTCTAACAGATATTTTTTTTGTTAAGATTAGCATAAAATATTTTATTAGTATAGACCATGTTTTTAATTTGAGTTGCTAAATATTATAGTATCTAAAAAAAGCAAAGAATTTTAACTATAAATTTATACCATTTTAATAAATTTATGGTATAATATATAAGAAAAATTTTATGTAAGTTTAGTATTATCTATAGTTCAGATAGATTTATTGAAAAATTGACTGTTTTGTAAGTCTTTAAGTGGAAGATGAAAAACTATGAAGAAAAAGAAAAAAAATAGAAAAGTAAACTACAATAAATTAGTGATAAACAGGCTAAAAATCAGTATATGGATTTTTATAATTTTGATGATATATATAATATATCGTCTTGGCGATTTGATGATTGTCAAGCATGAAGAATACAGCAATATGGCAAAAAGACAGCAGGTCAAAGAAGAAGTGATAATGCCTACGAGAGGTACTATATACGACTCGGGTGGAAAGGAACTTGCTGTAAGTATTCCTATTTACGACTATTGGATAGAGCTTACCAGAGTACCTAAGGATGATAAGGGCAAGGATGAAATCATAGATAAGATTGCGTCAGCTATTCCTGATGTGGATAGGAAAAAACTCAAAGAAAAGTTGAGTATTAAGGAAGATCGGACAATTTTGCTCCAAAACGTAAGCCTTGACAATATGAAAAAGCTCCGTGAAAAAGATATATCCAATACTTGGTTTGATGAAAAATCAAGGAGGGAATATCCTTATGGCAACTTTGCGTCATATGTACTTGGACATACCTCAGGTAACAACGTAGGTCTTGCAGGTATAGAGGCTTCTATGGACTTGCAACTTAAGGGCATACCAGGTAAGAAGGTCTATGTAAAAGATGCTAACGGTCAAAATATCTCGGTAAAAGACAAGGAATATCAAAAGGAGATAAACGGTAAGAACGTAATGCTTACCATAGACGAAGTTTTGCAGCACAATATGGAAAGGGCGCTTAGAAACGCCTATGTGGAATACACCCCAAAATCTGTATCAGGTATATTAATGGAGACAAAGACAGGTAATATTTTGGCTATGTCTACTGTACCTGACTATAATCCAAATCTTCCAAGAGAGGCAGCATATGATTATTATGCCAACCTGATGAAAGAAGCTCCAAGTGAAGAGGAGAAGATGAAGATAATATACAAGATGTGGCGTAATCCATCTGTAAACAATATCTTTGAACCAGGTTCACCTTTTAAGCTCTTTACATCGGCTACAGCTCTTGAAGAAGGCAAGGTATTTAGTGAAGAATATTTTGTAGACAACGGATATATAGAAGTTGCAGGTCAAAAACTTAAAAACTGGACTCCAAGGCCTTTTGGAACTATTACTTTCAAAAGGGCGATAGAGCAATCTGTAAATACAGTATTTGTCCAATTGGGACAGAGGTTGGGAGGAGAGATGCTCCTCAATTACGTCCATGCTTTTGGATTTGGACAGACAACCAATATAAATCTTCCGGGAGAAGAGCCGGGTTCAGTTAGACCTCTATCGACCCTTGGACCTATGGAACTTGCAAACATGAGTTACGGTCAAGGTATAGCTGTAACTCCTATACAGCTGGTAACAGCGGTAAATGCAATAGGAAACGGCGGTAAGTTGGTAGAGCCGAATATAGTAAAGGCACTTTTGGATGAAGAAAATAATGTTATTTCAAAGACACAGACAAAGACAGTAAAACAGGTAATTTCAAGTCAGACATCGGCTACTTTGCTTAATCTTATGGAATCTGTAGTAAATAACGGTTCGGGAAAAAAAGCAAGGATAGAAGGCTACAGAATTGCAGGTAAGACTGGAAGTGCTAATAAGGTTTTAGAAGGTGAAAAGGCGTATTCAGCCACAAAGTTTATTTGTACCTTTGTAGCTATTGCTCCCGTGGAAGACCCGCAGATAACTCTGCTAATAGTAATAGATGAGCCTCGTGAGGGTACTCAGTCAGGTAGTGAATCTGCAGCTCCTATAGCAAGAAATGTGCTTGAAGGAACTCTTAAATATCTCGGAATTAATCAAAATGTTAAGGTAGATGAAAATAACAGTCAAAAGACTCTTCAAGTACCTGAGCTTAAAAATATGTCATATACACAAGCTACTGAAATGCTACAATCTATGAATCTTGTTCCAACATTTGAACAGGGAGTAGTAGTGGAAGAAAAATCCCATGTTGTAAGTAGCTTCCCAAATGCAGGAGAGATGGTGGAACCAAGATCCAAGGTAATGCTCTACATGGCTTCAGATACCAATACAAGTATGACAATGCCTAATCTTATAGGAATGACTAAGGAACAGGCGCAGGTATTACTTGATAACTTAGAACTTAAGTATAATTTTACCGGAAGTGGAAAAGTATTTAATCAAAATCCAAAATCAGGTGCATTGGTGGATAAGAATTTTAGAGTTACTGTAGACATGAAATAAAAAAGACCAAGTAAAAAGTAATATAAAAAGTGAAATAAGAGTAAATTTAATAAGATGATACAATAAATCTTGCAGATTATTTTGTATTGTCTTATTTTTTTGAGTATTTTTTAAAAAATTAGGGAAGATATGGTATTAGTGTGAAAAAATAAAATGAGATAAAATTTTATAAAATAGAGAGTAAATGGTAATTATATGAAGCGGATTAATAAACTTATATATTATGATAAAGTAGTAAAACGGGGGTCATTATGAGAGTAGGTATAGGCTATGATGTTCACAAATTTGAAGAGGGAAGAAAGCTGATAATAGGCGGGGTTGACATTCCATATGAAAAGGGGCTTGCAGGACATTCCGATGCGGATGTACTTACACATGCGATAATAGATGCGATTTGCGGAGCTCTGTGTATAGGAGATATTGGAAGTCTGTTCCCGGATAATGACAAGAAGTACAAGGATATTGACTCCTTGATTTTGCTTGCTGAACTAAGAAAAAAGCTTGAAGAAAATAACTATAAAATAGGAAATATAGACAGCATAGTAATAGCACAGGAGCCCAAAATGAGACCATATATAGACCAAATGAGGACAAATATAGCCTCTGTGCTTGGAATTTCTATTGATGATGTATCTGTAAAAGCAACTACAACTGAAAAATTGGGCTTTGAAGGAAGAGGAGAGGGAATTTCATCACAAGCAGTGGTATTATTAGAAAAAATATTGATGATTTAAGAAATTTTGCCGATATGTATAATTGGACTATAAAATTTAAAAATATTGTATATGAAGGTTGAAATAATTTAAAAAATATAATATAATTACAAATATTTTACATTTGTGTAAAAAAGATAAAAAACTCTAAGGCTAAAATATAATTGTGTCTTAGTACTTTTTGAGTATTTTTTGATTGAAAATTTGAGTAAGTCAGACAGTCGCATATTTTATATATGAGGAAAGTCCGAGCTTCGCAGAGCACGGTGCCGGATAACGTCCGGTGGAGGCGACTCCAAGGCAAGTGCAACAGAAATAGACCGCCCTATATAGGGTAAGGATGGAAAGGTAAGGTAAGAGCTTACCAAAATGCAGGCGACTGCATTGTTATGTAAACCCCACCGGAAGCAAGACCAAGAAGGATGTAAAAACTAAAGTTGCTCGCTTTAATCCAAAAGGTAGGTCGCTAGATGTCATTGGCAACAGTGATAGTAGATAGATGACTGTTTAATACTGAACTCGGCTTATAGACTTGCTCATTTTTTACAATTTATTAATTAGGTATTTTGTATTATAAATTTTAAAATTTTTATAGTAAAATTTATTCAGATGTTATATAATTATGGGAGTGCATTTTTTTTTGTAAAATTATGAAAAAAATGTGATATGGATAAGATTTATTTATTATGACTACAAGTATGATGAGGAATAAGGGATGAGAATCAACAACGACTATCTAGGCACCATGAAGACTGCCTTAGACGCTTATAGTATGAGGAATGAAAGCATAAGTTCAAATTTGGCTAATGTAAATACTCCTAATTACAAGAGAAAATATGTAAAATTTGAAGAGTATCTGACTGCATCATATGATAAACAACATCTTAAGGGTGCAACTACCAATACAAGACATATTGAAATACCATCATTTTCAAGAACAGCTCCTTTTCTTGCCACTGATAACTCTGTCAGCACAAGAGAAGATGGCAACAATGTCAACTTGGATACTGAAGAAGTGGACAGTGTCAAAAACTACATCAATTATTCTATGGTGGCTGATCAGATTTCAAGTTACTTCAAATCTGTGATTAGTGGAATAACAGGAGGAAGAAAATAATGTCTATATTTTCAGGAATGAATATAAATGCTACAGCACTTACAGCAGAGCGTTTGAGGATGGATATAATATCTAAAAATATAGCAAATGCTCAAACTACAAGGACAAAAAATGGACTTCCTTATAAAAGACAGGTAGCTGTATTTAAGGAGGCACAAGGAGACAATTCTTTCAAATCAGTCCTTGAAAATAAGAGAAAAAAAGATACAGGCGGTGTGGAAGTTGTAGGTATAGTTGAAGACAAGAGTGACTTTAAACTGAGATACGATCCGGGTCATCCGGATGCTGATGAAAACGGCTATGTTAAAATGCCAAATGTCGAACTGATAACTGAAATGGTGGATATGATTACAGCACAAAGAGCATACGAAGCCAATGCAACTGCAGTAAATACATCAAAGGCAATGCTTCAAAAGGCTATAGATATAGGAAAATAAATCTGGAGATAAAAGATGATAATAAATAAAATAGATACTACCTTACCATTAAATAATATAAGGAATATAGCTGAAGAAAAAAAAGACAGCAATGTAAGTTTTTCCGATTTTTTGAAAAAGGCCATTTACGATGTAAATGATGCCAAACAATATGAAGCTCAGCTAACAAGACAGTTGATATCGGGAGAGCTTGAAAATATACATGACTTGTCTATTGCTAAGGGAGTGGCAAGTGTGAAATATCAAGCCTTGACAGAAGTCATCTCAAAGGTGACTGAGGCTTATAAAGAGATAACAAGATTGCAGATATAGTATTATGAAAAGAAAATTTGAAAACAGTGTTTTCAACTTATAAATAGACTCACAGAGGTGTATGTTTTGGAAAACATAAATAGTGTAAGAAATTCCATAAATTCTTATCTTGAAAAGTATACAAAAAAACAGATAGTTACTGTAGCTATATCCATAGCACTCATATTGATTGTCATGGTATCTATGATTATGTATTTTACCAGGACAAAATATGTGACATTGTACAGTAATCTCGACCTTAATACTATGAGCAAGGTTACTCAGTCTTTGGACTCTATGGGAGTGCAGTATAAGGTAGACAGCCAAAACTCTATTTCTGTACCTGAAAGTAGCAGAAATAAGATAATGATAGATTTAGCAGGGCAAAATATACCAAATGCGAAGTTCGATTTTTCAAATCTTATCAACATGAACTCAATGTTTATGAGTGATGATGAGAAAAATACAGCTAAGCAATATGCACTTACTAATCAAATATCATCAATTATAGAGTCTATACCTGCAGTTGAAAAGGCACAAGTAACTCTTGCAATACCGAAAAACTCGGAATTTGTATTAAGTGAAAATAAACAACAGCCAAAGGCCAGTGTTATGCTTATACTCAAAAACGGAAGTCAGCTTTCTCAAGACTCTATAAACGGTATAGCGTCGATGGTTGCAGGCTCTGTAGAGGGACTTGAACCTCAAAATGTTACAATACATGGACCTAACGGTCAGATATTAAACCAAAATGCTACAGGACAAAATGCAAATATGCAGACAGGAACTAACTTGGAGATGCAGGAAAAGGTCAAAAGAGATATAGAAAACTCTCTACAAAACTTCCTTGCTCCAATGTTCGGCTATAACAATTTTTCTGTTATGGTTTCAGTAAAACTTAATTTTGACAATGAAACTACTCAAACTAAGACATTTACTCCTCCTGTTGAGGGCGAAACATCAGGTCTGGTAAGAAGTGAACAGCAACAAAAAGAACAGGTTGAAAATAAGAATAACTCATTGGGTACTCCGGGTGTTACTTCAAATAACAACGAGGCTGGCGGTACTACAAACTACGTTACAGTTGATGAAAACGGCAATTCAAGCTATAACAGAAGTGAAAGTACAGTAAACTACGAACTCAATGAAATAGTTAAAAATGTTGAAAAAGCAAGAGGAACTATAGATTCAGTTACAGTGTCTGTCATATTGAATAAGGATACACTTGAAGGTGGAGAATTGTCTGATGAAAAAAGAACTCAGATAGTTAACCTGATTACTACTGCTACAGGACTTGATACCAAGGCTGTAGAAGTATTTGCAGAAAGCTTCAACAAGGTGGATGACTTGTCAGCTAAAAATGCTCAAGGAAGTATTCCGATGTGGCAGTGGATAGCAATTGCAGTCATAGCTCTTATACCTTTGATACTACTAACGGTTACAATGCTTAGAAGAGCAAGAGCTAAAAAGAAAGCAGATGAAACAAAGAAAACAGAAAACGGTCCAATATGGAAACAGGAAGAAATAGAAGCAATAGAGATAGGTATGAAGGAATCCGGAAAGAAAAAGAGTATTGAAGACTTGATAGAGAAAAATCCGGAAATAGTAACTCAATTGTTGAAAACATGGATTGAAGAGGAGTAAGGGGGAAGAGTCTTGGCAGCAGGCAAACAGGAAAAATCAAAATTATACGGAAAACAAAAAGCGGCTATATTGATGATAAGTCTGGGACCTGAGTTTTCTTCAAAACTATACCAACATTTGACTGATGAAGAGATAGAAGAGATGACACTTGAGATTGCCAATGTCAAGAAGGTCGATCCTGATATAAAAGAGGAGATACTTGAAGAGTTTTACGATATGTGTGTGGCTCAGGACTATATATCTGAGGGTGGTATCAACTACGCCAAGGAAGTCCTTGAAAAATCATTAGGAAAGGAAAAGGCCTTTGAAGTTATAAACAAACTTACTGCCTCACTACAGGTAAAACCTTTTGACTTTGCAAAAAAGGCTGAGGTCTCTCAACTTTCAAACTTTATACAAAATGAACATCCTCAAACCATAGCTCTGATACTTTCGTACTTGGACTATGAAAAATCAGGACAGATACTATCATCACTTACTCAGGAAAAGCAGATAGAGGTGGCAAGAAGAATAGCTACTATGGATAGGACATATCCTGAGATAATAAAAGAAGTGGAGATAGTTCTTGAAAAGAAACTGTCAAATATAGTAACTCAAGACTATACAAAGGCAGGCGGTATAGATGCCATAGTTGAAATACTCAACTCTGTGGATAGAGGTACGGAAAAATACATCATTGAAAATCTTGAGGAGTCGGATGCTGAACTTGCAGATGAAATCAAGAAGAAGATGTTTGTATTTGAAGATGTCATCAACCTTGACTCTACAGCCATTCAAAGAATCATCAGAGAAGTTGAAAATACACAGCTTACAGTTGCCCTCAAAGGTGCTACGCCTGAGGTTTCAGACTTGATATTCTCTAACATGTCTAAACGTATGGCTGAGATGATAAAGGAAGATATAGACTTTATGGGACCTGTAAGACTGAGAGATGTGGAAGAAGCACAACAGGCAATAGTAAACATCATAAGAAGATTGGAAGATGCCGGAGAAATAGTAATCTCAAGAGGCGGAGGAGATGAGCTGATTGGCTAGAGTTATAAAATCAAACTTTGTCGAGACTCAAAACACATATATCATAGGATATCATGATATAAAGGATGAGAATAAGGCCTCTACCAAGAGTATCGAATCCTTGAACAAAAATGGCGATGCCATAAACAAGGTATTCAAAGAAGAAGTGGAAAAAAAGGTAAGAGTAGAAAAACTTGAGCAGTTAAAATTGAAACTTCAAAATGAAACCGAAGAGATAAAGAAAAGTGCCAATGAATTTTCAGACAGGATAATAGAAACTGCCAATGTAAGAGCAAGAGAAATAGTGGAAAGTGCCAATGAAAAGATAGCCGAGCTATTTCAAGAAAAAGAAAGGCAAGGCTATGAAAAGGGCTTTGAAGAGGCTATGTCAAAGTATGACTATATGCTTAAAGAGGCTAAGAATATTTTGGATGAAGCACATAATTTCAGACAGGAATCTTTTGCTAATGCAGAAAAACAGATAATAAATCTAACTGTTGAATGTGTGAAGAAGATAATAAGACAGAGGATAAAAGAAGACGACGAGATGGTTACAAATGTCGTTTTATCATCTATAGAAGAATTAAATGCTAGGAAAAAGCTTACTGTAAGAATAAGCAGGGATGATTTTGAAGAGACATCTATGCTTAGGACAAGAATACTGTCTATGTTTCCTACGGTGCAAGACATAGAGATAAAGATAGTTGACAGCTACAGGAGTGGAGATATAGAGATAGAAAGTGATGACGGCACAGTTAATGCGTCGATAGAAGATCAGATTATCAAATTAAAAGAAGAATTTTCAAAACTCTTTGAAGTTGAAAGGAAAGATTAAAAACTATATTTTTATAGTTTTTTTCTTTATAAGGTAGATTATGCAACAATTGGACTTAAGTAAGTATTTTGACAGACTTTCAGATGCTACCTTGGTACAGTACAAGGGTAGAGTTTCAAAAGTTGTTGGATTAACAATTGAATCTATAGGTCCTCAAGTGCAAGTTGGAGAGATGTGTAAGATATTCCCAGTCAAATCAGATGTCCCTGTAATGGCAGAAGTAGTGGGTTTTACTGAAAATGCTGTACTACTGATGCCACTTGGTGATATGCAGGGCATATCTCCGGGGGCTACTGTTATAGCCTCAGGAAATTCCCATGAGGTGCAGGTAGGTGACAGCTTACTTGGCAGGGTACTTGACGGCTTAGGTCAACCTATTGATGATAAGGAGAGCTTAAATGTAAGTCGAGCATATCCTGTAAATAATATGCCTCCAAATCCGCTGTCAAGGATGAGAATAAGAGAGCCATTACCGCTTGGAGTCAAGGTAATAGACGGTATGCTTACCTGCGGTAGAGGGCAAAGAATAGGTATATTTGCCGGCTCAGGCGTAGGGAAGTCAACTCTACTTGGTATGATAGCCAGAAATACCGTAGCAGATATAAATGTCATAGGGCTTATAGGCGAGAGAGGTAGGGAAGTTAAGGAATTTATCGAAAATGACCTTAAAGAAGAGGGTTTGAGTCGTTCTGTTGTTGTAGTTGCAACATCTGACCAGCCGGCACTTGTAAGGAAAAAAGGAGCTCTACTTGCCACTTCCATCGCAGAATATTTTAGAGATCAGGGTAAGAACGTCATACTGATGATGGACTCGCTAACAAGATTTTCCATGGCACAAAGAGAAGTGGGACTTGCTATAGGAGAGCCTCCTGTTACCAAGGGTTACCCGCCTTCTGTTTTTGCTGAGCTTCCAAGACTGCTTGAGCGTTCAGGCAACTCTGATAAAGGCTCTATAACAGCACTTTATACAGTGCTTGTTGACGGTGATGATATGAATGAGCCCATTGCCGATACTGTCAGAGGTATATTGGACGGACACATAGTCTTGTCAAGAGCCTTGGCAAATAAGAATCACTATCCTGCTATAGATGTGCTGGCTTCAGTTTCCAGAGTAATGCCTTCTATAATGAGCGGCGAACATATGAAGAAAGTTGGAGTTATGAGAGATTTGCTTGCCACATACAAGGATTCGGAAGATTTGATAAGTATAGGTGCTTATGTCAAAGGTTCAAGCAAAAAAGTTGACTTTGCTATAGAAAAAAATGACGAGATAAACAATTTCTTGAAACAGGGTGTTCATGACAAATACACTTTTTCACAGATAGAAGATATGATAGGACAGATAATAACTGATTTTTAATTAAGTAAACGTAATATTTGGGTGAATGTTTTTATAAAATTTGTCGATTGTATAAAAGGTGATTTGTATGGCTTATAAATTCAGATTGCAAAAGGTACTGGATGTCAAGGAAAAGGAAGAAGATAATAAGAAAAATGAAATGAGCCTTGTTAATTTTGAGATTGAAAAGGCAAAAAAGCAATTGAAAGAGCTCTATGATGAACTGGAAGAAAACTATAAGCATAGACAGGAAAAAAATTCAAACGGTTCATCAATCCAAGAATTACTGGAACTAAACAAATATATAGACTATCTGAAAAATACCGCCATAAGGCAAAAAGTAGAAGAGATAGATATATTACAAAAAAACTTGGAAGACAAGAAGGAAGAATTTATAGACATAAGAAGACAGAGAAAGTCTTATGAGAACTTAAAAGACAAGGACTATCAGAAGTTTTTGGAAAAAGAATCAAAAGATGAAGAAAAGATAATAGATGAAATTGTAAGTTTTACGGCAAGGAAAAATTATTAAGGAGATTTTACAGTGAGCGTGCAACAGGAAGTATTGAACAGTCAGCCTAAAAAGACATCCATTTTTACAAAGATAAAGATAGGACTTGCGGTTATTGTAGTGTTTTTTTTGGTAATAGCTGCAACAATAGGAATATTGTATCTTACAAATGAAAGAGCAAAATCTATTATAGATACACAAATCAAGTCGTATAACGCACAAAAACAGCTTGAAGAAAAGGCGAAAATCTCAGGAGATACGAGAATATCAGAGCTTGCTAAATACTATACTATGATGAGTGTAGAAGACGCCGGAAATAAGATGCTTGACATAAAAAAAAGCGACAACAAGGCTTATGAAAGCTTAATGTCTTCAATGACAGTGATAAATCCCGACAAGACTTCTAAAATAAGGAATTATATAAATATAGCTCAAAGCAATTCGGATATAATAAAAAGTGAGTATGAGGAGATGAAAAAGCAAAATTCATCTCAAAGTGATGAGCTTGCAAAGTATTATGAGTCTTTAGGTATAAAGGGAGCTGTAGATGCTATAAAAAAGGAATTGCAATCAGGTAAAAACTATGACAAAGTATCATCTGCATTATCACGTATGAAGGCAGGGACGGTGGCAAAGATATTAAATTATACCAATCCTAACTATATAGAGGGAATAAGAAACAGATTTACTAAAGAGTTTAACGAATCAGTGGAAAGAGAAAGACAAAACTACTTGGAATTTCTAAGAAAATATACATCTCTTGGCGCACTTTACGAAAAGACTGAAGAAAAGATGGCAGCCAAGGAATTACAGGATGCCAAAAAGTTCAGCAACGATCAACTTGCAGTTATTTTTTCCAATATGGACTACCTAAGTGCAGCAAAGATACTTAAGAATTTTGAAGACGAGTCCAAGGTTCAGGCAATTCTTACTGAAATCAAGAATTTTGAAGATTATCAGATGAATTTTGAAGGAAGTTTTTCAACAGTTGTGGCAAATTCATTAAAAGTTCTAAAAAAATATGATGAAGATGTCGATATACTGAGAAAAGCTTATGAAAAAATGCAGTCTGCCGACTTGGCAAAAATAATAGATAAATTAGTCAATACAAATCCTATATATAAAAATTATAGGATTGATAATATGAGAAGTTTTTCTATAAATGAAAGACAGATGGCAATTGATGTTTTAAAAAAGATGAAACCGGCATTGGTAGGAGATTTACTGGCGCAACTTAAAAATGACAATAAGGCGGATAAGGCAGCATATATAAGCAGAGAAATTGGTATACCGAACAGTCTAACTAAAATTGGAGGAATTGATATACCTAACAGTCCAACTAAAATTGGAGAAATTGATATACCGAACGGTACAACTAAAATCGGAGGATTATTAAATGGAGAAGATAACTTCAAATAATACTGCTTTATCGAGTAATTTTATATTTGCGGACATATCTAAAAATATGACTCAAAAATCAGATTTAAAGACGGATGTAAGTTTCAAGGATTATGTAAAATCCAATTCAAATGAAAATAATAAATTTGAAACTAAGAGAGATTTTAAAAAAAGTCTAAAAAGTGAAAACAATGAAAAGGAAAAAACTGAAACTGAAGACAAAAGCCTAAAAAATAACTCAATAAAAAAAGATTCTTTAAGAAAAGATGAAAAGATAAACCAAGACTCAAAGTTAAAAAATACATCTGATGACAAAGAAAAAAATGTGGAAAATGATAATAAAGTAGAAAATACTGGTCAAAAAGATGTAAGTGTCAAGGACAAAAATCAAGAAGTACAGGAGAATAAGGAAGAAAATACTCCTGTAGAAGACAGCTTTGAAACAAATGTCTATATGTTCAATATGCAAGTAGTACAAAACGATGAAACTCTTGAAAAGCTAAAAGACAATATAGGCTTGATGCCTGCTGCAGTTGAAGTAAACAATGAGCAAGTTATAAACAATGAAACTTCAAATCCGGAAAATATAGCCTTAAATAATTTGCCGAAGGATTTAAATCCAAAAAAAGAAGTTAAAGAAAGTCATGAAATAGAGCTTGGGGAAGAATTTTCTGCTTTGACGGAAGACGAAGAAACTAAGATTCTCAAAACTTTTAAAGAAGTTGTAAAAGATATAAGCGATAAGAATAAGAATCAAAAAGAAAGCTCAAATACTGACTTAGGCACATCAAAAATTGACATTGCAAGAGAAATAGACCTACTTAAGGAAGATATCAGACCTGTAGTAAATAAACAAATAAATGAAGAGCTAAATATAAACAATGATTTGGAGATAGAAAGTCCTGTAAATATATCAATAGATACTACTGGAATGAGAAACTTTATCTTAAGCAACAAGATATCTGCTTCTACAGTTGGAAGAGCTACATTAGTCAATGAACAGATACAAAACTTCGCAAAGATAGTTGATGAGATGAGAGTTGCTTTTAGGGGAAATAAGACAAGTTTTGACATAAAGCTTGAGCCTGAATCTCTTGGAAAACTGAGTGTTCGTATAAATTCTGAAAATGGAGTATTCAATGCATCGTTTTTTGTGGACTCTCAAAAAGCTAAACAGGCGATAGAAAATGAACTTCATATCTTAAGACAGTCGCTTATCGAACAAGGAGTCAACGTTCAAGAGATAAATGTACAGGTGGGACAAAGCAATCAGGAGACAAATTATCATCAAAATATAATGGAAGCTATAAATTTCTCCAAAAAAGGCGGAGTTAGACTTTCAGCAGATGAACTTGTCTTTGAAGAAGTTATCAATCCTTATATGCTTGGTGATGAGATGTTTAACGACCTGTATTAAACAGATAATAATTTTGAAAATCTGTTAATTTCCATATAAGTTTACAATATAATGGCAAATAAAAAATGAATTTTGAATTAAAAAATAATCTGTGACTTTAAAAATTAAGCTATATTTAGAATAATTTCAGTGATGTATTACAAACTGTAGTACATCACTATTTTTATGCCCTAAAGTGAGTCCGTTTAAAAAACTTTGAATAATATATAGAAAAAATATAAAGTATTCGTATAAATATTCGATAAATTATAAGGTGAAACAATTAAATTTATCTCTTAATTTTTAGGGGGACAAAAATGTCTATACAATCAGTGCAAAATTCATCGGTAAATCCTTTGGCTGCAAATGTGAATAATAAAAATGAAAAAATGACAGACTCGCTTGGCAAGGAATATAAGTTTGCAGATGTAACTGCCGAATCTTTGAAGAAAAAACAAGCTGAAGAAGAGGCGAAGAAGGCTGAGAAAGCAAAAAGAACAGGATATGATAAGGACACATTTATAAAATTGTTTGTGGCTCAAATGAAACATCAAGATCCGATGGAACCTATGAAAAACGAGCAATATATGACGCAAATGGCACAGTTTACTTCAGTTGAACAGATGAGTAATATGGCGTCATCATTTGAAAAGTTTGCTAAAAATTTTGAAGACAAGGGTTCATTTAATTCAAAGATAGATGAGTTTTTAAGTGAATTTAAAAATACTAACAAGGCACTCTTGGATAAAATAAGTTCACTTGAAAATGAGATAAAGAAACTTAAAGCTTAAAAGAAAATAGAAGAACACAAGATAATAAAAAATATAAGGATGAGAATTGCGATATGATGAAGAATAAGATAAAGATTAAAACTAAAAATACAAAAAAATATACTAAGAAAATAGATAAAAAAACAATTGAAAGAGCAGAAGTAAGAAAAATAAAATAATAGAATTAAATAAAAATAACTATATATAAATATCTTAATGAATAAGGTAAATCATGCCAAGGATGGGCTTAATATGGGAGGAAAATCAATATGATGCGTTCTATGAATTCTGCCGTTTCTTCTTTGAAGAATCATCAGGCGAGAATGGATGTAATAGGAAATAATATAGCAAATGTTAATACTGTAGCTTTTAAGGCTGCAAGAACTACTTTTAAAGACACATACAGCCAGTTGACAAGAGCAGCGTCAGGCTCAAGTGGAGACAGAGGGGGTATAAACCCGGGACAAGTCGGTCTTGGTATGAACCTAAGTTCAATAGACAACGCAATGGATAAGGGTACGGTAGAAACTACAAATATCAATACAGATTTATATATTGACGGCGAAGGATTCTTTATGGTGAACGGTCCTGACGGAAAGTTCTATACGAGAGACGGTAACTTTGGAGTAGACGAAGAAGGCTATCTTGTAAATAAAAACGGTAACTATGTTATGGGTTATCAAGCAGACAAAGACGGAAATATAATAGAAAAAATAGATAAGATACAAGTACCTATAAAGGACGTATTAAAGCCTAAGGTAACAAGTAATATACAATTGGAAGGAAACTTGAGTTCAAAAACTGCTGAAGGTCTACCTTCACCACTTCCTAATACACTGGCTACAATATACGACCAAAAACCTGTAGATCCGGCTGATCCGTCAAAGGGATTCACTTATACAGTAAAGCCTGAACTTGCTGAAGGATCATCACCTAAGAGAGAGAGTATAATAGGCAAGACTATTACTACATCAGTAATAGATTCACTTGGGGGAGAACATACAATACAGGTGGATTTTGTAAAGGAAGGTCCTAATACTTGGAGTGCCTACGCCTTCTACAAGACTCCTGACGGTGCTATGGTGCCGGTGACAGGTTCAACTATAAATACAAATCCTGCCACAACTGCTGACGGTAAGGCACTTACAGGATTTAAATTCACTGATAAAGGTTTGGTAGATCCTGCAAATGCGGTAAAAGAATTGACATTTACTCTTGATCCTTCATCAATAAACGGTGCTGCACCTATAAACAACTTTAAAATAGGCTTATCTTCACTTACTCAATACGAGTCAAAATCTACTGCCTTTGCAAAGACTAATGACGGATATAAATTAGGTGAACTTACAAAGATGAGCATAGGTTCTGACGGAAAGGTTATAGGACAGTTTAACAATGGAGATACAAAGGCGCTTGGACAAATAGTAACTGCAACTTTTTCAAATGTCAACGGTCTTCAAAAACAAGGGGATAACTTATGGGCTCCTACTGAAAACTCAGGGGAAGCAAATATAAATAAACCCGGTTCAGGCGGAAACGGGGCACTCCTTTCAGGGGCATTAGAAATGTCAAATGTGGACTTGGCTAAAGAATTTACAAATATGATAGTGACACAAAGAGGATTCCAAGCTAACTCAAGGGTAATAACTACAACTGACCAAATGCTTGAAGAACTTGTAAATCTTAAGAGATAGATAATTTTTATATGGTAATATTATTTTTTCTCTAATGGGAATATTTTTTCTTTAGAATGAGTGTATAATATAGCTAAAAATAATACTAAAATAATACTAAAGACCTAAATATTATACTAATACAAAAAACACCTAATTGAAATATAGGTGTTTTTTTGTGGAATAATAGATATTATTAATATAAAGTATTTTTGGGAATAATTAATCATAAAACAATATATATATGGTACAAAATGTTCAAAAAAATACTGGATTAAAATAAAATAGTATGTTATAATCTGTGCTAATGGTTTTATGAAAAAAATATTGAAAAATATTGATTTTTGTCCGAAATATATAGTGGTACTAATTCAATATAAAAGTTAAATGTGTAAAATCTAATTTTTATGTGTAATAATATAAATAAATGTATTATAATATTGAAAAAATATTATACTTTTGTTAAAATTGACTTAATTTTTCTATTTAGAAATTACACTACTTCACTTTTTCTTTGAATTACATAGCTTTGGAATCTTATATTTCAAGGTGTTTTTATTATTTTTATTAAGTTGAGGAATTGATTTTTATATGATTAAATTGACGAGATTAAACGGTGATGAGTTTGTCATAAACGGAGATTTGATTGAGATAGTCGATGCAAATCCCGATACAGTGATAACACTTATAAACGAACACAAGTTTGTTGTAAGAGAGAAGATTGAAGAAGTGATAGACAAAGTTATTGAATATAAAAGGCAAGCAGGATTGCAAGTAAACATAAGAAGAAGAGAGGTATAGTGTAAATGGATTTAGCTACAGTCATCGGTCTCGTCGGCGCATTTGCTGCTATGGGTCTGGGTATTATATCCGGTGGAGCCGGTTTCGCAACATATATAGACATACCCTCATTTTTCATCACGGTCTTGGGTGCGATTTTTGCCAGTATGATTGCATTTCCGATGTCTACAATAAAGGATTTGCCAAAACTTATAGGAAAGACTTTTAAAAGCGATGCCTCAGATCCGTCAAAGACTATAGAATCTATAATAGAGCTTGCCAATAAGGCCAGAAAAGACGGGCTGCTCTCACTTGAAGAAGCTACAAGGGAAATGTCTGATCCTTTCTTGCAGAAAGGATTGATGTTGATAGTTGACGGTACTGACCCTGAACTTGTTAGAAATCTGCTTGAAACAGAGCTTGACTTCATTGAGCAAAGACACAAAAACGGTCAGGGGCTTATGGAGATGATAGCAAGTATGGGACCGGGATTCGGTATGATAGGAACACTGTTTGGGCTTGTTGCCATGCTTAAAAACCTAAGTGATACTGCTTCACTTGGACCGAATATGGCGGTTGCTCTTATTACAACTTTGTACGGTTCAATTTTGGCAAATGTATTTTTCACACCTATGGCAAAGAAGTTGTCTGTAAATTCAGCGGTTGAGATGCTTGAAAGAGGGATAATTCTTGAAGGTTTGCTTTCTATACAAGCCGGAGAAAATCCAAGAATAATAGAAGAAAAACTAAAAGCCTTCTTGCCTCCGTCTCTGAGAAAATCATTAACTAAAGAGGGAGAATAAAGTTGGCTAAGAAGAATGTAACTTATGAGATAAAGATGGGTGCTCCTGAATATATGAACACCTATGGAGATCTGATGACCCTCCTCCTATGTTTCTTCGTGCTTCTTTTTGCGATGTCAAACATAGACGCCAAGAAATTTGAAGCTATAGTAATGTCTTTTCAGGGATCTCTCGGTGTGCTCGATGGTGGAAATACACTAAGCTCAGAAAATAAGATAGAAAAAGGCTCAGTATTTGAAGGTCAAAGTACCTCTGTTACAGAGACAGACAGTTTTGAAAAGATGGAAAAACAGATTAAAGAATACCTGAAGGAAAATAAATTAGAAAAGCAGATAAGTATATCCAACGAAGAGGAAGGTCTCGTACTGAGGTTCCAAGACAGCAGTTTATTTGACCAGGGTAGTGCCACACTAAAACCCCAGTCATACAATGTTTTGAAATATGTAGGTGGTATACTTAAGAGCAAGAATTTTAAGGATAAATTCGTAAGTGTTGAAGGACATACAGATAATGTGCCTATAAGCAACTCTGTTCATCAATCTAACTGGGAGTTGTCCAGCAACAGAGCGTCCAATGTCGTAAGATACTTGATAGAAAATCAAGGTATAGATCCTAAGAGACTTTCAACAGCAGGTTATGGAGAATATCACCCTGTAGCTCCTAATGATACAGCTGCAAATATGGCAAAAAATAGAAGAGTCGATATAATGATACTCAGGACTAAGGACTCAAAATCTGTAAAGAAGTAAGAAAAGTAAGTAATAAATATAAAATATCTAATTAATAAAAAAACTAAAATATGGGCTTGATTTTTACTATAAGAGATATTTTATTTAGAAAATATGAGTATAAACTCAATTTTAGATAAGGAAAATTTGAAAAATTGGGTATATATCAAATTAGTGTTTTTATTATATCCTTAATATAGTAAAAATATTTAAATTAAAATATTAAATTTGATAATAGATTAGGTTTTTTAACATAAAATTAAGAGGTGAAAGATGGATTCCAAGAAATTTACAGTTCTGTCTATAGTTATATTCGTCCTGTCACTACTTGTTTTTGTAGCAACATTGGTGCTTGTAGTATTTAAACCTACAGGCAATTCACAAAATGCACCCAAAAAAGCAAAGAAGGAAGCTACACAAAACATAGATGTAGGGGATATAACGACACAGATAGGTAAGGCGGGAAGATTTTACAAGGGTTTTGTTGTCTTGGAAGTCAAGGGCAAAAAGACCCCTGAAACTATAAAGGCGAAGATGCCACAGATAAAAGATAGTATTATAACATCAATATCTGCTATGACAGCAGATGAGATAGCTAGTCCTGAGGGTAAGAGCAAACTCAAGGAAAAGATAAAAAATGATGTGAATTCAATAATAGAGTCGGAAACTCAAGATGTGGTCGATGTTTTGTTTACTGAAAGTATTACTCAATAACTGAGGGTGGTGTAAAATTTGGCGGAAGTATTATCGCAAAAAGAAATAGATGCCTTGCTGTCAGCACTTGGTGACGGTGATGTTTCTGTAGATGATATTAAGGAAGAGCAAAAGGAAGTCAAGATAAAAAACTATGACTTCAAAAGTCCTAAAAAATTGGCAAAGGATCAGTTGAAAACATTGTCGATAATACATGATAACTACGCCAGAGTGCTTAGTACGTATTTATCAGGCTATTTAAGAGTAATAACTGAGATAGAGGTTTCGTCAGTGGAAGAACTCTCTTACTATGAGTTTAACAACTCGATTGCTAATCCTGCCATGATTGCGGTAATTAACTTTGAGCCCTTACCTGGTCAGATAATACTGGAGACATCAAGCAAACTGGCCTATACTATGATAGACAGGATACTTGGCGGTGACGGGCTTTATGACGAAGAAAACAGAGATTTCTCTGAAATAGAACTAATCATACTTTCAAAGTTAGTAAGAAATATAGTAGGCTATTTTCCTGAAGCGTGGGAAAATGTAATAGAACTTTCTCCTTATTTGGAGAAGATAGAACCTAATTCTCAATTTGCTCAAATAGTTTCGCCCAACGAAACTGTAGCACTTATAACCTTATCGCTTAAAATAGGTGAGGTTGAGGGACTTATGAACATATGTCTTCCTAACATCGTATTGGAGCCGATTATACAAAATCTTTCCACTAACTTCTTGTTTTCAGGAGTTAAAAAAGAGTTTGATGAAAAAGGTAAGAAAAATCTTGAAAGTAGCGTAAGAAAAGCTAAACTTGAAGCTGTAGCGGTTGTCGGAGATACATTTATAACAGTAGAAGACTTCATATTTATGCAAGTTGGAGATGTTATAAAACTTAATAAAAAGGTGGATGAAGAGTTAGAACTTAAAGTTGCCGGAAAGACTAAGTATTTAGGTTATCCGGGGACTTATAAGAAGAATATGGCTTTTAAAATAAACAAAGTAATAGAAAAGGGTGATGAAGAAAATGGCGAATGATATGCTGTCTCAAGAAGAGATAAATGCTCTTTTAAGCGGTGTTGTAAATAACGACACTTCTGATGTGCAAGATGTAGAAAAAAATGATGATATCATAGACGCTTTCACAGACATGGAAAAAGACGCTATAGGCGAAATTGGAAACATAAGCATGGGTAGTGCCGCTACTACATTGTTTACTTTATTAAGCCAAAGAGTTGAAATAACTACTCCGACTGTCAAACAAACTACAATAGCCAAGATAGCTGAGAATTATCCGCTACCTTTTGTATCTGTGTTTATAAAATACTCAGTCGGAATAGATGGTATGAATCTTCTGATATTAAAAGAAGATGATGTCAAGATAATCACTTCTCTGATGCTTGGCGGGGACGGAGTAAGCGACTTGCCTGAAGATCTCACTGAGATGCACCTAAGCGCTATAAGTGAAGCTATGAATCAGATGATGGGGGCAGCATCGACTTCACTTTCAGAGATGCTGGGAGGTAAGATAGATATTACACCTCCAAAAGTTAGCAGGGTTAATTTTAAGGGAGATAGACTTGATCCTGATATATTGGATCCCACTCAAGAGATAATGTGCACCTCGTTTAGAATGAGGGTAGGTAATCTTATCGACTCTGAGATAATGCAAATACTTCCTATTGAATTTGCAAGAAAGTTGATAGATAAGATAATGGGAGGTGCAGGAATGAGTGAAGAGGAAGAACAAGTAACACAAGAACAAGCACCTCAAGCTGCTCAAGCTGTACAGGAAGTGCCACAGGCCACACCGGTAATGCCTCCGCAGGAGCAATATCAAGCAGCACCTCAACAGTACTACCAGGCACCGCCGCCTCAATATTATCAGGCACCGCCTCAGATGCAATACGAGCAGATGCCTCCTCAGCCAAGCGTAAGGGTGCAACAGGCACAGTTTTCAAGTTTTGATTCGCTGGCTACGACAAATATACAAGTCCCTGAAAATATGGACTTGATAAAAGATGTAATGTTACAAATTACCGTTGAACTTGGAAAGACGGTAAAACCTATTAATGAGATACTTGACTTCAAACCGGGAAGTGTACTTGAGCTTGACAAAGTGGTAGGTGAGTCTTTGGACATACTTGCCAACGGTAAAAAAATTGCGACCGGAGAAGTAGTAGTAATAGATGAAAACTATGGTATAAGAATTACAGATATTGTAAAACCTGATAAAAGATTACAAAGTTTATAAAAAATTAGGAGGATTTTTAAGATGGCAAAAGGGATTTTATTAGTTGATGATGCGGCATTTATGAGAATGATGCTCAAAGACATATTGGTGAAAAACGGATATGAAGTTTTAGGTGAAGCAGAAAACGGACTTAAGGCTATAGAAAAATATAAGGAACTTAATCCGGATTTGGTTATAATGGATATAACAATGCCTGAAATGGACGGAATTGATGCCGTAAAAGAAATTAAGAAAATAAATGCCAATGCAACTGTCATTATGTGTTCAGCTATGGGACAACAAGCCATGGTTATAGAGGCTATACAATCAGGAGCAAAAGACTTTATAGTAAAGCCTTTCCAAGCAGACAGAATTTTGGAAGCTGTTAAGAAGGTAATAGGTTAATAACTTGTTGGACTTAGTTATTCAAATAATACTTTATACTATTTTGATAGTAGTAATGATATTAGCTTTGAAAAAAGCATCTGTTTATGTGGAAAAAAGGAATTATAGCTTTTACAAGGATAAGAATATGAAGGTCCTTGAGAAGATAATTCTTTCTAAGGATAAGGAAATATTTCTTGTTGAAGTTTACGGCAAGAAGTATTTCTTGGGTGCTTCCAATAACAACATATCTGTTTTAAAGGAATTAGATTACAAAGATGATACTGACAGAAAATAAAACGGGGAAGAGATTTAAAAAATCGGTTTTTCTATGCGCTTTTTTAATTGCATTTATTTATTTTTTTAATAATATGGCATCAGCTACCGCAATACCTAATGTATCACTTAATATTAACACGGGTGGCAACTCTACCGATATGAGTGATTCTATAGAATTACTCTTATTTTTTACTTTGTTGTCTGTTTTGCCGAGCATTCTTATTATGATGACCTGCTTTACAAGGATAGTGGTGATACTTTCCTTTTTAAAACAGGCTATAGGGGCTCAACAAACTATACCATCACAAGTAATGGTTGGCTTGGCGCTGTTTTTGACATTTTTTATCATGGCACCGGTCGGAAAACAAGCCTATGATGGAGGACTGAAACCTTATTTTGACAAGCAAATCAAACAGGAACAGGCAGTTGAAAATGTGATGAAACCTGTAAGAGAGTTTATGTTTAAACAGACAAGGCAGTCTGACATCAAATTATTTTTGGAATTATCAAAAGATGAACAATTGAAAAAAGACAATGTTACACTTGAAAATATACCTAATTCCGTGCTTATACCGGCTTTTTGTATAAGTGAATTAAAGACAGGATTCCAGATAGGCTTTTTGTTGTTTATACCTTTTATTATAATAGACATGGTAGTATCTTCAACACTAATGTCAATGGGTATGATGATGCTTCCGCCTATGATGATATCAATGCCCTTTAAGTTACTGCTTTTTGTCTTGGTTGACGGATGGGATTTGGTTATAAGATCCATAGTTATGGGATTTAAATAGGAGTAGATTATGGATATAGATGTAGTAGTAAATATAATACAGCAAGCCGCTCTGATGATACTCTTGCTTTCAGCTCCCATGTTACTCATAGGTTTGGTAGTAGGTCTTATAGTATCTATATTTCAAGCAACTACCCAGATTCAGGAGGCGACGCTTGCATTTGTACCCAAGATTGTGGCGGTATTACTCTCGATGGTGATATTTGGACCTTGGATTATATCAACCTTGGTAAATTTTACAAGGAACTTATTTTTGGGAATGAACAACTTTATAGTTTAGTTTATAATAGGGAATATTATGTTTGGTGAATTGATATATTTTGTAATGAATTCCATTGATGTTTATATGTTGATTTTATCCAGAGTATTGGGGATAGTCATTATTGCACCTATGTTTTCAAGAAATAATATTCCTGCCATGTTAAAGGTAGGGTTAGGTATGATTTTGTCGTATGTGATTCTACCTTTTGTTGTACCTAAGACAAGCCTTGACGTTTCAAGCAGTGAATTTATTTTTTTGATATTAAAAGAGCTCTTTACAGGATTTTGCATAGGTCTTTGCATGGCTTTGATATTCAATATATTTATGGCGGCAGGAGCAAATGCTGATATAAATATAGGTCTTTCAATGTCTCAGATATTTGACAGCTCCATAGGAGGAAATACTACCATAAGCGGTCAACTTTTTAATGTATTTGCTTTTTTAGTGTTTTTGTCATTGGATATTCATCATCTCATGATAAGAGCAATAGTCAATTCATTTGAAATACTACCTATAAATACTATAGATTTTTACAAAGAGGGTTTTTTGGACTTTCTAATCAGGCTCAATGCATATATATTGGTATCATCTATATTATTGGTTGTGCCTATAATAATTACTCTCTTTTTAGGTAATATACTACTTGCTTTTATGGCGAAGGTCATGCCACAGATGAATGTCTTTATAGTCGGTATGCCTTTTAAGATAATAGTGGGCTTTATTATATTCTACATCAGCCTACCTATGGTCAAAAATGTAGTGATAGAGATATTTAAGAAGATGAGCGAATATGTTTTTATGTTTTTAAAAATAGCTTAGCTTATATAAGTATGTTAATTATTGAAGAAATAGAGACAGCTTCAAAACACAAGTAGCTAAATATTAGTATGTATAGCTTATTTTTTAATACCATGCTTGCATATAACAGAGCTTATGTAAATAAGATACTGTACAAAATATATACTTGTATTATAGAAGTGTAAATACAGATGTGATGTTTTGTGATTTGTGAAAAGTGAGCAAAAGATGTTTGATTATTTAAAGATTGATCTACAGCTATTTTCCGAAAAAACTGAGGAGGCAACTCCCAAGAAGAAGGAAGATACCAGGAAAAAGGGGAACATACTTCAAAGTAGAGAGCTTACAGGTGCAGCTTCACTTTTTGCGGCTGTATTTGCTATTAATACTTTTTCCAAGGAAATATTAAAGGTTATAGTGGATGCTTGGAACTATTACACAGGGATGTTAAACAGTTTTGAGCTTACAAATCAGATGCAGGCATATAAACTTTTTACTAGCTTGCTTATTTTTTGTGTAAAAGCAATGTTATTTATAATAGTACCGGTGGTTTTTGTAGCTTTTTTAGTACAAAAAGCTCAGGTTGGAAATATATTTACGGCTGAGACTATTAGACCTAAGCTTGAGAGGATAAGTATACTGTCAGGATTTAAGAGGATGTTTTCCATGCAGTCTACAGTTACTCTCATTAAATCCCTGCTTAAGATTATTCTTGTAGGCTATGTAGGATATGCCTACATCAAGGACAATATGCCATTAGTAATGAAGTCATTTTCGCTTAATGATAAGCAATTTTCCTATATGTTATTTCATTTTTCAATGAATATGGCACTTAGGATGGCGTATGTCATAATAGCTCTTGGCATTTTTGACTATGTGTATCAGAGATATTCATACAATAAAAATATCATGATGTCAAAGCAGGAAATTAAAGATGAATATAAGCAATCTGAAGGGGACCCTCAGATAAAATCAAAGATAAAAGAACGTCAAAGGCAATCAGCTATGAGAAGAATGATGCAAGATTTGCCTAAGGCGGATGTAATAATTACCAATCCCACGCATTTTGCGGTAGCTATAAAATATGACGAGTCTAAGTATGACGCACCTTATGTCGTGGCTAAAGGTCAAGACTTTATAGCAAAGAAGATAAGAGAAAAAGCCAAGGAATTTGATATTCCTATTGTGGAAAATAAGCCTCTTGCAAGGGCATTGTACAGCGAAATAGAAATAGGAAGCGTAATTACACCTCAGCTATATGAGGCAGTTGCAGAGGTATTGGCTTACATCTTCTCATTAAAGACAGATAATAAAACTGACAGGAGATAGATAATGAAGATAGGAGATATAGTAGTATCGGTAGGGATAATATTTATGATTCTTATGATAATAATACCTATGCCGGAATTTCTGGTAGATATTATGCTTAGTATGAACATATCATTATCACTTCTCATATTGTTGATAGCGATGTTTAACAGGGAAGCGCTTGATTTTTCGGTATTCCCTTCGCTTTTGCTGATTACTACAATATTTAGAATAGCGCTTAATATAACTACAACAAGATATATCCTATTAAAAGGTGACGCAGGAGATGTAATCGAGGCTTTCGGAAACTTCGTTATGGGTGGTAATGCCATAGTAGGCTTTATAGTCTTTATCATCATAATGATAGTAAACTTTATGGTAATTACCAAGGGTTCTGAGAGAGTATCTGAAGTTGCTGCAAGATTTACACTGGATGCTATGCCTGGTAAACAGATGGCCATAGATGCAGATTTGAACTCCGGAATGATAGACGAAACTCAGGCAAGGACAAGAAGAAGCAAGATTCAAAGAGAGGCTGACTTCTATGGTTCTATGGACGGTGCTACAAAATTCGTAAAGGGAGACTCGATAGCCGGTATCATAATTACCTTTATCAATCTGCTTGGCGGTATACTAATGGGCATACTGTATTTGAACATAACAGCGGGAGAAGCCTTGCAAAAATACGCCCTGCTTGCAGTAGGAGACGGTCTGGTATCATCAATTCCTTCGCTATTGATATCAGCAGCGACAGGTATCATAGTTACAAGGTCAGCTTCAGAAGATAATCTTGGAAATGACCTTAGAAACCAGTTGTTCAACAACTCCACTATAATGTTTATAGTTTCAGGAGTGCTTTTCTTCCTTGCTCTTACACCACTGCCTACACTTCCTTACCTCGTATTATCTGTAGTTTTTGCCTTTGTGGGCAACTCCATAAGAGTAAAAGGTCAGGAGGGAGAAAAAACTGACATTAAGGAAGAACAGACTGCAAAAGATGATGTTGAGGAGATAAGAAGACCGGAAAATGTGCTGCCTCTACTTAATGTAGAGGCAATAGAGCTGGAATTTGGTTATGGTATAATACCTCTTGCTGACAAATCACAAGGCGGAGATTTGTTTGACAGATTGGTAATGATAAGAAGACAATGTGCCTTGGAACTTGGTATCATAGTACCTATGATAAGGCTTAGAGATAATATCCAGTTACAACCTAATGAATATATAATTAAGATTAAGGGGGTTGAAGTTGCAGGAGGCTCTGTGCTTTTTGACCACTATCTTGCTATGAATCCGGGTAATGCAGACGGAGAACTTTCAGGTATAGATACTATAGAGCCTTCATTCGGACTGCCTGCCAAGTGGATAGACTCTAAGGAAAGAGAAAAGGCGGAAATATACGGCTATACTGTAGTAGATCCGCCATCAATAATAGCTACTCATCTTACAGAAATAATAAAGAGATATGCACATGAACTCATAGGAAGACAGGATGTCAAAATGCTCGTTGACAATCTCAAGGAGACACAACCCTCACTTGTGGATGAGGTCACACCAGCTCTACTATCTCTTGGAGAAATACAAAAGGTGCTTGCAAATCTACTTAGAGAGTCAGTTTCTATCAGAAATTTTGCCACTATAGTGGAAGCTCTTGCTGACTATGCACAGGTAACTAAGGATACCGATATGCTTACAGAGTATGTAAGGCAATCTATGTATAGGAATATAACCAATCAGTTTATGCCGAATAAAGAAGCAAAGGTCATAACCATAGATCAGGATGTGGAGAAAAATATTATGGAGTCTTTACAGACTACTGAAACAGGTACCTATATGGCGCTTGACCCGGTGCGTTCTAAGATATTGCTAAATAATATAAACGAACAGGTAGAAAAGGCAATATCTTTAGGTGAGCAACCTATAATAGTTACAGCGCCTATAGTCAGATTCTATCTGAAAAAATTCATAGAACAACTAAGCTCGGATATCATAGTTTTATCTTATAATGAAATAGATCCGACAGCAAAAATACAATCAATAGGGATGGTGAGTGTGTAGATGCAGGTTAAGAAATTTTTGGGAGAAAATACGGTCTCTGTAATGGCTCTTATCAGAAAAGAGTTTGGTGAAAATGCCATAATATTGCAGACAAACAAAGTAAAAACAGGCGGTTTTTTGGGTTTTTTCCAAAAGGAAGAAGTGGAGATACTTGCCGCACTTGACAACGAAGGCGTATTGGATAGAAAAAATAAGAATGAAAGAAAAGATAGAGTAAGAATAGAAAATAATTTATCAAAAACAACACAAAGAAAATCTCAAGTAAGTATTGATGATGAAAGAATAGCTTCTAAGTCGAAGTCTGATATGGGATTTAAGTATCATATTGATGCTATGAACGACATGATAAAAAACAGAAGAGAAAGAGAAGCTGACTTATCCTATAATAATAATTTGGAAAACTTGCCTCTAAGGACTGATGAGAGTTTTGAAAATGAGGCTAAAGAAGTGAAAAAAGACATAGATGAGATAAAGACAGCTGTAAGAGAACTCAAGAAAAAAATCAATGATACTTTTAAAACTCCGGAAGAGGAAGAAGATATAATAAGGGAAGAAGAAAATATTTCAAAACTCAGAAAATTAGGCATTTCTTATGAACTTTCAAAAGAAATAGTAGTAAATTTGAAAAAAAAGGGTAAAAATTTTAGGTATGATGACCTAAAAAATGAAGTTTTAGATATGTTTGCCGATTATATAAAGGTGGACTTTTCTAAAAGACATAAATACTATGTCTTTATAGGTTCTACAGGAGTTGGTAAGACTACCACTTTGGCTAAAATTGCGTCTAAAGAAACTATAGAAAATAAGAAAAGGATAGGATTTTTGACCTTGGATACCTATAGGATATCTGCAGTAGAGCAACTTAAGACCTATGCTGAAATACTATCATCTCCTATAGAGGTGGCTTATGAAATACAGGACTTGAGTTTTGCTATAGACAGATTATCCAACAGGGATATGGTCTTTATAGATACTGCCGGACGCTCTCATAATAACAAGTCTCAAATAGAAGATTTGAAAAAAGTTTTGACCAATATTGAAGATAAAAAGGTATTTTTGGTACTGTCAGCCAATACATCCATAGATGATATCTATGACATAGTTGACACCTACAGTTTTGTAGAGGATTATGAGATAATAGTTACCAAGACAGATGAGACCCTCAGGATGGGGAATATCTTGGATATAATCAAAAAGACCGGAAAAAATATCTCTTATATTACTTTTGGTCAAAATGTTCCTGATGACATAGAAAAATTCAATATGGGAAAATATGTGTCTGAACTAATCAGGGAGATATGAGATGATAAACGATCAAGCGCAGAGACTAAGAGACGTAATAAATAAAAATAAGGAAGAAAAAACGGATAAAGAGCCTAAGATAATATGCATTTCCAGTGGAAAAGGTGGAGTAGGTAAGTCAAATTTCACTACGAATACAGCTTTAGAGCTGATAAAAAGAGGAAAAAAAGTAATAATTATAGATGCAGACCTTGGTCTTGCAAATGTTGAGATTTTGCTGGGTGTAGTGTCTAAGAAGAATTTTTCCGACCTTATTAATTCAGGAGCAAATATAAAAGATATAATAACGGTGACAAATAACGGCATAGGACTTATTTCAGGAGGCTCAGGTATATTAGAACTGGCAGATTTGAGCAATGAGAAACTGGAGTTAGTCATAGAGTCCATATCACAGCTTAACGATATGGCTGACTATATTCTCATAGATACAGGAGCCGGAATATCAAATGTCGTTACCGCCTTTGCAAAATTAGCTCACGAAGTAGTGGTTATAACCACTTGCGAGCCTACATCAGTTGCTGACGCCTATGCACTTATAAAATCCCTTGTAATCAAAGACAGGGACAAAGATATTAGTGTAGTTGTAAACAGGGCTGAAAATATAAAAGAAGCTCAAGGTGTTTTTGACAATATAAACACCGTTTCATCAAATTTTATAAAAAAAGATTTGAACTTTTTAGGATTCATATATGATGATGTGAGCGTGTCAAGAGCTGTAAAAAGACAAAAGGCATTTATTGAGATGTCCCCCGGTGCAAATGCATCAAAATGTATAGTAAGCATATGTGATAAGTTAATAGATAAAAAAAGCGATACGCAAAACTTTAAAAAACTAGTAGACAGATTTAAAAATTTATTTAGATAGGTGGATTATGGTACTAAACAGCCCAAAACTTTTTCAAAATGTCAAAATACTAAAAGAAAATATCAACGGTGAAATAGAAGAATACGCAAGCAAGGTGGAAAGTATTGAAAAAGATAACCTGTTTCTTGTACACACTCCGATAAGAAAATCGGAAATGGTCATGTTGTTAAATGACACTGTCATAACAGTCACTTATATGGTCGAAAAAAAGGGCATGTATAAGTTTGACGCCAAGGTGATAGAAAAAGTGAGAGAAGGTAAGATAACTTTTATCAGAATAAAAAGAATAAGCGACATTGTTGAAAATCAAAGAAGACAGTTTTTTAGAATAGAGACAAATTTCAAAGTAGATTTAAAGAGAAAAGACTCTGAAGAAATAGAACACGTTGCATCCTTAGATATAAGTGCCGGAGGTATGAAGGTTTATACTGACAGGAAGATTGAACTGGGAGATATTTTAGATACGTATTTTTCTTTAGATGAAACTAAGATGTATATAGAGACCAAAGTAGTAAAAAAGGTCAGAAATGATAATATTAGAAACAGATGGGAAATAAGCCTTGAGTTTTTGAATTTAAGTGAAAAAGAAAGAGAAAGCATAATACGATTTGTTTTTGAAAAAGAAAGAGAAAAGATAAAAAGGGAATATCTTCAAAATGATAAATAAGATTAGAATTTTAAATATAGATGATTCAGCCTTTGTGAGGAAAATGCTCAAAGACATATTTTCATCAGACAAAGATTTTATTCTAATAGAACAGGCGAGAAATGGTAAGGAAGCCTTAGATATACTATCTCGTAGCAATTTTGATGTCATTACATTGGATGTGGAGATGCCGATAATGAACGGCTTGGAAACATTGCAGGCAATAATGGATAAAAAGCCTACACCGGTTGTAATGCTAAGCACCAAGACGAGTCAAGGTGCATCGACTACTATCGAGGCACTAAATTTGGGCGCTGTAGATTTTATTACAAAACCTACCAATATTTTTTCAGCTGATACAGAAAAACTTGGCGATGAAATAATCAAGACAGTTAAAAACGCATCTACTGTCAATGTTAAAACACCTTATTTCAAAAGAACTGAGCGTTTAAGACAAGTTGAAGTACAAAAAGGACTTACAAGGAATTTTACAAGATTTTCAGATTTGGGATATGACTCAGGAGATAAGGTCAAGACTATAATTGCAATAGGTACATCTACAGGAGGACCAAGAGCCTTAAATCAGGTCATACCTGAAATTTCTCAAAATATAAATGCAGCTGTTTTGGTAGTTCAACATATGCCGGCAGGATTTACAAAGTCATTGGCAGAAAGGCTGGACTCCATATCTAAGCTCAAGGTTACTGAAGCAAAAGATAAGGAAGTGCTTAAAAACGGCCATGTCTATGTAGCTCCCGGTGGTAAGCAGATGAAGTTAAGAGCAATTGGAGTTGACAAATACGAGATATACCTGGATGATGAGAACGTACAAAACGGACACAAACCTTCAGTAGATATTATGATGAACTCTGTCTGTGATTTGCCGATAAAGAATGTAGTGTCTGTTATAATGACCGGTATGGGCGGAGATGGAGCAAAGGGATTGGAAAGACTGAAAACAGAAAAAAATGCCATAACTGTGGCTCAGGATAAGGAAAGCTGCGTAGTTTACGGTATGCCTAAGATTGCAGTGGAAACGGGAAAGGTTGACAAGGTAGTGCCTTTAAATAGTATAGCTGTTGAATTAAATAGAATTATGGGGGTATAATAATGCTTGATTTTGATCAATATATTGACATATTTTTAGACGAATCAAAAGATCATTTACAAAATCTCAACGAAAGTATATTGAGACTTGAAGAATCACCTGATAATCTCGACATAGTAAACGAGATATTCAGAATAGCACATACTTTAAAGGGTATGGCTGGTACTATGGGCTTTGAGATAATAACAAAGCTTACTCATAAACTTGAAAATATATTGGACGGAGTACGCTCTCATAAATTTGATTTAAATAGAGATATGATAGACATACTCTTTGAGGGTTTGGATATACTTGACCTTCAAATTAAGAGTATAGAAGAAGACGGTAAGGAAAAGGCATTAGATATATCTGATATAATAAACAGACTTGACATTTTGGAAAAAGGCGGAAGTCTAAGCGAAAATATGTCAGGGCAAAATTCAGCTATCTTACAAAGCTCCACTGCAAACAGCAATGAAAAAGATGATCTTAATCTTTCCAAGGACGATGCGCTTGCCTTATACCATACAGCTAAGGCCATGATGGATGAGGGATATTTAATTTACAAAATCTCGGTATCACTTGAAGAAAAGTGTATGCTCAAATCAGCAAGAGCTTTTATAGTATTTAAAAACTTAGAAGATGCAGGGGAAGTAATATTCTCAAATCCTTCATCTGACGACATAGAGTCTGAAAGTTTTGAAGGTAAATTCACTGTACTTTTTATGACAAAAGAATCTATAGACGAGATTAAACCTTCAGTGGAGTCGGTTTCTGAAGTTGAAACTGTTGAAATAAGCAACTTTAACATCGATATTCTTGAAAATTATGAAGAAACACAAGCTAAGGAAGAGCCACAGGAAAGTGTAAAAGTGGAAGAGCCAAAGGCTCAAGAAGAAGCAAAGGCTCCGGAAGCTCCTAAAAAAGTTGAAGCAAAGACTGAAGCTGCTCATGGACCGCAAAAGGCAAAGTCTGCAAAGACTATCAGGGTGGATATAGACAGGCTTGACAACCTTATGAACCTTGTCAGCGAACTTATAATAGTAAAGACAAGACTTGAAGATAATCAAATCTTCTCTAAGAAACAAAATATGACAGAAGCAGTGGAATACCTTGAAAGAGTGACTACTGAATTGCACGATGCCGTAACAAAGGTAAGAATGGTGCCTATCGAAAGAGTGTTTAACAGATTCCCGAGAATGGTAAGAGACTTGTCAAAGGATCTAGGTAAAAACATTAACTTGATAATGTCGGGAGAAGAAACTGAAGTTGACAGAACAGTAATAGACGAAATAGGTGATCCTCTTGTTCACTTACTCAGAAATTCAGCCGACCATGGTATAGAATCACCGGAAGAAAGAGTGAAAAAGGGCAAGGACAAGGACGGAACGATAAATCTTATCGCTTATCAGGACGGAAATACCGTAGTTATCGAAGTAACTGATGACGGTGCAGGAATAAATACTGAAAAAGTAAAACAAAAGGCTGTAGATAGAGGTATACTTACTCAAGAACAGGCTGATGAACTTGATGTAAACAAGGCTGCAGAACTTATATTTGCGGCAGGATTTTCAACTGCTGACAAAATCAGTAACGTATCAGGTCGTGGAGTAGGGCTTGATGTAGTAAAGACTAAGATAGAATCTCTAAGCGGTACAGTGGAAGTAAATACCGAAAAAGATAAGGGTTCATCATTTATAATAAGACTTCCGCTTACACTTGCAATAATACAGGCACTACTTGTAATTGTCGGTGGAGAAAAATATGCTATTCCGCTTAACAGCATTAAAGAGATAACTAATATAGATACAAGTAACATAAGAAATATAGAAAACAAAGAGATAATTCTGTATAGAGATAATCCTCTTGAACTTAAGAGAATGTCTGAGATACTGGATTGTGAAGATAAGCAAAGAAAAGAAGGGACTGTAACTGTAGTAATAGTCAGAAAGGGAGAAAAGGACTTAGGTCTTATAATAGACTCTCTAATAGGTCAACAGGAAATAGTTATAAAATCGCTTGGACCTTATCTTCACTTCGTAAAACTTATTGCCGGAGCGACAATACTTGGAAACGGCGGAGTGGCATTGATTATAGATACTAATGAAATTTTTGAATAAGATATATAAAAATACAATAAATATATCAGCTTAAGTTAATTAAAAGGGGATTTTTCAATGAATGAAAATCAATATGTAATATTCAAACTCTCTGACGAGTTTTATGCGATAAAAATAGATACGGTAGAAACTATCGAAAGGGATATGGAGATAACAAGAGTACCTAAGACTCAAGGCTATGTAAGAGGCGTAATAAACTTAAGAGGCGAGATAGTACCTGTGATAGATTTAAGGTCAAGACTTGGACTTGCTATGAAACAAGCAGACAGCGAAACAAGGATAATAGTGAGCAAACTCAATGATATGATGGTAGGATATATAGTAGATGCCACTTATGAGGTAAAGGAGTTGCTACCAAGTACGATAGAGTATACTTCAGTAGAAACGGCATCAGCTTCATCATATGTAAGAGGGATAGCAAAAGACAACAACAGGATGATAATTTTGCTCGATGTGGACAAGGTATTGAGCGTTTAACGAAGATGTCTGTTTTGTATATAAATTATGATAGGAGTAAAAAATGAGTGCTTTTTCTATAGATAGTATTAACAATATGTGTCTGGACCTTCTAAAAGAAATAGGAAATATAGGTTCGGGAAATGCGGCAACTTCACTTTCACAGATGATAAATATGAAGGTTGATATGCAGGTTCCCAACATAGAAGTAATGGAAACTGAAAAAGTGGTGGATTTGTTCAATGATCCTGAAGAAATCACAGTAGGCGTATATATACACTTTACAGGAGATATTGACGGGACAATATTGACTTTGTTGGATCAAAAATCTGCACAAGTGCTTATAAGTAAATTGATAGGAACATCACCGGAAGGGTATATGTACACTGATATGGAAAAATCTGTTATACAGGAGCTTGGAAATATAATGACAAGTGGATATGTAAATGCCATTTCAATGTTTTCCAGCCTATTTATGAATATTTCCATTCCGTCAGTGTCTGTAGATATGGTCAGCTCTATACTAAGTGTTCCTGCGGTTGAATACGGTATAGAGTCGGATAAGCTGATATTGATAGAAAATAAGCTTGATCTTGAGGGCGAAAATGTAAATTGCTATTTCTTCTTTATGCCCGACTTACCTTCTTTTGAAAAATTATTTGTGAAATTAGGAGTGTTATAAGATGGGAGAAATTATTAAAGTAGGTATGGCTGATTATAAGATTGCTAAATCGCCGGATTCTCTAATAACACTCGGTTTGGGATCTTGTGTCGGAGTAGTAATATATGATAAGACCAAACAAGTTGCCGGTATGGCACATATAATGTTGCCTTCAAGCGAAGAAATCAAAAATAACTCAAATAAGATGAAATTTGCAGATACCTGTATAGATATGATGATGGCTGATTTGCTCAAACAAGGGGTGAACAAGTCTTTACTCAAGGCTAAGATTGCCGGCGGAGCTCAGATGTTCAGCGTTTCTCTTAAAAGTGATAATCTCAACATTGGAAAAAAGAATGCTGAGGCAGTAAAGAAAAAACTCAAAAGTTTGAATATACCTATAGTAGCTGAAGACTTGCACGGAAACAACGGAAGGACTATTACCTTTGAAGTAGCGTCTAATGACTTGCACATAAAAAGCATAGGCAAAGGCGACAGCGTAATATGAAAGATGAATTCATAATCTATACTTTTGTGAATTATGTCCTTCTAATGGGTATAACATTGATATCTATTTTAAAAAAAGTAAGTTTTTACAGCTATATGGAAGTTATTTTAATTACTGCTTTATGTATTAATTTGATGTTTTTTTGTATACACAATATCAAAAAAGTGCTTGAGGATGTGGAGAAGAGCAGTTTTACATTGGATGTTTCAAGTAGTGAGGATGAAATAAAGGACTTGCTCAGACAAGTCGGCAATGAAGAGTTGGAACAAGAGTCGGCAGAGCAGGCAAGTGAAGAGGAAAATCAAAATATAAAAGCGGAGGGAGCCTGATTTAATTGCTAAATGAAAGTGCTGATATCTGGAAGTTATATGCTGAGGAAAAAAATCCGGACAAAAAGAGAAAGATAAAAGAAGAAATAATAACAAAGTATGTAAGCCTTGTAAAAATAGTTTCAGGCAAACTTTTCAATTACTATGCCCAAAAGATAGAATATGACGATCTTATGGGTTATGGAATAATTGGGCTTATAGATGCAATCGATAAGTTCGATTATTCAAAAAATATCAAGTTTGAAACTTATGCCTCTATTAGAATAAGAGGAGCTATCATTGACGAGATAAGAAGTCAGGACTGGATACCAAGAGGCATAAGAAAAAAGATGAAGATGCTCAATACTGCGGTGGAAGAACTCGAAAATAAGCTTGGAAGAGAAGCTAACAGGCATGAGATTGCAGAGCATATGTGTTTAAGTCCTAAGGAAGTCGACGAGCTCTTTGATGAGACTGCGACATTTAATATAGTATCTATAGAAGATGAATTATCTGAAAATGTCAAGATACAAATACCGGATACAAAGGTGGAAAATTCACCTGAACAACAGCTTATATATACAGATACTGTCAATGATCTTGCAAAGGCTATAGATACTCTTAAAGAAAAGGAAAAGATAATAATAAATCTATATTATTATGAAAATTTAACTTATAAGGAAATATCTGAGATTATTGGTATTTCAGAATCAAGAATATCTCAGATTATAAGTGCTTGTCTTACTAAACTCAAAAAATTAATGAGTTAATAGCTTAAGATAAATATTGAGATGAGAATATGGAGAGTAAATCATGGATGTAAAGACGGCGATAATACTTGCTTTTTCGCTTATTTCTATAATTACAAATATAGCAGTCTATGTCAAATTATTAAAAAAAGATAAGGAAACATCGGAAGAAGCAAAGTTTAGAGCCTATTTTATGCTTTTAGGTACTAAGGTGGATGAGGTAAAAGAAAAGTTGGAAGACTTGTCTGAGGCGGTATCGGATATAAGAATAGAAGGCGGTGAAAGTACCGACGAGCTGTCAACATATGTAAGAAATAAGTTGCCGGTTAAAGATATAGCCAAGAAGATGAATAAGAGTGTAAAAGAAGTAGAACTTATGATTAAGATGAGAGGTCTGTAAAGATGAATACAAATGTAAAGCTCTCATATTTATTAGGAATATTTCTTGGAATATCAATAAGTATTTTGTTTTTTATCATATTTGCAAAAAAAGACTCTTTACCATCCAATATTAATATAGACAAGGAAAAATTAATTTTAGAAAATACTGACCTGAAATCTCAGATTTCACAAAAAGACAAAGAAATAGAAGAATTGACAAAAAAAGTTAATTCAAAGCAAGAAAATAAACAAGAATCCAAGCTAAAAAATGACGGACAAAAAAACGAAAATTCAGTAAAAACAAAGCTAAAGCTCAACATAAGACAAGGTATGACAAACAGTGAGATAGCGGATTTGCTAATAAGTAAAGGCATCTATCCTCACAAAAATGACCTGATGATGCTTATGGAGATGATAAATTTTGACCGAGTTAAGTATTCAAAACAGATGCAAGATGGAGGATATATATCAAGTGCTGACAGATTAAATATATCTTTATCTGAAGTAGAGGCTAATCAATATGCACTTTCAGATTATTTAGGAAGAAAAAACTTGGTGGAAGATACAGCGTCATTTATGAAGATAATATATATTTTGGACATTAATAATAAGGTAAAATACGGAATTAAGGAGTTTGAAACAAATTCCTCACTAAGACAGATAAGTGACGTACTGATAAACTGATTTAAAATTAAGGAGCTTTCAGGTGAATATGCTATTTGCAAGGCAGCCTATTTTCAACACTGAAAATACGGTTGTTGCATATGAGTTTTTATATAGAAATGAAGTGACTGATGATATAAGTACAGATCTTGAAAAGACAGTGGACGTTTTGACAAATGTAAATACATTTTATTATAACTATAATATAGATACATCAAAAAAAATGTTTTTGAATTTTGACAGAAGTCTACTTCTTGACAATATCATGGATGTGCTTTCACCATCAGATCACGTAATTGAAATATTGGAAACTGTGGAAGAAGAAAAGATAATAGTAAACAGGTTGATACAGCTCAAGCGTGCAGGTTTTAAAATCGCAGTTGACGATTATAAAATAGGATATAAAAACGAAGAGTTTATTGACCTTGCAGATTATATAAAGGTTGACTTTATTGCAAATTCAATAGATGACATAAGGCAACTTTCAAAAAAGGAAAAATTCAAAAAAAAGATACTCTTAGCAGAAAAAGTTGAAAATGAAGAGATGCACAAACTTGCGCTGGAGTTAAATTATAAGCTGTTTCAAGGTTTTTACTATGCAAAACCCATAGTACACAAGGGCAACTATATATCTATAAATGTCAAAAGCTGTCTTGAAATAATTAGAAAGCTCAATACTCCTAAATTTACTAATTCAGGGGAAAGATTTGTAGATTTACTTAAAATCTCAAGATATATTGAAAGAGATCCTGTGCTTGCCTTTAAGGTATTGCGTATTGCTAATTCAATGAGGGTAAATATCTATATAAAAATTGACTCCATTCAAAGAGCAGTGTCGCTACTTGGGTACAGAAAATTAAACAGATGGCTGAAAATACTTCTTTTTCAAGAAGTAAAGACAAGGGGTAAAAATAGGGATAGACTTAATAAGGAAGTAATAAGAACTATAATAATTCGTACTTCCTTTGTTGAAAATATAATATCTGAAACTCCAAATCTCAAAGAATATCAAGGAGAGATGATACTGACTTCAATGATAGATATGTTTGACATACTCTTTGATATGACTATGGAAGAAATAGTCGAATCTCTTGACCTATCAGGAGATATATCAGATGCGCTGCTAAATGAAAAAGGGCTACTTTATAAGCTCTTGCACCTATTGCGCAGCTATGAGGCAGGTAACTGGGAAGAAGTAGGAGATATGTGCCACATGATAGGCATAGACTATACTAAGCTGCCTCAGATTTATACAAAATCTGTTAAGGACAGTAGAGAAATACTTGAAGACTTAGAAAAACTATAAAATAGAAGTAATAATAAACCATATTATCAATATAAAACACAATAAAGCTAAATATGTACTTAGTTATTTTGAAGAAATTGTTATGAATACCTTTGTTTATTTTTAGTACATGAAGCTTATGTATGTTTTAAAGCTTTTTAGAAATCAGCTTTTTATAAATATTGATATATATGGTTTTTTTATTTAATCACTATACAATAATTATAAAAAGTGATATAATATTAGCTAGTGTTGACAGCTTTCATCATATCGAATTTATATCGATTAATCCTGATTTTCATCAGTTTTTTTCGAAAAAGTTGCAAAGCATTTTAAATATAACGGAGAAATTATTGTGATGAATAAGTGGTAGTTATTTGCCGTCTTCTGTTAGTTTATTTGTTTTGATACATATATTTGCTATGATGAAACTGTCAATTTAATCAATTTATTTAGGAGGAAAAATAATGAAACAAGTTCTTGAAACAAAAAATGCACCCGGAGCTATAGGACCTTACTCTCAAGGTATGAGCTTTGGTAATATGATAATAACATCTGGACAATTGCCTATCGATCCTGCAACTGGAGAGTTGAAGCAAGATATAAAAGAAGCTACAAAACAAAGTCTTGAAAACTGCAAGGCTATACTAGAATCAGCAGGTTCATCTATGGATAATGTAGTAAAAACTACTGTATTCCTTAGAGATATTAATGACTTTGCAGCAATGAACGAAGTATATGCAACATACTTTACAAACAACCCTCCTGCTCGTTCAGCAGTACAAGTTGCAAAATTACCTAAGGATGCAATAGTTGAAATAGAAGTATTTGCAACAAAATAGTCAAAAATCAAGTCACCTTTATGGTGGCTTTTTTTGTCTTATTCTAAACAGCATTCATAATAGCAAATTTCTATTATAAAGAAATATTAAAGATTATACTACTCACTATTTATAATCTCATATATTTGAACTTGTTGAAATATAATTTTTTGTAGTTTTGTACAACTCATCTTTAATATATTTTGGGACTATTTAATTGCTTTTTAGTATTAGTATTAAATAATAATAATTATAAATTTTGTAATATAATTGTATTTTGATATATTGGTATTTTTATAATATAATATTAGAAAAGAATTAGAGGTAGGCTTATGAATTATCAAGTTATATTTATGCAATCAATACTCTGGTCACTTTTATGGATTATAATGGTATCTATTTCTGTTAGAGTTTTTCCTCATACCATTGAGCACGATTATCCGGATGATGTAAGGAAGGTGGCAAATATACCTGAACTTACAGCAGAGGTAAAGAAAAAAGGCTTAATATTTGCTATTATAAGTTTTACTATACTTATTGCCTTATTGCTTGCATTTGCTATTTTTCAATATAAGGGAAGTAATTTTAACTTCGTTACAATCTTTATTCACCTCTGGATTATCTGTATTTTTTGGAATTTTACAGATCTTATTATAGTGGATTGGCTTTTTATATGCCTCCTTAATTGTAAGTATTTTGTCTTGCCGGGGACAGAGGATTGTAAGGGAAATAAAAACTATTTTTTTCATTTTGTAGGTTTTTTAAAGGGAGCTGTAGCCATGACTGTAGTTGCACTTATATTTTCAGCAATAGCATATTTTATACTTGTACTAAAAATCTATTAAACAGCTATATAATTACACTATAGTAAGATTGGCAATAATTCATAAACTGCAATGTTATTAGTTAAAAATGCTTGACATTATAAATAGTGATTAGTATTAGGATGTTTTGAAAAGTAATTGATATACTGAAAATATTTTAGAATTGTTATTTATATATTTTTAAACTTATATAAATAAAATGTAAGACTTGAGAAAAAGAAATAGAAGTTAAAGGTAAGCTTAGAAGTTAATTAAAAAGTATTAGTTAGAAAGGAAGGAGTTTTTATATGTACGGAAGAAGAAGTATCTTTTCTAAGATTGTCGGTCTAATAGTTTTTATAGTTTTTGTAGTATTCGGATTTAATATGTTCTTTAATAATAAAAAATTAAACGTAAATGAATACGATAATATGATTGAGGTAAAACAATTAGAAGAGAGGATTGAAAATGGCGAAGAACCCTATGAAGTAATAAAAAGCGTTATAGCGGATGCAGATTTTAAAACAGGTACATTTAAGCGTAATTTGAAAAAATCGGATGGAAAATATGTAAATTTTCTTGTAAAAAATACAGGAAAAATAGATGTAAGAATAGAAATTAACGACTCAGACAGTATTGTAATAAAACCCGGTGAGGAAGGCGCTATAATGAAGGGCTTTTCTTCAGATGAGCAGGACTTTACATTTAGAGTGGTACCGACTCCAAATGGCAAGGATGTAAAGATAGAGCATAGTATCTATCAAAAAAGCTATATAGAAAATGAAAATGAACAATAGCATAATAAATTTAATGCTTATCTTTTATTGCAACAGTTTTATTTTATAATAATGTAAATAAAACAGCATAGCTTATTCTATAGTTGGGAACTTTGTATAAAAAATATTTATTGCAGATTAAGTTGAGGAAGATATCAATAGTTTTTAACATTATTATTAATACTACATTATTATTGAATAATTTATTATTATATAAAAAACAATACAATAAATGTTTATTAGCAAAGATATGCTAAAGAGTATCAAAAGAATAGAATACGTAGTTTAAATAGAGTTTAGTGTAATTCAATTTAATAATTAAAAGTTTTTAAAGCCGTTTACAAATATGTAGACGGTTTTTGTTTTTAAATGCCATTATATTTTACTGAAATCTCTGCCGGAAAGCTATTAAAAAAACATAGGATTGAATTACGGTATAATTGTTGATAATTCATAAACGCTAATGTCATTAGTCATAAATGCTTGGCATTATAAATAGTGAGTAGTATTGGTAAAAATGCAAAAAATAAAATTTCTCTTGCAAAATTCAAACTGTTATGGTATTATAATAACAGTAAGTACACAATTAACAGTAAGGTGCCTTAAGATGAATATTCAAATAAACAATTCAAGTAACGATCCTATTTATCTACAGATTAAAAATCAGATAAAATCTCAGATTATCTCCGGAGATTTGCAGGTGGGTGATAAACTGCCTTCGATAAGATTTATGGCGAAGGAGCTTAGAATCAGTATGATTACTGCAAAAAGAGCCTTTGACGAGCTTGAGGCGGAGGGATTTATCGACAGTGTGCAAGGCAAGGGCAATTTTGTCGCAAGGCAAAATAAGGAGCTTATTCGTGAGGAATACTTAAAGAAAATCGAGGAGAGAATTCAAGATATTATTGAGTTTTCAGATATTATAGGACTGTCAAACAAAGAGATAATGCAGATGATAAAAAGTTTTTTGGAGGGAAGTTATGAGTGATTTTGCTATTGAAATTAAAGATTTGACTAAAAAATTTGATAATTTCACACTTGGACCTATCAATCTGAACATCCCAAGAGGAACGATAGTAGGTTACATAGGTCAAAACGGAGCAGGAAAGAGTACAACTATTAAACTACTTTTAGGACTGCTTAAAAAGGACTCAGGAAGTATAGAAGTTTTGGGTGAGAGCGATACATCCAACACTGAAGTTAAGAATAAAATAGGTGTAGTATTTGATGATTTGTTCGTTCCTGAAGAGTTAAGTCTGAAAAATTTGGAAAAATTTTGCTCCATGGTATATGATGAGTGGGATAGGGAGGCTTTTTTTCAATATGCAGCTAAGTTTAAACTGCCTGAAAAACAGCTAATCAAAAGCTATTCAAGAGGTATGAGGATGAAGCTTTCCATAGCCATGGCGCTTTCTCACAATGCGGAGCTTTTGCTTTTGGATGAGGCTACCAGCGGACTTGATCCCATAGTCAGAGATGAGATTTTGGATATGTTGATGGATTTTATGCAGGATGAAAATCACAGTATCTTAATTTCTTCGCATATATTATCAGACCTTGAGAAAATAGCTGACTACATCGCATTTATAAATGACGGTAAGATACTTTTTATGGAAGAAAAAGACAGGCTCGAAGATGACTACGCTATCTGTATGCTATCAAATGAAGAGATGAAAAATATTGACCAAGCTGCAATTATCGGCAAGAGAGTCAATTCATTCGGGGTGGAAGTCTTGGCAAAAAGAGCTATGCTTCCAAATAGTTTGAATATGAAAAAACCGTCTATTGAAGAGATTATGCTATACTTTGTGAAAGGAGGAGAAAGATGATTGCTCTAATTTACAAGGATATAATTACATTGAGAAAAAGCTTAGCCTTAGCATTGATAATGGGAGTATTTTTAACTATACAAAGTATTACAAAAAATGATATCTTGTCATTTTCCTTTATCTCTGCCTTATTTCCTATGTCGCTGATGATTGCATCCCTAGCCTATGATTCAAAGGCAAAATTTGAAACATTTGCCTTTTCTACTCCGCTTAAGAGAAGCAGTTATATTATCTCAAAGATGTTTTTCAGCCTTGGCTTTGGAATATTGGGAGCGATTATAACTCTTGTATTTTTAATCAGCAACAAAGCTATGATTGAAGTTTTGATTATCGTACCAATATTAAGTCTTCTTATTTCATTGACAATTCCTACAATTTTTCTAATGCTTGCAGTGAAATTTGGAGTTGAAAAAGCAAGGATTATATTGGTAGCTATATATTTTGTTTTTGTAGGTTTAGGTACGCTTTTAAAAGAAAGGGTGGATATACTTAAAAGTGTTGTCGCTTTTTTTGAAAATATACCCGCTTATACTATAGGTCTTTCTATTATAGCCTTTTGCGCTATATTGATTATAATATTGATTAAAATTTCAATATATATTATCAATAATAAGGAGTATTAGATAGGAATTCAAGTATGACATTGTTTAAGCTGAATTATTCATTTTTTAATATTACTTGGTGAATGTCTTTTTTATTTATAAAAATTAGATAGTATATTCCTGTGATTATTTTGAGTGTACCTGTTATTATAAAGGCTGTCAATCTCAGATTGTCAATGGAAAACACTCCTATTACAGTACCTAAGAAAAATGAAAATATATTAAGAACTAAGAATTTGAACTTAGTTAAGGCTTCCTTATCTCCTGAAATAGCTCTGCCAAGATATACAGATGCGTCGGTGATATATCCTGTCATATGGGTGGTACGAGTCGTCATGCCCTTATATCTGGTGAGCAGACCGTTTTGCAGTCCTGATATAAAAGCAGTAGAAATTATAATCATATAGACATTTCTAATTAGAAAATTTACTGCAATATACATTGTACCGCTACATATACCGGCAAAGCCGAATTTTTTGCTGAAACCCACATGTTTTTTGTAAAAGATTATACCTGAAAGCATGCCGCCTATAAAAAAAGAAATAATGGCAATTATTATCCTTAATGATCCGAAGCTCCCTTTGTTTATAAGTGATACTGCAAGGTTTGTAATATTACCTGTGTAGTGAGTAAGCGGCAAAGATAAAAATACTAAGCCAAGTGCATTGGTATATCCTGCGGTAAATGTAAGTAAGGTCAGCCAAAATAGTACCTTTATATCTAATTTTCTATGATGTTTTCTATGAGACATATTTGCTCCTTATAGCTCCAATAATGTGTTTCTATGTTCTTCAAACATAAGAATAATTCCTATGAAAAGGAAGATATTACATATCATAATTGAATTTGTTCCAATGAATTTTATACATATGTTTCCCAAGATAGCTCCTGTTGCGAAACATATGATTACAAAAAAATAAAGTAGAGCTTTCTTTAGTGAAATAATTTGACCGCTTTCAAAAAATTTGAATATATTTTCGTTAGCACTTCTTAGATTTCCTATACACATAGTTGTTGCTATGCCGTTGCCGTACATAGTGCGGAAAGATTCCACCTGCATACCGCAAGCCATGGATGTAAGGTTGTTGGCAAGCAGATTGTGGTCAAGAGGTATCTGAGATACTATGAAAAATATTGCTATTTCAAGAAGGAGTACAATTTGTCTCCAGTGGTATTTTATTTTTTTCTTGAGTTTTGACTTTATGATTTCTGCTATTATTATACCGGCAGAAAAAAATAGTACAGGTGTGAAGTGTTTTATAGATGCTTCAAAATTACCCTGAGTTATATGTACTCCAAAGAGCAATATATTGCCTGTCTGGGCATTGGCAAAGACTCCACCTCTGCAGATGTATGAGTAGGCGTCCATAAATCCGCCTGCTAATGCCAAAAATATTCCTAATTCTATTGTTTCAGATGTTTGTTTTTTCATAAGGCACTCCTTATCAGTGTCTTGAAGATTACTATATTTTGCTTAGAAAGACTATAAAAAATAAGAACTCTCAATAAATTATAAATAAGAAATAGGAAAAAATCAATAAAAAATAATGTACAAAAAAACCACTGCATATTTTTACAGTGGTTTTTTAATAAAAGTCTGATTAACTAAAAGTATTATGCTTTACTACTTTTACATGTTTAATCAAAGGATATTTTATCGAATATTTAATTTATATATCATATAATTTATGACAAAATTTTAAATGTTCCAAGACTATCTATACTAAAAATCAGTATAAGTTTAAACTTAAATTGAAAATTCAAATTTAAGTTTTTGCTCAAAGCCCCAAACGTCAAGCTCAATTATATAGCTTTTTCCGCTTTCGAAGATTTCTTTTCCTCTTGACTTATATGCAGTATTTATACTTCCATCAGCATTGAAGAAGGTCTTGGCATTTTCATCTACCTTGCCATGATGTCCTACAGGTTCTATACTTATTCCGCTGTAGTCTACCATCTTACCGTCTTTACCGGGTACTGTTGTCCCGATTTTTGACTTGTCTTTTACATTTATTTCATGGATATTGTTAAAGACATTTTCCAAGTAGTTATCGCTTACTGATATCTTCTTAGCTACATTATCATAGCTCAATGTAGCTTCATTTTTGATTACGAAGTAAGGGTAGTGTATACCGCCTCTTGTCTCAAAATCAGGTGAGCGATATTTTTCAGATTTATCTATAATGTTGATATAGTAATGTCCTGCTTTTAAGTTAGTTGGTATAGTAAGTTTTGTGCTTGTGCCTGTATTATGCAAAGAAACTCCTGATACAGTGCCTGTTGCTGAATTGTAAATACCTGCTACAACACCGCTTAGCTCCAATTCAAAGTCAGTTGGAAGAGTGTTTGTAAGCATTACATCTGTAGTTGTAGTAGCTGTTGAAAGTAGTATAGGTGATGATGTTACCTTTAAAGTTTGATTAGAATTTAAGAATTTCTTACCTACTCTTTTTTCTATTGCGTTGATTACAGCCTGTTTTACAGCCTTACTGTTGGCAGTTGCACCTGTTACCACATCTATTTCGCCCTTATTTACCTTCATTTGTTTTACTTCATCCAAAGTTTTTCCTGTAAATTTATCAAAGAATTTTGCATTTATTAGAGCGTCCCAGTAAGATTTATTTTTGTTTGTCCAAAACTCTTTTGTAGCTCCCGGAGCAAGTCCAAGCTCTCCTGTTTTGTTATCTTTTACCGATACTATCTTGCCTTCAGGCGTAATTTCCACCTTTACTCTTGCATTGAAAAATGGTGGATGTATAAAAGGATCTACCAAAGGATAGTTTCCCTGATCTACATTTGCGTCGCCTTCAAGTATCTTATTTGTTTCATTTGCAGTATATTCGAAGTTTATGATACCGTAACCAAGTACCTTGACTTCAATTACATATGTTGTTCCATTTTCAAAAACTGCTGTTTTAGCCCTGCCTATCTTGGCATTAGGTTTTATAGCTCCTGTGTTTTCATCGAATATTTCAGTTGCTGCTGTACCAATAGTTCCATGATGTCCTATAGTATCTATTTCAACACCTGTATAGTTCATAGGACCGTTACGGCCCGGAACCTTTGTTCCTATCTTACTCTTGTCTTTTATTATTATATGTTGGACATTTTCATATACATTGGCAAGATCTCCGTCGCTTACAGTGAGTTTTTTTGCAGCACTGTCATAGCCTAAGTTTGCATTTGACTTAATAATAAAGTAAGGATAGTGTCCATCTTCTGCAAGACCGCCCTCAAAATCAGGTGAACGGTGTTTTTTATTAGCATCCACTATATTTACATAATAGTGTCCTGCTTTCAAATTTGACGGTATATTTAAAGTTGTACCGTCTTGGCTTAAGTTTGCACCTTGAATTTTTGTCTTAGCATTATATATACCGTGAGATACACTGTGAAGTCTTATATCGAAGTCTGCAGGCAGTGTATTTGTAAATGATATAGCTGTTGTTCCAAGTGGATTTTCTATTTGTTGTGCTTTTAGTGTTTGTGTATCGTTTAGGAATCCTCTTCCGGCTCTTCCTTCAAATGCGTTGATTACAGCCTCTTTTACAGCTATGCTGTTGGCAGTGGCTCCTGCGACTGTGTCCACTCCGCCAGTTCTCATATCCATATTTTTTACTTGATCAAGATTTTTGCCTACAAATTTGGCGAAGAGATTACCTGCTATCATTCTATTCCAGTATTTTTGATGTCTGCTCCACGCAGGTCCTGTTCCTACTCCTTCAATTCCTGTATTATTGTTTGCAACTTCTATTATTTTATTCTCAGAATCTACTACTACCCTTACTCTCATATTGTAGAAAGGTGGATGTATAAATGGTGCAACTTGAGGATAGTTCACCTGATCCACATTGTAGTCGCCATATAAAATCCTTGATGTTGTATTTGTATTTTCTGATGATGTTATTGAATTTGCATCCTTAATTTCAATTTTGAAGTTATTATTTGTATATTCAGGTTTATTTTTTTCATACTGTCCAAATGCAGACGGAAGTTTTAGCTTATCTATCTTTGAAGTAGCTTCTATCACGATATTTGCATTTAGAGATTGTATGTCCAAAGTCTGCACCTTTGCATCTATCTTTGTCTTATATTTTTCTTCAGAAGACTGACTTACAAGTGCAGGTGATAGCTCAAGAGTTGTTATCTTAGTCTCTCCTGCTGTTTTTATCTGAGCAGGTGTCTTTACGATGACTTTTCCTCTAACTACTGTATCAGCGTCCATTTCTACATTTACTCTGTCGCCTCTTTGCTTGTCAACTACAATGTTGTTGATTTTTGAGTTGATAAGCTTGACACTGTGATCTCCGCCACCTTGAATTATCAAAGTTCCGTCTACTTTGACATTGTTCAGTGTAACTTCGCCCTCTACCATAGTATTTCTTATTACGAGGTCATTGTCTATCTTGGCATTTGAAAGTAGAATTTTTGGATTATCTCTGCTTCCGTTTAGAGCTCCGTCAATATATGATTTTCCGTTAGCGTCAAAAGTAGTCAAATTGCCGTCATTTGTAGCGCTTACATTTAGAGAAGGAGCTACTTGTTTTACAGCATTTACCACTGCATTGATAAAACCTTTTGATGAAAAAGTGGCACCTGATATTATGTCTACATCACTTGATTTTTTATCAATTATCCTTTGTGCAAGTATTCTTGCTTTTTCCTCACCAAAGTATCCTGCTGTTTCACCATGGTCAATAAGGCTTATATCAGTGATTACTCCGCCTTGAACAGTGACTTTGACCTTTATATTTTTAGAAGAATTGAAGCCTTTTGCCTCACCTTCGTAAACGCCGTCATTAAGGTTCGTAAAAGTCATATTTTGTGTTGGAGGTACTGAGCTTCCGCCACCTCCACCTCCGCCGCCTCCGGCAGCTTTTTGGTTTTTCTTTGCGTATTCTGATTCTCCTGGCTTAGTTGTCTTGCCTTTTGCTTGTTCAAGTGCGTCTTTTACAGCATTTTTGATACCGTCTGAGCTGTATGTCGCCCCTGATATTGCTGTTACATCTGCTGTTTGTTTTCTTTGTATGTCTTTTAGTATGTTTTTGGCTGAATCTATATAGCCTGCATCATCTGAGTGTGATAGTAGTGTTATTTCGACTATCTTTCCATCTTTTATCTCTACTTCTACTCTCATTATCCCACGATATCCTGTGGCTTGCCCTATATATTTGCCGTCTTTTAGCTCTTTGTTGCCTTGTATTTCTTGTTTTTTGA
>CAUQVF010000006.1:0-87458 GCA_963521605.1 uncultured Peptostreptococcaceae bacterium | reverse complement strand
ATTATAGGTATAGGTATTGTTTTAAATTACTGACACTTTATTTTACAACTTTTGATATTCTTATCAATTATAAAAAATAATTATAAAATCAAAAATATTGCTTATTATTTTGCAGTATGTTAAAATTTATATTGATTTTTGTTAAGGAGAAAATTTATGTATAGAATCATTATTTTTACAGGAAAAGGCGGGGTAGGGAAATCAAGTGTTGCAGCTGCACATGCTCTATCCTCTGCAAAAAGCGGCAAAAAAACCTTATTAGTAAGTGCAGATACTGCTCACAATTTAGGAGATATTTTTAAGCTGCAAATTGGCTCAAAAATTACCAACATTCTTGAAAACTTAGATGCTTTGGAATTAGATTCAGAGCTTATAAAACGAGAGATGTTTCCTGATGTAAAAAATACTATGTTGAACCTGATGGGAACAAGCGGACTGAGTCTAAATAATATTAATGAAAACTTTTCTTTACCCGGTTTTGAAAATCTTTTTTCACTTTTAAAAATTAAAGAGATATATGAAAGCGAAAAATATGAACGTATTATAGTTGATTGTGCACCAACCGGAGAAACTCTTGCACTCTTAAAACTTCCGGAACTTCTTGCATGGTATATGGAAAATTTTTTCCCTGTTGGGAAAAAAATAGTTCGTGTTCTTTCTCCTGTTTCAAAGTTAGCATATAAGGTGACACTTCCAAGTGCTAAGACTATGGATACTATAGAGCTTATCCACCAAAATCTTTTGGATCTGCAAGAACTTTTAAAAAATAATGAGATTTGCAGTGTCAGATTGGTCTGTATTCCTGAAAAAATGATAGTGGAAGAAACAAAGAGAAACTACATGTACTTAAATTTATATAAATTTCAGCTTGATGCAGTTTTTATCAATCGTATTATAAGTGATGAAGTTGACAATCCTTTTATGCAAAATTGGAAAAAAATTCAATCAAAATATATCAAGGAATTGGAGGAAGTTTTTTATGATACCCCAATTGCAAAAATCCCTTGGTATCCAAAAGAGATTGTTGGAGAATCAGCATTGGACTTGCTTTGTAAATCTATAGAAAGTATTCCTGATTTATTCTCCGTAAAAAAAGTCACTCAAAACGAAGAGTATATTCCATGTGAAGATGGCTATATGCTAAAAATTCAAGTTCCTTTTATAAGAGAAGATGAATTGAAAGTGAATCACAATGCTCTGGATATTAATATTAAAATAAATAATGTGAATCGTTGCATTCCTCTTCCAAATATTTTGAGAAAAAGTCATATTGTTGACACAAAATTAGAAAATGGAAGTTTATATATTCATTTTCAAGTGGAGAAAAATAAGGAGGAACAGTCTTGAGAATATTGTTTTATACAGGAAAAGGCGGAGTCGGAAAGACAAGTATAGCTGCAGCTACAGCACTATTTTTAGCAAATTTGGGGCAAAAGGTTATACTTATGAGTACAGACCAAGCCCACAGTTTAGGGGATGTTTTAGATACAAAATTAAATGGAGAAATAAATCAGATATCTCAAAATTTAGATGTTGTAGAAATTGATACAATAGAAGAAAGCAAAAGAGTATGGAAAAATTTACAGGATTACTTAAAACAAATCATTTCTGAAAAATCAAACAATGGAATAGAAATAGAGGAAGCATTATTATTTCCCGGATTGGAAGAAGTATTCTCCTTGCTTAAGATTTTGGATGTCTTTGAGGACAATAAATATGATGTCATGATTGTAGATTGTGCTCCAACCGGTCAATCTCTTTCAATGCTTACATATTCGGAAAAGCTAAATATGTTGGCAGATACTGTCTTACCTATGGTACAAAGTATAAACTCTATTTTCGGTTCTGCAATATCTAAAAAAACATCAGTTCCAAAGCCAAGAGATGTAGTATTTGAAGAGTTCAAAAATTTGGCAAAAAGACTAAGCTCTCTTTACGATATATTTCATAATAAAGACAGTACCAGTATTAGGATAGTTACTACTTCTGAGCAGATTGTCTTGGAAGAAGCACGTCGAAACTATACTTGGCTACAACTTTATGATTTCAATGTGGACGCTGTCTATATGAACAGACTGTATCCAAAGGAGGTCATGCAAGGATATTTTGAAGGCTGGGAAAATATACAAAATGACAATATTCTTCTTGCAAAAGAGAGTTTTTCTCTACAGAAACTCTTTAAATTGGAATTGCAGTCTGAAGAAATTCATGGAATAGATGCTCTGGAAAAGATAGGAGAGCTTCTTTACAAAGATGTTAATCCTGCAGAAATTTTCTGTCAGACAGAGGCTTTTAAAATGGAGGATATCAACGGAACTCGTATACTTATCATAAATCTACCTTTTGCAAAAGCTGAAAGTATATCCGTCACTAAGGAAAAAAATGATATAATAATCTCTCTATTAAATGAAACAAGGCGTTTTCACCTGCCTGATAAACTACGAACAAGAAATATCAGTACCTATTCTTTTGAAAATGGAGAACTAAGAATAAGTATGGATTACGAATAGGAAATTATAGACATTGATTTTTAAACATATATTGAAGAATTTAATACAGGTCATTATATGGATTTCTTAATATTTTCATCAAAAATGGACAAACATAAATAAACAATGTAGAATTTTATGTCATTTTTGGTATTAAAGAGCAATATATGTTTAAATTTCAATTAAAATCAAGAATATTTAACTATGAAAATTTAGTCGTAGGAGATTTAAATTTTTTCAACCATGCCTTTTTCATATAAAAATCTTGCAAAATACATAAAACAAGTATCTACCAAAGCCAAGATTAAAAATATGGCATAGCTTGAAATCAAGATGTTCATAAGAGTAAGCATATCATACATGCCAAGGAAGGAACCGAAGGTAAACAAAGTAGTGTTTACAAGCTGGGATAGCATGGTAGAGCCATTATTTCTAAGCCAAAGGTATTTTTTCTTATCTGCTATTTTTTCAGTCTTGCTCCATATCAGGTGATACATCCAAACATCGAATTTTTGACAGATTGCATATACGACAAGACCTACTATCATTGGTCTTGGAGTATTGGAAAAAATTGCCTTGATATGAGGAAAGGCAAAGTCACCTTGTGCCGGTGTGTAAAACAACCAAGATTGAGTGAGTATTACAAAAAATAAACTTGTAAAAATTCCGAGCTTAACTATCTTATTTGCTGTATCCTTACCATAGATTTCACTGGCTATATCCGTACATAAGAAGGTAGATGCGAAAAGCACATTTCCAAGAGTTTGATCCATGCCAAAGGCATTGACGAGGATAAGCACCTCAATATTTGCAGTAATGGTTGAAAAAACAGTAATGGCAAACAGTCCGTAAGAACCGAAAAATTTAAAAAATATTACGGTGCTTGAAAAAATCAGCACCACACTGAAAATCAGTAAAAGCTCGTTCAAGTTGTGACTCCTCCTACGCCAAAGGCGGTATTTTCAAGTAATATATCTATCCTATAATCATCTTCTATTTCAGGTAATATCTTATCTACAAAAATTTTTATAGTATTCTCATCAGGCTTTACTTCACAGCCGTTTTCCTGCATTATGTTGATGCAGATTCTCTCAAAATATTTAAGTCCAGTACTTATGTCATTTCTCATAGATTCTTCGCTCTGATTTTTAAGACCGAATAGCAGACAGACCTCATCAAAATATTCAGCTATATCCTTTGGAGTAGCATCTTTCATACCCTTTGCCAAAATCTCTTCTCTATATGCGCTGTCAAATGTCTCTACACCGCATTTTATCTTAAGATTTATGTTATTTTTTTGAAATCTCTCCCTCATTTCGGAGATGTTTTTCCTAAAGAGATAGTGACATTCAAAATGTACTTCGCTTATATTTTTTTCTATTGCTATCTTCTCTATGAGATTTATGGTATTTTTATCAAGCTCAGTAAAACTGCCTGAATTTATAACTTCAAGTTTGTTGTGTATTCCACTTACATTTTCAAGTACGGATTTATTAAGTGCAAAACATACGTCTGCAGACTCGTCGCAGTCAAAGTGGTAATCGCAAAATTTACACTTTTTCCACTTACAGCCTGAGCCGATGAGCATTACAATTTCTCTCTTATTTTTCTCGTTTATCACAGAGTATCTGTTGGGGTTAAAATCTTTCAGCATTTTTTCTCCAAAAATAAAAAAAAGGGCATGACTGCCCACAAAACAAACATATTTTAAAAAATATGCCTATGCCCTATAGTTTTGTTTTAAGACAGGATGGTTACGAACTGTCTGTATTAAATTGAAATAAAAAACTTTGATAGTTTATCACAGATTGAAAAAAAATACAAGATTATGATAAAATTAACAAATAATTTCGTAAAGTAGTCTTTATTTAGATAGTATTTAAAATTTTATAAATACTCAGATTATGGGTAAGAATTAATTATAACAATTTTGAAAATATAGGTGAAAGGAGAAGATATGTTCGGTTCAAAAGAGTTTTTAATCTTGATACTATGTCTGTATTTAGGTTTATATGTTTTTTCAAGAGTAACAGATATTTTTCATACATATTTTCAAAAAAATAGGCACCAATTTTGGAGCTATAACAGAGTAGTTATTATAATTATGGTAGCTATAGTCTGCGTTATGGCAACTTCGCAAACTCTTAAATACGTTTTTAAGACCATGTATACAAGAACAAAAGATAATCATGAAATTTATACTTTAAAAAGTGCAGATTATAATATCTACTTTCAAGATAACGGCAGTGCGAATGTGGAACATATACTTTGGCTTAAAAGAAATAAAGATACTTCAGATAAGGTTGAGAACGTAATAAATTATGAATTCGATGAGGTAGGAGATATATCTAATATTCAAGTATTTGTAAATAATAATGAGATAGAAAAAAATTCTGCCAAATTAAGTGGAACATTTACAACTAATCTAAGTGATAAAACAAATAAGATACATATATATCTTTTAGATAAAGATGAAGAAATAAGATTGAAGATAAACTACTATGTAAAAAATTCACTTTCACAAAAAGGTGATGGATACTTTACTTATTATAACAAATTTCTTGCACATAGAAGCGGACTTAGTTATAATACACAATTCAAGGGCAATATAAGGTTTTTTATGCCTAAAGGCTCAAGGTATGATTTTGCAGGTTATTCTAAGGATATATATGTAGAAGCAAAAGACATAGGTGATAATATTGCAAATATATATTTTGAAAACAAACTACAACATAATTTTTCTATCAATATGTATCGTGTAGACGGATATGAACATATTACTTGGGGAGGTGAATACAGTAAGGAATTTGCAATTGAGATAAGAGTTGATTTTTCTCTAAAAAATCCTCATACACAACAAACTTACTTTAATTACAAGCCTTACTCCATAGATGAACTGAAAGAAATGAATCGAGAAAATAAAAAAGAATATTCTAATATTTTATTTATACTTAATATTTTAATGATTAATCTGTTCCAAAGCATCTTGTCATATTTAATTGTGACATTTCCACATATTCGTTGGTATTATAAGAAAAAATTAAATGAATATTGGGAATATCGCTCAAAAGGAAATTAGAGATAGGCAAATACCTATCTCTTTAAGTTACATTCCCATCATATATCGCCACATTCTGTTAGCTGCACGAGAGCCTGCAGTAGATGCCATTACAAGCCAATTTACATATGAGTAAAATTCTTTGTTCATTAACAGTGTATTTGTCAACATTGAAGTAAATATAGTGTGATTTGCTGCATCTACCATAATATAGTTTGCAAAAGAACTACCCCTTGCAAATTTAATTATTCGAGTATCTAATTGTTCTCCCGAACTTGAATATCTTACAATTCCAAACATTGAAAGTCCTGCACCTATATACATATCTCTTAAAGATTTATTTGTAATTCCGCACTTATTAATAAGGACTTCATGCACTTCATTTAACAAAGTTGCTGGATCGTTAGGATAAATTTTAGAGAGTTTTATGCTTTTTTTATTTTCTGTAGAACCTATGAGTGAACCAAGATCAAAAGGTATAATAACTGTAATATCCATTACATCAAGGTCTGTTGTAGCGATTTGTCTATAAGAATCTACAAAACAAACAAAAGCTAATTTTGCATATCTTTCATCATAACCCTGCATTGCTATGCTAAGATTTTTTATATTATTGTCATATTGCTGTAAAGCCTCAAGTGTTTGTTCCTTATGTGCAATTTGGGCATAAGTTTCAAAATCCCCCATTGCTTTTTTTGCTTTTTCCCTCATCTCAAAAGAGAGAAATCGTTCGTACACGGCTCTATCAGTATTGGTAATCCATGCGCTCATCAGACCGTTGTCAGAGTAGTAGTCTACAGGCATATCTAAAGGTAGGGGTCCTCCAGGTACATCTAAGTAGTGAGAAATATACATATATACAGACTCACTATCTAAATCCTTTGCATTAGAGTCTCTTTTCTTATTAACTCCTGCAATTTTGCGAGCATAACACAGTCTTTCGGCATATATTTGTGATTCTGTCTTTTGTTTTGCTGTTTTAGGTGCTTTGTTCATTGCAGAGGGTGTAATTTGTGATGGAGTAGTGGTGAGTATTATTCCTTCTTCACCTATTGATGCAAGGTATGCATCAGCCCATGCCTTGTTCATTTTTTCGTTTGTAGGTTTTGACTTTAGGATATCTTCAAACGACAAATGCATAGAATTAAGACTTTTATCAATAGAATCAACTTCCGTAAGAGCTTTTTGAATATAATCGTAGTCAACATTTTGTTTGGCTTCAGAATATGATACAAACAAAAAATTTGTAAACATTACGATAGTAAGTAAAAAGCTTAACCTTTTTATAAATAGACAATTATTCACAAAAATTCCTCCATTCTTTAAATTTTGATAATAATTATAATACATAAAGATAAAAATTACTTTATTTGAGTAAAATTAATCTCCGTTCTTATACCTTGAGGTATTAATATGTTTCATAACTCTCATCTCCTTAAAAATACATTTTAATTTTAAGACCCCTACTAATTTCCATTAATAAAAAATATAATATGACCAAGGGAATATTTTTTTAAAGAAAGAAAAATATTAATAAGATGAATTATACAGAGAATTTTATTGATATATAAAAAATGAAATGATTTTGAATTTCTTGTGAAAACATTATAAATGATATTTTGTATAAAGTCAAGTATAATTTTAGATTATATTAATATACTAAAGTTAATTATTTTAAAAATTTTGAATAATCAATTTCTATTCTTTTGCTTGCTTCAAAATTGTAGTAGTGACATTGAATGAATTGAAAGGAAGCTATAAAAGTGTCTGAAAATATATTATTTGATATGCTTTGATAAAATAGATATTGAGATACTGTGAAAAAAATTGAGATAAGGGTAATAATTATTTGAAGCAATTTTAATACGATATATGAAAGGAGAAAATATGTTCAGCACAGAAGAGTTTTTAATCTTGATACCCTGTCTTTATTTAGGCTTATATGTTTTTTCAAGAGTAGCAGATATTTTTCATCCATATTTTCATAAAAATAGGTATCAATTCAAGTTGTATTACAAGATAAGTATTGCAATTATGATTATAATAGTATCTTTTGTAGCCTCAATTATAAACGTGAATTATTTTTTTGATAGATGTAGTACAAGACCTGATAATAAGTATGAGACTTACAGACTTGAAAATGTAAATTACAATATTTACCTGCAAAATAACGGCAGTGCGAATGTGGAACATATACTAATGCTTAGTAGGAATGAACAATCATCTGATGAAAAGATAAAAAAAGGAGATAATTTAATAGAATATGAATTTGATGAGATAAGTGATATATCGGATATACATGTCTATATTAATGGGGTAAAGCTAAATGATGAGTCGTCTATAACTGCAGGTACATATACAACTAAGCTTTCAAAAGCAAAAAATAAGATTGTTATTAAAGTTTTAAATATAGATAAAAATATAGAAATAAAAATTAAATATTTTATCAAAAATGCTCTGGAAAGAAGTAGCGATGGAGATTTGATATATTATAATAAATTTCTTGCTTACCGCAGTGGACTTAGCTATAATACACAATTCAAAGGTAATATAAAATTTATTATGCCTAAAGGCTCGAAGTGTAAATTTGCAGGATATTGCAAAGACATGTATGTTAAAACTGAAGGTAATGGTGATAATATAGCAAATATATATTTTGAAAATAGACTTCCCAAAGATTTTTTTCTATATAGGGGAAGGGCAATGACAATTATAAAAAAATATGATGATATTAATTTCAAAGGAGAATACACTAAAAATTTTTCTACTATAGTAGGAGTAAAATTTCTTAGCAACAGTAATTTGGATATTGATAAGTTGCCACAATTAGGTGAAAGTAATTATTCTGTAGAAGAGCTAATTAATATGAATGAGGAAAATAATAAAAAATATTCAGACTTTCATTTTGTTCTTACTTTTATTGGAGAGATTATTATCAACGGAATTTTATTACTTTTATTAGCGATGATTCCTCTTATTCGTTGGTATTATAAGAGAAAATTAAATGAATATTGGAAATATATATCAGAAGAGAAGTAAGTAGGATTAAATTTAAAAAGTATTTAAATTAAAAGAATTTAATATGCTGATTAATTTATGAATAAGTTAAAAATATATATTGAAAATTTTAACTATATGCCTTATAATTAAGGCGGTATGGTAGGTAGATGTTAGGAGATATTAAATAATAATATCAAATACATTTGCTGAAAAGTTATTATTACAAACCATGTTTGGTATAAGGAGGTAGTATGCAGTACAGGATTTTATATCAAGACACATTTCCGATGGTGGAATGCTATTTGGCAGCCGGAGAGTCAATAAAGGCTGAATCCGGAGCAATGGTTGGAATGGATAACACTTTAGATATTGAGGGAAAACTTGAAAAAGGTCTGATGGGCGGACTTACAAGGATGCTTGCAGGAGAAAAGATATTTTTTCAAAATATAACAGCTTCAAGAGGAGCAGGTAAGGTATTACTTGCACCTACTACACTTGGCTCTGTAATCGACTATAAACTTGACGGAATGAATGATTTGATAGTACAAAAAGACGGTTACCTCGCATCTGAACATGGAGTAGATGTATCTACCAAGACTCAAAATTTAGCTCAAGGTCTTTTCTCAGGGGAAGGATTTTTCATACTTAAAGTTTCAGGTAGAGGAACAGTATTTCTAAACTCTTACGGAAGTATCCACGAAATAGACCTGCAAGCCGGTCAGGAGTATATCGTGGACAATCAACATCTTGTTGCATGGACGAGCAATACTGATTATAAGATAGAAAAAGCATCTTCATCAGGCTGGATAAGCTCACTTACATCAGGTGAAGGTTTCGTTTGTCGCTTTAGAGGACCGGGTAAGGTGTTTATGCAAACAAGAAATCCGGGCAGTTTTGCAAGATGGATTAATTCAATGGTAATTACAAAATAGAAGTTATCAAAGTCGTTATCTACTTAATGATAAATGTCAAATGGCAAAGATCGAGTATATAACGGCTTTTTTTATGAATTTTTTCCTGATAAAGAGGGCTTACACTATGCTTAATATTTTCAAATAGCTCCTCATCTTGAATATTATCACTTATTACAAGTATTTTATCATACTTGATATTATTTAGATTGCAAATATATTTAATTCCGTAAAGTTTTGAAGACTCACTATTTTGAAAAAAGGTAGAATTATTGTAAACTCTCTTTTTAATATTTGGGAGGTCAATATTTTTTGCAATCTTGGAAGGAAGAGCAATTCTTAATAGCTTTTCTCCAAGTATATCTTTTCTTAGCTTGTATAATAGATTTATATTTTTATCTTTATCTATATCATTTCTTATATATTTAATATTTTCATTGATTTCAGCATTGCTATTTAGTTTTAAATTGTCTTGATAAATATTTAAAATATCATCTTTTTTATTTGTATTATTAATAATTTCAGAAAGTTTTTCTTCAAAGTATTTTATATTTGTGCTATCATCCAAGGCTATGATTATTTCGGTATTTTTTTCAAAATCTACCGTATAACATCCGTCAGAAAATACTCCGCCTTTGAAAAAGTGAAAATTTTTGCCAAGCAGTTTTTTAGCAGAGTCTATATTCCTTGAGCTCGCAATATATAGAGCTGTCTTTTTAGAAAGATTTTGAAGTATCTTTGAAAGATTATTTATCAACTTGCCGTCTTTTCCTGTCATAACACCGTCTATATCAACAAATATCGCATCAAATTTTCTCTTTTGTGCTATGCGAAATATTATGTTTTCTCCAAAAAATCTATCCAAAATATTATTTCCAAAGTTGGAATAGCCGAGGTAACAGTCACATATCTTATGATTGTTACATAGGGAGTCTATGGCTCTTTTTTTCTTGAAAAAGCAGGAAGATGAGTACTTTTGAATATCTACATATATTTTATCGTAAGATTGACAATTAGAAAAATTGTCATCTCTTAAATTCATAAAATCTACTCTCTTTGCGTAAAACTCATAGGCAAACATAGGATCAATCTTTGAAAGTGACGATATTTCATCTTCGCTGAATCTGTTTTTAATCTTGTCCATTGCATTTATCCAAAGATATAAGTTAGCATTTAGATTTTCTCTCACCTTTCTTATTTCTTCATAGTTTTTTCTGTTTGCAACTATTCCGCAGGATATGGAAATAAGTTCTGATAAGCTATTTGCCTTGTTACAAAAATTTTCTATGTCAGTATATTCACTATGGAAGGTAGCCCAGAGCATTATCTTTGAATAATCAGCATGATTTTTAGAAAGTGTATTAATTAATTCATTTGTATCTACTGAGAGATTGGTCTGAATTCCAATTTTGCGTACATTTTCAAGAGTGGATATCCTCGCCATAAATTCCTGATATAGAGGGTGAATCAGAGCCTCTCCGTAAGGAGTTATCATTATATTTACATTTTCATACAAATTTTTCACATAGATATATAGTTTTTCCAGATTTTCACTTTCTTTTTGGATTTTCTCTTTGCTAAGAGTCTTTTTGGCAAAGGGACAGTAGGAACAGGAATAGTTGCAAAAGTCAATTTCTCCTCTAAAAAAGATATTCTTAGTCATAGTTGTTCATCCTCTTTTGTATAGTTTGCGACATAAACATAGGGCCTATCATATCGGAAAGGCTCATGCCCAGAGGAGTAAGTCTTATTATGTCATCATGTTTTTGCGCATAGCCTTCTTTAAGAAGATTAGCTATCTGAGAAAAATCACTTTCTACATCAGAGCTGAAATGTCTGTAATAGTCTGATATTGACAGACCACTTACATAGAGCAGGTTTTTTATAACATAGCGTCTTTTCATCTCGTCGTCATTTAAAATATAGTAGGAGATGTCGCTTGTAAAGTCATCTTTTTTCAGATACTTTTCGTATTCGCTTTCGCAAGATTTTTTCTCAGAGACGTATTTTTCACAAAAGTGAAGATTTTCAAAATAAGACCTGCCACCACATCCAAGTGAAAGTACATCTTCAAAACCGCAGTTTGCATTAATCTTACTGTTTTTTGAGAAGCTTCTCATGGAAAGTTGTTCATAGCCCTTTGATAAGAGATAGTCTCGCCCAATTTGATAGAGCTTATACTGTTTTTGAACATCTATGTCAAACTTATCATAAAGTCTGGCATTTACCTGTTTATAAAGTGGATATAGGAATATCTCGCTTGGATTATATTTTAATGCCTCATCTATAGAAAAAATGAGAGTTTCTTCATTTTGCTTAGGTATGCCGTAGATGAGGTCAATATTTGTATCAAAGTCGTAAGTTTTTATAATCTCAAGTGCCTTGTATACATCAGCTGATTTTTCAGCACGTTGAATTGTCAGAAGCTCACTGTCAATAAAAGACTGGACTCCTATGCTAAGCCTCTTAAGGGAAAAATCCTTAAGTAAGTTCAGTTTTTCTACGCTTATTTGTCTTGGTGAGCCTTCTATTATGGAATATGCCTTTTGCAAGTCCATGTTAAAGTCATCTCTTGCAAGCTCAAATAAGGATGATAAGTCCTTTGGACTAAGTATCATCGGAGTACCCCCACCAAGGGTAAAAGAGTTGAAATTCGTATGTTCAAAGTTTATAAGACTTCTCATTTGTTTGGAATGTCTTTTGACAGCCTTAATATATTCTCCGTAGTCGTCACTTCTTACATTAGTGATGGAAAAAAGGTTGCAATATCCGCATTTTGACTTGCAAAATGGCACATGGATATATAAGGACATTTCCTTGCCTATAAATCTATCTTTAAAGCTTGAAAGCTCAAGTTTTTCTGTAAAGTGATAAGCCCTCTTATGAGGGTAACTGTACATATATTGTGTATAAATTTTATCGTAATCCATAAATTCTCCGTTTGTAAATAAAAATAAGTACTTAGATTATATCATATAAAAGTTGAATTTTTTATAAAGCTTGATAAATTTTTCAAATTTGATAAAATATTATGAATTTCGTAGTAAGCAGCCTTTATAATGTAATATATATTAACGTATTGAAATATTATTTTTTAGTCTTTATCTTCTCATTCTTATACTAAAAAGCTTTTAAACTGCCATTTAATGATATTTGAAAATAAGTAAACTGAATTTCAAACATTTAGTGTAAAATTAAAATTTGCCTGACTTTTTAATTAGTGATTAGTATTAATATATTTTTTAGGACTATTTAATTGCTCTTATGTGTTAATAGTCTAATTAAAATATTCACTTACAATCATCATCCAAGAGTAATTATAAGATAATCAAAGAAATGACAGCACTATATAAAAATCTTGAAAAATTCGCATAAATTCGATATAATACCTAAATTAAATTAGAATACTAAAGAGACGGAGAAGATTATGATATTGGAAACTACAAGATTGATAATGCGTCCATGGGATGTGGCGGATGCCAATGATTTATATGAATATGCAAGGGATGAAAGAGTCGGACCTATTTGCGGATGGCAGGCACATAAGTCTGTAGATGAAAGCAAGGAAATAATAAGGAATATATTGTCAAAGCCTGAAAGTTTTGCCATAGTGCTCAAGGAGCAAGATATAGTGATAGGAAGTATAAGCATAATGACAGGCAAGGATGCCAATATTGAAATAGCTGATGATGAGGGAGAAATAGGCTTTTGGCTTGGAGTTCCTTTTTGGGGTAGGGGTCTGATGCCTGAGGCTGTCAATGAGATAGCAAACTATGCCTTCAACAGATTAAAGCTCAAAAAACTATGGTGTGGATATTTTGACGGCAATGATAAGTCAAAGAGAGTACAGGAAAAGTGTGGATTTATCTACAATAAAGTTATAGAAAATTTTTACTGTAAGAATATGAACGAACTTAGAACTATGCATGTTACCTGCCTACTCAAAGAAACCGCAAACAAGAGAATAAGCGTTAGAAGGGCAAGTCTACAAGATGTTGACAAAATTCTTGAGATTTACTCTTATTATGTTGAAAATACAGCTATCACCTTTGAATATGAGACGCCTTCAAAGGAAGAAATGCTTGACAGGATGGAAAAATTCTCATCAAAATATCCCTTTTTAGTAATAGAATGTGACAAAAAGGTCTGCGGATATTCCTACGCCAATGTTTTTAAGTCAAGACCTGCTTACAATTGGACTTGTGAGATGAGTATCTATGTTTCTAATGATATGAGAAAATACGGTCTTGGCAGAAAACTGTATGAGGAGATGGAAAAGGCATTAAAATCCATGGGTATTGTTACACTATACGCCTGCGTTACAAGCATTGAAAAGGATGACGAGTATCTTACGAAAAACTCGGTAAAATTCCATGAACATCTGGGATACAAACTTATAGGCAAGTTTGAAAAGTGCGGATATAAGTTTGACAGATGGTATGATATGATTTTTATGGAAAAGATAATTGGCGAGCATACAAATAATCAAAGTGAAGTTATAAATTACAACGATATAGCGAAGTAGGATATTTTTTATTGTAAATATATGTCTAGGCTGATATAATGTATGCAAAAGAGAGCTGGATCTATTATTTTAGACTAAAATCTAATAAAATAGTGGATAAATTTTTTTCACTATATTTGTGATGGAGATGTAAATTATATATTATTCCTTCAAAAACTAATGAGCTTATATCAATAGTTTAATTAGATAATATTATATAAGCTATTTACAAGTCTTATAAAGATAGAACTTTGGCTAAATTCTTATCCTAAATCTAAGATATAAGAAATTTACAGTTGTAAAGTAAGTATAATTAAACAAGGCTTATTGCAAAAGAGGTATTTGTTATGATTTGTCCATACTGTGGGAAGGAAATGACATTAGGTTATATATATGGAGATAGGTATAGAATAAAGTGGATAAGTAAAGAAAATGACCATGGACCGATTCTTACTTGTCTTTCTAAGGGAATAATTTTGACAGACTTTGTTGAAAATAAGTTGGAAGTTCATTATTGTAAAGATGATGAGGTATTTATAATAAAAAGATAGTTGTAAAAAAGATAGTGTATTTGATTTCAAATGCACTATCTTTTTATAAATTCTAAGAGATTTTAATTGAGAATAACTATTTTAAGATTTGATAGCATTTAGAAAGTCATAGCGTATTTTACTAAAACGCAAATATACTTTTAAACATATTTTTATAATATGTTTGTATAGATAATTAATTGCCTTTTATTATAAAATAAGTTGCTCTAAGATTTTTTGACATAGCTTATCAAATAAATTTATTACATATCACTTTAATAACAGTCAATTTATTCCTATAGACTGTCTCCAGAATCTTCTTTGAATTTTTTAAGGAGTTTTTGTGGCCAGTCTCCCTTAGCTTTGAGTCTGCCGAAGAAGAATCTTAAGATATCCGGCTCATCTACCCACTGGAGTCCACCTATGAGCTCTCTATTTTTGTAGAGCCATTCCAACCTATCTACTACAAACATAACATGAGATACTGTAAATACTCTTCTTGGCAGAGCCAATCTCAATAGCTCCATATCAGCAAGAGGTTCAACACCATTTTCATCCCTTTGCTCTGATAAGGTGCCACGTTCCATTCCACGAGCTCCACTTACAATATATAAGGCTGCAGCCAAAGCACCTGCAGGGTATTCGTCCTGAGAGATGTGTTCAAGAAACTTCATTGCATTTATATGACAACCCAAGCCACCGGCAGGAGTAACTACCGGAATATCTCTTTTTAGTAGTTCCTTGACCATAAATTCTATAAATATAGGGCCTTGAGAGATTACATCTTCATCCATTGTCTCTTCCAGACCTACTGCCATAGCTTCCATTTCACGCACAGATATACCGCCGTATGTCAAGAAGCCTTCAAAGAGCGGGATAAGTCCCTGCATTTTTTTAAATAGTGCCTCATCTGAAGTACAGATACCTCCTCCTCTGGCACAGCCAAGTTTTCTTGCAGAGAAGTAGATTATGTCTGAAAACTCTGCTATTTTTAGACAGATGTCATTAATAGTCATAGGCTCGCAGTCTTTTTCTCTCGTCTTCATAAAATGTAGATTATCTGATAAAAGACTGGCATCCACAACTAAGATAATCTTGTTTGCTCTGCAGACCTTACTTACTTCTTCCAGATTCTTCAAGGAGAAGGGTTGACCGCCAATTAGATTTGTTCCTGCTTCCATTCTGACGAAGGCTACATTTTCGCTTCCAAGTGTTGCTATCCTATTTTTCAAAAGTTCAACATCCATATTTCCCTTAAATAGGAAGTCTGAATTGAGTATGCGTCCTTCTTTGCCTACAAGCTCCTCTACATATCCTCCGGCTAGTACAACATGTGCCTTAGACGTAGTGAAGTGGTAGTTCATAAGAACAGCCTGTTTTTCTTTTACAAGGCTACGAGAAATGATGTGCTCGCAGGCTCTGCCTTGATGGACAGGTAGGAAGAACTTTGTGCCGAACATCTTTTGGACAGCAGCTTCCAAACGGAAGAAGGTCTCAGAACCGGCGTAACTGTCATCTGCTTGTAGCATAACTGCCTGTTGTTTGTCAGACATGGCATTGACTCCACTGTCAGTGAGCATATCGAGAAATACATCTCTATTTTTTAGAAGGAAGGTGTTAAATCCTGCTTCTTCCATAGCTTCTAATCTTTTTGGAGCTTCGAGAAGGTTCAATTTTTGAACTACTCTTGCTTTGTGCATTTCCAGTGGAAAACTTTCATTTGACATCCATTTTATTTTTTTCATTCTCTCTTACACACGACTTCGTGTGCCCTCCTATTTTTATATATCTAAGAATTAAGTTATTAGAGCCTTAATTTTAATCAAATATTCAATTATTCATAGACTAAGTAAATAGTAAGATAATTAAATGCTTGATTATTCATTTATCATAATTTGCTAATAGCATTATTATTAATATTTCACTTATATGGCTTAGGTCTACAATTATTTTGGCAGTTTTAGACTATTTGAATTACTGAAATCTAATAATATTAATAAGATTATATTGTTGAAATGAAAAAGTTTATAAAATACTTACAAAAGTCAAAATACTTTTTAATTTGTAGTGCTAAGCTATATTTATTGCTGTTTAATACTAATCACCATTTATATTGCCAAGATTGTTATTTTAGCAAATTATTTGTTTTTAAGATTATCAATAATTTTGCTGTAATAAAATTACGTGGCTTTTTGATAGGTTTTTAGTATAAAAAGAGAAAGTTTTAAACTGTAAGCAATGAGGAAGCACCTCATGTCTATCACCCCCGAATTATGGGTACAAAAAAACCACTATCTGTAAATTCCCGATAGTGGTTGATATCTTAATAATTTAGACTACTACTCACTTACGGGCGCATGCAAAACTTTGCTCGCCCATAAACAGTTATAGTCTTATGAGACAGAGCATTCCGTATAGTAGTAATAATATTTTGTTGTTTTAAAAGTAGTGCTAAGCATCTTTTACTCCTCCTCCAAAAAATATTTTACCTATATTACCATTTTCATAATTAAAAGTCAAGGATTTTTTAGAAAAATTTGAAAAAGCTAAATTCAATGATTATGCACTAAATTAGTATATGATATCCAATTAATAAATGCTTTATCTATGCTGTATTTCTAAAAAATAATTTGGAATTTTGCAAAATTATTCATTTTGCAGATTATCAATAATTAAAATTAATACTAAAAACCTGTTAAAAAGCCATGTATTTATGTTACAAAAAAATTATTGAAAATCTCTAATATATATAAAGTCATTTAAAATAACTGCTTGGCAATATAAACGGTGATTAGTATAAATAGCTTTTTGATAGCTTTTTAGTATAAGAAAATAAGCTATTTATAATAAAAATGGGGCTGTAAAAAATATATTCCATTTTTCACAACCCGCTTTTTAAATTTATTTTACTTTTTTCTCACTTACTTTTCCAACTTTATCTTTATTTACGATTACGTCATTAGTATTTTTATTTACTTTATCAACTATTATATATGGTTGTAGTTGAAGAGGCTTTTTAGCTACCTTTCTGTCATTCCATTCATAGAAGAATCTTTCAAGTCCATAGTATGAATATCCGTCTTGGAAATGGTCGAAAGTATCGTAAGAATCTGCAAATATCAATGTGTCATCACCTATAGAAGGAGTGCCGTTATTGTCATAGCCTATTATAGATACCCAGTGACCGTCCCATTGGCTCCATTCCACCATTATAGGGCGACCTGCTTTTAGATGACCTGTAAGCCATTTTACAAAGTATGAATCTTTTGCATCACTTACGTATTTTGTAGATCCTGCTTTATTTTCTGAAGTATAAAGACTTTCACTTACGAAGACAGGTTTAATATTGCCTACATCAGCAGCTGTTATACCGTCAGATTTTTTAGTCAAATCTTCTGCCTTTGCATTTGCCTTATAATTAGTTTCCACCACTTTTACATCTTTTAAATTGCTGAAAAAATTATATAATTGCTCAACGTCTGTACCGTATTCAAAAAAGTTGTTTGCTGAACCGGGCTTAGCACCTTTTACATCCAAATCCACAGATGTACCCATAGCCTCTGCAAGACTCATTTCAGTATGACCTTTTATTCCGAAATTCTCCAAAACCATAAGAGCCATTGCGTTACCGCAAGACCATTCAGTAGTTTGTTGCATAGTCTTGTATTTCGGTATTACTATTGTTTGATTGTCAGATACCATATTGTAGATATCAGGTGCCTTATAAAACTTTGAATTAGCGTTGTCTCCGCCATTGGCATATGCGTCAGCTCCTGAATTTTCATCATAGTCTTTACCATCAATTTTAGGAGTCTTAACATTAAAATTCAAAGTATTTGAAGATTTAACATCCTTTGCGGAAACATTAGTGTTATCTGCAAAAGCTCCTACTGTTGAAAGAGAAAATGTAAGTCCCAAAATCAAAGCAATGTACAATTTTTTCAATCCCATAACCTCCATTAAAAGCACGAAAAATTTTGTGCAAAAATAAAATTAATTTTTATGCAAAAGCATAATTTCAAATTTTAACATAAATAATTTTTTTTACAATAAAATCTTGAAATTATTTGCGTTTTTGCGAATATTAGATGGATTTTAAATTTGAATTATACTTAAATTTTAGAAAGTAATAAGTCTTTAAATATTGAATTTAAAGTCTATACAGGACTTTAGGGATAAATAAGAGGAAGATATAATTGATATTTTAAAATTATTGTTTTTATGGTAGAATTATCTTCAAATTTTAATATTTAAATTGAAAATATTGTTGTAAATAATGATATTAGGAGAAGTTTGATTTTTTAGAAAATATGTTAATTTTTGATTGAGGAATTAAGCAATACTTATTAAATAAAGCAATTAGGAGATATAATGTCAAAAATATATGTAATAGGTGTGGGTACAGGCTCTAAGGACTGCCTTACCCTAAGAGCGGTTGAGATTTTACAAAAATTGGATGTACTTTACTGTCCTACATCCAAGTCTGATAATGAAAGCATAGCATTTTCTATAGCCAAGGACTTCTTAAAATCAGATGTTGAAGTGAAAAATAGACACTTTCCTATGATAAGAGACAGGGAGAAAATCAAGGGTATATTTAAAGATATGGCAAATGAGATGAAAAATGACGCCTTGTCCGGAAAAAATGTAGGCTTTGTCACTATAGGCGACCCTATGATATATTCAACCTTTATCTATGTGCTTGAGAACTTGAAAAATAACATCGAAGTACAGACGATATCAGGCATACCGTCATTTGTAGATGTGGCTTCCAAGATGAATTTTCCTCTTGCCTTTGATGACATGCCCTTTGTCGTAATACCTTCCATTGCAAATATGGAAAAGATAGAGAAATATATAGCTGAATTTGAAGCCATAGTGCTGATGAAGGCATATAAAAACTACGGTGAGCTGATTGAGCTTATAAAAAAATACAAGCTTGAAAATCATAGCTTGGTAGTGAGCAATTCTTCAAGGGAGAATGAAAAAATAATATTTGGGAAAGATATATTTACTCAGGAAAATGAAGAATATCTGACTACGATAATAATTAATAAACGCTGGGAATTATAGGAGTGCAAGATGAAAACATACCTTTCCTTTGTGGGTGCAGGTAGCGGAGATGTCGAGCTGATTACGGTTAAAGGCTTAAAAAGACTGCAAAATGCGGATACAGTAATATATACAGGTTCATTGATAAATCTTGAGCTGCTTGATTACTGCAAAGAAGACTGCAAAAAATACAACTCTGCAAAGATGGATTTGCAGGAGATAATAGATGTGATAAAAAGGGATGTAGCTGAAGAAAAATATGTGGTAAGACTGCAAACAGGAGACTTTTCCATTTACGGCTCGATAAGGGAGCAGATTGAGGAGCTTAATAAATTAAATATAGATTATGAATTAATCCCTGGTGTAAGCTCATTTTTGGGAGCTGCAAGCTCTTTAAAGGTGGAATATACGGTGCCGGAAGTATCTCAAAGTCTTATAATAACAAGACGTACAGGCAGAACTCCGGTACCTGAAAAAGAAAGTCTGTCATCATTTGCAAAACATAATACATCTATGGTGATTTTCTTGTCAGTAGACAAGATTGAAGATGTGGTAAGAGAGCTGACTGTAGAAGGCGGATATAAGTATGATACGCCTTGCACCGTAATATACAAGGCTACATGGGATGATGAGAAGATTGTAGCAGGTACACTTGCAGATATTGCAAAGAAGACTAAGGAAGCAAATATCACCAAGACTGCATTAATATTGGTGGGAGGATTTTTGGGAAATGACTACTATAATTCAAAACTTTATGACAAAAAATTCAAGCATGAATTCAGAGACAGCAATAATAAGTCTGACTGAAAATTCTCTAAAAGTTGCTCAAAAAATAGAAGAGATATTTGAAAATTCCTGCGTTTTTGTTATGAAAAAGCATGAAAAATCAGCGAAAAATCTTAAAAATGTAAGCTATTATGAAAGTCTTTCTAACTTGCTGTCTACGATTTTTTCAAAGTATGAAAGTCTGATATTTATAATGGCAACAGGCATAGTAGTAAGACATATTTCAAAGTATGTTATGGACAAGATGAGCGATCCGGCGGTAATAGTCTGCGATGAGAAACTGCAATTTGCCATATCCCTTTTAAGCGGTCATATAGGAGGAGCAAATAAGATTTGCGAATATATTGCAGAAAAATTGGCTGTCACTCCTGTCATTACTACATCTACAGATGTAAATAAAAAGTCTGCCCTTGATACTCTTGCTTTGCGATTAAATGCAGTAGACGAGCAAGACAGAGGCCTATATAAAAAAATCAATTATAAATTGGCTAATAATGAAAAGGTCTATTTGATTAGTGATATTGAGCTGGATGATAGCTATGACCTAAGGGGCTTTAGCGTAGTAAATTATAATGTAGGTGATGATAAACTTGGAGTAATTGATATTGATGGACTTAAAACTGATGAATATATAATACATCTTACTTATAAGGATGTAACAGGGCTTGAAAATTTGCAAAATTATAGCAAGATTTATCTTAAAAATATTGTGCTTGGCATAGGATGTAGGAAAAATACATCTCCAAGCCTATTGCTTGAAAATGTACTTAATTTTCTTAAAAAAAATAATATAAGTCCAAAATCAGTATCGACAATTGGAAGTATAGCCCTAAAAAAAGATGAGAAGGCAATAATAAAGCTTGCCAATCATTTAAAAGCAAATCTCGTGGTCTTTGAGGCGGAGGAGATAAAATCATCTCCATATTATGAAAGTCTGCCCAAGAACGAATTTGTGGAAAACATCACCGGTGTTTCGTCAGTATCCTTGTCTACTGCAATGATAATGTCTGATGGCAACATAATAGGCGAGACATTTAAGGATGACGGAATGACAATAAGCATAGGAAGATGTCGCAATAATATATTATTATAAACTAAAATAAAAAGATCCATAGCTTGAACAGATAGTGGTATTGTAAAATATTTTTTTATTTTATTCTATAACTCAAATTTCCCACATGAAAAATACATCAAAATATTGAAATTTGAGTATATTTAAAAAATATAATACTATACTTGACATAGTTTTTGTGTTTTCATTTTTTTGAAAAATATGCAAATTTCAATAAATGTTATTGAGAAAATGGTGTGTCAAGTAGAGTATTAAAAAACAATTTGTGTTTAAATTTTAACTAAAATTTTGATAGTTTCAGTGTGGGAGTTGAGTATATAAAAAACAATCATAAATAAAATATTCTTCATAAGCAATAATATATTAAATAAAAAAATTAATAAATGGTATTGTAATTCTTAAGCTAATATAATATAATTGTTTACAAGCTATGTAACTATAGTTTTATTAAAATTACAATAAATTTTAAGAAAAATTTAATTATGTTGTATTGAAAACGGAACGTAGTGAAAATTAGTGTTAAGCCATATTTTTAAAGTATATTTACATAAGAGGGGAGTGATATTAAAGAAAGATATATCAAAATATATTTTTAATATTTCTCAAATTTTTTTGCACTTTTTTGACAACGTTTTATTAATTTTGAAAGGATACGTGAAAAGTTATGTACAATAAAAAAATCAAAAAAATTTTGTCTATAGTTTTGATATGTTTAATGATGCTAAACTCGGTTATGTACAACGTTTTTGCAGAAAATCAGAATTCTATGAAAAGAACGTTTGATATACAGGAGATAGATTATAAACGTTCATCAAAGAGTAAAGGAAAAAACCATGAAAGTAGATGGGAAGGAATAGCACCATATGCTCCGCTGTTTGGACATATGATAAATGATAAGCATGACACAAGACCGTTAGGTAAAGAAGATGGAGACTTGGGAAAAGGATGGGGAAGTTCATCTTGGATGACAGGCTACCTTATGGTTGATTTGGAAAGATTCGGTAAATTGGGGACAGAGCATCTGAAAAAAGATGAATATGGTCTATCAACAATAGGAATAGTAAGAAGTGATGATAAATATTCTAAGACGGATGACTTTTATAGTTGGAGTAATGACATTGAAACAGCATTTAAAGAATATAACGGCAATCACGGCTTTGGAAAAGAAGGCTTTGGAAAATCTGATGTCAATCAAAGCACAAAGTTGGTGATATGGGACGGATATAAAAGAGTTTCAGGACATAATATTTTTACAGGACACGAATATATCAAAAAAGTAAAGGATATTGACAGCTCCAATACAGATAATAGGGTAAAATTTGCCGAATTTATCGCAAAGCATGTTAAAAACGGAGCAAAACTGCAAGGGTACATTACTGTGGACTCAGGATTAAAGGATATATACGTGCCTTCAAAGCTAAAGTACAAAAAAGGTGAAAAGCAGATAAGACAAGTTGCTCAGATAAAAATAACAGATGTAAGCTATGATATCATACTACATCACGTTGACGCTCCAAATAATGCGAAACTACCCGAAATAATGCAGGTAAAAGCGGAAAATAAAGTGGATTTGCCAAAGATTGAAGGATATAATGCGAAAGTTTTTGACGAGAATGATAAAGAAGTAAAAGAAATTACAGCAGATAAAAATATGACGTTGACTGTTAGATGGGAAGTGGAAGATATAGAAAAAGACAGCGATGGAGACGGACTTTCTGACTATATGGAAGACTTCTTGAAAACAGACAAAAACAGTAAGGACTCCGACAAAGACGGATTAAATGACGGATTTGAATTTAAATACTTGGATACTGATTTGCTAAAAAAGGATACTGACGGCAACGGTGTATCAGATGCTGACGAAGACTTTGACAAGGATGGACTTACAAATATAAAAGAACAAGAGGTAGGTACAAATCCTGCATCTGTAGACTCAGACGGAGACAATCTTAATGATTATGAAGAAGTAACTAAATATCAGACTAATCCTTTGGCTATAGATAGCGACAAAGATGAAATATATGACGATGATGAGATAAAATTAGGGCTTGACCCTAACAATCCTATAACTGACGGAGTCACACCGGATGCTAAAAGAATGTTTGAGCAGGTGGCTGATGACAGTATAAAAGATAATGAACTACTTGAAAGTAATAATTGGCTCGTGCCGTCAATATCAGGGAATGTCTATGACAATATATCAAAAAATACAAGAATGGAAAATTCACCGTATTCCTCTTTTAAAGATAATAGAGCTGTATTAAGTGATACAGTTAAAATTAGGACATCTTATGATATACCGCTAAACTTAACTTTCAGTTATAAAAATCAATATAATGGAGATAGTAAAAATTTAACCATAGTTTCTTTTATAGATAATGAATTGGAATTGGTCAATACTGTTGTTGATGAAGGTGCTAAGACAATAAGCGGGCAGATTCAGGGCGACGGAGAATACTTTGTTATAGATTTGGATGAGTTTTTAAAAAGTTTTGGCATAGATGTACTGTCTAATATATCAACTGTTGATAGCACTACAAATACTATGATTGACATAGATGTCGATAAGATTTCAAATATCAAAAATACTGCAAATTTCGTAAATAACGATGAAACAACTTTTGTGTATGACAATTACGGTAATGTAATAAAAGAGCTGAAAAAAAGTAATAATTTAAAAAATAGCAAAGTAACAACTCCTACATCACTATTTCTAAAATCAGCTATAAACGTAACTACAGCAGATATATTATCACTAAATACAAAAAATAACAGCGGAGTAGGTACAGGCAAGGCGGATATTGTATTCGTAGTAGATACTACAGGGTCTATGGGGGGAGCAATTGAAAATGTTAAAAATAATATTAATATGTTTTCCCAAAAATTGGTAGATGAGTATAACATAGATGCAAATTTTTCATTGATTGAATTTAGAGATATACAAGCAGATGGAGTAGGTTCAACTATACTTCATAAAAACAATACTTCTCCTTGGTTTACAAATGTTGGTATTTTTAAAAATGAAGTAGGATCATTGAAAGTTGACGGAGGTGGAGATGAAAAAGAAACCCCTATTGACGGCTTAGAGATTGCTCGTAGATTAAATTACAGGACGGATGCTTCTAAATTTATTGTTTTAGTTACAGATACTGCGTATAAAGTAGATAATAGTTATGGTATAAAAGATATGGATGAAATGACAAAATTATTTGCAGATAACAATATATCAGTTTCAGTAATATCTACAGACCAAGAATTTGGTGCGGAAGATCCTCCTGGACCGGAAGATCCTCCTGGACCGGAAGATCCTCCTGGACCGGGGCCGATGTCTAAAGAAATTACATTGATAACTTTATCTAATGAAGTAAATCCGCCGGAGCATTACAAGAATTTAATAGAAAAAACCGACGGATTATTTGGAGATATCTACGGAGATTTTAGTGAAATTTTACTAAAACTTGCAGATAAAATCGGTAAAAAGACAAATTCAGGAGACTGGGTAATATTAGATGATTATAGCACTGTAAAGTTAAGCAAGAAACTTTCAGAAATAGATCACAATGATACAGACAGAGATGGATTGACAGATGCTCAGGAGTTAGGTGAGAGTGTAGAAAAAAATATGGATGAATACATCAATCTTTTATTGAAAAAACACTCTGTACCAACAGAACTCTACAAGGGTAAAAGGTCAATCACCGTTTGGAATTACAACTCTAACCCTACAGAGCTTGATACCGACTTTGACGGACTGCCAGACGGCAATATACGATATAGTGAATTATTAGAAAATGATAAAAATTCATCACCTAATATCGGATATAATACTGTATCAGGCTATAGTCTTAGAAATTCAGAATATAAATCTCTCAATGCGAAAAAAGAACCAAAATCCATTATTAATCTTGATGTAAGCCCTATAATGAATAAATATGAAGCTACCGCCTATTGGAAAGGAGATCAAAAGACAAGGGATAATGCTGTAAAATTCGAAATTGATTATAGAAAGTTTTTCGATAATAGTAATATGATATATTACAAAGATTTGGCGGTACTTTCATCTATATGTGCCTTTGATATCTATAGCTATAACCCTGAAGATGAGAAGGAAAAAGGAAGAGATATGTCATATTTGAATGTTAAATCCATGGATCATGCAATTTCTAAAAAAACAAAATTACCTATAAAAATTTCAAAATCTGAACAGTTTTCAACTTATGTAGGTGACAATAGTAAAAGACCATCTATTCTATTGGAAAAATTAGGTCTTGAAGATATATCAAATATCAAACTTAACGGCTATACTCAAGACCCGGATGATATTACAGAGATTCTTATAGGACATCTTAAGCTACGATATAAGGGAAAAGATAGAAATATGATTGTATTAGTAGTAAGGGGTACTAACGGTACGAACAGCGAATGGACAAGCAACTTTGATGTGGGCGCAGCTACTACACAATATACAAACCTTACAGGTAGTCATCCTGAATGGACACATAAGGCAAATCACAAGGGATTTGATGTAACTGCAAACAGAGTGATAGCAGCAGTGGAAAAATATTTGAAGACCTATTCTTTAAATGAAGGTTCCATCCTTATTACAGGACACTCAAGAGGGGCTGCAGTAGCCAATCTTGTTGGCAAATATTTTGAAGATAAGAAAACACTCAAACCTTTTACCTATGCCTTTGCTACACCTAACACTACTACTTCTTCAAATGTAAGTGCTTACAAGACTATATTCAATGTGGTAAATGAAGATGATATGGTACCATATATGCCTTTGCAAAAGTGGGGATTTAAAAAATATGGAAGAGTGGACAGCATAAGTGTTCATCAAAAATATGAATCTATGCTATATGTTCATAATGCCCCAGAAGGGACCTTTGAATGGTTTATAGAAAAAGACTATAACAATAACGGTATGAAGGATAAAACATTGGCTCTATTAGGGGACATAGCAGATAATAGAGAAGAATTATATATATTTGATAAAACAAAAGAAGGTTATGTTACAATAGGGGATTATCCATATGAAGAAACAGTTAAAAAGGGGTTAAAATATATAGAAACTCAATTGAAAGAAGAAAAACTTTTAAGATTTTCAAAGCTGAAAGTGTTAAAAAAGAAAAATTCCAGAATTCCTTATTATATCGAAATTAGATATTGCCCTGCATTTCTTACTCAAACTATTGCAAATATGGCTTCAAAGAAAGGTCCTATGATAGGAAGAGATATGAGTGGAAAATATAATAAAGCAAAATGGAAATTTATTTTCTCGAGTGGAGAAGCACCATTTCTTGGTGATTTGCATGTTGGTGGAATGTATCATCCTCATATGCCGTTAACATATTATCTAATAGCAAGAAATAATTTTAAAGATTTAAATTAATAGGATGGTTAGTTATGAGTAATATAAAACCTTTAGTAATTAAATTTCTAAAAATAATGTCAGCATACTTTGGATTATACGCTATCCACTATCTAATACTTCCAAATACGCCCATTCATGGGAGATATGAAATAACAGGTTATTTTGATATCAGTAAAGTTATAATGATTATATCATTTATATTATTCCCATTAGTTGATATACTACTTTTAAAATCGAATATATTTTTTGGTTTTTTAGGAATAGTTTTATATAGCATATGTGTATATATTTATGATGCTAATGCTGTATATGAACTTGGATATAGTGGTATTTTTGAACCATCTTACAGTAAAGAATGGCTTTTAGTGGAACTTTATTGTTGGGCAGCTGTTTATATCATTATTTATATTGTGACATTGATTATTATATATATTATAAAGAGTATAAAAAAACATATAAAAAATAAAAAAGACAAAGAAGAAAAGCCTTAAATCACTTTTATAAAGCAAGAAATATTATATAATAGTAAGAGTATGCTGATATCAATTAAAAATATAATGCTTTAAAATATTTGCTTAATAGAACACCATATCTATAAAAATACTAATACCTGATTAATAGACATCAATATTTGCATAATGAGATTTACTGTTATAAAAATCTTGTAAGTAATATATTATCTAAAATATCAGGTATTAGTATTAAAAATAATAATTTATTGTAAATTTAAAATGAAGTATTGTATAGGAACTTATATCTACATAACTAAAATACAAGGAATAATAAATTAGGGGTGCGTAATCTATGAATACGGATAGAAAAACAAAGGTAATAAAATATCTAAAGATAATGTCAGTGTACTTTATACTATATTTAATTCATTTTGTGATTTATCCCAATACGCCTTTATACACTAATTCTGACAACGATAAGTTTATACAGGGATGGTCTTTATTGTTATTTCCATTATTTGATATATTTATATTAAAGTCAAATTTTGGATACGGATGTATAGGAATAGCACTTTATGATATTTGTGTATTTGTCTATAGTGCTGGAGGTGCTTATGATATTGGTCGTTTAGGACTTTTTGATAAAGGAGCATTTTCTTACGAAGCATTATTATTTCATCTTACAGCTTTGACAGTTTTATATTTAGTAATTTATTTAATATTAACTATAATAATATTTGTTATAAACTGGATAAAAAACTATATAAGTAGCAGAGAAGATAAAGAAGATAAAGAAGATAAAGAAGATAAAGAAGATAAGTCTTAAAGTATTATCATTGTTATAACCAAACCTTTTTAAATAATAGAAAAGGATTCTTGTACTAAAAATAATGATTTATAGTTTTTAACAAACATATTGTATTATTTATAACCATGCTAATACCTGATTAATAGACATCGATATTTGCATAATGAGATTTACTGTTATAAAAATCTTGTTAGAAATATATTGTCATATTATCGGGTATTAGTATAAAAAATAATAAGTAATTAGAAGTTTGAATATGACACAAGGTATATTTACATAACTAAAATTCAAAGAAAAAATAAATTAGGGGTGCGTAATCTATGAATACTGATAGAAAAACAAAGGTAGTAAAATTTCTAAAAATAATGTCAGCATACTTTGGATTATACTTTATACATTATATTATAATGCCTAATTCTTTTATATATAGCGTTCCTGAAAATGCTGCATTTATAATGGCTTGGATGTTATTGTTATTTCCGTTTATAGATATACTGCTATTAAAGTCAAATATACTGTATGGTACTATAGGAATAGTTTTCTATAGCTTGTGTATCTATCTTTATAGTGCTAATGGTGCCTATAAGATGGGACGTGGGGGACTTTTTGATACTGGAGCATTCAATAAAGAGTATTTATTGTCAGATCTGAAGATTGTTGTATTTGTATATACTATTGTATATTTTATAATTTATATAATAGTTTTTATAATAAGGGAAATAAGAGAATATCTAAAGAAAAAAGAGGAAGAAAGATGGAATTCATAAATTCTTCATCAATAATTATCTTTATATAAGTAAAAAAATATTATTAATTAAACTAAAAATGAATCAAGAGTATTATTAATTTTAATTAAAGTATCATAATATTTATAATACTAATACCTGGTTAATAGACATAAATATTTGCATAATGAGATTTAATGTAATAAAAATCTCGAATGGAATAAATTATCTATATTATCAGGTATTAGTATAAAAATAATAAATCATTTAGAAGTTTGAATATGACATTAGGTATATTTACATAACTAAAATACAAGGAATAATAAATTATGGGGGCGTAATCTATGAATACGAATAGAAAAACAAAGGTAGTAAAATTTCTAAAAGTAATGGCTGCATACTTTGTACTATATTTAATTCATTTTGTGATTTATCCAAATACCCCTTTTTACACTAATTCTGATAGTGATAAGTTTATGTGGGGGTGGTCTTTATTTTTATTTCCATTTTTTGATATCTTTATACTAGAGTCAAATTTTGCATACGACTGTATAGGAATAGCTCTTTATGACTGTTGTGCATATATCTATAGTGCTGAAGGTGCTTATGATATTGGACATTCAAGAGTTTTTGATACAGGTCCATTTTCTTATGAAGCTCTAAGATTTGACCTTATGCTTTTGACTATAGTTTACTTAGTAATATATCTAATATTATTTATAATAGTGTTTGTTGTTGAGGTTACAAGAAAACATATAAAAAATAAAAAAGACAAAGAAGAAAAACATTAAATCACTTTTATAAAGTAAGACATATTAAATAATAGTAAGAGTATACTGATATCAATTAAAAATATAATGCTTTAAAATATTTGGTTAATAGAACACCATATCTATAAAAATACTAATACCTGATTAATAGACATCAATATTTGCATAATGAGATTTACTGTTATAAAAATCTTGTTAGAAATATATTGTCTATATTATCGGGTATTAGTATAAAAAATAATAAATCATTAGAAGTTTGAATATGATATAAGGTATATATTTACATAACTAAAATTCAAAGAAAAAATATGTTAAGGATGTGTAGTCTATGGATAATGATAAGAAAGGCAAGGTAGTAAAATTTCTAAAGATAATGACAGCATACTTTGGATTATATATAATTCATTATATTATACTGCCATATTTTTTTAAATATGGAGTTCCAGAGTCTGCTTCATATATAAAGGTGTTTATGTTGTTGCTATTTCCACTTTTTGATATATTAATTTTAAAGTCAAACATATTGTATGGAAGTATTGGTATATGCTTATACAGTTTTTGTGTCCATATTTACAATGCAAAAAATGCTTATGATTTCAGTCTTGGAGGATTTATTGGGCTTGGAGTATATAAAGAACCATATGTACTATCAGATATTGAAGAAAGTATATATGTATATATTGTTTATTATTTTATAATTTATATAATAGTTTTTGTAATAAGGAAAATAAGAGAATATCTAAGGAAAAAAGAGGAAGAAAGATGGAATTCATAAATTCTTCATCAATAATTATCTTTATATAAATTGAAAATATTATTAGTCAATTCAAAAATTATTCAAGAAGATTATTAGTCTTAATCAAAGTATCATAATATTTATAAAAATACAAATACCTGATTAATAGATATCATTGTTTGCAAACGGAGATGTATTGTTATAAAAATCTTGTAAGTAATATATTGTCTATATTATCAGGTATTAGTATAAAAAATAATAAAGTATTAGAAATTTGAATATGACATAAGGTATATTTACATAACTAAAATACAAAGAAAAAATATGTTAAGGATGTGTAGTCTATGGATAATGAGATAAAACCAAAGGTAATTAAATTTCTAAAAATAATGACAGCATACTTTGGATTATATTTCTTTCATTTTGTGATTTTTCCTCATTCTCCATTTTATAGTGATTCAATTTATGATAGGGTTACTCGTATTTTGATGTGTTTATTGTTTCCTCTTGTAGACATTATAAAATTAAAGTCAAATATACTTTTTGGTACGGTAGGCATATGTTTATACAACTTATGCACATATATTTATAATGCGAATGCTGCCTATGGTATTGGACGTGCAGGATTGTTTATGACTGGAGATTTCAAAGAGGAGTATTTGCTATCTTATCTTCAAGTAACACTAATTATATATGTCATCGATTATTCTATTATTTATACAATAGTTTTTATAATAAGGAAAATAAGAGAATATCTAAAGAAAAAAGAGGAAGAAAGATGGAATTCATAAAATCTTCATCAATAATTATCTTTTTTATAAGTAAAAAAATATAATTAGTCAAATCAAAAATTATTCAAGAAGATTATTAATTTTAATCAAAGCATCATAATATCTATAAAAATACTAATAGCTGAACAATGAGTTATAATATATTAAGTTATGTTATCAAAAACTATAGATACTTTCTTAGTTTTAGGTATTAGTATTAAATTATTGAAAATTCAAGGATAATGATGAAAGATTGATAAATATGCAAATTTCAATAAATCTTATTAAGAAAATGGTGTGTCAAGTAGTGTATTAAAAAATCAATTTATCTTTAAATTTCCACTAAAATTGCGATAAATTTAGTGGAAAAGTTGAGTTCTATAATTTTATTTGTTGTTAGTCTGTAGATATTTTTAACTTGAAAAATATCTGATAGAAATATCAATGCTTATAAAAAGGATGATATTATGATAAGAATTAAAGGTGGAAATTTAAGCGGGAAAGTCCAGGCTATTACTTCAAAGTCTATGGCTCATCGTCAGATTATATGCTCTGCTCTGTCAAATGCTGATAGCACATTATTCATACCTGATGTATCTGATGACATTGAATGTACTCTTTCTGCGGTGGAAAATCTTGGAATAAAGCTGATAAAAGATGGAGCTAATATAAGATTATCTCCTACAAATAAGAAAAGTGAGTTTTTTGATTGCAAAGAAAGTGGTACTACGCTTAGGTTTATGCTTACAATAGCTCCATCTCTTCTTGAGCACTGTCATTTTACAGGAAGAGGTAGACTGCCTGAAAGACCGATAAATCAGATAATAGATATACTTAGAAAGTCAAAATGCGAAATTAGTAATGATAAGCTCCCTCTTACAATTAAAAATAAGTTTGAATTTACAGAAGTTGAAATAGCTGCAAATATCAGCTCTCAATTTATTTCCGGACTTTTAATTTCTTCCGTCTTGCAAAAAGATGATGTGCATATCAAAGTAGTGGGCGACTTCGAGTCAAAGTCCTATGTGGATATGACGGTAGATGCGATGAGAAGATACGGCATTGAAATTATAGAGGATGAAAAAAGCTATTTTATTAGGAAAAATCAAAGATATATAAGCCCTAAGGAGAATGTCATAGAAAAAGACTGGTCAAACTCCGCATTTTTCTTGACAGCCGGAGCGATAGGCGCTCCTGTTGCGCTTTGCGGACTGAATCCTAACTCTCTACAGTCAGATAAGAAGATAATTGAGATAATTCAAAGCTTCGGAGCAAGGGTAGATAAGGATGAAGATGAGATTACTGTAAGCAAAGACAAGTCTGATGTAATAGAGGTGGATATGTCGCAGATACCGGATTTACTGCCGATTTTATCCGTACTTGCCTGCTCTTCAAATGATACAAGCAGATTTTACAATGCAAAAAGACTAAGGCTCAAGGAAAGCGACAGGATATATGCCTCTTGCCAAATGATAAAAGCTCTTGGTGGGAATGCTGTTGAAAAAGATGACGAGCTTATAATTGAAGGAAGAGGAAGATTAAGAGGTGGATCAGTAGATTCTTTCAACGACCATAGGATAGCTATGTCTGCTGCAATAGCAAGTATAATATGTGATGATGATGTCATAATAAATGGCGAAAATGCAGTAAACAAATCTTATCCAAAATTTTTTGAAGATTTTCAAAGTTTGGGAGGAAAAGTTGAGATTTTAAAATTATAATATCATACTTGACATAGTTTTTTCAGGGTTTTTATTTTTTGATAAATATGCAAATTTCAATAATTATCATTTAGAAAATTATGTGTCAAGCGGTGTATCAAAAAAATCAATTTATATTTAAATTTCAATTAAAATTGTTATAAATTTAGTGGGAAAGTAGAGTTTTAAATAAATGCTTAGAGGACAAAGATTATGATTTTATAATAGTTGAGATAATATTATATATCTGCTATAAATAAAACATTAATAATAGAGAAAGTTAGTATTCATATCTATATACTATATTTTTACTTAAAAGATAAAAATTGCTTTTCATTAATTTGAAAAAGGGGAGATAAGATGTCATCTTTCATTGGAAATAAATTACAGCTTTGTATATATGGAGAATCTCATGGAAATTCAATAGGTGCAGTGGTGCATGGACTACCGGCAGGAATAAGTATAGATATGGAAAATTTAAGCTCTTTTGTCGGCAGAAGAAGACCTAATCAAAATAAGTACACTACAAAGAGAAATGAAAAAGACGAGTTTGAAATATTATCAGGCTATTTTGAAGGCTATACGACAGGAACTCCACTTGCAATAAATATCAAAAACGAGAATATGAAATCAGCTGACTATAAGAATTTATCGGAAAATCTCAGACCGTCCCATGCAGATTATACAGGATATTTAAGATACAAGGGCTATAACGACTATAGAGGTGGAGGACATTTCTCAGGCAGGCTTACAGCTCCGCTCTGCGTGGTGGGCGGCATTGCGCTTCAAATCCTGGAAAAGCTAAATATCTTTGTCTACTCTCATATTTCTTCACTTTACAATATTATCGACACACCCATATATTTAGAAACACTTGCCTCACAACAGTATCTTACGAAAAAAGAACTTCCGTTTTTTGATGATGAAAATATTGCAAAAGCAAAGCTTCTATTGGATAAGATAATGCACGAAAAAGACTCTGTAGGCGGCATGGTTGAGATAATGGTGCATAATATGATAGGTGGATTGGGTTCGCCATTTTTTGACAGCTTGGAAAGCAGATTAGCTCATATGATTTTTTCCATCCCTGCTGTAAAAGGCTTGGACTTTGGTAGCGGTTTTGAGTCATCTATGCTAAAGGGCAGTCAAAATAATGATGAGTTAGAAATTGCAGATGGAAAAATAAGAACAAAGACAAATCACGATGGAGGTATAAACGGCGGAATATCAAACGGAATGCCTATAATAATGAAAGTCGCTGTAAAGCCTACACCGTCAATAGCAAGAGAGCAAGATACTGTAAATATCAAGACTATGGAAGATACAAAACTGGAGATAAAAGGCAGACACGATCCTGCAGTCATACTTCGCATTCCGCCTGTACTTGAGTCTGCTGTAGCAACCACTCTATTGGATATAATTTTGGAAGAAAAGGCAGAGATTATAGAAGCTATGATAGGCTTTAAGAAATGATGATTATACTAAAATCCAATAAAATAATGGATGATAGTATTAAATATACTAAATTCAACTTTTTTAGATAAATAATATTGAAGTTTCAGTGTTTATGAAAAATACTGTCTTTACTTTCATATATTTTAAAAATTATTGCTGAATAGCAAAATAGCAGTTTTAAATTATGTGAATTAGTTGAAATCAAAAGAAAATAAGTATAGTAAAAGTGTTTAAATATATCTATTGCTTAGGGTGGTGGAAATAAGATTGAAAAAGGAAGATATTGATTTGAGAAAAAAAACAAATATTGCAATAATAGGTATGCCCGGTAGTGGAAAGACCACTCTTAGTGAGAAATTGGCAGATTTATCTAAAAAAGACTTTGTTGATGTGGACTCCCTGATAGTAAGTGAGAATAATATTAGTATAGCTGAGATTTTTGAAAAATATGGAGAGGCATATTTTAGAAAATTGGAATATGATATGATACAGAGGCTGTCATTGATGGATAATACAGTTATATCAACAGGTGGCGGTTGTGTGAAAAATGAAGATAATATTAATAATCTTAGGCGAAATGCTATAATAGTTTATGTCAAGCGTGATTTGGAAAAGCTTGAAACTGCAGGTAGACCGCTGTCAGCAGGTGGACTTGACTCTGTAAAAAAACTTTTTGAGGAAAGACAAGCTTTGTACGAAAAATATAGTGACATACAAGTTGAAAATAATACAGATATTCAAGATTGTGCTACAAGGATATATAAGAGCTATCTTGAGCATATTGAAAAATCTGATAAATAAGAAGTGAATTATTATTAAAGTAGATGTATAAATAGGTCGATTTTTGTTGAATTATTTTATAATTAGATATTAGAATATTCATTTGCATTTAATAGCTATACTATCTGTAAAAACTATAGGAAAAGCTTGTAAAAAATAAGACTTAAATTGAACTATATAAAATAAACTTCAAATTATGAGCTCTTTTTTTGATTTTTTCATTAAAAATACTTATAATATTTGTATATGAACGGTTAATAAATTTAAAGAGTTTTAATACATTTTTACAAAGGAGAAATAATATGGGTAGAATGGTTGGAACTGTAGTAAGAGGACTTAGAGCTCCTATAATAAAACAGGGCGACAATATGGTGGACATAGTATGTGATACTGTAATAGAGGCTGCAAAAGAAGAAGGCTATAGCATTAAAGATAAGGACATAGTAACTATAACGGAGTCCATAGTTGCAAGAGCGCAAGGCAACTATGTGACAGTGGATAATATTGCAAAGGATGTTAAGACGAAGTTTGGCGACAATACAGTAGCTGTTATATTTCCTATACTTAGCAGAAATAGATTTTCTTTGATACTAAAGGGTATTGCTCTTGGTGTTAAGAAAGTAATTATACTATTTTCTTATCCTTCAGATGAAGTAGGTAACCATTTTGTATCAATGGAAGATTTGGATAATAACAATGTCAATCCTTGGGTAGATGAGTTTGACGAGGCCAGATTCATATCAATGTTCCCCAATCCTGTACATAGGTTTACAGGAGTAAACTATATAGAGTTTTACAAAAAAATAGTAAAAGAAGCAGGAGCTGAGTGTGAAATAATCTTTGCCAATGATCCGAAAGCTATTTTGAAATATACTAAAAATGTAATAAACTGCGACATACACACAAGAAAAAGAACGAAGAAACTTCTTCAAGATTTGGGTGCACAAAAAGTATGCTCACTTGAAGATATATTAAACTCAGCTGTTGACGGTAGCGGATACAGCGAGTACGGACTTCTCGGCTCAAATAAGGCAACTGAGGATACTTTGAAATTATTCCCGAGAAATTCACAAGAATTGGTAGAAGAAATCCAAGCCAAGCTAAAAGCTATGACAGGTAAGAATTTGGAAGTAATGGTATATGGAGACGGAGCTTTCAAAGATCCTGTAGGTAAGATATGGGAGCTTGCAGACCCTGTTGTTTCTCCCGGATTTACAAGCGGACTTGCAGGTACTCCGTCTGAGATTAAGCTAAAATATATTGCAGACAATGAGTTTGCCGACTTGAAGGGCGAAGAACTCAAAAATGCAGTGGTGGATTATATCAAGCATAAAGAATCTGACTTGGTAGGTAAGATGGTATCTGAGGGTACGACACCAAGACAGCTTACAGACTTGCTCGGTTCACTTTCAGACCTTACTTCGGGTAGTGGCGATAAGGGTACTCCTATAGTGTATATCCAAGGATATTTCGACAATTATACAAATTAGTAAAATTTAATAGACTTGCTTGAAGAAAAAACATAATGACCTAAATATATCTTATCTGCTGTCATAGTTGTTATCGAGCAGGTCTATTTTTCGTAAATTATTTATGGAGCAGAGCAATATTTTTACGTATATTCATTTAATTAAAGAAATTATATTTGATTATCTTATACTAATCACCATTTATAATGCCCAAATTGTTATTTCAGCAAATTATTTGTTTTGTAGATTATCAATAATCTTATTGTTATAAAATTACATGGCTTTTTGATAGGTTTTTAGTATTATATTACTATTTGTTATTCTATTTAGAATTTTATTTAAAATGTGAATGACTAAAAGTTAAGTTTTCTGACTATAACTATTATATTGATGTTTGACTATTTTATGGGTAAAGTATATGCTGCTTTTCTTTGTATGATTATAAACTTTTTATTTTTGAAAAATAGTGAAATATATAAAGTATATATAATAATACAAATTTTAAAATAGTTTAGGAGTTTAGATGTATAGAAAAAAGTCGTTTTTAAGATTTTTCTTCATAGTTTTTATTTTAATAATGCTTTTATCACTTATAACTGAAAATATTTTTGCCATTTCAAATGAAAGAAATTTAGTCAAAAAAAATATTAAATTAGAAAAATATGGCGTATTTTTAGGAGTTGATAAAAAAGACTTTAAAAAGATAAGAGACTACGGCCTGATAGTAATAGATGCAGACTACCTTACAAAAGATGACATCAAAACTTTGAAAAAACAAGGAAATAAGAAGATATTTTCCTATATAAACATAGGCTCTTTAGAAAAGTTTAGGTCATATTATGATGATTTCGAGGATATTAGCTTGGGAGATTACGAAAATTGGGATGATGAGAAGTGGGTGGACGTTACAAATAAGAGGTGGAAAGCCCATATATCAAATCTGTTAAAAAAATTGAAATCTAAAGGTATTGACGGTTATTTCGCTGATAATATGGATGTGTACTATCACTATAATAGCCCTAAGGTGTATTCATCCTTGCTTGAAATCTTAGCTGAAATGAAAAAGACAGATCTGCCTTGTATTGTAAATGGCGGAGATACTTTTATAAGCAAGGCTTTAGATGAAAAAAAATTGAAAAACTTGGTGTATGGAGTAAATCAGGAAACTGTACTTAGTAAAATAGATTTTAAGAATAAAACTTTTCTCACTTCGTCAAAGAACACAAGAAGATATTTTGAAAACTATGTTAAGAAGTGCAAAAATAAAGGCTTGAAAGTATATTTGACAGAATATACAAGGGATGAAAAGTTGAAAAAAGAGATTAAAAATTTTTGCGAGAAAAATGGATATAATCATTATATATCAAGTACAATTGATTTGAGTAATATTGATAGATAAGACGTAAAAAAGTTCCATAAGTTAATCCTATGGAACTTTTTCTATACTTTGTTACTTTCTAAGAGCAAGAGGTTTTTGCAATATCTCACTATAGATAATCGCATTTTTCAAATCAAATAAGTCTTTATCTTCATCGTATGAATAGCCATATATAGGATGATTACTTTTTGAGTCATAGTGTTTATTTTTTTCTCTTTTGATATAGTATTCATCCATCTCAGTATCTTTAGAGTATGAAGTTTTAGTCTGAGCTTTTGTATTTGACTTTTGATTTGATTTGAATTGACTTTGTCCGCCTGTCTTAGTTGTATTGCTCTTATTTGAGTTTTTATTTGCAAAATTCTTATTTACATTATCAAATTTTTGCTTGTTCTTATTAGATTTTTCTTTCTTTTCTTTCCTCTGATTTTTTTGATTATTCTTATTATTATTCGGACTGACTATGAGTGAAATTATAAATACAATCAGTGGAATAATAGCACTAGACGGGATTCGCATGTCTATTCTTCTTTCTTATTAGTAGGATTTGACTGAGATATTGACTCTCTCATCGAAGTATCCGCCATGATATTTTTCATATTATAGTAATCCATAACACCAAGCTTGCCGTTAACAAAGGCATCTGCTATAGCAAGAGGTACTTTTGATTCGGATTCTACGACTTTGGCTTTCATCTCTACGACTCTTGCCTTCATCTCCTGTTCTTGAGCTATCGCCATAGCTCTTCTTTCTTCCGCCTTGGCTTGGGCTATCTTCTTATCAGCTTCAGCTTGATCTGTTTGAAGTTGAGCGCCTATATTTCTTCCGACATCGACATCGGCAATATCTATTGAAAGTATTTCAAAAGCTGTTCCTGAGTCGAGACCTTTTTCAAGCACTGTCTTTGAAATCTTGTCAGGATTTTCCAACACTTCTTTATGACTTACAGAGCTACCGACAGTAGTTACGACACCTTCTCCGACTCTGGCGATTATAGTTTCTTCACCGGCACCACCGACAAGTCTTTCTATATTGGCTCTTACTGTTACTCTTGCTTTTACCTTTACTTCTATACCATCTTTTGCCACTGCTGAGATTATAGGAGTTTCTATAACCTTAGGGTTTACCGATACCTGTACAGCCTCAAGCACATCTCTACCTGCAAGGTCTATTGCAGCAGCTTGTTCAAACTCAAGGTGGATATTGGCTCTTTGTGCGGCGATTAGAGCATCTATTACTGTATTTACATTACCGCCGGCAAGATAATGGGCTTCAAGCTTGTCTATTGAAAGTGACAAACCTGCCTTTGTAGCCTTTATCATAGGATCTACTATTCTTGAAGGTCTAACTCTTCTGAATCTCATTCCTATCAATGTCATAATCGAGACTTTTACACCTGAAAACATAGCTGTAATCCAAAGACCGATAGGGAACATATTTAAAAATAAGATTATGGCGAAAAATATAACAACACCTATAATGATTTGAAAAGGCATAACTCCTCCTTTGACTTAAAAAAATTAAATACCAAACCGAAACAATATATACTTAAAATCTTTTTAAAGTCTTTTAATTCTAATAATTAAAAATGCTATTAAAAAGATATCAGTATCAATTTAACTTACAGCAAATCTAAGCTTATTTTTCAACTCTTTTTACAAGCAGAATATAGCCTCTATTTCCTACAACTTCAACAAATTCACCTTTTTCGATAAATTCGCTGTCACTTAGAGCATCATATGTCTTTCCGTCTTTTTTTACTCTGCCTGATGGTCTTAAAAAAGTGTCCACCTGCATTATTTCACCGATATGTGTGTCGTTTTCTTTAGAGGCAAGTACTCCCTCACTGTTGCCAAGCTTCGTACTTAGCAGCAAAGTCTTGTAGAGATTGCTCTTAGGCAAGGATCCCGCTATAAAGAGCAAGATGATGAGCAAAACAGCTACAGCAAGTATTACAGCTAATATTGTGAAGTATACGCTACCTGTCATCGTATATACACCTGCTATAAACAAACAAAAGCCTATTACACCGAATGCCCCGCTTGGCAGGAATATCTCAGCAAATAAAAATACTATACCGACAATCAAGAAAATATGACCCATATCACACCTCCTGTCACTATACTGAAGATTTTATAATTATAAATCATAATTTTAAATATATTCTTTCAGTATTTTAAATCTTATAAAATTTTAATTATAGAAATTTACACTCTATACATCAAATGAAAAAGAGCTTAATATTAAATTTCCATCTTCCAAAGGTCTTAATGTTACACGAATAAGTGAGTTTGAATCAGTTCCATCCAAACTGTTCATCTCGTCAGGAGTGATTTTCACGACAAACGACTTGGAATTATGTGAAAACTCAGCAGTATTGGAATCCACAAGACCTACATATACAGCATTGGCTGTTATATTTTCAACTTTTTTAACATCTTTTATCTTGTTATCCTCTACAGTTATTTCAATTGTAGATTTATCTTTTAGACTTATGTTTGTATTTTTAAGATATTCTTCCAATGACTCGCTTTTTACATCACCAAATATGATACTTGCACCCTTGATATAGATTGAAGGTACAACTGCCTTTTGAGGATTTGCATCCTTTTTATCTTCTTCTTTTGCTTTGTTATCTTTCACTTCGCTTTCAGCTTTTTTCTCCTCATCTTTTTTTTCAGATTCTGTTTGAGTTTTAGTTTCTGAAGTCTCAGTTTTTGGTTTATTATCACCGCTTTGAGTATTATTTTCCATCTGCTTATCCTGACATCCTGTTAAAATAAACGACAGTATGATAAATGAAAGAAGTATTTTTTTCATAATTATCTCCTACCTTTACAAAATTGCTTTATAAAAATAAAATGATTAGCATATCTCGATTGTATAAAAAAAGATAATTTTTGTCAATCAAATTAATCTTCTTTAATAATATTGTAAACTTGTTATATATAAACTATCTTAAATTTAAACTTCAATTTTTATAATGAAAATAGGATTTAGCGGTTTTAGATAGCTGTATCGTCCAAGAGTATCCATTTTATTTATAGATAACTGAGAGACAGTATAATTCTTAATCTCCTTATTTTCAGCTAATATCTTCATAAGATGTGAAAAATTTTCAAGGGTTATGAGATTTATTACAATGACAGCATTCTCTTTGCAAATAGACAGGCAGTGCTTGATTATATCATCCATGTTTCCCCTTGTACCGCCTACAAATATAGCATCGAATTTATCATCGAGTGCTATCGGCGACATAGCATGTATCAATGTAGTTCTGTTTTTTATATTTCCATTGATATTTTCAAACTTTTCAATATTTTGCTCTATGAGATTTACCGCATCATCATTTGATTCTATTGCAGTAGCTGTCAGATTTTTGTTAGTTACCAAGGCTTCCAAAAAACATGAGCCGCTACCGGCGCCTATGTCCAAGAAATTTTTCTTATTGTGTATGTCCAAATAAGAAAGTGAAACAGCTCTTACTTCCTCCTTGGTCATAGGTACCTTACTATCTCTGATAAATTCGCTATCTTTCATAATAATCTCCAATCTACATCATATAATAAATTTTATTTTTTTATATTTTTAACTCAACTTTCCCACTAAAATTATCCTAATTTTTGTTGAAATTTAAGTATTTTTTTGACTATTTAATGCACTATTTGACACACAATTTTCTAAATAATATTTATTGAAATTTGTAAATTTATCAAAAAATTGAAAACACTGAAAAAACTATTTCAAGAATAATATTATATTTTTAAAATATACTCAAATTTCAATATCTTTAATGTATTTTTCATGTTGGAAAGTTGAGTTTATACTAAAAGTTAATACAAGGATTGAAAGCTTTGCTTATATAAAATTTTCTCTATATTATATCACAAAATTTCAGGCAAACTTATTTTTTGATACAAAAAAAGTATTACATATGATGACATACATAATACTTTTTTATAAGATTTATAGTAAATCAAGCAGTGGATTGCCACCTTGATATTTATTTTCCAAATTTTCGAGCATTGATAGATATTTATCTTGAAAGCCCTGCTCTTGTGCTTTGACTTCAAACTCATCGCAGTCTTTTTGAATCTCGTCTGATATTTCTTTTTTGAAATTTTTCTCTGCAAATGGATAGACAATGTCATTTTCCTTTTGTATATGTCTTTCCAAAAGATGAGTGTATGATATTGCGTTTGCTATTATATCAAGTACAGCCTCATTATTTCCGCCTTGGTAGTCTTTTACAGCTTCTTGGAGTTGTTGCATATAAAATCTGCCCATATCGTGTTCTACAAGCATTCCGTTAGTTACCAGCTTTTGTGCGGCAGGTCCGAGGTGCTCTACCATCTTATTGAACAGCTTCAGCTCTTCCTTACCGTGATGGTGTTTATCAGCATAGTTTCTGATAAAGTCAATCATCTGTTCAAGGTCGCTAAAATCAACATCTTCTCTATTGTATAATCTATAGCAAAATTCCCTTACTACCTTTAACATTCTTCTTATATTGGCGTGTTCAAACACCATAGTATCTATATAATTCATATTACTCCTCTTTGTCAGCTTATATCGTTTTTATTTTTTTACTATATGAAAAATATTGTGAAGTATATTTACATAAGTCGGGTCTTTTACGTCCACTTCAAATTCGTAGTTTTCATCAAGTGAATTTATAAATCCTGATATCCAACAGTTTCTTAAATTGTAATAATCGCTTATATCAGCATCAAACTCGTCCCAGTATTTTTTGTGCAGGCATCTGATAAATGAAAAACTGATTCTTTCCTCATCGTTGTTGAAAAAATCTACTGTTTTATCACAAGGCATACCTTCAAGCAGGAAATTATTGAGTATGCTGTATGCTTCTTCCGGGCTTTGAGGTGAAGTTTCCACTAACTTAGCCATTTTTCTGCCATGATTTTCAAATACTGTTTTGAGTTCTTCAATATAGTTTTTATTAATGTCTTTAAGATTTTTTATAAGATATGCCTGTCTTTTTTCAGCCTTTTGTATTTGTAACTGAAGCCATCCATGTATATTTGACGTGTCTATCAGCTCATCCAAAGGCTTATCTTCAGTAGGATAGCCTATGAATTCGTACATCTCATTTATGTGTAAATCATTTTTTACGCCTTTTTCCTGAGCAAAATTTATTATTTCATTTTCCAAATCTTCAAAACATTTAATTTTGTCAAAAAGCCAAAAATGTATTTTTCCAAGAAATAAACTCATGGATCCTCCTATTTATTCAATTGTTCTACAATTTCATCTGCATTAAGTCCGTGTATCATAGCTGCTTCTTCTATTGTTTCCGCTTGAGAAGACGGGCAACCTATACATCCCATTCCAAAACCTATCAATATTTCTACCGCATTTTCCTTCATTCTCAATACTTCACCTATAGTATCGGTTTTTTTAACTGTCATCTTAATTCCTCCTAAAAATATTATTTATTTATATTTAAAACTTAATAACTTTGTTTTGATGATAAGATTATACAACAAAATAATGACTTATTCCGTAACTAAAATCACATTTTTAAAAAAATTTACCAAAAAAGTATTAATTAGTTTTTTGCTGTATTTGTATATGTATCAGATGTTAATAATTAAAAAATTTCATTAATCTGATCAGCATTAATTTTTTTCTTACAACTAATTATGTTATTTACGGTTTAATTTTTTAATTATAAGTTTTTAATTTATGAAGTAAGTTTTTGCTGAAAAATTTTAAGTATATTGTAATAATTGTATTTTACTGCAATTATAAATATGGAGCCTTTTTTTGAAAAAATAAATTTTAACTAAAGTTTATTTATAAGTTTAATTTGATTTTAACTGCGAAATTTATAATTCTTGCATAATATAGTTAAAGCCACTACAAAGAGCTATAGCTATATTATATTAAAGTTTGCACAATTAAAACTGAAAAAGTAAAAGTCATATACTATATCGTATATATCTAAGTAAAGTTGAATATTTTTGAAATTAAATTATAGCTAAGTTAAGGAAGTGAGAAGATGAGGCTATGGACTATAGCGGTGTTTTTGATGATATATTTGAAAAATATGCCAAGGGTGTACAACTTTTGAATGTAAAGACTACAGATATGGGGAGTATGTTCAGAATGACTTATAACCTGAAATTAAAAGATATCAAAAAAGAAAAAGAATTTGTGGACGAGCTTAGATGTAGAAACGGAAATATGGAGATATTCATATCAAGACAGGAAATGAGCAGTGAATTATAAGAAAGATTTGAAAAAACATTTAAGCTTTATTATTTAAAGCAGTAAGAAAACTAAGTAAAAAAATATTAAATTTGAAGTTAAATAAAGGAGAATAAAAATGAAGAGAAAAATGGCAAGTGTATTATTAGCGGGGACATTATTACTGACGGCAGTGGGTTGCGGCTCATCTGCAAGTACAACTACAGGAAAAGATGTAACAAATTCAACTAAGGCATCTATAAGTAGCAAAACTACGGAAGATACAGAAAGTAAAGAAAGTACAGCGACAAATACAGCAACATCTACAGTTTCAGAGCTAAATGTTAATGATGTATTCACAGACGCAGACAAGGATACTTCCTACGATGAGAGCAACAGCAAGGTGGTAAAATTAAACAATGAATCTATTACCATAAATAAAGAAGGAACATATATACTGTCAGGAACAATATCAAACGGACAGCTTGTAGTTGATGCTACTAATACTTCTAAGATAAAGATAGTGTTAAACGGAGTGACTATAAATAACGACACTTCAGCCGCAATCTATGTAAAACAGGCTGATAAGGTCTTTATCACTACTGCAAAGGGCAGTGTAAATACTTTGTCAAATAAGAGTGAATTTGTAAATAAAACAGGTGAGGAGATAGATGCAGTAATATACTCTAAGGATGATATATCCTTAAACGGTGAAGGTACACTTAATATTAATGCAGTGTACGGCAACGGCATAGTATCTAAAGATGACTTGGTAATAAGTAGCGGTAGCTATAATATAACTGCAAAAAACCATGGTTTAAGAGGAAAGGACGCTGTTAAGATAGGCGGAGGAACTATTAACGTAAAAGCCGGAAAAGATGCTATACACGCTGAAAATAACGATGATACTTCAAAGGGATATATCTACGTTTCAGGAGGAGATATAAATCTTGAATCAGAAAGCGATGCAATGGATGCTATGAGCTTGTTACAGGTAGATGGAGGTAATATAACAATTTCATCCGGTGATGACGGAATGCACTCTGACGATAAATTGATAGTAAAAGGCGGGAAAGTTGATATATTAAAGAGTGTTGAAGGAATAGAAGGCAAGCAGGTAGATATCAAAGATGGAGTTGTAAATATAGTATCGAGCGATGACGGTATAAATGCTACTGAAAAGACTACAACAACAAACAGCACTACTTCATCAGATAAGACTACAAGTAAAAGTACCAAGTCATCAAGTTCAACATCAGCTACAGATACTAATACTACTGCTACAAAATCAAGTAATAAAACTACCAAGTCTTCAAATAATTCATCAACAAAGACTACAGACAATTCGACTACAAAAAAGTCGACAACAGGAAATTCAACAGTAAAAAAGTCGAGAAAGGCTAATAATGTCGAAAATTCATCATCGACATCAAACAATGGCGAAACAAATAATGCTTCAACTACAAATTCAAACAATACAAGTAATTCAACAGTAAAAAAGTTTAGAAAAAATAAAAATTCCAATACTTCAAGTTCAACAGGTAATGGAACAGATAATACTTCATCAACAAATAATACTAATAATCAAAAGATGAAGAGAAAATCTTATTCACAAAATGAAAATAGCAATGGCAATGAAATGCCACCTCCACCACCTCATGGAGATATGGGTGATATGGCTCCACCGCAAAATGGAGAAAATAGCGGGAATAATTCAAATATGAGAAGAAGAGGACCAGGTCATATGCCACCGCCAGATGCAAATGGAGATATGCCACAAAGACCTGAAGGAAATCCAGCGGATGGTGAATTTGGAGGACCTGGAGGACAAGGCGGATTCAAAAGACATGGAGGTCCAGGAGGACAAGGCGGATTCAGTAGACATGGAGGTCCAGGAGGACAAGATGGATTTGGAGGACCTGATGGAAATGGTGGTCAAGGCGGAGGAAGCTCTGAAAATCAACAAAACACCTATATAAAAATATCAGGAGGTACAGTAAATATCAATGCTGAAGGTGATGCAATAGACTCAAACGGTTCACTATATGTAACAGGTGGAACGACATATATATCGGGGCCTTCAAATGCAGGAAACGGAGCATTGGACTATAACGGAACGGCAACAATTACAGGAGGAACAATAATAACTGCAAGTTCTGCTGGAATGTCACAAAACTTCGGATCAGACTCTACTCAGGGAAGTATATTGTTGAATCTGTCGTCACAACAAAGTGCCGGAACAAAGATAGAAGTGAAAAACTCATCAGGCAAGGTAATAGCAAGCTACACACCTAAAAAAGCATATAGCAGCATATTAATAAGCACTGCTGAAATCAAAAAAGGTGAGACTTATACTATAACAGCAGGAAGTTTCAGCCAAAAGGTAGAAATGACTGACATTATATATGGACAAAGCGGAGGTCCGGGAGGAATGGGGGGATTTAGACATTAGATAGTAGAATATTGAGTAAAAGTTTTTGACAAAAGAAGGTAAATATAGTATTCTTATATTATAACAAAAGCCTTATTCATTAAGGATGGGTTACTTAAGGAGAAAAGAGTCTTATTCTTTAAGGACACTGTAGGCATATCAAATGATATGCCTACATTTTTTATTAGAACCTAAAACATAGTATCAGGTTCTTTTATTGCAAAAATTATTTATAAGCCTTGAGATAGGCTATATTTATAAATAAAAGAGATAAATTAAGGTAGTTTCATATAGAAGATAAAAGATATTGACTTTTTTGTATAATTAGTATAGAATTATATGGAATTCAATACAAATCAATATCTATGCGAAAAAAAGGAAGAGTACTCTTAAAAAACTACTACAGAGAACCTGTCATAATGCTGAGAGACAGGATAGGCTATTAATTGGAAAATCACCTTTTTGCAGAGCAATCGAAAGCTTTTATAAGCAAGTAGCTTTCTCCGTTTGTCGTGCGTTAGACGACGTTGATGATAAGTCATCTTTATTATGCCTTTTGGGGTGGTATAGCGAGTAAATTCGTCCTGCAATTTTTGCGGGACTTTTTTTATTTTAATATAGATATATTCTATATTCTTTATTTTTAGACTGATACTCCAATACTTATAATCTGTAGAGAATATTTTTAAATTATTTAATAGCTTAAATTGCTATCGGACTTATAAAAACTCTAATAATTATTTTATTTTTATTAAATTTTGCAATAAAAAGCCTTTAAATAGCTATTTATATGTTATTCTCAGTAATTTGTTAAGTTTTTTAAAATATCGTGAAATAAGTTGAAATTAACTCATTTCAAAGCCTGATTAGTATTTAGCTATTATTAAAAAAGCATAAGAAAGTTGACATTGTATTTAGAAATTTGTATTTAACAAGCTTTATCATACTTGTTCGAGTATTTTTTATTTTAGACTATGCAATTTAATAAATGAAGTTATTGCGTAATTTGCACTATATGTTATTATTTTTTATATTATCGAGCAGGTTTATTATAGATATATGAAGGGGGATAAAATTGAAGTTTGAAAATCTTTACAACCAAAGTATAAGCGACAATGAAAACAAGGTAATTGAAAACTGGGATAAGATTGATTTGCTCACAGCAAGTATCGATGAAAGGCAAGACAAGGAAAAGTTTATATTCTATGAAGGACCTCCTACAGCCAACGGTAAGCCCGGTATTCACCACGTTATAGCGAGAACTCTCAAAGACTCTGTATGCAGATACAAGACTATGAGAGGCTATCAGGTAAAGAGAAAAGCAGGATGGGACACTCATGGTCTGCCTGTTGAAATAGAAGTGGAAAAGAAACTTTCACTTTCTTCAAAGCAAGAGATTGAACAATACGGTATAGAAAAGTTTAATAAGGAATGTAGAGATTCTGTTTTTGAATATGAAAGCCTATGGAGAAAGATGACTCAAAGGATGGGCTATCTTATAGACCTTGATAATCCTTACATCACTCTTGACAACAACTATATAGAAACAGAGTGGTGGATACTTGACAAGATGTTCAAGGACAATCTCATCTATGAAGGACATAAGATACTTCCTTACTGTCCAAGATGTGGGACAGGACTTGCTTCACACGAGGTATCACAAGGTTATAAGGAAGTAAAAACAAATACTCTAATAGCAAAATTTAAAAAGAAAAACACTCAAAATGAGTACTTCCTTGCTTGGACGACAACTCCATGGACACTTGCAGCCAATGTAGGTCTTACAGTTTCTCCTACTGAAACATACGTCAAAGTTAAGCAAAATGATGAGATATACTATCTTTCAAAGACTCTTGCTCCGTCAGTGCTTAAGAACGACTACGAAGTTTTGGAAGAGATGAAGGGAACAGACTTGGAATATCAAGAGTATGAGCAACTAATGCCATTTGTTCCTACAAATGAAAAGGCTTTTTTTGTGATGCTTGGAGACTTCGTAACTACCGAAGATGGTACAGGTATAGTCCATACTGCTCCTGCCTTTGGTGAAGACGACTACAAGGTCGGCAAAAAATATAATATGCCGGTACTCAATCCTGTAGGAGATGACGGAAAATATACTGCTACTCCTTGGGAAGGCAGATCTGTAACTGATGATGAACTGCAAGTGGACATAATTAAGTATCTTGCTACTGAAAATAAGATATATTCAAAAGAAAAGTTGGAACATAACTATCCGCACTGCTGGAGATGTCAGACACCGCTTATTTACTATGCAAAGCCAAGCTACTATATAGAAGTTACTAAATTTAAAGAAAAGCTGATAGAAAATAACAATTCAGTAAATTGGTTCCCGCAATTTATAGGAGAAAAAAGATTTGGCAACTGGCTTGAAAATCTTAACGACTGGGCGATTTCTCGTTCAAGATACTGGGGTACACCTTTAAATATTTGGGTGTGCGACGAATGTGGACACAAGGAGTCTATAGGCTCAAGAGCAGAGCTTGCCCAAAAGGCGATAGAAGATATAGATGAAAATATTGAACTGCACAGGCCTTATGTAGATGATGTGACTATAAAATGTCCTCACTGCGCTAAGACTATGCACAGGGTAAAAGATGTAATTGACTGCTGGTTTGACTCAGGCTCAATGCCTTATGCGCAGCTGCATTATCCTTTTGAAAACAAAGAAGTGTTCAAAGAAAACTTCCCAGCAGACTTTATATGCGAGGGTATAGACCAAACAAGAGGATGGTTCTACTCACTTATTGCAATTGCGACTTATGTAGATGGAGTATCGCCTTATAAGAACGTACTTGTCAACGACCTTATACTTGACAAAAACGGTAAGAAAATGAGTAAGTCTAAGGGAAATACCGTAGATCCTTTTGAACTCTTCGAACAATACGGAGCTGATGCATTGAGATGGTATTTGCTTTATGTTTCTCCTGCATGGTCACCTACAAAATTTGACATAGACGGACTTAAAGAAGTACAAAGTAAATTCTTCAGCACTATAAAAAATATATACAATTTCTTTGTATTATATGCAAATACAGATGATATAGACATAAAGTCGATAGATGTGCCTTATGAACAAAGGAGCGAGCTTGATAGATGGCTACTTTCAAAATATAACAACCTTGTAGACTATGTGGTAAAACAACTTGATGTTTACGATATGACTAAGGCTGTAAGAGAAATTCAAGAATTTGTCAATGAAGTCTTCTCAAACTGGTATATAAGAAGAAGTAGAAGAAGATTCTGGGGAACGGAGATGACATTGGACAAAAAGTCGGTGTACCTCACTACATTTGAAGTACTAAAGGGAATAACACAACTCGTTGCTCCTTTTGCACCGTTCTTGTCAGATGAAATGTATATCAAACTTACAGGTGAAAAATCAGTCCATCTATCTTACTATCCTCAATTTGATGCCTCTAAGGTGGATTTGGCTCTTGAAAACAAGATGGATATGGTCAAAAACCTTGTAAAACTTGGCAGAGCTTCAAGAGAAGAGGCCAAGATAAAGGTAAGACAACCTATAGCAAAGGTAGTTCTTGATGCAAAGAATCAAAAGACAATAGGAGAGCTTACTCAACTTATAAAAGAAGAACTTAATGTAAAAGAAATTGAGTTTTCAAGCGATATAACAAGCTTTATGAACTATGACGTAAAACCTAACTTTGCAACTCTTGGTAAAAAATTGGGGGCAAAACTAAAACCTTTAGGTCAGGCTTTAGCAACAACAGACGCTAAAGAAATAGTAGACACATTGGAAGAAAAAGGCTCCATCACGTTCAACTTGAATGGAGAAGATACAATACTTGCCAAAGAGGACTTCTTGATAAATGTAAAGGCTAAAGAAGGCTATGATGTGGGTGCTGATGAAGGACTATTCATCGTACTTGATACAAATCTTAGCAAAGAATTGATACAAGAGGGATATGCAAGAGAATTTATCTCAAAAGTCCAACAGACAAGAAAGAACAACGAATATGAAATGATGGATAAGATAGAGATAACTTGCAGTCTTGATGAAGAATTACAAGAGGCGATAAAAGCTTTTGAAGACTTTATCAAAGATGAGACATTGGCAGTAAAGATTGACTTTGACAGCTCATGTGACGGAAAAGAAGAAATTCTCAACGGACACTCAGCTAAGATATTGATGAACAAAGTAAAATAGAATAATATATGGTAATACTAATAGTTAATAAAATAGTGGAAAACTTCTAATTTCTTCATAAATTAATATAACTTTGATTATGAGAAAATAAAAAGAAAATAGTTCCTTTACTATAATATTGGTATAAGATAAGGGGATGTAAAATATATTATGTTTTACATCCCTTTTAATATGTGTACTATTATCTATTTTACTAAAAGTATTACTGCTTATTTAATGTTTATAAACTTCTATTTAATACTAAAAAGCTTTTAAAGCACCATATAAATATTTTGCTTATGAATGTCATACAATTTAAAAGTAATTAGCATACAAAATATTTTGCATGACTTTTTAAATGGAGCTTAGTATAAATTATGGCTTTTATCTATTCTATAACATAATTTATATTAAAAAGCTTTTAAATTACCATGTAAGTATTTTGATTACAAAGTGTATATAATTTAATAGCAAATCGCAATTATTATAATAGATTTTAGTATTATGTTACAAAAAAAACTAAAAAATACTAAAATAAACAATAGATAAAAACAATAAAAAATGCTGATATCAACAAGTTTAGAAGTTAATATCAGCATTTCTTTTTATTATTGGTGCCGAAAGAGGGAATCGAACCCTCACGGTATCGCTACCGCTGGATTTTGAGTCCAGTGCGTCTGCCAGTTCCGCCATTTCGACAAGGTACTTGCATATTATACAAAAATTATCTACATATGTCAAGACTAATATTTTAAAAACACAAAATATTTTAAAAAAATAAATTTTATTAGAAATTTTAGCACTAAGATAGTACAAAAAGATTTAATTTAATAAAAAAAAATAGAAAAAATATAAAGCTAAGATTCGAAATAAGCTCTAAAATTTTTTATTAATTATAGAAATATATTGATTAGTAGATATATAAAAATAGGTAAATAGACTTATAAATTATAGTGATAATATATTAAATTTAAAAAATTATGAAAAAAGTATAAAAAATAGTGGACAAATTATAAAAAATATGATATTATTAATCCATAATAAACTTAGAGGATAAATTTTGTATCGGTACAATTAATTTTAGATAATATACAGGAGATAAAAGATGAAAACAAATTTAAAGAAAGAAAAAGGCTTTACCCTTGTGGAATTATTGGTAGTAGTAGCTATATTAGGTATACTTATGTTACTTGCTATGCCAACATATATGGACTCTACAAAAACAAGTAAGATAAGAACATTTGAATCTTCATTTAGGACAATGATGTTTTCAATTAATTCTTCGTTATCTGATAATAATGGAGCTACTAGTCAAATTGCAAATGATGTAAAAGCTATATTGAAATCTTCAGAAGGAAATCCTGGTGGAGCAACTTACGTATATAATCCTGCTACACTTACTTTGACAGGAACTCTACCTAAGGATAATTTTGGGGGAAGTTCTAATTACGTATTGACATATCATGCGACTACTATGAAGGTAACTCAAAGTCCAAATCCACTTCCTTTAGGAGCTACAGCACTTTCACAAAATTAATATGATATTATGAGTTTATAGAATCTCTTTTTCTAATAAAACAGCCGTGAGGAATTATCCTACGGCTGTTTTTAAATAATTACAATTTTAATTTCATGAATATAACTTAAGCAAGTTTAGCTATTACTATAACTAATAATAGTATCATATATAAGTATATGAATTTGTATATAAGTATACAAAATTTAAATAATAGATAAAAATAAAGCTTCCATATAAAGAATTACATTTATATAAATTGTAATATAATTCATTATATTTATTTCAAATTTTCTATTAACATTTCTTTTTCTTCAATATATTTTTTGCATTGTGTTGAAAGTACTACGCCTTCTTCATAGAGTTTTGAAGCCTCCTCAAGAGAAATCTCTTCCAAAGAAAGTTTTTGCGATATCTCTTCAAGTCTCAGCAAATTTTTTTCAAAATCATTGGATTTTTTTTGCATATCATTCTCCTTTTACCACTGCAGATACTGTGCCATCAATCATCTTGACTCTTATTATATCCTTATCCTTCAAATCCTTGCTGGATTTTATCAATCTACTCTGCTTTTCTACAATGGCAAAGCCCTTGGACATTATTTTTACATAGTTGTTTTCTTCAATCACAGATATTAAAAAATCAACCTTGTTTTTCGATTTTTGTATCTTTTTTTCATACTTGTTTTTTAAATCCAAGTCCAGCTTTTCTATGTGGGATTTTAACTCTAAGATTTTCTTTTCATACTCCACTTTGAGATTTGCTTCAAGTTTTGATATGTGATTTTTTTTATCTGATATCTTCTTATATGGAGCATTTGACTTTATCTTGGAAACACAAGTTGAAAGTATATTTTTATATCTGTTTATCTCATTTTTATATGAAGAAATTATCTTACTTTCCAAGAGTTTGATTTTAGTGTCAAGTTCTGATATGTCAGGTACGCTTAGCTCTCCTGCCATAGTGGGAGTGGAAGCTCTCATATCAGCAACAAAATCACAGATTACAAAGTCTATTTCATGACCTATTGCGGATATAATAGGGATTTGACATTCATGGACGGTTTTTGCAATATTTTCTGAGTTAAATGAGCTCAAATCGTCAAAATCTCCACCGCCACGAGAGATTATTATTGTATCTACATCTACTTCTTCAAGCTTTTTTATTCCGTTTATGACACTTTGCTCTACATACTCGCCTTGCATCTTAGAATCATAGATATAGAGTTTTACAATGGGGTAGCGTCTTTTTATCACTGCCATTATATCTTGTACGGCTGCGCCACTTGCAGATGTTATTACACCTATGCTTTGAGGATATTTTGGTATTGCTTTTTTGATTTCACTTTTAAAATAGCCCTCTTTTTCAAGCTTTTCATATAGGATTTTAAAATTTTCATACTCCTGACCTCTTCCGCTTTTTTCGTAGGAGTTTATCAGTAAGGAATACGTCCCGCCTTTTTTGTACAAGTTTATCTTGCCTTGTACAGTTATGGTGTCTCCAACTTTTACATCAAAATCTTCAAGATAAGTCATGGCACTGATTTTTGACATATCATCTTTCAAAGTCAAAAAGCAGTAGCCATAAGCTGTCTTTTTTAAGTTGAATACTTCTCCCATTACTCTAATGCTTGAAAATATAGGGTTGGCATAGATGTACGAGGACAGACTGTCATTTAGTTGAGATACGCTTAATACTTTCAATTTCATTATTTGCACACTTTCCTTGCAAAATATTTATACTAATTTGATTAATTGTCCTATAAAGCATGTAAATTTTAAAAATTTAATTAAAAAATTATAATTTCAATATTAAATAATTAGATTTATTATTTCTTACTATTTATTTTCTATAAAACAATTTACATAGTCTTTGAGTATACCGTTTATAAAACTTGATGATTTTTCATCTGAATATTTCTTGGCAAGTTCCAATGCCTCATTGATTGCTACCTTATAAGGAATATCAAGATATTTAATCTCAGTAATTGCAGTACGAATAAGCGCAAGATCTATCTTAGCCAGTCTTTTTACAGTCCACTTTTCTGATAGAACCTGAGATATCTCGCTGTCAATTAGCTCTTTGTTGTCCAAAAATGAAGATATGAAGAGCTTTATATAGCCTATATCTGAGAAATCTTCCAACTTTTCTTGTGAATAGCTGTAAGTGTCAGTCACTTCATATATTATAAGGTCATCTTGTTCGATGAAATCGCCAAGTTCGAAATTCTCAGGCAGTTTTTCTCCTGAAAAATCAGAAATAAGTTGTTTTATATGTTCAATATAGTCTAAATTATTACAGTTTTCTAAATTAATGTCGTATTTCACATCCTGTAATTTTTTGTCTATATTGATAGTTTCAATGTTTGTAAAATTATTTTGGATATCCATTTGATATAACATTTGCATTACATTTTGACGCTGTCTTTTTCTGGAAAGCGACATATTTGAATTTTTTTTATTTTCATCAACTTTCATGCTTATTTTACTTCCTTAAATACTATGTCTTTAACGCATATATTAACCGTCTTAACTGTTAGATTAAGCATCGTTTGAACAGAGTTGACTATATTTTCCTGTACCTTTTCCACTTCCTTTCGAATATCACTACCGAAGTAAAGAGCAATATAGGCATTTACCCAAACATTATTGTCCTCTATTTTCACCTGCAAAGTCTTATGTTTTTTGTCATAGTTATGAGAAAATTCAGCAACTGACTCTACCTCGTCTATAGAGAGTTTTACAATGGTGTTTACTACATCTTTAGATACTTTTATTTCTCCTTCTTGAGTGTTAATCATGGTCATCACCTCATAAATACTATTGTTTTATATTGTGAAACACATTTTGTATATCATCGTCATCTTCAAGTTGATCAAGTAATTTTTCCATCAACTTTTCGTTACTTTCATCAATAGTTGTATAAGTTTCAGGGATTAGCTTTATGTCCGCTGAGATAAATTCATATTTTGAGCTTAGAGCTTCCTTTACAGCTGAAAAATCTGCTGTATCTGTATATATGACAAAGCAGTCATCTTCTGTGATAAAGTCCTGAGCGTTATTTTCAAGTGCTGTTTCCATAAGCTCATCTTCGCTTATATCATCAGTTTTTTCTATTATTATCTCGCCTTTTCTGTCAAACATAAATGATACACAGCCTGATGTACCCATATTTCCACCATTTTTGTCGAAGTAATACCTTACATTTCCTGCGGTTCTGTTTTTATTGTCTGTAAGAGTTTCAACTATGATTGCAACTCCTCCGGGGCCGTAACCTTCATATACGATTGACTCGTAGTTATCTGAGTCGCTGCCGCCTGCACCTTTCTTGATGGCTCTTTCTATATTATCATTAGGCATATTTTCAGCTTTAGCCTTATCTATTGCATTTTTAAGTGCTGCATTATATTCAGGATCGGCTCCGCCTTCTCTTGCAGCCACTGCTATAAGTCTTGCGTACTTTGTAAATATCTTTGCTCTTTTAGCATCCTGTTTGCCTTTTCTGTTTTCTATAGTGTGTATACGACCCACTATGATACCCCCTTAATTTATTGATTATATAATAATATTAAATAATAAAATCAGGCAAGAGAACTTTATTAATCAAATATTATTTCAAAATTTGCCTGATTGAGTTTAACATTGAATTAAAGCGTAAGATTTTCATCTATGTCTTATGATTTTACCACAAAATAGCTATATTGTAAATGAAATTTGAAAAAGGGTAGGGTGAAAGGAAGAATATAAGAAAATTTGATTATGATGGGGTTAAAAAAAACCAATAAAATCATTTTAATAAAAGGCAAATTATTGGTTTTTAGAGTTACTTTAATTTTTAAAAGTCAATATAGAAGCATTAAGTATAATATCGTTGTATTAAACTTGATAAAAAGGTATTATGCTCAATATTATTTTGCAGATTGTACAACCTCATCTATATCAAGATAATATCCTAAAACTTCACCTACCTCGGTAATTTTTCCTTTTACAGTCATAGTGTCGCCAACTGACATGTCCATTATAGCTTTTTTTTGCTCGTCAGATTTTATATTACAATGTACACCTATAATTGCAAAATCCTCGTCAGCAGGAGTAATGGATATATATTTACCACTACTATCAATGACATTTAGTTTACCTGTTAATTTAACATATTGATCCTTATATTTATCACTTGCTTTTAAAGCATTACTTTTTAAATCTTTCATAAGTTCTGAAACGGTGTATGACTTGTAACTAATTTTTGGAGTTTCGTTTTTTGCTTTTACCTTTGCAGTATCGTCTGATTTTTTTTGTTCGTTGCTGCTACTATCAGATGAAACTGTTGGAGTGTCATTATTTTTTATTTCACGATTATTTTTGTTGCCTCCCAGGCTACCTATTGCTCCTAAAATTACTATTGCGACTAAAGCTTTAAACCATAATTTTTTATGAAATGGTTTGTTGTTTTTTCCTCCACAATGTGGGCAAGTTTTAGCACTTTTAGCAATCTCAGCACCACAATGTTCACAATTTGTTATTTTGTTTTGTTTAGACATATTAAATATCCTCCTTAATTTTTTGATTATCATTTACATAATTGTGTACTTTTATGTAAAAATATATACATGAAATTAAATTATGATAATTGTAGAAAAAACTAAAAAATATGGAAATTTAAATTAAAATGTGTTATACTTTTGCCATGTAATAATTTATATTAAAATTACATAAAAGTACACTTTTTTGTAAGAACACTATGGTCATATTTTTCCGACTGTTCCAAAATCTTAGCTCTATATCTGAATGTTGTAAGTGGCATTCCACACTTTTTAGCGGCATTGGTTCCGTTTATTTTTCCTGATTTCCATAACAAGTAGATTTCAAAATAGTTTTCCGGTAGTGGTTTTAGAGGTCTTCCAAAGCGTACTCCTTTAGCCTTTGCAGTTGCAATCCCTTCCGCTTGTCTTTGACGAATATTTTTACGTTCGCTTTCTGCAACAAATGATAAGATTTGCAAAACTATATCTGATAGAAAAGTTCCAATTAGGTCTTTTCCTTTACGAGTATCTAATAAAGGCATGTCCATTACTACAATATCAACTTCCTTTTCTTTTGTTATTAACCGCCATTGTTCTAAAATTTCTTTATAATTTCTACCTAAACGATCAATACTTTTGATATAAAGTAGATCATCTTTTTTTATTTTATTTAATAGATTTTTATACTGGGGTCTGTCAAAATCTTTGCCTGACTGTTTGTCAATAAAAATGTTCTTCTCAGATATTTGTAGCTGTTGGAGAGCAAACAACTGCCTATCTTCGTTTTGCTCTTTACTACTTACTCTTACATATCCATAAATATTGCTCAATATTTTTACATCCTCCTTTTAAAAATTTTTTGTTAATGATTTAATTTTTTCATATTAAAAGCTTATTAATACTAATCACCATTTATATTACCAAGTAGTTATTTAAAATGACTCCATACATAGTAGAGGTTTTCAATAATTTTTTTGTAACTTAACTATGTTGCTTTTTAATAGGTTGTTAGTATAAACATCTAATGTATCATTTAAACCTCAACTATTACTATAATAATTCTTGTAGAAAAGTTTGCTTAATGATATTATGATTTTAACATAAATCTACTTTATTAAAATAAGCTGATTTAATATATAAAAATATAATATGTATATATTAGACGGAAATAAACTAAAACTGCCAGTCTTAAATAAGTTTTTTTAAAAAAGAAGTATGAGCATAGTCTATAAGAATGGATATACCAGAATTGAAAGAAAATTATTCTTACAAATGGCTTTGTAAAAAAGAGTCAGAAAACTCCAGTTTCTGAAATTAATATAGCAAAGAAATATAAAGAAGAATATATTAAAAGGAGTGATAAAAATGGGTAAAAATTTCAGAGCTTCATTAAATGAACAGTTGAAAAATCCTGAATTTAAAAAAGAGTGGAACAATTTGGAAGTTGAGTTTCAGATTATAAAAGCTATTATGGACGGAAGAAATGAAAAACATATGACTCAAAAGCAACTGTCATCTCTTACAGGTATTTCTCAAGGAGACATCAGTAAAATTGAAAATGGAAATGCAAACCCATCTATCCACACTTTAAAAAGAATAGCCAATGCATTGGATAAAGAGATAAGATTGACATTTGAACCTGTTATTAAATAAATACTTAAAAAATAAAACTATGGCTCATCTGTAGCACAATATAATATAGTGTTAGATGAGTCATAGTTTTTGGCAAAAATAATACCCATATTGCCATGAATTAGTTTGTTAAATCAAGCTTTTTAATCTATTTGGCATGAATTACAAATAAGAAATTAAAATCTATAATAACTTATTGAGTAAAACACTGTAGTCAAAGACTGTTTGTATTATTCTTATTCTTATTCCTATTCCTCTATGAGATATATCATCTTCGCAAGTTGGGTAATGGCATCAGCAGGCATTGATTTGTAGAAATAATATCCTTGCATCTTTCTAAGTCCATGACTCATCAAAAAGTCATACTGTGCCTTTGTCTCAACACCTTCAGCTATGAGATCTATACCTGTATACTGGCAAAGTTTAATCAGTGCTATGATTATAGCCTCGTCTTTTTTGTTTTTCCCTATACCGTTTATGAAGCTAAGATCGAGTTTTATCACATCTACAGGTATATATTTGAGATAATTTAGGGATGAATAATCTGTACCGAAATTATCTATTGCTATTTTTACATTAACTTTTTTTATTTCGTTAAGAGTTTCTATTGTTATATCAATATTTTTTGCCAGATATTTTTCTGAAATTTCAAACTGTATAGTGTTCAAATCTATATTTAGATTTTTCAGTAAAGCTATAGTCATATTGTAAACGTAGCTTTTTTCAAAGCTTGGAGCTGCAAAGTTTATAGAAAGATTAGGGTGAAAACCAAGCTCATTCCATCTTACTATTTGATGACAAATATTGTCTAATATCCAAAGAGAAAGTTTATTTATATATCCTGCACGCTCTGCCATAGGTATAAACTGAGCCGGAGAAATAAATCCTCTTGTAGGATGTAGCCATCTTATAAAAGTCTCAAATCCTATTACCTCCTGTTTATTATCCTCACCTATTTTAATTTGCGGTTGGTAATATATCTCGAATTTGTCATTTTCAAGTGCTGATATCATATCATTTGTCAAATCAAACTCTTCTTTTATCTGTCTATATTTATCTTCTTCAAATATTCCATATCCATTTTTTCCGTTTTCTTTAGCTTGGTATAGCGCTATATCAGCATTTTTTACCAAGGTATCTACATCTCCTCCTCCAATTGGAAATATTGAGAATCCCATGGATACGCTGATATTTATGATATTATTGTCGATATTTATCGGTTCTTTTATATTTTCCATTATATTGCGGGATGTATCCTCTATAACTTTGGAATATGTTCCTATGTTTTCGTCATGTTTGATGAATATTAAAAATTCATCTCCACCTATCCTTGAGATTAAACTGTTTACAGGTACAGACATCTTTAGTATGGCTGTAACATGTTTTAATATTTCATCTCCGGTAAGATGACCTAAAGTATCATTAATGGCTTTAAAGTTATCCAAATCCAAGTATAGCATTATATGATTATCCTTTGTAGGATCAGAGTTTAGAATTGTGTTGTGGACGGCTTGACTGAAAAATCGCCTATTGCTTAGACCTGTGAGAGCATCTGTAGTTTCAAGCAATATCTTCTTATTTTGTGTATCGATTAACTCCTTTGTTTCTGCCTCAAGCTTGTCATTTATAGCCAAGAGTTCTTTAATTTCCTTGCTTTCATTTACAATGCTGATAATATTTTCTTCAAGGTTGTCAGCCTCTTTTTTTAAGTCTCTTGCAAATGAAACGTCGTATATAGTAATCAAAAATTCATTTTGAGATGTGTTTATCTTGTTGAAAATCAAATCCACTGCTTCCTTTTTATGAGAAGCTGAAAAAGAAAAGAGTTTTGAGTTATATACACGATCATCAAAAAAATCTGAAGGTAAGAGCTCTCTAACATTTGGATTAGAAATATCAAAATTCTCGTTGTTGAAAAACAAGTTTAAGAATTTTGGGTTTGCATATTTTATCGCCTTGTTATATACTATGCATGTAGCCTCTTCTGAAAGTTTCAATGCTTTTACACGTAATTCATTAAAGTTTTTTCCATATGTTGAAAGCAGTCTTACGGATAAAAATATTGATATAACAGGAATAAAATTTATAAAAAATGAAGAGAATACAATGCTTTTATCTTCAGCTTCATGATACAGAAATTGTATAAAAAACATATAAATATGATAAATAGAAACTGTTATAATCACAATGGGTACAAATTTTGAATAAGTAGGCAGTTTTACAAGTCTGTACAGATAAATAACATTTATTACCGCTACTGCAAAATAGTAGAATGAAAAGATAAAAAATATATGTTTTTGTGAATATATATCATGTATAAAGGTAAATGCATTAAAGTTTGCCGGTACAGAGCGAGGAGCTATGATAAAAACAGTAAGTGATAGTAATACTGATATTGCAGAAAAGATATACTTGATATACTTACTTGCAGCCAGGCTCTCCTCTTGCAGATTGATTGAAAAAAGCAAAAGGCAAAGAGGTAGTAAGGGCAATAGTGAAAGATAAAGTATGTGTAAATTATACACAGCCATACTGTCTTTTTGGTGAGTTTTTACAGAAAATGCTATTAAAAACATCACTACACTCAAGATACAAAAGTAGACAAAAGGTATCTTTTGTATTCTCTCAGTGGCCGATAAGAAGACATCAAATGTTAGATATAATACCGAGCATATGAATATGACCGATAGTAAATATATATATATCATTTAAGAAAAAACCCCTTCAAAATAAAAACTTCTCATAAAAACAAGTATTACCTACAAATTATACCATGGTATTACTTCCATATCAATAATTTATCTAAGTGACTTTCTGCTTGATTTTTTTGTATCAAGATTGATAAAAAGTAAAAACGGTATTTAAAAATATATCGGCAGATTGAAAAAATTTTGAATACTAAAATATTGTGTAAATTAAAGAGAATTTAAGAATATAATGCAAAAGGTGAAATTATGGAAAAATTAAATGTACTATATGAGGATAACCACGTCATAGTAGTTGAGAAAAAATCAGGAGTTTTATCACAGGCTGATAAGAGTGGAGATGTGGATATGCTGACATTGGTAAAAGCCTACATCAAGGAAAAATACGATAAAAAAGGAGAGGTCTTTTTGGGTCTTGTACATAGGCTCGATACCCTTACATCAGGGATAATGGTATTTGCAAGGACATCAAAAGCAGCTTCAAGATTGTCTGATGATATCAGACAGGGAAAGATGTATAAAAAATATCTTGCAGTATTTGAAGAGGTCATAGAAAAGAAAAATGGCAGTTTTGAAGATTATCTGGCAAAGGATAGTAGTAAAAACCTAAGTTATGTAACTAAAGATAAGAAAAATGGGAAGTATTCAAAGCTTGAATATGAAGTCTTGGAGATAAAAAATAATATGTCACTGGTAAAAATAAATCTTATCACAGGCAGATCTCATCAGATCAGGGTACAGTTTGCAAGTCGTGGCTACCACATAGTTGGAGATGCAAAATATAAGGCTAAGTCCAAAGATAAGGACAAGATCTCCCTACATGCCTGTGAACTTGCTTTTTATCACCCAACAAAAAAGGAGCTGATGACATTTGAGCTAATGCCTGACAGAGCTCCTTTTGATAAGTTTGATTATATTAAACTATGATTCTTTTACTTCAACTTGTTTTCTCAGTATGAAATGCTCTCCTACCTCCACATCACCGATGTCTACAAATACTTCCTGCATCGGTATGTTGGAGCAGTCCATTGCCTCTCCTGATAGACTCTTTATTGATTTTACAGTGGATTTTACTGTAGGGAAAGATGGACCTATTATTTCTATCTCATCATTTACAAAAAATCTATTTTTTTGTCTTACTCTGCAAATCTTTGTATCTTTATCGTAAGATATGACATTTCCTATTATGTCGTAAGTTCTTATATATGAACTTGAACCGTAATTTTGTGAAGTGGAAGTGTCATTTTTGCCATCGTAAAATGCAGTTGTAAAATCTCTGTAGCTTGCTTTTTTTACCTCATCCAACCATTCCTGTTTAAATGTCCAATTTTGTGGATCCTTGTAATACTCATCTATTGCCATTCTGTACGCTCTTACGACTACTGCAACATAGTAAGCTGTCTTCATCCTTCCCTCTATCTTCATAGAGTCCACACCTGAACTTATTATTTCGTCTATATGCTCTATCAGACATAGGTCTTTTGAGTTGAAAAAGTAAGTTCCTCTTTCGTCTTGTTCTACTGGGAAGTATTCTCCTGGACGTTTTTCTTCGACAAGGGAATAATTCCATCTGCAAGGCTGTGAGCAGGCACCTTTGTTGGCATCTCTGTTTGTCATAAAGTTGCTCATCAGACATCTGCCTGAATATGATATACACATTGCTCCATGGACGAACATCTCTATTTCAAGAGTAGGGCACTTTTCTTTAATTTGCTTTATTTCTTTCATGGACAGCTCTCTTGCAGATACTATCCTTTGTATTCCTTGATTGTGCCAAAATTGTGCTGTCATATAGTTAGTTGTATTCGCCTGAGTGCTAAGGTGCAGCTCCATATTCGGCACTACTGATTTTGCTATGCTTAAAAACGAAGGGTCAGCTATTATTATGGCGTCAACTCCAAGCTCTTCAAGTGATTTGAAATATTCTTCAACACCGTTAAAATCCATATTGTGCGGTATAATGTTGCAGGTTACATATACTCTTTTGCCACGAGAATGAGCAAATTCAATACCCTCTCTCATATCTTCATCACTAAAGTTTTTTGATGCAGCCCTCAATCCGAATTTTTCTCCACCTATATACACAGCATCAGCTCCGTAGATAATGGCGGTTTTCAGTTTTTCAAGATCACCGGCAGGTGCAAGTAATTCTATTTTTTTCATTATTTCTCCTAATTATTATTTCTTATAACAAGCAAGCCGTCACCAAGAGGCAGCAAGTTGTAAATTATAGATTTTTCTTTTTTTATATTTTCCAAAAATAAATTCATATTCTTGTATATGGTCTTAAATCTCTTTGGAATTTGTGATTGATCCATACAAAGATACCCCTTGAAAAGCATATTGTCACAGATTATATTAGATTTTTTTTTCATCTTTACTTGTATCAGTTTGTAAAATTCATCATAATGACCCTTAGAAGCATCAATAAAAGCCATATCGTAAGTGTCTGTAAGATTAGGAATGGTGTTTAGTGCATCTCCTCTTATTATATTGATGTTGGACATTTTAAAGTCATTAAAATTTTGTTGTGCTTTTTCAGCCATCTCATCACTTATTTCCAAGCTGTCTATCTTTACATTTGAATCAAGTACCTGAGACATAAAAATAGAGCTGTAGCCTACAGCACAGCCTATTTCTAATATTTTTTCCGGCTTAATTATATTTAGATAAAATCTTAAAAAATCTTCAACATCTTTTTTGATTATAGGGATATTATCTCTTTGACAGTCTTCTCTAAATTTAAGCATTTTTTCATTTTCTTTGTCGTTAAACTCGTCAATATAGTCAAATATTTCCTCATAAGAGATGTCATTTATTTTGTGCATTTTAATACTCTCCAAATATTTCTTTGGTTGCTGCAAGATGTTCTTCATAGGTCTTTGTAAACACAAGAGTGCCGTCTAATTTTGCTACAAAGAAAAGATAATCAGTATCTTCAAAGTTTTTAACTGCATTTATACTCTCAACTGTAGGAGTACATATGGGAGATGGTGTTAATCCTTTATATTTATATGTGTTAAAAGGGGAGTCAATTTGAGTTTCCTCATAAGTTACCCTACCTCTGTGTATACCTGTGATATATTCCACAGTAGGGCAAGAGCCAAGAGCCATATCCAAACCTAACCTTTTTATAAACACACCTGCTATTCTTGCTGAATATTCCTTTGACGACGATTCTTTTTCCACTATGGATGCAAGGGAAATCAGTTGGTTTACATTAGTAATATATGGCGAAAGATTTTGAGGTATGTCAAAGACATTGTTTTTTTCGTAGATTTCCTTAGTTTGTGTTAGTATCATCCTTATGATATCTTCTTCAGATGTACCCTTTTTTATAAAATATGTCTCAGGGTACAAAAAACCTTCGAGTGAAACTATGCTTTGGTCTTGCAAAAAAGTAAATTCTGATGAAAATAGACTCTTGTCGCCTGCTAGTGAGATAAATCTTTGCTTATCAGCCAAGCCCTTAGTCGATAAAAGCTCAGCTATTTGAGCTACAGTTGTACCTTCAATTATAGTTACTTTTTCCCCTATAGGTCTTCCACCTGTATTGAGCATTTTGAGTATCTCTTCAAGATTTTGCGATGGAGATATCTCATACACTCCTGACTTGAGATTGGCAAGTTTGTTTTGATTTGCATAAAACAAAAAATACTTTTCATCTTTTATCAGACCGTTGTCTTTTAATATTCTTGCTATTTGACCTCCTGATGAGCCGCTTTCTATAGTTACTTCTCTTTTTGTGGTATCTTGAGCATTTACAGGATCTTTCAAGGTATTTATATAGAAAAATCCGCCTACACCTGCAATAATTAAGATAAATATTATTGCAAGTAATATATTTCTTATTCTCATTTTTTTCCTTTCTTGATAATTAAATTGGAAAATATCTTCCAAAATTTTTTAAATTTACAATTAGCATTATTTATAAATCATACTACATATCTTGATATTTTGTATTTATTTAAAATAAAAGCTATTTTAAAGTACTAAACTTAGATTTTATTTTATACCATGAAAATATAAAAATATTCTTTAAGTCCAAAAAAGGTATCAGTTTGGTATTAAAATATTTATCTTTGAGAAAATACTAATCTACTGTTATTAATTCTTCCAATTTCGAATATTTCTTATCCCCTATACCTGAAACGTTTTTTAAATCTTCCTTTGCATTGAACTTTCCGACGTTTTCTCTGTAGTCTATTATTTTTTGAGCTGTCTTTTCCCCTATTGACGGCAGAGACATCAAAGCTGTCTTGTCAGCAGTGTTTATATTGACCTTAGTATTGGAAGAGTTGGAAGTGTTATTGCCACTGCTTTGATTTACTGTTTTTTCACCGGAAGTTGATGCATTTGCACTGCTTTGAGTGGAGATATTTGTATCTCCTATCTTAGGTATTATGTAGTGTGCTTCATCTTTGAGCAAAAGAGCAAGATTTACTGCATTTAAGTCGGCGTCTTTAGTCATTCCTCCACATTTTTCAATGGCATCTACCAATCTGTCACCTGTTTTCATTTTTACCACTTGAGGAGTCTTAACTTCTCCGCTTATGTACACTGCTATTTCACTACTTTCTATCTTCTTTTCTCCTGAATTATCTGTAGATTCTTTTACATCTATCTGATCTTTTTCATCTTCATTTACTGACTTTTCCAATTTCTTATCTTGGATATTTTCTGTGTTTTGACTTTTTAAAGCCTTGTTTTTTGAACTCTTGTCAACTATCATATTTCCGGAACCCTTGCTTTGTGTAACGAAGAACATTATTAATGACAATACGAAAGCTATGGCTACAGAAATGATTATCTCTTTTTTCTTCATACTTTAACTCCCAAAAAATTAAAATAGTTTTTAAAAAAGTATTGTAAAATAATTATATCAGACTTATTATTATAGTCAAATACAAATTCAAATTTAGTTTTAAATTATCTCATTGAGGGTAATGATGAGATAATAACATATTAATTGGAGGTAATGTATTATGTTGGTTTCAGCTAAAAAAATGTTACAAGACGCCGTAAAAGGCAATTATGCTGTAGGTCAGTTCAATATCAACAACTTGGAATGGACAAAGGCTATTTTACTTACCGCACAGGAAAATAATTCTCCTGTAATACTTGGTGTTTCCGAAGGAGCAGGTAAATATATGTGCGGATACAAGACAGTTACAGAGATGGTAAAAGCGATGATTGAAGAACTTAAAATTACTGTCCCTGTAGCATTGCATCTTGACCATGGTACTTATGAAGGAGCACAAAAAGCATTGGCAGCAGGGTTTTCGTCTATAATGTTTGACGGATCTCATTATCCTATTGAAGAAAACTTGGAAAAAACAAAGGAAATTGTAGCTCTTTGTCATGAAAAGGGAGTGTCAGTGGAAGCGGAAGTAGGTTCTATTGGTGGAGAAGAAGACGGAGTAATAGGTGCCGGTGAAATAGCTGATCCTAATGAATGTAAGAAGATTGCAGATTTGGGAATAGACTTCTTGGCAGCAGGTATAGGAAATATCCACGGTAAATATCCTGCAAACTGGAAGGGATTAGACTTTAATGCTTTGGCAAAAATCAAAGAACTAATTGGAGATATGCCTTTGGTACTTCACGGAGGAACAGGTATACCTGAAGATATGATTAAAAAGGCTATTTCTCTTGGAGTTGCTAAGATTAACGTAAATACTGAGTGTCAACTTTCATTTGCCGATGCAACAAGAAAGTATATTGAAGCAGGAAAAGATCTTGAAGGTAAGGGATTTGACCCAAGAAAGTTGCTTGCTCCCGGATTTGACGCTATCAAAGCTACAGTAAAAGAAAAGATGGAAATGTTCGGCTCAGTAGGAAGATCGTAGATATTTGAAAAATTCTCATGTGAGTTAAAGAGATATAGCTCTTTGTAGTTATATCTCTTTGATTTTTTATAACAAAGGCTTATATTGCAACTATCAAAAGCAATATACTCCTATTGATATATGCTAAAATTCAAAGCTTAATATGATGTTAAGTAAAAAATGCATAATTAATATAGTAAAATGAATTTATAAGATTTACTATATTTAATTATTTTAGCTATATTACTTACTTACTTTGTAAAATAATACATTGCCTTATTATTTTGATATAATGAGCAATTTATTTATGTAAAAGAGGAAAATTGTGGATAAGATATCTCTTAAAACAAGTGCAAAACTAAATCTTTTTTTAAAAATAAACGGTATAAATCAAAATAAGTATCACGATATGACTATGATTAATCAAAGTGTTGATATCTATGATTTTATCACTGTTGTAAAGGCTGAAAACGGCATAAGAATAAAAGACAATACAACTATAAATCAAGAGTCCAACATAGTATATAAGACTGCCAAACTGATAAACGACGAGATAAGAAAGATAGATGTGGATATTGAATTAAGCAAAAATATACCTATGCAGGCCGGTCTTGGAGGCGGTAGCGGAGATGCTGCAGGTATAATAACTGCGCTTGACATCTTATATGATTTAAAACTAAGTGATGATAAGAAAATAGATCTGGCAAAAAGAGTAGGGGCAGATATTCCCTTTTGTCTTTTTGGCGGTAGTAAATGTGTAAGGGGTATAGGAGAGTTAATTGATGATGTGATATGTGATGATTTTTCATATATAATTATCAAGCCTGATGAAAATATGCCTACCAAAGAGGCATTTGCACTCTTTGATAAATCAGAAAAAAAGGATGTCAAAGCTGATTTTATAGATGAAATTTTGTTAAAGAAAAAGAAAATAGATATTGATTTTGTTCAAAAATATTTTTATAATGATTTTGAGGCAGTTATAGAGCAAAAATTTGAAATAATAAGCCAAATAAAAAATGATTTTTATAAAAACGATGCAGTCTTTTCCATGATGAGCGGTAGCGGTACCACTGTGTATGCGATATATACAGACGATGATTTGAGAAAAAAAGCTTTTGAAAACTTAAAAAGTAAATATAAAAATATTTTTTTATCGAATACAACAAAACAAGGGGTAGAAATACTGTAATGAAGGTATCAATAGACATAGTTACTATACAAAAAGATAAAATAAGTAGACAAATGGACGATATAAAAACAAATTCTGTAGGACTTATTGCAAAAAAGAAAGATTTTGATATAATAAGTTATGAAGAAAATAACACTACAGGTTTGAACGGTGTTAAGACGATACTCAAGATAGAAGATGATTGTCTAACTATGATAAGATACAATAAAAATACGACCAATATGAGGTTTAAGAAGGATGTGGAGCATTACAGCATATATCCGACTGATTATGGTGATTTCGACTTGAGAATTTATACTAAAAAACTGGATATATTTAAGAATGTCGAAAGTTTTGAGTATATAATTGAAATAGAGTATGATTTGGATATAAGAGATTTGTTCACAGGAAACAATAAGATGCAAATAAAGGTGAAGTCTTTGGAAGATTAAGGTGAGTATATGATTACGCAATTAGTCAAGGAAAGCATTGAAAGAGAAAAATTAATAGAAAAAAATGACAAGATTTTGGTGGCACTTTCAGGGGGTGCTGATTCTTTGTGCCTGCTGGATATACTTATTAGACTTAAGGAAGAGTACAACCTCACTCTATATGCCGCGCATCTGGATCATATGATTAGAGGTGCTGATGCTGTAAGAGATGCCCTATATTGCTATGATTTTTGCAAAAAAAATGATGTTACTTTTTTCTTAAAAGCGGTTGATGTCGTTAAAAAGGCTAAGGAAGAATTCAGAGGAGTGGAAGAAACAGCAAGATCTGAAAGATATGATATGCTCTTTGAAATAAAGAGGCGCTTAAATATAGATAAGATAGCTGTTGCGCACAATCTTGACGATCAAGCCGAAACTATACTTATGAAACTTATGAGAGGTTCAGGGCTTCAGGGGCTTAGAGGTATGGATTATAAGAGAGATGACATAATAAGACCTTTGCTGGACATATATAAGAAAAATATCAATAAATATTGCGAAGAAAATTGTTTAGAGCCGAGAATTGACAAGACGAACTTTGAAGATAAATATACGAGGAATAAGATAAGGCTGGAGCTAATACCGTATATAGAAAAGAGATACTCTGCAAATATCATGAAGATACTATCAAGGACTGCCAACATAATCAGAGATGACCATAACTACATAGAAAAAGTAGCTAAGGAAAACTATGATTTGCTTAAAGATATTAAAAGCAAGGATGAACTTTCGATAGATATAAAGCTTCTTGAAAATATTGATATAGCGATAAAAACAAGGATAATTAGATTAGCTATATATGATTTGATTGGGACTATGAACAATATTGAAAATGTCCATATCAAAGATATATTAAGCCTTGTAAAAAAAGGTGACGGTAAGATGATACATCTGCCTAAATATCTGAAAGTTTTTAAACAAGGTGACAAGCTGATTTTTACTATCAAAGAACTTGTTGATGAAGAATATGTCTACGGATATAAACTCAATATAAACGGCTACACCAGAGTTGATGAGATAGGATTGACGGTAAAAACAACCGTTCTTAAAAAAGAAGAATCCATGCAACTACCTACTTCCAAATATATCAAAGTTTTTGACTTTGATAAGGTAAAGGGAGATATGGTAATAAGGAGCAGAAAAGTTGGCGATAAGATAAAGCTGGTAGGATTCGACGGAAGTAAGAAGATAAAGGAAGCACTGATAGAAATGAAGATACCGAATAATGAAAAACATCTCTTCCCTGTGATTTGCAACGATGTGGTAGTGATGTGTCTGTTCGGATATAGAATCAGTGATGACTATAAGATAGATGCAAAGACTCAAAACGTACTCAGAGTAGAGTTTGAGTATGATGAAGACAGGAGGAATATAGTTGAAAAATATTAAGGAGATAGTGTTCCTATTATTTATTATTATGATTTTTGCCTATGGAGCCAGAGTGCTTGACTTCGGTGGAGGCGGTAAATCGAATTTAGTGGCCTTTTCTGAGGTTTATAACAATCTTGAGCAAAATAATATAAAAAAAATAGAATTTTCTGAGCAAAAGATAACAGGTGAGACGTATAACGGTCAAAAGTTTGAATCATACATGCCTACAGTCGTGGACAAAAGCGCCTTTACTCAAATATTGCTTGAAAAGACGAGAAACGGACTTGAAGTAATAGGAACCCCTGATGAAAGAACATCATCGTGGATTATAAATTTCATCCCCAGTATAATATTGATAGTAGTTTTGACAGGTGTATTGTTTTTCTCCATGAGACAAAATGCTCAAGGCGGTGGCGGAGGAAATATGCCGACACCTTTTGGAAACTCAGCTTTTGGCAATAAAGACAGACCTAGAACATTGGAGATAGAAAACAAGATAAAATTTGAAAATGTTGCAGGTCTCGATGAAGAGAAAGAAGAACTACAAGAAGTTGTAGATTTCCTGAAAAATCCAAAAAAATACTCTGATTTAGGAGCAAGAATACCTAAGGGTATGCTAATGATAGGATCTCCGGGAACAGGTAAGACTTATCTGTCAAAGGCAGTAGCCGGAGAGGCAGGAGTGCCTTTTTACTCTATAAGCGGTTCAGGATTTGTTGAGATGTATGTCGGTGTCGGAGCTGCAAGAGTAAGAGAGCTCTTTGACCAGGCAAAAAAAACAGCACCATGTATAGTATTTATAGATGAGATAGATGCAGTAGGAAGAAAAAGAGGAGCAGGACTTGGAGGCGGACATGATGAGAGAGAGCAGACTCTAAACCAACTCCTTGTTGAAATGGACGGTTTTATCGATAATCAGGGAGTAATAGTTATGGCTGCTACCAACAGACCTGATATTCTGGATCCGGCACTTCTCAGACCGGGTAGATTTGATAGAGAAATAGTAGTTGGTATACCTGATTTAAAAGGCAGAGAAGAAATACTTAAAGTCCATTCTAAAAATAAGCCTTTGGATATTGATGTAAATCTTACTACCATTGCAAGAAGAATACCGGGTTTTACACCTGCTGATATTGAAAATATAATGAATGAGGCTGCAATACTTACTGCCAGAGCCAATTTAACTAAGATAAATATGGAGATGATTGAAGAAGCGATAACAAAGGTTATTGCCGGTATTCCAAAAAAATCCAGGATAATAAGTGATAAGGAGAAAAAACTTGTAGCTTATCATGAAGCAGGACATGCAGTAATTGCAAGGTCACTTCCAGACTATGATCCTGTACACCATGTTACAATAATACCAAGGGGTAGAGCAGGCGGATTTACAATGACACTGCCTGAAGATGATGTAAACTACGTTACTAAGAGAAATATGCAGGACAGACTTGTGGAGTTGCTTGGAGGAAGATTAGCAGAAGAAATAGTTCTTGACGACATATCTACAGGAGCTCAAAATGACCTGGAAAGAGTTTCTCAAATTGCAAGGTCTATGGTTACAAAATATGCCTTTAGTGAAAATCTTCCATCTATGTCATTTGGTGATTCATCAGATGAAGTATTTTTAGGTAAAGACTTTACTACAAGGAGAAATTATTCTGAAGAAGTTGCTTCTCAAATAGACAAAGAAATTGAAAAAATAGTATCAGTGGCTTATGACAGATGTAAGAGAATACTTACAGATCATATAGACAATCTTCACGCTGTAGCCAATGCACTGATAAAATTTGAAACCTTAGATAAGGTTCAATTTGAAAGAGCATACAATGGTGAATTAGATACAAACTTGGAAGAAAGTGAAGAGAAATTTGAAGTATAATATTAGTTTTTTATATTATATAATTAATTAATAATTTTATAGTAAATTTTTATTATATAATATTAAGACATTAGCTATATAAAATAGCTCAAATCAAAGGAATTTGGAAAGAAAATTGTGTTAAATGTGTTTCTGTGTGGAAAAAAATGGGTAAAATCGAATTTAATGTTACAGTAATATTACAATTATTAGCTAATTATTAAAAAAGTCTTTATTTTTCAACGGAAATATAGTACAATTTCGAATTATGATATATATACCTTTGATAAAAGGTGTGTGTATGCTTTAATAATTAAGGGAAATCAAACATATGTCGAATAAGAAAAAAAAGAAGATTAACATCAACTTCATGCTTTTGATTTTGGCGGTATTGTCCTTTATTTTGTATTATGCCTACAATTTTTATGAGAAACTGTCAATAAGTGTAATCCAAACTGCTGTAGTAGACTTGGGTGAGATAAAAAAAACCATAAATAAGGACGTGGTTATTATTAAAAAGTCACTTCCTGTAAAGAGTAAGAGAAACGGCTTACTTACAAAGTTTTATAATCAAGGTGACAGAGTTTCAAAAAATTCTGTAGTTTTTAAGGTGCAAGATACAAACAGCTCAGAAAATGATGTATCTAAGCTGGAAAGGATAAATTTGCAGATAGACCAGATGCAGAATAATTCTTCTTATTCGCCTGAACTTCAATCTATGCAGGTAGATTCAGAGATTAACTATATCTATTTGGACATCCAAAAAAGGATTAACAACAATGATCTTAGTTATCTTGCAAAGTTAAAAAGTGAGCTTTCCGCAATGAATGAAAAGAAAAAATCTATTTCAGGAGATGCTGGCGCTCCAAAGGTTACTTTACAAGAGCTTTACAATCAAAAAGCAGCTATTGAAAAAAAGATATCTACTGATAATACCTATGTCCATAGCGAAGTTGCCGGAGATTTGTCATATTACTCAGACAGTTATGAGGAAATTTTTTCTTTTGATAATATGAAGAAGATAAAGGTAAGTGACATTGAGAAGGCTTCCACTTCTGTCAGAAAACTTGACAATGCGACTGTAAAAAATGGCGATATCCTTGGATATATAGTGGACAATCACAACTACTATATAGCAACATCTGTAGATAAGCTGGATGTAGAGGCTATAAAAAGGGATGTGCCACTTGATATAAGGATAGACGATATCACTTTCAATGTTTACTTCTATGATTTTTACAAAGATGCCGACGGCAAATTTGTTGGACTGTTTAAGGCTGAGTCTGAAGATTTTGACTTCCTGAAGATAAGGAAGGCAAACGCAGACATTGTTTATAACAGTGCTAAGGGAATGCTTATACCTAACTCGGCTATTGTGGATGTAGAAGGAAAAAGAGGCGTCTATGTCGTTGATGAAGTTGGTATTGCAAGTTTTAGATCTATAAATGACACTTTGTTATCTGATGATAAAAATTCTATAGTTTCGTTTTCATATGATGACTTCATGGATAAGAGCAAGCTGAAATTATATGATGAGGTGGTTTTATCACCTAATAATGTGAAAAACGGACAAAAGGTTAAGTAGATGGAGATGTGAGGATTTATTATGGACGATGTAATCAAATCTAACATAGAAAAGGTAAATTACCTTATAAAAAATGCCTTAGAAAAATCAAAGTACAATCAAGACGTGAAATTGATTGCGGTAAGCAAAACAGTGGACGTCGAAAAAGTCAAAGAGGCAATTGACTCCGGAGTAGTTGATTTTGGAGAAAATAAACCTCAAGAATTAGTGAAAAAGTACGAAGTATATAATGACCTTAACTGGCATTTGATAGGTACCTTGCAAAAGAATAAGGTTAAATACATTATAGACAAGGCGTGTATGATACATTCTTTAGATTCCTTTGCTCTTTGTGATGAGGTCGATAAGAGGGCTAAGGATAAAAATATAATTATTCCTTGTTTAGTTCAGATAAACATCTCAGGTGAAGAAACAAAGCACGGGATTAAAGAAAGTGAACTTACAGAGTTTGTAAAGGTTGTAACGGAAAAAAATACAAACATCAAATTAAAAGGTCTTATGGGAATGGCAGCCTTTGAAGAAGATAAGGAAAAGACCAGACCATACTTCCAAAGGATGAAAGAACTATTGGTATCAATTAATTCAAAGAATATAAACGGACTTAATCTGACCGAACTTTCAATGGGTATGAGCAATGATTTTGAGATAGCCATAGAAGAAGGTTCTACAATGGTAAGGATTGGAACGACAATATTTGGAGAAAGAATTTATATATAACAATTAATAGGAGGAAATTGAGATGGCATTCGATAAGATTAAAAATTTTTTCAATCCCGGTGATGATACTGACAATATCGAAGAAGATGATTATGTAGCTTACTCTGCATTGGAAGAAGATGAAGTAAATGATGACAAAATAACTCAATTCAGACCGAGATTTTTCTCAGGAAATGATAATTCAAAAAAGACAGAAACAAATTCTTCAAGTTTAAGAGAAGTTAAGATACTTATTTATGAACCAAAGAGTTATTCTGAAGCTACAAACATTGTAGACAGTCTAAAAAATAAGAGAGTAGTGGTATTGAAATTTACTCAGGTTGAGCCAGAAGGCAATTATGATGTTCACCATTGCAAAAAGCAAATTTTTGACTTTGTAAACGGAGCCGTTTATGCAATGGAAGGAAACATGAAGAAACTTTCTGACGATATTTTCATGTTCTCACCTCATGAAGTAGATATAGACGATATTCTTAAACAAGAAGTAGAAAAGAAAGGTGCTGCTCGTAGATGGGCTATGTAATATTAAATTTAGTAGATTCTGCACATGCGGTGGTCTCAATTTTAATATTGGCAAGATGTATTATATCTTGGTTTCCAAATATCAATATCTATAAAGAGCCAATAAGCTCAATTATAAGAACAGTTGATATGTTATTAAATCCTATCAGAAACTTTATGTATAAGAGAGGGTTTTACCTACCTATAGATATCAGCCCTATAATAGCTATATTTTTAATAAATTTTATTGCAAGATTGTTGAAAATATTAGTTTCTTATATATTCTTTATATGATTATAGTTTATTTATATAATTTAATACTTATTTTAAAGGCATTTATTTTTTAAATGTCTTTTTTTTCTGTTTTATGGTATAAAAATTTCCAGATTACTTATATTAGTAATTTTTTGTTCCATTAACGAATTTTTAATGAAAAATTCAATTTATACTAAAACTAATTGGAATAATAGAAAATATAATTATATTCTTATTATAATGTTATTAATAATATATATTAATTTAATCAAATACTTATTGTATATAGCCCATATATTAAACAGATAAAAGCATAGTAATATTACATTTATGATAAAGAATTTTCACTATGGAGTTTGGAGAAAATAAAAAAAGATGATTGATAAAAATAAATATACCTCTTTTATAAAGGATGAGGAAACAAAGACATTTATAATAAAAAATATTTCCAAGATAGAAGGAGTGCTGAAGCATTTTGATGAGAAAAAGACAGACTTTATGAATCCTTATGAGCAAAGAGTTTTTATCTCAATTCTTAATGCCTTTAGTGACGAAATATCCTATGCTCTTTTTGGTGGAGATGAGAAAAGCGAGAGGAAACTTTTCGTAATATACCCTGTTTATCAGATGGATGAGATAAAATGCCCTGTAAAGCTGCTTAGACTATACGGCAATTTTAAGTTTGAGAAAATATCTCATAGAGACTGTCTTGGAGCATTAATGTCTATGGGGATAGTCAGAGAAAAGACTGGAGACATATATCTCCATGAAGATTATGTAGATATAGTCATAGATGAGAGCATTGACGACTATTTGCTGACGAATTTCAAGTCTATAAGGCACTGCTCTGTAAAAAGCAAGATTCTGGATATAGATGAGCTTGAAGTTTCCAAGCAGGAATTTGATGTCAAGTTGTGTTCAGTATCGTCGCTTAGACTGGATAATATCATATCCGAAGCATATAATCTGCCAAGAGCCACATCTACTAATATAGTAAAATCAAATAGGGTGAAAGTAGACTATGAGCCTATACTCTCACCCTCAAAGGAAGTTGCCGATAACTGTCTCATATCTGTAAAAGGATATGGACGATTTAAGTATATCTCCCAGAAAGGAATGTCCAAAAAAGGAAAAATAAGGGTAGAATTACATCTAATAAAATAAAAATTCTCCCTAATTTTCTTGAATAAATACAAATTCGTCTTCTGAGGACAAGTCTTGATTAAAACTGTAGCCCATGGAGTCGAATTTTTTTATTCCTTCTATATCTTGAACATTGTTTTCTGCCATGTACCTTACCATATACCCTCTTGCCATCTTGGCATAAGTAGCTTTTTGAACAAGCTTATTTTTTTCCAATTGAGCAAAGGTACAGGTGATGAACTTATCTTCGGTAGAGAGATATTTCTCCACAGCTTTGGAGTATTCTTTTGATGCGAGATTGACTATTATATGTGAGTCGTCAATTATCGCATCATAAATTTTTCTGCCCCAATAATCATACAAACCTTTTGTATTGCCTATTTTCACCTTAGCCTGCATTTCAAGTCTATATGGAGTAACCCTGTCAAGAGGACGTAGCACTCCGTAAAAGCCGGAGATTATCCTAAGATTATCCTCTAAATATTCAATCATATCATCATCAAGTGAAGATACGCCAATATACTGATATTGTATGCCGTCATAGGCAAATATCGCAGGTGTTAGAGAAGATTCAAGATTCATATTAGCAAATCTTTCCATATTTTGAATAGTTATTTTCTCATTTGTTGCTAATAGCTTTTTGGCAGAGACAAAATCCAAAGATTGCAAATATTTTAAAAGCTCTTTGGCTTCATTAATAAAAATGGGCTCATCTTTAGGTAGAAGAGCCTCTCTATCTTCAATCATTTTTTTCGCAGGAGATATGATTATCTTCATTATATCAAATCCAACATTTGGGAAGGATTTTTATCAGTTTTGACCTTTGACAGTGCCTGTGTTATTATTCCTTTTTCATCGATTAGGTAGGTACTTCTTTCTATTCCCATGTATGTCTTTCCGTAGTTTTTCTTTTCCTTCCACACATCATAGGCTTGTATCACTGTAAGCTCTGTATCTGAAAGCAAGATGAAAGGTAGATTGTAATTTTGCTCGAATTTTTTGTGAGATGCTACAGAATCCTTGCTTATACCTATTACTACAGCATTTTTTTCTTCAAATTTAGGGTATAATTCACCAAAACCTGCCGCCTGTTTACTACAGCCGGATGTATTGTCCTTAGGATAAAAATATAGTATTACTTTTTTTCCTAAATAATCGCTAAGAGTGTGCATTTCACCATTTTGGTCAGGCAAGGTAAAATCAGGTGCCTTTGTTCCTACTTCTAACATATCTACTCCTTATTTAAATATAATTATTTTTTTAAAAAAAGTTATGGATAAGTTCATGGATGAAATTTGCTAAAAATAAAATCTTTCAACATTTATAAACACCATGACATCCATTATATTGACTGATATTTGTAATGTTTGAAAAAAAGTCAAACTAAAATCTTGCGTATTGATTTATACCCAATTAAATGACATATAAAAGTAACAAAAATTTACATCTATTAAGGAAAATAACATATAGCATAAAAAGGCAACAAGGTATATTTCAAAATAATTGAAACTACCTTGTTGCAACTTATGTTAATAAATATTCAAAATATATTAAAGTCTAATTTTCTACACTTGATTTCAAAAAGTTAATTATTGTAAAAATATTCTAATCACTTTTAAATATGCGTTCTAACTAAAAATCGCCTTTTGATAATAGTAAAGAACCATCCTCACCACTTTCATGAACTACATATTTTTGGGTCTTACCCTTGTTGTCAACAAAAGATATTCCTGTTGTTGGAACGGTTTCTGATGGCTCTACATCTGCAAGAAGAGGTTTTTGTGCTGTAAGAGTATTTACTGAGAATAAAACTTTTTTGTCATACTTAACCTTACCCTTGTCATCCATAGATTTATATGTCAAGCCATACAATTTGAAATCTTTTACACTATTACTTGGAACAAAGAATACTTTTGTCTTGAAAGTATTAGATTTCATGTTATATCTTAGATAATTTTTATACTTTGCTTTTACTTGCTCTTCTTCATAGACTGATATTTTTTGAGCCTTATTATCAGCTTTTTTAAACTTTTTAAGCGGAGTAAACTCCAGCTCTTTTGACTTGAGTATTGTTTCATCAATCATTTCTTGATATTGATCACTGACTATACTTTGTTTTTTAGAAGATTTTTTGTCTAAAGCTCCTGTCTTATTACTATAATGAACAACGTTATCAATATCAGCAAAATCTATAAAGTTAAAATCATCATATACAAGTTTATCTCCATTTTTGCTTAGCGCAAAGGATCCAAAAACTTCATAATATTGCGTATGACCGGAAAATGTAAATTTACCTCCACCTAAGTTATAGTACTTATATCCGTTGCCACCTTGGAATACAAGCTTAGCTTTTCCTTTTTCAATAGTATAGAGGGCTAAGACTTCTTTTCCCAGTGATTTCTTCCCATCTAACATTATGATATAGCCGAAAATAAGTTCAGGCACCTTGTCACCTGTTACATCTTTGATGGTATAACCTATAACTTCAAGAGAGTCATTTTTTGCTAAAGATGCGACATCAGCAAAAGGATAATACTTTTGCTGGGTTGAATCAGATTTTCCACTAAAATTCGCTACAAAATCGTAATAATCGTTTATGACATAGTCATAGGATTTGTTGTATGAGTCTGTCTTACTTTTTGTGCTTGCCTCTATATTGCTACACAAAAATAAGCTCAAACTCATCATAATAATAATTGATACATACTTTTTCATAATAAACTCCTTTCGGTTTTAAAATATATAAATACTGATATATAAGAAAAACTTATAAAGTATCAGCAAATTAATAGCCTAAATATTTTAAAAATCCTTCAAGTCCAAAGACCACATCCTCATAAGTCTTGTCAAAATTACCTGTATACCAGGGGTCGGCAATATCTCTCTCAATACCTGCGTACTCAAGTAAGAGACGGATATTTGCCTCATCTCCTAAAATCCTTTTCATATTCCTCACATTAGCGCTGTCCATTGCTATGAAATGGTCGTATTTCTCCAAGTCTGATTTTTTAAGTTGTACTGCTCTATGATCAAGCACTTTTATTCCTACTTCATTTAACTTGTTTACAGTGCCTCTATGTATGGGATTGCCTATTTCTTCAGTACTTGTGGCAGATGATTCAATTACAAACTCATCTTCTAAATTCTTCTTTTGCACCATGTCACTTAGTACACATTGTGCCATGGTACTCCTACAGATATTGCCATGACATACAAACATCACTCTTATCATTATTGCTCCTTTTCACTTTCACAAAATTTTACTTATCTTGTCATATACCCAAATTTAAAAAAATTAGATAATAAGGACATAATTTTTATTTTTTTAACTTATTTTTAGTTATTGTTTTTATACTGATTATAATAATATATTTTTTTAAATAATGATTTAAAAAGTAATTTATCGAGTATTAATACCAAAAATGGAGGTGTATTATGAACACATATGATATCTTATATAATCCTTTTTTAAATAAGGGAACGGCATTTACTGTTGAAGAACGCCAAAAACTTGGACTTATAGGTCTTTTACCACCTTATGTTCAAACTATTGAGGAGCAGGCTGCGCAGACATATACGCAAATGAAAACAAAAGCAAGTGATTTGGAAAAAAGGCTCTTTCTAATGGAAATATTCAATACCAATCGTACTTTATTCTATTACTTATTTTCGCAACATTTGGAAGAGTTCAATCCCATTGTCTATGACCCAACTATAGCAGAGACTATTGAAGGATATAGCAATCTATTTATTAATACACAAAATGCAGGATATTTAGATATTAACCACCCTGAAAATATTGAAACTACTCTCAAAAATGCAGCAGGAGATAGAGAGATAAGACTTATTGTTGTTACTGACGCTGAAGAGATCTTAGGAATAGGTGACTGGGGCACAAATGGTGTAGATATATCCGTCGGAAAACTTATGGTTTATACAGGTGCTGCTGGTATAGATCCTTCAAAAGTTTTACCTTTGGTTATAGATGCCGGTACTAATCGTGAAGAACTTCGTAATCATCCTAACTATCTTGGAAATCGTCATGAGCGTGTGAGTGGTGAGCGCTATTATGATTTTATTGACCAATTTGTAAAAACAGCTGAAAGACTGTTCCCAAAACTCTATCTACATTGGGAGGATTTTGGACGATCTAATGCTGCAAATATTCTTGAAAAATATCGCAAACAGATTCCAACATTTAATGATGATATTCAAGGTACAGGTATAGTAACTCTTGGGGGTATATTTGGAGCACTTGAGGTTACAGGAGAAAAATTAACAGATCAGGTGTACTTGTGCTTTGGCGGTGGCACTGCAGGAGCAGGTATAGCATCTCGTGTACATCGTGAAATGGTGACTTTAGGTCTTTCAGAAGAAGAAGCATATAAGCGTTTCTTCATGGTTGACAAACAAGGTCTTCTGTTTGATGATATGGATGATTTAACACCTCAACAAAGGCCATTTGCTAAAAAACGCTCTGATTTTCCTAATGCAGACAAGATGACAGAATTATTAGAAGTTGTAAAAACAGTGAAACCTACTATTTTGGTAGGGACTTCCACTAAGCCTGATGCCTTTACCAAAGATATTGTAGAAGCTATGTGCGAAAATACAAAGCGTCCAATGATTTTTCCGTTATCAAATCCTACAAAACTGGCTGAGGCAAGAGCGGAAGATTTGATTAAATGGTCAGACGGTAAGGCATTTGTTGCAACAGGTATACCTGCAGATACAGTATCGTATAAAGGTGTAGACTATGTAATAGGTCAGGCTAATAATGCTCTAATCTATCCTGGATTGGGACTTGGAATGTTAGCATCTGAAGCAAGCTTGCTAACAGATGAAATGATAGGTGAGGCAGCACACTCATTAAGTGGAATTATTGATATGAGTAAGCCTGGAGCACCAGTGTTGCCACCATTTAAGCATGCGGCAGAAGTTTCCATCAAGGTTGCTGAAGCAGTTGCAAAGAAAGCTCAGGAGCAGGGTCTTGCTCGTTCTGAAGAAAAAGACATGGTAAAAGCGGTTAATAACTTTAAATGGTATCCAAAATACAACTGATATATTCAACTATGAATTACCTATAAATATAAAGTGTATGAAAAATTGTCATTAACAAGTTTTTATACACTTTTTGAATATAGATGACTGCGGAGGGGAGATAGTATGAAGATATTTATTACTTCTATAGAGAGTATTATTCCAATTATTGCAATTATTGTACTTGGATATATTCTACAAAATCGTGGATGGTTTGGAGAAAATTTTGGAGCCAACTTGTCTCATTTGATTATGAATATAGCGCTTCCTGCATCTATTTTTGTATCTGTAATGAAATATTTGACATTTGATAAGTTGCTTACTCTATCAGAAGGATTGATTTATACCTTTGGAGCATTTGTTCTTACTTATATTTCAGCTTATATTTGTGTCAAATTATTCAATGTAAGAACAGGTCGTAGAGGAACTATGATAAATACATTTGTAAATGCAAATACAATTTTTATTGGACTTCCACTTAATATTGCACTTTTTGGGAATGAAGCTCTACCTTATTTTTTAATTTACTATATTACCAATACTATTTCAACATGGACTTTAGGTATATATTTGATGACAAGTGACAGTAAGTCAGGTAAGAACAAAGCTTCTTCTAAATTTGATTGGAAAAAGCTTATGCCACCACCACTTGTAGGATTTTTGGTTTCATTGGTATTTTTGATTTTTAAAATTCCAATACCGGATTTTGCCACGAGTACACTAACATATATCGGGAATATAGTAACACCGTTGTCTCTTATCTATATTGGAATAACTCTTGCCAAAGCAGGTCTTAAAACAATCAAATTTGACAGAGATACTATTATCACTCTAATAGGTAGATTCATTTTAGGACCAGTGGTAATGTTTGCAATCCTTAGTTTGACTGCAAAAAATATGCCTACAGATGAATTTAAAACTTTTGTTGTGCAATCAGCTGCACCTGCTCTAGCCGTCTTGCCTATTCTTGCGAGTCAAGGAAATGGGGATGTTGAATTTTCAACGAATGTGGTGACATTAAGCACCATACTTTTTATAGTTGTTGTACCTATTGTGGTCAGCTTATTAGGATAACTTATACCAAATTAAGTACTCATGTTGTATTTATTTATATTAATAGCTGTCACAGATAATGATGTGACAGTTTTTTATTATTGAAATAAATAGTACAAGAGTAACGAGAAATATATAAATATTATTTTTTTAGACATATATTAACTAGAACATATATAAAGTAAAAATAATTATAAAAATGCAATAATTGAGCAAATAGAAAAAATTATATAAAAGAAGTTTCATAAATTACATACATATGTTAAAATTAATTTACTAAATCTAAATTCAAATAAGAACTTATAATCAATACAATAAATAAACTGAAATAGGAGAATAAATGAAAAACAAGGTAGTGGAACTAAGCATAGATGATATGATATTTGGTGGAGAAAGTATAAATAATACGGCCTTAGAGAAAAAGGTGTTACTAAAAGGCGGAATCAAAGGTCAAAAGGTATCTGCTCTTATCCAAAAAAGCAGAAGAGACAAATATCAGGCTAAGATACTAAGTGTGATAGAAAAATCAAGTCTTGAAACTCAAGAAGTCTGTAGTAAGTACGGTCAATGTGGCGGATGTAGTATGCTAAGTGTAGATTATGACAATCAACTTAGTTTAAAATCGGAGCAACTTACTAAGCTATTTCACAAAAACGGTCATCTAGAAGTAGAAAAAATAGATATAGTGCCAAGTCCACTGCAACAAGAATACAAAAACAAGATGGAATTTACTTTTGGAAACGAAGTAAAAGATGGAGATTTGATAATAGGTCTGCATAAGAAAAACTCGCCTATGAGCATTGTACCTGTAGAAGACTGTCTTTTGGTAGACGAGGATTACAGGACTATATTAAAGATGACAGGAGAGTATTTTAGAGCAAAGAACTTGCCTCATTACCACATCAAAAGTCATGAAGGATATCTAAGACATCTGGTAATAAGAAAGGGAGAAAATACAAAGCAGCTATTGATAAATATAGTTACAACATCACAAATGGACTTTGATTTAAGTGAATATGTTCAAAAACTCCAAGCTTTAAAACTCGAATCAACTATAGTAGGTATCTTGCATACAACTAACGACTCTTTGTCAGACACTGTAAAAGATGATAAGGTGGATCTGCTATTTGGAGACAATTATTTTTATGATACCTTACTTGGCAATAAATTCAAAATATCGCCATTTTCATTTTTTCAAACCAATACCAAGGGAGCAGAAACCCTATATAAGACGGCAATGGAAATGATAGATGGTGAAAAAGACATAATCTTTGACCTATACTCAGGGACAGGAACTATAGGAATATCACTGTCAGCAAGGGCAAAAAAGGTAATAGGAATAGAAATAGTAGAAGAAGCTGTAGAAATGGCAAGGGAAAATGCTGAGGCTAATAAGGTGAAAAATGTAGAATTCATAGCAGGAGATGTCAAAGAAGAAGTGTCAAAACTAACAAACTCTCCTGAGCTAATCATACTCGATCCCCCAAGAGCAGGAATAAATCCTAAGGCTCTAAAAGACATAATAGGCTTTAACTCAAAGCAGATATTGTACATTTCATGCAATCCCAAGATGCTCGTACAAGATTTGAAAGTACTAAAAGAAGCAGGGTATGAGATAGTGAAGGTAAGGGGAGTAGATATGTTCGCAAATACTTATCACTGTGAGACGGTAGCGTTATTGTCCAAACTCAATTAAGGGAAACATTAGATTAGTAAGTTCTACTTCTGTATCTGGAGAATAAGATGATTAGTTATTGGATGGATTTAAATAAGTCCATTGTTAAAAAATGGGAAAGAGGGATATTTATGCAAGAAATAAGAATTATCGAAACATTGACATAGTATCAAACACTGAAAGAACAAGAAAAGTTTAGTTTGTTTTTGTTTGGTTCACAGGCTTGTGCTCCGTGCAAAGCACTTAAAGAGAAAATTATAGTTTGGAGAGGAACACATCCGCAAGTATTCATTGGCTATATATCAATAGATAATAATCTCTCACTTGCAGCACAGGAAAACATTCTAGGAGCACCAGCAATACTTGTTTTCGTTGAGGGAAAAGAAGCAATACGAAAAATTGGATATTTCAGCCTTGAAGAAGTGTTTACTGCATTGGATAGATATATATCATACAGTGAATAAAGTAAGCCAAACTTATTTTGTTATCAAAGAAATTATCAGAATTAAAGGATAAAGTTAATATTTGATGAAATATTTATTAATATTTGGAGGATAATAAATGTATATATTGGAATTATATCAAAATAATTATTCAAAAGATTTAGTAGCATTTGATTCTTTAGAAGAAGGGAAAGACTTTGTATCTAAAATACCCGGATATACGATAGAAAATGAAGAAAATTTTGAATATGAATATTTTAATCCTAAAAACATACCTGACTATATGGAAATTATCTATAATAAAAATATTGTACCTTTATCTAAATTTATGTTTGAATCTGAAGAAAATGTTGAAATTATTTGGAAAGAAATTTCTAATCTATCACTTACTAAAGATAAAATTATAGAAGGATATTCAAAAATAGATGCTTATGTAGTCAACAATGAAGAAGTAAAAGCTTATATTGAAGAAAGAGAAACTAAATATAATATAATAAAGGATTTCTTAGAAAGTAATGGATATGAAGTAGATAGAAGCTTTTACGGAAGTGAGGATGGCGAGGCAATTGTATACAGAAAAAAAGAAAGCAAAGATTGGCACTTTTTGTGCCACATGGACCCATCATTTTTAGAAATAAAAGATTTAAAAAAATATGTTAAAGAAACGGTAGAAGAATTAGAGTAAAGAAATAAAGAGAGTATTAAAATGTTAAAGCAATTCGTAGAAACAGTCCATTACAAAATAATATGCTATTTATCATTGAAATAGCAATATTTTATAATAGTGAATTAGGCTAAAGTTTTATTTTTCTCACGATTTTCCCACTGTATTGTCAAAAAAGCAAGTCATAATTAATTTTTAGGGTAAATTAATAATTTAATTAGAGTTAATACACAAGTTTAATTATATAAGGAACAATTTAAAAATCAATAAAAATATTACTTGTCTACTAAAAATATTTCTTAACAGTGTTTTTTGTTATAATATAGTTTAAATAAATGTTAAATATTTAAGGAGATATATAATTTGATACTTGATTATAGTGAATACTTAGAATATAAAGCAAGCAAAGGTATAGTAAATTTTAGTGATATTGATAATAATTTAGAATTATTTAACCATAAATCTATATGTCCATTTTGCAAAAAACAAATTAATACTGAAATTTACAGTAAAAGTAAGAAAGAATACCCAGAATGGCTATTTGGTTCATTTTATGAATATGAAAAAGTTATACAATGCTATAAGTGTGGTTGGTGGGAATATGAATATAAAAATCAAAGTGACGCTATATTAGATGGGATAAGAGCATCTGATTTAGAGTATTGTACTTCAATAATGAGAAGATATAAAGATAACTCCATAGATGTTCCGGTTAATGTTCTGAAAAGATATATAAACGAAAATAATGATAAAATTTATAAAATACATCCAAATAAAATGGAAGAACTCGTAAGAGCTGTTCTTTCTGATTTTTACCCAAATTGTAAAGTTAAGTGTTTTGGAAAGACACGTGACGGGGGGAAAGATGGAGTAATTATTGATAATAATGGGGATAAAATTTTAATTCAAGTTAAGAGAAGACAAAATAAAAACTCAACTGAAAGTGTGGATGTTCTAAGGGAATTAATTGGTGTTTCTGTTGTAGAAACCAACGTAAAAGGATGTATTTTTGTATCTACAGCAGACCATTTTTCTAAATCTGCCAAGGAGTATGCTAATAAGGTATTAGAGGTCAAGCATATAGAAAAGTTTGATTTGATAGATTGTAAAGAATTTTTAAAAATGTTAGATTTAAAAAAAGAAAGTTTACCAACTGCATGGGAAAAATTATTAAGATTATAAGTCTCCATTAAGAAATTTTATATATTCCAAATGTTCTGGTAATTACCGCTTTACTCAATAATAGTGGAATTATCTTTTTTCATATTACATTAAAAATATTTTTGAAATTTGTAAAATACACTCTTGACAATAAGATTTTAAAATGTTATTATTAGTCGCACAAACCATTGAATAAGAGTAGTAGGTATGTAACAATAACTTACAGAGAGCTGTGGATGCTGAGAACATAGCAGATTATGTATATACCGAATGGACTTATGAGGGCGAACGAACAGGATTAAAATCCTAAGTAGCAATCGACGGCAACCGCAGTCGTTATCAAGCGGAGCGTATGATAGTACGTATTAAAGGTGGATGCTTTTTGGCGTCAAATTGAGTGGTACCGCAGGATATTTCGTCTTGTCTCATTGAATTGTTTTTCTTTGAGATAAGGCGTTTTTTTATTTATACTATTATCTTTTTAATATATGGATAATTTTTATTAAAATGTTTTTAAAAAATAGCATATTATTTACAACTTATACTAAAAACCTATTAAAAAGCCGTGTAATTTTATTATAGCAAGATTATTGATAATCTGTAAAACTAATAATTTTCAAAAATATCAATCTGGGCTTTATAAATGGTGATTAGTATTATTATAAATGTTCTGAAAATATTTTATCCATTATTTTATTAGATTTTAGTATTAATTATGAAAGGATTAATAATATGAAAACTTATCGTGATTTTGACAATTATCTAAAAAACTTTCCTGATGAAAAGGGATATTTTGGTGAATATGGAGGAATAATTTTACCTCCTGAATTAGTCCCTGCTTTTAAAGAAATTACTCAGGCGTATCAGGAAATTTGCAATAACGCACGTTTTATAAATGAATTAAGACGAATCAGAAAAGAGTTTCAAGGTAGACCTACTCCTGTCTATCATTGTGAACGCCTATCTTCGCTTCTTGGGAAATGCCAAATATATCTTAAAAGAGAAGACCTTAATCATACCGGTGCTCATAAACTTAATCATTGTATGGGTGAGGGTTTGCTTGCTAAATTTTTAGGCAAGAAAAAACTCATTGCCGAAACAGGTGCCGGACAACATGGTGTTGCACTTGCTACTGCTGCTGCCTATTTCGGTTTGGAATGTGATATATACATGGGAGAAGTTGACATAAAAAAACAGTACCCAAATGTAATAAGAATGAAAATGCTCGGTGCAAATGTAATTCCTGCAACTCACGGGCTTAAAACATTAAAAGAGGCAGTGGATGCTGCATTTGAAGGATATTTAAAAGAATACGAAGATGCAATATATTGTATAGGCTCTGCTGTCGGACCTCATCCATTTCCTATGATAGTTCGTGATTTTCAATCAGTTGTAGGAATAGAAGCAAAAGATCAATTCAAAGAAATGACAGGTAATTTGCCGGATGTCGTTTGTGCGGCTGTTGGAGGAGGCTCTAATGCAATAGGAATGTTTGAAGCATT
>CAUQVF010000005.1:0-93696 GCA_963521605.1 uncultured Peptostreptococcaceae bacterium | reverse complement strand
TGAGGGGGCTTGCAACATCTGGTCCACAGTTGCACTGTCCAAGAGTTTATTTTCTTTGGATTTTATCCGTGCAACGGCGTAGATATATTCTTTTTTTGACATATCAGCCCTCCATAGGCAAACAAGAATGTATTCATCTTATCTGCTATTAACTCTGATTTTTCAGAAAATATGGCTTCTATAGAACAGTTTTCTTCAACGTCGTTATATATCATGGCAAATCCTGTCTTTTCACCTGAAGGAGTATTGTCATAAGTCAATGTGCCTTTAGAATTTTCAGACAGTTTTTGATTGATTTTTTGAACGAATTCTTCGCCGTATCTTTCCATATCAGTCTTGTTGAGTCTGATAGTTCCGTTTTCGCTATGACCTCTGCTTTGAGCTATCTTGGCAAAAAACTCCATATACTCGTCCTTAGGTAGATTTTTGATATATTCCTTAGCCTTTTCCACCATATCTTTGATTTGTTTTTGCTTTTCTTCCAATATCATCTTTCTCTTGTGAGATTGGGCAGATGATATGCCTTTTTCGATGTCAAGTTTGATGACTTTTTCCATCTTTTTGTCCATGAACCTGCCTCTTTCTTCAAGTTCAGCCTTTTTGTCATCAATCATCTTTCTTGCCGCTTCTTCAGCGTCCATTTTTATATTAGAAATAATTTCATTATTTTCTCTTTTTATCTCTTCGAGGATTTTTTCCAATCCAGCCATTTTATCCTCCTGCTAATGTATTTTTGTAAAATTATATTTGCAATCCGCCTATGGCATTTACAGCAAGTATAGATACAAGCAAAGCCAATATCGCATAAGTTTCAACCATCGCAGGGAATATCATCGCCTTACCGAATTGGTCAGGTTTTTTTGCAACAAGCATGATACTTGCAACAGAAACTTCACCTTGGTATTTTCCTGACATCAAACCAACTATAGCTATAGGTAGGCAGGCAGCAAGATACAAAAGACCTTTTGCTGTAGACATTTCAGGATTTCCACCAAGTATACCTATTTGTGTAAGTGTGATGAACGCAATCAAAAGACCGTAGATACCTTGTGTACCCGGCAAAAGTTGAAGAATCAAAACCTTAGAAAATTGAGAAGGATCTTCCGATACTACTCCGGCAGCAGCCTGTCCCGCTTTTCTAACTCCTATTGATGAACCTATTCCGGCTAGCAAAGTTGCAAGTGCCGCTCCTAATAATGCATATACTACTCCCATGTTTTGTACGTTAGACATTTTTTATACTCTCCTTAAATTTAAAATATTTTGTATTCATTTTCAGCGGATTGAACTTTTCTCCTCCGCCTTCATAGAATTTACCGAAGAATTCAACATATTGTAATCTGTTAGTGTGGACATAAGCACCAAGTGCATTTATCCCCAAGTTAAATATATGTCCGCCTATTATAACTATGGCAAACAATATACCGCCCAAGATTTTTCCTGACGAGTCTACCAGCATTCCTGCCATCATATTGATAACAGAAGCTATTACCCCTGTAGCAAGACCAAGTGCAAGAAGTCTTGAATATGACAAGACATCACTTAGATATCCTGATATGCCGTAAAGAGCGTATAGACCTTGAGCAATTTTTACTCCGAAATTTTCTGCTGTTCCGTTTGTCAATATGATACCTATTGCTGACAATAGGGCAAGATACTTGCCAAATGCAATCAGTGTAGATGGAAGCAAGAAATCATATTTAAACACGTTTCGAAGCATTTCCGTAGACATTAAAAGTATGATACATCCGATTAACAGACCGTACCATAGTACAACTTCTGCAAATACTCCCTTGTAGTCGCCTTTTTTGGCAAGAGTTACACCCTTTAGGAACATACCTGCAAAAAGGTGGATTATACCTACTATCAAAGAGAAAGTAAGAAGTCTCATCGGCTCTTTGACAGGGAAGAACCACATAGGTTGTATGCTTACGGTAGTACCGAAGAATTTTTGGCTGACTACGTCAACTATATCTCCGAAGTAACTGCCAAACATTACTCCCCAAAATATCGTGGATATTCCGCAGAACAAGTACATCTTAAGAGTCTTTTTCAAGCCTGGATCAAGATTATCTTTAAACATAACAAGGCCCAAAAGCGACGCCATAAAAATTATAAAACCGTATCCGGCATCTGAAAGCATCAGACCGAACATAAAATAATAAAACAATGATACTGCAATCGTAGGATCGACATCTTCCGTTGAAGGAAGTGAATACGACTCTATTACAGTTTCAAGCGGACTTGAATATCCGTTATTTCTCAAAAGTACGGGTGCATCCGTATCGTTTTCGTCAACGTTTTGTATCTGTATATCCATCGGGAATTTCGATGTCAATATATTTGTAAGTTTGTTCATGTACTTCATAGGCACATAGCCCTTAAGTACAAATACCTTGCTTGCATTTACAAGCTTAGGTACTACTGCAAATCTGTCCAATCTCAAGATTTCATAGTCAAGCAAGAATCTCAAATCTTCAATATTATCTACTTTAGAGCTTATAATCTGTTTTGACTCCTCTATAGACTTATTTGCATCTTCCATCTTTTGAAGCAAATCCTTTTCAATATCCGAAGGCAGCTTATCTCCATCTACTATCGGAGGGACAAAACCGCAAGATCTTAAGACATCAGTCATCTTATCTGCATCTTTTCTAAGGCAGATAAGCGTGAAATACGTTAGTAAATCTATTGCAGAGACTACCTGTACTTCATACGGAATGTCAAGAGTTACTTCCTGATTTAACAAGGCGTTGTCCACTATCTCTTCAATTTTATTTTTAGTAAGAGAATCAGGAAGGGTACCACAGATAAACTTTGTATTTTTAGTACCTGCAAAATTAAGCGGTACATCCAAATTCATCCAGGGTTTAAGTGACTCAAGTGTCGCATGGATATGAGCAATCTGACTTTTCTTTTCTCTTATATTATTATGATGAGAATTAATCAGCTTTGCCAGTTCTATATCCTTGTCATATTTTTCAAGGAGATAATTTTTTTGCTCCTCATCCGACTTTGACTTTCTACCTGCAAGGAAAAAAGGCTCACCTATCTTACCGTTTGCAGATTCTTTGAGCACTTCAACGGCGCTTTCAATCATGCCGACATTTTGTTTAACCCTATCAGTGAGTAAAATATCTTCTTCTGATTCGGGTACGCTACTCAAATAGGCATCTTCATCGTTAAAATCTCTGATTTCAACAACTTCCAGCCTTTGAAGAGTCTCCAAAATCGCTCTCCTGTCCCTTCTAAGTGCACAGATATATAAACGCTGCATTTGCAGCTTAGCCATACCTACTTCCCCCCTTTACACTATGAGCGACATTATAAGGGAAATAGCCCCTTGTTCTTTTTCTCTCACAATTGATTGAATTTTTGATATTTCAGCTCTTGCATTAGCTGTTTCACTTTCAAGGACCTCTTCATTCCTTAGCTTGGTCTCTTCAAGTGTCTTCTTTCTGTTTTCCTGTTTCAGATTCTGGAAGTCAAGCTCCATCTTTCTGACGGTTTCCTCGGCATTTTCTATTATATTATTCTTATCAACATAGGCTTTGGTCTTGAGATCTTCGCACTCTTCTTCAATTTGCCTAATAGATCTTATAATAGAATTTTCCATTACAAAACTACCCAATTAAGAATCCCTCCTTAAAGATAAGTATTTTAGTCTTACAGTCATAATTCATACTGAAAACTTCTAATATTCAGCAGAAAAATGCCAAATGAGATCGTTGTTTTGAATTTAAGCAAATATTCTCACTTCTATGATTAATCAAAATAAGCATATCCCCACAAATTCTCGACAATATCAGTATAAAATAAATTTTAATAATAATGCGGACATTTGATTCAAGTATGTACTGAAAAAATAAAGGCTATACTCTAAAAACAAATATCGTCATAAATACGACTTGTAAGCTAAGTGCCAATCCATGTTAAAGATAAAATGATGTGAATATCAAAATGAAATATAAATTTCAAATTCTTACAAAAATGAAAGAAATCATTCATATTTCAGTCCTTTAATCTACACGGATCTTTGACATTATACTATACTTTTTTAATTTATTCCAGTGCTATTTTTAATTTATCGTATTTATTTTTCAAATTTTTACAAAAATTATCAAATATAATTAAAATACTTTAATTTGAAGATTCATACAGATAAAAATTTACAAAAAAAATGTTAAAAAATAGGAATATTGCAATAATTACAATTTATAAAAATATAACAAAATAAATAAGGTAACCTAATTTTAACAAAAAATTATGAAATTATACCCATAAGTAAAAGTATGTTTTTAAAAACTATACTTTTATGTTATAATGATGATCAGATGTGTTGTACTTATGTATTAAGTGTAATACTAAAATCTAATAAAATAATTGGATAAAATATTCTCGTGACATTTATTATAAAGTTATAAATAACATATTTTTATAAAACTATTGAAAAAGATTAATGGATTAAATAGATAATAGTATGATTATAGATGAGGTGATAATTTGTTAAAAAACAAGCCTAATATAGACAATCCTATAGAACTTGCAAGCTATGAGGAGCGTATTAGCAAGAAAAAAGCTGTTCTGCTTTTTAAAAATAATATGCTTGATAATCTTAAAGCAGGTAAATTTGCTACCCTGCAGTTTATTCATCGCTTCCTCTTTGAAGACATATATGATTTTGCCGGTCAGATTCGCAAAGTGAACATAGCTAAGGGTAATTTTCGCTTTGCCTCGTGTATCTACCTAAGAGAGGCACTTCAAAGCATTGATAACATGCCTCAAACTAATTTTGATGAGATAATAGAAAAATATGTGGAAATGAACGTTGCACATCCATTTAGAGAGGGCAACGGGAGGAGTAGTCGCATATGGCTCGACCATATGTTAAAAAATGAAATAGGAAAAGTCATAGATTGGTCAAAGGTGGACAAACAGGACTACCTCCTTGCTATGGAGAGAAGTCCGATAAAAGACACTGAGATAAAGCTGATACTAAAATCTGCCTTGACTAATCAGATAAACAGTGCCATACTCTATATGAAGGGTATAGACTGCAGTTATTCCTATGAGGGCTATGCCTTGTATAAGGCTGAGGAACTGTAAATAAAAAAAGATAGAAACTGAGATAAATCTAAAATCTATGGGAGTTTCTATCTTATTATTTTATATTATTTTATCTTATCTATTTCTTACCTACTACACTTGGCTCTGTCATAATATCTCCTGTATATATCATAAACTCACCCAAGACCACAGGGTAAGGCTCTGTAGGATCTGATATAGAAAGCATATATTCGTCATCAGGACTTGCTTTTTCATCTCTTTTCAAGACCAACTCTTTTTCCTCCCCCGCAGCAAATTTTTCCTTTACGGTGTATGGCTCTTTACCCTTATTGTCATCTCTCATATGCTCAGAGTAATTAAAAAAAGTCAATCCAACTTCTCTTCTTCCCTCATTACGAAAATACACCTTTACTTTATCATCATGTAATTGAGCAAATTTGAAAGGCTTAATTTCAAACTGACCTGCACCTTTTCTAACTTCTACCTTAAATTGTTTTCTCTGTAATGCCTGTTCAAGAGACATCTTGGAAAAATTTGCATTGTCATACCAATTTAATAGTAAAAAGCCGGTAGAAGTAAGAAATCCTAAAACTAAAACTACGATTATAATTTTATATCTGTTTTTCATATTTGTAACACCTCCTAAAATCTATTAGTATGTATCATAATATTATTATATATCTCAAGGATAACATTGTCAATATTGATATATTATTCTTAAATTGAAAGAAATAGTAAATGTTCTATGATTTTTAATGACTTTTCTTATTTGCAGGTATTTGCAAGCAAAATATTACATAACTATTTTTCGAACTTAGCCTATTATAAAAATAGCATAGCCATGAATATAAGAAAGCTTCTAATAAACATATTATTCAATGCTCAGTATTATTTTTAAAATAAGCGTCCAATGGAAAATCCTACTAAAACAAAGATAGGGTATTCAAAAAATGCTTTATACTTTTTGTAAATATGATTAAAGTGAACATACGATATTGCGTCTGTAAATGCAAATATAAATGCAAGGGATATTATAAAAAGCGGATGTATATCTATAAAAGAAGTTAATTTTCCAATAATAAAGCCTATAAACATAATAAGAAATCTTATTTTCATTTTTTTTATATTCATTTTCAACATCCTCTGCTTAAAAATTATAATAAAGTTTAATAGAGTAATAGGATAAGATATAACTAAGTTAAGAAAAAAGCACACCATTGCCGTAGTGTGCTTTTTTCAAGTTATAATTATTTAGCTTCTTTTTCCTTTACTACAGCTTGAGCAGCGGCAAGTGAAGCTATAGGTACTCTATATGGTGAGCATGATACATAAGTGAGTCCTATATTGTGGCAGAATTCCACTGTTGACGGATCTCCACCGTGCTCTCCGCATATTCCCAAGATTATATCAGGTCTTGTCTTTTTACCGTCTTCTACAGCCATCTTCATCAATTTTCCTATGCCCTTTTGGTCTACTTGTTCAAACGGTGCAAAGTCAAATACCTTCTTACTTGTGTAATCGCTTAGGAATTTCCCTGAGTCGTCTCTTGAGAAACCAAAGCCCATTTGAGTAAGGTCATTTGTACCGAAACTGAAGAATTCAGCTTCTGTAGCTATTTCATCAGCAGTAAGAGCAGCTCTTGGCACTTCTATCATTGTACCTATAAGATAGTTTAGCTTTTCGCCTTTTTCTGCAAATACCTTGTTTATTTCATCTACCATTTCATCTTTTACGAATTTAAGTTCGTTTACGTGGCCTACAAGAGGCACCATTATTTCAGGATGAACATTAGGTATTTCTTTTTTCACTTCCAAAGCTGCTTCTATTATTGCTCTTGCTTGCATTCTTGGGATTTCAGGATAGCTTATCGCAATTCTGCAACCTCTATGACCAAGCATAGGGTTAAACTCTGCAAGTTCCAATATTCTGCCCTTGATGTCATCATAAGATATCTTCATAGACTCAGCTATTGCTATTATATCCTTTTCTTCCTTAGGTAGGAATTCATGTAGAGGAGGGTCGAGCAATCTTATTACTACCGGTCTTTCTCCCATTTCTTTGAATATGCCTACAAAGTCTTGTCTTTGCATTGGAAGAAGTTCATCAAGAGCCTTTTGTCTTTCTTCCGGTGTCAGTGAAAGTATCATTCTTCTAACAGCAGGTATTCTTGTTTCGTTGAAGAACATATGTTCAGTTCTGCAAAGTCCTATACCTTCACATCCAAATATCACACCTTGTTTTGCATCTCTTGGAGTGTCGGCATTTGTATATACGCCAAGTTTCTTGATTTCTCTTACCCATTGCATGAATGTGCCGAATTTTCCTGTAAGCTCAGGTTTTGCCTTTTGTATATCACCTTCGTATACTGCTCCTGTAGAGCCGTCAAGAGAAATATAATCTCCTTCTTTGTACACCTTGTCTGCTACTCTTACTGTCTTAAGCTCTTCATCAACTCTTATTTCGCTGCAACCTGCGACACAACATTTACCCATTCCTCTTGCAACAACAGCAGCGTGTGAAGTCATACCGCCTCTTGAAGTAAGTATACCTTGGGCACTTACCATACCTTCGATGTCTTCAGGAGATGTTTCCTGTCTTACAAGTATTACTTCTTGTCCGCCCTTTGCAGCTTCAACAGCTTCTTCAGCCTTGAAGTAAATTTTTCCTGATGCTGCTCCCGGAGATGCAGGTAGTCCCTTTGCTATAAGTACGGCATTTTTCAAAGCCTTCGGTTCAAAAGTAGGGTGCAATAATTGGTCAAGTTGCTTAGGCTCTACCTTCATTATAGCTTCTTCTTTTGTAAGCAGTCCTTCTTCCACAAGGTCTACAGCCACATTTACCGCAGCTTGTGCAGTTCTTTTTCCGTTTCTTGTTTGTAGGAAGAATAGTCTGCCTTCTTCTATTGTAAACTCAATGTCTTGCATATCTTTGTAGTGTTTTTCGAGCAACTGAGTTGTTTCTACAAATTGCTCATAGCACTTAGGGTTGATTTCTTTAAGTTTGTCTATGTTTTCAGGTGTTCTGATACCTGCTACGACATCTTCGCCTTGCGCATTCATCAAGAATTCGCCAAATAGCTTGTTTTCTCCTGTAGATGGATTTCTTGTAAATGCAACCCCTGTTCCTGAAGTCTTACCCTTATTTCCAAATACCATAGATTGTACGTTTACAGCTGTTCCCAAGTCATGAGAAATACCGTTTAAGTTTCTGTATACTATGGCTCTGTTGTTGTTCCAAGATGAAAATACCGCTTCTACAGCCTTGTAGAGTTGTTTTTTCGGATCTTGCGGGAATTCTTCGTGTTTTTCTTCCCTATATACTTCCTTAAATTCTTCAACTAATCTTTTCAAGTCCTCAGCATCAAGGTCAGTGTCTAAAGTTACTCCCTTTGCTTCCTTCATGGCGTCAAGTCTTGCGTCGAAATATGCCTTTGGTATCTCGATTGCAACATCTGAGAACATTTGGATGAATCTTCTGTAAGAGTCATAGGCAAATCTCTCGTTTTCTGTAGCTCTTGCAAGACCTTTGACAGTTTCATCGTTAAGACCGAGGTTAAGTATAGTGTCCATCATACCCGGCATTGAAACTGCCGCTCCTGAACGCACTGAGAAAAGCAATGGATCGTTAGGGTCGGAAAACTTCTTGCCTTGTTCTTTTTCAACATTTGCAAGATGTTCATCAATTTCTTTGAGAAGATCGTCCCATAGTTTTTTGCCCTCGTCATAGTATCTTAGACATGCTTGGGCACTGATAGTGAATCCTTGCGGTACAGGCAAACCTATATTTGTCATTTCTGCAAGGTTGGCACCCTTGCCTCCAAGGATGGTTCTCATTTCCTTATTACCTTCTTTAAAATCGTAAACAAATTTCATCTTATTTCCCTCCAAGATTTAATTTTAATAAATAAACTTTTCATCTTTTTTATATTAATTTAGCGTATAATCCTTATTCGTTATATAGCTTCATCCCGTTTCTCTTTAGGTAGGTAATTATCTTTTCAGCCGTTTCTTCTATGGCTTTGTTTGACACATTTATTATTGGGCAACCTATCTTTTTCATAAGAGATTCGGCAAATTCTATCTCTTCCAGTATTCTATCCATATTTGCATACTTGTTTTCACCTGCATTTGCAGTGCTAAGTCCAAGCGCTCTCAGTCTTTCTGTACGTATTTCGTTGAGTTTTTCAGGTGAATTTGTAAGTCCGACTATCTTTTTAGACGGTATTTGGAATAGCTCAGGAGGTACCTTCGCCTCCGGCACAAGAGGTATGTTTGCCACCTTGATGTTTTTGTTGGCGAGATACATAGACAGAGGTGTCTTAGATGTACGAGATACACCAATAATGACCAAATCAGCCTTGAGTACACCTCTTGGATCTTTTCCGTCGTCATATTTTACGGCAAATTCCACAGATTCCACTCTTTTGAAATATCTGTCGTTTAATTTTCTGAGCATTCCTGTTTCCTGCAAAGGAGCCTCTCCTGTTACAGATTCTATAGAGTCAAGTACAGGAGTGAGCAAATCAAGACATCTGATGTTATTTTCAGTAGCAAACTTACTTATTTTTTGAACAAGTTCTTTTTTTACTATAGTATGTAAGATAATTTTATCGGGAGCACGCAGTATTTCGCTGAAAATATAGTCAAAAGGAGTGTCTTCTTTTATGTATGGGAACTTTTTTACCGTAAAAGCGTCTGATTGAAATTGAGCTATTGCAGCACCTGCAACGTGTTCTGCGGTATTGCCCAAAGAGTCTGAAAGGATAAATATGCTAAGCTGTTTCATATGCACCTCTTATAGTATAGTATTTTAAAAATAGGGATGTGAAAACAATTTTTTATTTAGAATAATATACTCTTTTTTTGTTTTTTTGTCAAGTGTAATATCTACAGCTATTATTATTCAGAGCATATGGACTTTATATTGGAGATTAATATGAAAGATTAAATTCTAAATATCTTATTATTTAAAATTGAAAATGATTTCAAAAAAATATTTAAATTGGAATTATCTGTAAAATATGCTATAATTTAAAAATAAACGTAAAGTTTTATTTAGGATGATTATTATGAAAAGGAGGAGTTACAATGTCTGAAAATAGTGATAATAATTCGAATTCCAAGAGGAAATTTGAAAAGGGAAAATTCATAATTCCTGTAATCATTTATATTATAGGAGTAGTAATATGTTATTATGGCTCAAGGGAAGCTGATGAACCCACAGTACTTGCAGCAGGGGGCTATATAGTTACAAGTATAGGTATAATAAAGTTTTTAAGGGCTTGGGTCAGTGAAAAATATAGGCTGGGACTTAATATAGGATTTCCGCTAAATCTTATTTTTCCATACTATCCGATTGTAGAAGACTATGATGAGCTGACAAGAAATTTGACTGACTTTAAGACAGCCTATAGTGATTTTATGAACAGTGAAGATAAAAATAGGGACAATAGTAAGTTGCAAAATTATGCTACACAACTTTTATGGCATGGTATATATCTTCAAAAAAAACGTTTAGAAAGATTAAATGTACAGATAGAACTAATTACAAGCAGACGTTCTTATTCTAATAATGCGTCTCCGGTTCGCTCAAAGTCTTATTTTGACGGCAGATATAATATTGATGATGTCAATGAAGAGATATTCTCCACAAGGACTTATAAATATATGGGAAAAAATATAAAACATGTCTATGATAAGGAAGTCGCTCACTATACAATTTTGTCTGCAAAAAGCGTTGGAGGTGGAAATATAATTTGTCCAAACTGCGGAAATATTTCATCAAGAAGTAATTTTATGGACGGATGTGATTATTGCGGAACAAAATTTACTGTAGAAGACTTGGATAGTAGGGTAGGAAGTTTCGGATTTAATCGTGATTCTTTCGTATCCTCTGGAAAAAAAGAGGATATAATAAAACTTATTTATCCATGGATTTATATGATTGGAATGACGATGTTTTTCAATGCCGGTTTTTACCTACCGTTTTTCAAATCAGACGATATGAATTTAGCTATGAAATTTTTATATGCTATACCAAATGCATTTTTATTTGCATTAGCGGGAGGTGTAGTAATAACAATAGTTATGTTTTTTATAGGACCGATTATAGCAATAATATCTGAATACATTGAAATAGTTGATCCAGACTTGCTGTATAATTATAAAGAAAACTTAAAACAAGAAATAAGAAGGGCTGAAGAGGTTAGAAAATACGATCCTTTGTTTTCTATTCAAAGTTTCTTCGGGGGGATAGAAAATAAGCTAAATGCTGTACATTTTGCAGATAATGTCAAAGAAATCAATGCATTTTCAGACTGCGACCTATCAGAAAAGTTGCAACAATATAAAGATGTGGTAGATATTGACACCATAAGAATAATGATGGATTTTTACAAAGTAAAAGACGGTATGCAAACAGCGATGGTAAATGCGATTTTGCTAATTAGAGAGTTGAAAAACGGCAAGATAGAAGAAAGAAAAGAAAATGTAAGGATGTATCTTCAAAAAAATGAAGACTGTAAAACTCAGGCTGTATGCGGGCCTTCAATTTTAAAATGTAAAAGTTGCGGGAGCAATCTATCCTTGATAGATGGTAAGAAATGTGAGTTTTGCGGACAAGAACTCAATATGAAGGAGTATGACTGGGTAATTACCGAGTATACTAATAATTTTATAACAAAAAAATAGCTCTAATACTGAAATCTAATAGAATAATGGAAATATATCAAAAAATGATACACTAAATATCTATTAACTAAAGATAGTCTATAGAGTATCACAAGTATGGAATTAGTAAAATCCATAAGTTAAATAGAGTTTAGTATAAGTAATATGACTTAAAATTTTTTTAATAGAAAATTCAAGATAAAACAAAAGGCGACATAAGATAACTTTGTCGCCTTTGTTGTTTATGAAAATTATGAAGTGCTCTTTGTCTAAGACTTTATAGTTTTATGCCAATGCTGCTCCAAGCTCTTTACATTTTGCAAGAGCCTCTTCATCAGGATTGTCATAAGCCATAAGTCCCTCAGCTACCAATGTTCCTGCTGTATTTTTAGCTCTTTCTTCCCAGTCTCTCATCCATTGTCCGTCGTTCCATTCGTAAGAGCCGAATATTGCTATTTTCTTTCCGCCAAGGTCGTTTTCAACACTTGCAAACATAGGCTCAAAACTTGATTCTTCAAGTTCTTCATTACCCATAGCAGGACAGCCGAATGCTATCGCATCGTAATTACCGAGTTTATCCTTAGTAAAGTCGTCGCTGAATATCAAATCCACTTCAGCTCCGGCGCCTTTTGCACCTTCAACAACGGCATTTGCCATAGCTTCAGTATTTCCTGTTCCTGACCAATAAACTACTGCTACTTTACTCATAATTAATACTCCTTTAAATTAATATTTATATTAATCAAAAAATATTACTATTCTTTGATGTCTACCAAAATTATGCAGCGCAAAGAGATGTGATGTTTACACCTTTTAGGAAGGACTCGCAAAGAGTAGATGTGCATTTTTTGTACATCTCAAACTTCTTTAGGGACTCGCTTTCGTCAGTGTATACCTTCCAAATACCGGATACCTTGTAATTTTTGCCCTTGTTTTTTATAAAGAGTTTTACATCTTCCAAAGGGTAACCCAAGAAAACTCCGATTTCATGAGGAAAATCATCTTTTTTCACTCTTAGAGACAAGTTCTTGATAACTTTTCCACAACTTATTTGCTTATCATATCCATAGATTTTTAAGAAATTACGCACTCTTGAATCAGATAAGGTCTTATTCAATAAGTCAATCCTGTAAATGTAAATAAGGGTCTTACCCTTAAAATTACTCAAGATTGTCAGCCTAAGTCTTAATTTGTACAAGAGTCTGTTCCAATGTCTTACTTTTGATATGGCGTCATCACCGGAATATGAAAATAAATTTGCAGTTTTGATACCTGCTAATGTCGGTGCACAGTGCTCCACCAACAAACGCTCAAACATAAGTACCTCCAAAAATGAGTGAAAATACAAAATTATTATGATAGAAATAATTAATCAATAATATTTATCTCTTGTTATGAAATTATAAGTCTATAAATAATATTTGTCAATAGCAAATAATTTTTCTTAATGAATAATTAAATATTTTATATGTAGTTTTTGTTAAAAAAAGCTGACAAAATCAAAGAATAGCAAGATTAGAGTAAAAGTGCATGGAATAAGAACAAAAATGTTTTTAGATTTGATACAAAAACTATGGACAAGTTTAAATTATTATGCTATTATCTTGAAATATTTTAATTTATAGTAATTATTTATTTTATGAATTTTTATTTTGTACTCTACTATTTATATAATTTAGCTTTCTCACTTAATTTAGCTGATTTTTCTAAGATTTTTTTGAAATTTATGGTAAATTCAAGCACTTTAACTGAAATTTATTTTGAGGGAGATTTAAATTTTGTATTTATAAGGAGAGTAAGGCATGTAATGTGAAAGAGAGGGTTTTTATGAAGGATTTATGGAAGAAGTACACTCAGATAGGACTGGTCAAAAGAATAATATCAGGTCTTATCATAGGAACAATCTTTGCTTTAATTAGACAGAATTTGGGAGAGTCAGCAGTAGGAAATGCTCTTGATACACTCAAATTATTTGGAAGTATGTTTACAGGGGCATTGAAATCCATTGCTCCAATCTTGGTATTTTTCCTTGTAATGGAGTCACTATGTAAGCATAAAGAAGGTCAAAAAACTAATATGAAACATGTTATTGTTTTATATCTTGCAGCTACATTTTTGGCAGCACTATTTTCAGTTATTGCAAGTTTTTTGTTTCCAATTAAAATGACATTGCCTCCAACAGCAGAGGAGATAAATCCTCCGAAAGGTTTGGACGAAGTGCTTACAACATTACTGCTAAACATTGTCGATAACCCTGTAAGGGCGCTTTCAACTCCAAATTATATGGGAATACTTTTCTGGGCTGTGCTAATAGGTTTGGCTCTAAAAAAAGCCTCAGATCCTACTAAAAATATGATTTCCAACTTTGCAGATGCAATATCTTCGGTAGTTCATACAGTAATTAATTTTGCGCCTTTTGGTGTAATGGGACTGATATACAATTCTATAACTGTTAGCGGTACTGATATTTTTAAAGAATATTTTGCACTTATAGCTTTGCTGCTTGGAACAATGTTTTTTGTTGCCTTGGTAGTCAATCCTATAATGGTGTGGACTCAGCTTAAAATCAATCCTTATCCTTTGGTACTTGCTTGTATCAAAAAGAGTGGACTTACAGCGTTTTTCACAAGAAGCTCCGCTGCTAACATTCCAGTAAATATGGAACTTTGCAGACAATTGGAACTTGACGAAGATACTTACTCGGTATCAATTCCTCTTGGAGCGACTATAAACATGGGAGGAGCAGCCATAACAATATCTATAATGACACTTGCTGCTGCAAATACTTTGGGTATAGAGGTAGATTTTGCTACTGCCTTTGTGCTTAGCGTACTTTCTGCACTTGGAGCCTGCGGTGCCTCAGGTGTTGCAGGAGGTTCACTACTTCTTATTCCTCTTGCCTGCTCATTATTCGGCATACCTGCAGAGACATCGGCGCAGGTCGTAGGGGTAGGATATATAATAGGCGTTATCCAAGACTCTGCCGAAACTGCCATAAACTCTTCAACAGACGTATTGTTTACAGCTGTAGCGGACTTTGCAAAGAAGGCAAAGGACGGAGAAAAGATAGACTACAAGAGATTGCTTTCAAATGTGAAATAGTTAGGATATTGATAAAAATTGTATAAAAAAGACCACTGTCTATTTTGTATGACAGTGGTCTTTTGTTATATTTTCATGCTAATAACTATTTGAAATACCAAGTATTTATAACTAAATAACATTAGAGTTTATGAATTATCAGCTATTAATCTATAATATTGGCAAATATTGTTGAAAGTTGTTCTCTTGTAAGCGTATCATTTGCATTTAACTTATTATTTGCTCCACTTACTATTCCCTTTTCAACTAAGACTGATACATATCCTATAGCCCAAGCAGGTGTTGAGTCTGCGTCTTTGTACTTTGACAATACTTCTTTTGCCTTAGCCTTATCCAATGGCTTGATGTCTTTTAGTTTAGCAACGGCTACAAACAATTCCGCCCTCGTTATATTGCTATCCGGTCTGAACTTAGCTTTTTTATCTTGAGAGAAGATTTTGTTTTCCAACACTGTTTGTACAGCTTTTGCATACCATTTGTTATTGCTCACATCTGCGACTTTTATAGTGCTTGGTTTTTCGCCTATTATATTTGTGATTACTTGTGCTACTTCTGCTCTTGTTACAGCTTTTTTTGGCATGAAGTTGCCTTTTTTATCTCCTGACATTATTCCTTTTTGCATTAGCTTTGTTACGGCTTGCTTACTCCAAGTTATTTGCCTTGTGTCTTTCAGCTTATCTACTGTATTTTCAGCTTCTTGTTTAGTCATTATGTCAGAAACTTTTATTTCTTTTGATTTTTCTTGCTTTTGTTGACTTAGTTGAGATTTTTCCTGTTGATTTTTTTGTGCTGATTCTTGATTTGTAAGCTTTGTTATAGTTTCAGCAGTTTTTTGGACATCTTTTTTAGCTGTCTTGTTTTGTTCTTTAAAAGATTTTGATGTTGAGGAAGCTCCACTGCCTCCACCAAGTGAAGAACTTGAGCTTTTGCTTGATGATGAACTTCCACCATCTCTGTTACCTGAGTTTGATTTTTCTTCTTTTTGCTCAGCTTTTCGTGTTTCTTTCTTATCTTCTTTTTGCTCAACTTGTATTTCTTCTTTTTTATCAGATTTTTGCTCTTTATTTTCTTCTGCTGTTTTTTGAGAATCAGTTTTTGAATCTTTTATTTCTTGGCTTGCTTTATTTTCTGCTTTATCTTCCTGACTTGGCTTTTGTGGCTCAAGCTCAGTTTGCTTTTCTTTTTGTTTGTTTTTATCAGTAGCTACTTTATCAGAATCTTTTTCTGTTGATGGAGCCGTATTTTCATTGTTGCTATCTGTAGAATTGTCTGGACTAATATTTTCCTCAGCTCTTAGATTTATCTTAACTTCTACAGGCTGAGAGGCAAGTTTAAGTCCGTCCGGTTTGTATCTTACAAGATACTCACCTTCTGAAAGTCCTGTTACTTCTTTTCCGCTACAAGCTATCCAGTTTTGAGCACCATCTTTCTTATATTCCATCTTTCTATTTACATAGATTATCTTGCCGTTATTTTTACCTTCTACAGTATCTACAGCCTTTATATTCATAGGACTTTCCGTTCCTATAGGAAGTATCTTTTGCACATCTGAATGTAGTATTGGAGCTGTAGTACTTTGTCTAACTATCAAGATTGGCTCGTAAAACTTTGTTGTGATATTTATAGGCTCGTTTGAATTTATATCATGCCAAACTCCATCTCCCAAATCATATCTCATTCCACTTTCAACATTTTCAAGTCTGCCTTCCTTATCTCCTGTAGCTTTAAATACAGCCTGTGGTGTTTCTTCTTTTACTATGTTTATATCTACATTCTGTCTGCTGTTTGATATATTAAATCCCCTTTTGCTCACTTCTATAGGGACAGTCTTAGTGCTTTGGAACATCATGTCCTTAAATCTAAGTTCATAAGTTTTGTTATCTATTTTGTTTATACCTGTTTTATAAACTTCGTCCATTTTTATATCATTAACAGTAAGATCGTCTATATCTTGGTCAAATGTAAGCATTACAGAAGTTGTAGTTTCATTTACATTATTAGTTGGCTTTATTTCCAACAGGCTTATATTTTTTTTCTGTTTAGTAGCTATATTTGAAACCTGATATGAATAAAACTGATAAGTTCCGAATGTATCCCTTACGTTGTTTATTTCGTTAAGATATGACTTGCTACCTGCTATCTTTTTTACGCTTGATATTATTTCTCCGGCATCCATTGATTTTGGAATTGCAACACGTACAGTAGCATAAGGTAAATTAGTTGAATTTATTTGTGCTCTAAGCACTTGTTCAAGTTCTTCTTTATTATTTGCAAATTCACCGTGTTTTTTATAGGCATAATATTTATACTTACTACCATCTACTTCTTCTTTGGAAGAATACCAATCTTTATGATTTTTACCAAGAGTTTCACTATCTATTAAAAAATGTTTATAGCTTATATATTCTTCATTTAGATAATCATCCCAAGTAAGATCTATAAAGTACCAACCGTCATCCAATTTTACCCTATTCCATTGATGAAATTCAGGTTTTGCAGCAGTACTCCATCCTTTTAAAGTATATCCTTTTATATTAAGCTTATCTATGATTTTTTGGAAAGATTGTGAATATCCTTGGCAAACTGCCTTTCCTTCTATTAATGCTCCATAGGCATAGCTAACTATATGCTCATGCGAATATTCTATATTTTCTACAAGATAGTCATGTACAGCCATAAGTTTGTCTGCATCACTACTTAGATATCTAAATTTATCAGCTATTTCATCTACCTTTTTTTCAAGCTCTGAATCTTTATCATATTCCACAATTACTGCACATCTATATAGGGCATCAGATTTTTTTGCCCATATTTCTGTATTTCCGCTTGCCTTAGCCTTTACAAGTCCTTTATCAATACTAATGACTTTGTTTAGCTTACTGTATTCTTCTGCTGTATATACAATATCTTGCGGTATTCTTACTCTTACAAACCACTCTACATCATTTACATCCTTGCCGTCTGAATCAAGGAGTCTTAACTGAAATTCATCTCCTACGTTAAGCTTTAATGAGTACTCGTTGATTATGATGTTTCCATCTTCTGCCTGAGTAGGCGCTTCGAGCTGAGCTATTCTATCATTTAGAGCTTGCAAATCACTTTGTGAAGTAATTTTGGCGTGTATGCTACTTGTGTTTGATGAATTTTGAGAACTTGAGTTCGCAAAAATCGGATAAGTGCAAGTCTGTAAAATCAGTCCTGTAGCAAGCAAGGTGCAACATATAGACTTTTTGGTGTCTGCTATATACCTTTTTTTATTTATCTTTTTGCTCATTATCAATAATATTTCCTTTCCGATTAATTTTTCTACATAAAAATATCGGTAGAAAATAATAATTTTTTAGTTAGGAAATTATTGATTTTTTAATGATTATTATGCTTAATGATAGAAGTATCAATGATTATAGGCTTTAGTTTAGCTAAGGTATAAGCTTAAAAGTGTATAGGCTATTCTAAAAATAAGCTTGTAGTGAGATAAATTTGATATAATCAATTCTATACTTATGATACTCATTATAATATCTTTTTTTAATATATTTTTAGTGTATCATTTTTGTAAAATAATTCTACTATTCTATTAGATTTTAATATTAATAAAAAAAGCTGATTATATAGTCTTATCATATAATCAGCTTTAATAATTTAATTGTATTTTTATCAAAAAAGAAAAGGCTATTTACACAAAATTATTCTAAATTATTTTTCTTATACTTCAGTATCCTTATTTTTTTCTTGAGAATTTTTTTCTATCACATTTTTTATAAAAGACTTGACGTCAATGCCCATAGATTCTGTAAGTCCGTCACTTACTTGAGTAGCAGCATTTACTATATCTCCAATCAGCTTGGAGTTTTGTGATGTTCCGTACATAGTTATCTTGTCTACTTTTTCAAGTGGAGATGCGACGTTTTTAGCTATTTCAGGTAGTTTGTTGAAGTACATTTCAAGTATGGCAGCCTCTCCATATTTTTTCATGGCTTCAGCCTTTGCATTGATACCTTCAGCCTCTGCAAGAGCTTTGGCTCTTATGGCTTCAGCTTCTGCACGACCTATCTCCATTATACCTTCTGCTTCCTTTTGTTTTTCTATCAGTTTCGCCTGTGCGTCTTGTTGTCTTCTGTACAAGTCAGCATCTGCCATCTGCATTTCTTCATATTTTTCAGCGTCAGCCTTCTTTTCTATCTCTGCTTGTAGCACTTTTTGACGTACCAAGACTTCTTTTTCAGTCTTTACTAAGTTAGCTTGGGCTGTCTTTTCTTCTATGATGGCACGTCTTTCTTCTTTTTGGATTTCGTAAGCCACGTCGGCTTCAGCTTGTTTTGTATCTTGTTCTATCTTAAATTCTGCGACTTTGACCGCCAAATCCTTCTTCTTTTGAGCGATTTCAGTTTCAGCCTGTACCTGTGCATCATTTGCCTTTTGTTTTGCTTCCGCTGTGGCTATCGCTACGTCTCTGTCCGCTTGAGCCTTTGCTATTTGTGCTTTCTTACGGATTTGAGATACGTTGTCTATACCAAGATCCACTATTATATTATTTTCATCAATTACTGATTGAACATTGAAAGATATGATTTCAAGCCCCATTTTTCTAAGATCCGGAACGGCATTTTCCTGTACCTTTTCGACAAAAGTCTTTCTGTCTTGCACTATAGACTCAAAGGTCATGCTTCCTATAATTTCACGAGTGTTACCTTCAAGCACGTCTTTGACCTGTGCAATGATGTATTCAGGTGGTCTGTTCAAGAAGTTTTGTGCGGCAAGATCTGTAAGCTCCGCTACATCACCTATCTTTATCTTTACTGCTCCGTCTATCTTGACATTGATATAGTCATTTGTAGGAACAAAGGAGTCAGTCTTTACATCTACCGACATCATTTCCAGAGAAAGCTTATCCAGTCTTTGTAAAAAAGGTATTTTAACTCCTGACTTTCCTATTATCACCTTTCTCTTGCCAAGACCTGTTATGATAAAAGCCTTGTCAGGCGGTGATTTAATATACCATAGAGGTATAGTTATTATCAGTAATAATAAAATTGCTACAACTACTACCGGAATAATTAAAGAGCTATCCATTTTTCAAACCTCCTAATATTTTTATAATAATTTATAAAAATTATACAATCTTAAAATAAATTTCACAATATTATTTTATAATATGTAATGAAAATTTATTTTTTTGCTGAAAAATGCTTGATACTTAAAGATATATTATGATATTATAAGGCAATATGTAAAAAGGGGATAAGATGGAATTTACACATTTGGATAAAAACGGCAATGCGATAATGGTGGATGTAGGTGACAAGGATATCACCAAGAGGGTGGCGACAGCTACAGGCAGTATAAGGGTAAATAAGGATATAATATCTTCGATAAAAAATATGGACAATAAAAAGGGAGATGTCATATCCACTGCAAGGATTGCCGGTATAATGGCTGTGAAAAACACTTCATCAGTTATACCGCTTTGTCACAATATTTTAATTAACAAGGCTAAGATAGATTTTGAAATAGATGAGGATAATCTCCTGATAAAATCGACATGTACAGTACATTGTAGCGGAAAGACAGGAGTTGAGATGGAGGCTCTGCATGGAGTGAGCGTGTCGCTGCTTACCATATATGATATGTGCAAGGCAATAGACAAGTCCATGGTGATTTGCGATCTACATCTTGTGGAAAAGACAGGTGGAAAAAGCGGAGATTTCAAATTTGAGGAAAGATAAATATGATAGATGTTTTTGGCAGAAAGATTAACTACGTCAGATTATCCCTTACAGACAGGTGCAATCTGAACTGTGTCTACTGTATGCCTAAGGGGCAAAGCCCTGTATTTTTGAAAAAAGACGAGATAATGAGCGTAGATGAGATATATAAGCTATGCCGCTATCTTTCTAAAATAGGTATAGACACGATAAAGCTGACCGGTGGAGAGCCGCTTTTAAGGGAAGACTTTGAAGATGTGGTCAAAAAGATAAGGACTATAGAGGCAATTAAAAATATCACCCTTACTACCAACGGTACAAGACTTGAAAAATATATGGATTTTTTGTATGAGCAGAATATAAAAAATATCAACATTTCTTTGGACTCCCTAAGTCCTCAAAAATACAAGGAAATAACGAATTTTAAACTTGATAAAATTGTAGAGGTTATAAAAAAAATAAAAAAATATAATTTTTTTGAAATAAAAATTAATGTTGTGCCGATAGATATAAGCAAGGATGATATATCCGACTTGGTAGATTTTACTCAGGAAAACGACATAAAACTGAGATTTATAGAGATGATGCCCATAGGTTACGGCAATCGCTTCAATTTTATATCAAGTGATGAGATAATCTCAATGATATCTGAGAAATATGGGGATTATAAGCGTTCGGAAAAGGTTCACGGAAACGGGCCTGCCGTGTATTTTTCTTTTTCAAGTTTAAAGACTGAGATAGGTTTTATTTCAGCTATGTCGCATATGTTTTGTGACAGTTGCAACAGGATAAGGATAACTTGTGACGGCAAAATTAAGCCCTGTCTTAACTATGAATATTCAGTGGATATAAGAAAGATGATGTTGCAAGGAGTAGACGAGGAAACGATAGTCAATAAAATCGCTGATACCATCTATAACAAGCCGAGATCACATAGTTTTTTGGAAGGTTTGCTTGATAATTCAGAGATGAAAAATATGTATCAGATAGGCGGTTGAGGGAAAAATTTTCTTATAGGCAAAAAATACTATATTCTCTTGAAGATGTCAATATAAAAACTAAGTAAAATTGTTCTTTAGTGGTTACTAAGTGGTATTTAATCATAAGCACTACAATTCTAACATTTCACTATTAATTCACTATTTTAGTGGTATGTTGAAGATATTAAAAAAACAGCATTTTTTAGTAAAAAAGTTGTTGATTTTTTGAAAAAAGCTGTTATAATGATTTTGAAATGTAGTGATGAACACTCATTTAATAATGTAAATGATATGCATTTTTGTCTAATTCAGAAAACATTTCCTACATAAGCTTTCGCTTTGAAATATTTAGGAAATTACTTCAGGCTACGATAAAGGCATATGAATTATAAAAACACTGCTAAAATTTTTGGAGGAAAATATGAAGAAAAAATCTTTATTTGCGGCTTTACTTTCATGTACTTTGCTGCTAAGTGCCTGTGGTGGCGGAGGAACAAAACCATCAGAAACACCAAGTAGCGACAATAAACCGGCTACTACAACTCAAGCTAAGGGAGATGAAAAGGTACTTCGTACAATATTCAGCAAACAAGGTGACGGTACAAACTTTGATACTCCATGGTGGAATAGAGGGGATTTGTACAAGGTAATAACATTTAGAAGTTTGTTCAAGGCAAACAATACCTTGACTGAGTTCAACCCTGACTTAGTAAAGGAATACAAGCCATCAGAAGACGGACTTACTTATGAATTTACTTTGAAAGATAATCTTAAGTGGTCAGACGGAAAGCCTCTTACAGGAGAAGATGTTAAGTTCTCAATAGAGGGAGCTCTTAAGGGAGCAAAGGTAAACGGTATATATACTGCAACTTTCAGCAAGATAGATGGCGGTAAAGACCTAAGAGATAAGAAAGCTGATTCTGTAAAAGGAATTACAGTTGACGGACAAAAGGTAACAATCAAATTGGCTGAGCCTGTAGGTAATCTTATACCTATACTTTCTCAATTTGCAATACTTCCAAAACACGGATTTGAAGGCGTAGACATGCTTGACTACAATACTGCTGCATTTTGGAAAAAACCTATAACTAACGGAATGTATAAGGTGGAAGAAATAGTAACAGATTCTTACATCACTTTAGTTCCAAATGAAAACTACGAAGGAACAGCTCCTAAAGTACCTAAGGTTGTTGTAAACATAGTACCTTCAGAAGGAATATTGACAGCAGTTGCTGACGGTCAATCAGACTTCTTCAACTCAAAGGTGCCTGCTGAAATTCAAAAACTAAGCGAAAACACTGCTTGGAAGAAGACTCCTGTTGATACATTGTTCTACTATTACCTTGTATTCAACTTGAAGGGTAACGACACAAGACCTGCAAACAAAGCATTACAAGATCCTAAGGTAAGAGAAGCGATATACTATGCTATAGACAGAGAAACTTTGGCTAAGAACCTTTACGGCGAAATAGGTGAAGTGGCTGCTCTTGGAGTACCTGCAAGAGATACTGCAAACTACAACGACAAGATAAACACTTTCAAATATGATCCTGAAAAGGCAAAAGCTCTACTAAAAGAAGCAAATTATGATGAAAACCAAACATTGGAATTCAGATATTATATGGCTGACCAAACATCTGTAGACCTATACAACGCTATAGCTGCTGACCTTGCAAAGGTTGGTATCAAGGTAAATGTACAAAAATTTGCCGGAGATGCTACAGGTGAACTTTTCGATATAAGAAACTACGATATAGCACTTAAAGGACTTTCAGCATTCGGATATGACGAATGGTATGGAGAATATGCGTCAACTCACGCAAACTTCCCTAAGATAATAGGGCATAACGATGCTTTTGACAAGCCTTACACTGCACTTTTACAAGCAACAACTCCTGAAAAGAAGGCTGAAGCTTTAAAACAATTACAAGCTGTTGAAGAAAAAGATATAACAAAAATGCCTATTTTTGTTCTTAAAAACATGATATTCGTAAACGGAGAAAAAGTTGATACTAAGGGTGCAAATTTTGGTAACCCGTGGTTTGCTTATGACCTTGGATTTGAAAACTGGGAACTTAAATAATTGAATTATAAAGTGTATCTCCTTATGAGGTACACTTTTTTCTATTATTTTTGGAAAGGAGAGAAAAATTGTTTAAGTTTATATTGAAAAAAATATTATTTATGATACCGATGCTTTTTTTGATATCATTCTTGATATTTACGGCTCTTAAACATATGCCCATAGATCCGGTGAACTATCTGCTTCCACCTGAAGCCTCACAAAATGCGGCTTTGAAAGAACAGCTAAGAGAGCAGTACGGTCTTAACGATCCGTTTTTTGAGCAGTATAAAAGATGGATAGGTGGAATAATAAAAGGGGATTTCGGCTACAGTATTTTGACTAAACAACCTATCAGCGAAATATTGGCACTGAAATTACCTGCGACAATCCAACTTGCGGCTGCCGCATTGATAATATCATCTGTCTTGGGGATACTGATAGGTATACTTTCTGCGGTCAATCAAAATACTATTATAGACTATATAGGCAGGGTAATAGGTGTACTCGGTCAGTCTATACCTCAGTTTTTGTTCGGTATGATACTAATTACGGTCTTTGCCCTAAGCCTTAAATTATTGCCTGCAGGAGGTCGTAATTTATATGGCAAGGCAGGATTTTTTGACCAGCTTAAGACTATAATATTGCCTGCGACGGCATTGTCGTTTTCCATGATAGCTACGGTACTGAGATATACTCGTAACCTTATGCTGGACGTAATCAACAAGGAATATATCAAGACTGCAAGGAGTAAGGGTATATCTGAGATTAAAGTATATTTCAAACATGCCTTCCGTAACTCTATGGGACCTATACTTGTAACTATACTTTTCAGAATACCGGGTCTTATAGGTGGCTCTGTAGTTATAGAAACAGTATTCAACTGGCCGGGAGTAGGCTCTACTCTAATGGGAGCAGTAACATCCGGAGACTATCCTGTAATAATGGTGACAACTCTGCTTATTGCAGCCGTAATGCTGACTATCAGTTTCCTTGTGGACGTATTATCTGCCATGCTTGATCCTCGTATCAGGTTGGAAGCTTAGGAGGTACTATGAACGATTTATCAAAACAAAAAAGTAAGATGCGTTCTGCCATGGCGAAGCGCTCACTCAATAAGATGATAAGCAACAAGCTGGGCATGATAGGCTTTATCGTGGTGGTAGTTATGAGTCTTATGTCTATACTTGCTCCGGTGCTTACAAATATAGATCCTGCAGTTACCGATATGGCAAATATTAACAAGGCTCCCGGAGGACTTCATATACTCGGTACGGACAGTATAGGGCGTGATTTATTTTCAAGACTGCTCTATGGTGGTAGGATTTCAATATCTATAGGTATAATAAGTGCACTTACGACTTCTTTTATAGGTACTGTATTCGGCTTGATTGCCGGATATTTCAGAGGTATAGTGGATTCGTTTTTGGTCAGATTATCAGAAGTGATACAGACAGTTCCTATGATAATCTTGGTTATGGTGCTTGTTACCATAATAGGACCCGGAGTAAGAAATATGGTTTTAGTATTTAGTCTTACAGGCTGGATGACCGTATTTCGTATAGTGAGAAACGAGGTGCTCAGGCTCAGAGAGGAAACTTACGTTGAGGTAAACAGAGCCTTTGGTATATCAAATAGCAAAATTATGTTTTCTCAGATTTTGCCTAATACTCTAAGCCCGATAATAGTTGCTACTACTATAAACGTGGCGTTTTTCATACTTTCGGAGACAGAGCTTTCGTTCTTAGGACTGGGAGTGCCTACGAATATATCAACATGGGGTACTATAATCAACGGTGCAAAATCTCTTTCTGTAATTGAAAATCAGTGGTGGCTTTGGATTATACCCGGTGCAGTGATATCACTGTTTATCATGAGCATAAACTTTTTTGGCGATGCACTTCGCGATGTGCTTGATCCGAAAAATTAATGGGGGTAAGAGATGGAAAATTTATTGGAAGCAAGGAATATTTGCACGCAGTTTAAGGTGGGCAAAGACTCCATTAATATAGTAAAAGATGTGTCCTTTGATGTAAAAAAAGGAAAGATACTGTCAATAGTTGGAGAATCAGGATGTGGTAAGTCGGTTACCGTACACAGCCTTATAAATCTGCTGCCGAAAAACGGCAAGGTTGTAGGTGGCCATTCCAATTTTCAAACAGATGACGGCAAGGTGATAGACCTCACCGCTCAAAAGCCTTTTTCAAAGACTATGAGAGGATTAAGAGGCTCTCAAATAGGGATGATATTCCAAGATCCTATGCAATCACTCAATCCTGTATATACCATAGGAAATCAGATAATGGAAAATATACTTGAGCATAGGAAGGTAAGCAAGAAAGAAGCAGAAGAAATAGGTATAGAGATGCTGAGAAAACTAGGCATACCTGAGCCTAAGAAGAGATTCTTCGACTATCCTCACCAGTTTTCAGGCGGTATGAAACAAAGGGTAATGATAGCCATAGCCATGGTAAACAATCCGAGTCTGCTCATAGCTGATGAGCCTACGACAGCACTTGACGTTACTATACAGGCACAGATTATGGACCTTATGAAAGAGATGAGAGATGTATATGGCAAATCTGTAATACTGATTACTCACAATATGGGTCTGGTAGCGGAAGTTGCTGATCAGGTGGCTGTAATGTATATGGGAAGAATGGTGGAATACGGGGACGTAAAAGACGTATTTGAAAATCCTACTCATCCATACACCAAGGCATTGCTAAAATCAGTACCTGTACCGGGAATGGCGAAGAACCAAAAACTTGCAACTATCGAGGGGGAAACTCCTGACCCGAGAAATTACAAGATAGGCTGCGAATTTGCCAACAGATGTGCTCACGTAATGCCTGAGTGTACTGCTAAGGACATTCCTACCTATGAGGTAAACGGCACACATATTGCAAAATGCCTTTTATTAAACGGAAATAAGGAGGTTAATAATGCAAAATAACGAAATAGTATTTGAGATTAACAATTTACAGACTTATTTCCCTATATACGAAGGATTTATACTAAAGAAAAAGGTAGCGGACGTAAAGGCGGTAGACAATGTTTCATTTACTGTAAAAAGAGGTGAAACTCTCGGTATAGTTGGAGAGTCAGGCTGCGGCAAGACTACTCTGGGCAAGAGTATGATGATGCTCCAAAAGCCTACAGGCGGTGAAGCTAAGTTCAATATGGACGGAGAAATGAAAGACATACGCAAATTCGATAAAAGTGAATTGTTCAAATTCAAAAAGAAGGTGCAGATGGTATTTCAAGATCCATACAGCTCACTTAATCCTATGAAGACTATATACTCGGCATTTGACGAGCCTCTAAAAGCTCACGGTTACACTTCCAAAGAAGAACGTGAGCAAATAATGATAGAAAAATTTAAGACTGTAAACTTACAAAGTGACTATATATACAGATATCCGCATGAGTTTTCCGGCGGTCAAAGACAAAGGATATGTATAGCCAGAGCCCTATGTGTTCAGCCTGAGGTTGTAGTTTTGGACGAGCCGGTATCGGCACTTGACGTTTCAATTCAGGCTCAGGTGCTCAATCTTATGCAAGATATACAAAAACAGTTCAACCTTACCTATGTATTCATAGCCCACGACTTATCAGTGGTGGAATATATAAGTGACAGGATAGTCGTGATGTATCTCGGCAATATAGTGGAGATATCAAAGGCAGAAGGTCTGTACAAAAATCCTCTACACCCATATACTAAGGCTTTGCTTTCTGCAATTCCTATACCGGTGGTGGGAGAAAAGAAAGACAGAATAGTGCTTGAAGGAGATGTACCTTCACCTATACACAAACCTACAGGCTGTCCTTTCCACACGAGATGTAAGGAGGCTATAGATATATGTTCCTCAGTAGTACCTACTATAAGGGATATAGATGAGGATCATAAGGTGGCATGTCACCTTTATAATTAAAAATAAAAACTGATACTTGAAATAATATAAATATGTTTTTTCTTTGAAAAAAATGCTTTAATTTGCTTTTTGAACAAAATAATAAAAAAATAAAAGATAAATATAAGGCTATGTAAAATAAAGCTATATCAATGAAAATAGAGAATTTAAAAAATTATGATTTGATATAATAATATATTTTCATCTTCGAATTTAAAATATTTTAAGAATTAAGTATTAAAATGTTATCATAGTAACTTGATAAAAAATATTTTATGAACTTACTATGATAATAAAAATTTTACTTAAGATTAAGAAGGAGAATGTTATGAAAAAATATTTTGCAATAGCTATGATGGTTTGTACAATGGCAACACTTACAGCTTGTGGTGGCGGCGGTGAACAAAAACCGACTGATCAAGGAAACAAAACTACTCAAACTCAAGAGCAAAAACCTGAAGAAAAGAAAGACGGAGAAAACAAAGAAGGCGAAAAGAAAGACGAACAAAAAACTGAAACGGCTGATAACAAAGCGGTTGAAGGAACACAAGTATTAGTATTGAAAGATGAGTCAGCTAAGCCTGAAAATCTACCTACTATAAGTGTAGACAAGGCGTCTAAGAAATTTATCTTTGCATATACTTCAGCTGACAACAAGTCTTACACTGTAAATGGAGACGTTAAAGAAGAAGACGGCAAATTGACTCTAAGCAGTGAAGCCGACAAGTTTGAATTAGTGCTTAAATATCTTTCTGATGATTTGTTGAAATACTCAGAAAACCAATCAAAACCTATAGAATTTGCCGACGGAACTAAGTTGGAACTAAAGAGCAATGCCGAATTCTCAGTGAAAAAATAATTTCGGAGGATAAATGATTTACGGCAAATTTTCGTATGAAAATTTTGAAAAGGCCTATCTCAAAGAGATAGGCGACTTTTTAAATAATAATGACCTTGCTAATTTTGAAAAGGGCATAACAAAAATTGATAACGACAGATTTTATGTTAATATATGTGATTACACTACCGTAGAAGAAGATGACAGGGTATGGGAGGCACACAAAAACTACCTCGACATACATGTCATGATAAGAGGAACTGAGGTTTTAAAACACACATTTATTGAAAATGCAAGCATTAAAACTTATCACGAGGACAGCGACTACGTTGAAATCCAAGATGTCAAGAAGATAGATTCTACCATCACTCTAAGTGAAGGTCAGTATCTGGTATTTGAGACTACAGATGTTCATAAGACGGCGATAAAAAGCGGAGAAGCCCAAGATGTCAGAAAAGCGATATTTAAGGTAAGGGTATAGGTGGAGACATGGATAAGATAAGTCAATTAAAGGGAAATTTAATTGTGTCATGTCAGGCACTTGCTGATGAGCCGCTCCACTCTTCTTTTATCATGGGAAGGATGGCATTGGCGGCAAAGATGGGCGGTGCCAAAGGCATCAGAGCAAACTCCGTGGAAGACATCAAAGAGATAAAATCTCTTACAGATTTGCCGGTAATAGGGATAATAAAAAAGGACTATGAGAACTGCGACGTGTACATCACTCCAACAATGGATGAGGTCGATGCGCTTGTTAGTGTAGGCTGCGACATCATAGCCATGCAGGCGACAGATGAGATAAGACCGGGAGGAGAAACTACAAGGGAGTTTTTCATCAAGGTCAGAGAAAAGTACAAAAATCAAAAGTTTATGGCAGACTGCGCTACATTACAAGAAGCTATTGATGCGGATGATATGGGATTTGATTTTATCGGCACTACCATGGTAGGATACACTAAAGCAAGTGCAGGTATGAAGATAGAAAAAGACGATTTTGAGCTGATGAAACAGGTCTTGAAAAATGTTAAATCACCGGTCATAGCCGAAGGCAACATCGACACACCGCAAAAAGCGAAAAGAGTGTTGGAATTAGGGTGTTACACCGTGGTTGTAGGATCTATTATCACTAGACCGCAGGTCATTACAAAGAGGTTTGTCGACGAGATTTTAAGCTAAATCTCAACAGTACGGTTAATTATTTTGCAGGGACTATATTGTCCTTGTTTGATGTATCAAAAATTTTATGGACAACTTAAGGAGAAAAAAATGGGAGCTAATAATGAACTCAAGGGCATTTACAGTGCCTTACTTGTATCTTTCAATGAAGACGGAAGTGTAAACGAAAAAGGGACAAGACAGATAGTGCGTCACAACATCGATAAGATGAAGGTAGATGGGCTGTATGTAGGTGGCAGTACGGGAGAAAATTTCCTTCTTTCAACGGATGAAAAGAAAAAAATATTTGAAATCGCAAAGGACGAAGCTAAAGATGAGATTAAACTCATCGCTCAAATCGGTTCGATGAACTACTACGAATCACTTGAGCTTGCAAAATTCGTTACTGATCTCAAATATGACGCCATTTCGGCGGTAACACCTTTTTACTACAAGTTCAGTTTTGAAGAGATTAAAGACTATTACAACAGCATTATAGACTCTGTAGACAACAAGCTGATAATATATTCAATACCTTTCTTGACAGGTGTTAATATAAGCGTGGAACAATTCGGAGAGCTGTTTGAAAACAAGAAGATTATAGGTGTAAAATTTACAGCAGCTGATTTTTACCTGCTTGAAAGAGTGAGAAATACTTACCCTGACCACCTCATATATGCCGGTTTTGACGAAATGATGCTTTCTGCAAGCGTACTTGGAGTGGACGGAGCCATAGGCTCTACATTCAATGTCAACGGTCCAAGAGCAAGAAAAATAGTGGATTTGGTAAAACAAGGCAAGATAGAAGAAGCCAAAAAAGAGCAACATATTACCAATGACCTTATTACAGACGTACTAAACAACGGACTTTATCCTACTCTTAAGACTATATTGCAACTACAAGGTGTGGAAGGATGCTACAGCAGAAAACCTATGAAATCTGCAACTGAAGCCCAAAAACAAAGAGCTAAGGAAATATACGAAAATTATTTGAAATAGTTTAAAAAGAAAATAATTTTAGATATGCGTGTATATTTAATAATTGCATATCAATATCAAAGTAAATAAATGAAAAAAGGACAGCCATTATTTATAGCTGTCTTTTTTGCGTTATGGAATTTTACAGATTTTAATTCTCATACTAAAAATCTGTTAAAAATCCATATAATTATACTAATCTCCATTTAAAAAGTCATGCAAAGTATTTTGTGTGTTGATTATTTTTAAATCGTTTGACATTCATAAACAGAATATCTACATGGTTTTTTAAAAGCTTTTTAGTATTAAATTACAACAAAGTAGCTTATAAGCTATAAAGCGTAATGGTGATTAGATATAAATACTTGGCATTATAAATTGGGATTAACATTACTTATCCAAAATAGACAAATATAAATCCAGTCTATTATTTAAATATCTTGCAAACATATCCGCCATTGCCGATATGTTATGTTTCATATGATATTCATCGAAGGCTTCATAATATTTCAAGCGATCGCTAAACTTTATATCTATCGGAGGATAGCCCGCTTTCATCAACTCCAAGTTAATCAACAATCTGCCTGTTCTTCCATTTCCGTCAATAAAAGGATGAATGTCTTCAAATTCGATATGAAAACGGGCAAGCTTAGTAACAATATCTTCCGTGCTGTTTTTATATCGTTCCAAAAGCTCTTCCATCTTAGGAATAATCAAATATGGCTGTACCGGTTCATGTGCTGCACCCATGATTCTAACAGGAATTCTTCTATACACTCCTCTATCATCTTTTTTATCCGCCAATACCAAATAGTGGATATCCTTTATCAGCTTTTCGGATATTTCGGCATTTTCACTGACGAGCTGTTTTACATAATCAAAGGCTTCCTTATGTCCAATGACCTCCAAATGCTCCTTTAATGATTTTTTGTCAATAGTAAGTCCTCTAAGAACCATATCCGTCTCACGTAAAGTTAAAGTATTACCTTCAATAGCATTTGAATTATAGGTATATTCTGTTAGGAATTCTTCATTTAATCTTTCCAACTCTCCCTCAGTTAAAGGTCTTCTTTTTTTAAGAACTTTTAATTTATCTTCCAATATAGGAATTAGTGATTCCTTATTTTTATATCTTTCGTCACTCGGCTTAGTTGCATCATATGGTATTTTCCAAGCCCTTCCTTGTTGATATGCACCTGGAATTTTCCCTTGTGAACATAAAATCCTTACTCTTCTATCTGATATGCCCCATTTTTCAGCTGCCTGTTTTGCTGTAATGTACACAAATTATCCCTCCAGTCTCTTGTATTATATCATTTTATCGGAACAATATCAATGATATAGGAATAATATATGCAAATTATCGGAATAATGATTTTTATGGAATAGTATCTTAGTATTTAAAATAATATTATACAAAAAGCTGCTTAATAAGATTAGAATAAAATTATTGACGATTTATAAATTTTAATTTCTTTATACTAAAATCTAATGGAATAATGGAATTATTTTATAAAAAATTGATGCAATAGAAGTTTATTATCAAAACATAGTCTAAAGAGTATCATTAGAATAAAATTCATAGTTTAAATAGAGTTTAGTATTAGATAAAATACAGGACGTTATAAATAGTGATTATTATTAAATGAAATAGCGAAAGTCACATGATATAGCTGTCTTTTTTGCGTTATGGAATTTTACAGATTTTTGTGATAAAATACTAAATTATTATATAAAAGATGTATATTATGGAGGAATCTAATATAAGGATAATGTACATTAATAATAAAAGTTTTGTTAAAGAGTATCATAAGGAGAAAATGAATAAAATTCATAGCTTAAATAGATAATAGTATAAATTCAATTTCAATACTTTTTCAATATAAATCATATAGATACAAGGAGGGGATTATGACATTTAAGATATGTATGGTTGAAGATGACTCTGATTTGGCGAGTCTTGTAAAGCAACATCTTGAGAGATACGATTTTGATGTCGTGCTTTGCGAAGATTTCAAAAACATAGATAAGTTTGTAGAAAAGCAGTCTCCAAATTTGATTTTGCTTGATATCAACATTCCGTACTATGACGGTTTTTATTGGTGTAGTGAAATCAGAAAGATAACTAAGGCTCCGATTATATTTATGTCGGCAAGGACTGAAGACTATGACCAGGTCAGGGCTATAATGAGCGGTGGCGATGACTATGTGACTAAGCCCTTTTCTTATGAACTCCTGCTTGCCAAGGTCAATTCTCAGCTTAGGAGGACTTATGGCGAATATGCAAACAATGAGGCAGGAGCTGTCTGCGGAGACTGTTCATTTAACAAGCTGAGGTTTACGCTCAAATGTAATGACAATCAGATAGATTTGCCCAAAAACGAAGCTATATTAATCGGCATTTTGTTTGACAGCTATCCCAATGTGGTCAGTCGTGAGAAGATACTGTCAGAGATTTGGGATAGTGAGATGTTTGTAGAGGAAAATACTCTAAACGTTACAGTCAGCAGAGTGAGAAAAAAACTCAAAGACATAGGCTCCAATCTAAGGGTAATAACAGTAAGAGGAATGGGATACAAGGTGGAATATGAAAACTGACAAGGCATTAAAACTATTTATTTCAGACAATCTCCCCTTGCTATTGACAGTTTTTTTGACTCAGGTTCTTTTTTTCTCAGCCCTTTTTTATATCAAAAAAATCTGGATAGGGGAGATTTTCTACTTTGCTTTTTTGGTATTTTTTATTCTAATTTCCTATCTTGCGCTGAGATTTTACCGAAGAAAAAGGGTGTATGAAAAATTTTTGCTAAAAAGTGATGTGCTAAGTGATTATCTGATTCAAGATGTGAGGAGCTCCTTTGAAAAAAGCTATAACCTTATGATTGATGAGATGATACAAATGGACAATAAGTCCAAAATCGAGCAAAAACAGGAGAAAAAACTCCAAAAGGTGATGATATACAGATTTGTACACCAGATGAAGACGCCTATTTCAGTGCTCAAGCTAATCTGCGAAAACCATGGCGACAAGGAAGAATTTAAAAAGATACAAAGAAATATCAACGCACTACAGTACAATCTCAATCAAATGCTTGATATTTACAGATTGGAAGATTTTAAAAAGGATTTTGTTTCTGAAAAAGTATATCTAAAAAGCATATGCAAGGACTGTATAAATGCTCTTAAGGACTATTTTATAACTTCTCAAATCTATCCAAAGCTTGACATAGATGAGGAAGCTTATGTGTACTCCGACTCCAAGTGGCTGAAATTAGTCATTAATCAGATTCTTAGCAATGCAGTCAAATACTCTAACAAAGGTCAAAGCATAGTGGTAAAGGCGGATAAAAAAGATGAAAAGATGATTTTGTCAATAATAGATGAGGGCATAGGCATTGAAGAGGCTGATTTGAAAAATATATTTGAACTTTTCTATATAGGCAAAAACGGAAGAAATAACGCCGATTCAAGCGGTATAGGTCTGTATATTGTAAAAAGAGTGGTGGAATATCTGGGACATAGGGTGGAAATAAGCTCCAGGATAGATGAGGGAACTACAGTTGCAATTGAATTTTAGAAAAGTATGATATCCGGTAACATTACAAAATTGTAAGCTTATGTAATCTTATCGGATTTTTCTTTTGGAATTTATTTGCTAAAATATAGGAGAATTAAGAAAATCATAGCAATAATTTTTATAGTTATACTAAAAACCTATCAAAAAACCTTGTAATTATGTTAGAAAAAAGTTATTTAAAATAACATTCTTGCTATTATAAATTGTGATTAGTATTAAAAAATAGTAAATATAGTTCTACAAAGGAGTACATTATGATATTGAAAGTTTCCAATCTTGAAAAAACATATAAGGGCAAGGTTTCATTCAAAGCCTTAAACGACATAAATATGGAAGTAATGGAGGGCGAATTTGTCGCTATCATGGGACCAAGCGGTAGCGGAAAAAGCACCTTTTTAAATAGTATCTCAACCATAGACAAGCCTACAGGAGGCTCAGTATTAATAGCAGGTACTGACCCCTACAAGATGAACGACAAGGAGCTGTCTACTTTTAGAAGACAGGAGCTTGGCTTTGTATTCCAACAATTCAACCTTATAAATACCTTGACTGTAGGGGAAAATATAATACTGCCTCTGACCTTGGATAATGCTTCATTGGATGAAATGGAAGAAAAACTTGAGTCACTTAGCGAATTTTTGGGCATTTCACATCTTTTGGATAAGAGGACATACGAAATATCAGGAGGACAGTCGCAAAGAGTAGCCATAGCAAGAGCTGTAATAAATCAGCCATCTATTTTGCTTGCTGATGAGCCTACAGGAAATCTCGACTCCAAGTCTGCAAGGGATGTGATGAAGTTATTTAAAAAGCTAAATGACAGCATGAAAGTTACTATCATCATGGTAACTCACGATCCAAATATCGCCTCATATTCTGACAAGACATATATAATAAAAGACGGCAACATCTATCAGGAAATCATCAACAGAAATGATGATAAGACATATAAAAAAGAGATACTAAGCACCATGGCTCTACTTGGAGGTGAAGAAAATGACGCTGTTTAATTTTGCCTACAATAATATCAGGAGAGATTTCAAGACCTATCTCTACCATTTTTTAAGTTGTGTATTTTCAGTTTTTATCTTCTTCCTCTTTTCTTCACTTGCTATGCACCCTGCACTGCAAATAGTAGACAAGGGCAGTACCATAGCTATCATATTGTTTATGGCAAGCATAGTTTCTATGATGTTTTCTTTCGTACTGATTTTATATTCGGTAGGCAACTTTTTGAAAAACAGGAGCAAGCAATTTGCGATCTTAAATATAATAGGAGCAAGTAAAAAGCAGTTTAAAAGATTGATTTTTCTTGAAAATATAATAATTTCACTACTTGCTCTGCTTGTAGGCATTATAAGCGGCTTTGTCTTTTTAAAGTTTTTCTTGATGATAGCTCAAGCCATGATAGACGGCTTGGACTTGTATTTTTATCTTCCGCTTATACCTATGATGCTTACGATATTGCTTATGGGTGGACTGTTTTTAGCCATATCACTGCTTGCACCGGTAATATTGAGAAGAAAAAAGGTCATTGATCTTTTGAAAAAAGAAGAGATAGCAGAAAAAAATCACTTCTTAGTTTCAACAATAGCCCTTATAGTCATAGTTGGACCTACGCTTTATTTTCACATTACGAGGAATTTTTTTATCTTTATCTATGTACTTGATCTGCTGTCTTATATCAGCATTGCCTACTTTGTATTTAGTCTGATTTTTATCCTATATCAACTTTTTATGGAAAAAAGCGGAAGGATGTACTCTAAGAACAATCTTATAAAGCTTAGTAATTTCAAGTATAAGATACACACAAATATCAAGACTATGGCAGGAGCTATGATTTTATTCTCCATAGTCCTGACTTCATTTGTCTATATAGTGGGAGCACCGCTTAATATCGAAGAAGATACTCAAAAAATCATGCCTTATGCCTATATGTATGCCAATTGGGAAGACGAGGCGGCAGGAGAAAAGAAGGCAGAGATATTATCCCAAAAATTAAAAGATATACAAGGCGCCAAGTCTCTTACAATATCTTATGCCAAGTTTAAGAGCAAGGAAAGACCGATAAGGCGTATCATCTTATCCAACAGCATGTATAATGAAGTAGCTCAATTTTTAGGCAGGGATAAGGTCAATCTTGCAGATGATGAATACTTCTTAGTGGGAGTAAGCGGAAAGACCGAGCCTGTTTTAAAAGATATGGTAAAAGAAAAGCTGAGTCAATATGATATCAAAAGGCAAAAGGGAGCAGATAAGAGGATAATCGCCATGTCAGGATACTTTACTTCTGTTGCTGTAGTATCAGACAGTAAATATCAGGACATATCCAAAGACTTGGTAAAGGAAAAGATATATGCCTTTAGCCAAGATGATCTTAAGGCGGGAGGCTCTCAAAAGTATGAAGAGTTAAAAAAAGCCATAGGATTTGAGATTGGAAAAGAAAGTTTGGTATCTTATTTTTCTTATTATGACAGCGAAAATCTTACAAGGAAGTTAGTTTCTTATGTAGGCAGTATCTTATGTATATCATTTTTGATAGGAATAGCAAGCATTATCTACTCAAGACTGTACTCTTCAATAGAAGAGGAGAGCAGAAAGTACAGCATAATGATGAAGATAGGCTTGAGCAGGGAGGAATTAAAGGACGTATTGTCAAGCACTCTAAGGTGGGTATTTGTACTTCCTTTTACAGTAGCACTTGGCATTTCGTGGATAATCATACTATTTATCGAGCAAAACACTGTAGCCTCTTATAGCGGCTTGGCAGTTATTTGCAGCTGCATATATCTTGCAGTGGAATTTATAATGTATATAATGATAAAGAAAAGATATCAAAAGAAGATATTTGATAATATATATGAGATTTAAATAATATAAATATAACTTGAAAAAAATGAAAATTATGATATAATATCTTATAAGATTGATTAAAACTTCTTTTCAAAGTTATTACTTTGAAATCAACGAATCACCAAAAAAGCACACTGTGGGGCAGTGTGCTTTTTGATGATGAGTTTTATATTTAAAAGCTTGAAATTTTTGTTATGAATTACATATTTTTGATAGAAACAGTCCCTCGCTCTTAACTAATAATTCGATATTATTTATTACTTCTTCTTCATTTGCTGAAAAATTTAAAGCTAAAAAAAGTTCATCTAAAAACAAGTGAATAGTGAAATTATCAAATTCAAATAAATAGTATGCATTATTTAATTTATTTGATGAAAATGTGATGAAATTCTCTAAGTTTTCCATTATGAATAGAGGACTATATACTAAATAAAATCCTACGCTGTCAGTTAAATTTTCTATACTTTCGTCTTCAGGAGAACTTAGACCGTAAACATATATTTTTCTTAACTTATAGTAGTATGATAATTTGAACAATAGAGAAAACCATTTATTTTTCAAGATTTTATAATTTAATTCATTTGAATAAAAATCTTCCATAGTATTGAATGATGATTTTGAACTATTTTCATAAAAATGTTCCTCTTTAATTTTTAATCTGAAAGGGACTATATCTACAATATAATTAAAATCATATTCCTTATTTTCAGGTACTTCTATACTTTCAAAGTCTGAAAAACCTAAATTTAATAATTTTTGTTTCAGTTCAATTAAATTTTTCATCTTTACTTTCTTAATATCTTTCCATCTTCATTAAGAGTGGCTGCTGCGTCATTAGGTCTTGCTTTTACTGTAAAAACTTATTCATTTATTTAATTGTGCTTATTGCAAATTAAAATGCAGGTATTACAGCACCGCTGTATTTTTCTTCGATGAACTTTCTTGTTTCATCGCTTTGCAATGCCTTTATAAGTGCTTTTATTCTTTCGTCGTTTTCTTCTCCCTCTCTAACAACAAGGTTATTTGTGTAAGGAGAATCTTTGTCTTCTATTACCAATGCGTCTTTTACAGGGTTTAGTCCGCCTTCAAGAGCGTAGTTTGTGTTTATTACAGCTGCGTCTACTTCGTCAAGAGTTCTTGGCAATTGTGCAGCGTCAAGAAGTTTGAATTTCAAATTCTTAGTGTTTTTGTCCACATCTTTGTCAGTAGCTATAAGTTTGTCTACACCTTCTTTTATAGTGATTAGACCTTGTTTTTCAAGCAATATCAATGCTCTACCGCCGTTTGTAGGGTCGTTTGGAATTGCTACTGTAGCTCCGTCAGCAAGCTCGCTAAGAGCTTTTATCTTCTTAGAGTAAACAGCCATCGGTTCCACGTGTACAGGAGCTACTGATTTTAGGTGAGTTTTATGTTCTTTTTGGAAGTTGTCAAGATACGGTTGATGTTGGAAGTAGTTAGCGTCAAGTTGCTTTTCTTCAAGAGCCGTATTTGGTATGATATAATCTGTAAATTCCTTAACTTCAAGTTTTATTCCTTCTTTTTCAAGAGCAGGAGCTACTGATTTTAGTATTTCAGCATGTGGGCTTGGGCTTGCTCCTACAATTAGAGTCTTAGAATCTGTAGTTTGGCTTTGCTCAGTTTTTTTGTCATCTTTCTTTTCTTCAGATGTTTGAGTTGTGCCTCCTGATGAGCATGCAGTAAATAGCAGTGCTGAGGCAAGTGCTAATGTCAAAAGTTTTTTAATTGATTTCATTTTTTCCTCCATTTAGATATCGACATATAATTTAAGTCTGAAATTTCAAATACTTATAATGAGTTAAGCAGTCCTATAAATATTATCCATATATTTAGGAATAAATCATTATGTTTATGTCGATATGCGATTAAATTTTTATTGATACTAAGCCCATTGTATTAAAATTTGCTTTGTAAAATTTATACAGTAGTTTTAAATGAGCTCTTAGTATGATTACAAATTAAAAATAATTACAGAGGATATGATATATTTTTTTTCTACTTTTGTCAATTATGTAAAATCTATCAGAAGTTATAAGTAAAACTTATATCAAAGGTATAATAAAGACGAATATATTAATTTTCAGCCAATAATTATGGACTTGATTTGATTTTTTGTCAAAAATATAGTAAAATTACAGGGTGAAATATGATTTAATCCAAGTTTTTAAATCAGTATTTTTGGAGGTAGATATGAAAAGTGTTAATATAAACAGGGATGACGCATTGAAATTGCTTATGGACTACAATAAGGACGCCTTCCACATAAGACACGGTATAACTGTAGAGCAGGTAATGAAGGTATTTGCGCAAAATAGCGGCTATGAGGATGAAAGTGAATACTGGGGATTGGTAGGCTTGCTTCATGATTTGGATTATGAGATGTACCCTGATGAGCATTGCGTCAAGGTAGTGGATATACTCAAAAATCACGATATTGAGCAGGAGTTTATCGACTCTATCTGTTCTCACGGATATGATCATAGAGTAAGTATCAAGCCGGAGCATACTATGGAGAAGACTCTGTATGCAGTGGACGAGCTGACAGGTCTTGTAGGTGCCTGCGCCTTGATGAGACCGTCAAAAAGCTGCAAGGATATGGAGCTTAAGAGTTTGAAGAAAAAGTTTAAGGACAAGAAATTTGCTGCAGGTTGCAACAGGGATATAATCCTAAGAGGGGCAGAGATGATGGGCATAGAGATAGACGACTTGCTCCAAAAAACTCTTGACGCTATGAAAGTAAGTGAAGATATAGTAAATTCTGAGATGTCAAGATTGGGACTGGAATAGAAAATATAATGATATAAAATAGCTTTTGTAATAAGCTTAGAGTGACTTAAAATAAAGGATTGAATATTTCTAAGCTATTTGTTGTTGTAGGGAAGTTTTTATGACTAAATTGAAAATGCGTTTTTTTAAATATGTGTCTTTAAGTGTGTTAAGTATGCTGAGTCTTTCGTTTTACATACTTGTAGACACTTATTTCATATCTGTTGCCGAGGGGAGCAACGGCATTGCCGCACTTAATATCTCACTTCCGGTTTACGGAATATTGTACGGTATAGGCAATATGATAGGTGTGGGTTTTTCCACAAGATTTAAGATAAAATACGATGATTATGAAGAAAAGAGCAGAATTTTTTCCAAAGGTTTGTTTTTTGCCATCTTGATTTCTCTGCTCTTTATGATAATGGGTATATTTTTTTCTCATAATATAGTATATACCTTAGGAGCCAGGGGAGATGTCTTAAGGTTGTCTAATATCTACCTTAAGACCATACTTTCATTTGCTCCGGCATTTATCTTGGATTGCTTGTTGATGTCCTTTATTAGAAACGACCGCAATCCGTCAATAGTGACTGCAGCTGTCGTATCAAGCTCGATATTTAACTGTATATGCGACTATATCTTTATGTTTCCTATGAAGATGGGGATATTTGGAGCCGCTTTTGCTACTGCTATTGCGCCCATAGTTGGTATAGTAGTGACTCTAAGCCATTTTGTCTTGAAGAAAAACAGTTTTAAATTAGTGAGGACAAGGGTGAAGTTGCAAGAGTTTTTCTACCTTTCATCACTTGGCATATCTTCACTTATAACCAATATTTCTACAAGCGTGGTGCTGATAGTATTTAACTTTATAATATTAAAATATGTAGGGGATATCGGAGTTGCAGCTTATGGAATAATAGCAAATATGGCTGATGTAACTTTTTCGATATTTAGCGGTGTTGGCAACGGAGTTCAGCCCTTAATCAGCGAAAATTACGGAAAAAATAAGTTTAAAGAGATGGTATACGTCTTGAAAATGGCTATTATAGTTTCAGTAATCATGGCTACCGGCATCTACATCCTCTTATATTTCAATGCTGTAAGCTTGACAGGAGTGTTTAACTCAAGCGGAGAAGATAAACTGCTGTTTTACGGTGTGCAGGGTATAAGAGTCTACTTTTTGGCTATTCCATTTATTGCTATAAATATAGTTACTGCACTTTCAATGCAGGCAATGGAAAAACCGAGGCTGTCTTTTATCATCTCAATTTTAAGGGGTATAGTTGTGCTTATTCCGTCAGCTATAATATTTTCAAATGCCTTTAAAATTTTGGGTTTGTGGACATCTTACGTATTTACTGAGTTTGTAGTTTCTGTCATTTCTGCCATATTTATGCTTAAATACGTGAGATTAAAATAGGCAAAAGGCTAAATTATCAAGAGTATAACTTAAAGTTTCAGATGAAAAATTAGATTTTGATAAGTATTTGTTTGTATATTAAAACAATGGATATGATTATTTCTATAAGGCTAAGTCGGACTATAGTATTATAATCTTATAAAAGTGATGTAGCTTTAAAATTTTAATAGTAGCAAATAATATAACAGCTATTTAATCTGAGTTTATATGGGAAAAAGAGGTGAATCCTTGGACAATAATACTTATAAAAATATTCAAAAACTCATAGTATTTTTTGGCATAATTGCAGCTATAGTTATAAATATCAGGCCTGTTTCTTCCTATATGTGGAGGATAGTCACACTGTTTACTCCCTTTATAACAGGAATATGTATAGCATTTATACTGAATATCCCTATGCAAAAGATAGAAAAGACAATAAATAAGATTTTCGGTAGGAAGTTATCAAGAGCTTTTTCTTTATTTCTCACCATCATTGCCTTTATCATGGTTTTGTCTATGATTTTTTACATGATAATTCCTGAGATAGTCAACAGTTTTGTGGAGATAAGAAACGGCATGCCTACAGTTGTAGAAAACTTTGTCAAGTTTACAAAGACTCCTGACAATCAGATAATAAAGACCTTATCTAAATTAGGCTTTGATTTTGATAAGATGTACTCAAATGTAACTGATTTTTTCAAGAACTTTTCACTGCTTGACGCTACAAATGCACTTCAGTCAATATTTTCAGCTACTACCAACGTATTTTCATCAGTGATGAACCTATTTTTGGGGCTTATATTTGCAGTGTATATTTTGTCGCAAAAAGAGGTGTTGCTCTCTCAGGGACATAGTCTGCTAAGAGCGATATTTCCTGATAAAAGGACAAAGAAGATAGTGATTTTTTTACGCTTGGTAAGCAGTTCTTTTTCAAAATTTATAGCAGGGCAGGGTACAGAGGCTATAATACTTTGCTTTTTGTTTTTGGCAAGTATGACCTTCCTGCATATTCCTAAGGCTGTATCCATTGCTACCATGATAGGCTTATTTTCTTTGGTGCCTATAGTAGGTCAGTTTATAGCGGCGTCTTATGGAGTGCTTTCAATACTTATAGTATCTCCGATAAAATCTCTTTGGTTTTTAGTCTTGTTTTTGGTCTTGCAACAAATAGAGGGCAATCTCATCTATCCGAAGGTAGTGGGCAAGTCTGTCGGTCTTCCGGGAGTCTGGGTCTTGTTTGCCATTACAGTTGGAGGTAATTTTGCAGGTATTACAGGTATGATAATGGCTGTACCTACCATGTCAATAGTATACAACCTTGTCACATCCTTTGTAAGAAGTAGAAATATGAGGAAGACAGAAGAAGATAAAGATAGTCAGGACATAGATGAGGGTATTAGTATATTTGATTATGTAGAAGATGATGCAAATATTGATAAGATGGGCAACAAGCACTCAAATGATAATGAAAAAATGGGAAATGAGACAGCTGAAACATCAACTGATGATAAGTTAAATAATGAAAATGAGATAAGAAGTGAAGAAATAAAAAAATCTCAACAAAAAAAGGTCAAGAATAAGAAGAGATAATAAAAAACACCGTTAAGTCTTTTAGATTTAACGGTATTTTACTATGTGGATATTTTTTTTGAAGTATATATTTACTTGATTACATTGAAATTATAGTTAATTTTATCATCCTATTTTTCAGCTTTAAATTCGTAAACCTCAGTTATCTCAGCAGTATTGCTTAGAGGTTGATATATTTGAAGTATCAAATATTTTGAAGTTTTCGTATCACTTTGATTTGTTCTGACCAAGATTCGGTAGTTCATACCTGAAACCACCTGCTGTCCCAAGAGAGCCATAGGAGAGTATTTTTCGTATTTAGAATATTTAACAGCAGTATCAAAGGCAGCTTTTGCTTCTTTATCCAAGGTAAGGCTGTTGACTTCTCTCCATCCACCCGGTGCATAAACAAATACAGCCTCTGCTTTGCTGTCTTTTACTTCTGTTATCTCAGCATTTCCGTTTGCCTTTTCATTTAGACTTACAAGGGCATATGTCGGTGTGGCATTAGGAACGGCAATTTCCACCTTGCAAAGTACAAGGTAAGAGGAGTTTGAGCTTTCCAAAACAGCCACAGGAGTGTATACAGCACCTGTCATACCGTAAGTTGCCTTTTCAAACAAGGATTTTAGCTTATTGCTGACTGTTATAGAAGCAGTTTTCGGTTTTTCATCAGAAGTATTTTTTGTTTCGCTTTTAGTCTTATCCTCTTGTTTTACTTTATTCGAAGATTTACCTTCATCCTTTTTTATTTCACTTTTTTTATCAACTTGGCTTATCGTAGTATTATTAGCACTTTCTACTTTTTTGGCATTTGTAGCCTTAGTACCTGTACCGCCTGAAATTCCCAACATAGCGGAAATTACAAGGGATAGCATTTTTTTCATAACCATAGTTTTATCTCCTTTGAATTTGAACAGATTTAAGCCCTAGCAATATATGGAAAGTTAGAAATCAATACTAATTTTAATAAAATAGTGGAAAAAAATTAGTTTTACACATTTATAATCTATGTGCAGTTAAAAGATAATAAAAAATTTGCCATTAAGTTAATAAAGTTTAGCATAAATTATAATTTATCCATAGATAAAAGTATAAGCTTTAAATCTGCTTATAGACCTTAAAATATTTATTTTATAACAGTATATAAGGCATAGTTATCTTGAACTAACTGTATTTTAGTATCTAAATCTTAAAATATTTTAAAATCAAAGGAGATTTAAGTAAACTGTAATGAATTTGTTAGACTTTTGAAATAAATTTACAATTTCTTTTCAAAATTTATATTAAAACATATCGATTTTATCCTTGGCAACTGAGGCATATATAAGTTTTTCTTCCTTAGGCTTATTATCAGAGAAGCTGATTGCGTCTATATAGGCTTTTTTTGTAATTTCCAAGGCTTTTTCGTCATTTGTATAAAGTGTTGCAAGTACCTCGCCTTTTTCTACAAAATCGCCTGTCTTTTTAGCTAAGATGATACCTGCACTGTAGTCGATAGGATCTCCCTTTTTCACCCTGCCTGCACCAAGATGTACACAGCACATACCTATGGCTTTGGCATCCATATGCGAAATATAGCCTGACTTTTCAGATATTACATCGAAGCTTATCTTTGCCTTTTCAAACTTTGATACGTCATCGATTACTGAAGTATCGCCACCTTGAAGAGCTACCATTTTTTTGAGATATTCGACAGCTTTTTTCTCGTGAATGGCATTTTTCACCATTTCTCTGCATTGCTCTATACTTCCTTTTTGAGCAAGGAAGAGCATATTGGCTGCAAGCTCAATGCAGACTTGAGTCAGGTCATCAGGACCCTTACCGCTTAGAGTTTCTATGGCTTCTATGACTTCAAGGGAGTTGCCTATGTTGTTGCCAAGAGGTATGTCCATGTCGGTAATAAGCGCCATAGTCTTTTTTCCGGCTCTTTCTCCTATGTCCACCAGTGCCTTAGAAAGTTTTATCGAGTCTTCCAAGGTATTCATAAAGGCTCCGCTACCTGTTTTTACATCCAAGAGTATGCAGTCGGCACCGCAAGATATTTTCTTGCTCATTATTGATGAGGCTATAAGAGGTATGGCGTCAACTGTAGCTGTTACATCTCTTAGGGCATAGAGTTTCTTGTCGCAAGGAGATATATTGCCTGACTGTCCTATTACGCTGAAATTTGCCTTATTTACCACATCAAAAAATTCTTCTTTATTAAGTTCCACCCTAAAATTGGGAATAGACTCAAGTTTATCTACAGTACCGCCTGTATGTCCCAGACCTCTTCCTGACATCTTTGCCACCTTTACGCCAAGTGAGGCTACTATAGGCGATATGATGAGGGTGGTCTTATCTCCGACTCCTCCTGTTGAGTGTTTATCCACCTTTATGCCTTCGATAGCTGATAAGTCAAGCATATCTCCTGACCTTGCCATGGCATCTGTAAGTATAAAGGTCTCTTCTTCATCCATGCCCGAAAAATATATTGCCATCAGCATTGCAGACATCTGATAGTCAGGGATTTCTCCATCTACATACTGAGCTACCATATCCCTAATATCTTCCTCTGACAGCTTGCCACCGTTACGTTTTTTCAATATCAAGTCATACATGTACATAGTCTTTCTCCGTCTTATATCAATTTGTATATTAAATAAAATAAATTCGAGTAAATATCAATATTTCTATAATTCCATTGATATATACCACAACTCAATAGAATTAGGGCTAATATATATTTTAAAATTTAACTGCATATTTATAGAAATTATTGCATTACTAAATATTCTTATAGAAATAGCAAAAGATATTATATAGCTTATACTAAAATCTAATAGAATAGTGGAAATACTTTATAAAAAATGATACAGTAAAAATTTATTAGCAAAAAATATGCTAAAGAGTATCCTAAGGATAGAATCCATAGTTTAAATAGAAAAATATAAAAGCTAAATATTATAAGTATCTAATTGAGCTTGCTCTTATCAAAGCCAAGCGGGAATAGCTGTCCAAGTTTGAAAATCTCATATTCGTCCTCAGACTTTGCAAGTATTATGTCAAAATCATCATAGGAGCAAAATTCCGCCATTACCTGTCTACATACTCCGCAAGGGGGTGCATAGTCAAACTCTCCGTCTTTAGTGCCTTCCATACCTCCTACTATTGCTATAGCTCTAAAATCTTTTACACCTTCAGAAATAGCCTTGAAAAAAGCAGTACGCTCTCCGCAGTTGGTAGGTGAGTAAGTGGCACTTTCTATATTGCAACCTGTATATATTTCTCCGTTTTCAGCAAGTAAGGCAGCTCCCACCTGATAGTGCGAATATGGGGAGTATGAATATTTTCTTGCCTCAAAAGCCTTTTTTATAAGCAGTTTTACGTCCATGATTGTCTCCTCTCATGCGAATTATTATAGTAATTAATATATATCTAAAATATCTATAATTCTTTTATGATTCTATGTTATACTAATCACCCTTTATAATGTCAATTATTTAGACTTACTAAAATATTATTTTTTAGTTTTCAACAAGGCATCCTTAATACATTTTTTAGGACTATTTAATAGCTTTTTAGTATTAATTCAATTAAATATTTAATGACTTATTTTTAGATTAATCAAATAGCATTATTATAGTTAAAATTCTGATGTCCTTATCATATTAAAATCTAAAATATATATGAGATTTAAATTTACATACTAAACTATAAAATAGATTTTATCTTATAATTTTACTATTCTTATATTAAAAAGACAATAGTTTTTATGATAAGATTGTATTTTTTCCTTGCAAATACATACTACAAAGCTTTTAAATCACCATGTAAATATTTTGCTTATAAATATCATACAATTTAAAAGCAATCAGCATACAAAATATTTTACATGACTTTTTAAATGGAGATTAGTATCAGTAATAAATAGCTAAGTAAGACTAATATGAGAAAATATATTATCAAGTGTTTTTTGAATGATGGTATAAATTGCATTTGTAGTTATTTCAAAGACTTAAACGTGTATTATTATAATTCTTTTCATAATTGTTATTACCAATTGTAGACATTCCAAGTTTGTATATATAACTTATGTTGACTATATTGTCTTTTGTTGATATAATGTTAAAAGTTGTGATATGGGATACAAATATTCGATATTTATAACTATGTACATATTGGCGATACTATCTAAAATGATTATATTTTTAATATGATATCGTTGCCTGATATTTATAGATTTTCGCAAAATATATAGAAATTCAACTTTTACGTTATTTGCTAATTTATATAGATTATCAGGGCATTTCAATATAGCTGTCCCCTATATCCAATATCGCTATTTACTTAAGAAAGTTTGATTTTTCTGCAATTGAATTTGAAATTATCTTTAGAATTTAAAAATATATTTTACAAATGAGAGCTTTATGATTTTTTTAATGCTTATTGTAATTTGTCCATAATTCATATTTATATATATTGGAGGTTATTTATGAAGTTAAAAAGAAGTATCAAGGTTTTAGGAGTAGTTTTAATGTTTTTTTGTGCATTTTCTGCAAATATCAATGCTGATCAAAATGCAACAAAAAAAGCGGAAGACAGTAAACAAAAAGTAGTTGAAAAATCTGTAAATGCTTATACAGATGGCGCAGTAACAAATTCGCCAAGAAAAGAATCTTATATCAACGGCATTGTATATCAATTTTCTGCTGAAGTAAAGGGATTGCAAAAACAAGCGTATGACTTGGCAAAATTCCGTCTTGACGAAGCACTTCAAAAGAGATATTCAAAACCGCTTGCTATAATTTCAGACATTGACGCTACACTTATGGATGACGCTACATATATGGCGGATATTGTTCAAAGAAAGGAAGATTGGGACAACGGTCCATGGGATTATTATTATGAATCTGTAGGCTCTACAGCTTGCAAGCCTATACCGGGCGCACTGGAATTTTGCAAATATGCTTCAAGCAAGGGTGTTGAGCTGTTCTACATTACAAACAGAGACTATGACAAACTTGATTTGACTGTAGAACAACTTAAACGTGCCGGATTTCCAAATGCTGACGCAAAACACGTTCAAGTTATGAATAAAGAGGGCTCATCAAACAAGACTGAAAGAAGAGGAAATGTACTGAAGACTCATGAAGTCCTACTATATCTTGGAGATAACATAGGCGATTTTACAGCTGATTTCAAAAGAGAGCTTGGACCTATTGAAAGAACAAAGCTTGCAACTGATGAAAAATATTACGATAACTGGGGAACAAAATGGATAGTTCTTCCAAATGCAACTTATGGCGACTATGTAGGAGCAGCTTGGTACAACGACAAGAAGCTTGACGCCAACGGAAGAGCTAATAAGATTAAAGACTTGCTTGACTATTACAAATTTACAAGCAAGGATTACGAAATATGGTATAAGGGCAAATAATATTTTTTTTAAGTAAATTGTAGAGTATTGATTACTAAATATGAATTATGAGATAAAGTATGTATTAAAAAAAGCTGCTGGAAAGAAAAATTTCTTTTTCGCAGCTTTTTTCTGTTTTATTCGTAGATATATAAAATAAAATGGAAAATATTATATTTATTTGAAGTTTTTAATTATAAATATGTTTTTATATATTGTAATTAAGCATACTTTTCTCAATATGTGAAAATGTATGTCCTAATTTAGTTATAGAAATTATAAATAAAAAAATTAAGAAAGTGTTTACATTTTTTGCTTTTATGTTATATTATATGTAAGAGAAGTTTTTATACTAATTTCTTCCTGTATTACTTTTTTTAATTAATAAAGGTCAATATAATTGTAAAAATGCAGGGCAATCTTTAGACTTTTTAGTATTATTATTTAGTTTAAAGGAGGAGATTTTTATGAGGAATATGAAAAAGATAAGTTTAGCCATATTGACACTTTTATTTTTAACAATTGTGCTTGTGTTTACTTATAGTTCAGCTTATGTCCAATCCTATGATAGTCAAAGGCAAAAAACTCCATTAACTCAGAGAGAGAATCCAGCTAATTATCCTAAAAATACAAGAGAACGATATATAGCAAGCATTGCATTAAGTGAATGTATAACTTACGAGGAGGCTGAAAGGTTGGAAAATGAGAATGTGAGAGCTTACAGACTCCCACCTTCAGAGGTTGAGGCATATAAAACTATTGAAAAGGTGAGTGGTACGGTAAGCGATTTAGAAAGAAGAGATGTAAATATATCAACGGAAGTTAAATATATAAAAAATTTCGATAGCGGTAAGTTTGTTCGTATAGAAAAATTAGGTGAACCTTACATTTATATGCCGGGAGTGTCTTTTGGTAGCTTCAGTAGTGGCGGTTTTAATAAATATAATTATGGTTCTTATGGAAGAATAAGTGCTACAGGCTCTGTAAAGTATAATATAGGTTTTACATTTGGAGTAAGTGCCGGTGTTGGTGATGTAGTAAATGTCACTGGGAGTATAATAGGAGGGTTAAACATCACCACTAAAGCTAAAACATTTGTTATGTATATTTGGAAGTCTGATTTTTAAAATAAAAAGGGATATTCAAGCTCTATGCTTTGAAAATCCCTTTTTTTCGAATTTTTATACTTTTTTATTTCACTGTTATCTTATCTGTTCCCATGTATTTTACAAGAGCCTCAGGTATTGTCACTGAGCCGTCTGCATTTTGGCAGTTTTCAAGTATTGCTGCTACAGTTCTTCCCACTGCAAGTCCTGAGCCGTTCAATGTGTGTACATATTCAGGTTTTGATGCCTTATCTCTCTTGAATTTTATATTTGCTCTTCTTGCTTGGAAGTCTTCAAAGTTTGAGCATGAAGAAATTTCTACATATCTGTTGTAGCTTGGCATCCATACTTCAATATCGTATTTAAAAGCCGCAGTAAAGCCCAAATCTCCTGAGCATATCTTGACTATTCTATATGGTATTTTTAGCATTTGCAACATTGTTTCAGCGTCATGTGTAAGACTTTCAAGCTCTGCATAAGAGTCTTCAGGTTTAGTGAATTTTACCAGTTCCACCTTGTTGAATTGATGTTGTCTTATAAGACCTCTTGTATCTCTTCCTGCTGAGCCTGCTTCTGCTCTGAAACATGGAGTGTATGCACAATATTTTATTGTAAGCTCGTCAGCGCTTAGTATTTCATCTCTATGGATATTTGTAACAGGTACTTCTGCTGTAGGTACCAAGTAGTAGTTAGTCTTGTCAACCTTGAACATATCTTCTTCAAATTTCGGCAACTGACCTGTACCGATAAAACTCTTGTCATTTGCCATAAAAGGCGGAATAACTTCAGTATATCCGTGTTTTTCAGTATGAGTGTCAAGGAAAAATGAAATTACAGATCTTTCGAGTCTTGCCCCTGCTCCCTTGTATAGAGTAAACCTTGCACCTGTAATCTTGCCTGCTCTTTCAAAGTCAAGTATGTCAAGGTTTGTACCTATGTCCCAGTGAGCCTTTGGTTCAAAGTCAAATTTTGGAGGCTCTCCGTATTTTCTCACTTCCACATTGTCTTCATCAGTAGTTCCTATAGGTACATTTTCATTAGGAACGTTAGGTATGCCGAGCATTTTTTCGTATAGAGTATTTTCAGTTTCCTTTACCTTTTCATCCAATGCTGCAATGTCAGAAGATAGTTTTTTCAACTCTTCCATAAGTGCTGACGTATCTTTTCCCTCTTTTTTATAGACAGGTATCAATTTTGAGTCCGTATTTTGTTTATTTTTAAGCACTTCCACTTCTTGGAGTAGTGCTATTCTCTTGTCGTCAAGTTCTATTACTTCATCAAGTGAAAAGTCCTTTTCACCCCTTTTTGCCATTAGTTTAAGGATTTGCTCCTTGTCTTTTTTTATTCTTCTTATATCCAACATTTTTCTTCACTCCTTTTCAGTTATGTATGATACGTTAATAAATTCTTATTATTGTATCAAATTTAATGATTATATACAACTCTTATTTTTAAATTTATATGACCATGCCGCAATTAGGGCTCAGTACCTGACCTGTATACGAGATAGCCTCATCAGAAGATAAAAAGACTGCGCTCTTGGCTATATCCTTGGGATAAGATACTGCATTTAATGCGGACATTTGCTTGAGATAGTCCACGTCTTCATCTGTAAAGTCGCTCATCATATCAGTCATGACTACACCCGGGGCAAGCACATTGACTCTTATGTTTGAAGGTCCCAGCTCCTTTGCTAGTGACTTTGAAAATGCGATTATAGCTCCCTTTGAAGCTGAGTATATGCTCTCACAAGATGCACCGACTATTCCCCACATAGACGACATATTTACTATACTGCCGGATTTTTGTGATATCATATAGGGTGATACGAGTTTGCAGGTATAAATCACCGAATATATATTAGTTTCAATGGTTCTTTGTATTTCTTCCACGCTCATATCGGTAATTGTGCCGTAGCTTGATATACCGGCATTGCATACAAGGGCATCTATTTTTTTCACCTTGCTCATATAATCGTCTATGACTTCTTCCATAGCCTTATAATTACTTGCATCTGCCTTGTATTTATAAGAATTTACTCCTATTTCACGCAGTTTTTCTACTAAAATATCAGCTTTTTCGTTATTTTGCACATAGCTAAAGCCAATATCAAAGCCTTTATTTGCAAAGGCAAGGGCTGTTTCATATCCTATGCCCCTGCTTGCTCCTGTTATAAATACGTTTTTGCTCATATTATGCCAACTCTATATCTACAAATTGTATGACTTCGCCGTTTTGTGCCTCATAAGATAGGGATATATAGTCAAAGCCGTTCATCTTGACATCTTCAAAGCTCATAGTTCTGCCGTCTATAAGTATCATATCTCCCTTTTCATCATAGTCAAAATCTTCTTTTTCATCGTCATAGTCTATGGAATAGCCTATTTCTAAGATGAATCTCTTAGCAGGAACGTCAAATTTTACAAGTTCTCTGTCGTTTGTCTGCTCAAGTGAGTACATATCGCAGAACATATTGTCATAGCCATGCTTTGAGTTGTCGTGGATGACAAAGTCTTCTCCCTTATATCTGCCTACTATCAGCATGGGTTTATCGTTACTATCACTGATATACTTGCTTTTTTCGCCCTTTACGTCAATCAGCTCACCAAAGTAATATAGCTCTATATTTTCATTTCCGTCATCTGCACATATGGTCATAGTCGACAGATACTTGTCTTTGATGTCCTTGACATGATTTTTGAGATAAGTAGGATATTTCATGGCTTCTCCTTTATAATATATAAAATTAATTCGTTTTTTAAAAATTTGTATAATTTTAAAACTTTAATATTTTAAAGCCTTATATAAAAGTATTTAATATTAAATTATTTGAACTATAATATACTGTAAGCGTTCAACAGTATATTACTAATGTACTTGCATATCTATCCAATCAAAAAATATAAATCTGTAATTTATAAATTTTTATTAAAAAAAATACGGCTATCCTTAAATTATAGTGCTTGGTGAGTATTTTGTAAAGTCTATTCGCATAAAAAAACAGGATGAAAACTCATCCTGTTTGGATATTTTTTTATATCTTAATTTATCTATCTCATACCTGCTGCAAGATTTAGGAATTGCGTAATTATAAGGGCATTGGTAATATTACTGATAAATCCGCCGATTACAGGCACTACGAAAAATGCAAGCTTTGAAAATCTGTATTTTTTGCAGACAGTTTGCATAGTAGTCATAGATACAGGTACAGCGCCAAGACCAAAGCCCATATGTCCTACTGCCATTACAGCTGCGTCATAGTTTTTGCCAAGCAATGGGAAGGTAAGTAGGAAACAAAATGCCACTATCAATACTACCTGAGCAATAAGAAGTACGGCAAGTTGTGGTCCAAGACCTGCCAATTGCCATAGTTTCATTGTAACTATAGACATTGAAACAAAAAGTGCCAATGAAAAATCACCTATAGTGTCTATGGCTTCGTATAGATTTTCATGATCGCCTTTTTTTGCATCATAGAACAGTCTTATCAGTATACCGCCAAACATACAGCAAACGTGTATAGGGAAGTCCTGTCCTATAGCTTTTATAAGCAGAAATATTATTTGACCTATACCGCAGGCTATACATAATAATAATACGCCTGTAGTTATATTTTTCTTATCCAACATTACCTTTGTAGATTCAGTGCTTGTGTCATCTTCCTTACCGTCAAGAGCGGGATCTTCAAATTTGAATTTTTTTACAAGGAAGTTGCCAAAAGGTCCACCCAAGATAGAGCCGGAGATAAGTCCAAATGTTGCAGCAGCTATAGCAACTTCCATTGCAGCAGTTGCACCGGCTTTTACAGCAACAGGGGCAAATGAGGCTGCATTTCCGTGTCCGCCTGTCATAGGTATACTACCTGTCATCATAGATATAAGAGGATCTACTCCCATGACTGAGCCTACTCCAAGTGCCACCGTATTTTGAAGAGCGGCAAGTACAGCAGCAAGTACAGCAAAGATTATTACCAACTTACCGCCTTTTTTGAGTAGCGCCATACTTGCAGAGGCTCCACTGGCAGCGAAGAACCAGCAATAAAATAGGGTATTTACAGTCTTATAATCAAATTCCGGATTGAATAATTTTGCATAATAACAACACATTATGATGATAGATACTAAGGTACCGCCTACTACCGGAGCCGGTAGACAGTATTTTTTGAGTATTGGGAGCTTTGCTCTGAAAAATTCGCCTATATATATCGCAATTACAGCGATAAACATAACCTCGAAAGTCCCAAGTTTTAAAACAGGAATTTCCATTTTTTCCTCCTTCTTAAAATTAGGGGAAGACATTTATAATATTTCAAATATCAACATCCTTCAAGCTAATACTAATCACCGTTTATGATACCGAGAATGATATTTTACTAAAATACAAGTTTTTCAGATTGTCAATAATTTTGCTGAAATGAAAACACATGGCTTTTTGATAGGTTTTTAGTATAAATAAAATGATTACATACAGATTATAAAAGATAGACTTGAAATAACAGTCAAGACTTACAAATTATAAAAAGCTGATTTAAAAAATTGAATAAATTATCATATTATAAAAATTTCCCTTTAAATATAGATTAAAGTTTACAGGCAAGATTATAACATAGCTTTATACTTTTGTAAATATTGGAAAATCTGAATTTGTGATAGTTTTTATACAAATTGGATTTTATACTAATCACCATTTATACTGCTCAAATTATTGTTTTGGAAAATTATTAGTTTTGTTGCAGATTATCAATAATTAAAATTACAAGGATTTTTGATGGGTTTTTAGTATTAGTATTAGTATAAAATTGAAAAACGACCTGTAACTTTTTTAATTACAGGTCGTCTTATATATCTTATCTTTTATAGTTCATCATATAAATCTTCACAGTCGTCTTCACTATCTATATAGCTTACTATTGCGACCACATCATCCTTGATTTTTAGAGCTCCTATATATCTTCCTTTTTTTTGAAAAACCCTCAGCTGTTTAATTGTATCTTCGAAAAAATTTTGATTTGCCATATCTTCATCAGATAAGTCGTTGCAAAATACAAACTTTATTTCTTCGTCATCAATGTTGTTGTTCAACTTGTTCAAGCTGATTTCTTCAACCTTTTCCAAGTCAATGATTCTTTCAAAAGGAGGGATAATAAGCATATCAAACCAAGTCATCATTTTGGATCACCTACTTCTTCTCTACAATAGATGAGGAGTCAGTTAAGCTGTCCTTTTTTATTTTCTAAATACGTTGTCGTAGTCTCTTATTGCTCTTGGTGTAAGCATTTGATGGAAGGCGCATATTGATTTTGGATTTTGGTATGAGCTTTCTGTAAATGCTTCAACATAGTTTCTCAAAAGAGTCATATCTACTATTTCATCAACAAAGCCGTATTTTGCACAAGCTTGCGGTCTTGACTTGTCCGTATAGTCCTTAATAAGGTCGTTCATCTTGTCTATTATAGGTTGTAGATCTTTTCCGTCCTTCTTGTCTTTTACCAGTCTTCTTGAGTACATCGCAACAGCGGCAGTTTCTCCGCTCATAACGTAGATTTCAGTTGCAGCAGTACCTATGGCAAAGGCGTTTGTATTGTTACCTTGAGGTCCACCTATTACATAGTGGGCTGCAGCAGTACCCTTTCTTAGAGTTATTTGAAGTTGAGGAACGTCAGAGTTTTCTATAGAGTAGATTAGTGATTGACCAAGACCGAGAAGTTCAGCTTTTTCAGCGTCATCGCCCACGTCTATACCTGTAGTATCTTGTATCCAAACTATAGGAAGCTTATCTCTACCGCAAAGAGTTACAAATTCATTCATCTTTATAAGACCTTGACGGTACAATTTTCCGCCTATTCCGGCAGAATTTTCCTTGTATTCAGGATACTTAGGTAGTAGTCCTTGAAAGTTGGAAATTACACCTACAAGCAAGCCATTTACCTTTGCAAGTCCTGTTACCATTTCAGGTCCGTAGCCTTTTTTGTATTCCAGGAATTCTGAGCCGTCAAACAGTCTGCCTATTACATCATATACGTCGTAGCTTCTCTTTTGGTTCATAGGTACTACATCATAAAGCTCATCTTGTGAAAGCATAGGAGGCTTAGGATCGTCTACTCTGAAGAATTCAAGATTGTAAGCAGGTATATAGCTCATGTATTTTCTTATAGCGTCAAGTACGCCTTCTTCTTCTTCGTATACTTCTCTAAAGAAGCCTGTTTGTTCAAAATGCACTCTTACAGCCCCGGGAGGATCTTGCTTACCTGCGTTCATGTTAGCTTCTATTATTTGATCAGCACCTTCTTGATCTATATAGCCCTTAGGGTTCATACCGCCAAGTATTCCGGCTCCACCTACCGCCATGTTGGCGTCTTTATGAGCTATAAGTATAGTAGGGCTTATTGAGTGGTATCCGCCACCTGCAGGGTTTGTTCCATATATGCCGACTATTACAGGTATACCCATTTGTGCAAGCTCAGCATTTCTGAAAAACGGAGTACCGCCTCCACGTCTGTTCGGATATACTTTTTCTTGCACGTCAAGCTTAACACCGCTACAATTTAGGATGTATACAAGAGGTATACCAAGTCTTTTTGCAGTGTCAGAACCTCTAAGCAGGTTTTCAGCTTGTCCGGGTATCCATGCACCTGCAAGTTTCTTATTATCTGATGCTATGATTACAGCCCATTTTCCTTCTATTCTTCCAAGTCCTTTTAAGATACCTGTTGTTCCGTCAGGATTTTCTTCAGGGTTGAATATTGTATTTAGAGGGCACCAAGTACCTTCGTCAATTAGTTCTTCTATTCTTTGTTTTGCAGTCATTTGACCTGATTTGTTAAGTGATTCGTCAGATCTTCCGTAGGCTACAGCTTCTTCTATCAAAGCGTGGATTTGAGCTTCCACTTCTTTGAAAAGCTCTCTGTTTTCAGCATTTGAGGATGTTACTGCCTTACCTACTTTTGGCATATTTTGAAAATATGAATGCATTGAGTAATTTCCCATAATTGCCACCTTTCTTTAAATTTTTATATTAATAGAGTAAAATTCTTTTAAGTTGTAAATATCTTACGCTTCCTTAGGTACCTTTATAAATGCTTGACCAGGATCTATCTCTTCTCTTATCATTCTGATTACTTCAGGATCCGGAGCTTCCAATGGAACAGCTCTTGTAACGTCTATTTCAAATCCTGTATTTTCTTTTACATCTTCAGGAGATGAAGTAGGGTAGTAGCCGTGAAGATACATTCTCTTAGTCTTTTCATCAAACTTCATCACGCCTCTGTCAGTAACGACTGCTATAGGTCCTCTGTTTGTAGGCAGACCTTTTTTAGCTCTGCCGTCAGGTCCGTCTATCCAGCCAGGGCTTGTGATATAGTCTATCTTATCAGTGAAACGACGTTTCTCGTGTTGCATCATTATTACAGTATTTACAAAAGTAGATATTCCGTTTGCACCGCCACTACCTGTAAATCTTGTCTTAGGATGATTGTAATCTCCCATGCTTGTAGAGTTTACATTACCGTATGGATCTATTTCAGCTCCACCGATGAAGGCTATCATTCTCTTTTCATCGTGTAGCCATTCATTTGTTTCAAATCCTATGAATCTTACGTTTGGCCATTGTACTGCACAATGATCCATAAATCTGTTGTCGCCGACACTTCTTGGCACTTCTATAGGAGAGCAGTCCATAAGTCCGCTTTCCACTATCAGTTTACAATTTGGAGCAAATACTCTCTTTGCAAGAGAGGCGCCTATAAGTGGAAGACCAGTTCCCACTATTACTATTTGTCCGTCTTCTATAATCTTGGCTATAGTTATAGCCTGCATTTCTTTATTTGTATAATTTGAATAATTAGCCATTATTTCACCCTCCCTATTTAACCTTTGTAGCATAACCGAATCCGGGTACGTTAGTGTATTTTAACAAGCGGTTTACACCGAGTTTTTCAAGATATTCTTCGTGAGTCTTCACTCCGTATACCCACTCGTCAAGGAAGGCTTTGAAGTCCTCATCAGTCTTGCTTGCCTTGTCATAAGCTATATAGTATTCTTTGTCATAGTCATAGTAGTTGTACACTTGTGAAGGATGTGCGCCGTGAGGAGCATGAACTACAGCATCTACGCAAAATCCGGGTATAGAGTTGGCAGATGGAGTAAGTCTTATATGTTCATCTGTTACCAATGTTTCGCAAGTTACTATTACTCTTTTAGCAGCTATTGCTATGTCTATATCGTGGAATTCATCTCCCTCTATAGAGCAAGTACCGTCAGGAGAAGCTGTCTGTACGTGTATTATTGCACAATCAAGTTGCGGTACAGGAAGTGCAAGCACTTTTTCTCCGGGAACAAATGGATTTTCAACTTCTACAAGTTTATCCTTAGGAAGTTTGTCTATAGTCGCTCTTACTTCCTTGCTTATTCCCCATTTATCTGCAACGTCAGAGCCCATCATCAATCTAACAGGAAGATAAGGTAGTCCGAGTGATGCAGCATGAAGCATCAACATGATGGCATCTTGTGAATAGTCTTCAAACACCAATGTTCCGTCTTCTATTTTCTTTCTGAATCTTCTTGCAACGTTAGTATATCCTGAATTTGCAGTATAGCAGTTGATATATGCCTTAACTCTGTCTTGACCTATAAGCATATCCCAGTCTCCGCCTGCAGGTCCTGCATAGGCTACGAAGTCTTTTTGACCTTGGCGAAGTATTTCATGTACAGCCGCATAAGGCTTTCTATTTGTGGTAAAACCGCCCAATGATATTGCATCGCCGTCATGCACAAATTTTGCAACGGCATCGTGTAAACTCATTACCTTACTCATATTGTCCTCCATATATTTTGCGATTAAATTTTCGCTTTCCAATCGCATTTTTTAGTTTTAACTTCTTATTTCAAAAGTTTAGATACTGATATTTGAAGATTAAGACGACAAAACACCATTATAATCAAACAAATATCTCTGTCTCTAATTTAAGTAATATAATAATCTTAATAAAATTAATTAAAAATACAAATTCAAAGATAATTTGCAACCTGATTTCATAAGACTTATCATTATTAGGAATAGATAGTTAGGCATATATCCGATTTAAGACAAGTCTGTAATAAGAATATTTTTCTTAAAATATCATAACAATCTACGAATATGCTTTATTCACAGGTCGAAATATAAGTCAAGTTGCAAAGAATCATCTAATCTTATATATAACCAAGTTGTGCTATCAGCATGAAGAATCCTGCTGCAACTGCAGAGCCTATTACTCCCGCAACGTTAGGTCCCATAGCGTGCATCAAAAGATAGTTTGTAGGGTTGTATTTCGCACCTTCTACCTGTGATACTCTGGCTGCCATCGGAACGGCAGACACTCCAGCTGAACCTATTAGAGGATTTATCTTTCCGCCTGTAACATAGTACAACAACTTTCCAAATAGTACTCCACCTGCTGTAGAGAAGGCAAAAGCTGCAAGTCCCATAGCTATTATTAGAAGAGTTCTCGGTTGTAGGAATATTTCACCATTTGCAGTAGCACCTACTGTAAGACCCAGCATTATAGTAACTATGTTTATCAATTCGTTTTGAGCTGTGTTTGAAAGTCTGTCTACAACTCCTGATTCTCTAAATAGATTACCAAGCATCAGCATACCCAAAAGTGGGGCAACAGATGGTAATAACAATGAAGTAAATAGAACAACAAGTATAGGGAATACAACTTTTTCTATCTTGCTTACTTTTCTAAGCTGTCCCATCTTAACTTTTCTTTCCTTTTCTGTAGTAAGTGCCTTCATTATAGGAGGTTGGATAAGTGGGATTAGAGCCATATAAGAATAAGCTGCAACCGCTATCGGAGCCAAGAGCTCAGGTGCAAGGTTGTTAGTAATGTATATTGCTGTAGGGCCATCTGCACCGCCTATTATACCTATTGCAGCAGCTTGTCTTGCAGTGAATTGTCCTGACACGTTTGCAAAGGTAAATGCTGAATATATACCTAATTGTGCTGCGGCTCCCAAAAGAAGACTTATAGGATTTGCTATCAACGGACCGAAGTCAGTCATAGCGCCTACGCCCATGAATATAAGACAAGGGAAGAGGTTACTCTTAACACCGCTGTATATTATTCTTAGTACTCCGGCAGAATACCATGGTTGACCTTCAGCAGCTTCTGCCATCAGACCTGCAAGAGGCAGATTAGACAAGAACATACCAAAGGCTATCGGTAATAGCAACAATGGCTCAAACTGCTTTGCTATAGCGAGATAAACAAGAACAAATGATATAATAATCATCAGTATGTTTCTCCAGTCAAGTGCAGCAAAGCCGGATACTTTAAAAAGATTAGTGATAACATCAATAAAAAGATTGTCCATTTGTTTCCTCCTTATTTAAGAGTGGCAAGAACAGTATCAGTTTCTACCAAATCTCCTTCTTTAACAAGAATAGCATCAACAGTACCGGCTTGAGGAGCCACTATTTCATTTTCCATCTTCATAGCCTCAAGTATCATTACAACTTGACCTTCAGCTACCTGATCTCCCGGTTGTGCTACAAGTTTAAATACTTTTCCAGGCATTGGGGATACTACGTCTACTCCGCCTGAAGATGAAGGAGCCGGAGCGGCTTTTGGTGCAGGAGCAGGAGCCGGAGCAGGTGCAGGAGCTGCTACAGGAGCCGGAGCAGGTGCAACAGGCGCTACAGCAACAGGTACGCCTTGTACATAAGCTGTACTTCTGCTAAGTGAAGCATAAGGACCGCCTAATTTTTCAACTTCAACATCATATTCTTTTCCGTTAACTTTTACTACATATCTCATATCAATAATTTCCTTTCATATTAAATATTTTTTGATTATAAAACAAAATATTTTCAGATTTTGACATAAGTACGGTTATGTACCATACAGTCATATAACTATCTCTTGTTTATTGAAGTTATTCTAAGATTTTCTATAGGAGTCCTTGTATGCTCGCTTACAGCTGCAAGTATTACAGCATACTCCTCAAAATTTTCTTCCACCGGCTTTGGAGCGGCAGTTGAGGTAGAAGCAGCACTTACAGGCTTTGCTACCTTTTTTGCTTCCTCAGCTTTTTTTGCCTGAGCTGATGAGCCAAGACCCATTGCGTCAAGTATCTTACCCATGATGATTATAGCAATAGCAAGCAATATCAATACGAAGAATACAACCGCCATACCGCTAAGCGACATCACCAAAGAATCAAGCAAACCTATCTTGATACCATCCATTCTTACACCTCCTGTCAATAAAAAATAATAGATTTGTGTAAAATAATTTAGCTTGTCATCGTTGAAAAATAAATTCACAAACTGTCAAATTCAAATACTTTAGTTAAATACTAAAGCCTCATAGCCTAAGCTCATATTATAGTAAGCTTTATAAGAGTCTGCCTAAGAGATTTCCAATACACTTAAATATTTTTGAAAACGCTCTGCCTTATCTTAAAAAAATATACTTATACTAATCACCCTTCATAATGTCATATATTTAGATTTATTGAAATATTATTTTTTTTAGTTTTCAACAAGCATTCTAAATATATTTTTAGCACTACTTAATTGCTTTTTAGTATTGACAAAATAGGGGAAATAATATCCATACTGATTCAAAACTCAGCTCAAGTTGATATTATCAAACTATGGTGAATTGAAAAAAATATTGCAAAATTCCAACGATAGGACTTAAAATTTCTAAAAATGAAATTTTTCATTCATTTTTAGATAAAAAAAATTAACATAAATACCAAGTTTATAGATAAGCCTAAGTCAGACATTTTACCATACATAATAGTTAAATAGTATTGAAAAATAACCAATATATATAGAAAAAATTAGAAAAATCATTTCAAAAAATAGGAAAAATAATTCACTATATTCCGCATAGTGAAATTCATTCCATTTTTTTGATGCAGCCCATCCAAATCCATGCTCAAATTCTATCAGAATAAAAGCTTTTTTTCAAGCCTTATTTTAAAAGTTTTGGAAAAAGTTTTTAGTATTTTTAATTGTAAAATAAACAAATTTTTAAGTATACAATTTTCCTTTAATTATCGCAGGCAAAAGTTCGGATTTGATAAGGTGGAAAACAATTATAATAAGTGTTATAATAAAAATATTGAAATTTAAGTAATATTAAAAAGCTTTTAAATCACGATGTCAGTATTTTGATTACAAAGTATATATAATTTAATATTAAATCACAATATAATACTAATCAGCATTTACAATGTCAAATATTTAAATTTATTAAATTATAATTTTTGTTGTTTCGGATAATTCATCTTTAATATATTTTTATGACTGTTTAATTGCTTTTTATTATAAAATATTATACATGACTTTTTAAACGGAGATTAGTATAAACTAAAAGAGGTGAAAATATGAATATAATGAAGAAAAATATAAATATAAGGAAGATAAAAGTTGAGGATGCAGAAAAGTTTTTTGAAATGTGCTGTCAAATAGATGAGGAAACAAGCTTTATGATGTATGAGGCAGGAGAGCGCAGACAAAGGGTACGAGATCTCTGTAACTTGAGACAGAATATAGATAAGGCTATTTCAGGAATAGATTTTGTACTTGTTGCTGAGGATGAAGATGAGCTTATAGGATTTATGAGCGCACAAAGAGGAGAGTTTAACCGCATATCGCACAGCGCCTATATAGTTGTAGGAATTAAAAAGTCCTATCAAGGACATGGTATAGGCAGGGAGTTTTTTGCTCTGCTGGACGACTGGGCAAGAGAAAATGATATACTAAGGTTGGAACTTACAGTTGAATGTAATAATTTAAATGCCATAAGTTTGTATGAGAGATGCGGATTTAAAAAAGAGGGTTTAAGAGAAAAGTCTATGAGGGTGGACGGAGTTTTTGTAGATGAATACTATATGGCAAAGATAATAGAGTGGAGATAAAAAATAATAAGGAAGATTATATAAAAGTTGCAGATATCAGCTAAGAAAAAAATAGAAGGCTTTTATATTATTACTTTTGCATGTGAACAAAATCAATACGAATTTTTGCTTTTATATTTAAATGTTCGATAAAAATTAAAAATATTTCAAATATCAATAGTTTTATGAGAAGTATAGATATCCTAATATCTAAATAACAAAGACTAAGCACATAAGTTTTATAATCTTTTGATGTGAAGTAGAAATATCCATACATTTTATTTAGACAAAGCCTAAGTAATTTTAAATAGTTTTATACAAAATATCCGCTTGAAATTTTGCTCCATATATGATAGAATTTACAAAAATATTTGTAACATCAAAAAATATTAAACCTAAGTATTACTTTTTTTAGTATTTGCTTGCGGTTTACATATCTTAGGAGGGATAAGAATGAAAAAGCATATAATAACTATAGCAAAAGGCTCACTTAAAGAAACTGCTTCACATGGCGGATGTGGAGAATGTCAAACATCATGTCAATCAGCATGCAAGACTTCTTGTACAGTAGCTAATCAAGAATGTGAAAGAGAAAGATAGTTTTTTCAAATTGCCACGCAAATTTTTTGTGTGGTTTTTTTATGTTAGTATATTGTAATACTACTATTTTATTTAATATATGGATGATATTTATTGACTTTTTATACTAAACTCTATTTAAAATATGGATTCTACCTTTAGGATACTCTTTAGCATATCTTTTGCTAATAAACTTTTATTGCATCATTTTTTATAAAATATTTCCATCATTCTATTAGATTTTAGTATTAAAGGCATATTATTCGTAATTCTATTGAATTTTAGTATGAGGATGTCAAAGATGAAATTTGAGATTGACGAGATTGGAAATATAACAAAAATACATAATATGAATATCAAAGAGGCCTGTCAGATGAGGGACTTTGCCCCTCATGAAGACAAGCTCTATGCAGATTTTAACTTCCCTGATTATAGCGACGAAGAGATGATAAGCTGGTTTAAGATAAAGACGGAAAAGGGCAAGGTGCTCATAGCAATAAAGGACATGCAGGACAATGTCGTAGGATATATGACGCTTAGAAAGATAAATCCTGTCTTCAAAACGAGTGAGATGGGGATAATCATCAACCCTGCGAAGATAAATATGGGCTATGGTACTGACGCTATAAGCAGTCTTAAAAGATGGTATTTTGAAAAATTGAAATTTAAGAAATTATATCTGACAGTGGCTTTTTACAATGAGAGAGCCCTTGCCGTATATAAGAAAATAGGCTTTATTCCTAAACATTTTTTGTATGAAAGATTTATTAATGACGAAGTAGATGTATTTTTAGACAAAAATTATGAGCCTATAAAAAAATATTTCAAAAAAACTTTCAGTAAGGTATATATTAAATGTATAAAAATGGAGTTATCCACAAAAAACTGTGGATAAAGTTGTTATTTTGTGGATAACTTACTGTATAAATTTATGAAACTAAGATTTTTTCCGCAAAATTTATCTGTATAATTTTTGTTATAAAAAAAAGGAATCAAATTTTTAAAATTTTCTAAGAAAAAAATATAGTAACTATCTAAAAATAAAAAATTGAATTTTTTTAAAATATAATTTATTAAAATTCGTAATTTATTTTTCCATACAATTCTATATATATTTTTGCCTTATTTTTTGAAAAAAAATGAAATTTTTGGATATTTTATCTTTTATCCTGTGGATATCTGTGGATAAGTTGGTAGTTTTGTGGATAAGTCTGTGGATAAAATATAAAAGAAATTTAATATTTTTGTTTCTTTTTTGTAATTTTTGTGGTATAATTAGCCGATGATAAGAGATATTTAATATTTATTTAAGAGCCCTATTGTAAAATATCATTGCTTTGATAGCAATCAGTACGAATACGAGGCGGTCGATATACTAGGGATGTACCGCATTTTCAGATTATGGAGGCAATTTTAAAGATGATTAAAGATAACGATGTAAGAGGGTATGGCAGGTCTTCCGCTTTATCTGGAGGTCTTACTAAACAGAATGTAGCTTTACTTGGAAAGAGACTAAAACAAAATAGAATATATTTGATGGTAATTTGTGCGACACTTATGATAGGAGCTGCACTTGCGGTAACAAAGCCTGGAATTGGATATCAGGTTCTTGTAAACGGCAACCACATAGGTTTTACTAAAAATCCTAAGCAAATAGAAAATGTACTTTCTTCTTTGGACAAGGATTTGAGAGTTCTTAACGGCGACGATATAAAGTATGATTTAGATATAAAATTTGTAGAAGGAAAATTGGGAAACAACAAACTTATAAATGCTGATGACCTTAAAGTAATAGTGTCTTCAGTGCTTACAGTAAATAAACCCGCTTACATCCTAAAAACTGACCAAGGTATTGCCTTTGCCATAGACTCTAAGGAGTCAATGAACAGCATACTTGAGTCTGTAAAAGAAAAGTACACAAAGGGTAAGAAAGACGCAAAAGCTGAAATAGTAAGTACAGTAGCATTGATACAGGCAGACAGTGTGCCTGTAGACAAGATATATAACTACAATCAGGCGATGTCACACATCACTGCAAATGAAGAAGCTGCGAAGGTGAACTTCGATGTTAAGGTAACATATACAGGAACATCTGAAAAGCCTGTCAAAAAAGGTGTCACTACAGTATATGATGATACTATGTACGAAGATGACATGAGGATAAAGACTGCAGGTTCTGACGGGGTAAAATTGGTTCAAAGCAAGATTACTGAGATAAACGGAGAGTTTATCAAGTCTGACGTAATCAGTGAAAAAGTTATAAAAGCACCTGTAAACAAGGTAATAGTAGTAGGAACAAAGCCAAGAATACCCGGCGTTCTTCAAATAGCATATCAATATATAGGTGTGCCTTATGTTTGGGGCGGAACAAGCCCTGCAGGATTTGACTGTTCAGGATTTACACAATATGTATATGCAAGAAGGGGAGTATATCTTCCAAGAACAACTTATGAACAAGTAAATGTAGGACGTAGAGTATCATATGCTAATTTGAGAGCCGGAGACCTTGTACACTTCCCTGGACACGTAGGAATATACATCGGCGATGGTATGATGATACATGCTCCAAGACCTGGAAGATCTGTTGAAGTGGCAAGCTTATCAGGTAGACAATTCCTATTTGGTACAAGAGTTGAATAATTTTAGATTGAAAATATAAGAGTAAAATTTTAAAAAAGCAAAAAATATCTGTTGGAGGAAGCTCTAACAGATATTTTTTTTTAAAAAATTAGAATTTTTTTTAATTTTTTTACTTTTATGATATAATATCTATAATGATTTTTAGTGATGAATGATAAAATATAAAAATGACTAAACTTATCATATTAATGTTTCACTTATAATGATACTAATACTAAAATCTTATAGAGTAACGGAAATATACCATGCTTATAATTTTCATAGTAAGGCAGTTATACTAAGGCTATTTTAATATGAGATTTATCAATATTATTAGAAAATAGTATAATAACTCTTTAAAAAGCAATGTGAGTACTGTGTGATGGAGTTATTGAAAATTTATATAATTTTTTATAATGTAGCTTTATAATAGATGCTTATATATTATAAATGCTGCTTAGTATAAAGTGAAGATTGTTAGTTGATTTTAGAGCTTTCAATATAGAAGGGGACAATTATGAAGGTAAAATTAGACGGTGTAATGGAGACCTTACTTATAACTCTTGATGTAAGAGCAAGGGACTATAAGGAGCAAAATTCAATACTTAAGGATAAGAAGTCTTATGAGATTACTCAGCAGATAGATTATGACTTTAGCAAATTTCAAAGTGAAAAGAAAAACTACTACGGCATAATTGCAAGGGCGAAGCTTATGGACGCTCAAATAAGAAAGTTTATAGCAAAATATCCTACTTGCCATATAGTTTCGATAGGCAGTGGACTTGATACGAGATTTGACAGGATAGACAACGGAAAGATACATTGGTACGATGTTGATTTCCCTGATGTTATAGAGCTTAGGTCGAAGTTTTTTGAGCCGAATGAAAGGGTAAAGATGATTCCTAAATCTCTACTCGATGAATCTTGGGTTAAGGAAGTTGATACTAAGGGTGAAAAGCTACTTATAATATCAGAGGGAGTGTTGATGTATTTGCTGCCTGAAGATGTGAAGAAGTTCTTGTATATATTAACAGATAATTTTGACAGCTTTGAAGCTCACATAGATTGTCTTTCAAAGGCTTTGGTAAAGCATGCAAAGAGCAATAAGGCGGTAAAACATACAAATTCAGAATATCTCTTCGGTGTAAAAAGGGGAGATGAGATAGTGGCTCTCAACCCTAAACTAAAACAAATAGGCTACATCAACTTCACCGATGAGATGAAAAAATATATGACAGGTATATTTAAGATATTTATTCCTATGGTCTACCATTATAACAACAGGCTTTGCATGTATAGCTATAGCAAAGATGATATTGAATAGAAAATCAATTAAAAAACTTAATTTCACATTACTACTGGAATTAAGTTTTTATTTTATGTATGAATACATACATTAATAAAAATTTGAAAAATTATTAAATTTAGTGTATAATTGCTGGGATACAGTATTTATGGATGAAAAATAAAAGTTAAAAATTCATATAATTTTTTGTCGATTAAGACAAATATTAGGACTAATAAAAAATATATAGTCTATTTGAAAATTAATATTTTAAATGACAGTAATCAAGCTGTCATTTGATGATGAGTTTGAACAAATAGCAGTATTGAGATAAAGGTGAGATATTTGGGAAAAAAGATAATTTTGGGTATGAGCGGAGGAGTGGACTCGTCAGTTGCAGCAGTCTTACTCAAGGAGCAAGGTTATGACGTAACAGGCATATTTATGAAAAACTGGGACGACAAAAACGATGATATGTGTACAGCAAAGCAGGACTACGACGATGTCAGAAAGGTAGCTGACTCGTTGGGTATAGACTATTACACCGTGAATTTTGAAAAGCAGTACTGGGATGAGGTTTTCAGCTATTTCCTCGACGAATATAAAAAAGGCAGAACTCCAAACCCGGATGTAATGTGCAATCAGGAGATAAAGTTTAAAGCCTTTTTGGACTATGCTCTAAAACTTGACGCTGACTGTATAGCCATGGGACATTATGCGAGGGTTGAAGAAAAAGACGGCAAATTTTACCTCAAAAGGGCTGTGGATAACAATAAGGACCAGACTTACTTTTTGTCACGCATAGGTCAAAAAGCTCTTTCCAAGACGATTTTCCCAATAGGTGATATCGAAAAATCAAGAGTAAGAGAAATTGCCAAGGAGCATAATCTTTCCACTGCACTAAAAAAGGACTCAACAGGAATCTGTTTCATAGGAGAGAGGAACTTCGACGCATTTTTGGATAAGTATCTGCTTTCAAAAAAGGGAGATATGATAAATGTAGATGACTCCAAGAAGATAGGCAGTCATAACGGTCTGATACACTATACCTTGGGTCAAAGAAAGGGACTGGGTATAGGTGGAGTAGGTAGCGGATTGCCGTGGTTTGTCGCAGGCAAGGACATAGAGAAAAATATATTATACGTAGCGCAGGGAGAAGATCATGACTCCTTGTATTCCACATCTTTGATAGGAGAACAGCCTTTTTGGATAATGGGAGAGGAACCTGATTTTCCATATAAATGTACAGCAAAGTTCAGATATAGACAAAAGGATATTACTGTTTCAGTTCATAAAGACGGCGAAAATATAAGGGTGGTCTTTGATGAGAAGGTAAAGGCTGTAACTCCAGGGCAAATAGCAGTATTTTACGATGGTGACTATTGTATGGGCTCTGCTATTATCAAGGAGATAGAGCCTTTGAAAAAAGAGTATAAATATTTAAATGCATAAATTCTTTTTTTAAGACTTCCAAGGAGGATGAGATGAACGAAACTGTAAAAACGCAATTAAATCACAAGACTATAAGAAAGTTTAAGGATAAAAAGATAGACAAAGAGACCATGGACATACTCTTTGACGTGGCTGTAAGATCTGCCAGCAGTAACGGTATGTACAGCTATTCTATGATACATGTTACAGATAAGCAAAAGAAATCTCAGATAGCAAAAGTTTGCGCTCAGCCTTATGTAGAAAGCACAAGCGACCTTGTAGTCTTTGTAGTTGACATATATCGCAACAGACAAATAGCAATGGAAAAGGGACTGGAGCTTGAACATCTGGGAGAAGACATGGATAACTTTCTTCAGGGAACAAGCGATGCCTTAATTTCTGCTCAAAATATGGTAGTTGCAGCAGAGAGCATGGGAATAGGAACGGTATTTTTCGGCTCCATTCTTGGTGATATTTCAAAGATGTGTGAAATACTCAAGCTTCCTGAGCTTACTTTTCCAATTATGGCTGTAGGACTTGGATATAGTGATGTAGAACCTGCATTAAAGCCAAGACTACCCAAAAAGATACAGATATTTGAAAATGAATATGAGACTTTTGACAACTACAGCTCAAAATTGAAAGAGTTTGATGAGGAAATGAACAAATATTTTGACACAAGAGACTTGACTGTCACTGTGGGCAGGTTTTCGACACAGATATTCAATAAGATGAAAAGTTCAAAGGGAAGAAACAGAAATCTAATCGAAGAAGTAGAAAAAAGAGGATTTAAGACAAAACTTATATAAACTTAATTTAAAACTTTGAAAGAAAACTATGAAAAATACACTAAGCTAAAATTTGGGGGAGATAAAAGTGATAGAAAGCTTTACTCAATTCAGCAGAAAACTGCTCAATCTCTCTGCGCAAGAGGCAAATAAATTGGGGCATAATATGGTGGACTCCGAGCATATGCTCATTGCTATAAGCAGACAGGACAGTTCACTGGCATCCACTTTGCTAAGCGGCAGAGGTCTTGGTACTCAGGCTATAATGGAAGAGGTACTCAAAAAAAATCCAAAAGGTTCATTTTCAGGCACAGTCTTTTCATATAGCGAGGACTTAAGAGCCATACTAAGCGAATCAGTCATAGTGGCACGTTCACTCGGCTTTGAGTTTGTAAGTGTGGATCATGTCTTGATTTCCATACTCGGTAAGAGAGGACTTGCAACTAAGATATTAAACGAAAATAATATTACTCAAGATGATGTAATCAATGAAGTATTGTCAGCAAAGATGAAGTTTGACAATATAAAACAAAAATTTTATGATAATTTGTTGATTAATCAAAATCAGGAAGACTTCAACCAAAGAAATATATATAAGAAACCTCCGAAAATGGGAGCTTTTTTGGACAAGTATGCTGTAGATATGACAAATAAGGCTGAAAATGGAGAGCTTGACTCTGTAGCACACAGAGATGAGGAGATACAAAGAGTAATACAAATATTGTCTCGTAGAACAAAGAACAATCCCATACTCATTGGAGAGCCGGGAGTAGGTAAGACTTCAATTATAAATGCCATTGCCCAAAAGATAATTGACGGCAATGTTCCTAATATATTGAGCGGTAAGAGAATATTGAGAATAGACATGCCTCTTGTAGTGTCAGGGAGCAGATTTAAGGGAGAGTTGGAAGACAGGATAAGAAACATACTGGGTGAGGTTAAGAAAAACAGCAATGTAATTTTATTTATAGACAACTTCCACACCATAGCTATATTATCAGGTCAGGAAAGCTCTGCTGAAGCGGGAAATATAATAAAAAATGCCCTTGCAGAGTCTGATATACAGATAATAGGAGCTACAAGTACAAGCGAATACAAGAGATATATAGAAAAAGACGATGTATTGAAAAGAAGAATACAGACTATAGTTGTAAAAGAGCCGACTGTCGATGAAGCCATAGATATGATAAAAACACTGAAGAAAAGCTATGAGCTATACCATGATGTCAAGATAGGAGACGATGTCATAGAGCTTGCTGTAAAGCTGTCAAAAAGATATATCAACGACAAATATCTGCCTGACAAAGCTATAGACTTGATAGATGAGGCAGCAGCAAAGCTTAAACTCACAAGGACTGAAGACTACTACAAGGTGGATGAGATAATAAAGGGCATTACAGATGCAAGATTTTCGCTCAATTCCGAGCTTACAGAAAGCAATATGAAAAATGTCTCGAATATAACGGACAAGATAGATGAGCTTGATGAGATAATGTCAACAATTTCTGAGGACAGACTCAATAAGTACAACGAACAAAGGGTACTTGGCAGAAAGTATATAGAGCAGGTCATAAGCACAATAACAGGCATTCCTCTTGAGAGACTTACCAAGACTCAGGAAGACAAGCTCTTAAATATGCAGGATAATCTATCAAAATATGTAATAGGTCAGCAAAGTGCCGTGTCAAGTATAACAAGAGCTATACTTAGGGCGAATACAGGACTTAAAGACCCGAAAAGACCAATAGGCTCCTTTATATTTGTAGGATCTACAGGTGTAGGAAAGACAAGATTGGCAAAGATGCTTGCAAAAGAACTCTTTGACGATGAAGAAGCCATGATAAGAGTCGACATGAGCGAATACATGGAAAAGTTCGACGTTACTAAGATGATAGGTTCACCTCCGGGATATGTAGGTCATACAGACGGTGGGCAACTGACTGAAAAGATAAAGAAAAGACCATATTGTGTACTGCTTTTTGATGAGATAGAAAAGGCACATGCCGATATATTTGATTTGCTCTTACAAGTATTGGACGAAGGTCATCTGACTGATTCTCACGGTAAAAAAATAGATTTTAAAAACACCATCATCATAATGACATCCAATATTGGAGCCTCAAAGATAAAAAGTCAAAAAAACCTTGGCTTTGTAGAAAAAGATGATGATGAGCTGAGCGAAAAGGAAAAAGAGCTGTTCCTGTCTGAACTTAAGAAATATTTCAAGCCTGAATTTATCAACAGAGTTGATGAAATAGTAGTATTTGAATCTTTGACTAAGGAAGATATAGACAAGATAGTCATGCTTATGATAGACGACCTCAATGAAAGGCTGTCAATGAGAAATATAAGGCTGACTTTGGACGACTCTGCTGTAAGCCTCATAGCTCAAAACGGCTATAGTAAGGAATACGGTGCAAGACAACTTTCACGCTCCATCCAAAAGATGATTGAAGACGAGCTGTCAAAGATGATACTGAAAAAGCAGATAAAGGACAATGACGAGATAAAAGTAAGTGTAAAAGATGAAAAATTAGATTTTTTAGTAAAATAATGTGAAAATTAAATGCTAAATTTTAAATATTTATTTCATTTTTTTAAATTCAGTATAATCAAAGCAAAATAACTTATAATTTTTTTCATAAATTTAAAACATTAATTATGAGTTTTAAATAAAATTACATCATTTATCAGCCTTTTATACCTTGATACCATTAATTGGGTATAATCTAATATATTGTATAGTTTTCCTTATATAATAAATTATTTGTAGGTATATTACAAGGCTGATAAATGTATTTTTCTCAACTTACAATGAAAGTGAGTAAGAAAAAAGGAAAGAAAATTTACAAAAGAAAAAGAGATTATTATGGCAAAGTTAAAGACAAAGTACACTTGTGAAAACTGTGGATACGAGACGTCCAAATGGTGGGGGATATGCCCAAAATGTAGGACAGCAGACAGTTTTCATGAGGAAGTATATAGCGAAAAAACTAAGAAGGCTCAAAAACAAATTGAGCTTATGGGCGGTGGAGAAGATAGTGATCCTGTAAGACTCTGCGAAGTGACTGGTGGAGACTATACGAGATTTTCTACAGGTATTGCCGAGTTTGACAGAGTGCTTGGAGGTGGTATAGTAAACGGCTCGCTGGTGCTGATAGGTGGAGATCCCGGCATAGGAAAATCTACAATCTTACTACAGCTTACAAATAATATCTGTAAGAGCAAGAAGGTACTCTACGTTTCAGCGGAAGAATCGCTCGAACAGATAAAACTGAGGGCTGACAGGATTTTCAGTCAAGACTCTGACATACTTATAATGGCTCAGACCAATCTTGAAGTTATAGAAAGTAAATTGACTGAGCAAAGCTTTGATGTTGTTATAATTGACTCCATTCAGACAGTCTCGACTGCATATTCAGACTCCTTGCCCGGCTCAGTGACACAGGTCAAGGATATAGCCGGCAGATTGATGAAGATATGCAAGAGCAGGAATATCTGCTGTTTCATAGTAGGTCATGTGACAAAGGACGGAGCTATAGCAGGTCCGAGAGTGCTGGAGCATCTTGTAGATACAGTCTTGTATTTTGAAGGAGAAAAGTTCAACTCCTACAGGATGATAAGGGCGGTAAAAAACAGATTCGGCTCCACAAACGAGCTTGGTGTCTTTGAGATGACGGATAGAGGGCTTATAGAGGTGGATAATCCATCTAAGATGTTATTATCTGAAAATACAAACGAAAATTCAGGAACGGCAATAGTCAGCAGTGTCGAAGGCACAAGACCCATGCTCATTGAAATACAATCTTTGGTAATCTCAACCAGCTTTCCATCACCACGAAGGACAGGTACAGGAGTGGATTATAACAGGCTCAATATGTTGCTTGCCGTACTGGAAAAACATGCAAGAATCAATATACAAAGCTATGACGTATATGTTAATCTGACAGGCGGTATAAAAATCTCCGAGCCTTTTATAGACTTGGGAGTGGTAATAGCCATAGCCTCAAGTTACTATGACAGCCCTGTCAAAAAAAATCTTGCAATCTGTGGAGAAGTGGGTCTTACAGGAGAGATAAGGAGTGTCAGCTTCGTACAAAACAGGATAAACGAGGCATTGAAGATGGGCTTTGAAGAAATACTAATACCATATTCAAATTTCAAGGACCTCAAGCCAAATGATAAGATTAAAGTTACAGGAGTCAAAAATATTAAGGAAGCGCTGAAAATATCAATTTCAAAATCTAAGAAGGAGGTGAAGTAATTGATAAAAAAGGCGATTAAATATTTAATAGCAGTTGTAGGAGCAACTTTTGGAATCATATTTTATATTTTAGTCAAGGACTTTTTAAAGGATATAAGGCCTACAAATATGTCTTTAAGGCTGTTTGACATAGCTTTGGCTGTAATTATCACAGTTTTATTTGCAATCATATTTTATTTTTTAGCTCCATTTATAATTGATAAGGGACAAAAAATTGCCAACTATTTTCAAGGGCAAATACTTAAGATGCCTTTGCCTGAATTGATTACGAGCATAGTGGGGCTTGTAATAGGAATAGTGATTGCCTATCTGCTTTCTAATCCTATAAGTAAGATACCATTTGCAGGTATACCAATTTCAATACTTCTATATGTATTTTTAGGATACATCGGTATGAATGTGGGAAGGCTTAGAAAGGATGAAATAGCAAAATATCTTCAAAAAAGACCTTTTTCAAAAGAAAAAAGCGGAAAGAAATCTACCGGTATTTCTAATAAAATATTAGATACCAGTGTAATAATAGATGGAAGAATAGCAGAGATAATATCTACAGGATTTTTGGAAGGTAAGATAGTCATACCTACCTTTGTACTCGATGAGCTAAGGTATATAGCGGATTCAGCTGATGATTTGAAAAGAGTTAAGGGTAGAAGAGGTCTTGACATTCTAAACGAGATACAAAATAATACCAATGTAGCTGTTGAAATCAACGATATGAAGATAGACGGAGTGGAAGAAGTCGATATAAAACTCCTCAAGCTTGCAGAAAAAATCAATGGCTGTGTAGTTACAAATGACTACAACCTCAATAAAGTAGCGCAGATACAAAATATCAAGATACTAAATATAAACGAGCTGTCTAATGCAGTAAAACCGGTGCTTGTATCAGGTGAAAAAATCACTCTTAACATAGTAAAAGAGGGTAAGGAATACTCGCAGGGTATAGGATATCTTGACGACGGTACCATGATAGTTGTTGAAAACGGAAGGCGTGCGATAGGTACGACTACAGAAGTAGAAGTAAGTTCGGTACTTCAGACACAGGCAGGAAGAATGATTTTTGCAAGGATAAAATAATTTAAACTACTTAATTTAAAAGGAGAATATGTTGGATCATCAATTATTTGAGTATTTTCTGTCTTTTCTGCTTGCATTTTCCATAGCATTTGTCATATCTCCAAGGATACTTATAATGCTGAGAAAATTGAATTTCGGTCAGGAGATAAGGCAGGAAGGACCGCAGTCTCACCTGTCAAAGGCAGGTACACCGACTATGGGCGGAGTCGTGTTTATAATAGCTATAATAGCTTCTACCTTGATATTGAATTTTAGAGCTTTTTCCAAAGTCTATCTATTTTTGCTTTATCTACTACTATTTGCACTTGTAGGATTTATGGATGACTATGTCAAGGTAATCAACAAGAGAAATCTTGGGCTTACAAGCAAACAAAAATTGCTGGTACAGATAGTATTTGCACTGATACTTACTTTATTGTCGCTAAAAAATTCAGCATGGGATACAAATATTATACTACCTTTCACAAGCTATAGGATTAAACTTGGGATGTTTTACATCCCTTTTACCGTGCTTACAATAGTTGCTACTACCAACTCAGTCAATCTTACTGACGGCTTGGACGGATTGGCATCAAGTGTAACATCCATAGCTATGCTTGCTCTTGGTATAATAGCTATGAACATGAGTTTTATATCTGAGAGCATGTTTGCCTTTGCAGTAACAGGCGGATGTCTCGGATTTTTGAGGATTAATGCCTATCCTGCAAAGAGTTTTATGGGAGATACAGGCTCAATGGCACTTGGAGGCGCTGTTTGTGCTGTTGCAATAGCAATGAATATGCATCTTATTATAATATTAGTAGGTCTGGTTTACTTAATTGAGAGCCTAAGCGTAATAATTCAGGTCATAGCTTATAAGAGATTTAAAAAAAGGGTATTTAAGATGTCGCCCTTCCACCACCATCTTGAGTTAAGCGGATACAAGGAGACCAAGGTAGTAGGTATATTTTGCATAGTAACGGCAATAATGTCTATAATATCAATATTAAGTACGCAGTTTATATAGCATATGTAATATATTAATAACTATTAGAAAATTTATAAAAATATACCATTTTTTTAAAAAATTTTGTAAAATCTTATAACTCAGTTAAAATCATGTAATTATATTTATTTGTAATTTTTATCCTCAGCCTATACTAATATTTATTAGAATAATGGGAAAGACTAAGTTAGACATTTTGTATGAATAGATGGTATACTTTACCTAGATTATAGATAAAATTGTTTAATATTAAAACATATAGCTTTTATTTCAAAAATTTATATTTTTAAAATTGATACTAATCACTATTTATAATACTGGACATCTATTGCTAATTACATTACATCTTATGAATTATCAACAATGTTACTTGCAATACAATCTATGGCCTTTTGATAGGTTTTTATTATTAAATAGAGTTTAGTATTAGTATGATACTAATCACCGTTTATATTGCCAAGCAGTTATTTTAAATGACTTTATATATATTAGAGATTTTCAATAATTTTTTTGTAACATAAATACAAGGCTTTTTAACAGGTTTTTAGTATGAAATAACAATGAAATTGTAAAAAAAGGATTTTCAAGTCTTCTACCTTGAAAATCCTCTTTTTTTATTTCTCAGTTACCCAAGAACTAAATATTATGTCTGTAACTTTTACATATTTGCCGTCTTCTATGAGATCTCCTACAAATACTCTTTTTTCAACTTTTTTATTTTCGGATGTCTTTTTTTCTATTCCCAATACATAGCTTGACTTATCATAGTCAAATATCAGATTTGGAGATGAAAGCACTTTGTTACCAAATTTTTCGTTAAGTATGAATTTATTATACAAATCCAGTCTTCTTTCAGAGTCTGTATCAAAAACATACTGCTTTATAAAGTCTTTGTCAAATTTTTTTACCGGTATATTCTCTAAAATATATCTATAGTCGCTTTTTGAAAGAAATTTGTCAGTTTTTTCTATTTCATAGACATCTTGCAACTTACTTGGCTTTCCGGCTGCCAATTTATCTATCATAACTACGGTTTCCTGTCTTGATATATTTCTTGACGGTACGAAATTGCCGTTTTTATATCCGCTCATAACACCTAATGCTGTCATAGCACCTACTGCTTTTTTTGCCCAAGTTTGAATAAATCTTGCATCCTTAAATCTTGATATTGAGCCGTCAGGCACCTTTTTAATCAGACTCTCAGCGTTATATATCATTACAGCTGCTTCACTTCTCTTGATTTTCAACAGTGGTTTAAATGAACCGTCAGGATAACCCGAAACTATGCCAAGAGCATAGGCAGACTTGATATATTTATCATCATCTACATCCTTTATATCAGCATCATAAGTTTCAAGGTTGTAGCCGTTATTTGCCACCATATATCTCATTAACAAGTGAGTAAACTCCCTTCTGTTGATTTCCTGTTTGAGATCAGCATCCCTAAGTATCAAAGGTATAATTTGTTTTTGTCTTAGCCTGTCATATGCAGGTTTTGCCCAGTTTGACATCTTTGGAGAAGCTGCAAATACTCCTGTTGAAAAAATTGTAAAAATCAGCATAAGTGCTGTAATCTTAGAAAATATTTTCTTCATATATTCCTCCTGAAAAATTAAATTGTCTTTGGTCATCCATAAATATCTTAAAAGCTGTCTCTTGTTTCATATATTCGTTTACCATCTCTTGCACCTGCTTTTTTTATTTTTGACTTACAGAGTAGTTTTATTTTAAGCTTATACCTCAAAGCCTCTACCAATTAATATGTTCTTCACTTCTTCTATACTCATGCCTACAGCCTTACTTATTAGATCTAATCCTGCTCCGTTTTTAAAAAAATTTACTAATGTATCTATCTTTCCTTCTTCTCTTCCTTCTCTTAGTCCTGTCTGTCTTTGGTCATCCATAAATATCTTAAAAGCTGTCTCTTGTTTCATATATTCGTTTACCATCTCTTGCACCTCCGTCTTTTTTATTGCTAAGTATTCCTTTAGTATCTCCTCATTCATACATATTTCTATTGTATTTTTTACTGCTTCTTCTATATCCGAACATTCTTTACTTTGCCTTGAAAATATCTGTGTGAATAATATATACTGCCCTAAGATATTGTTTTTATTTCCGGTACAAAGTACCCTTAGCTTCATATCTATATCTGAGACTATATTGCTTTCTACCATCAAATCGCTAAGATGTAAATCATGGTCTTCCATGAGTTTATCCCCTGTATATACTGTAAAAAGCTTTATCTTAGGTATCATCCTCTTTTTTGTACTGTAGAGTTCTACAAGATTCTTATTAGGGCTGTTTTGTTCTATATAGTCTTTGAGTGTATCTGATAGATAAAATAATACTCTTAGAATAATATTTTCCGTGTAAACACTCTGTGCTTCCATAAGTATTATTATTTCATCTTTTACCCTAAAACCGAGGTCATTATACACTCCTGTTGTGATTATATTTTCCAAGGTTATTATCTCTATATCTTCTATGCTTATTTTTCTTTCATCATCCACTAATGATTTGTATAATTGTAGCAGACGATTTTTATCTGAAAATAAGTCTATAAATAAGCTATCCCTTATCTTAAGGTTCATATTTTTTGGTGACATATCATCCCCCTATAATTATAATACTTATATACCTATTATAATTCTTGCAAGGGTATTTGTAAAGAATAAACAGCTTAAAAACATAATTATATAGATATAATAAATCTCTAAACTACACTTTCAATATCTTGAAAATTAGACGTGATAATTTATCAGACTGCAAGATGACCTTTTCTCTTAGACAGACGTATACTTGCCTCCATACCTGATGAAAATGTCAAAAAGTCACTTTCCACTCCATCGCTGAATATTACTCCGTTTTCAGGCATCTTAGATATGATTTGCAGACTCTTACCGCTATTTATCATGCCAAAGACAAAGTTTGCCTTAGAGCTTTTGCTTGGAAAAGGCTCACGCGCTGAAAATACCAAGGATGTACTGTCCCAGCTCATATTTAGGTATGAGCTGTCATAATTACTTGTATTTTCAGCATTTATATCTTTGACGTTCCTACTATTTTTCTTATTCCAATTCAAGATACTGTCAGTTTTTCCATTAATAGACTTATAAGATTTGGATATATTTAGCGCTCCTGATATTATGCTCTTGAGCCAGCCTGTACTGCCAAGACCTGTAGATATTATTATTCCGCTTGATGACTGATCTTCCTCATAGTCGCCTAATTTTATAGTGTATCTTGCCGATGTGTGAGTCTTTTGCCCGATGAAGAGGTCGTTTACTCCATATAAGACCTGACCGTCTGCAAGGCTCACCTTAGCCATGGAAATATTTTTCACATCTCTCTTGCCCTTTATTATCTCAGGTATGATTTTCTTCATATCTGAGGGTACAAAGGGTAGCAATACCCCGTCCCAAAGAGATTTATCAGGATTTACCGCCACTATGATCTGATTTTTCAGATACTTCATGGTATTTGCCACCAGTCCGTCCTGACCTACCACCACGACTATATCATCATCTCCAAAGATAAAATTTGATAGATACTGTCTATCCAATCTTTGCACCTTGCCGTAGTTTGTAAGGCTTGATACAGTCTCTTCGAGGGAAAGCATATATCTTTGATGTTGCTTAGTATAAAAGGAGAAGTCTTCGCCAAGATGAGTGATGTAAAACTTGGCTTGCTCCATAGTATTGTACCTTTGAATCAACTCCTCAAGCGGAGTTTTCTTAGTAATAACGACGAATTTTAATATTTTATCCATCTTTCACCTACTGCATCAATTCTCTCAATAAATCAGGTGATACGTTGAGCTGACCTATAGAACCGGCTTTTTTTGCCAATTCTTGGAAGGCGATTGCTATAAGTTTATTTGAATCCATACCTACACTTGCAAGTGCCTGTATAGTCTCCTGCTTAGTATCTTCAAGAGCCTTCATAGCGGCAGACAGCTCGTATGCCTTGGCGTCTGCAGTAATTCTTATATTTTCTGATGAAAGTTCCATAAGGTCTTTCTTCTTTTCTTCAAGTTTTATATCAGCGTTAATCTGTTCTTCCTTAAGTTGATTTTGCTGTTTTTGCAGACCTTGTTTTGCCATCAGCTTTCTTTCTTCTATCTCTCTCTTCTTTTCTTCCACTGCAATTTGCGTATTATATTCATTTTCTTTGACAAGTCTTTCCTGCTCAATAGAAGAGTTGCGTCTATTGTATATGGCATCGTCAGAGTCTTTCAATATCTGCTCTCTTACCTGTGCTTCCAATGCCCTGGCAGTTTCAGCATTAGGTCTTACAGCAAGCAGTGAAAGGTTTATTATTTCAATACCCATTTGTGTAAGTTCCTCATTTTGTCTAAGGTCAAGCAATATCATATCCTTTATATATTCTCTCGAAGTAATTGCTTTTTTCAACTCCATCTTGCCTATTACCTTGTTTGCTGAGACAATTACAGCATTGTTTATCTTCTTTAGCAACATATCAATAGGAGTTGAAACATAGCTCCTGCGATTTGGAGTAAGGGTAAAGTTGAGATACTCAGCCGCCTTTAGTGGCTCGCTTATCCTATATGATATGCTGCCTTGTATAGTGATATTTTGATAATCTTGTGTATTGTCATCAAACATAAAGCTCTCGTCTGCAACATCTGTAGGTATTTTTGCCACACTGCTCGTATCCGCAAAATACCAGAAGTTAAGTCCGCTACCTTGTTTTACTATCTGTCCGTTTTTATAAAGTATGGCATAGCTGTTGGGTTCAAATTTTACATATCTAAGACTAAACATTATATATTCCTCCTCATGTTATAATTTGCTTAACATAAAAATCAAATTATTAAGAATTTTGTCCAAATAGTTATTTTAATACTATTGTCGATTCAAAATAAGCAAAAAACTTTTTTTAACTAATGCTAAAAACTCATTAAAAAGCCATATAAATACATCATAACAAAGTTATTGAAAATCCATGTGATCTATAATCTCGCTTTATAAATGGCTATTAGTATAAGTAAGACAATATCAGTATTAAAATTTATAAGCTATAAAAAACTTAGAAATATTTAAAAATTGAATTTATTATTGAATCTATAGAGTTTTGAAGGTCTATGACCGGAGTTTTTTGTATATTCGTCAGTTTCTTCCACCATATTTGCAATCTTTCTTCTAAAATTTGCCTTGAGCAGACTCTTTCCAAGTATGACCTCATAGACCTGTTGCAATTGTGTAAGAGTGAACTTCTCACTCATCAGAGAAAATGCTATCTGAGTATAGTTAATCTTTTCTCTCAGTCTCTTTATTGCATAGGCTATTATCTTCGCATGGTCAAAGGCTATATGCTCATTTTCTATTATTTCGTAAAAATATTGTGTCACCTTGTTTTTTACTATCTGCGTTGTTTGTATTGTAACGTCAAAAGAAAGCTCATCTCCTGTAAAGTCCAAGATATCTGTTAGGATAATTTTTTCTCCGTCTTTTAATATCTCCCTTTCCTCCTTTTTTCTCCTCATACTCACTTCAAACCACATATAGTCTTTTTCAGTAGGAAGTATATTCTTTTGAGATATCAAGGTAAGATAAGATATTGAAAAAATCCTATGCCTCTTATCTCTGTCAAGCTCTCCCCAAGTGTACAACTGCTCCAGATATTCTGATGAAATATCAGTGATATCTTGCATTATACGCTGAGTTGATTGCTCCAAAGTCTCGTCGATTTGTACAAAACTTCCAGGTAGTCCCCATCTTCCTATATATGGGTGAGAGCTTCTCTTTTTCAGGATAATCTTGAGCTTTTTATCCTGATTCTTCCTATAGTTTTCCTTTTCGTCATCATCTATTGTAAATGCCACCACATCCACTGCAACAGAAGGCTTTTGATATTCACTTGCGTCATAGCTTTTCCAAAAATCCTCCTCACTTTCAATATCTAAACTTGACTTAATTTTTTTACTTTCATTTTCTTTATTATTATATTTTTGTTTTTCCGTATTATCAGTTTTTGTTTTTGCATTCTTTGTGTTTTCCAATGCTTTAGAGCTTGAAACCTTCTTCATTCCATCATCTTCTTTCTAAAATTTATTATAAAAATTTTACTTATTATCTTTATGATATTATCATAATACTACTAAGTAAAATTGTCAAGTGTTTTTTTAAAAATAATGTAATGAAAACTTAATTATATAAGAAATGAACAATGTGATATAATTATTTTGTATTAATCAAACACTTATAAAACTAATGTTTTAGAAAGGATGTAAGAGATGAAGAAGATGAAAGTAACTTTGGCTGCAATTGTTTTGATGTCACTTTTTGCTCAGGCGGTAAGTGCCGATGTCAAGTATGAAGGAACTGTTGCTAAAGGCTCGGTCAAGAAAACTATTCTTGTAAGTGCAGCAAGAACTAAAAATACTGCCAAGCCACAAAAGAAGAACAACAAAAATACTAAAAAGCAAGTTAAAAAGACAAATTCAACTAAAAAAGCAAATACAGGGCAAAAGTCTCTCGCTGAAACAGTGAAAAAAAATAAATATTTTAAACTTGGCGACAACAACATGCTCTTTGTATATGTGCCTGCCACTTACCATATGGTCAATGCAAATGCTGTACAATACAAGAGATACGACTCTGAGCTTGCTGCTATAAACAAGAATTTCTATGCAAAAGACAAGAATTTTGCAAAGTTTTACATCGTATATGACAATCAGATGTCTTACAATGAATTTCAAAAAATGTTCAATAAGCAAAAATCAAATAATAACTTAAATCCTCTCACTTTAGAGCAAGGCATTGCCAAATTCAAATATTTCAAAATGGGAAAAGACGGTAAGCTCCATATTTATTCAGCTGCAAAGGGCGACTATTTGAACAAGCAGTTCTATGAGGAAAACAAGGCTTATACAATTATGAGAAAATATCAGCCATTCCAAAAAAATTACAGCGTTGAGACTACTTTGGACTTGCAAATGGAATATGATCAATGGAAAAATATGGTGGAAGGTAAGGAATACAGCGTAAAAATAATTAATGAAAAAGATAAGAAACAAATAGAAGATGCAAAAAGTATCAAGCCTGTAAAAGATGTAAAATCTGCAAGTGATGAAAAGTTTGTTAAAGACTTTTTGAATGTAATCAACCAAAAAAGAGAAGGGGCAAATATACAAGCTCTAAGTGCTGATGACTCTCTAAACAATCTTGCAAGATGGAAAGCTCAATATATGAACAAAAATAACAGCTTTAACCATAGACTCAAAGACGGAACTGATATGAGAAAACAAGTTGAAGATTTTGGACTTGAATTCAGTGGCACTTGGGCAGAAAATATAGCCTTTACTACAGACAGTTTCACAGCAGAGGACCTTTTCAACAAGTGGTATGCTTCAGAAGGACATAGACAAAATATGATGAATCCTAAATTTACAAAGATAGGAATAGCTGTAGAAAACGGTTATGCATCACTATGGCTAAGATCTGAATAAGAAGTAAGATTTTTTTAAAATAGCAATATCAAATTGAACAAAACATTTGTAGACGACAAAATCTGATATGATACTCCATAAGTGGACAAGGTAAATAAATCTATCTACTTATGGAGTTTTTTTACGCTTATTTGTAAAAAATACAAGGCTATGATATAATAGCAAGTCGTGAAATATGATTAAAGCTGTAAAATTCATACTAATTTTAAAATAAAAAGATATAATACACTTAGGTCTTAAATCATTGAAATCTTATAAAATTTAAATATAGACTTATTTGATTGCTGATAAAAGAGAAATTGAAGATTTATATTTGTACTAAATAAAGCTAACATACTAACAAGCATATACTTTTAAATCGCAATCTGTGATGCGCTTTACTATAAAACATGAAATAAAGCAAATTTTAACTACAATTAAAATAATTTTACTAAGATATGCTAAGAGCTTTTACACTTTTTGAAACTAAGCTATAAAATATAACTATACGGAGAAAATATATATGGATAAGATAAGAATACTCGGAGTAGAAATAGATAAGGTAGACATGAAACAGGCTGTGCAAAGATGTACAGAGGCAATTGAAAACAATCAAAAATACTTTGTAGTTACACCAAACGCTGAGATAGTGGTAAATGCAGGAGAAAACAAGGCTCTATACGACATCATCAAAAAAGCCGACATGGTAGTGCCTGACGGAGTGGGGCTTGTCATAGGCTCCAAGATACTGGGCAATGCACTCAAAGAAAGGGTGACAGGCATAGACTTGATGGACAGCCTGCTCAAATATTGCAACGAAAACGGCAAGTCAATATTTCTACTTGGTGCGAAGGATGGCATAGCGCAAAAGGCATGCGAAAATATACAAAAAAAATACGAAAATATAAAAATAGCCGGCTATCATCATGGCTACTACAAGGGCATACACACAGGTGCAAAGGGAAACGACGAAGAAAAAGCTGTAATTGAAAAAATAAACAGTGCAAATCCTGACATCCTATTTGTAGCATTCGGCTCGCCTAAGCAGGAATTTTTCATAGATGCTTACAAAGAAACACTCAACGCTAAGGTATTTATCGGAGTAGGAGGTTCATTTGACGTATACTCAGGCACTGTAGAGCGAGCGCCTATGTTCTACCAAAAACACGGTTTGGAATGGCTGTACAGGGTGGTAAAAGAGCCACAAAGGATAACAAGACTCGGTGCCTTACCGCTATTTGCAGTAAGAGTGCTATTTAAAAGAGACAAAAATAAATTTAGCAAATAAGAAAAAAATAAAATAAGAAAATAAAATAAGAAAAAAATAAAAAAATAAAATAAGAAAATATGAAAGAAGTATAGCGTATGAAAAATATCTCCATACTCGGCTCTACAGGCTCTATAGGTACACAGGCATTGGATATAATAAGAGACAAAAAAGACAGCTTTAGAGTCGTGGCGATGAGCACAAATAAAAATATAGACTTATTCTTAGAGCAAATCAAAGAGTTCAAGCCTGAATTTGTCTGCGTATACGACCAAGTATCCTGCGAAAAACTGAAGGAAAAACTCAAGGAAGAAAAAATCGACGTAGACATAGATTTTGGCATTGACGGGCTGATAAAGACAGCTACTTACCAAAATACCGAGCTTCTACTTACTTGTGTGGTGGGTATGATAGGACTGCTACCTACTATAAGAGCCATAGAATCAAAAATAGACATAGCGCTTGCAAACAAAGAGACTCTTGTAGTTGCCGGCGACATAGTAATGGAAAAAGCAAGGCAAAATAAGGTGAAGATACTGCCTGTTGACTCGGAACACTCGGCGATTTTCCAATGTTTGGTAGGAGAAGAGCAAAGAAATATTAAAAATCTTATTATCACAGCTTCTGGCGGAGCTTTCAGAGGCATGGGCAAAGACGAAATAAGGATGAAAAAAGCAAAGGACGCTCTCAAACATCCAAACTGGTCTATGGGGGCAAAAATCACCATAGACTCAGCTACCATGATGAACAAAGGACTGGAAATAATAGAGGCCTATCATCTGTTCGGAGTGAAAAAAGAGCAGATAAAAGCCTGTGTACACAGACAATCCATAGTCCACTCCATGGTAGAATTTGAAGACAATTTTATCAAGGCACAGATGTCGCTCCCTGATATGAGAGGTGCTATTTCATACGCCTTCTTCTATCCGCAAAGGGAATTATCAGTAATGAGAGAGCTTGACCTGATAGGACAAAGCCTGACTTTTGAAGAGATAGACGAAGAAAACTTCCCTTGTATAAGTCTTGCAAAAGACGCCCTAAAATCGGGCGGAACAGCTACCTGCGTACTCAATTCAGCCAATGAAGAACTGGTAAATGCCTATCTTAAGGATGAAATAGGATTTTACGATATAAGTGATGTCATATATCAAGCCTTGCAAAAACACAAGTTCATATCCAAGCCAAGTCTTGACGAGATATTACAGATGGACAGATGGGCAAGAGACTATGTAAGAGACTACTTAAAAACAAGAGTGTAAAAAAAGAGGTATAAGATGTCAGACAAAAAGACAAATGCAGTGAGAATAGCTGAAAAAAACAAGGTAAAATACGAGCTTATAAGTTATGAAGTAGATGAAGAACATCTCGATGCCATATCTGTAGCGGAAAAAATAAAGGAAGAAATCAAATACGTTTACAAGACCTTGGTACTGCAAGGAAATGACAAAAACTACTATGTATGCGTGATAAACGGCAAGGATGAGCTTGATTTGAAAAAGACGGCAAGAGCTTTCAAGCTCAAAAATATAGCCATGATACACGTCAGCGAAATAAATAAAATCACAGGATATATACGTGGAGGTTGCTCGCCCATAGGCATGAAAAAAATATTTCCCACTCTTATAGATAAAAAAGCGGAAAATTTGGAATATATAATAGTAAGTGCCGGAAAAAGAGGCATGCAACTGAAAATGGAAGTAAATGCACTTAAAGAGCTTGTCAGTGCAGATTTTGAAGATTTGATAAAAGGAGAATAAATGGGAATTATAAATATCATTATAGCGCTGTTGATATTCGGCATAGTCGTGGCAGTGCATGAATTCGGACATTTTTTTGTAGCAAAACTGAACAAAATAACAGTCCACGAATTTGCCATAGGAATGGGGCCAGTTATTTTTCAAAAGGAAAAAAACGGAACAAACTACTCTCTAAGAGCCATACCTATGGGAGGATTTGTAGCTATGGAGGGTGAAGATGAAGAAAGTGACGATCCCAACGCATTTTGCCAAAAAAATCCTCTCCAAAAAATGGCTGTAATCTTTGCAGGGCCTTTTATGAACTTTGTCCTTACCATAGTGACATTCATCCTGCTATTTACACTTAGCGGAGTACCTGTCAACAAGGTGGGCAATATAATAGAAAACTCACCTGCGAGCAAAAGTGAGCTCAAAGTCGGAGATGAGATAAAATCAATAAACGGAACAAATATAAAATCTTGGAACGATATTCCAACTACCATAGCAGGAACAAAGGGAGATGTTACTCTACAAGTGATAAGAGACGGTCAGACTAAGGAAATAGTGATTACACCGGAAGAAAAAAACGGAAGAAGAACAGTGGGTATATATCCTATGTACGAGAAAAACTTCTCATCTTCCATTTCACAGGCATTTTCTCAGACCTACAATGTATCACTAAGCATGCTTGACTTTATCAAAAAGCTGTTCACAGGCAAGGTAGACTTCAACTATGTCAGCGGACCTGTAGGCATAGTCAAGGAGATGGGCTCTTCTGTCAACTCCGGTCTTGCGACAGTGATAAACTACATTGCCTTTATCTCGCTCAATCTTGGCATTATGAATCTACTGCCTATACCTGCGCTTGACGGATTTAGACTGCTCACATCCTTTGTAGAACTTATTACAAGGAAAAAACTCAACAAAAAGATGGAATATATTGTAAATGCAGCAGGTATGATATTTTTGATAAGTATAATGTTACTTGTGACATACAAGGACCTCATTAAGATTTTTACAGGACAGTAAAAATTCAAACTTAGCAATAAACTGCTATTTATAATGCCAAGTATTTATGACTGATGACATTACAGTATATAAATTATCAGCAATTTTACTTGTAATACAATTATATGGCTATTTATAGATTTTAGTATTAGAGACGGTGGTAAGAAATACTGCCGTCTTTTTTATTGACAAAATATCAAAATTAAACTACTATAAGCTGTAATAATAGTTAATAGCTTTAAGAACTATCAAATATAGCATATTAAGCCAAAGACAAATAAGATAGTATAAATTACAAAAAACTATATCAAACTAAAGGAGTATATATGAGCAAAATAGCACAGTTTTTTTCGGAATTTTACAATATGCCCCCTGAATACATAGAAAAACTTGACAAAAACATAGAAGAAAATCAGCTATACGAGATTTCAGGCAAGGATATCAGAGATATAATAGCTGACTTTGACATATCAAAATACAATATAGAGCTATGCAAAGAGCAGATGAAAAAACTCGACGAGATAAATGCAAAAAACGACATAGACTACATCACATTTTTAGATGAAGAATATCCGAACAGGCTCAAAAACATAGACTATTACCCCAAAGTCCTGTACTACAAAGGAGATATATCACTACTCAAAAAAGAAAAAAACATAGCTGTAGTAGGTAGCAGAAAGCCGACTACTTACGGCAAATGGGTGACTTCTTCCCTTGTCAAAGACTTGGTGGACAATGACTTTTGTATAAGTAGCGGATTTGCCGGAGGTATAGACTCCATATCGCATAGCACAGCCATAAAAAATGGAGGCAAGACAATTTGCGTATTTGCCACATCTGTAGACAAGATATACCCTGCAGAAAACAGATATTTATACGATGAGGTGCTGGCAAATGGAAATCTTATAATCTCAGAAAACAACAGCCTAAGACCTGCACAAAAGAAAAACTTTGCACTTAGAAACAGGATAGTAAGCGGAATCTCAAAAGGGGTGCTAATAACAGAGGCAGGCAGTAAGAGCGGTACACTTATCACTGCAAAATACGCCTTGGAGCAGGGCAAATACATCTTTGCAGTGCCGGGCAATATCAACTCTCCCAACTCTTACGGAGCAAATGCCCTGATAAAAGACGGTGCCTGCATGGTGACAAATATAGGCGACATACTCTTTGAGATGAGATACGAGGCAAAGTCTATAAATGAAGAAGTAAATCAGGTGATGAAGATAGAAGATTTATCAGATGTCGAAAAAAAGGTCTATATGATAATAAAACTTGAGTCGCTCTGCCACAGCGAAAAGATAGCAATGGCTCTTGGTATGAATATCCAAGATGTAATCTCCATACTCAATGTCCTTGATTTAAAAGGATATATAATATACGACGGATTTATGGCGAGTTATAAGACTATGTAAGGCTGAAATTTCATATAAATAAAAAAATACCTTACATTTATAAAGATATCATAATTTATATGCCATTTAAAATAATGTATTATGAAAAAAGCATATCCTATAAGTATATCAGCATAAGAAAGATAATGATATGTATAATTAAAAAATATTATAAAAGCAATTAATCATTGTATATTTCAAGTCTTAGCTAAGAAATAAAAAAAATTATAAAAAAAACTAAATAAAAAATAATTTATCACGATAATATCAGTGTAACAAAGATACAAGGCGGATATCTATCACCTGTGATACAGTAAAAAGGGGATGTATCGACACGACAATAGATAAGGGTCAGGTATCGGATTAATATCGGTAGAGCTAAGTTTTTCTAATATATAGGAGATTTTGTAACAGTTGTGACTTTAGTCTGATAAGCATATAGCTTATCCATGATAGGGATAGCACTTGTTAAAATCACCGATACAAGGAAAAACTCAATTAAAAAATTTAAAAAATAGTAAAAAAATACTAAAGAAAATAAAATCTCACTCCGATATAAAAATCAAGTGATACACAAGTATCAAAGTTATAATAATACATTTAAGAGCATGGACGCTCGCTAAAATTCAAGGAGGAAAATAAAATGATAATTAATCACAACATGATGTCAATGAACGCACAAAGATCACTTGGAGTAAACTCAAGCGGACTTGGAAAATCAATCGAAAAGCTGTCAACAGGACAAAGAGTAAACAGAGCGGCAGATGACGCAGCAGGTCTTACAATCTCAGAAAAAATGAGAACACAAGTAAGAGGACTTACTCAAGCTTCAAGAAATGCACAAGACGGTATATCAGCAGTGCAAACAGCAGAAGGAGCACTTGACGAAGTACATTCAATGCTACAAAGAATGAGAGAGCTTACTGTACAAGCAGGTAACGATACAAACCAAGCAGAAGACAGAAAAGCTATCCAAGCGGAAATCAAACAACTTTCTAACGAAATAGATGATATCTCTACAAAGACAGAGTTCAATAAGCAAAAACTGCTTGATGGAAGCTTTAAAGATAAGAGCCTACAAGTAGGAGCTAATGAAGGACAAACTATGGGTATATCTATAGACTCTATGTCTGCTAAAAAGTTAAATCTTGGAGATAAGGTTGCAACTGCTGATCCTGGAGTAAAATCTAAAAGTACAACTACTGCCTGGACAGCATTAGGAGGTTCTACTGAAGCTACTACGCTTGAAGTTACTGTAAATGGTGTAAAAAAAGAAATTACAATGGATGGAAATGGTGGTGGACAATCCGCTGATGAACTAGTAACTAAATTACAGGCTGCATTTAATAATGTTGATATTGCTAAAGTAAATACTAATGATATACAATTTACAGCAAAAAATCCTGGTGAAGATCCTGTTAATGTGAGTATTAAGGTAAAATCAGGAGTAGCTGGTAAAGGTTTTGGAGCAACAGGAGCTAATGTAACAACAACATCTGTAGCAGGTAAAGATGCGTATGCTGAGGGAGATTTCAAACTTGATATTAGTGTAATGTCTGCTGACGATGTTAAAACTACTCTTGGAACAATAGACAAAGCTATATCAACAGTATCTAAACAAAGATCAAGTCTTGGTGCAGTACAAAACAGACTTGAACATACAATCAAAAACTTGAACAATGCAGCTGAAAATACACAAGCAGCAGAAGCAAGAATAAGAGATACAGATATGGCAAAAGAAATGAGCACATTCACAAAGAACAACGTTCTTTCACAAGCAGCTCAAGCCATGATATCACAAGCAAACCAAATACCAAACCAAGCACTACAACTATTGAGATAGTATTAAAGCTTGTCTTATGCGATATATATCTTATCTTATTGCTAAGTTACTATCGCTATACAAAAAGTGAATTATTGACAAAATATCATTTATCGGATACCGGAGACGGTATCCGTTTTTGCATTTATGTATTATTTTTCTAATACTAATCTGCATTTAATACTAAAAACCTTTTAAATCACCATGTAGTTATTCTGCTTATGGATATCATACAATTTAAAAATAATCACCACACAAAATACTTTACATGACTTTTTAAATTGAGATTAGTATAAACTATAGATTCTTTTCTTAATATATCTTTTACTAATAGACTGTTGGTGCATAATATTTATAAAAAATTTCCATTTTTCTATTAGATTTTAGTATAACTGTAATTTTGGGATAAGCAAAGAAAAATTTTCCCTATTCAAGTAAATATTAGTATGGATTAAATGCCGATATAAAAAGCACCCTATATTAGGATGCTTTTACTTATTATCACTTAGTATTTGGTGGGAGTGCCCCTCCCCACATCTCTTAAACCTTGTATCAAGGTGTATAGTAGCACAATTTCTACCTCAAATACTAAGTGATTTCTCAACTATAGTATAGCATGATTATTGCTTTTTGTAACTTGAAATTACTCTAATTTATACCTAATTCTTTATGAAAATATTGTAAGCATGACATACTGCATAGTAATTTATTTCTTGCTATTTTTTGATTGCTATATGCTTTTTTATATTTGTTAATATAGAGTAATAGTTGTTTTTTTATTAGATTAGTTCTTTTATTTAGAAAAATATATTCATCTTTTGAAATAAAGGCTGTTGTACTAAAATCAACATATCTATCTATATCAGTTATTATAACTGATTTGCTCAAATCCAAACCCATAGTTTTTTCTGTATTGGTAAAAATAGCATATTTATGTCTTATATTATGCCTAATAGGAATTGCAAAATACATATTGTTCAGTTCAATTAGACATATAAAAAACCCCCACTTATCAAATAAGCAGGGTCTTCTTCTTAATAACAGTATTTCTTTTTATTACCCTGCTTGCTACTGTACAAGCAGATCTTCCTGATTACATTGTAGCATTTTTAATAAGCTTTGTCAATTTCATTTTATAATTAAGCATAAATTGTAATATAAAACATTAAAAGTGTACGCTATAATTAGAAGCTGATATATATCTTAGTTCCTAGTAAAGATAAAATTAGTGTTTAGCTTACTTACAAGAATATTTACTTTGTTGAACAGTAATTGACATTTTCCTTCATAGATACTATAATGTAGGCTGTAGAAACAAATCAATATCAGGGATTTTATGTTATAAAATTATCTATAAATATGATTTAAAACGGATATAAATATGATATTACATAAGATAGGAGTAAAAATGAGAGCAAATAACGAGCTGAGAAGAATAAGAATAACTAAAAACTACGCAGGCTATGCTGACGGCAGTGTGCTTATAGAATTTGGAAATACTAAGGTGATTTGTACAGCAAGTGTGGAAGAAAAAGTCCCTCCTTTTCTCAAAAATTCGGGAACAGGCTGGATATCTGCTGAGTATTCTATGTTGCCGGGATCGACAAAGCAAAGAAAGGTAAGAGATTCTACTCGTGGTAAGATAGATGGAAGAAGTCAGGAGATACAAAGATTAATAGGTAGAAGCCTAAGAAATGCAGTGGATTTTACAAAGCTCGGTGAGAGAACCATATGGATAGACTGTGATGTTATACAGGCGGACGGTGGTACTCGTACTACTTCTATTAACGGTGCTTTTATCGCCATGGCTCTTGCAGTGAAAAAACTTTACGATAGAAAGATAATAAGTCACTTTCCTATAGATTCTTTTATTTCCGCTATCAGCGTGGGTATAGTAAGAGGGGAAAATGTACTTGACCTTTGCTATGAGCAGGACAGCAATGCTCAGGTGGATATGAATGTCGTGATGACGAGCAAGGGAGAGTTTGTAGAGATACAGGGAACAGGTGAACAGACTCCTTTTTCAAGGAATTCTCTAAATGACTTGCTGACTTTGGCAGAAGAAGCTAACAAAAAAATTGTGAGTCTACAAAAAGAAATACTTGGAGATGAAATCACATATTTGATTACAGGAGAAAAAGAGCCCAAAGTAGAGGAAGTGTTAATCGCCACAACAAATGAGCACAAGTTGGACGAAATAGGTAAGATACTGACAAAATACGGTACGAAATACAAATCTCTGTCAGATTTTAATTTGCAGGATGTGGATGTTGAGGAAACAGGTACTACCTTTGAAGAAAATGCTCTGATAAAGGCAAGGGAGTATTGCAGATTGACCAATACTGTAGTTTTATCAGATGATTCAGGGCTAATGGTTGACGCTTTGAATGGTGCGCCGGGGGTTTATTCAAAAAGATTCAGCAATGAGGAGCCAAGAGATATCAAAAATAACGAGAAATTGCTAAAATCTCTTATGGGGCTTACATCTGATGAGAGAGGGGCGAAGTTTGTCTCTGTAGTTGCCCTTGTATTTCCAAATGGAGAAGAGCATGTATTTCGTGGAGAATGTCATGGTAAGATAGGATTTGCGCCTATGGGTGAAAATGGCTTTGGCTATGATCCGTTGTTTTTGCCAAATGACAAGGCAGCAGGTGGAAAGACATTTGCACAGATAAAACAGGAGCTGAAAAATCAAATCTCGCATAGGAGTAGGTCACTGGCAAAACTTGAAGATTTTTTGAGGTCTTAGATAAATAGTGAAGTTTTTTGTTTTTTTGTAAAATATTAGTATGTTTTTTATCAGAGTTATACTATCGTCTGTTTGATGTACGGATAATATTATCAATTTTTTAAAAGCAGTATATTATTTATGTATCCATTTTCTATTGTGTTTTAGCATTATACTAATCAGCATTTATAATGATAAGATTGTTATTTTAGCAAATTATTCGTTTCATACTAATACTAAAAACCTTTTAAAGCACCATATAAATATTTCGCTTATGAATGTAATACAATTTAAAAGTAATTAGCATACAAAATATTTTGCATGACTTTTTAAATGGAGAATAGTATAAAATCTAATAGAATAATGGAAATATATCATAAAAAATGGACATTTTTCTTTTGTTTTTGCTCTTAAGAAAAATGTCCGTTTTAATTTGTTAATACTAAATTCTAATACAATAATGGATAAATATTTTCAGTGCATTTATAATAAAGTCATGAATTATATGCTACTTTGTAAATCATTTATGAAAATTATCCGTAGATTAAATAGATAATAGTATTAAAATAGATTTGTCAAAGGATTTGTGATGTGGATTTAGACCTCAAAACCTCTACCGATTAATATACTCTTTACTTCATCTATACTCATTTCTACAGATTTGCTTATTATATCAAGTCCTACTCCATTTTTAAAGAAGTTTATCAATGTATCTATCTTTCCTTTTTCTTCACCACGTTTTTCACCACGTTTTTCGCCTGCTTTCACTTCATCCTTTAAGAAACTTTCAAATGCCTCTTCTTGTGTCGTAAATGCTGTTATCATCTCTTGCACCTCCATCTTTCACATTGAAATAAGAATATTATAGAGATAATATTTTACATCTTTATACTTCAAAGCCCCTGCCTATTAATATACTTTTTACTTCATCTATACTCATTCCCAAACCCTTGCTTATTACATCAAGGCCTATTCCGTTTTTAAAGAAGTTTATCAATGTATCTATTTTTCCCTTTTCTTCACCTCTTTTTTCGCCTATCTTTTCTCCTTCTTTTCTACCTCTTTTTACCTCATCCTTTAAGAAACTTTCAAATGCCTCTTCTTGTGTTGTAAATGCTGTTATCATCTCTTGCACCTCCATCTTTCTGTAGTCTAAGTATTCTTTTAATATCTCATCATTCATACATATCTCTATTGTATTTTTTA
>CAUQVF010000004.1:0-106416 GCA_963521605.1 uncultured Peptostreptococcaceae bacterium | reverse complement strand
GAGCAGACAGAAGTTCTTAATATTACTCTTACTTTTTACAATGACAATATCTCTTTCATCATGCGGTAATTCTGAACCACGTACTACCACTATTGAAGAGCAACTTAAATATCGTAAGGAAGATTCAGCTGAAGGTAGAAGTGCGAGAATACTAAAATGTCTAAGTGATGGTGATAAGGAGACACTTAAGGATATGTTCTCACCTAAGGCAAAGAGAAGAAAAAGACTTGATAAAGAGATAGATAAGGCAATGGAGTTTTTTGAAGGTAGAGTAGAAAAATATATTACAAACATTGATGGAGGAGACGAGATTGAAGTAGATAAAGGGAAGACAACATTTTATTCAAAGAGTTTACGAATAAGAAAGATACAAACAGACACAGGAAAGATATATACTATATATGGCTTATATTATAGGGTTAATGATAAGGATCCTGAAAGTATAGGACTAAGTTATTTAAGTATATATGATTATACAGATAGAGATCCTTATGATTTGAATGCGCCATCAGTAGATATAGGAAATTAGAGTATATCTGATAAGAAAGTCAAAGCTATTAAAAAGTATTAAATTAAAGTAATTAAATAATGTTTAACAGTTAATGCTTAGTATAATATGTACTTGTTTAATACAAGTGCATATTATACCTTAGCTTATAAAGTCAAAATATAGTAAAGTTATTATATTTTCTCTTATTTTGCAATTATTTTAAAATTTTCTTGTTAGTTATAGATTTTAAATATTCAAAATTTATTAAAAATATCCATATTTGAATATAAGAAAGGTGCTATTATGCTTACAAAAAGAAAGATATTTACTTTGTTATTATCTTTTTCAATGATATTTACAATTACTTCATGTACTAAGAAGGAAGAAAAAGCTAAACTAACTGTAGAGACTAATAAAGTTGATAATAATAAAGTGAATCAGTACAGTGAAAAGCATGTAGAGGAAGTTGATTATAAGGAATTTAGCGATGTTGAGCTTGGAAGAGAAAAGGCGAAAAAGATAATAAAGTGCTTTAGTGAAGGAGATAAAGAAACTCTAAAAAGCATGTTTACAGAAAAAATTCGAAAACGTAAAGAGATGGATACCGAAATAGATAAGGCTATGGAGTTTTTTGAAGGTAAGGTTATAAATGATGATTGGATATCATTTAGAGATGGAGAAAGAACAGTGCCTGAAAAACTTGATATATCTACGACTCTTGACCCATATGTATATTATATAAAAACGGATAAGGGTAAGACATATGCAATATATGGAGTTACTATTATAGTGAACGAAAAGGATATTGATGATGTAGGGATAATAGGATTGATTATTTTTGAATCTGATGATAAAGAGTGGCCGAGTTTTGAAAATGCTCCTAAAGTTATTATAGGTACACCTGAATTTTAGAGTCTTGGAATATAGAGTAAAAAAAATTAAAAAAAACTATTGACAAAAATTAAAAAAAAGAGTATCATTACACAAAATCAAATATGCCCTATTAAATGCGTTGATAAAGAGAAAGATATCATTAGAGTTTTCAGAGAGCCACGGTAGGTGTGAGGTGGTAGCGATAAGATATGTAATATTCACTTTTGAGTAGCCAAGTTCAAAGATGTGTCGAGTAGACTTGAGACGGGAGCTCCCGTTACAGAGCAAGGAATTGATTGATTCCGATGAGTGATGGATTTTTCCATAATTTGGGTGGTACCACGGAGAACTTATATCTTCGTCCCTTTGTTATTACAACGGGACGGAGATTTTTTTATTGTATTTTTATTAAAAATTATTTGAAAGCCAATACTAAAATTCAATATAATAGCGGATAGTCTGTTTTTGGAAAATCTATATTTAAAATATTTATAATTTTGTTATAAAAAACAAGATGCTTTAATTGAATTATCAATGAATAACTTCTATAAATCTAACAGATATTAGTTTAGGGAGAGCTAGTATAAATTATTTTGAGCTTTCAAATAGAAATTTTAAATAAGGAGAGAAAAATGAAAAAACTGTTATCACTTATTATGGCATCAACACTCTTATTGGCAGGATGTAGCTCGGCAGGGGGAAATTCAACAACAGGAAAGCAAGATAATAAGCCTGCTCAACAAGAAGCTGAAGCGACAGGGAAAAAATATAAGATAGGGATTACTCAAATTAGTGAACATCCGGCTCTTGACAGTGCAAGAAACGGATTTATCAATCAGCTCAAGGCTGACGGCATAGATGCGGAAATAGTATATAAAAATGCTCAAGGAGATATGTCAACAGCCACTACCATAGTTCAAAATCTGATGGATGAGAAGGTGGATTTGATTTATGCTATTTCCACTCCGTCTGCTCAAGCGGCAAAACAGGTGACATCAGAAGTGCCTATAATCTTTTCAGCGGTTACTGATCCCAAAGCCTCAGGTATAGAGGGGGCAAATATAACAGGTGTATCAGATAAGACTCCAATAGATGAGCAGTTGTCTTTATTTAAAAAACTTGATCCTAATATAAAGAAGATAGGTATCATATATTCGACAAGTGAAACTAATTCCAAGATACAAGTAGAAGAAGCTAAGGGCTTGGTTTCAAAACACGGTCTTGAACTTGTGGAAGTAGGTATCAACAATATCAACGATATGTCTCAGGCAGTAGATGCTCTTATAGGCAAGAGTGACGCTATCTACGTAATTACAGACAATCTTGTAGCAAAGTCGATAGATCTTTTGACTTCAAAGGCAAATGCAGCTAAGAAGATAGTAATACTCGGCTATGTGGACAGCTCTGAGTCATCAAAAAACATACTGTTGTCTAACGGTGTATCATATGAAGATTTCGGAAAGACTGCTGCCGATATGGCGAAGAAGATATTGAAAGATAAGGTGAAACCGTCTGAAATACCTGTAGCATATCCTGATAAGACTTATAATACTGTAAGTATGAAGGTGGTAAAAGAGCTTAATCTTGATGAAAATAACGAGATAATCAAGGGCGCAACTAAGATAGAATAAGAAAAGAAATAAAAGCAAAATAAATAAAATAAACCAATCTTGAACATAATCCATAATTTATAGTCAAGATTGGTTTTTATAATAAGAAATTTTTAAAAATATTAGTAATTCAATATATTAGTCATATAGTCCTGTTTTAGGTCGCCTGTCATATATTCTATATATCTTAGCAACATTTCGCTTGCGTCAGCCTTTGTCAGCTGTTCATTAGGATGTAGTGCTCCGCCTTTTTCTATCAGACCTATCTTTTGGGCGATGAACACATTGTCATAAGCCCATGACGGTATCTGTGACTGATCTTCATAACCTACAGAGAATTTGCCGTTTGGAATGAGCGAGTCAAGACCCAGTGAATCTGTCAGTATCTTTATGGCTTCAGCTTTGGTGATAGGGTTTTTAGGTTCGAATTTATTGTCATCTCTTCCTATCATAAGTTTTGAATCTACAGCTTTTTTTACATAGTTATACATAGGATCCTTAGTCTTTACGTCAGAGAATAGCTCTTCCTTTAAGATGTATGAAGATTTTTTCTTGTCCGCATTGTTGTTGTAAAGTCCTGCTGTCACTACTACTGCCCTTGCAAATTCATCCCTTGATATGGGAGCGTTAGGCAATATCATCTTCTTTGAAAGGTCAAAGCCGTTCATTGACGCCACTATTTTTATAGCTTCTTGAGCATAATGTCCTTGAATATCTGTAATAACAGGTGCAAAAAGTCTTGTGATGCTTGGAGTGTTTTGATTTTCAAGTTGTCCCTTACCTGTGTCTCCGTTGATGTCGTATGTGTATTCAAGTGCTGCATTGTTTTGAGATGTTACTATATATCCGCCGGCAAAAGAGATTTTCTTAGGGTCATTTTCTGAATAAATCAGCTCTTTTGTAGTGTTTTGTGACAGTTTTACGCTATAAGTTCCGTTTATAGGTACATTTGCCTTAGTATTGTTATCAGTCTTGTTATTTCCCGTATCTTCCTTAGGCACTGTATTTATAGTGTAGTCCATAGTCTTGGTATTTGTACTCCCCCAGAAGTTGTCATATCCTGCAGATTTGCCATCCATCTGTATAGTAAGTGTGCCCTTGCTTGAGTTGTAGACCTTGTTGAAGTTGAAATTGCCTGCATAATAGTCGATAGCAGGCTTTTTGTCTATTACTACGGAGTCCGACACCTCAGATAAGTTGCTGTCCAAGGTATATGAAGTTCCGGACATATTGATGCTTTCTCTTATCTTTGATACCTCATTTTTTTGCACTATCTGACCGTTTTGATATTCATTTTTCGGGCTTATAGTCAGATCTCTGCTGAGTGTTATTCCTCCGCCTGAAAGTGAGTATTTCTCTGAAATTTTAGTTCCATTGTAAGTCACATGTATGTCATTAGTATTTTGAGAATTTGAGGACTTGTCTTTTTTTGATGATTTTTTAGCCTTGCTTATGGCTTTTTGGAGCAAAGAGTCTTCTTTTGACTTGTCAATCTTTGTCCTTGTGAGAGTACCCTTGAGTACGACAGGTTGTCCTGTGACAAAGGTTAGTTCTTCGTATTGATAGACCTTGGATTCGTTGTTTGTCTGCTTGTATATGCCACCGTCGTAAATACCTGAAGCATTGCTGATAAATGCAGAGCTTGACATGACAAACATAGTTGATAAAATCAAAGTTTTTACTTTTTTAAATCTAATTTTCTTCATAATTTTCAATCCTTATTTTCATAATATAAAATGTGCCGATATAAATTCGTCTTAGCTAAACTTATATCGGCATATAGTTTGAAAATTATTAATTTTATATTAAAATCGGCATAGAATTTTTTAATTGGCTATTATCATTATTGCGTCAAGCTCTTCTATATTGTCTGTATTCTTCTTGTCCTTAGTCTGTCTGAATATTATTGTAAGCTCCTTGTCTTTTAGAGAGTCTACGGAAGTTTTTTGTATAGCCTTGCCGTTTAATATTATCATCGCCTTGTCAATGTTGATGATTTTTCTAACCTGAGTTTTTTTGATTTCCTGTGTAGCCGTATCAGTCGTGATTATAGGGCTGACGGGTTCCAATTTATTGCTGTTTGAGTTGTATTGATATATGTTTCTTATAAGGAGTTTTGGTATCTTGCTTGTACTTGTTTGAGTATTGCCTGTAGAGCTTTGTGATTGATATGCCCCCACTCCTCTTGCAGATAGCATATTTTGTGAGTTTACATCTCCATAGCCTTCACTTTTTACAAATGATATTGATACAGCTACGTCATCTTTTGTAACTACATATACCTGTCTGTTGTGGTAGACAGGTCTTGAAGAAGATTCATTGAGCAGATTTTGATTTTGTCTAAGCTGATCTACAGACATAGCCTTGTTGTTGTCATAGTCATATATCTTTGTCTGTTCAGTGAAATTAATCCTTGGAGTCTTGTCGCCTTCTGACGGTCTGCTCCATACACCGCCTTGCCATACATAGTAGTTGTTGAGTTTTTTGCCGTTTTGTATGTCATTGCCAAGCAGTATTGAGTAGTCAAATACGTCTCTTAGGACAGCTCTGTATATCTTATAAGGGTAGTCATTAAGCTTGTCTTTGTTAAATGATGAGCCTGTTTGTATTATGATTTGGGCGTCTTTTGAAAGGTTTGTCTCAACATTGCTGAGTATATTTTTTTCCAAAGAGCCGCCTTGTACTATATTACCGTCTTTGACTATTATTGTAGATTCGTCGAATTTTACAAGATTTGTGTCTATTTGCAAGGTATTTTGACTATAGTTTATATCTTGGATGCTGTTTTCGAATTTGAGTGAGTCTCCTATTCTTATCTTGCCTTTTTCAATGCTAGGTATGCCTTGGTTTTTTGCAATGACAGCATAGATTTCCTGATTTTTATAATTTTTTAGTCTGTTTGCATTCACCTTTGATGAGTTGGCGTAGACATTGCCTTTTATCTTGATGTTTTCGTATGATTTGACATTATCTTTAAGGTCTACCCATTGACCGTTTTGCAATTCTTTGACATCTTTTAAATTCAGAGTTTTTTGTGAGAGCATATAAGGTCCTACCTTTGCCTTTACAATCTTGTCTGCCTGTCTTTGCATACCTTCGACTTCTATTTTTGAAGGTACTGCCATATTTAGATTGTCAAAGAGAAGTTTTACTCTGTCGCCGTCTTTTATCACCTTGTAGTCCTGTATTTCGCCACCTTTTGTAATAAGAGTATCAGGACCTATGGTGTAGCTTGCATTGTTTGTAAGTGATATTGTAGTAGGGCTGATGTCGCTTACAATTCCGTTTACAAGTTGTGATTCAGGCTCGACATAGGAATTTAATTCTTCTTCTACAGGTACATAAGCCTTTATCATAGTGACTACGTCATTTCTAAGTGTAAGCACTACATCCTGACCGTAGCTTAGTTGATTTGCCGATACAGGCTTTGATATTGCAGTATCGTCTCCAAGCTCTCCTGTATACTGTACAATTTTGACATCGGGATGCAGTTTGTAGAGATGAGCGACATTGTTATAGTCCTTAATTTTTACAGTGTCTATAGGGTTGTCAGCAGTTTTGTTCTTTTGATTTTCTTCTTCTTCCTTTGATTTTTCAGATATTATCATGCTTTCAAATACGCCTGCCACTTCCTTTGTAGGCACTGTGAATTGCTCTATATATAAAAGTTTGTTGTTTTTTGAATAGATGTTGACCTGACTTTGCTCCAAAATATTCTTAGTATCTACAGTCATTCCGTTTGGAGTAAGGACAGGTATGTCTCTTTGGCTGAGTAAATTGACGTATGATACGGTAGTAGAGTCGTCTTTATTGTCCTCAGTTATCTTTTCTACCTGATTTTGTGCATAGTCGTCATTTGTCTTGTTGTCACTTTGCTTTTTTTGTTCCTTATCCTTTTCAATGACTATATTTTTGTCGAGTTTTACGGTTATTAGAGTCTTGTTTTTTCCATCTTCTACCAAAGACGACTTGCTTGTTATATGACCTGTATATACATCAATACCTTGTTTTTGCAATATTGCATTCTTATTGTTATAAATGAGATTTGCAAGGTCAAGTCTGCTTGCAGTCTTTTCAGGAGCAGTGTTGTATTTGGTCTGAATATTTAGGACTTTGGATAAGTTTGCATTTAAGGTCTTCATGCTTGGAGCAGACTTCATATATTTGTCTTCACCAATTTTATCTATTTCTTCTTGTTTTATCAGACCGAGGCCTATTGCCTTTTCCTTGTACTTAGTAGCAGCATCGCTGTCATTATCTGATATGCCTTCAGCTTCACCGGAGATTTTTACCATGGCTTTTAGCATTTGTGCATTTGTCAGATTTCTGTTTGGGTAGATATTTCCCCTTTGTGTGTCAAGTACGCCCAGTCTTTTGGCAAGAGCCATCTGTCTAAGGTTTGAAGAAGCGTCTTTGATACTGTAGTCTTTGATTGTCTCCTGCGGGTTGGTAACTCCTCTTATGACAGGGTAGTTACCGTAGCTTAGGGGCTGTTCCGCAAGGACAGTCAGATTGCTTGATATTGTAAATGCTGTTAAAATAGCAAAAGTGCAAAGGGCTTTTAGCGCCTTTGCCTTTTTGCTTTTTTTTGCATTATTTGGATTTTTATTTATTTCCAAGTAACACATAGTATCCTCCGTTTGTAATGTTAGGATTTATATTTTGTTGAACAGTTTTAGTCTTTTCATTAAAGCGTGACAAAATCTTTGTCTTTGTGGCATTGTTCGGCAGGAGATTGATGTTCATTGCTGAACTTAGAGTGTTTATAGGGATATTTTTCTTAGGTTTTGCAAGATACATATCTATCTTATAAACGTCTGAGATTCTCTTTCTATTTTTAGGCAATGCCTTTGTTACTGTAGTATTTATTTTATTGTCTTTATTTTGAATTTTAATCACTACAGCGTCATTATTTTCATTTGTGTCTATACTTCCTAAGAATCCTCCAAGCGGCACGCTTAATCTCATATTAGTGTCTATGATTTGGATAGATGTTGCAGGAGATGATTTGATGTTGGAAACTGGTATTCTTATCTCCTTAGTCTTTTGCTTGAATGTTCCTATATCTACCTTGTTTTCACTGCTTCCTACAGTATATATAAGACTGTTTCCGACTATTTTTTTAGTACCGTTTTGACTTATTTCAGCACTTGATTTTTCCATTTCTTCTATTTTTTCTTTTTGCTTGTAGTCATCTTGCAGTCTCATAGTCCTCTCTGACGCATAGCCGAAGTCCTCAGCCTCACCAAAGGAGTTCATCACTCTTACTACAAATTGATAAGGAGTATCTGCTTTTAAGTCTTTGACTGTAAAGCTGTAGTCCAAACTTCCGTCAGTGTTTACACCGATGTCGCCTACATGCTTGTATTCGTTGCTGTCGCCTTTTTCTCTTACATAGACTTCAAATCTTGTCGCCTTGTTTCTGTCTTGTTTTTTGTATTCCCAACTAAGGGTTATAGTGTTGTTGTATCCGGCTTTTGCTCTTACATGTGGAGCTTCGGGTACAGGCATTTTGATATTTGCATTTGTTTCAGGTGATACACCGCCATCATCATTTATTACAAATATCTTTTTGTCCTTCATATTTTCCATTTGTTCTGCTGTGATTGACGGCAGTTCAACTGTAAATGAAGTAGTATTTTTTTCATTTGACTTGTCTTGAGACTTGCTTGAGCTTTCAGATTTTACTTCTACAGCAAGACCTGTATCAGTCTTGTCTGCATTTTTTTCTATTTCCATATATTGGTTTGAGCCGTCAGATTTTACGCCAAGCATAAGTGCTTTGTCGACTTTGTCGTTATTTTTTTCTATTCTTATTAATTTTCCACCTATTATCAACTTTTTAGGATTGTAAAAATTCTTACCTGTTATAGTGATTTTTGCACTTGTATTATCTTCGCCTGCCTCTGCATAAAAAGAGAAGTCACCTTCGATTTTGTCGATTACAGGTTGTGAAATATACTTAAACGGCAGTCCTTCAGAGCGTCCTTCGTCGGCATTTTTTACCACTACAGAGCTTTTGTCGTCTATTGTTTCTACAGACGGAGTAGTGGCGATAAGTCCTGTTATCTCGCCTTTTTCATTTGTTATCAGCTTGTTTACAGTTCCTTTTTTACCTGCAAAATACACTTCTATTTCGCCCTTTGTACCGAATTCATCAATATCTGAAAAATCAGTACCTGTAATTGTAACCTTAGTTCCGCCTGTTTGCGGTCCCTTGGCAGGGCTGATGTCTTTTAATACGGCTTTTGTGCCTGCTTGTATAAACATAAAGTATACAGGTGGAGTAGACTTGTCAGAGTATCCGCTACCGTCTTTTGTGACTACTGTAACGCTTTGAGGTATACCTGTTTGTGATGCGTCTCCTTTTGGCACCTTTACTTTTATCTTAGTATAGTCGTTGGATACGCTGATTACTTCAACTTCTTTTTCTCCTACAAGCACTCTTTGTACGTCTTTGAAGTTCTTACCTTCTATTGTTATTTCTGTTTCTGAGCTTATATCTGTAGTATAGACCTTTGCACTTACAGATTTGCCTTGTATTGTCACATTTCTTGACTTAGTACCGTTGATGTCGTCTATCTGTGGCGAAGTAAGTCCTCCATGGAATTTAAACGGTGCTTTTGCTGATGAGCCGTCAGTGTTTATCAGCTCTATAGTTGTAGTTTCAGATTTTTCGTAGTATGGAGTCTGTATTGTAAGTGTAGATTCTCCTGAGCTTGAATCTGCCTTGAAATCTGTGAGTTTTCCAAGACCACGTCTTACAACCAAGGTATTGACATTTGGTGCCTTGTTGGTAGAGCTTATTTCCATATACTCGGTATTAAGTGATGCTACAAGTGACGGATTTTTCGTTATCTCTGTAGAATGATAGGCAGGGTTTTTCCAGTTAAGACCTACGATTAATTTATCGCCTATGGCTTTTAATCTTGTCTTACCGCCTTGAGTATTTTCCGTATCAGTCATAAGCATTAGACTACCGTCAGCTTTTTTGTAGTATATTTCTATATTATTTTGAGTGTTCGGAATATATTTGATTACTATTTTTTCAAGTTCCTTGCTTGTTTCCAGTTCCATTGCTGTAGAGCTTAACTCTTTTTCGTAAGTCTTATCGCCAAAGGCTACAGTAAGTCCGCTTTTGTTGATGTCCTTGGCTCTTACCGTGATGACGTCATGGAATCTTGACGCTTGCAAGATTGAAGAGTTTTGGTTGATTGACGGCTTTGATTTTTTGTATATGAAGCCTTTTTGTTTGATAGTCTTTGCTCCGTCAGGGTTTTGCACGAGAATATCCACTGAGTTATCAGAGTTGGAGCTTAGAGTAGGTTGCTTAGGAACTTTTACCTTTATCCATTCAAGTTCCGCCCTGCCTTGTGCGTCTGTTTGCGGAGAGCCGTCACTTTTGACGTTTTTTGCTCCAAAGCCTGTTACTTCATCTGCAAGATTGTAGCCGAACATTACCTTCGGCAATATATATTTGCCGTTACTATCTGTTTCAAGTCTTAGATTTTCTCCACGAATTACTAAATAATCTCCCTCAACACCCTTGTTTGCGTCAGCATTTGTAGGATCTGTAGAGAATTTTTCGTTGTAAATTTGAGTTATCTTCATATCGTAGTTAGGATTAAGATAGATAAATCCGTTGTTTACAGTGTCAGTAGATTTGTTGACCTTGTTTTGCACTGTTACAGGCACTGTGTATGATTCGACCTTATCTCCAAGTGTATTAGGGAATTTGAAGTCAGTTAGCGGTGGTATTTTGACATAGACTTCCTTGTTGTCGATGTCATATCCTACTATTTCAGCTTTTTGTGAGCCGATGTATACGTCTACACCGCCCTTGAAGTTGGTTTGGATATTGTCCTTTACTCCGGCCTTTATAGTAGCTATTATACCGCCTTTGATGTCGTCGGTATTAGGTGAAATGCTCAGTATCTTAGTCTTATCTATAGTATCTTTAATTTTGAAAATCTTTGAGTCGCTGCTTTCACTTCCGTCAGGGTTTTTGATTTGTATGTTGTAGCTTCCTTCTTTTAGGTTTGTGTCATTTGGAATTTGCAAATATATGGTATCGGCGTCCACGACATAGACATATTTTCCGGCAACTTTTACAGGAGATGACGGAGAGTTTTTGTCTCTTTGCTTGAAGTTTGTAAAGACATTGCTTGTTTGGAAGTTTATAATGCCTCCGCTTTTGTCATATCCGTTGAATATTTCGTTGATGTCTTGACCGTTCCAAAGTACAAGTGAACCTTTTTTCTCGCTTTCATTACTTGAGTTTTCTAAAGGTGTTTTGAAGCTTACTTCATTTGCCTGTGTATCTCTTTTTATCACTACTATAGTGGACTTGTCGCCCTCGCTTGGTATGAGCTCTTTTATCTCAGGTCCTCTTACAGAGTCAAATATGATTTGGTAAGAGTCCATAAGACCTTCAGGTACTATCACCTGCAATCTTGACTTTCCTACAAAACCTTTTGGCACTGTTGCAATTATTACAGTTTCTTCTCCGTCCAATTTTGTAGATTTGATATTTTTGCTGATGTCCTTACCATCTACCGTCAATAGTATTTTTTTGGAGTCAGATATTCCTGCTACTGCCTTTACTCTTATTTCTATCTCAGAGTTTGTGTCGGACGGAAGTTTTTTGAGTGGTGCATTGTTGTAAAGCACTTGAGTAATTGTAGGCTGCTTGCTGTTTGTGTCTGTGTATGAGCCTTCTGTAGGTCTTCTAAATTCAAATTTTACGCTGTCAGCACTTGCTGTGTTGTGGTTGCCTGAAGGGTTTGTCACCTGTATTATACCTTCAAGGTTTTTGTATCCGCCCGGTTGCTCCTGATTTGAGCCTATCAGTCTTCTAAGACCGTATTTGTCGGATGTAGGTGGTATTACCGATACTACTAAAGTAGTGCCGACTTTGTTGTATATACCGTCTATAGGGTTGCCTTTTTCGTCGAGTACCTTGGTATCATCGTCAGCAGTTGACGAAGTTACAGGAAGTACGGTATTGTCCGGAAGTATAAAGTCAACTTGCGGGAACTTCATCTTTCCGTCAGCTCCCTTATATGCTTCAAACTTTTCTCCTTGAATTCTGAGCATTAGCGGTTTGACACCATCATCTCCGCCTGCAGGTGCTTGTAATTCTTCTGCAGAGTCATTGAAGTATCCGTAGCTAAGCTCCACTTCCTTTATCTTTGGAGTAGGATTTTTTTCGTTGTAGGTAAATGATGCGTACTTTGTAGCCTCAGGTATTGTGATTTGACTGCCGTCAGAAAATGTAAATATGGTGTCCATTTCCAATATTACGTCCTGAGGTCCTGATGTTGACGCATTTGTAGTAGTTACAACTATGGCGTCTGCTCCTGGTGAAGTATAGTGATACTTTCCGTATTTTTTGCCGTTGAAATCTTCTCCTGCCTTTGGAGTAGTATTGGCTATCTTTATATCTCCTGCATTTGCACTCGTCATAGATGCAATTCTTACCTTTATCTTTCTTGTGATATTAGTAATTTGCTTTTGTCCGTATTTAGCATTAGGCGCATTAGCCATATTGTATTTTACTACCAAGCTGTCGTTATTTTCCCTTGTAGTTGTTTGATTAGGCACTATTTTTTCGCCTGTTGCCATCTTGATACCGGGAGTATTGACATTGATTATATTTCTTCCTGTAATCAGTACGTCAGTTCCGCCTGTATCTCCACCTTCAGATGGTGAAATACCTGTGATTTGCGGTGCAGGGTTTGATGATACGAAGGTAAAGGCATTTTCCTTGACACCTTCCGATGTAGGGTTGCCTGTATCTTTTACTATGAGATTCCAAGTAGTAGGCACGTCCTTAGTCCATAGTGGAGTCCAGCCTTCGATTGCTATTACCTTACCTGTAGAACTTTTTACAAGCTTTACATTATTGAGTTTTATTTCTTCTTCTTTGCCGTTTGTTTCTTTTCTCAAAAACAGTTGGTTGTTGACATTGAATATATTTTCAAGTACAGCATTTCCGTTTTTGGCTCTTACCGTAATCTTACTTGATACCCTTGCCGGTCCTTCTGAAGGTAATACTTCAAGTTCGTCCATATTTTTCAGCTTTTCAAATACAGTTACCTTGTCTACATATTCAGATGTGAATTTAATTACAGGCTTTGGTTTTGAAACATCTGCCGGTGTAGTAGTGTTAGACAGAGTATCTTTTTTTATAAATTGTATCTTTTCAGATTTGTTGAGTGTTCCCTTTATAAGCTTGTTGATTTTTATCTTAGTGTCGCTTAGGACTTGCATTGCTCCTGTTTGATGCGATGCTCCTGCTATTACTACGTTATCTACGCCAGTAAAGTTTTCTCCCTCAATAGTCAGTTCCTGACCGACGTAGTTTCTCTTATTATCCAAACTTCCCGGCATTGACGGAAGTTTATTGATTTGCACGTCAAAGCTGTAGTTTGTCACAGGGAGATAACTCTTGGTATTGATTATTATGTTGCTCACGCCGTTTGTATCGACGTTCAAAGTGGTAAAGTCTCCGGTCTTTGGAGCTGTGATAGTAATCAGTGAGTCAGTTACTTCCACCTTTACACCCTGTCTTGATGCCTCGCCTTGCATCAGTGATTTTGCCTCAGAGCCTGACCTTACCAGGATGTCTTTTATCACCGATTCTTCGGAAGTGGCAGATAGAGCTTGTAAGAAGTTGCTACCTTGCATTACTATTCTCACGCTTGTCGAGCCCTGTTTGTTCTCCTGAATATAGTCAAAATTTGTAATGCTGATGTTTTTTGGCGCCGCATTTGCAATATTGCTCGGCATCATAGAAAAGATCATCACGAAAATCATAAGTGAAGAAATGATTTTTCTTAGTCTTCCTTTCATAATTCCTCCTAAAACTTAGATGTTATTTATATTTTCAAGTTTGTATTAGTATAAAATCTCTTGAAAATAGGTGTACACATTGCTTTTATACTTGTTTAAAATCTTAGGTCTTCTTTTATTGTAGTCAGCTTATAAGATTAAACTTTTTCAAAGTATAAAAATTCCATAAATTTTTTCATCAGTATTTTATCGTCATTAATTGGTATTATTTTTATATCTAAAAGAAAAATTTTATATAAAATTGGAAATTTACTTAGTAGTAGGGCATAAAAAAAATAGCCATGAATTATATGGCTATTTTAACAAGTAATCAATATTTTTCTTTGAGTATAAAAGTCTACGCACTTTTATTGTGTCATCAATCATTTTTCTCGCCTTATCAAAGATTTCTGATTTAGAAAGACGTATAGAAGAACGTTCTGACAATATATCTGCCTTATCAAGCTCTGTATTAATATTATATTTCATATAATCAGATATCAATTACTGCTGACACCCCTTTAATATTGGCATTATCAAAATCTTCATATCATAGTGAAATAAAAATTGGGAAAAATTTATTTTCCTACAGCTTACTCATAAATTAAAAAAGTGAAATTAGCTGCATTATAGAAATATTTCAAGGATAATATAAATACAAAATTTTAAGAATTTAAAAAATTTTTTAAAGAAGCTAAATAAAAAAATTTTATATAGAGGTTCTTCTTCTCTGTTCAATTTCATCCTCCGAATTTGCTCTTATAGTTTTGAAAATATTATTTATCAGTGGCACGAGATTCCAAAAATGTCAATATATCATTGTTTATAAATCTATAAATCATAGTGAGGATGAAAATTACAAAAAGCATTCTTGCAGTTGACTGGTCATTTACTGAATTTACAATAGTATTAAAGACAGGTAGATTATAGAAAACTATCAAAAATAAAATAAAAAGAAAGTTAAAAAACCTTACAATAGTTCTTGCATCTTTTTTGTTCATTACAGCCTCCTAATTTAAAATTTTTAAGCGTGAAGCATACAGCTACATCTCACTTATTTACAACTATCATAATAAAAAATATCTATAGCGAAATTTTAACATACAAGAGTAAAAAAGTAAATTTACAGTAATGTAACAACAACTGTAATCGTATTGTAAATTTCAAAGATATGAAAATATAGTATAATAATTATGGTAAAATCTAAAAGTTTTACATATAAAACGAAAAATGTGGAGGTAAGATAATGAAAAAATCAATATTTAAAAAAGCCATAGCGTCTTCAATGTTGCTCGGTCTTTTGACAGTAAGCTCTTCTTATGCTGCTGCTCCTGTGGCTCAACAAGCATACTATGATACTTTTTCTTTCAAGGTAAATGGAGCAATACAATATATCAGTGATATTACTAAAAAACCGTTCATAGCTAACTCAAGAGTTTATGTGCCTATTTCAACACTTAGTGACCTTGGAATAGCAAAGGTGGAATGGATACCTTCAAACGGAGGAATAAATGCTGAGCTTAGAGTGACTCCTGCTACATCACAAGTAGAAGACAAGAGCACATATTATGAACAAAAACTAAATGAACTTGCTACAGAAAGTGCTCAAAAAGATACAAAAATTAAGGAATTGGAAGAGTCTGTAAAGAAACTTACTGATGAAAATGCCACTTTGAAGAAAAACGGCACTACAGCTGATTCAAGTGATAGAGATGTAAGAAAGAAAGTTTCTGACTTGGAATATGATATGAATAAGGACAGATTTTTCAGCAGAATAAATATAGGAAAGGGTAGCTTTGATGTAAATCTTACATTTGACTACGGCAGAAGAAGTTTTGATGTTAAGGCATATGTAAAAGGTCTAAACACAGCTGATCTTGACTATATTAAAAATGAAAGTTCAAGAACAGTTCTTAGAGAATTAGAAAGATATGCTGAAGATGTTGCATACGAAATAACTAAGCAAGACGGTTTTAAAAATGTAGATGTTTATTTAGTAATGTATGACTCTTCAAATAGAGATAGAGAAATAGCTAACTTTGATTACAAAGGTGGTAAAATTAGAGGAAGTATAACTCTTAGATAGTTAAGTAATACTTATAGAGAAATTGCTATGTTTAAAAATAAATTTTAATTCAAGAAAAAACTCATATTGTATATATGGGTTTTTTTCTTTACATTTTTATCAAATGATGATATCATATCGTTTAATGTTTAAAAATTAATACTAAAAAGCTTTTAAATTAGAAGGTGAGTATTTTGATTACAAAGTGTATATAGTTTAATAGCAAATCACAATATCAAATATTTTACATGACTTTTTAAATGGAGATTAGTATAAGGCTGATACTAAAAATAAATACTAATGTAGATGTCTATGTTTTATTGAAATGTAGGAAGTAACATCAGTTTGCTAAAAATACGGATATTTTACAATCGTTGCTTAAAACATTAAATTCACTTGTGTACATAAGATTTTAAGATAATATATTAATTGACTAAGTATAAAATAGCTTAAATGAATTTCTATAATAAATTTAAGATGGTATATTCAAGTTTAATATAGTACATGGATTTTTAATGATTTTAGCAGAGTATTCGTTATTGAATTTTTAGTATCAGTAGAGTGCTTTTAAAGGAGTGATAGTATTTTTCCTGATAAGAAAATAGTGGTAGTATCCCATTGCTTGCTCAATCAAAATGCCGTAGTAAACGGACTTGAAAGGGCAAGAGGTGCATTTCCTATAACAAAGTATATACTTGATAAAGGTATAGGTGTCTTGCAACTTCCGTGTCCTGAGCTTTTGGCTTTAGGTAGTGAGAGAAAGCCTATGACATATGAAGAGTATGCCAATTTGCCAGGGTTTAAGAAAATTTGCGAGGATATTTTAAAGCCAATATTTTTGCAACTGGAGATGTATATTTCAAACGGTTACAGATATATAGGCGTAATAGGGATAAACAAGAGTCCAAGTTGTTCCATATCATCCAAGATGGGTGTGCTTATGGAATTATATTTTAAGTATTGTAAAGAGAATAATTTTACTCAAAATTACATGGAGATTCCTACTTGGTATGATGAGAATAACATAGGAGATTTGGAAGAAGTTTTTGAAAATTTTATTAAGGAGATATGATATGAAGTTTAGTACTAAAACTATGATAATATGTGTTCTTGCAGTGGTAGTAAATGTGGTCTTGGGAGAAATGGTTTCAATGATGAAGATACCGCTATTGTTTTTGGATACCATAGGTACAATATTTATTGCAGCGTCTTTTGGAATGTCTTACGGAATTATAACAGGGGTAGCGACAAACCTGCTAATGGGAGTAATCAGCGGACCTACAGCTATACCTTTTGCCCTTGTAAATGTTGCAGTTGCAATAGTAGTGTCATTGATGGCAAGAGGAGGTAATTTTACATTGATTAAGGCTATAATTGCAGGACTGATTTTGTCTTTTGTTGCTCCAATGATAGGTGCGCCTATAAGAATATTTTTATTTGGAGGTCTTACTGGCTCAGGCACTGATTTGGTGATACTTGCCCTTAGAAAAGCAGGACAGGAGATGATATCGGCAACTTATTGGGGAGCAGTCAGCGGTAATTTTGTAGATAAGATAGTTTCTTGTGTCCTTGTAGCTTTAGTTTTGGCAAATCCTCAAGTTAAAAAGGCTGTATATTCTGCCAATAATCAATAGTTTAGCCTAAGAATATCGCATTATAAATGGTCATTAGATAGCAGTGAAATTACATTATAGACATTTATTGAAATATTTTTTATAGAAGAAAAGCTATGAAAAATAAATAAGAAATATCCTATACTGAAATCTAATTAAATTATATTTTCAAAAGTTTTAATACTAAAAAGCTTTTAAATCAACATGTAGTTATTCTGCTTATGATTGTCATACAATTTAAAAATAATCACCACACAAAATACTTTGCATGACTTTTTAAATGGGGATTAGTATAAGTTGTGCTCAGTATCAGAAATAATGAAAGTATGACTGTTTAAAAATAGCAGTGCTAATAAGTATAGTGATATAATATGTAAGACTTTATAAATGAAAAGCTCCCAACTTGGGAGCTTTTTTAAACTTAATATTTAACATAGCAAGGCTATAAACATATTTTTTAGTTTTTTCCTGTACTTCCAAATCCGCCACGGTTTTCATTTCCAAGCGTCTTTACTATTTCCACTTCTATATTACTCATCTTTTCCATTATTCTAAACTGACATATCCTGTCGCCTTTTTTGATGACAGTGTCTCTCATAGCTATGACAGGTAATTTCCAATAGTCCTCATCGCCGCAGTAAGAGTTGTCAATTATTCCCATGGAATTAGTCTGCAATATGCCGAAATTTTTGAAAGTGGAGCTTCGAGGCACTATATGAGCCTCATATCCATCAGGCAGTTGCAAAGCAAAGCCCAAGTTGATAAGAGCATGTTCGAATTGCTTCAACTCATAATCTTGAGCGGCTTTGAGATCTATCCAATCAGATTTTTCTCCCACAAATTCAAAATCTTGGCATATTTCATTTTCAAACTTTACCTTAAGTTTCATCTATCAAACCTCTATTTATTTTTTCTTCTTGTTAGAGTAATAAGTGTCGTCCATAGGAAGTTTCGGTCTTAGTTTACCGTCTCTCTTATAGTATGCGTTTTGTACAGCTGGAGCAGTAGGGATAGTAGCTATTTCTCCAATACCTTTTGAGCCGTATGCTACTCCAAGCAATTCGTCTTTTTCAACATAGATTGCATGGATTTCAGGTATGTCTGTAGATTTCATCAGACCAAGAGTTCCAAATTTTGACTTAGGTACGCAATCTTGTAGTTTAAAGTCTTCAGTAAGTGCATACCCAAGTGACATCAGTACGCCACCTTCTATTTGACCTTGTATTGATATAGGGTTTACAACTTTGCCTGAGTCATGAGCTGCAAAGACCTTTGTAACCTTTCCTTCATCATCAAGGACTACCAAATGTGTAGCAAAACCGTATGCAACGTGAGATTTAGGATTAGGTACATCAGCACCAAGTTTATCTGTAGGCTCGAAGTATTCCGCATAGAAATCTCTGCCGTTTAGTTTGTTGAGGTCTCCGCCTACTTCATCAAGAGCCTTTTTAAGTTCAAGTGAAACTCTTCTTATGGCTTCACCACTTATAAGAGTCTGTCTTGAGCCTGAAGTTGTTCCTGAGTCAGGAGTAAGCTCTGAGTTACATCCCATATTTACTATCTTAGATTTAGGAAGATTTAGAGTTTCAGCTACCATTTGTATAAATACTGTTGCACACCCTTGACCTATGTCAGAAGCACCGCAGTATATCTCTATTATTCCATCATTTACTATAAGTTTGGCACGACCTGTATCCGGAAGACCTACACCTACGCCGGAATTTTTCATAGCACAAGCTATACCTACATTAGGATAGTATTGTTCATAGGCGTCTTTTACAGCTTCCAAAGTTTCCTTAAGAGCTGTAGAGCAGTCTGCTATCTGTCCGTTAGGTAATACCTTTCCGGGTTCTATTGCATTTCTATATCTGATTTCCCAAGGTGATATACCTACTTTTTCTGCAAGCAAGTCTATACAAGACTCAAGAGCAAATTCACTTTGACACACTCCAAATCCTCTAAATGCACCTGCAGGAGGATTGTTTGTATAGTATCCGTATCCTCTTATGTCGGTGTTTTGGTAGCAATAAGGTCCTACAGAGTGAGTGCAGGCACGTTCAAGTACAGGTCCGCAAAGTGAGGCATAAGCACCTGTATCAAAGTATATATCACAGTCAAGCCCTGTAAATATTCCGTTTTCATCGCAGCCAAGGGTAAAAGTACCATGCATAGCGTGACGTTTCGGGTGGAATGCCAAAGATTCATCTCTGGTAAATTTTGCCTTTACTGTTCTGCCGAGTTTTACTGCACAAAGAGCGGCTATATGCTGAGTTGAAACGTCTTCTTTACCTCCGAATCCACCGCCTACGAGTTTATTTTCTACAACTATTTTGTCTACATCCCAGCCAAACATGATAGCTACTTCTTTTCTTGTATCAAAGACACTTTGGTCTGTACTGTAGATTTTCACTCCGTCTTTATATGGGAATGCTATTGCACATTCAGGCTCCAAGAAAGCATGTTCTGTAAATGGAGTGTCAAATGTTTCTGTAACTGTATATTTTGAGTTTGCAATTGCAGTCTTAGCGTCACCTCTTGTAACGTGACGTGATTGGCATAAGTTTCCGTTAGGATGAACGCTTGGAGCACCTTCAGCCTTTGCTTCATCTATATTTCTTACCGGCTCAAGAGCTTCATATTCCACTTTGACAAGAGCCTTAGCTTTTTTCAGTATTTCTTCGCTTTCAGCTACTACAAGGCAGAGGGCATCTCCTACATATCTTGTAATTTCACCCTTTGCTATCATTACATCCCAATCTTGTTGAATATGTCCAACCTTATTGTTTGGCACGTCTTCAGCAGTATATACTGCAACTACTCCGTCAAGTTTCAAAGCCTCTGAGAAGTCTATGTCAAGTATTCTTGCTCTTGGATATTTAGATCTTACTGCTGATACATGGAGCATATCATCCATTTCTATGTCATCACAGTACTCTCCGTATCCAAGCACCTTTTCTCTGACATCTATTCTAAATGCGTTTGAGCCTACGCCAAAATCATCGCCTTTTTCAAGCTCTTTATCTATGCTTGTGTCTCCTCTTAGTATCTGTCCTGCCAAGTCGATAGCTTCTATTATCTTCTTATATCCTGTACATCTACAAATATTTGTCTTTATAGCTTCTTTTATCTCATCTTCAGTAGGATTTGGATTTTTATCAAGCAGAGCCTTACCTGACATTACCATGCCCGGAATACAAAAACCGCATTGTACTGCACCTTTTGCTCCAAAAGCATATACAAAGGTTTCTTTTTCAAAATCACTCATTCCCTCAATGGAAACTATATTCATTCCCTCTGCCCTTTTTGTTGTCACAATACAGGCTCTTGTTGCCTTGCCGTCTATTATTATGGTACAAGTACCACAGGCACCTTGGCTACAACCGTCTTTTATAGATTTGAGTTTTAGATCGTCACGCATAAATCTAAGCAATGACACATCTTTTTCAGTTTGAATCAACTTGCCGTTTACTGTAAAACTGTACATTAATATTACCCTCCCCGATGTATTTACAATGCCAATCCTATCCTAATTATAGGACGATATTACTGAAAAGTCAGTATATAATAATTGGTCAATAATATTTGGATTATACTAAAAAACTTCCCTTCAGATATAAAAAATATCACAATAAAATTGCCTATTTAATAACAGAAATGTCTTGTAATAAGCTAATCTATAACAATAAAGTAGTAAATTAGTATAATATAACTTGCTAACTTCCGTATCTTTGAATTTTAGATATAAAAATATAATTTTTATCAAAAATATAAAAATCAGATTTTTATCATGCTATGTATTTTTCAAAAATATTTTTTGGAAATTTTTTCACTTTTAAAATAATGTAATAAAAGGATTATAACATAAAATAATAAAAAAAGAAACATCGATTTATCCATTGTACTATTAGTTTGAATAATATGAATTTTATAGCAATTATAAGAACTATATCGACAAATATTTAAATTTAATTCATAATTTCTTGAATAATATCCTAAGATGTTTGGAAGCATTGTTTTTTTGGGGTATAATAAAATATATGTTTTATTATAAAAAATATGTCTAAGCTTTACAATTACCATAATGATAATAAATAAAAAATTTTAAAAACACTAAAGTTTTATATAAATAAGCTATGGAAGCTTATACTAAAAAGCTATTAAAAAGTCATTTAATTACATCTCGAGAAAGTTATTGAAAATCAATTTAATGTATAATGTTGCTTTAAAATAGATACTTGCTAATATAAATAGTGATTAGTATTAAATAGATAATAGTATAAGAATAAATAGTCTATAAAGATTGAAGCAATTATAATATAAGCATAAAATAAGGCAGATATTATTATCCGCCTTATTTTGAGTAGTTTATATTCTATTTCACTACTATATTTATAATTTTCTTTGGAACGTAGATTTCTTTTAATATTGCTTTTCCGTCCAAAAGTGGCTTGATTATCTCATTTTCCTTAGCCTTTGCCAAGACGCTTTGTTGATTTTCATCTGCTCCTACGCTTATACTTACCTTTACCTTTCCATTTATTTGTACAGGTATTTCTATCTCATCATCAAGAAGCATCTTTTCGTCATATACAGGCCACTTAGCGTTGTGTAGCATTGTATTATCTGCATTTACTATTTGCCATGCTTCTTCAGTAACGTGTGGAGCTACAGGATTTGCAAGTATCAAAAGTGTAAGATAGTCTTGTTTACTTATTCTCTTTTCGTCATAAACTTCATTTAAAAACGCCATCATTGCAGCTATTGCAGTATTAGCCTTAAGATTTTCGTAGTCTTTGCTTACCTTTTTGATAGTCTTGTTCAATGACTTTCTTATCTTATCGCTTGAAGCCTCATCACTTACAAGTTCTTGCATATTCCACAATCTTTCGACAAATCTGAAACTTCCTTTTATACTTTGTGATGACCATGGAGCTTTCTTTTCAAAGTCACCTATGAACATCTCGTAAGTTCTGAAGGTATCTGCTCCGTAAGTGTCCACTATCTCGTCAGGATTTACTACATTTCCAAGTGATTTTGACATCTTTTGACCGTTTTCACCAAGTATCATACCGTGTGATGTTCTCTTTGCATAAGGTTCTTTGCTAGTTACTTCGCCTATATCATATAGGAATTTATGCCAGAATCTTGAATATAGCAAGTGAAGTGTTGTATGCTCCATTCCACCGTTGTACCAGTCTACATTCATCCAGTATTTTTGAGCCTTCTTTGATGCGAATTCCTTGTCATTGTGAGGATCGATATATCTTAAGAAATACCAAGATGAACCTGCCCATTGTGGCATTGTATCTGTTTCCCTTGTTGCAGGAGCTCCACATTTTGGACAAACGGTATTTATCCAAGAAGTAAGTTTTGAAAGTGGAGATTCTCCATTGTCTGTAGGCTCGTAGCTGTCAACTTCCGGTAGTGTTAGTGGAAGTTCACTTTCCGGTAGGGGTACATATCCGCAATGCTCGCAGTGTACTATAGGGATAGGTTCTCCCCAGTATCTTTGTCTTGAAAATACCCAGTCTCTTAGTTTAAAGTTTACTTTTTTATGTCCTAAGCCGTTTTTTTCTATAAATTCGCCTATTTTTTCTATACCTTCTTTTACAGTTAGTCCGCTGTATTCTCCGGAGTTTACAAGTTTTGAACTGTCACTCTTGTCAATATGCGCCTTTTCCTGTACGTCTTGTCCGCCTGAGATTACTTCCACAATAGGTAGGTTGAATTTCTTTGCAAACTCATGGTCTCTCTCGTCATGTGCCGGCACGCCCATTACTGCACCTGTACCGTAGCTCATAAGCACATAGTCTGAAATAAATACAGGTATTTCCTGATTTGTCAGAGGATTTATAGCTGTAAGACCGTCAATTTTTACCCCTGTCTTATCTTTCGCCAACTCTGTTCTTTCAAAGTCTGATTTTTTTGCTGATTCTTCTCTGTAAGCTATAATTTCATCATAGTTTTTGATTTTATCTTTGAGTTCTTCAAGCATAGGGTGCTCAGGAGAAAGTACCATATAAGTGGCACCAAATATCGTATCGCATCTTGTAGTAAAGACTGTAAGAGTTCTGTCTGCAAATTTGAAGTCGACTTCCATACCGTAAGAGCGACCTATCCAATTTGACTGTTGAGTTTTTACTCTTTCTATGAAGTTTACCAAGTCAAGATCGTCAAGTAATTTTTCAGCATAGTCTGTGATTTTAAGCATCCATTGGCTTTTTTCTTTCCTTACTACTTGGCTGTGACATCTTTCGCACTGTCCGTTTATAACTTCTTCATTTGCAAGACCAACCTTGCATGATGGACACCAGTTTATCGGCATTTTTTTCTTGTAAGCAAGTCCATGTTCAAAAAGTTTTAGAAATATCCATTGAGTCCATTTGTAATATGAAGGATCTGTTGTATTTATCTCTCTTGACCAGTCAAATGAAAGTCCAAGTGATTTCAACTGTCTTTTAAAGTTGGCTATATTGTCTTGAGTTACTTTTTTAGGATGAATCTTATGCTTTATAGCGTAGTTTTCAGTAGGTAGCCCAAAAGCGTCCCAACCGATAGGATATAGTACGTTGTATCCTTCCAATCTCTTCTTCCTTGCTATGATGTCAAGGGCTGTGTAAGAACGTGGATGACCTACGTGCAGACCTTGACCTGATGGATAGGGAAATTCTACCAAGGGGTAGAATTTTTGTTTATCGCTGTCATCTTCTGCGTAAAAACAGCCTTCTTCGTCCCATATATCCTGCCATTTTTTTTCTATCTTTTTAAAATTATATTTTTCCATTATATCCTCCATATTATTAATTTGCTAATACTATTATATTTTTAATCTAAGGATAATATTCAATTAATTATATTTAAAAAATTATCTATTTTCTATTTATAAATAAAGTGAAAATATTTTATCCACTATTTGATTAGATTTTAGTATAAAATTATATTTTTTTATATGTTTTTAATTTAAGTCAATAATTGCTTTTTAACTTAAAAATACTTCTAATTTTGAAACCTACATATTATAGTACAAGTTTGTATTTGCAAATACAGGATCACTTGTTATCTGTATACCGAGTTTGGCAAACATCTGTTCGTCTGTCAGACTTATTATGGTAGTTGAGTGTGCCTTGCAATTTTTCAGCAGATCTATCTTTGACAGCGCCTTTTCAGCCATAGTATTGGTTACAGCGCAGATACTTAAGGCAATTAAGACTTCTTCTAAGTTGAGTAGGGAGTCTTTTTCACCATTTACCTTTGATTTGAGCTCGGTAATAGGTTGTAATATCAGTGGTGCAAGCAGAAGCATATCATCGTCTATATTTGCCAAATATTTAAGTGCATTTAGCATTACTGTGGCCGACGACTCCATAAGATCCGTAGTCTTTCCTGTGATTATCTTTCCGTCATCAAGTTCTATTGCTATGACACTTGCAACTTCATCGACTTTCATTGTGGGTTTTAATTTTTCAGCCTTCTGCCTTGCAGGAATTACGGTTTTTTTGTCTTCTTCCTTTATCTCTAATGATTCCATAAGTATCTTGAGACGGTCTATTACATCCATATCGCAGTTGCCCTTTATATAGTCAGACTTTGCGATTAGATATCTGCGGATTACTTCCTGTTTTGCAGCCTCTTTGATGACGTTATCGTCTATTATTCCGTATGCTACCTTATTCACTCCCATATCTGTAGGAGATTTGTATATTGATTCCTTGCCTGTTATCTTTTCCAGTATCTTTTTGAGCAATGGGAAGCTTTCTATATCTCTGTTGTAGTTTACTGCTATCTCGTTGTAAGCGTCCATGTGGAAGGAGTCTATAAGGTTGATGTCTTTTAAATCTGCTGTTGCAGATTCGTAAGCAACATTTACTGGATGTTTGAGTGGCATATTCCATACAGGGAAGGTTTCAAATTTTGCATAGCTTGCATTATTGCCTTGAGCGAACTCATGATAAAGCTCAGAAAGACAGGTGCCGAGTTTTCCGCTACCTGGTCCCGGTGCTGTCACAGCAACTATTTTTTTCGTGGTAGGTATGTACGGATTTTTACCGTAGCCGTCTTCACTTACCACTATATCTACTTCCGTAGGATAGCCTTTGATTGCTCTGTGTTTGTAAGTTTTTATATTTCTTCTTTTCAATTTTCTTATGAAAATGTCTGTAAGAGGCTTTTCTTCATATCTCGTGATGACTACGGAGTTGACATGTAAATTGTATTTGCGAAGGTCATCTATCAATCTGAATGTCGCCATCTCATAGTTTATGCCTGAGTCTCCTATCAGCTTGTTGTTTTCAATATGGCCACTGTATACGCAGATAATTACTTCCAAATCATCCCTTAGTTTTTGCAAGAGTTTTATTTTGGTGTTTTCGTTATATCCGGGCAATACTCTTGCGGCGTGAGTATCATGCAGCAGTTTCCCGCCAAGTTCAAGATACAGTTTATTAAATTGTTCCACTCTTTCGAGAATGTGTTTTGACTGCTCTTCGAGATATTTTGCCTCGTCAAATCCCAAAATCATATTTTCCTCCTGCGGTGACAAATAATGCTTTAGTTTTTAAAAATAAAGTATATTATACCACTTTTTTTACATTGTGAGTATATTTTTACTCAATCATTTCAAAAATTTTACCTATAGTTAAAGATAATTGAAATATAGCTATTTATATTGATTTATAATCATGGATATAAAGCTTTTAATCTTAAAACCTCATTATATCATTGACTTGGAATTATTTCAAATAGGATAAAGCTAATTTTTTAGAATTTTATTTTAAAAAAACTTAATCTGAATTAATACTATTTTCTATTTTATGTATGGCTAATATTTATAAATTGTTTTTTAAAAAAAGTATTTGAATTGTGACATTATTATCAATAAACTAAAAATATTATTTTGTTATATAGTAGTATTTTAAGATATATTATCTCTAAAACATTGTATTTATTTTTTCTCTATATCGTGTTAGAATTATATGGCAATTTCATAAAAGTTTTTTAGAACTTAGTTTAAAAAACTTATGAAAGTATTGTAAAATCAATTTTTATAGAATTATAAATGGAATCGTGAGTTTGGATAAAATATAAAAAGTATAGACTTAGATATTTAGGAGATATAATGGGAAAACTGATTTTCAGATATGGAACTATGAATTCAGGCAAGTCATTGAATTTGCTGGGAGTTAATTATAATTATACACAAAATGGCAAGAATGTGTTGATATTAAAGCCTGCCTTTGATACCAGAGATGTGGGAATCATCAAGACGAGATTGTCAGATGTATTTTCTGTAGAAGCTACTTTGATGGAAAAAGATACAGATGTTATAAAGCTTGTGATGGAAAAAGAAAAAAGCGAAAATAAAAAGATAGACGTAATCTTGGTAGACGAGGTGCAGTTCTTGACAAAGGAACAGGCGAAACAGTTTTCATCTCTAGCTTATAAATACGACAAGCTCGTAATGTGCTATGGGCTTAAGATTGATTTTCTCGGTAATCCTTTTGAAGGCTCAGCTTATATAATGGCTCATGCCAGCAATCTTGAGGAGGTCAAGACCATATGCGAGATTTGTGGTGAGAAAAAGGCTGTATTCCACCTCTTGTATATCAATGATAAGTTGATAACATCTGCGGAAAGCGGTAGTGTGGTGGAAACAGGTGAGACTAAATATATGCAGGTCTGTGGAAGGTGTTATAATAAGGTTTTGGAAGAAAATTAAATAAAAGCTCCGCTTGATTTTTTAGCGGAGCTTTATGTATTATATCAAATTTATTTTGTTGCCATTACAGTTGCTTCACCTTCTATTACCGTTTCGCCTCTTTGGTTTACCACTGTAGTTTTCATATAGGCTATCTTTTTTTCAGGGATTATCTTAGTGACTTCACCTGTAGCAGTGATAGTATCACCGATTTTTACAGGTAAGAGGAACTTTAAATTTTGTCCCAAATATATGGCATCTGCTCCCGGTATGCACATTCCTACCAAAGTTGAGAAAAATGATGCAGTAAGCATGCCGTGGGCTATTCTTGTTTTAAATCTTGTGTTCTTAGCATACTCTTCATTGACATGGAGAGGATTGATATCTCCGATAATACCTGCAAAGTTGTAGATGTCCGTTTCAGTAATAGTCTTAGAAACACTCCTCTTCATACCTATTTGTATCTCCTCGATACTATAGCCGCTCATATTCAAGCTGTTGTCATCCATTAAAGCATTCATAAGTGTACCTTCCTTTCAATAATTTATAAAAATTAAAATAAATTAGATATCTTAAGTGCTGTCTCTTGTTACATATATTCGTTTACCATCTCTTGCACCTCTAAGTTTTATCCAAATGGCTATTAAAATTATACTCAAAATACAACTATATGCTTAGTTTTTTCTCGCTTTAGCTCATCTTTATTATAGCCCTTGTATTGGTATTTGTAAAGTTGTAAAAATATAGTGATTCAAATATTTCATATTTATAAAATCCTTATCTTAAAAACAATTCTTATCTTAGGACTCAATCAGAAATATTATTTTTTTAGCTACATGACAAATTTCTTAAACTCTGCAAGTTCCTTGATATATTTTTTGGCAAGTTCGCTCATTATAGAGCCTTTTCTTGTGAGATAGCCTATGGTCATATTTTCCTTGACCGATACGGGTACAGCCACATATTCATCTCCGTTGAGCTCCTCGCATATTATACCGCTACAAAGTGTAAAGCCGTTTAATCCCTTCATTAGATTGAGCATGGTTGCTCTGTCATTTGCTACTATCTTTCTGCTGTAATCATATGTGCTTAGCACTTCTTCAGATAGATAAAAAGAGCTGTTTTTTCCTTGGTCAAAAACAAGACAAGGATAGGATTGCAATTCTTCCATCGTAATTTTCTTCTTTTTGGCAAGAGGGTTTTTATTCCATATATAGGCGTAGATTTTACAGTCGAAAAGCTTTGTAAAGTCCAGTTTATTTGCAGAAAGTATCTTGTTTAATACATCCTTGTTGAAGTTGTTCATAAAGATTATGCCTATTTCGCTTCTGCCTATGCTTACATCTTCAATTACTTCGTAAGTTTTGGTTTCTCTTACTGCAAATTCATATTCTTGAGTGTCGTAGTTTTTTGCCATGTCAACAAAGGCTTGTACAGCAAAGGAATAGTGCTGCATAGATACACTGAATCTTTTTTTTACCTGTTTGTCAATATATCTGTGTTCTAAGAGGTAGTATTGTTCCACTACCTGTCTTGCATAGGATAAAAACTCCTCTCCCTCAGGTGTAATTATTATGCCTCTGTTGGTACGGTTGAATATCTTTATGCCCAATTCATCCTCAAGAGTTTTCACAGTTTCAGACATATTGGGCTGAGATACAAAAAGCTCTTTGGCAGCCTGGTTCATTGAGTTATATTTTGCTATTGTAATTACATATTTTAATTGTTGCAGTGTCATACTATCACCTTTTTTATAAAAATTATTATTTATTGCATTATAATAAGAAAACTTTTATTTGTAAATAAGATATTAAAATAGTACCTATATATTTACTTTTAACTAAAGATTTGTTAAAATTAGCTTATGTAATATATTTTGATACTGATATTTATATAATGACGGACAGTAACAATTTATATGGTAATTTTAAATGAATAAATACAAATTACATAAATGTCCGTTTATAGATATCGACCTGAATATAAAAGGGGGATGTATGGCTGAAATACTTATAGTTGAAGATGATAATAATATAAATTCACTGCTTTGTGAATTGCTGAAAAATGAAAACTCTGTCACAAGTGCTTACTCAGGAACAGAAGCAATGATGATTTTTAACAGCGATGTAAATAAATTTGACTTGATATTGCTTGATCTCATGCTACCCGGTAAAAACGGAGAGGATATAATAAGAGAGATACGTCAGGTATCAGCTGTGCCTATAATCGTCCTTACTGCAAAGGGTGATACAAACACCTTGGTAGATATCTTGGAGATGGGAGCGGACGATTATATATCAAAGCCTTTTGATGTGCGTGAAGTCAAGGCAAGAGCCAAATCTCATCTTAGGAAAAAGATGGATAACCATACTTTTCAAGAAGAGGTTCTTAAGTTTGAAAATTTGACCTTGAATATATCTTCAAGGACAGCTTTGGTGGATGATAATCCTATTACACTGACACAAAAGGAATTTGACATGCTTTCGCTTTTTTTGCATGAGCCTAAGAGGGTGTTTACAAAGGAAATACTTTATACTAAGGTGTGGGGAGATATGTACTATGGCGATGACAATACCATCAATGTCCATATATCAAGGCTTCGCTCTAAAATCAAGGAATATATGCAAAAAGACATCATTGATACTGTATGGGGAGTGGGCTTTAGATTAAAAGTTAAGTAATATTTAATAATTGATTTAATTTTTTTGTAAATTCGACATCTTATAATCTCTGTTATAAAATACTTAATTATTTTAGATTGAGTTTGAAATTAATATGATTTAAATCGCAATAAAGATACTTAAAATAAAAAACAGGGGGAAGAAGATGAGCTCGATTATATCAATAGAAAATATCAGCAAGAAATATAAAAAACAGTTTGCTCTTAAAGATGTGAATATTGAAATTGAAAAAAAAGACATCTATGGACTGATAGGTAAGAACGGTGCAGGTAAATCTACCTTGCTAAAATCTTTGGTGGGGATGATATCACCTACTAACGGCAAAATATCGGTACAAGGAAGTCATAATGACTACACTTTGGCACTTTCTCGTAAGAATATCGGTTTTTTTATAGACCATAGTATGTATCCATACATGAACGCTTACGAAAATCTTATCTATCGTTGCAAGGCACTGGGTATTACAGATGCAAAAAAAGAAGTGTCAAGAGTGCTTGATTTACTTAAAATGTCAGGAGTAAAAAAGATTGTCAAGACTTTTTCCATGGGTATGAAACAAAGACTTGAGATTGCAGGCGCACTGCTCGGATATCCTGATATAATAATCTTGGATGAGCCCTTAAACGGTCTTGATCCTGAGGGAATATTCGACTTGAAAAATCTGATATTGGACATAAACAGAAACTATGACACAACATTTATAATAAGCTCGCACATACTCAGTGAGTTGGAAGTCTTGTCAAATAAATTCTCATTTTTACATGAGGGGATATTGATTGAAACACTGACAAAAGAAGAACTTAAGAAAAAATGTCAACATCAATTACTTATTAAGACAAATGACACTAATAAAGCTACAGTAATATTGGAAGAAAAACTTAATACTAAAAACTATACTATTAATGCAAAAAATGAGATACTCCTATCTGACTATGTAGATTCACCTAATTTGGTGGCTGATGCGATTTATGCCAACGGCCTACATCTTTATCAGCTTACACCGTATTCGATAACATTGGAAGAATTTTTCTTAAAAATGATAGGAGGTATTCAAAATGCTTAATATAGTTATGGCAGATATATATAGATTGACAAAGGGTAAAAGCACAGGGGTTTTTCTTGGAGTGTCAACGCTTGTTTTTGTTATGGCTATTACTCTCTCAGGGGTTTCAATAGGTCCTACACAGTTTAATCTTATCTTGGTTTCAGGTTTGTCGGTAGTATCCATAAGTATTTCCGTTATTTCGTTAATTCGTGTGTACTGTGATGATGTTTCATCAGGGGCTATCCATCATCTTTTTGCCAAGATGCCAAATAAGATTTACTATCTTGTTGCTAAAAGCATAGTGCTTGCAATCTACACTTTGTTTTGTTTCTTAGTCTTGGGCATAGTATTTTTTGTAGTCATGGCAATAAATACTAAGGGATTTGAAGGCGGATTTGCCTCTTATGCAAGTATATCAACCATAGTGACTTTTTCTTTAAAGGCTTTCATTGGTAGTTTTGCAATGACTATGGTATCGTATAATATATTGGTCTTGACAAGAAAATCAGGTTTGTCAATACTTTTTATATCATTACTTGCAACAAACTTTATAGACTCTACAGTTGAGCTTTTATCACTGCTTATAAAACCGTTAAAATATATTAAGGAGTATATGATTACAACTTATTATATGGATTCTATGTATGGGATTAGAACACTTACTCAGCTATTAATAGTAGCCATGTGTTATATAGCCTTTAGCTTTATATTACAACTTCTAATTTTGAAAAATAGAGATTTTGCTACAGAGTAGAAGTTTTTAACAGTATATATGATTTTCAAAGATAGTTATTTTAAGGTGAGATATGATATATTTTTTCGGAGGGATATTTGTTTCCATCATAGCTTTTTTTATCTATGTGATGTGGCACAAGAGCGAGCAGAAGAGATTGGCTTATCAGATAGAAAAAAATTCAAAGTTTGAGTCTACAGGGCTGGTAAAAAAAGACTCCTTTTTCTTGGGAAAAGAGCTTATAGACTCTATAAATATATTGATAGTGGAACATCACAGGCAAAAAAAAGAATACGAAGAGACAAGGCAAAATTTTAAGAGTATGGTAACTACCATATCTCATGATTTTCGTACTCCTCTTACGTCAATTAGCGGATATGTTCAGATATTGCTTGACGATGATGATGTATCTTATGAAAATAGACAAAAGTATCTTAAAATTATAGAATCAAGGGCGATATCACTGTCGTCCTTGATTGAAGACTTTTATACGGTAAGTTCTATCGACAGTTTGGACTATCCATATAACTTGACTACCATATCACTGTCTGAGATATTAAGAGCCCAGATAGCGGCATATTATGTGGAATTGGAAAAAAGATACTCCACTATAGAAGTTGATATAGTAGAATCACCTTGCTATATGATATCAGATAGGACTTCACTTCAAAGAATATTTTCAAATCTTATCAAAAATGCTCTTTCTTACGGTATAGATACTATACGAATCAGTCTAAAAGAGGATGAAAACAGCTATAAGATAGAATTTGCAAATTCATTATATGAAAATGCGGACAAAAATATTGCAAATAAGATATTCGAGAGAAACTACTCTGTAAACTGGGCAAGTTCGTCAAAATCTACAGGTCTGGGACTATCAATTGCCAAGAGTATGACGGAAAAAATGGGCGGAAGTATAGGTGCTGAAGTTATAGATGATATGCTTGTGTTTAGCATAGAGTTTGAAAAGTCTGAAAATTCTATAAATAATACGCTGTAAATTAGAGATAATATAGATGTGATAAATCAATAAATTATCTATGATTTCATCTTATACTTAAATCTAATAAGAAAATGGATAAAGTATTTTCTGCATATTTATAATAGAATCATTAGTCATATACAATTTTTTAAAACTATTTATGAAAATTATCCATAGGGTAAATAAATAATTATTAAAATCGGATATATAATAATAAAAAAATTCCGAATTTTTAAAATTTAAATAAAGTTGGAGTAAAATATGAAAAATACTGCAAAATTAGTAGGGGACTTTTTAGAAAAAACACTGTCTTTGGACGATTTTTGGGATGAAGAAGCCCTTACTTGGGTAGATTGGCGAGATTATGATGAAGATATAATTGACTATGTGAATGAAAAAATAGGAAATCTTATAACAGTATCACATCAGGACAATGGCAAGGATTACGGGGATGATATTATAATCTCTTACAAAGATAAGTCGCTTATGATACCTTATGGCGAAGTAATGGATAGAGATACAACTATAATATATGTAAATGAACTTATCAAGCCGGACTTTGAGATAAGACTTTTCATAGAAAATCTTGGCAGCGACACCTTGGGATTTATCATATTGGACAGGGCTTCATGGGAGAAGTTTGAAAAAGAGTACAATGCTGATGTATCAAGATATTTTATGCCTATAAACAAGAATAGTCGCATTTTTGAATTGTCACTTAGAGAAGTGGAAAAATATCTGGAATTATCAAAGAACAATCCTGACACTCCTTCAAATATAATATTGGAGTTTATGGACTTGAACATAGAAAAAGACGATGTTTGGGAAAAGAGACAAAATGGCGAGATTGACTTAAAGTCGTATGTAGATAAGAAAAAAGAATTGGAAGAGCAGATAAGTGTGATAGTGGAAAAATATGGTATAAAATAAAAAATAAATTTTATAATAAATTATAGATATAGAATGATTTTAAGTAAGGTAAAACCTCATTATTTTGCTTATATGTAATAGAAAGCTCCTAAGGATAATAACTTAGGAGCTTTAATAATATTAAATTATATAGTTTATTAGAAGTGTTTACAATAAGATTGTGGAAAATTTTACCTTTTCTTAATATTTCTTGTTTTTGTCTTTGTTCTTGTTTTTGTCAGTACGGTTTCTATTTTTTCTTCAGAAGAAAGGTGTTTGCCTTTTATGTTTTTTTGATTTGTTTTAATAATGTCTTGATTATTATTATCTTGAATAGATATTAAATTATTTCTAAGAATATCAATATATGTTGGGATTAAAATTGAATAATCAGAATAGCTTAGATCATCATATATTTTTTCAGAATAAATTTGTGATAAACGTAAAAGATAAAAAACTGTTAAAGCAAAAAAACAACTCAAATATGAAAATATAAAAGCTGCATGCAAGACATACTTTCCTTCATGTGATATAATACTACTTAGAAATGGTGAAAAAAGTGTAGCAATGATTGATATAGTTACAAAAGCATTGGCAAAAAGTGGATTTAAAATGGAGATTTTCTTTTCTATTTGTGATAAATTATCAATTATATTTAATTCAATTATAATATTATTAAATTTATTTTTACTAATATTTTTATTAATTTTTGTTTGTTGATATTTCGAAAATTCTAATTTTTTAGCTGTTTCTAATTTTTTGAAATTTGTAAAACGAAACTTTTTATTTTTATCATGATTAAGTAGCTTGTCTTCAATATTTTCTATTGATATACATAAATCAATAACTTCTGATTTCAACTTAGATAATTCTTTATTTTTTAAATTATTAAGCCAATAAAGAATAAATACTGATATAACTAATATAACTAATATAACTAATATAACTATTAACACTTTAACAACAAGTTTTTCTCGCAAATATTGCAAAAAAAAATCAGGAAAATTTTTTTCTTGTAAATTATTAAAAAAACATATTAATGAAATAATTAAAGAAACTATTGCTATGACAATAGGTAGAAAAGAAAATAGTATATTTTCTTTTTTATTTTTGATTGATTGATTATTTTCCATAATATTTTCTCCTTTTTTTAAATATATAATATCATAAAATAAGAATATGTCAATATCCGCTATTTAAGATGCCTTAAATATTAAATTTTGAAGCATGATATCTAATCATAATATACAATTTGACAATTATCGCATTTTTTTGTAAGATATTTACAAATTATATGTAATTATGCAAAGGAAATAAGATGAGTAACTTTTCAAAACCTATAGAAAATCTTATAAGACAGCTTTCAAAACTGCCGGGGATTGGACAAAAAACGGCACAGAGGCTGGCTTTTCACATAATAAATATGGAAGACGAAGATGCTAAGGCTCTTTCATCATCTATACTTGAGGCAAAGGAGAAGATACAGTTTTGCTCCATATGTCAAAACATAGCTGACAGCAATCCATGTGAGATATGTTCATCGACAGATCGTAGTGGCGAGGTGATTTGCGTAGTAGAAAGCCCAAGAGAAGTCATAGCAATGGAAAAATCGAAGGAGTTTAACGGCAAGTATCATGTACTCCATGGGACAATTTCACCGAGTAATTCAATAACTCCTGATATGCTCAAGATAAGAGAGCTTGTAGAGAGATTGGCAAGTGACGACATCAAAGAAGTGATACTTGCTACCAATCCTACCATTGACGGAGAGGCGACAGCTATGTATATAGCAAGACTGCTCAAGCCCTTCGGTATAAAAATTACCCGCATAGCAAGGGGACTGCCTATGGGAGCGGATATCGAGTATGCAGACGAGGTAACCATTACAAAAGCATTGGAAAACAGAGTGGAGATATTTTAGTTTGTATTGAATAATGAGCAAAAATATGATATTATATTAGATATGTAAATCAGATAAAGTTTGATAGTATATTCAAGCTGTCATATTGATTTTGCAATGAATATTATAATACTAAATCCCATTTGTGATATTGTACATTTTTCTTAGATATTTTCTTTTATATATGATAAAAATTATTAAATTTTCAATATTGATTTTGAATTTTTTATCATAATAACATTTATAATATGAAGATATAAAAATATCTTTGATTTTGAAAAATAGTTAAGTATAATTATATTACAGATTATTTATGATAATCCAATTGGCTTTTAGTATAAGATGTGAAAACAAGAGGTGAACTACCGATAATATGCAAAAAGGTGCTGAAATAGTCAGGTTAAAATCACAAAACTCGCAGTTTATTCTTTATGTCAACTGCAACAGTTTTGATGAGGCAGTAAAATATATAGATAAAAAATTTTCCAGTAAAAAGGACTTAAAAAAAATAACTGTTAATAAGATTGAAGCACCGACTATGAGCGGTGAAGACATAGATAAGATAATAGAGTTCTTGCAGGATAAACTGGGAGTAAAATATCATGAAAAAAAGGAAGAAGAAAAAATAAGTGAAGAATCTCAAGAAATTATGCAGGAGATAAAAGATGTCAAGGCTGAAAAATTGGCAGATGTGGACTTTATATCCTCTCAGATAACGGAAGAAAGCGAATACAGGACTAAGATAATAAAAAATAATCTAAGATCCGGAGTATCAGTCAACTATGACGGTAATATACTTGTAATAGGTGATGTAAATGCTGGAGCTGAGCTTGTAGCTACAGGTAATATCATAGTTATCGGAGTGCTTAGAGGCTTTGCCAATGCCGGAGTAAAGGGCGACAGGTCTGCAATGGTAATATCAAATAAGATTAATGCTACTCAGCTTAGAATCGGACAGCTCATAGCAATACCGCCTAAAGATGACGACAAGAAGACAACAGGTGTTCAGATAGCAAGCATACAAAACAACAAGATAGAGATTCAACAATATTAAATATCTTTTTAAATTTCATCTAAAATAAAGTAAAGAGCTTTAAAATATATAATAGCAAATTTTAAAAAAATGTGGGGGACATATGTCTAAGGTTATAGTAATTACTTCAGGAAAAGGTGGCGTAGGCAAGACTACATCTACTGCCAATATAGGTAGTGCGCTCAGTGCACTTGGTAAAAAAGTGGTGATAGTGGATGCAGATATCGGTCTTAGAAACCTTGACGTGGTAATGGGATTGGAAAACAGAATAGTATTTGACATTATAGATATAATAGAAAAAAGATGTACTTATCAAAAAGCCATGATAAGAGATAAGAGGTTCAACAATCTGTTTTTGATACCTGCGGCTCAAACCAGAGACAAGGATGCGATAATGCCTGAGCAGATGAAAGAACTTTGCGAAGAATTGCAAACGGAATTTGACTATGTACTGATAGACTGCCCTGCAGGAATAGAAAACGGATTCAAAAATGCAGTAGCCGGAGCAAATCAGGCAATAGTAGTTACTACACCTGAAGTGTCTGCCGTGAGAGATGCAGACAGGATAATAGGAATGCTTGAAGCGGCAGGACTGAACAATCCTAAACTTATTGTAAACAGAATAAGATTGGATATGGTAAAACAAGGCAATATGCTCAATGTAGAAGACATGATAGATATACTGAGAATTGATTTAATCGGTATAGTACCTGATGATGAGAATATAGTAATTTCTACAAATAAGGGTGAACCTGTCGTACTTGAAGACAAAGGATTGGCGTCGAAGGCTTACAAAAATATAGCCAGAAGACTTGAGGGCGAGAAGGTTGAATTTGTTGACTTGGATGTACAAGAGACATTTTTGGAAAAATTCTTGGCATTGTTTAGAAAGTAGGAGGTTGAATTATGAATTTATTTAATTTTTTCAAGGCCTCTAATAAGCAGTCAAGAGAAATAGCCAAAGATAGGTTAAAACTGGTTCTTATACATGATAGAGGAGATTTTTCTGCAGAGAAAAAAGAGTTGATAAAACAGGATTTGCTTGTTGTTTTGAGCAAGTATATGGTAGTGGATGAGGGGCATATAGACATTAGCATAGTAAATAAAAAAGACTCCACAGATGCTGATGCAGTACCTCAACTTATAGCAAATATTCCAATTAAAAAGATTTTTTAAAAATTATTAATTACAACAAGACATTAAGCACATCAGATTTGGTGTGCTTAATTATTAAGCCGGAAAAAGATATTAATTAGACATTCGAAAAGATATATCAAATAGATAATAGTATAGTAATATATATCAAAAGATTAAAATGTATGATAGAATACTAACTATGAACAGAAGAACGAAGTAGACAAAGTGTTATAGTAAGAGAAGCTAATATTAATTCAAAAGAGAAGTCAATTTAAGGACAAAATATAAATATATCTTTTTCAAAACCTAAGAAATATAAATAAGAAAATAATAAAAAATAATTAAACAAAGATAAAAATAAAGCATGGATAGTTTTACAAAATAAATCAAGTTTAAATTATTGCTTAAAGAAAAGTAATTTTAAATGCTGATTTGCATTATAATAATTAGACTAAATTTTAAATATACAAGATTATAACTGAGATAAATATAATAAATTTGAAAATAAGTTTGCGATATGTGAGAAATTACAAGATCGCCTTTAATAAATAGGATAGAAAAATGAATAATAATAAAGGATTTGACAAGACGCTGATATTTATAATAACAGTGTTGTTTTTGATAGGTGAAGTGCTTATTGCATCAGCTATACATGTTAATGACGGTGCCAGTCCCAAGAGACTTTTTATACAGTTTGCATCGTTTGTTTTGGGCTTGATATTTGTAGGAGCTATGAATATCATCAATTATGATGACTTCAAAAAATACTACAAACATATATATGCGGTTGCAATATTTGCTTTGCTCTTGGTGTATGTACCGGGACTTGGTGTAGTGCGTGGAGGAGCAAGAGGATGGATAGACCTTAAGGTCATAGATTTTCAGCCCATAGAGATAGCAAAGATTGCATTTATTTTGGTGTTTGCCTCATATCTTGAGAAACATTCAGGTAATATCAATACACTTAAGGAAATAATAAAGGCAGCTCTTATACCTATGCCTATCATATTGTTGCTTATGAAACAGCCGGATCTTGGTGGAGCCATAGTGTTTTTTTGCATAGTGTTTGGTATGCTGTTTTTAGCACAGATTAATATGAGGATAGTAAACAGGATAGTAGTAAGTATAGTGCTTAGCTTTCCTATAATTTATCTCTATGTACTCGATAAGATACTAAGTCCATATCAGATGCAAAGGATAAAGAACTTCTTTGAGCCTTCATCAGGTGATAATTATCAGGTTTTTCGTTCAATAGTTGCCATTTCATCAGGGGGGCTTTTTGGCAAAGGGCCTTTTGCCGGCACTCAGAACAATCTCGGCTTTTTGTCGGTAAGTGACTCAGACTTCATATTTGCAGTATGCGGTGAAGAATATGGAGTAATAGGTATGGTAATATTAGTAGCTATTTACTTCTTGTTTTTGACGAGAATATTATATATTGCTCAGACATCCAAAGACTTGTACGGCTCACTTATAGTCATGGGTATACTGTCCATGTTTATATATCAGTTCGTGCAAAATATAGGTATGACCATGGGTATAATGCCTGTTACAGGTTTGCCTCTGCCATTTGTCAGCTATGGAGGTAGCTCGATGCTCATGAGTATGATATCCATAGGACTGGTGGAAAATGTGGCGTCAAAAAGACGGAGGATTAATTTTTAAAAAGAGGTGTTATTATGAAAATTGCATATTTTAATCTACTTGAAGTGGAGAAAAAAGCTTTAAATGAATGGATAGAAAATCATAAGGATGTTGAAGTATCTGTCTATTCAGAAGATTTGACTAAGGACAATATGGAATTAATCAGTGATGCGGATGCCATAGTGCTTAGCAAGAATGACCAATTGGATGAAGAAGTCTATCACTTTGCTAAAAAATCAAAAGTAAAAACTGTTGCTGTAAGGTCTACAGGCTATGATAACTATGATTTGAAACTTCTAAAGGAATACGGCATAGGATTTACTAACAGTGGAGATTATTGCAGTGATGCGGTAGCAGAACATACACTTGCTGTAGCCTTTTATATCAGCAGAAATATGGGCAAGATAGAAGATAATGTGCAAAGAAATGACTTTTCGTGGGAAAAAAGCATAATGGCAAGAGAACTAAGTACCATGACTGTCGGAATAATAGGTGTAGGAAGAATAGGCAGCAGGGTCGCAAAGCTCTTTAATTCAATTGGAGCAAAGGTAATAGGGTATGATATAGTGCAAAATGAAGAGTATAAGAAGTATTTGACTTACATGGATAATATGGACTTAGTGCTTGAAAAATCAGATATAGTAACACTTCATCTACCTTTTATGGAAAATTTGAGACATATGGCAAACAAAGAGTTTTTCAAAAAGATGAAGGATAATGCCATATTTATAAATGCTGCAAGAGGAATGCTTACAGATACAAAGGCCTTGCTTGATGCCTTAAATAGCGGTAAATTATGGGGAGCTGCACTTGATGTATATGAAAATGAGCAGGATATAGTGCCTAAAAATCTCTCAAATGAGGTAGTGGATGATGAGACACTAAAGGAATTGATAAGAAGAAAAGATGTGCTTTACACTCCACATTCAGCATTTTTTACAGATGTGTCTATCAAAAACTCCATAGAAGCCTCACTAAACTCAGCAGTTGAAATGCTAAAAACAGGTAAAAGTAAAAATCAGATAATAATATAGCGGATGATAATGGAGTATTGATGAAGAAAAAATGTTTAATTAGATTTGCCTCTATAATTGTACTTTGTTGTGTAATGTTGTTTTTGAACGGATGTAATAAGGTAGAACAAAGGGATATATACGTTCCATCAATAGACAGTATTACCGGAATAAAGGTAGGAAATAAAGCAAGTAATTTTGAAAGCTATAAATCTTTATCTAAAAGCGAAATATCAGATATCGTAGATTTGATAAAAAAGCAAAATAAGCTGGTAGATAAATCTGTTAATGACAATCCTGTCAATGTCAAAAATTATTTTGCATTTAGATTATACTTTAAAGAAAAAGATGAAGAACTTAGTTTAATCTATTATATCTACGAAAAAGACAATAAAGCTTACATTGAAATACCATATACAGGAATATGGGAAATTTCAAAAGATGACTATGGGATAATAGTAGAATGATTCAATAAAATATTAAAGTAATGGAAATATTGTATAAGTTTCAAGAAATTGGGCTTATACAATTTTTTTTACAAAAGTTTTAAATGTATGGATACTATTAATACTAATAAGCTTTTAAATCACCATGTAAATATTTTGCCTATGAATATCATTTAATTTAAAAATTATCACCACACAAAATGCTCTGCATGACTTTTTAAATGGAGATTATTATAATATATGTTTTTGATAATAAAGATTTTTCCTGATTATACTACAATCATAGTTAGTATAAGCTTTTAATTAGTATAATACTATCATTGACAAGCATTGCATATCTGAGTATAATGTGAATTAATAGATGAGGTATAAAAAAATAATATCATTATCATTTTTAGGGTATTGTAACTTAGATTTAGTACATATATTTTCTTATCTTATGCTAAATTTAGTATTGTGAATTTTTTTAGCTTTTACATAATTTAATATTACAATTAAAAAGGAGAATGCTTATGAAATTTAATATCAAACACTTGGAATTTAAAAAGATAAGTATTGCAATTTTGACAATGCTAATACCAACATTATTAAATTTAAATACTATGAATGCGTTTGCAGGCAATTTGAATTTAGCGGAAAAAATAAAAAGTGCTGAGAAAAATATTGTTTGGTCTGATGAAAAATATGATAGATATTATAACTTTGGAGAAACTATAGCTGCGGTTATAGATAATAAAGAAGGAAAATAAATTAAGCTTATTTTTATGGATAAAACTTTAAAAAAGATATTAAATTCAAAATATATAGATAGAGAGAAGTATGATTCATTTATAGATTCAAGCTATTAATTAGTTTCTGTTGATGGATTGATACTTATAAAAAAATATGGTAAGTATGGAATTGTAGATGAAACAGGAAAAGAAGTCATTGAATGTAAGTATGATGAAATAAAAGACTATAAAGAAGGAATACTAACTGTAAAATTAGGAGATAAATGGGGATTTGTAGATGAAAATGGAAAAGAAGTTGTAAGCCCTAAATATGATGAGGTTGGTTCTTTTTTTTGAAGGATATGTCAAAGTAAGAATTTGTGATAAATATGGATATATTGATAAGAGTGGAAAGGTAGTAATTGATATTAAATATGATATTATCTACAGATTTCCTGATGACTTGATACAAGTTATAGAAGATGGAAAGTCAGGATGTATAGATAAGAGTGGAAAAGTTATAATACCATTTATATATGATAATATTAGAGGGTTTACAGATGGATTGTTAGAGGCTCATAAAGACAAAAAAATAGGCTTTATAGATAAAAGTGGGAAGGAAGTTGTAAAGATAAAATATGATGATGCAAAATATTTCTCAGAAGGTCTTATAGCAGTTAAATTAGGTAAAAAATGGGGATATATAGATAAAAAAGGTAGAGAGATAGTAAGTCCTAAATATGATTATGCCAACGATTTTTCAGAAGGTTTGTCGGCAGTGAAATTAAATAAGAAAAGTGGCTTTATAGACAAAAAAGGCAAAGAAAAAATAAGTCTGAAATATGACGATGTAGAAAAATTTAAAGATGGATTGGCAAATGTTAATATAGATGATAAATGGGGGATGATAGATAAGACAGGAAAGCTAATAACCAAACCTAAATATGATACGATAGTATCTTTTTATGAAGGTATGGCAATAGTGAGGATTAATGGTAAGGACGGATATATAGATAAGAGTGGAAAAGAAGTAATAACTCTTAAGTATGATGATGCAGGATGCTTTTCAAACGGAGTGGCAAAAGTTGGGATAAACAAAAAAGAAGGCTTTATAGATAAGAGTGGAAAAGAAATAATAGCTATAAAATACGACTATACAGATGATTCTATAATGGATTATAAATCTTACTATTCTAAAGGTTTGATATTTGTAATAAAAGATAATAAACAGGGTTTGATTGATATAAGTGGCAAAGTAGTACTTGATGTAAAATATGATTCTATAAGTGATATTAAAGGAAATATCATTTTATTGCAAAAAGATGGAAAGATTGGTGTATTAACCATAAAATAAAGAAAGACTTATACTATTATCTATTTGATTTATATTAAAATCTAATAGAATAATTGAATTATTTTATTAAAATTTATGCACTAAATGTTTTTTAACAAAAGATATGCTAAAGGGTATAACAAGTGTATAATCTATAGTTTAAATAGAGTTTAGTATTGTGGATAATATTCATCAATAGTTTAAAAAAGTATAAGATTAATGACTCTATTATAAATACACTGAAAATATTTTATCCTTTATGTTATTAGAACGTAGTATTAGTAATAATGTCGATATATCAATAATTGTTATAATATATTCAAATTATTATATAAGAAATGGAGGAAACTATTATGAAAAGTAACCTTGAACAACAAAAAATCATTTCTATTGAGCTGGTAAAATCAGATAAAAAATCAGGACAGGCTAATAATGTGATATATTTTCTAATACTATTACTTATATTATTAAATATACAAGCAATATCAATATTTGCTGAAAACTCTGAAGAAAATAAGAGTACAAGTTTGACTGAAAACTCAACGATAAAGGATAATTCAAATTTGACTGATAAGTCTACAAAAAACGAAGATTCTAATCTTATACAAAGTCCAAAAACAGATGATTCTACGACTTTGTCTGAAAATTCTAAAATAACAAAAAAGCAAAGGGAAGATGAATTTGCAACTTATGAAGAAAGTAAAATTTTAGCACAAAAGATTAAAAAAGCTGAGAAAAATATATTTTGGATAGACAAGAATTATGATAAACATTATGATTTTGTAGAAACAATAGCTTTAGTCACAGATGATAAAAAGACTAATTATGTTAAAGTGGATTTTATGGACAAAATTTCAAAAGATATAGTGAATTCTATTATGGTAGAAAGAGAGGTTTTGACTGAGGAATATACTTTTGATTTTGCATACTATGGTGATTTGGTAGAAATAAAAAGAGATGGTAAGTATGGGTTTATAGATAATAAAGGCAAGGAAGTAATAAAATGTAAATATGATAAAACTTACGGATTTTCTGATGGTCTATCTGCTGTCAATTTAAACGGGCGTTGGGGATATGTAGATAGAAAAGGTAATGAGGTAATAGATTTTAAATATGATAAAGCAGATTATTTTTTTAGTGGTTTTGCAGAAATTGAGCTGGATTGGAAATTGGGAATTATAGATAAAAGCGGTAGGGAAATAGTAGAGCCAAAGTACGAATATATAGGTGCTTTTGTAGATGGTTTGATACCGGTTCAGCGTGATGAAAAATGGGGATATATAGATAAGAGTGGAAAAGAAGTGATAGTTCCACAATATGAGTATGCAACAGCTTTTAATGATGGGATTGCATATGTGGAAAAAAGAGGAAAAAGTGGATGTATTGATGAAAGCGGAAAGGTCATAATTGATATAAAATATGATAATATTATGGGCTTTATTGAAGATTTGTCAAAAGTAGAATTGAATGGTAAATTTGGATTTATAGATAAGAGTGGTAAAGAAGTAACAAAGATTAAATATGATGGTGCTGAATATTTTTCGGAAGGCATGGCATTGGTGAAATTAGGTGATAAGTGGGGATATATAGATAAAAGTGGAAAAGAAGTAATAGATTTCAAATATGATGAGGGAATAAATTTTAGGGAAGGATTTGCTCAGGTAAAAATAGGTAATAAATGGGCATTTATAGATAAAAATGGTAAAGAAATAACTAAGTTTAAATATGATGATGTTTCAAGTTTTTATGGTGGATTAGCGGATGTAACAATAGATGGAAAGGTTGGACTTGTAGATACAACAGGTAAGGAGTTAGTAAGTCCTAAATATGATCGATTCTCCAGTGTTATAAACGGTATAGCATGGGTGAACTTAAATGGAAAGAAGGGTATTATAGATAAGACGGGAAAAGTGATTATACCTGTTGAATATGATGTTATAGGTGGCTATTTAAAAAATTTACTTCGGGTTGAGAAAGATAAAAAAGTAGGTATTATGGATAAAAAAGGGGAAAAAGTGGTGGATATTAAATATGATGCCATACATGCTCCTATAAATAATACTATCATATTAGAAAAAGATGGTAGGTTTGGTATATTGAATTTAGAATAATAGTCTATGTGTGGTATTTTAAATAGGATTTAAATTTTAAATATCACACATTTACATATACAATTTGTTGCGGTTTTCAGTAGATTATATTTTCAAATAAAGACTTATGATATTATCTATTTAATCTATAGATAATTTTTATCAATAGTTTTAAAAAAAGGATAAGATTAATGGCTTTATTATAAATACACTGAAAATATTGTATCCTTTATGTTATTAGAATTTAGTATTAGTAATAACTTTGATATATAATACTAATCACCATATATAAAGCCAAGATTGTTATTTTAGCAAATTATTCGTTTTGCAGATTATCAATAATCTTGCTGCAATAGAATTACATGGCTTTTCGATAGGTTTTTAGTATAAGATATAATAAATTTAAATTATTATGCAAGAAAGATAGGAGAATAAAATGAGAAAAAAAATTGAACAACAGAGTCCAATTTCAAGTAAACAAGTAAAATCTAGTAAAAAATCAAAACTTAGTAAAAATGGTATTATATTTATTTCAGTGTTGATACTTATAATACTGAGCTTGCAAATAAACTCAATATCTGCTCAAAATTTGAATCTTGCAGAAAAGATAAAAAAAGCTGAAAAAAATGTCATTTGGGTTGATAAAAAATATCACGAATACTTTATTTTAGATGAAGTTATAATGGGAGTTTTCTATGATGTAAAAACTAATTATGTTAAGTTAGTTTTTATGGATAAGACTATGACGAATATATTAAATACTAAATATGCAAACTTAAAGTCATTGTTTCCCGATATTTTTTGGAATTTTGTCTATTCAGAGGATTTGGTTCCCTTAGCTAAAGATAATAAAAGTAGATATATTGATAAAAAAGGAAAAGAAGTGTTAAAAGCTAAGTATGATAGAGCAGCGGGATTTACTGAAGGTGTCGCAGCGGTCAAAATAGGAAGCAAATGGGGATATATTGATAAAAAAGGAAATGAAGTAATAAAATTTATATATGATGGTGCAAAGCCATTTTTTGAAGGCCTTGCAGGTGTAAAAATAGGTAATAAGTATGGATTTATAGATAAGAGCGGAAAAATAGTAATAAAAGCAAAGTATGATTACGTAGAAAATTTTAAAAATGGTATTGCTCCTATAAAAATGGGAGATAAATGGGGATGTATTGATAAAAACGGAAAAGAAGTGCTAAGCCCGAAATATGACGACATAGATGAATTTTCAGATGATATTGCACGAGTGAAATTGAATGATAAATATGGATATATTGATAAAAGCGGAAAAGAAATAATAGAGCCTAAATATGAAGGATTAATTTGGTTCTCAGAGGGCTTGGCAGATGTAGAAATACAAAATAAATATGGATATATAGATAAAAGTGGAAAAGAGGTAATAAAGCCTAAGTATGATCAAGCAAGTAATTTTTCAGAAGGTTTGGCACCAGTAGAATTAAACAAAAAATTTGGTTATATAGATAAAACAGGTAAAGTAGTTATAGATTTTAAATATGATTGGGCGATGCCATTTGAAGAAGGATTGGCAAAGGTTAGATTAGGTGAAAAGTCAGGATATATAGATAAAACAGGAAAAATGGTCATAAGTCCTAAATATGATAAGGCGGATGGATTTAAAAATGGAGTAGCAAGAGTTAAATTAGACGGAAAATTTGGATTTATAGATAGACATGGAAAAGAAGTTATAAAGCCGGTATATGATTATATCAGCGATTTAGCAAATAATATGTATATATTGGAAAAAGATGGAAAGGTAGGCATATTGAGGATAGAATGATACTCTTTGTTTAGAAAAGGTTTGAAATTAGTAAAATCATTGGATTAATATTTAATATAAATATAAAAGCGGAAGAGAAGTTGTAGAGCCTATATATGACTATGTAAGCAATATTAAGGATAATATACTTGTGGTCGTAAAAGGAGACAAGGTAGGGTTATTGAAAATAAATTAGAAGCTTGACTTTAAGTATGCTTATTTGTATCTTATAGATTAAGAAGGTGAACACTTTGAATGAAGTAAATAAAACACTTTTCATCCCTCTTTATGGAAAGGCGTTGATTAGTAAAAAGGGCGTAATTCTAAAGGACAAAAAAGCTGAAGAGATATGGGATGCAGAGTCTTTTGACATCAAAGGAAAGTCAAAGTCAAAATGGCTGGCATATAATATGGCTATGAGGGCAAAGGTCTTTGATGACTGGACAGATAAGAAGCTGTTTAATTCTGATGAAAAAACAATAGTTCTTCATATAGGCTGCGGTCTTGACAGTAGATGTCTTAGAGTTAAGGAGAATTATTACAGTTGGTTGGACTGCGATTTTCCGGATGTGATAAGTGTGAGGAGACAATATTACGAGGAGACATCCAACTACAAGATGCTAGGCTTAGATGCGTCAAATACAGTTGATATTGACTTATTGCCAGATGCAGACAGTGCAATAATAATCATGGAAGGTATAAGCATGTATCTAAGCAGGGGGAAATTAGTTGATTTATTAAAGCTCCTAAAAGAAAAATATGATAAGGTTAATATATTGATGGATGTATATACTGAGTTTGGAGCAAGGACTTCGAAGTACAAGAATCCTGTTAATGATGTGGGTGTTCAACAGCTTTATGGAGTGGATGATATGGACAAATTATCTGTAGAGGGCAATTTAAAAGTCATAGGAGAGCATTCCTTTACTCCGCCACATCTTGTAAATGAATTAAAAGGCTTTGAAAAAATCTTTTTTAAACTAATGTTTAGTGGAAAATTGTACTCAAAGATTTATCGCCTATATGAATTGGGATAAAAAAATAAAATAAAAATATTGCTAAATAAATGCACGCTTAAAATATGTCAAAAACACATTGAGTTAAGCGTGCATAATGTTATAAGTATAGTTATACTAATCACCATTTATAAAGCCAAGATTGTTATTTTAGCAAATTATTTGTCTTCCAAATTATCAATAATCTTGATGTAATAAAATTACAAGGCTTTTTGATAGTTTTTTTAGTATTAATTTGTCAAGTGCATTAATCTATTCATAAAAATCGCACTTGCATTTGTAGTAATTGCAATAGTTTAAATAAATTTTACATAAATCTTTCGTATCTGCTGATATCTTTTGCCTGTGTTTCTCTTACAGTATCTTGGAAAATGATAGAATAACTGTTATACATCTCATTTTCAAACCAAAGTTGAGCAGTTACCTTCAAAGGTGTGTCACTTGTTTTGGATACCTCAATTTGACTGATATTTGAATAAGTCATATCCCTTCTATCTATATCGTGGTAGGGCTTGCCATTTACAAACCATTTGACCTTTCCTGTAAAGTCATGTCTGTTTTTTAATTGCATATTTGACAGAGTAACTTTGAATTTATCACCATTTTTAGGCTTTTTATTATCTGATGATATCTGAGTTTCAGCCAGTCTTTTGTCATTTTTCCAATATTTGTTAAAATCATTTTTCCATCCGAATTCAAACATTTTGATGGTATCTGTAAATCTATTGTCGGAATTTGTGTGCATTGTGACTGCTATAAGTCTTTTTTTTCCTCTTTTGGCAACTCCTATAAAATTGGCGTTTTCTGTACTGTAAGCTCCTGTTTTCAGCCCTTCTATTCCGTAATAATCATTGAGCAAGAGCTTATTTGTGGCTTCTTTTGAAATACCTTTTATATATACTTCCTTGAGCATAGTCATCTTTTTAATTTCTTTTTCATGATTGTCGTACATGTATTTTCCAAGTTTTAACATTGATTTTGCAGTGGTTACATTAGCTTCATCAATACCGGAAGGCTCAGTAAAATTACCTTCCATTCCTATTTTTGCAGCCAAGGTGTTCATTTTTATTGCAAAATTGGCAGTAGAGCCGGAAATATGCTCACCTATAGCAATGATGGACGCATTTGAAGAACTTACAACTGCATTGGTCAATAAAGCTCTCACCGTATAGACTTCACCAACTTTAAAACGTTCATAAGCCGCCCAAGCAGGATCGTGAGAAATGGCGGATGCATATTCACTTATGGCAACCTTATCGTTCATGCTGAGATTGCCTGCCTTTATTTCATCTAGTATTACAGCTACAGCCAAAACTTTAGTCATAGATGCAATGGTCTTTGGAGAATCTGCATTCTTGCTCCATAGAACAGCCCCGCTGTCATAATCCATGATTGCTCCTGCAACTCCGGTAATAACAGGGTAGTCAATTATTTTCAGTTCATTTGCAAAAATGTCTATATTTATTAAGTTAAAAAGTAAGATAAAAATAAATAAAAATAGATGTAATTTTAATTTTTTCACGAGTAAGACCTCTAAGATATAGATATAAAAAAGTTATATAGTTCTAAAAAATTATATCATTTTTAAGTATTATTTACTACATGTTTTACATATTCTTTTACAAAAATTTAGTAAAAATGAAATAGAAAATTGAAATATATCTTAAAATATGATATTATCAAAATGGGTAATTAATATTATGTAAACTTTTCTATTATTTCTTCTTGCTTTAATTATTTACACGATAATTCTAGTGTTGTAATTATAGATGATTTGAGAAAAATTATATGCTTATCTTTCTATTAGACAAGATAGTTATTTGAAAATTCAAATAACTATGTGTAAATAATGAAATTATGTCTAGCTATAAGTTAAAAAGAATACAACTTAAAACTTTGTAAATAGAACAAGTCTATGAAACTAGTATTAAGGAGGAAAAGATGTCCAATCTAAAATTTTTGAAGAACTCAACTAAGATGGGGAGTTTCCTAGGTAATGTATTTTTTGTAATAATAATTGCGTTAATATCACTACAGGCAAAACCTGTATTAGCTGATAATATGAGCTTGGAAGAGAAAATAAAGACAGCTGAGGAAAGTATTGTTTGGGTTGATAAGAAATATGATAATTACTATATTTTAGATGATAATATTTTGGGGCTTGTTGACAAAACAAATAGCGATTACTTTAGATTGGATTTTATGGATAAGACCTTATTGAATATAATAAATTCTAGGTATATAGATAAGACATATTTATTTTCAATGCCTATTTTTAATTCAGAATATTCAGAAGGTTTGGCAAGGTTTGATTTTAAAGGAAAATTCGGATATATAGATAAAAATGGAAAAATAATAATTCAACCTAAGTACGATTTTACAGAAAAATTTTCAGAAGGCTTGGCATTAGTAAAATTAAACGGAAAATGGGGGTATATAGACAAAAATGGTAAAGAAGCAATTGAGATAAAATATGATGGTCTAAAAAAAATTTCTGATTCTATGCCATCCTCTGTGGATGTGGAAAAAATAAATGTGAAAAAAGCTAAAAAAGAAAAGTCAAAGACTGCTTATGTTTTGGGTGATGATTTTTCAGAAGGCTTGACAAGGGTAAAATCAGATGAGAAATTTGGATATATAGATAAGAGTGGGAAAAAAGTTGTATCTCCTAAGTATGATTATGAGCTTCCATTTTTAGAGGGATTTGCTGCTGTTAAAATAGGATATAAATGGGGTTTTATAGATAAGACAGGGAAAGAGATAACAAGTATTAAATATATATTGGTGGAGCCTTTTTCAGAAGGTTTGGCTATAGTGTCAAAAGACAAAAAATATGGTTATATAGATAAGTTTGGAAAGGAGGCAATAGCTCTCAAGTATAATAGTGCAAGGAGATTTTCTGAAGGCATGGCTGCAGTACTTATAGGTGGGAAATGGGGCTATATTGATAAAAGTGGAAAAGAAGTAATAAAGGAAAAGTATGAGTTTGCTGAAGAGTTTTCCGAAGGATTGGCTGCAGTATTTATAGATGGAAAATGGGAATACATAGACAAAACAGGTAAAGAAATATTAGAACCTAAGTATAACTATGTATATAAATTTTCACAAGATGTGGGAGTAGTAAGTTTAGACAAAAAATATGGATTGGTGGATAAAACCGGAAGAGAGACTGTTGAACCTAAGTATGATGATTTATATTTACTTCACAATGCCTTAGCTTTAGTGCAAATAGATGGAAGGTGGGGGGTAATAGATAAAAATGGTGTAGAAATAATAGCCCCTAAATACGATGATGTTATTGAATTAAGTGAAGATACCTTTATATTGCAAAAAGAAAATAAGGTCGGAGTATTAAACATAAGATAGATTTATAAGCGGAATTGTTACTTTAAAGGCTCTATATTGAAATATATTACAAAATATTTTGCTGAAATTTAAAAAAATTGTTTTTATACTTAATATTTATTAATTCATAGATACATTAGGGATCTTTTTCTTGATTATTATAATTTTTAACCAAAGTATAGTAAAAAGATAAAAATATTCATAGTTTTATTAAATTCAGGTATTAAAAACTAAATCTTCCAATTTTTAAATAGCTGCTAGTCAAATTTTTTTACCTTAAATTATTTTTCAAAAAACACTTGACAAAAACAAAAAATAAAACTATAATACCGAGAAATAAAATTTATCAGGAAATTCTACGACAAGAAGAGTAAGTTAAGTTATGATTACAGCGAGTGGATACAGAGTGGAAGGTCTACAATCTACCTTAGCCGAATAGGGACTTGGAGAATACTTTTTGAAATTGCAGTAGGAAAGTACGGTTAGCCGCCGTTATCGGTATATGAGTGGATTGGTCAACTTTTGTCCAATCAATTAGAGTGGTACCACGGAATTTCATCCGTCTCTTTATCAGAGGCGGATTTTTTTATACAAAAAAACCGGTATTTGTATAAAAAAACTATAATTTTATTATTTTAAACCAGTATAATGCTGAAAAGTCTTTGAATTGTGTATAAAATAACTTAGTTTATGCTAAATATTAATTAAATCAATGGATGAAATTTAACAAGTATTGTAATTATAATTTTGTTACGCAATGCTTGTAAAATTAATAGCAAAATAAATCTTCCATAATTCTAAGCAAATTTAGTATTTAAGTAAAAAACTTGAATAATATTAATTTATATCACTTTAGATTTAAAGAAATATCAGTATCAAAGATTAAATGGGAGGACATTATGAAAAAGAAACTATTTTTATTAGCCTTAGTAATATTTTCGGTATTCGCTTTTACTGCTTGTGGTGGAAGTGACAATGCAAAAGAAAATGCAAATACAAATCAACAACAAACAGCAGATAACAAAAAAGACGATAAGACAGCAAGTGACAATAAGTCATCAGAAAATTCACCATCAGGAGCATCTATAGATAAGATAAAAGAAAAGGGTAAGCTTGTAATCGGTACAACTGCGGACTATCCGCCATATGAATTTAAGATTATGCAAAACGGAAAGCTTGAGATTGTAGGATTTGACATCGAAATAGCCAAATTGATTGCAAAAAAACTTGGAGTTGAGCTTGAAATCAAGGATATGGACTTTAAATTGTTGATAGAAGCAGTAAAAAAAGGCGAGATAGATATTGCCTTAGCAGGAATCAATCCTACAGAAGAAAGAAAAAAAGAAATAGGAATGACAAATGTGTACTATAAGGCAAATCAAACAGTGTTGATAAGAAAAGAAGACGAAAAGCTTTACACTTCATTGGACGCTCTAAAAGGCAAGACTCTTGGAGCACAAATGGGAGCTACTCAGGTAGAATTGGCAAAGACTGTTGAAAATGCACAAATAAAAGAACTTCCGCTCATTACAGCTTTGATAGCTGATCTTAAAACTAAGAAAATAGATGCAATAGTATTGGAAGAAGCAGTAGCAAAGCAATATGCGTCTACAAATGATGATCTGCTTGTACCAAATTTCTTGTTTGAAAGCAATGACAAGGGCTCAGCTGCCGGTGTAAAATTGGAAAATACAGACTTGCTTGAATTCCTAAACACTACTCTTGGAGAAATGGAAAAAGACGGCACTATTGAAAAGCTTGTAACAGAAGCTATAGACCTTTCAAACAGTGCAAAACAATAATAGAATATAAATAAAAATATGAAATAGATTCAGCTTTTATATTTTAGGAAAGGAGATATTTTGCTTGAGTTATTAGTTAAATACCGTGGATTATTCCTGCAAGGTGCTTTGTACACCATAGGACTTTCTTTAGTATCTGTCCTAATGGGTATATTGATAGGACTTGTACTTGCTTTTTTCAGATTGTCAAAGGCAAAGATATTAAACCTCATATCAACAGCATATATTGAGCTTATAAGAGGGACTCCTCTACTTGCTCAGATTATGCTTGTCAAATTCGGGCTTTACGATTTGATAACTGCAAAAACAAAAATAAGCATACCTGATATAGCAATAGGTATAATTGCAGTATCTCTAAATTCAGGTGCTTATGTGTGTGAAATAATACGCTCAGGCATATCTTCTGTAGACAAAGGTCAGATGGAGGCTGGAAGAAGTCTCGGTATGAGTAAGTCGATGACGATGAGGCTGATAGTCTTACCTTTGGCTGTAAAAAATATATTGCCTGCACTTTGCAACGAATTTGTCACAGTTATAAAAGAAACTTCGATTATCTCGTATATAGGGGTTACAGATTTGTTCTATATTGCAAATGCGGTAAGTTCAATGACTTACAAGTCATTTGAGTCTATGCTTGCTGTTGCACTGATTTACTTTATTATTACATTTACACTGTCAAAACTTGTCAGACTTTTGGAAAGGAGGCTGTCTCAAAGTGATTAAGGTAAGTAATTTGAAAAAAAGCTATGGGGATAAGCTTGTCTTAAAAGAGGTAAATACTGAGATACAAGACGGCAGTGTCGTGGTAGTGATAGGACCATCAGGCTCAGGAAAATCAACCTTCTTGAGATGTCTCAACAGATTGGAAGAAGTGGACAGCGGTAAGATATTTTATGATGATATAGAGCTTACTTCAAAGACTGTCGATATTGATAAGATGAGACAACATATAGGTATGGTGTTTCAACATTTTAACTTATTCCCACATAAGACCATACTTGAAAACATCACTCTTGCTCCTGTAAGCTTAAATTTAATGAGCAAGGCTGATGCAGAAAAAAAAGGCATGGAATTGCTTAAAAGAATGGGACTTGAAGACAAGGCGCCTGTCTACCCGTCATCATTATCAGGCGGTCAAAAACAAAGGGTCGCAATAGCAAGAGCGCTTGCCATGGAGCCTAAGGTTATGCTCTTTGACGAGGCTACATCAGCGCTTGATCCTGAGATGGTAGGTGAGGTGCTAAATGTTATGAAAGACCTTGCAAAAGAAGGCATGACAATGATAGTGGTAACTCACGAGATGGGATTTGCAAAGGAAGTAGCAGACAGAGTGCTTTTCATGGAGGAAGGCATCATCTATGAGGACGGTACTCCAGAGGAGATATTTAATAATCCTAAGGAAAAGAGAACTCAGGAGTTTTTATCAAAGGTATTGTAATTATGTAGATGTTTCAAAAAAATATTGTTATGTATTATTTGCTTTGGTACTGTCATTAAATTGGCAGTACTTTTTTATTAGTAATATTGACAAATTAGATAGTATTTGATACAATCATATTGCAGATAGAAATATGCTGTATACTCGTGTAACCGAATTAACGTTTAAGTGTCATTTTATGGCACAGGCCACGGGGAACGCCGAAAGGCGTTTTTTTCATATATAGGAGAAGATAATGCAATTGTATGTTTATTCTGATGAATCTGGAGTCTTTGATAAAATTCATAATGATATATTTGTGTTTGGAGGTTTAATTTTTTTAGATAAAGAAAACAAAGATATATTTGCAAGAAGGTATTTAAAAGCTGAACGAGATATTAGAAATAATAAATATGAAGAAGGAATAGAATTAAAAGCATGTAAAATTTCTAATAAAGAAAAAGGAAAATTATATCGTTCTATAAATAAAGCCATAAAGTTCGGGGTGCTTATTGAACAAAAGGAAATTTTGGATCGTATTTTTAGTAGTAAAAAAGATAAACAGAGATATTTGGATTATGCTTATAAAATAGGATTGAAAAAAGCTTTAGAAAACTTGATTTTTCAAGGAGTTATTGAAAGAGATAAGGTATCTCATATTCATATATATTGTGATGAACACACTACCGCTACAAATGGTAAATATGAACTTAGAGAGGGATTGGAACAAGAATTTAAAAGTGGAACTTATAATAGAAATTATAATAAATTTTTTCCCCCACTTTTTGATAACTTGGAAACTCTGGAGTTGCTTTATTGTGACTCAAGGAAAATTCATTTGATAAGAGCGGCTGATATAGTGGCAAATAGGATATATTTTTCTCAGGTTAGTGATGTTATTGTAGATATATCTGATGTATATATTACTAAGTTACCTTAAAAATATCTAATTTTCAAACATCACTTGAAAAAAAGTGGATTTTGTAGTATAATTCACTTGTTAATAAAAAATTATAGATTGCATTTAGTGCAATATAATTTTTTTGGGACGAATTGCTAATTATTTAACTATTATTAAAAAAGGGAGTGTGTTACAATGGCAGGAAGTTTTATGATTCCACACAACATAGTTTTCGGAGAAGGAGCTTTTTCAAAACTATCTGAATTAAAAGGCAAAAAAGCTATGATAGTTACAGGCGGAAGCTCAATGAAAAAGAACGGTTTTATCGACAAGGCTATAGAAGAGCTTAAAAAAGGCGGTATGACAGCCGAAGTATTTGACGGAGTTGAGCCGAATCCATCTGTAAATACAGTAAAAAAAGGTGCTGAAGCAATGCTCAAATTTGAACCTGACTGGATAGTGGCACTTGGTGGTGGTTCATCTCTTGATGCAGCAAAGGTAATGTGGGCATTTTATGAATATCCTGAGCTTAAATTCGAGGATATATTGACACCGGGCACATGTCCTGAGCTTAGAAAAAAAGCAAAATTAATCTGTATTCCGTCTACAAGCGGTACTGCATCTGAAATAACAGCTTTTACTGTTATTACTGACACTGACAATCATATAAAATATCCGCTTGTATCTGAGTATTTCGTACCTGATATAGCGATAGTTGATCCTTTGCTACCGTCAAAGATGCCTAAGCATATAACTGCAAATACAGGAATGGACGTATTGGCTCATGCTACTGAAGCTATAGTGTCTACTGCTGCAAATGATTATACTGATGCACTTGCAATCCATGCAGTTAAACTTGTGTTTGAATGGCTACCTGTTGCATATAATGAACCTGACAATATGCTTGCAAGAGAAAAAATGCACAACGCTTCAACTATGGCAGGTATGGCATTTACTTGCGCCTCACTTGGATTGATTCACTCACTTGCACATAAGATAGGTGGAGAATTTGGAATTACTCATGGTCTTGCAAATGCAATACTTCTTCCATATATAGTACAATTCAACTCAAAAGCTACTGACAAGGTAGCATGGATTGAAAAAGAATTGGGAGTTAAAAATTTCCCTGAAGCAATAAAAGAGCTTAATAAGAAACTAAACATACCTCTAAATCTTAAAGACGTGGATGAAGTGGAAATAGCTGAAGCTAAATTCAACGAAGTCCTTGACAGAATGAGCAAGAACGCATATGAAGATCCTTGCACATTGACAAACCCAAGACAGTCAAGCCCTGAAATAGTTAAGATGATATATGTTCACGCTTTTGAAGGGAAAGATATAACTGAATAATAAAAAATAAATCTGATAAAGACGGTTATAGGTGATATATTATACACTTATAACCGTTTTTTATACTAAATTCTAATACAATAATGGATAAATATTTTCAGTGCATTTATAATAAAGTCATGAATTATATGCTACTTTATAAATCATTTATGAAAATTATCCATAGATTAAATAGATAATAGTATTAGACTAAACATTAATGCTAAAATTGTATGCTTTCGTTCGAAGAATCAAAATCTTTGTATATATTAGAAAATACAAATATACAATAATAAATTAAGAATATATGACATAAAGTATATTGACAATAATATTTTTTAAGTGATATACTATAATAAGAGATAAATTAATCAAATTGAAACTTTGATATAATCGTACTTTAAATACTTGTATATATTTGAAATGCTATATAATCTATAGTATAAAATGTCAAAAAATGTAAATGCAGATAAAAAATACCTTATATGAAACTAAATTTTAAGAGATTTACATTTGTAAAAGTATAACAATTTGAGCAGCTCCAAGATTGTTTATAAATAGCAAATATACAGTTTTTTAACATATTATTGTCTGACTTTTATAAAAGCGGACCTGTTGATTTTTTACATATCCTATAAAGATTTGTCACATACCTTGATTTTGAAAGCTATGTTGTTTGTAATGCTGATTTGTTGTACTGGTAGTAGACTTAGTACATAAATTATTTGATATAACGTGGAAGGATATTTATTATAATATATAGTTTGTATTTGTGTGAAGATAATTTATAGTTTACTATAATTTACTGTAAATTGCTTATTTTTGCTACGTTTTGCATTAGGGGCGGTGTTTCAAGTGGGATTTATTTTGTCTTTGCTTGTAGGAAGTTTTATCGGGTGTATTGCAGGTTTTTTCACTAAAAAGGGAGAAAGCATGGGGATTCTTGCCAATGTATTTGCAGGATTGGTAGGTTCTTGTGCGGGATACTCGGTCTTTGGCTTATGGGTATCTAAGTTTTCCGACTTTGTTTTAATTCCATCTGTAGTAGGGGCAGTTGTGCTCATAGCTTTGCTATGGCTTTTTACTGAAAAAAATTGGTAGATTTAATTAGACTGACATATTGATATATCAATTAATAAGCTTGTTATATATAAGCAGGAAATAAGAAGATTTTTACACTATTGTTGTAAAGATCTTTTTTTATTTTTAATTTTAAGCGGATTTTAAGTAGGGATATTAAAATTTAGAAAATCAAAAATGGCTTTAGAAAAATACTAAATTCCAATTTTTGATTAAAATAGTAAAACCTATTGAAAAACAATATATTCTTTAATAAGAAGATGTAAGTAGAATATTATATGAATTTGAATACTGACAATTTAAAATCAACTTAATAAACAGTTATCGATTTTTATAAAAGTTGAAATATAAGTACTTATAAGAAGATATACGGATTTATATCAATTATAAGTTCTTATAAAAATTATACAGGAGGGATATTATGAAGATGATAGCATTGATTCCGGCATACGAAGCGGATGACAGATTAATCACTCTATTAAAAGAATTGGAAAATACCGCCTTTGATGCTATCGTTGTAGATGATGGCAGCGGATGGAAGTATCAGGAGATTTTTGACGAGGCAAAAAACTACGCTACTGTCTTAAGTCATGAAAAAAACAGGGGCAAGGGAGCAGCACTTAAAACAGGATATGAGTATATAAAAGAGAATTATAAAGAGAAATATGTGATTGTGACCATGGATTCAGATGGACAGCACACTGTACAAGATGCAATGAAGCTATGCGAAAAGCTATTGCAAAATCCTGAAAAACTCATAATAGGAAAGAGAAATTTTAGCAAAGAGGTTCCTTTAAGGAGTAAGTTTGGAAATGCTTGTACAAGAGTGGTATATAGACTGGCAACAGGTATAAGAGTATATGACACCCAAAGTGGACTTAGGGCATTTGACAACAGCCTAATAGATTTTATGCTTGAGGTCAAGGGTCAAAGGTATGAATACGAAATGAATGTATTGATGGAATGTCAAAAAAACAAGATTCAAATAATGGAAGAGGATATTGAGACTATTTATATAGACAATAATTCATCATCTCATTTTAACACATTAAAGGATTCATTTAGAATTTATAAGGAGATTTTAAAGTTTTCAGCTTCTTCATTGATATGTTTTTGCTTGGATTTCAGTTTGTATCTTATCTTCCTTTCTACTACCAGTGGACTTGGGAGTTTAAACAGCCTAAGACTTTCCAATATATCAGCAAGGATTATCAGTGCAGTAGTAAATTTTACACTAAACAGAAAATATGTATTTAAGAGCAATAGTGATGTATTCCATGCAGCTATAAAATATATTCTGCTTTGTATGTTTATACTGACAATTAACACTGCAATACTCGTTTTTTTAGTTGAGTATGTAAATATAGACAAATCAGCTGCAAAAATAATTACAGAACTTTCTCTATTTGCACTAAGCATGGCTATACAAAAAATGATGATATTTAAAAAAAATCCAATTACAAAAAAGGAGTTGATATAGATGAAAAATAAAAAAAGTATGTGGCTGATAACTTATGTTATCTTCCTCCTTGCATTTACTGTATATATTGCACTTGACACCTTTGTCATAGAAAAAGTATATTCGTCGGCTCAGACCAAGATAAGCGAAAAACTCATTACTACTGATGAGACAAGTCAAGAGCAATCAGCAAATCAAGGCAATGAAGCTACTGAAAGTACAGATAATACTCAATCTTCAGAAAATACCCAAGAAGTTGAGAGTCAAGAGAATGCTCAAACTTCAGAAAATACTGAAAACTCTCAAAATTCAGCGACTAATACTATAAAGACAAGTACAGATACTGCTTATGAAGATAACAATATCAAGATAAATCTAAGTACGCAAAACTACAACGACACTGTAGTATACGTAGCAGATGTAAAGCTCTCATCAGCTGACTATCTTAAGACAGCACTTGCTCAAAATCTCTATGGAAGGAATGTAACTGCAAGGACTTCGGAAACTGCTGAAGAAAACTCAGCCATACTTGCAGTAAATGGAGATTACTACGGCGCTCAGGAAAGAGGCTATGTGATAAAAAACGGAGTGCTTTATCGTGATACTGCAAAGGAAAATCAGGAAGACCTGGCAATATACTCTGACGGAAGCTTTGAGATAATAAGGGAAGATGAGATTACAGCAGAAGAGCTGATACAAAAAGGTGTAGTAAATCTACTTTCATTTGGACCTGCACTGGTACAAAACGGTGAGATAAGCGTAAGTACACAAGATGAAGTAGGCAGAGCAAAAGCCAGCAATCCAAGAACTGCAATTGCTATAATTGATAAATTGCACTATGTTTTTATAGTTGCAGACGGTAGAACTGAGGAAAGCAGAGGGCTTTCACTATATGAACTTGCTCAGTTTGCTCAGTCACTTGGAGCAAAGACAGTATACAATCTTGACGGAGGAGGCTCGTCTACAATGTATTTCAACGGTAATATAATAAATAATCCTACAACAAACGGAAACAATATAAAAGAAAGGAGTGTGAGCGACATTGTTTACATTGCTAACTGAAAAATCAGACGAAAAATTAGACAAGATTTCAAAAATATACTTGGGAATCTCAGCCTTTTGCATTGTCTTTGCTGCAATATACGAATACTTCTCGCACGAGGTATATTCAGCCTTTATGATATTTGCTTTTTTAATACCGTTTTTAGGAGGAACGGTGGTATTTTACACTATCAAAAGATTTGCTACAAGCACAATGCCGGGAGAATCACTTGTGAGATTGTATAACTGCGGTATCGCCACACTCACTGTAGGAAGTATATTTCAAGGAGTGCTTGAGATATACGGTACGACTAACAGCTTGGTAAATGTATATCTTGTATTAGGGAATATGCTTATAATATCAGCTGTAGCAATATATATAAGAGCTGACTTAAAAAAGCATAGTACGGCTCTGGAGGGTGACTTGGAAATAAAGGAGCAAATTATGACTTTACCCTAACTTTACTCTTACAAGAGCAGAAACAGCTATATTGATTACAAAGTTAATAAAAGTCTTTTAAGTAGTCTAAGCACAAATAAAAAATAACGTATCTTTGATTCTTTAAAAAATAAGTGGATTTTTTTAACTATAATTCACTTATTTTTTTGTGTAAAAAATGATAAAAAATTTAAAATACTATTGACTTGCAATATTAATAAGTTGTATAATAGTCATATGATAATAATTATTGATGATATAAGGTAAAGAATTAGTACATAATATTTTAATGGGTAAATTTTGCAAGAAAATAATAAGAAACCATAAAATGCAGTTTTTATCTTATAAAACATTAAAAAATTCCTAAGATTTAAAATTTAATGTTGTTTAAAAAATAATAATCTACTATATTTATTTATAAAAAAGTAGAATTATGTCTTAGTATTTTCATTTAATAGCATTATCTTTTGTAATTGCTAATTTATAGCAATATATTTTATCTAAAGATTTTAATCTAATTAATATCTTATGCTGATACTAAAATCTAATAAAATAATGGATAAAATATTTTCATTGAATTGACAAGATAGTTATAAACCCTACACTATTTTTTAAAACTGCCAACGAAAATTTTCCATAAATAAAATAGATAATAGTATAAAAATAATTTAAAAGTTATTTAACACTAAGAATTTAATAAAAGTCATATATTATGAAAAATTATTGAGAGTAAGAGATGCCCTACTATTATTAATTTATTATATATGATAGCTAAATACAAATTAGTGCAAAGAATTTCTTGTGTTTAATACTTGTATGATGTTTAAGGGTTTTGCAAGCATACTATAACTATGAAAGGGAAATGATTATAATATATAAAGAAAATTGTCAGGTGAAACAGACAAATATTTATAATTTAAGTATTAACTTGTAGAAATTTTAATTAATAGCTTTATAAAATATTAGTGGCATTACATATCAGAAATATTTTATCATTTAACTTGTAGATGTATATACTTGTGGAGAAATTCTCAACTTGTATATACTTGTTTTGATGATTTAAAGGAGGTAGGTCTTTTTTTATGGGAGCAAAAAAATTTAAAAGCGCTCTGTCTATGTTTGTTGCATTTGCAGTGAGCTTCAATAGTATATTACCTGCGACTTTTGCAGATAAAGATACTATTGCTGATAAGAGAAAACAAGTCATTGAAATAGCTGACAAGATATTAGCTAAAGATGATTTGGCTACAAGATTCAGAGGTACGACATACTCTAACGAGGGGAATTATGAAAAATTTTCAGAAACTCCTTGGTATGATACTTGGGAAAGTGCGCAAAAATGGAAGTTTAAAGCGGAAAGTCTTTCTGAAAATGCCTGCGATAACGCAATCTCAGAGATGATGTACAATGATGCTGTTTATGGTTTTCCGATCAGTCACGTCTTAAAAAAAGACGGATTTTACAAGGGAAACTATAAGATAGTAAAGGTCAAAAGCATATATGGTGAGAAGCATTATCAGGAGATTTATAAAAAAGAGAAAGATTCTCTTGGTAATGATATAGAATTAAAAGAGATTAAGGCTCTATTTGATGAAAATGTAAGAATAATCAAAGAAGGTAACAGCTATGATATTCAAATGAATGTTAAGACTGATAAGGTTCGTGAGCTAAATACCGCATATCTAAATAAAATTGCTACAAAAGATGTAAAACGTCAATTTATTAAAGACTACAAGGACAAGGAAAAAGACGGCGGTTTTATCTTGGTAGGAATACCGGGAGAACTAAACGGAGAAAATATTGTAGTTTTTGATATGAGCTATGTTGATGAGTCAGGTAATAAAAAAACTTTGCCACCTTTCGGTATAGAGATTGATTATGCAAGTTTGCAAAGAGATGACAAATGGAGTGATAAAAAATCTGAAGAAGAACTGCTAAATAAGGCTCAAAGATTCCAAATGGAAACATCAGCTATTATGGAAAGTGATGATGCCAAATATGTTGATGAAAATAAGAAAAAAATCATTGAAAAGTCATTAAAGGATATAGAAGAATTTATGAATTCTAATGACAAATCATATGATAGATTCTATGAAATAGCAAATCCTATAATCGATATGGAATATGGATTTAAGATGATGCCAAGCATAGTAAACCGTATAGGGGTTCAAAAGTCTTCTATAGGAACATATTATACCAATACAACATACACACAAAAGAGCTTAGATGAGATGTCTCAATATCTTGACAATTTGGAAAAGAATTTGACATTCAAATCCTTGAAAGACTTGGTATTGGAAAATTATATGGTAAACAATGTTTCTCAAATTATGCTAAGATATAACACAAGCAAATTGGAAGAGCTTATAAAACAGGCAGATGATAAAAAAGAAGCTGATTATACTGCTGACAGCTATCTTAAGATGAAAAATGCAAGAGATGAGGCAAAAAAATGGGTAGAACTTTGCAAGAAATATAGAGAGACTTTTAATGAGACTTCTACCTATGAAAAGAAACTTGAAAAAGCTCTAAAAGGATTGGTAGCTGTAAAACCGCAAGTTGAAAAAGTTAAATTGACTCTTCAAGGCGAAGATATAAGTTCAAATCCTAAAGCAGGAGATATAGAAAAAGGTAAAGAAGTTGTAATAACACTTTCTCATAAGCCTACAAAGATAGTAAAGACATTTACAGTGAACAATGTAGATAAGAAGTCTGAACTAAAAGACAATGTATATAAATTTGAAATAAAAGAAGATACTGTAGTAAAAGTTGAGTATGAAGACAAGAGTCCTCAAGTTGAAGAAAAAGTTTATACAGTTAGGGTAAAATTCCTTAATGCCAATGGTTTTGGAGGCTATTCAATGGCAAATCAATGCCTAAATGAGAGCGCAAAACTTGTGATGGGCAAGGATAATAAGCTGATGCTTAAACTTAAACCTATGTACAAGGAAAATACGGCTACAGGAGTTATTAATAAGATATATTATTACGATGTAGATAAGTCAACTGTAGAGTTAAAAGTGTTGGAAACTAAAAAAGTAAAGATGGCATGGCACGGAAATGAAAATGAATATGAATATCCTACAAAAGTTGAATTACCTGTAGATGGCAAGTCAGAAAAGGTATCAATGCATATGACTATACAGTCTCCTGTTTTAGGAAATGATCCGCATGCAAATGATGCAACATTGTATATAGATTATGAAAACAAGACTGACGGATATTATGAGGATGAAGATGATAATAAAGGTCCTTTGTCAACTGCTATCTATAATCTTGAACAGTTGTTGAAAAACTACAATTCTTTCGTATCTTCAAAGATAATAAGAGAAACTAATAATTTGATTGCAGATGCAAAAAGAGTGCTAAGAAATTCTAAGGCAAGCAAAGAAGAAATAGATGACATGATTGCCAAAATTAATAAGCAAATCAAAAAAATAAGCGACATATATGTAGCAAAAAGAATGTATAATGACGCATATGCAAACTATAAGAGCAGTCTTGAATCAGGCAATTATACAAAAGAAAGTATGGCTGCAATTAAAAAAGAATTAGATAAGGCGGCACAGTTAATATCAAAAGAGGATATAACTGAGGAAGATGTTCAAAAAGTATTTGATATGAATTTGAGCAACTTGTACATTTTAGAAAGATATGACACTTCAAAATTACAGGAAGAAATACAAAAGGCTAAAAATATACTAAATAATGGCAAGACTTATACAGAAGATACTAAAGAAGCGCTTGAAGAAGTGATAAAAACTGCTGAAAACTTTGTTGAGACTGCAAAAAATACAAGATTAATAGCAGACAACAGAGCTGAGTTAATAAAAAACATCCAAGAAAAACTTAATGCTTTGCTAGAGTCATCTAAGCCTCAAGAAACTGACAAGAAACCTCTTGTAGAAAGGATAAATCAAGCTAAGGCAATTAATCAAGGTAAAAAGACAAAAGAAGCATTTGATGAACTTCAAAATGCTATAAAAATTGCTGAAAGCAAACTTTCAACAGTGAAAACAGATGAAGAAGTAAAAAAAGCAGTCAAAGAATTAGATGATGCAATAGCAAAATTCAACAGCTCAGCTGATAAAAAAGATGAAAGTCCTTTGGAAAAACTCTATAGAGAATTTGCTGAGGAAATCAAAAATACAAAATCATTGAAAGATGAAGGAGATAAGTTCCCTGATTCACACAAACGTCTCGAAACAGCTATAGCAAAGGCTGAAAAAGATTTGGAAGACAATAAGGAAAACCTTAAAAACTTGCAAAAGTCATTTGACGAATTTAAGATGTCAGTTACTGAGTATAAGGAAGGCAACTATACATCAATCAAAGATTTTGAAAATATATTAAAAGAAAAAGATAAGACAGAATATATAGTATCTGTAGCCAAAGTTCCTGCTGTCGTTTATCAGGAAGGTAGCGATACTAATATATCTATTATGGATAAATCACTTGTTAAGCCTACAAGAGTTTATGTAACTAACAAGGGTATGAAACTTAATCTTGCATTAGTAGGAGTAAATGAGCCAAGGAAAGCATTCTTAGGAAAGATATCTATACCTAAGGGAGGAGATTTCGTTGAAGCTGAAGCTATAAGCGGCTATACTATTACAGATGAGTTCAATGACTCTCAAAATGGTAGTGATAAATACATGAAAGGTAAAAACTATCCTAAGGAAGTAGTTGTTGATATAACAAAAGATGTAGAAGTTTTACCTGTAAAAGTATATATTCCTGCTATGGAAAGTATTATGCAGGGATTAGGAACAAAGGGAGCAAATATCAAATTTGATTGGACTAAACTTGAAGTAGAAAAAGTTATAACTACAAAACTTGAAGAGTTGATAGCAGATGCAAAAAATATCAAGCAAGATAAGAAGACAGATGAAGCATTTGAAAAACTTCAAAATGCAATAAAAGTTGCTGAAAGCAAACTTTCCACAATAAAAACAGTAGATGATTTGAATTTGGCGATAAAAGAATTGGTTAATGCAATCAATAACTTCAACAACTCAGCAGATAAGAAAGAACTTGACAAGAAACCGCTTGAAGACAAGATTAAACAAGCAAAGGAAATCAAACAAGATAAGAAAACAAAAGAAGCATTTGATAAGTTGCAAGAAGCTATAAAATTTGCAGAGAGTAAACTTCCAACAATTAAAACATTGGATGAGTTGACTGCTGCAGTAGAAGAGCTAAGCAAGGCTATAGAAGAGTTTAATTCATCAGCAGATGAGAAAGAAGTAGACAAGACTTCCCTTGTAAATAAGATTGCAGAAGCTAAGGCAATCAAACAAAACAAGAAAACAGATGAAGCATTTGAAAAACTTCAAAATGCTATAAAAACTGCTGAAAGTAAGGTACAAACTGTAGAAACTGCTGAAGATGTAAAGACAGCTACAGAAGAGCTAAGCAAGGCTATAGAAGAGTTTAATTCATCAGCAGATAAGAAAGAAGTAGATAAGACTTCCCTTGTAAATAAGATTGCAGAAGCTAAGGCAATAAAAGAAGATGAATATCAACAAGAGGGCATAGCAAAATTGAAAGAAGTCATTGCAAAGGCTGAAAGTGTAAATTCTAATGCAAGTGCAACGCAAGATGAAGTAAATGCAGTAATAAATGAGTTAAACACAGCTATTGCAAATCTTGTAAAGATTGAAAAGGAAAAGGCATATACTGTAAATGCAAAACTTAGCCAAGTAGATACAACTACAGCTTCAATGCTGAATGTTGCAATAAACGAAGTTGTCAAAGTAACTGAAAAAGGAAGTACAGCAAGATATGAATTGCAGTTTAAACCTGTAACTGACAATGGTAAGACTATAGAAGTATATGAAATATATGCAATGGAAAATGGACAGTTGCAAAAAGCTGAAATAGTTCAAAATCCGGTAGGAGAGTTTAACAAGACATTTATAATCTCAAGAAAAGCTCTTCAAGAGACTAATATAGCACTTGATATCTTAAGTGACTATGATAAGACAAATACTCAAAAATATATTTTGAGCTTCGACTGGACTACAAAAAAAGATTTTGAAAACAAACCCGAAAAACCTGAGCAAAAAGTAAAATTGACATTGGTCGGAGAAAATATAACATCAAATCCGGTTGCAGGAGAAATCAAAAAAGGAACAGATGTTACAGTGACAGTAGCCCCTGCAACAAATAAGGAAGTATCTTTATTTACAGTAAATGGAGTCGATAGAAAGTCAAACTTGGTAAACAATCAATACAAATTCAATATTGATGTTGATACTGAGATAAAGGTAGAGTATAAAGAAAAACAAACGTCATCAGGAGGAAGTTCCGGTGGTGGCGGAGGCGGAGGTGGTGGAGGTTCATCTTCATCATCAAAGAAAAAGACTGAAATAGCTACTATACCTTCTAATAAATCAGATAAAAAGACTGAAACTGTAACAATAAAAGAAGAAGAAGTAGCAAAATCTGCTCCTGATATTAACTTTATAGATGTAAAAAATACGCATTGGGCTATAGATTATATAAGATTTGTAGTTCAAAAAGCTATAATGGTCGGAGTTGATGGAAACAGATTTGATCCTAATGGCAAATTGTCAAGGGCTATGTTGATTTCTATGTTGGCTCGTATATCTAAAGATGATGTGCAAGATACTAAAAAATCAGATGCGTGGTATAGCAAAGATATGGACTGGGCGATAAAAGCCGGAATAATATCAAAATCTCAAAACAACAAAAATAAAGCTGAAGAAGCTCTAAGTCGTAGTGAAATGGCGACAATAATAGGAAGATACTTGGAATACAAAGCTATCAAACTTGAAGAAAGCAATAAAGAAGTAAGATTTAAAGATATGAACAATATGTCTGAAGAAACAATGAAATATGTAAATATCTTAGCCAAATATGAGATAGTGGTAGGAGATAAGACAGGTAAATTCAATCCAAACGCCTCACTTACAAGAGCAGAAACAGCTGTAGTGATTACAAAACTAATAAAGGCAATTTCAAAATAGTAATATGATAGTAAGACTGTGATAGTTAAATCAAAAAGATATTAAAATATTTTATAAAATATTAACTATTAACTTATAAAAACTCTTTGTAACAGCATAGTAACTGTATACAAAGAGTTTTTATATTGAAGTAATATAAATTTAAGGAACTTTATTTTTTAGTCTTCCTTTTTTTAGTATCTTTCCTTATCTCGTCAAGATATTTTTCGTCAATTTTACCGGTTTTCCTGTATGAAGATATATATTCAGCTATATTTAGATAGTTACTTTTAATTCCCGCTTCATCTGCTATATAATCTACAGCTCTATCAGATGATATTCCGATACTTTTTGCTGCAAGCACAGAATCAATATTTGCTCCTAAAAAAACGAACTCCCAAGCATATTTATTCTGTTGATTTTCTATCATAGTCTTTATTTTATTTGATGAATATTCTCTGCTCGCATTTTCCTCCCCATCCGTGATTATGACAAACATAACTTTTTTTGCTTGGTATTCTTTAGGCATGCTCTTTTGGACTTTGATTATCTTGTTTATAGTAATGCCTATAGCATCATATAATGCTGTAGTGCCACCTACAAAATAGTCGTTTTCAGTTAATTTTTTTACAGCTTGAATATCTATTCTATCGTGTAACAACTCATAATTATTATCAAATAAAACAGTAGTAATGCGACAAGCGCCATCAAGTTTTTGTTGCTTTTCGAGCATTGAGTTGTATCCCCCTATGGTATCTGATTCCAGACCTGACATCGAACCGCTTTTGTCAAGTATGAATACAAGTTCTGTAGATGTTGATTCCATGACAATTCCTCCTAAATTATATATTATACTAAAATCTAATAAAACAATGGATATAGTATTTTTAGTGTATTTATAATTAAGCATAAAACACATAGTATTTTTAAAAACTATTGATGAAAATTATCCATATATTAAATAGATAATAGTATTAAATACTTTTTAATACTAAAAACCAATAAAATAGTAATACAATTATAGTGCAAATAAATAAATACTAAAAATTGTTAATTCTTATTTAAATATATCACTTCATTTGAACAAATAATGTCATTTTTAAAATTTTTTTAATTAAATTTCTATCGTATGTATAATTAGTATTACTTTTTAACTTTTTGTTAGATACCCATTAAATGATGATTAAAATAGTTAATTCATAATTATTAACTAAGGTTAAAAAAAATTTGTCTTTAAACTTAATCTTAGATGGCTTTTAATAGAAGCGAATACTTTTTATAAAAGTATACTATTTATTCATGACTCTATACATTAAATGATTAGTGGTATGATAAGACGAAATAATGTCAAATTCTATAGCTAATAAATTTAAGATAGTGAAAATTGATTATACTCTATTATTATGATATAATGGTCGCAATGGTATTTAGAAAAAGCAAGATAGGACAGTGCTAAAACTATATTTCAGCTTGCAAAAAAGCTTAAAAATAAATTTCATAGTTATAATTAGGAATAAAAATCGGTGTCAATAAAATATATATAGTAGGAGAAATTGAAAGTTATGAAAAGAAGAAAGATTATAAAAATGATTTATTTAATTTGGGGGTGTTGAATGAAATCGAAAAAAATTACCTTAGCCTTGATGCTATTCTACTTGTTAGCATTAATATGGGTTATTGTGTTTAAGATGGAATTTTCCATTAAGGACTTTCCACAAATAAGAAATATCAACTTAATTCCTTTTAGTCAACCTGCAATAGTAAATGGAAAGGCCGATATAAGTGAGATAATTTTAAATGTCGTAGCATTTATTCCGTATGGATTGTTTTTGCATACTTTGATGGATAAAAAGCCCATACTAAGGAAAATTTTGATTATTTTTGCAACAAGCTTTATATTTGAGTTAATACAATATATTTTTGCTATTGGTGCAAGTGATATTACTGATATTATTTCAAATACATTAGGTGGAATTGTAGGGCTTGTTATTTCAACACTCATGGCAAAACTTTTAAAAGATAATTGGGTAAAAAGTATAAATATTATAAGTATAGTTTGTGCGGCTTTATTAACAACTCTATTTGTAATTTTATTTTTGGCTAATATATGATACTACAAACCTGTTAAAAAGCCATGTAGTTATGTTACAGAAAAGTTATTGAAAATCTCTGCCATGGATAGAGTCATTTTAAATAAATACTTGGTTTTATAAATGGTGATTAGTATGAGTATATCTTCAGCGTAAAAATAAAAGACTCTTTGTAATAGCATAATCCTATATTCAGAGAGTCTTTTTATATTGTTGTAATAATATTCTAAATTAACTCAACTTTCCCACTAAAATTTTCTTAATTTTAGTTGAAATTTAAATATTTATTGACTATTTAATACACTACTTGACACAGAATTTTCTGAATGATATTTATTGGAATTTGCATATTTATTAAAAAAATGAATACACTGAAAAAACTATGTCAAGTATGATATTGTATTTTTAAAATATACTCAAATTTCAACATCTTTAATATGTTTTTCATGTGGGAAAGTTGAGTAAATTAATAAAAAAAGAATTTAGATTTATTTTATTCTTTTGCCTATTTCATCAAGCAATGCTTCAAGTTTTGGTGCTATTGTCTCCAAAACATCAGTTGTCATCGGATTTTCCAACTTTCCTATCTTAAGCAAATTGAAGAATGATGCTGAACCTCCTGCCTTACAAAGTGTAATATAGTCTTGTAGAGTTGTATCATTGTCTTCCAAGTATTTGAGTAAATATTGGAAAGCACACTCCTGCGCCAATGTATAATCAATATAGTAAAATGGGGCTTGGAATATATGCGGTTGACAATACCAATATGTTCCCTTTGAAAGGAAGTCATTATCATAGTCCAAGTCACTTTGGTACATAAGCTCAAGCTCTCTGTATTTTGCCTTTCTTTGCTCAGGCGTTGTATCAGGATTTTCATACACAAACTGTTGGAAGTGGTCTACAGTTACACCATAAGGTAGGAATGAAATAGAGCCTTTAAGCGCTGAATATTTGAACTTGTCTTCATTTTTTCCAAAGAAGAGATTCATCCAAGGCCATGTCAAAAATTCCATAGACATAGAGTGAATTTCACAAGATTCATAAGAAGGCCATATAAAATCAGACAGTATCATATCTTGTGACATATAGTTTTGGAATGCGTGTCCAGCCTCGTGAGTGATGACATCTATGTCACCGTTTGTACCGTTGAAATTAGAGAATATAAACGGTGCCTTGTACTTGTCAAAGCTTGTACAATATCCTCCTGACCTTTTTCCCTCTTTGGCAAGCAAATCCATAAGCTCATTTTCCACCATAAAGTCGAAGAATTCACCTGTTTCCTTGCTTAGCTCCCTATACATCTTTTGAGCATTTGATACTATGAAGTTGTAATCTCCATCAGGAGTTGAATTGCCGTCCTTAAAATCAAGTGCTCTATCGTAAAATTTAAAATCTTTTATGCCAAGATTTTCTGCTTGTTTTTTTCTGATTTTTATTGCAAGTGGAGAAAATACTTTGAGTATTTTTTCTCTGTACTTTGACACATCTTCAAAATTGTAATCCACTCTTTTGAGCATTTTGTATCTTAGCTCAATGTAGTTGTCAAATCCAAGAGCCTTTGCCATATCATGTCTTAGATGTACCATCTCGTCATAGATTTGGTCAAATTCTTCCTCGTGTTCTTCAAAAAATCTGTTTCTTGCTTCAAATGCCTCTTTTCTAAAATCTCTATCAGTATTTTGAAGTAGGGGAGCCATCTGAGAGTAAGTGTAAGTCTTTCCTCTAAATTCTATCTTTGAGTTGGCGATTATCTTGGAATACTTAGTTATCAGCTCATTTTCCTTTTGCATGAAAGGAACAGCTCTTTCATCTAATGTCAATTCGCATTCCAAAAGCTTAATATAAAATTCGCCAAAAGCATCTACCAAATCTTTTCTGAATTTTGATTTATATATTGCCCTTGATATATCAGTTGATAAGGCTTCGATTATAGGGTTATTTTCATCCCAAAACTCATTTTCTTTGCCGTAAAACTCATCCTTAGTATTTATTGTATATCTTACATGAGCAAGACTTGACATAGTTTGCAGGTCCTTAGAAAAATTGTTATTATAGTCTTTTATGATTTCGACCAATTCTTCACCGGAAGTAGCATTTTCTATATCTTGTTTTACTTTTTTGAGATGTTTTGTTACTTCGTCCATATTAGGTCTTTGGTATTTCATTTGGCTAAATTTCATAGTATCTCCTTATTACATTATATTTTTAAATTTATATACAATATTTTGATTTTCATCTTCATACATTTCAAGATATTTTACGTTGGAAAGGTCGCTATAGTTTTGCTTGCTTAGATCAACTATCCCTATATAGCTTACATTTCCTCTCTTGTATCCGTCGTTATTGCCACCTTTGTATATTACATAGATATTTTTATTTTTGGCATATTTTTCAAGCATCTTGTCAAGAAGATTTTGCTCCGAAGAAGAGCTGATAGAGTTTCCACCGAGCATTGCAATTATTACGTTTTTGCTGCCTGATTCAAGGGCAGTCTTGATATTGTTCCACTGAGCCGGATTACTTGATATGTTTACAGTATTGTTGACAGAAATTACTGTCGTATTGCCAAGTATTTTATTAGTAGTGTAATTATTTATGCTTTGTGAATTTCCGCTTATAGCTTTTGTAAAGCTTTCGTCACTATTTCCTATTATAAGGTTGTTGTCATTGCCTTTTGTCAATGAAGAAATCTTTGATTTTACCACAGTTGATATCAAATCGGAACCGTCATCCATATTTGAAAATACATTGAATTTTTTTGTTCCCTTAGTATCCTTCTTTTGTTTATCATCTGTTTGGTGAGCCGGCAGGACAGTTACATTAGCACTGCCTGATACACCTTGTACAGAGGCTGTTATTGTACCGCTACCTGCTGTAGTAGGAGTTATAAATCTTGCTGATACATTGCTGTTAAATCCGCTTGTTGCAAGTGCAAAGTTATTTGTATTGTATTTTGTCACCTTTGAGCCGGCAGAGTCCTGTGCAGATGCAATAACTTCCACATTGTCCCCCACATATATGATGTCTTTTAGAGGAGTGACATTTACCTTTGCAATGTCTCCCTTTTGTTTTTCATTTTTTACCGCTATGGCGTTGATTACCTTTCTTTCACCGTATTGTTGGTTTTGAGTTTTTCCGTCAACAACCATTTGAGTAGAGCCACCACCGTCAAATATCATCGCATCCTTGTATCCAAGTGCGTGGAAATAGTTTTGCAAATCTTGTTCATCAAGACCGGCACTGCTTGAGAGTCTACCGTCATTTGTAAACAGCACCAACTTATTGTCCTTTGTTATAGCTGCAGCAGTTCTTTGAGCCTTGCCGGGGATTTTAGAAGTTATAGGAGTTTTTTCTCCATTTTTTATAAGTATTGATCCTCCACCTATTATGGTCTTGATATTAGATCTTTTTAAGATAATGTCCAAAGATACATCAAGTTTGTCTCCAACCTTGAATTTATTTGGCAATTCCTTGTCGTCAATATTGCAGGATATAATCGCAAAACCGCCATAAGGTATTTGAGTGTATGTCTGTCCTACTCTTACTTCTTTCACAACATTGTCACTGCCTACTATTATCTCAACTCTGTTCTTGTTCTTGTCATTTTTGCCAAGTGTAGTATAAGAGTAGTCGGAAGTCCTTATTGTTATGCCGTTATATGAGTCACTTATGACTTTATTCATAGCGGGAACGAAATAGTCCTTGTTTTGAGTTTCATTTCTAAGTACAACATAGGGATTGATATATTCAAAGCTGACTTTATTGTCATTAGTCACTATCATACTTGCATATTTACCATAATTTTCAGCAGGAGATGACAGTACCTTTCCATTTTTGACTATGGCACCTATAGATGATGTGAAGCCCTGTAACAAAAAAAAGTCCGCATTCACCGCTCCTACCAGATTAGGAGTGCTGTTTGCAGTGTTGCTGATACTCATAGTCTTGTAAAGCCCTGTTGTGTTGAAAAGTACATCTATGGAGTTGTTTGGATCATTCAAATCAACTTCAAGCATATTGAAACTGTTGTATGAATTTCCATAGTGCTCCTGTACTTTTTTTAATGTAATTGATGATGATAAAGGTATGTTATATACCGTTTGATCGAGTATCTGTGCATTTGATATGCCGCAGATGTTCATTGTAATTAACAATGTTGATAAAATTGCTTTTTTCTTCATAATCTTTCCTCTTGCTCTGTTTCTTGTTTCTTTAATACATACTAAACTGTTTTTACTCGTAAAATCCTTCCAATTCCAAAAGTCTTTTCTTAAGTTTTGTTCCACCTTCATAGTTTCCTATTTCATGACTTGCTCTTATTACCCGATGGCAGGGTATTATTATTGGAAGTTCGTTTTTTGCCATGACAGTACCCACTGCCCTTGCTGCTCTTTCACTTCCAGCTGCCCTTGCCACCTGAGAGTAGTACATATATGAGCCGTAAGGTATGGAAGCTACTGTGTCAATAACCTTTTGACCAAAGTTAGAATAGGCTTTTAACTTATATTTTACGTTAAAAGTTGTTCTTTTTTTATCCAAATATTCAAATATTTGACCTATGCAATCTTTTATTTCTGTAGTTTCTTGTCTTTCATACTCATCACCTTGATAAGGAGCAAAGCTTATACGTGTAATATATTCATCTTCTTGAAAAATAGTCAAAGTTAAATCATAGTCATCACGAGAGTATGAATAAAAGTAAGTTTTCATATATTAAGATACATATCTCCTTTTGAAACTGTTATAAATACCTTATGATCTCTCAGAAATTTTCTTACAGCCGGTAATTTTTTTCTTTGAAGAGCTATAAAAATTACCAATCTCTTACTGTGATCTCTACCTTGTCCATCAATTACGGTAACCATAAGGTTCATATCCCTAAGTTCAGTTACCAGGTGACTGTCTTTTTCATCTATTACTCCTTGAATAATGACATTACCTGATGCTATCATTTCTTCAAGCATGATGCCTACGACTATACCGCAGCCGTAAGCTACAGCGTAAACTATAAGGTTCATAGGATTGCTCAGCTTTGACATTACTATATTAAGGCATGTCACCCATGTGGCAGTTTGTAAGCATCCTGTAATTGGAGCAATCTTTCTGTTGCCTTGACTCATAAACATAGTAGTTAGGGTACTGAGCGTAGTATCCACAACTCTTAACACGAAAATAAGAAAAAATGAAAGTATAAGAGAACCGTCCATACAAAAACTCCTTAATCATAAATTTATTACAACAATATAATGTAGTATATTTTATAATAAAATCAACATAAATTAAAGTTACAATACAAATACAAAATTGTAAAACTGAATTGTTTAAATTGGCTTAAAAAGCTATGAAAATGTAAATAAAATGAAAATTGACTGTATTGTTATAAAGTGTTACAATTTACTTATATAATAAGGTAATTAGGTGAACAACTTATTAATGATGGAGGTGTTTTTATGTACTACATATTTGTTGCAATAATCATATTTATTATCAATTTATTTTTGGGATTGTTGATTGTTGAAGATGGTAGCTTTTGGGGAGAAGCATTTGTAGTTATAATGGCAGTTGACAGTACAATAATAATATTTTTTATAAGACAGTATCTGGTGGAGTTTAGAAAATCTGTAGAAAAGATGATTGAAGAAAAGAGCAATAAAATAGAAAGTAATGAAGAAAAAAATAGTGAGTCAAATCAGAATAAATAACATAAAATATAATGCTACTAAGCTTTATTTTAACTAAGGATAATCTTACTTTTTTATATTAATTGAAAATGTTAAAATATCTGTATGTTATAGGAAAACATCATATTCAAATATATCCACTAATTAAACAAAAATTAGTATTAAGCTCTATGGAAAAAAATTTCTTAAGAGCTTTTTTATTTTGAAATTTTAAATTTATGTTAATTTATCTAATATTGTGTATATTTTATTTTTTCTTTGTGATATAATTATAATAGTTGTTGTAATAATATTGATTTTCTTTATTAATACCAATATAAGGAAGATGAAAAAGGGGATGATGTATTATGAAAAAGGCGATGTTATTTGTAAGTTTCGGTTCATCTTACGAGAGTGCCAGAAAAAATAATATAGATAAGACTGTAAATATAGTAGCAAAAGAGTATAAAGACTACGATGTATTTCAAGCCTACACTTCAAATATGATAAGAAGAAAACTAAAAAATCAAGGCATAGATATAGATAGTGTAAATGAAGCTCTGACAAAAATAAAGGATAGTGGATATACAGATGTAATTATAGTTTCTCTTCATATAATAGCCGGCTTTGAATATGAAAAGATATTAAAAGTTACTAAGGACTTTAACTTTGACTCTTGCAAGCTTACTACAGCTATGCTAAATGAAGAAAGGGACTATCACGATGTAGCTCTCTTGCTTGATAGTTTGTACAAGGATTTGGAACATCCGATAGTTTTGATGGGACATGGCTCTGAACATAAAAACGACATATCTTATGATAGACTCCAAGAAGAGCTGGACAAGATAGATAGCAAAAAATACTATATTGCAACGGTGGAGGGTAATACAACAATAGAAGATATAGTTATAAAGCTTAAAAATAATGGAGAAGATTCTGTATATCTTACACCTTTTATGCTGGTGTGTGGAGACCATGCCAACAATGATATGGCAGGTGATGAAGATGATTCTTGGAAAAATATATTAAAAAATCAAAATATCGTTGTATATCTGATATTAAAAGGCTTAGGAGAGTATGAAGAAGTAGCAAAATTTTTTATAAAAAAGATAAATTCTATAATTTAAGTTTAACAATAAAAAAATTTGTTATAATATAACTTAATAAAACATTTTTTCAATTTAAATGATGAAAATTTGATTTTAAATTAAAAATTAAGCATAAAATTTAAAGATTGATTATATATGGATAAGGAGAAATAATGGAGAAAATAAAAAAGAGAAGCGAAATAGAAGAAAAGTTGAAATGGAATATAAATGCTCTTTATAATACTGAAAAGGATTATGAAGATGATTTGAATAAGTTGGTAAATTTGTCAAAGGACTTCAAAAAAAAGTATGAGAATAATCTCAAGGATGAAAAGACTATACTTCAAGCAATGGATGTATTTGAAGAGATTCAAATACTAATTGACTACACAATCAACTACGTTTCGCTTACTCAGTCGGTGGATATGACTGACGATGAGAGCAATAGAAGAAGCGGTAAGTTTGATATGATTATATCCGAAGTATTTGGGGATTTGTCGTTCTTTGAAAGTGAGCTTTCAACTTTGGATGTGTCTTTGCTTGAAAAATGTAGGGATGGAAATCCTTATTTCAAGTCATACTTTGAAGATTTGATACTGGAAAAACCGCATATACTTTCTAAAGAAGTGGAAGAGACTTTGTCAAAATTAAACCTTGTGCTTGAGACTCCTCTTACAGGTTATGACAATACTAAACTTGTAGATATGAGTTTTGAAGATTTTGAAATAGATGGCAAAAATTATGAAATGAGCTTTGTAAAATTTGAAAATGAATACCAACTTGAGCCAAATACTAAGGTGAGACGCAAGGCTTATGAAAATTTTGCGCAAACTTTGGATAAGTACAAACACACAGTAGCGACATATTACAATACTCAGGTACAAAAGGAAAAGATACTTTCCAAGATGAGAGGTTATGACAGCATATTTGACTATCTTTTGTTCAAACAAAAGGTAACAAGAGAGATGTATGACAGACAGATAGACCTTATCATGAAACATCTGGCTCCGGTAATGAGAAAATATGCACAGCTTATAAAAAAAGAGCATAATCTGGACAAAGTGACTTTTGCTGATTTGAAATTGCCTCTATACAGCGACTATGCACCGACTATAACTATAGATGAAGCGAAAAAATACGTGCTTGGAGCACTTGCAAAACTTGGTGATGAATATCTGTCAATAGCTGAAAAATACGATGAGGAACGTTGGGTTGATTTTGCACAAAACATAGGTAAGTCTACAGGTGGATTTTGTGCTAGCCCTTACAAGAAGCAACCGTTCATACTGCTATCTTGGAGCGGACTTTTGAGCGAAGTATTTACTCTTGTGCATGAGATAGGTCATGGAGTACATTTTAGATTATCTCAACAACAAAACAGTACTTTTTCTCAAGAACCGTCACTTTATTTGGTAGAGGCTCCTTCTACTTTAAATGAGATGTTGCTTACTGGATATCTGATAGAAGAAAGTAAGGATGAAAAGTTTAAAAAATGGGCATTGTCTTGCATGATAGAAAATACGTACTATCACAATTTTGTAACTCACCTTCTTGAAGCTGATTACCAAAGAAAGGTTTATAAGCTCGTAGACAGTGGAGAAAGTGTCAATGCTTATATACTGTGTGATTTGATGGAAGAAACATATAGGGATTTCTTCGGTGAGGATATAGATCTTACAGGAGCAAAATATACTTGGATGCGTCAACCACATTATTATGACGGATTATATTCTTACACTTATTCTGCAGGTCTTGTGGTATCCACAGTTGTATCACAAAATATATTAAGTGGAAAGCAAGAATATGCTAAAAATTGGATTGAGTTTTTGAAATCGGGTGGAGAAAAAAATCCGGTTGAGCTTTGTAAGGTAGCAGGTGTTGATATCACTACCGATTCAGCTTTAATGGAAACTATAGGATTTATTTCAAAAACCGTGGATGAAATTGCAAGTTAGATGTTTTGATGTTATGAATTTTTTATTTCAGACAATTTTAAAGCGATAATTGTGAAATAAGGAGGGGATATTATGGAACGTAAAAACAAAAAGGTATATCACGGCGATAAAAAAGTATCTAATAACGTGATAAGAAGAATGCCTAGATATCATAGCTATCTTTTGGAACTTAAGGATAAAGGGATAGAGAGGATATCTTCAAAGGAACTAAGTAAGATTACAGGTTTTACAGCATCTCAAATCAGGCAGGATTTCAATAATTTTGGAGGGTTTGGCAAACAAGGTGCCGGATATGAAGTTGACTTTTTGTTTTCTGAAATATGTGACATTCTTGGACTCAATCAGACTTACAAGGCAGTAATATTTGGAGCCGGCAACTTAGGTCAGGCTATATGCAACTATAGTTTTTTCAAGGAATACGGACTTAAGATAGAGGCTATATTTGATGTTAATCCAAGTCTTATTGGAAATACAATTCACTCAATAGATGTACTTGATGTTTCAAAGGCGAAAGATTTTATCAAGAAAAACGACATCAGCATAGCAATAGTATGCGTGCCTAAAGAGGCGGTGCCTAAGATAACAAACATTATAGAAAACTCTAAAATTAGAGGAATATGGAACTTTGCTCCGACAGATATAAATATCAGCAAGGAGATCAAAGTTGAAAATGTTAGACTGTCTGATTCATTGTTTGTACTTTCATATATGATGAACAATGACAATTACAACTATTAAATCAAAAGTGTTTAATGTCTTTTCTTGGCGTTAAACACTTTTTATATGGAGAAAATATGACTTTATTAACAAAGCTGCTCTTATTTTTGATAGTACTTGTTGCTATCATCTTGATAATATATTATGAAAATAATGCTTTGGAAAAAACAAAGTATGTCTATAAATCAAAAAAAATACCAAAAGTCTTTAATGGATTTAAAATAATACAAATTTCTGATTTGCATGACAAGACTTTTGGTAGGGATAATAAAAATCTTATAGAAATGATAGATGAAGAAAAACCTGACATAATAGTTGTAACAGGTGATATTTACTATTATTATAATGGGAAAATCTCAAACTCACTAAAATTTCTTGAAAATATTTCGAAAAGACATAGTGTATATTTTGTAACAGGTAATCACGAATATAAGGATAAGGATTGGGAGAATCACAAAAAAATAATAGAGACTTATGGTGTAAAGATTATTGACAACATGGTCGATATTATAAGGAATGATTATGAAGATATATATATCTTTGGTCTTAAAGATCCGGCATTTTATCATAAGTCCTCAAGATATTCAGTTTTTGAAGATGAGCTTAACAAGATGAAGCAAAGTATGGATGAGAAAAAATTTGCTATCCTGCTTTCACATAGACCTGACAAAATAGATATATATTCGAAAGCAAATGTTGATTTGGTATTTACAGGCCATGCTCATGGAGGTCAGATAAGGCTTTTTGGCAATGGAATACTCAGTCCTGCAGAGGGATTTTTCCCTAAATATACATCAGGAATGCATGTAAAAGAAAATACTACAGTAGTAATAAGCAGAGGTTTAGGCAGGACTATTTTTACGTTTCGACTTTTCAACAGACCTGAAGTGGTTGTAACAATTTTGAAAAGAGATTAAGAGGAAATATGATAGGTAATTTATTCAATTTCAAAGAAAAATATGAAATATATAAGGATGATATACTTCATTATATGGTTAATTTGGAGAGGACTTTTTCAGCCAGTACTTTTATTTTATTCTTCGGATATTTTGTTTATATAAAATTAAGGAATGAAATATACCATGGAAATGCAAAATTATCAATGCTTCTTTGTCTTTGTATGGCTGTATTGTCTCTTGTTGATTTTTGTATAGTTGAGATATATTTAAAAAGACATAATGATAAGGTGATAATTGTAAGCACTATACGCAGTATACTGATGTTTGCCATATTATTTTTTATGGATTTATTTTCTAATATTTCTTTCACCTTAGTTTCATCGTGTATAATGTTTATGTCTATTACAAATATTATTCCTCTTACTCATATAATTATGATATCGTGCTTTGCACTTGTAAATACAGCTAATTATTTGCTATTTGCTGGTAATAACCCAAGCGTAGTTTTGTTCTTTGATGTAGTTGTGGATAATCTATTTGTCGTATTGATATCAGTAGGTATAAATATTATATTTTCAACCTTGAAATACAAAGAATTTGAGTATAAAAAAGAACTGATACTTGAAAACAATATTGACTTTCTTACAAAACTTTATAACAGGAAATATGTCCAAAAATATGTTACTTCATTTGAAGGGAAAAATGGGCTTTCTGCAATGGTAATCATAGATTTGGATAATTTTAAAAAAATAAATGACAACTTTGGGCATATGGTTGGAGATATGATATTAATAGATGTAGCTGATATTCTCAGAGATTGTTTTAAGAATGTGAACTGTATATCAAGATTAGGTGGAGATGAATTTTTAATCTTTTCAGATTATATAAAAGACAGGGATGAGTTTTTGGAAAATATAGGAAGATTTATGGACAGATTTCCTATGATAATAGAAAATAATAACATTAGTGTCAGGGTATCTGCAAGTGTAGGTATAGTATTTTTAAATTCTAATGAGCAAAATCTCTATGAAATTATGTATAAACGTGCTGATGAAGCTATGTATAAGTCAAAGGTGAATGGAAAGAATCAGTATTTTATAGCATAGCTTATAATTGGGATAAAGATTTTTATTTTGACTATCATTATAATAAAATCAATGTTCTAGTAGTAATAAAAAAAAATATGCGATATAAGTTGTATATGCTTTTATAAAGACTAACGATGTTTTTAATAATTAACTTAAATAAATATTGACTAAGATAAAGCCTGTATGAAAATTTATTCTTACAGGTTTTTTTATATTATCTGTGATATAATGGTCTCAGGTGATGTGTATGTATGTAAGTATTTCAAATTTAAGTACAAATTATAAAAAAAATGTTATACTTAAATCCATATCTCTTTCAATAGACGAGGGGCAAAGTATCTGTATACTCGGTGAAAATGCTGCAGGTAAGTCTACTTTTTTAAAATGTATTTGCAAACTCAAAAAGTACAGTGGAGAGATTAAATATAAAAAAGACCTCAAGATATTTTATCTTCCGCAGGATAATATACTGCTTGATGAATTGAGTGTAAAAGATAATCTTAGGCTTTTTATTGACAAATACGATGAAAAAGTGGATAATGATATGAGAGATGAGTTTTGCATCTCTGATATTTTAAATGTCAAGGTCAAAAATTGCTCCGAAGGAACTAAAAGAAAGATATCGCTATTTATAGCCTTGGTTCAAAGATGTGATTTACTTGTACTTGACGAGCCTTTTGTGGGTCTGGATGCAGATAACAGGGGGGTGTTTTTAAAAAAACTTAGTGAGCTTGTAGATGGTGGAGCAAGTATCATATATACGACTCATTTAAGTGATGCAGCCGATATGGCAAAGAAAAAGTTTAACTTGAAAAACGGAATTTTGGAGGAGTTATCATGAAAAAAAGCTTAGGAGCGGCAAATGCCAAGGTAATAGGTATAGTAGTCGCTGTAATTGCAGTTTTAGGGTTGGTATATGCGTTTTCACAAGGTGGAGGCGGTACATCTGGAAGTAATGACGGAGTACTTAAGACTCTTGATATAATAGGAAATGAATTTACAAATACTATGGATGACTTTATGCCTGACTTGGGGCTGAAACAATTTAATGAAAAAGTACAAAAAGACGGTGTATATTCAGCTGATCTGAAATTGTCAGGCGATGTGCAACCTGTAGGCAATATAAAATTGGGAATAGATATAAAATCCGATCCTAATGCCAAGAAAATGCAGATGCAATTTGATGTTGGAGCAATTGGAGCAGCTTTAAATATGACAATTACTGCTATAAATAATGAAATGTTCTTAAATATCCCTACAATGTATGAAAAACCTATAAAGGTAAATTTTGATACTTTAGGTAAGGATATACAAAGCGACACATTTAAAAAGATGTCAGGAAATGCTGATAATTCGTCAGTTGAAAAATATAAGGATTTAAAAGTTAATCTGTTTTCTGATTATTCAAATCCTTCAAAGTTTAAAGCAGAATTTGAAAAGCATATCAGTCCTGAACTTACAGCATTGGAAAAAAATGCCAAGGTTGAAAAAGTGGAAGTTGAAAAAGCTTTTGCTGACAAGTTGAAAGAAGAAGGCTCTACGAGAGAAAATCTTGAACAAGTCAATATCGAAGTTGACTCTAAAGATTTCAAGGCTCTACTTTTGAAAGTTGTAGATTTCTATGAAGTGGTACAAAAATCTCAAATTTCAGGACTTCAAGATGAAGATTATCAAAACAGCTTCAAGAAGGCAAAAGAAGAGATAGAAAAATATAAAATGCCTGAAAAAATAAATTTTAAACTGGTATCAAGCAAGGGTATACCTGTAATTATATCTATCCAAGGAGAAAATAAAGAAACTGTTAATTTCTTATTTGCAGGAAATAAGAATTTAACAGATAAGATTGTCATTTATCCGAGTGGAGATAATGCACCTAATGAGAAAATAAATTTTGAGATGAAGACTGGGGATAAGGAAAATACTCTTGTCTTAGATTTTGTTAATACAACAGAATTAAGCACATCTTATAAAAAAGATTCAAAGGAACTAAGTATGAATCTAAGGGATGGTGCAAGTGAGATTTTTAATCTTAAAGGCAAATATACAGATGTGAAAAAGGGAGAAAGCTATAAATTTGATATTGAAAGCTTAGAAATTCATAGTGATTCAGATACGGAACTTAAGTTTAGCGGATCAGCTGGAGCATCTGCATCAAAACCTGATATTAAAGCAGTAGGAGATTCTATAGAAGTATTGAAACTTGATGAAACCGAATTGATGAAATTTGCTCTTGATGTTAATAAAAATTTGCAAAACAACTACGGCGGATTGATGACTATGATGAATTCAATGAGATAAGACTCGGTGATTAATGATGAAATTTTTTATATTTTCATTAAAATCAAAAATAAGAATAATGCCCATAATATGTGCCATACTGCTCATATTTATGGGCGGTTTTTATATGATTTTTAAAAATTTGCAAAACTCTAAGGTATCATTAGAGATATATTTTGCAGATAAGGACGAAAAAAACTACCTTATAACCATGCTGATAAACAATACGAAAAGTACAGGAAAAAATCTGATACTTTCAACATCAGATGATGAAAAATTGTCAAGGCAAAAGTTAAAAAATGGCGAGATAGATATATTGATATCTGTTCCGGAAGGCTTTTATCAAAGTATAATAAGTAGCGAAAATAAAAGCGCAGTAATCGAGTTTTCGCCAAATATCTCTCAATTACAAAAGGGGATATTCACATCTCTTACTGAAAGCTCTGCACATATGCTCTCGTATACACAGGGAAATATATACATCTCGGATGCTATGGGAGGTGAGGATGCGGCAGACAGGAATCAGAAGTTAAATTCTTATTTTTTGTCTACAGTTTCTTCCAGATATGATAATTTTGAAGAAGTAAAAAATGATGAATCAAATCTTATGATGCAAGTATACATCTGCATACTTATTATGACTATGATAATGGCAAGTTTAAAAATCAGAAATAAGAGCAACTTTTATTCACACTTTATAGTAAGAGGTAAAAATGTGATGACTATGATAATGTCAGAGATTTGCTCTAATTTTGTCATCTTATTTTTTATAAGCCTTATAGCTATGGTGATATTAAAAGTTGAGCTGTCTTACATTTTTGTTGTTAAGACTATGATACTTTGTATTTTTGCTTCCTTTATTTTAGAGGCTTCTTATTCCTATATGGACAGATTCAGCAGTTTTTTGATATTGATACTTTGTATGTTGTCTACTTTAAGCTGCGGGCTTTTTATACCGAGACTGTCAGTTTTTACATCTATGTTTTTTTCACCGATTAATCTGATACTTGCAGACAGCATCATATCGTGGTCAATATTTTTGATATACTGCATAGCACTTGGCATTATTGCAAGGATGAAGTATAGGATAGCTTAGTATAAAATTAACACGCCGGATTTATAATAATGGCGAGATTATTCTTGGCATTATTGATTTTTTTGCGTCAAATATGATATAATAGTTGTGAAAAGTGAAAAAAGCTGATTATATGCGGAGATTGTCTTTTTTCTTTTGATAATTTATGTTACAAAAGTGCAAATTGACAAACCTGAATATTTATGATAGAATTCTGTTCTTAAATTAGTCATTAAAAGGGGTTTTTTCTCTGCGGAGGATAGATCCCTTTTAGAATTTAAGGAGAGTTATGAAAAAAAGTAGTGCATTAAAATTAATTTCAAATTCAGTAAAAAATAAGTTATGTAATTTTTGAAAAAGAAGAAACTATAGATGATAAAAGCACTACATTAACATAAAAATGATTTTAAATTTTACTGTATTGATTACCAAGATTCGAGGTGAAATATGAAATTTTTGATTTTTGTTAAAAGATATGTCAAGACTCCTTTATTTGTAATAGTTTGCCTTTGCTCACTTATCCTATGTTTTTTATATCAAAACAGCGATTTGACAGTGCCCGGCAATATAAAAATAGGTGTCTATGCACAAGGCGTAGACGATGGTCTAACTGAAAAATTATTAGCAAAAAATTCATATTTCAAATATTATAAGTATGACAGCCTCTCTTCCTTACAGGACAATGTAAAAAAGAAGAAGATTTCCTACGGTTTTTCTATAGATTTGAGCAAAAAAGTTCCCTTTACTCTATATGGGAGTGATGATAAGTTCAGTGAAGTAGCAAAGGAAGATTTTTACAGCACTTATTTTGAAATTCTATCAGAAAAATATACCATGGATTTATTGAAATTAAATAAAGATGAGTATCAAAAGATGTTTGACTCACAGATAGGCCGTACTTACAAATTTAAGTATGTAGATAGTGATATTTCCAAGATTTTTCCTCTTAGGGAGTCATCTGCATTACTTCTGTTCATATCTATGCTTTTGCTGTGCTTGGATTATTTTATTATTACTGATAGGAGCGAGTTTTTTGCGACATTTGCAGGTAGGAAAAACAAAGCCTTGTTCGTATTAAGCGGAATGGCAGTTAATTTTTTCGTATTCCTTCCTACTACATTATTGGGCAAATCTGTAAGTATTTTAAACTTTGCTATATACAGTGTAATATTGTTGCTTTTTGCCTTTATAATAGTATCAGTATTAGACAGGGATATTTTTATAAAATCTATGCCTATAGTGGTTATGATGTCAGTTATATCACTATTTTTGACAGGAATACAAAGTCTAAGGTGGGCATATTTGCTATTTCCAAGTAACAGCTATGTGGCAAGTTATACTTCGTTTTTAACTATAGTTGTATATCTTGTTATATTGTCTATTGTAGCGATTTTATTAAGATTTAAAAATCAATTAAGTATGAAAAATATGTAAAACATCTTGAAATAAACTTAGGTACGTTGTAAAATATACAGCTGTTAGGAGATGTTTATGAAAAATTTTTTACAAAAAAATAATGATTTATTATTAAATGGTCCTATAGCTAAGGGTATCTTGCTTTTTGCGATACCCATATTTATTGGCAATTTATTTCAACAATTATATAACATAGTGGATTCCTTGATAGTCGGGCAATATCTTGGTGAGAGTTCACTGGCTGCGGTTAGTTCATCCACTGCTCTTATATTACTTATGATAGGCTTTTTTGATGGACTTAGTATAGGTTCCGGAGTTGTGATAGCCAGATATTATGGAAATAGGGATATTGATAAGATGCAAAGGACTATTCACACTTGTATAGGCTTTGCTATAATAGTCGGCATTGTGCTTACTCTTAGTGGTATTTTTTTTGTACCGCATATATTGGTGATTATGGATACGCCGTTGGATGTTCTGCCACAATCCATTATCTATTTTCGTATATATTTTATGGGTTCAATATTTTTCGTTATGTATAATATGTCTGCAAGCATTTTGAGATCTGTTGGAGACAGTGTTACGCCACTGAAATTTTTGGCTATAGCCTCTTTGAGTAATATTGCCTTGGATTATATTTTGGTAGGTATGATGAATATGGGGGTTGGGGCTGCTGCTTTTGCTACCATTACATCGCAGTTTATAAGTGCTTTTTTATGTGTCAGACATTTACTTATAATAGATAAAAATTATAAACTTGAACTGTCAAAGATAAAAATAGAAAAGTATTATCTCAAACAGATACTTAAAAACGGTATACCTGCCGGTATTCAAGGCTCAATTATCTCGCTTGCCAATGTAGTTGTTCAATCAAATGTCAATCATTTTGGTAAATATGCAGTTGCCGGCAACGGATCTTATGAAAAGATTTCAGGCTTTACATTCTTGCCTATTACCTGTTTTTCTCTTGCAATTTCAACTTTCATCAGTCAAAATTTGGGAGCCGGAAATATAGATAGGATGAAAAAAGGAGCAAGATTTGCAATTTTTACAGGTGTGTTGTTAGCTGAGAGCATAGGTCTTATAATATATATCTTCATACCTCATCTCATTACATTTTTCAGCACAGATTCAAGTGTAATTTTTTATGGAGTGAGTAAGGCGAGGATATGTTCTTTATTTTCTTTTCTACTTGCATTTTCACATATTATGAGTGGGATATTAAGAGGAATAGGTAGGGCTTATGTACCTATGTTTATAATGCTTTCATTTTGGTGTGTGTTCAGAGTGACCTATCTCAATATAGTAGTGCCTATTTTTCCAAGTATGGATACAATTTCTTGGGCTTATCCGATAACTTGGACGATGAGCTCTACAGTGTATCTTATATATTATTTGAGGATAAAGTGGGAAAAATTATAAAAAGAGCCGGAAATTTTAATCCGACTCTTATTTTTTGCCTATTTGTTTTCTGTATTTTCAAGTTTTGTGTAGTCAATTAAGTTATTTATAAATCTTGTAGATATCTGTCTATACAAACTATCTTCCACACCGCTTATTACATTTTTGTTATAGTAATTTTCAGGATTTTTCGCATAGTTGTAGATGTACATAGATACAGGAGAGTCATCTCCAAGCAACATTTGTATATATCTGTTTAATGATGCTGATGAGATATTTTCCTTAGTTCCTTTAAGTGCAAGCAATTTAGGATCTTGTACAGCGTTATTGAACCATACGAAATAGTCTGTAGAAAACACGTTAATTCTTTCATTTTCATTGTAATATGGAGAGTTTTTAAACATATCATAGTTAGGGTCAGGTTTGTGGTCTCCATAGAACACTATCATTGTAGGTTTAGTTCTTGAGTTTATATAGTCCATGAATATTTTTAATTGTTCATCTGAATATTTTATATTTGCAACATAGTTTCTGATTTCCCAGCCGTCTTTTTGAGTGACATTATCCACTTCTATAGGACTGCCCTTAACTCCTAGGAAAGGTCCATGGTTTTGTACAGTCACTGGTAAGATGAAATTATTCGTATTTGGATTTTTTTCTAGCAATCTTACAGTCATGTCAAATATTGTCTTATCTGACATCCATGCACCTACAAGGTCTGCCTGTTCTTCAGGAGTAAACTGTGTAATATCTACAAACTCATCTATATCAAGTAGTGGATATACTCTGTCTCTATCCCAGTAGTCTGCATTGTGATTGTGAATTGCCATAGTCTTCATATTGCCTACATATTTTTTCATATAGGCAGGTAAGGAGTTGGTAGCATCTTTTAATACAGAAGTGAAGACTATACTTCCCTTTGAAAAATACTTCGCTCCATATCCTGTTAGGACTTCGTATTCAGTATTTACTGTACCTCCACCGACTGTAGGTACATATAACTGACCTGATATACCCTCATTTTGGTATTGTCTAAAATACTGAGTTATAGTGTCATCGTGAATTACAAGTCCGTTTTTTTCAAGTTTATCCTGATATTTTAGAATATCAAAGAAAGTTTCTGATTGTATAACTACGACATCCATATTTGTCTGCTTGTTGAAAGGATAGCCCTTTAAGAGCGGGTCATTGACATCAACTTGTGAAAGCTCATCTTTTTTTATCTTTCTGATAAGTCCTGCAACTGCATCTTTTTTATCTACAAAGGTTTCAAGGTAGTAGTTTTCAGCCATACTTTTACCGGAAATCAAGAGATTACCAAAACTTGAAGTGGACATAAACTTTGAAACTGAAGCTGTAAATACAAAAAAGCCTATAAAAAGTAAAAATGGAATTATTCTTACATATATAGGAGAAAATATGTCATCTACCTTAGCCCATTTTTCTTCTATCTCATATTGCTGGTATATTTCCTTAGAAAACTTGTAATTATCAAATATCAGAGTATATTTCAAGCTAAATATAAATATTACTATGAAAGTTACAAGTATAATAGCAATTTGAGTATAAGGTATCTTGTCTAAAAACAATCCTGCAATATCGCCAGCAGCTTTAGCCAACTTAACATCAAAGAAACTTATCTCTGCAAGTTGAAATCTAACCTTTGCAGCGTTACAAATAGCAAGTATTGTGATAATAAAGTAAAATATAACTATACGTCTTTTGTATCTAACATTTGGACTTGTAATAGTCATGTTTATAAATAAGAAAAGTAAAAAAGATAAAAAGACATTTGCCGGTTTTATACCGTTTAGACCCGAAAATTCATATATTAAGGACATTACTGTCGACATGAAAACACAATAAAAAATATACATTATTCAACCTCTTTTAATAATTATAAAATCGCTCTTGTATATAGTTGCTTAGATATAATATACAGAACCTTGTCTAAAAAATAAAATTTAAAAGTCCGGAAAATTTTATACTGATATTTTATAAATGATGCTAATAGTTCCTTACATATTAATTGAAATAATAAGAACTAATTAAATCATTAAATTAGATTATCAATCTAATACCAAAAACCTTTTAAATGAACATATAAATATTTCGCCTAAGAATGTCATACAATTTAAAAGTAATCAGCATACAAAATATTTTGCATGACTTTTTAAATGGAGATTAGTATAAAATCAGTATATGGATAATATTTATAAGCAACAAAAAATATAGTAGGCTAAGGCAGCCTACTAATTTAGTAATAATTTTATTCTTGTAATTCGTCATCTTGCTCATCAGCTTTAAAAGTTTCTCTCCAATTGAAACCTTTTGGGAAGATTTTAAAAGATTTCATTTTTTCAAAAAATGATTTTTTGGGATTTTCCTCTTTTAAATTTTCAACTTTTGAAGCTTCCTCAATTAAAGGCTCGTTTATAGGATTTTGCTCTTTCAAGCTTTCATTTGATTTTTCAGGAGGTGGAATTGCCGTAGAAATAGTTTGCTCAATAATTTGCTCTGAGCTTTTGTTATTTGCAGACTGTATTTGTATTTTTTTGATATCTTTTTTGGATTTTGCTACTTTTCTCTTTTTCGATTTACTCTTTGCACTTTCAGTTTTTTCTTCACTTTCCTTCTTATCTTCAACTTCTTTTTCTTTTTTATAGTTTTCTACTTTAACATCTTCAATTTTTTGATTTTCTTTTTGACTTGACACATCAGTTTCTTGAACTTCTTTTACTACAGTATCTGTATTTTGAAGACTTTGCTGTTCTTTTGAAACATCAGATGAAACATTAGATTGTATATCAGTATGTTCAGTTTTATCAGATTGTTCTTTTATATCTTCTTTTTGAGTAACATCACTATCGGAAGCTGCTATTTCTTGTGTTGGGATAAGCGTATTATTGGTAGCCACATTGTCCAAAGCAGGAATAGTATCTGCTATTGAGGACTTTCCATGTGTTTTGATGCCCATATTTTTGGACATATCGTCAAGGTCAAGCTTTATCAAATCATCAAGACATTTTTTTCCGGGTTTTTCCTCTATCTCTACTTTAATAGTAGCTTGTTCGAGTTTTTTTTCTCTTCTGAAAAAAGGCTTCATATACCAAGGTTCATTAGAATCGTCAGATGATGAGGAATTGTCAGACGAAGATGATTTCAGCGAGAAACTCTCTTTGTCAAAACTGCTCAATGGAATATTATTGTCATCAAAGACATCTTGAGATTCATCATTAGTCTTAAAAAACTCATCATAATTAAAGTCGCTTTGATTAGTTGTGAAGTAATCATCTACTTTTTTTTCAAAATCTTCGTAATTATCTCCGGACAAGCTCTCAGTTTTGACGGCCTCTTTGAACCTATCGTACAACTCTTCATTTTCAGAGTCTGTCTTTACATCCTTACCGAAGTTTACTACGTTTATCTTCGAATTTTCCTTTTTCAAATTCGCTATTTGTCTATTTTTGCTTTTTATCAGTAGTTTATAGCTATCTTCTCTTATACTGAAGAGATTAAAAACCAATATACAACCTAATAATACAGCAATAAATATCAAAACTCCAAGATGTATACTGAAACTGAAGATAAGGAATTTCATAGTGATTGATGCGGTATTTTGGAATATAATCAGTAAGGACAGTATTAAAGAGATGATAATAGCTGATACTTTTGCGCTCATACTTTCTCCTTTTGTAGAGATGATTTAAATCTATATTAGATATTTTTTATCTTAATTTCTAAGTTGGAAATACAAACTGATATGTATATTTACAACAACATCTAATTATATCAGTTTATCAGACAAAATAAAAGTCTTTTTTGAAAAATATATGTATTATTTTCAAAAAAACTAATTGAATATAAAGGACAAGAAAAATATTATTCTAAAAATAAAGTACTAAGTTTATAAAATACTATTTTTTTTAATACAAGTTAGTAATATTGTAAGTTTTTAAGACGAAGTATATTGATTTCAGTAATTTATAGGCTATCGGTAAAATATAGGACTTTTTTCTTAAGTATCATTTCATTTTGCCGATAAGAATATAAGAAAAAAGTAAGAAAAAGTTTGGCAATATTATAAGGAAATAACTGAAATTTTAATCTTGATATGACATTTAGGTCATGTAAAAAAGGTGGGAAGGTGTGATTTATTAAAGCGGATTTATTTAATATTTAAAAGGTATGAGCATACATATTATACTTTTTTAAATTATCTACTTTTTCTAACTTAAGATAAATAACAATTTATATAAAATACGATGTAAAGGTGATGTTAATGAAAATTAAAAACTTAAAACTTGATTTTTTAAAGAAAGCCGGGATAGGATTTAAGCTGAGTTTTTTTGTAATCTTAGTTTTTGTAGTATTTTTAGTAATTAAGACAAGTATTGACACTTACAGTTCATATAAGGAAGATATAAAAAATAAAACTGAGATGTCTTTGTCAGAAACACAAAATTTGAAAGAAGAACTTGAAGAGAGATTTTCAAATATGTATTTTGCGATTTTTAATATGAAGACTGTACTTGAAGAAAATATAAAGGCTGTTCCAAAGGAAAACAGATCAAGGGAGTTTGTAATCAACAGCATAAAAAATATAATGGCTACAAATCCAAGCATAGACTCTATGGGAGCATATTTTGAACCAAATGCTTTTGACAATATGGATGAAAAATACAAAAATGATCCGAGATTTACTGAAAAGGGAAGATTCTTGTCATATATATATAATAAGAAAGGCCCTATAAAGGTGGAAACTCCATCCGGTATGCATGATTCTTCTCAAAATCAATGGTATACAGTGCCAATGAATGAAAAAAGAATATATGTCCTTCCTCCTTATGTCTATGAAGATGTAATAATGATGACTATTGCAATGCCGATAATGGATGGAGACAAGCCTATAGGCGTTGTATCTGCAGATATAGAAGTTACAAGTCTACAAGCGCAATTGGAGGAGTCAATAGGAAAATCTGATGATAAATATGTAGTTCTTGCGGCTGATGATAAAAATATAGTGGCTAATTCTCAAAATTCGGATTCAAGAATGACAGGAATTTATGATATGTTTCCTAATGACAAGGAGCTTATTGATGAAGCTTTATCAGGTAAGGAAGTAATCCAAAATGTAAGAGACAAGTCAAACAAAAAGTTTAATATGATATTGGTTCCTGTAAAAATAGGACAACTTGATACAAACTGGGTATATGCGCAACTTAATTCTATGTCATCATTTACAGCTCATGCAAATTTTGACATGAAAAAGGAAATAATAGTAGGAATAATTTTTGCAATTATACTTGTATTTTTAATCAAGTATTTGGTTAAGACGATGATTGGGACTCCAATAAAATATGTAGACTCTGCCATGAAGAAGGTGGCAAACTACAAATTGGATTTGCAGGAAGAGTATGATAATACAAAAAAATATGCAAATTCACAAGATGAGATAGGTTCGATGATACGTTCTGTGGATTTAATGGTCAAAAACCTTATGTCATTGCTCAAGAATCTCAATAACAGCTCTGATAATGTAGCATCTGCAACTAATACTTTAAGCCAAGTATCTAACAATACCAACAGATCAGTTTCCGATATAGCACATGCCATAGACAGTATTTCTCATAGTGCTATAGCACAGGCTGAGGATACACAAAATGCGGCACAAAATGTGGAAGAATCAAATAGATTAATTCAAAGAATGATTGATGATTTAAGAAAGTTGACAATTTTAACTGATAAGATGAATGACTATAAAAATGAAGGAGATAAGAAATTGGAAGAGCTTATAGAAGCATCAAACGAAAACAGAAGGTCTCAAATTGACGTTCAAAATATGATAATACAAACTAATGAAAGCACTGAACAGATATCAAAGGCAAGTGAGATGATACAATCAATCTCAGATCAGACAAATCTATTGGCTCTTAATGCTGCTATAGAGGCTGCAAGAGCAGGAGATGCAGGTAGAGGCTTTGCAGTCGTTGCTGAGGAAATAAGAAAGCTTGCTGAACAATCTGCAGGATTTACTCAAGAGATAAGAAAGGTAATAGAAGTCCTAAAAAATAAATCTCATGAGGCAGTTGCAACTACAAAAAATCTTGATATAATGTCAGATAAACAGGAAGAAAAACTCAAAGAAACAGGAGAAAAATTCAAACAAATATCTCTTAATTTGAAGTACACAAATCAAATGGTGGAAGGGCTTTCTGAATCATCAAAGATAATAGAAGAGAAGAATAACAACGTAGTTTCTCTAATAGAAAATCTATCAGCAATAGCAGAAGAAAATGCTGCGACAACTGAGGAAGTATCAGCAAGTATGGAAGCGCAGCTTCAATCAATAACAAGCATTGCTAATGAAAGTAGTAACTTGGCAGATGTATCAAGCAAACTACAGGAAGAGGCATCAAAGTTCACAGTGGTTGAGCTTATTCCGTAGAAAAGAATATAGTGCTAAAATCTTAATATGGCAAATAAAGCTATATTTATAGTATTTTTGCTTAATCAATGGATTGGTTATGAAGGATTTGATTAAAATAATATAGTAGTCCTAACTTTGTTGTAAATGATATTTATACTACTATAGCTTTATTAAATTTAGTATTAAACATTAAATTACCCGTAATACAAATAGAAGATAAATGTATTACGGGTAAAATTTTGTTGATTTTTATTAATTACAGTTCAAGAACTTAAATATTGGGTTAATATGCTAAACAATTTTTTAGACGTTTTTTAATGATGATATCCATTTTATACTAAAATCTAATAGAATAATGGAAATATTTCGTAAAAAATGATACACTAAATATTTATTAACTAAAGATAGGATATAGAGTATCACAAGTATAGAATTAATAAAATCCAATAATTTAAATAGAGTTTAGTATTAGTAATGGAAAAATTACTTTATTATCATTCAATTACATTTAAATTGGAAATATTTAAAAATAAAGTTTTACATTATTTGTTAGCTATTAGTATGAGTTTGAATATAAAATTATAAAAAGATAAATACTTTAATATTTATATTTTTTTACTTGTGTCTATCTTAGCACAGTTATCTCTATATCTTGTGGATTAGGTGTATTTAAAGGATTATAGTTATTTGGAAGTCCAGCTCTTTTATTTGAAAGCTCACAGGCGTCGTAGATAGTGTCTTCTGTCAGTAAAGCATCAAGCATTGCCCATCTTCTTGTAGCTCTCACAATATTACCTGTTTTTACGTTTTTTCTAATAATTGCTGGACCTAAAGTATATACCAAATATGGAGAGTTTAATGTTTGGTTAGGCATATTTGGTATCTGATTATTTAAATTATCTGATATAACGTAGTCATCGATATAGTGAATTGATTGTAATTTTCCATTATATCTAAATGCTATATAGTTTATAGGTTCTTTTGGCCATCCCCCAGTTCCAAGTGGGTGGAAATACCTATTGTATTTCTCTACAACATCCATCCATGTTATCTCAGTACCAAAAGCAGAATCATTGCTAAGAGATACTATATAAACCCAATTTGATTCTCTTGATTGCATTTTCATCAAACCTCCTATATATTCTATTAATTCTTCAAGTAATTTTTTTTCATTTAATGCAGAGTCTTTTTTTGCCGAATCAGCTATTTCATATATTGTCTTCCAAGGTAGATGTCTTACAGCTATGTTATTAATAGTCTTATTAGTATAATCTACCTGTATATTTATATTTTGTGCATTATTTTTTAAAAGAAAAATATCAGCAAATTGATCACTACAGGCAGACATTGAAAATATAGCTTTGTGTTTTACTTGACTTTTATTTATTTTTCCTCTTTGAGAATACAAAGAAAGTTGGTTTATTTCTGGCAAGTTAAGTCCTTTTTTTGCTTCGATAATAAAATAAAAATTTTTATTATCCGTAATTTCAAGGTCAGTTATTCCATAATTTTTTTCATATTCCTGAAATAAAAATAAAACTTCTTTTGAGTTAATCCTAAGATTACTGTTCATACCTGTTATCTTGCTAATTAACTCATTAATTATTCTGTTTAGAAATTTAGGGCTGTTTACCATCCCCCAAGCTATACTCTTGGTAATGTCGTTTTCAAGCATACCCATTAGCTGGAATACATTTGTGATTTCATAACCATAAGCTGTTAATGTACTCATAGTACCTCCTAAAAATGTTTTGAAAATTCCTCTTGAGCCTTTTTCATTTCTTCCAATGAATAGGCACATAGTTTTACATCTATAAAATATTTAGGATAATCATTTCTAAACTTTTTATATGCCAAGCAACATTGCTTTGTGGACTCGGCGACAGGATTTTGTAGTTTACCACCATAGATACCTGCACTTATAAGAGGAAAGGCTATACTGTGAAATTTATGGTTTTTAAGTTCTTCTAATGAATTGTAATAGGCATTAAACAATTTGTCAAAAGCAGTTGGTTTAAATTGAAAGTTTGGTCCAACTGCATGTATTATGGCCTTTGTATTATCCATGTTATAAGATGATGTAATGGCAACCTCTCCGTCTTTAAGTGGTCTTTTAAACTCCTTACATTCCTTAATCAATTCATCTCCGGCAAGATTAAATATAGCTCCACAAATACCACTACCCTTAGACAAGGTGCGATTTGCAGCATTGACTACTACATCCGTATGTTGAATAGCGCAAGAATCGTTGATTAATTCTATCTTGCTTATTCTTTTTGGATTAATGTTATTAATTTCGTCAATTTCATCAAGCCTGTCCAAGCATTTTTTGATAATTGAGTTGTCAAATAATTCTTCCAAGATGTTTTTATCAAATCTTTCTTGGTCAATGGAAGCTTTTATTAGTGCCAAGGCACATTTATCGTCCAGCTTAGATATGTCTATATCAGAAATTTTACCACTTTGTATACTTATGATATTCTTCTTTAGTATGTCATCATAGTTATCCAGTTTAAATTCAGGATGTTTAGCTGCAAATAAATTCAGTTCTCTATTTAATGAAGGAAATGCTCTTAAGTATTGGTCAAAGTTTTTATCGCCATATTTGTCAAGACAGTTTTGGAGCTTGAAAAAGATTTTTGAATTATACTCCTTCAAAACTTTCTCGGTAGTGATTAAGTAACTATCATTAAAAAGATACTCGTCTTCAGGATCTATCTTATTCATTAGTCTTCCATAAATCTTTTCATTTGCAAGAAAGTGATTGCCAAATTCGCTAAAAATATGATACCATCCCTTAGGTAATTTATTATGAGACAGGTCTAATTTAGATAACATAGGGAAAACTTTATGTAGTCTTTTTAAATCTATATCTCCATAGATATAGTTTAGCCTATAGGTTTGCCCTGTCTTATCATAAAAAAATATCTCTCCAGCTGTTCCCATTCCTCCGCCTTCTGTTATTATAAGGAACATTGCATCTTTAAAAGTGTCTTCGTTTAAATCTCTGTTAAAAAGTTTTATAGTATCTCTCATTTGTTATTACCTCTGATAATTGAAAAAAGTATGATTACTATAGCTACAGAAAGTATGAGACTGAGATGTCTCATACTTATATCAGCAAAAAACATATAAATATTTCATAAACTAAAAATTCTTAGATAATAGCCTTTTGTAGTCCCTTAGAAAATTCATATCCCCTACCATTTTTTTAATATCTTCTTCGTAGTTTCTCATTGAGAGAAATTCTGGTCTATGTGCGTCGTAACCGCAGACTACTTCGGCATTTTCTTCCTTGTATATCTCTATAGTCCTTGTGTGCGGATATTTAAAGGATGGTCTGCCCTTATATTCTCTTTTTTTACCGTAGCTTACTCCCTTTAGATTAAGCTCCACTACCGCTCCAACTTTTTTTGCAGTCTGCACTATTTCACGCATTGCTTTTTCACATTCTTTGGAATAGTCTTCTCGTCCAATCATAAAGTAGTCCGGATGTGCTACATATTTGGAATAGCCCAGCTCCAAAGCAGTGCATATCTGATTTGCCATATATCTTACATCTTTATCTGTGCATTGGTCGTGATAGTAATATCCCTTTCTGTCCTTAGCATGTTGACCTATGATAAGGTAATCGTACTTTGATTTTAGTTCGTCATAATATGAGTTCAAATCATCGAAATATTCAAATTCTAAGCCTGTAAATATTTCTATTTCCTTATACTTGTCTTTGATATTGTCTATGTCCTCTTTGTACTTATCCATTTCAAGAAAGGCTATTCTTTGGGTAGGATCGTCAAAGCCCTCAAATCCGCAGTGTTCAGATATTCCAAGTGTAGTAAATCCATTGTCTATGGCTGATTTTATATAGTCGTGCTCATCTCCTATAGCATGTCCGCATCTGTAGGTGTGAGTATGAAAGTTAAATTTTTGTAATTGCATTTTCTTTCCTTCTATTTGTTTTTTATTATAGAGTTTAAAAAGTGTGTAAAGTTCAATAAAATTATGGATAATAGCATATAAAACTAATGATTTTATCTCAAATATAAGTCGTTAAGTCAATATTATCCATAAGACTAATTGACACTAAACTCTATTTAAATTATGGATTTTATTAATTATATTCTTGTGATATTTTATATCCTATTCTTAGTTAATGAATATTTAACATATCATTTTTTATGAAATATTTCCATTATCCTTTAGAATTTAGTATGAATATTAATAATAGTAAAATTAATAAAATTTCTTTATATAATCTATTTTTATTTTGTTCTTCTGAAAAAACTTGTAATTATAAAAAGTATCACTGCAAGCAATACAATAGTCGCTCCCGGTTTCAGCCCTGCGTAATATGATATAGTTATTCCTGATATAACCTCTACAAAGGCAAAAACTACGCTTATTATCATCATTGACTTATAACTTTTGGCTATCATTATAGATGTGGCTACAGGTACTACCATAAGTGATGATACTATCAATGCTCCTACAGTCCTTGAGGCTATAGATACAGTTATGGCAGTTAGAAATACAAAGACAAAATTGACGACTTCCACATTGATACCTGAGAGTTTTGCGCTTTCTTCATCAAAGGATATGTGCATCAATTCCTTGTACAAAAAAATACAGGTAAGCACGACAGTCACACTTACCACTATTACTATAAGTACTTCCGTATTTGAAATTGCCACTATACTACCAAATAAAAAACTGTTAAATGAAGTGATATTTTTTATAAATCCGGATAAAACTCCGGCAAGTCCTACACCTGCTGATGTGATTATAGCTATTGATACCTCGGTGTAGTTGGACATCCTCTTGCGGATGGACTCTATACTAAGTGCCGCCAATATACAAGTGATGACTGCACCAAGTACAGGGTTGACTCCAAGTAAGATACCGCCTGTAACACCTGCAAGAGATGCGTGAGACAGTGCGTCACCTATCATTGACAGCCTCTTTAAAACTACAGTTGAGCCTATTAGCGGAATGGTAATTGAGATTAGTATTCCAACTAAAAAAGCCTTTCTCATAAATTCATATTCAAACATTGTTGTTCCTTTTATTTTTACAAATCATATATGTGTATATATGCTAAACAGCATAAAAATTTAGTCTTTAATTTAAAAACTTACTACATTTCATATAAACTTCCCTAAATAAAGTAAATAATTATGTTTACTATACTTAAGGTCTATAATTTCAAATAATATAAACAGTATAAAAATTATATTTACACCTTATTTAGTCTACCGTATTCTATCTCATACATATTTGTTGAGTATTTTCGCAGATTTTTAATGTCATGACTTATCATTATTATGGTTAGATTGAGCTTTTTGTTCAAAGTCTGGAGCAGTTCATATATCATCTTTGAAGATGATTCATCCACTCCTGTGGTAGGCTCGTCAAGTATCAAGATGCTTGGCATACTCACTATAGACTTTGCTATCATAACCCTTTGCCTTTGTCCTCCTGACAAATTGTGTATCATCTTATCCTTATAATCTTCCATTCCAACGAGCTTTAACGCATCCATTACCTTTTGCTTATGCGTCTTATTGGGAAATCTAAGCCAGCCTATGTCCATGTAAAGGTTCATCATTACAATTTCAAATACTGTAGCAGGAAAAACTATCTTGTTTTTGTCCTGAGACTGCGATACATAGCCTATGGTGTGTGACTTGCATATTTTTTTAACATTTGAGCCGTATATCTTTATATTTCCCTTGTCAGGACTTAGTGAACCTATGAGCAGCCTTATCAAGGTAGTCTTACCGGCACCATTGGAGCCTATTATCCCGACAATTTCTGATTTGCTTATCTTTAGGTTTATGTCATTTAGCACATTGAAGTTTCCGTAAGAAAAACTTACATTTTCAATATTTATTATATTTTGCATAGCTTATGCACTGTAGTCGTGCAAGTTCACCCCGTTTCTTCTCTTATTCAATGCCGACTACTTCATATCCTGTGTCATCCACTGCTTTTTTCAATGCTTCCTTATCCAAAGGTGAATTTGATTGCACTACAGCAGTTTTTTTAGTATGCGAAGCATTTACCTTTTCTACCCCCGGCACCTTTCTAAGTGCATCTGCAACATGTGCTTCACAATGACCGCACATCATTCCGTCTATTTTTATAGTAACAGTATTATCATATTTTTTTTCAAAAAGTCCGAACATTTTCTACCTCCTGTTTTCAAAAAACTGTTTTGTATTTTTATACCCAAGAATAGTTTTCAACTACAAAAAATATTAAAAAACTTGCATAATTTACACATTAAATAAGTAAGTGCTTACTATACCTAAAAATCCGAAGATAAATATTACAGCTATGGGGTGAACTTTTTTGGATAGTAGTATTCCAAATGATATGGCAAAAATTACCGTGGTCTTTATGTCAATAACAGATTTTTTAAAAGTTGATGCAAAGGCTGAAAGTATTAGAGCCACTGTAACAGGTCTTATATAGAGCAGAATTCTTTCTATAACTTTTGAGTTTTTGAATTTGGTCAAAAAGTTGTTGACTATGCTCATAAATATAAAAGGTCCTGATACTATACCAAGTGTAGCAAAGATACTGCCTACTATACCAAGCTCTCTAAGTCCTATAAAAGTCGCAGAGTTGATAGCTATAGGTCCCGGGGTAATCTGTGATATTGCAAGAATATCCAAGAATTGACTATCAGTGAGATAGTGCATTTTTTCTATAACCTCTTCTTCTATTAAAGGAAGCATGGCATATCCACCACCGAAACTTACAGCACCTATCTTAAAAAATACGAGATACATGCTTAATACTTCATACATAAACCTAAGACACCTCCTATAAGTATAATTAAGATAGGATTGATATTTAAGAAGAATACAGCAATAAATGAAAGAGCAAATATTATATACATCAATATTTTCTTAGATATTTTTTTAAATACTGATATGAAAGATATCAAGAGTAGAGCAGGTACGACAGCATTAACACCGGAGAAAAATCCATGTACAGCTTTGTTGTCTCTGAACTTACTGTAGAAATATCCTATAGCCACTATACTCAAAAATGAAGGCATGGCAGTGCCAAGTAGAGCAAAGATAGATCCTGTAAGGCCTGATAATCTGTAGCCTATAAGCAGAGAAATATTTACTGCTATAGGACCTGGGAAGCTCTGTGCAATGGAGATGAAATCTACAAATTCATCTGAAGATATAAGTTTTGAATTTTCTACAAGTTCTCTTTCTATTATAGGAAGCATAGCATAGCCTCCACCAAAGGTGCTTGCTCCCATCTTGAAAAAAACCAGAAAAATTTTAATTAAGTCTTTCATTTTACTATCCTTAAAGTTTATCTATTTTTGTATAATTTTTTGTTTTCATACTAATCACCGTTTACAATATCATATATTTAGATTTATTGAAATATTATTTTTATAGATTTCAACAACGTATCCTTATTATATTTTAGGACAATTTAATTGCTTTTTAGTATAAATATATTTTCTAAAGTGATAACTGATACTAAACTCCAATTGAACCATGGATTTTACCCTTGCGATGCCCTTTAGCATATCTTTTGTTAAATAACTTTGAATGTATAATCTTTTACAAAATAATTCCATTATCTTATAGATTTTAGTAGAGATTCCATTAATTATCAGCAAACAGCAAAAAATTTTTATATAAGTTTTTATTTAAATCAGTACTAAACAAATTTGGAATAATCAAGCATAGGCAAGATAAGGCCTGACATCAGACCGCCTACAATCACTGTTATGAAGATAATCAAGGCAGGCTGCATTATTTGCACGATGTACTTTATATCGTTGTTGAGTTTTTTTGAGTACATCTCTGATAATACTTTCAGATTTTGGTCTATATTCCCCGTCTCTTCACCCAAATTTACAAAGTAGTAAATGTCGTCATCATTTATTCCCGTATTTTTGACACTTGTCGATATGGAATTGCCTTCCCTTATGTTGTCCAAGAAAATCTTCAACTTTACTCTGACAGTCTTATTTTTGGACTGATGATAGAGTATATCGGTAGACTTGATAATATCGACGCCTGAAGATAGCATAAGATAGTAGGACCATATTATGTTTGAAACAGCATAGTCCTTGATTAGACTTGATAATATAGGTACATATACAAGTCTGTTTTTATCTGAGAAGAACTCAGAAGTTATAAGATATATTAGTATAAATAAACTTAGAAAAAATATTATGCTTTCCAATTTATATTTATTTGAAAATGCTGAAAAACTGAACATAATACTTACAAAGGCGCTTGTATTCTTATTCATATCATATAGGCTGCTTATCTGGGGAATGAAGTAAAAATTAATGAAAAACAGCAGAAAAAATATTGAAAAAACTAAGATTGCAGGGTAGAAAAGCGAAGTTATTATATTTTTTCTGGTTTCAGTCATTCTTTCGTAATACTTGTAAAGTTTTTCAAAACAAAGGTCAAAGTTTCCTGTCCACTCTCCTGTTTTTATGATAGAAAGGGCAGTGTCAGAGAAAAGACCTGTATCTGATAATGCCTTTGATAGTAATTCACCGTTGTTAAGCTGGTTTTTCACTTCCTCTACCATGGATTTATTCTTGGTATTTACTATGTCCATGGATTTTAGGAGAGGTATGCCTGATTTTGTCAGTTCGTAAAGGCTCTCAAAAAACACATAGTTATCATAATAAGAAAGTTTTTTCATATATATTTCACCATTTCTTCAATATCGCAAAGACCTGTCTGCACAAGTTTTTTTATTTCATCTTCGATACTTATTAAATTTATATTAACAATATCTAATTTGTTTTTTGCTATCATGGCTTTGATATTTTCATGTACATCCAAAAATTCAAAAACAGCCTTTTGCGACATATATCCTGTGTGGAAACAATGAGGACATCCCACTTTTTCAAAATATATGCCATCCTTGTCAAGTTTGTAATGATTAAGAATATTTTCATCTAAGTTTATGCTTTTTTTACAATGAGGACAGAGTATTCTTATCAGTTTTTGGGATACGATGAGCGATAGTGCGTCAGCTATCTCAAAAGCTTCCACTCCCAAGTCATATAGTCTTGAAATTGATGATATACTGTCATTGGTGTGCATAGTAGAAAAGACGAGATGACCGGTATTTGCTGACTGTACAGCTATCTTTGCTGTATCTTCATCCCTAATCTCACCTATATTTATTATCTGTGGATCTTGTCTTAATACGAATTTGAGTATATTTTGAAAATCTATATCTTTTTCCTGTGATACCTGTATTTGTGTAACACCGTCAATCTTATATTCTACAGGATCTTCAATCGAAATTATGTTTTTTGTACCGTCATTAAGATAGTGCAGAATTGTAAACATAGTTGTAGACTTTCCCGAGCCTGTTGCACCTGTTACAATGATAAAACCCTTAGATTTTGTTATTTTTTCAGTCAAAAGTTTTATCTGATGTTCATTTAAACCTAAATCTGCAAAAGTATAGATGTTTTTGATGTTTCCAAGTACACGTATGCTGAGTTTTTCAGCGTTTACAGTAGGTATGATGGATACTCTGTAGCTTAGGTCATCATAGTCAAATCTCCCCTCTAAAGGTGACAAGGTCTTAGTAATTTCTATGTCAGACTTTAATTTTATAACACGAATTAGAGAATTTGCTCTGTTTATGTCGATTTTGGCAAAGGTCCTAAGTAAGGAGTTGATACGGAATTTTATAGTACAGTCCTGTTCTTCCATTATAATGTGTATATCGCTTGATAAGAAGTCATGGGCTTTTTTCATTATATAGATAAATAAACTTTCAATGTCCTTAGTCAGAACTTCCTTAAATTCGGAATTGATTTTATCGTCTGTAAGAGTGATAGAGTATGTTTCTTCAAATATCTTCTTGAAGTTATATCTCTTATCTGTGGTAAATTCAATATCTTTGCCAAGGTTATCCCTTAGTAAGGCTATAGCATTATCATCCAAATGATTTTTAGATAAAATACATCTTTTACCGTCTTGTTTTGTAATTTCAACTATGTCATTTTCTTTTGCGAATTCATAGTCTATCATGATATCTCCAAATTTTTTGATATTTAAAATTAAATTGTTTACATTTTTGTAATTAGTTGGAAGTAAGCTTTTATTTATACTAAAGGCTGATTTAATACTATTTAATCAGTCTACAGTTAATATTAAAGATAACATCTGCTATGAGGATTAAGTAAGTGAATGTTATTAAAAGCGATTATATAAATATGAATAGCATTTTAGGTATCAGACATTTAGTGCATATTGATTTATTATATTAAGATGTTTTTTATTTGAGTCCAATGTCTGTTGAATCCTGTAATTTCATATATATCGTCTATCTTTATGCTTTTAAGTTTGCTTTCCAAAGTGTCAAATTCTCTTTCAAGTTCATCTACCAAATCAGTAGAATCACCTGATGAAAGTAGGCAACAAAGACCTATAAGAAGGGAAAATACACTTTTTTTGTTGATACTGCACCTTAGTTGTCGGTTGAAATAATCGATTATGTCATTATCAGGTATTGAAGTTTTGGAGACAGTGTCATATAGTCTTTCATCATGAGCACAGATATTTCTAAATGAGTTCATTATCTCCATAAAATTTTCTAAATCTGTAGCTTTTATTCTGAAATATTTCTTTGCTATATATTCTTTTTCATTTTCCTTCATTACTTTGTAAAAGTTGGTAATACCGCCAAAAGTCATTACATTTGTAAGGATCCAAAAAGGTACATTGTTATACTTTTCGATATTGTAAGTGATATAGTCGTTTTTCCCAATGGCTTTGGACAGCGCATTGTGGACATTTCCTATAGTGAAAAATATGTCTCTTATGTTTTTCTCATTTTCATAGGCAAAGTTTTCATAACTGAGATAATTCTCGTGGCCGTATAGCTTAGAAAATTCATAGCTTATAGCTGACTTGAAATTTTGTTCAAGCATTAATATATATTTTAGGAAAATCATTCTTATATTTCTGTCAAAGCAGTATAGGGCGTATATTTCCTCAAATGTTGCTCCATTAATATATCTGGATCTTTCTTCTGCCTTGCTCTTATCCAAAAAAGGCTTTCTATAACCGTTGATTACTATGTAATAATTGTGTCTTGCCAATATATCTATAGCCTTTTGTTCATCTACAATGCTAAGATTTTTGCTTTTTAGGATTTCTATTTGTGAGTAGAGATCTGAAAATGTCTTTTTCATAATATAGCCTCCCATTACAATATTATTATTCTTTACTCGTTTATTATACAAAATATAGGATATTAATTCAATAAATTTTTAGTTTTTCAATGTTTGGATAATAATTGTAACTATATCTTAATTAATTTTTAATTGTATTATCATTGAAAAAGTGCTATACTAAATCAAGTAATTCAGTAAAATTAAATCAATGCGTAAATTCCACTTAATATTTTATATTTTTTTTTATGTGTGATGTGTTTTGATTATTGTTAGAAATACCATACATATAGTTATTTTGAGTGGTTTTTTGTTGTGAGCAACATAGGGAGGAACAAAAATGAGCTCATATAGAAGAAGCAGAAGAGGCAGTATATATAAGGTTATTGTGATTGCAATAATAGTTGCCTTGATAGTAGGGATAGTATTTTTTTTCAGAAAACAGATATCATTTGGTATTTTCAACATATTTAATATGGGGAATAACTCAGGGAAAAATACACAGGTGACACAAGATGTTAAAGATGGCGAAAAGAAAGATGAACTTAGTGAAGAAGAAAAGCAAGAATTAGCTAAAAAAGAAGAGGAAGAAAGACTAAGAAAAGAAGAAGAAGAAAAGACAAAATACAAGCCGGGTACATCACATAATAATGAGGCTACTGCTTGGGCATATAGCACTAAGGATGTAAATCAATGGATACTTAAACCATCAACATATACTGGAGAAGACAAACTTGTATTTTTGACATTTGATGATGGGCCGTCTGAAATATATACAGCTACGGTATTAGATATACTAAAAAATTATGGAGTTCACGGTACTTTCTTTATAGTGGGAAGGGCTGCTGACGGAGAACACGCAAAGCCTTTGTTACAAAGACAAATTGCAGAAGGACACGCTGTTGGCCTACACACTTACAGTCATGAATATTCATTTTTATATCCTCATAGGGTAGCAAATGTAAATAATATACTTTTAGAAGTAGATAAAAATCTAAAGTCAATTAGAAAATCACTTGGAGAAGAGTTTAATACACCTATACTAAGATATCCCGGCGGACATATGTCATGGAAGCAAATGGGACCAGCCGATGAGGCTCTGGCACAAAGAAATATATATAACATCGACTGGAATGTACTTACAGGAGATGCAGAGGCAAAAGGCTCAAGAAGAGATATACAAGGTGCTCTTGAAAATGTCAAAGAAGATATGGCAATGTACGGTGGCTCACCGAAGGTAGTTGTACTACTAATGCATGATATTAAGCCTAAGAGTGTTGATGCACTTCCAAGCATAATAGAATATTATCAATCTTTAGGATATAAGTTCTGCATACTAAGCTAGTTTGAAAATAATGTTTGACAGTAATGTATTTAAGTATATAATTTAAGATAGTATAAGAATTATTGGAACGTAATAAAAAGTTAATAATTAATAATAGTATTTTAAAAGATGGCTGAAAAGTCATCTTTTTTTACAGAAAAAAATATAAATATAAAATAAAATATTGCTAAAAATTGAATAGAATTTATTTAAGGATATATTTAAATATATGGTGTAAAAACATTGAAAAAACAATGAATTTATAAAAAAATAAAAACTTTTTAAAAAACTTTAAAAAAAGTATTGACAAAGGGAAATAAAAATAATATAATATACGAGCTGTCAACGCAGATGTAATAAAAATGTGATGAAACAGTAAAGAAAAAGC
>CAUQVF010000003.1:0-143245 GCA_963521605.1 uncultured Peptostreptococcaceae bacterium | reverse complement strand
ATTTAACAATAGTAGAGGTGTTTTTACACCCCCACTATTGACAAAGAACCTAAATTAATTGTTTAGTCTCTAAATGTACTTCTTGATTTCCAAAGTTCTTCAAAATTTTCAAATTTATTTTTTACCTCTTCTCTTTTCTTAGATGCTACAGCAACTATAAGCGCATTTATTACACTTAAAGGTGCTACAAGAGAGTCAACTATAGAGCTCATATCACTCATAGCAATCAATACATCATCAGATAATTCTCCTATAGGAGAGTTTAGAGAGTCAGTAATTGCTACAAGAGAGGCTCCCTTATCCTTTGCGTACTTCATCAAATCGCAGGTGCGGGAAGTGTATCTTGGAAGACTGATTCCTATTACAACATCTTTAGAAGAGATAGAAATCATTTTTTCAAACATGTCAACATAGTCGTATTTAATCAATTTTACATTGTCTAACATGAGCTCAAGGTAATAAGACAAATACTCGGCAAGTGACGTGGATGTCCTAAGTCCCACTATGTATATACAACCTGTGCAATTGACAATCTTATTCACGATATATTTGAATGTACCGTGATCAATCTTCGTAAGAGTCTGTTTTATATTATGTGAGTCGTTTTTAAGTACATTTTCCAATATTTCGCCTTCATTTAAGTTTTCAAAACTCATCTTTGCCCTTTGTATTATAGTGAGTTGAGTTTTTATTACCTCCTGAAGTTCCTTCTGTAGCTCTGGATATCCGTCATATCCCAAGGCGTATGCAAATCTTACTATGGTAGATTCGCTGACATCAGATTCTTTGGCAAGACTGGAAGCTGTCATAAATGCACATCTGTCATAGTGTTTCATGATATAATCAGAAACTTTTTTGTGTGCTTTGCTCAGAGAGTCATACTCATTTTTTATATTGCTAAACAAGTCGATACTTTTTTCCATAAAAATCACCTAACTGCCTACCTTTGCAAAATACCATATAATAAAATAACTGTGAATTTAAGTACCTTGCAAACAAATTTTCAATATATTAAGTAAAAATAACTACTAATATAATTATATAACAACTCTTATAAAAAGTCAAAAAAAAATCAAAAATTCTAAGCTTTAAGCTGGACTTTTATTAAAATCATAAAGTAATTATTTTAATAGTTAAAATTAATTATTAGTATAAAAGTTATATATTAAACTTAGCAATTCTTCATAGGTTGAATTTTGAGCAACTAAAGTTTTAAATCCATATTTTTTTGCATTATGCTCTGTTTTTTCGCCTATACAAAAAGCTAATTTTGAAGAAAAGTGACCTTTTTCATATGATTCTGCCAAGCCAATTACCCCATAGGAACTTGTAAAGACAAAGATATCGTCGCTTTCTTCATTATAAAGTCTAACTTTTCCAATTATGGACGAATATATGTCCAATCTTTCAACTTTTATATTATTATCTTGTAATATATCGTACAAATCACTTTTTACACCATGTGGAAGTACAGATATTACATTTTTAGCATCTAATTTGATTAACTCATCAGCAAGAGTTTTTGCATCATATTTTTTGGGAATTAGATCACAGATTATATTCTTCTTCCTAAGTGCCTTAGAAGTGGAAGGACCTACTGCACAGATTTTAATATTATATAGATTTCTTATATCAAAGTTATTTTCAGATAAGATTTCAAAAAAAACTTCCACTGCATAAGTACTTGAAAAACATAGAAAATCATAGTTTTTAATATTTTTTATTATATTTGTAAAATGACTCTTGTCATAATTTTTCTCTAATAAATTAGTGGAAAGATTTACTACCTGCGCACCTTTTTCTCGAAGTTTTCGTATTAAGAAATCACTTTTTTGTCTTGGGATATTTAATATGAATCTTTTATTAGACAATATTTTTGGAGTAGGGTTCAGTTTCTCAGATAAACTGCTTACATCTCCAACTAATAAAATTGACGGCATTTCAAAAATGTTCATATCTTCAATTTCAGACAAATCTCTTAGTGTATATTCGTATTTCCTTGCCTTTGCAGTATTACCTCGACTTAGCACTGCAGCATTAGTTTCAGGATTTTTTCCTGCTTTTATAAGAGACATTGCAATCTTATTATAAATATTAGTAGACATCAAGAATACAAGAGTTGTATTCTTCATATTTGACAGATTGATAAAGTCGCTTTCATCCAAGCTTTTACCATCTTTTTTTCTACCTGTAACTACGTAAAATGAAGAGGACAAGTCTCTATGTGTTAGAGGTATGCCGAAGCTTGCAGGAACCGAGTTTATTGATGAAATACCTGGAAGTATCTCAAAATCAATGTTATTTTCAAATAAGTAAAGTGCTTCTTCCGCACCTCTACCGAAGATATAAGGATCTCCACCCTTAAGTCTAAGTACATATCGGTATCTTTGTGCGTAGTATACGAGGAGATTGTTAATTTCCTCTTGCTTTACCTTATGATATCCTGATATTTTCCCAACATCTACAAGAATAGCCGATTTTTGAGACAGTAAGATTATTTCGTCAGATACAAGATTATCAAATAGAATTACATCCGCTTTTTGAATTATTTCATATACATTAAGCGTAAGATTTCCTATGTCTCCGCTACCTGCTCCTGCTATATACACCTTATTTTTCATAGAATTCCTTATATACAAGACCTGCCTTTATAAGATTTATGGAAAATTTACACATATAATTTAAAAAAATTTATATTATTAAGAGTTACGCTCATATTGTAAAGCTAAAACTATTTAAATGTAAGATTTTCTGACAAGTCGTTAATTAAAATTACTAAGTTAATTTTAAAGAATAGATTATAAAAGTGGCATTAAGTCATCAGATACTTTTCTGCTTATTGATGGCAAAAACTTAGTAGAAGATTTTATTTTATCTTCATTAAGCCTTATTATTGTAAATGACAGTGCCATACATACAAAGGCTGTTACAGTTGCTATCAATGTGTTATCTTTTGCAAAAACCATATAGCTTAAACATAGACCTGCCAGCATCATGATAAGGGGAAAGCCGTACATAATAAATGCTCCAAGTAAGATATTAGTAGATTCAACATCAAGTTCAACAAGGTCTTTTTCCTTTGCGTTAACAGTATTTATTACTTCTAAATCTATAAACTGTCTATTTTCAAGACCAAGACTACAAGCATGGCAATCACCGCATGCTCCATGTCTGTTGACTCTGACTGTTGCCATATTTTTATTTATTTTAATTACTTCACCTAATTCTTTCATTTTTTCACCTTCTATATAAGATCAATTAATCTGCATTAATGATAATTATTTAGAAAAATTATATCATAATATCAAAAAAATAATCAACAAAAAGCAATTAAAATTATTTAAAAAATCCTATTAAATAATTCTGTCTAATGTGTTATACTATTTTAAAAATATATTTTCGCATAATTATTAAGAGGTTTAGTATGCTATATATTTGTCCAACGCCTATCGGCAATCTTGAGGATATAACCGTAAGAACACTTAAAGTTTTGCAAGAAGTTGATGAGATATATTGTGAAGATACAAGAAGAACAATTAAACTTCTCAATCACTATGAAATAAAAAAACCGCTTTTTTCTTTACACGAACATAATGAAAAAATAAAAAAAAGTGAAGTTTTAAATAAACTTATTCAAGGAAAAAATATTGCCTATGTGTCAGATGCAGGAATGCCAGGAATATCGGATCCCGGCAGCGAGCTGATATCCTTTGTTATTGAAAATAATTTAGAACTTACAACATTACCTGGCGCCTGTGCTATGGTAGTAGCACTTGTAAATTCAGGTCTTTGTACTACAGCATTTACTTTTATTGGTTTTTTGGAAAGAGAAAATTCTAAACAAATAAAGCAATTAAAGGAATTGTCTGAAAAAAAAGAGACACTTGTGATATACGAGTCTCCACGTAGAATAAAAAAAACAATAAATAATCTCCTTGATATTTTCGGTAATAGAAAGATAGTGATAGCAAGAGAGATAAGTAAGAAATTTGAGGAATATATAAGAGGTTATACAGAAGAAGTAAATGATAGATTAAATGATATTGATATTCTTGGAGAGTTAATAATAGTTGTTGACGGAAATAAAGAAGAAAAAGATGTTGATATAAGTGATGATGAAATAAAAAAATGTCTATCCAAGTACATGCTTAAAATGTCGAAGAAAGATGCGGTAAAACTCTTGAGTAAGGAGTTAGGCATAAGTAAAAACAAAGTCTATGACTTATCATTAGATTTATGAAATTAAATATATAAATTTTTGTTTGGAAGTAAACATAACAGTTAAATTTAATAGCTAAGATTTAAGAATTAAAAATAGTTTATACTTATGTTGAAATATTAAGAACCATATTTTGCAATATGTTTTATTAATTTTTAAAGGAGTATGTTATGAAAAGTTTGTCTCTTGGAACAATTTTGGAAAAAAATTTTTGCTCTGACTTGTCGAACTACTTGAGGGTATTTTTAGGTGAAATAAGATATGTTGATGACGGAATCGACTATATTAAAATTTTACAAAAGTACATCTCAAATAAGAATAATTTATTGCCAATTTACAGAAGTTCTCTTATAGATAGAATATATAAGATGAAGGCTAATTATTTTTTTGATTTGATAAATGAAGATGAGAATGAGTACAATGATGAGAGTGTCTTAAATTCATCCTCATACAATACTTCTTTCGGAAGTTTTTCTTCGGCTTTTACAAGTAGTTTCTATCCTTATAATTCACATACAGGAAGCTTTTCTTCTACTTCATTATCTTATGGGTCTTATAATTCTCATTTTTTAAGAAACAGTTATAACGCTTCATATTCCTCATCTTATGCAAGTTTAGGATCTTTTAGACATTATACGAGCTATATGGGGAGCTATATAATGCATGGAAGTTACAGAGGAAGCTATGCTTCTATTGGTAGTTATGGTTCATATGGCAGTTATAATTTTTATAAGCCATATGTAAGTGACCTTCCTTATAAAATTTCTGATATTTCAGATGACAAGAACAATACTATAATATTTACAAGAAATATAGGTTATCCCAAGGCGATAGATTTAAGTAATAAGAAATATAAGAATAAAGATATGATAATCCAAAGTCAAATTGAAGAAAAAGACTTCGTTACAGGTTACGGTTTGGAGTTGATATGAAAAATTTGAGAGCTTTTCATACGCTTTGTTCAAGAAAAACGCACATACAAGGCAATTTGAGTATGCAAGATTTCGATATTTTGACTATGATTCTATCAGCCCTATACTGGAAAAAAAATAACGGTAGTATAGATTTGATGGCTGATAAAGAAAACATATCTTATGTAAAGTCTAATAGTTTAGAAACCCTTTGGGATAACATACATGAGATTCCTAATTATTATGTGAATCGTGAGATGTTTTGGGCTGGTGGAAAAATATTTGCTCTTAGAGAACAAAAAACTCCAATAGTAATGCTTGATACCGATATGATAGTATGGAATGACATATCTGCAAAGATTAAGGAAAAGATTGTTGCAATTCATAATGAACCTATAATACCTGATATATACAAATCCAAAGAATACTTTAAGATGAAAAAGGATTATAATTTTGACAATAGGCTGGATTGGGATGTATATCCTTCAAATACTGCATTTTTATATATTGCAGATGAAGAATTTAAAAAATTTTACTGTAATGAAAGTATAAAATTTATGCAAAGTTCTCAAGATGACAGTGATACACTTTCTTATATGGTCTTTGCAGAACAACGTCTACTTTCAATGTGTGCTAAAATATGTGATATTAATATAGGATATATGATTAATTATCCTGAAGATTTGGGAAATCAGGATGATTTTACACATCTTTGGGGATATAAAAAAGCACTTGCTGAAAGTGAAAGTGAAAGAGAAAGATTTTGTAAAAGATGCGTTAAACGAATATTAAAAGAATTTCCAAAAGAGAGTTTGCTTTTTATAAATGAGGACTTTTTCTATAAGTATATTTGATTTTATAGTAATAAATGTCTAATATACTTATAAATTATTAGAAGTAAATATAATTAATATTGATTTATGGAGAAGTATATGAAAGAGGTAGTAACTTTATTAAAAAAATCCATCTTATTTGAAAATATAAGTGATGAAGAGATAGAAGAGATACTTGAAAAGTCAAATTCAAAAGTTATTTCTGTTAAAAAAGATGAATATCTTTTTTATCAGGAAGAAGAATCTAAAAATCTGTTTATATTGCTTGAAGGGATTGTACAGATAGAAAAGGTAGATGCAAATGGCAAAAGAATGATAATGAGTAGATTTGATGAAATAGGTACTATGTTTGCAGAGGTATATGTGTATTTTTCCGACAAACTGTATGATTATTCTTGCATTGCCGTGAAAAATTCTAAAATACTTGCAATACCAAAGGAATTTTTATTAAAGATAGATGAAATAACGCAAAAATACAATCATAAAATTACTCAGAATATGTTAAAAATATTGTCAAGAAAGGCACTATTTCTCAATCAAAAAGTGCTTATTCTAAGTAGTTTTACACTAAGACAAAAAATTGCAAGTTACCTATTGCAAAGAGTAAGAGAGTGCGGATTAAACGGAAAACCCCTTGATTTGCTGTTTAAAAGAGAAGAACTTGCGGATTTTATAGGGACAACAAGGCCGTCATTATCAAGAGAAATGTTACAAATGCAGGATGACGGTATAATAAGACTCAATAAAGATACTTTTGAGGTTATAGATTTGGAAAAATTAAAAGATTTAGTGTAATTTATGCTTGACACTCCTGTAGATTTGTGTTAAAGTATACGGGTATATTTCCGCTCACAAAAAGGTCTTAATTGCTTAAAAGCAACCTTGAGGTGGCGAGACTTGAAAAAACAGGAGGTGTTTAAAAATGTACGCAATAGTAAAAACAGGTGGTAAACAATATATGGTAGAACAAGGCAACAAGATATCAGTTGAAAAACTTAATGTTGCTGAAGGTGATACTGTAAGCTTGGAAGTTGTAGCTTTGTCAGAAAACGGAGCTGTGAAGACAGGTGCCGCTGCTGCAAGTGCTAAAGTAACTGCAAAAGTTCTTTCTCATGGAAAAGGTAAAAAATTGATAGTTTTCAAATATAAACCTAAAAAAGACTACAGAAAGAAAAAAGGTCACAGACAACCATATACTCAATTGGAAATAGAATCAATACAAGCATAGCGATATGATTAAAATTGAGATGGTAAAAGTAAATAATAATCTTGAAAGTGTATCTATACAAGGACATGCAAATAGTGCTGAATATGGAAGTGACATAGTATGCGCAGCTGTTTCTGTTCTATCTCAAAGTGTTGTCAATGGAATGATAAAGTCATTGGACGGAAGGGAAGATTTCTTTTCTTTGGATGATGATGGAAAAATAAAAATTAACATACCTAAAGATGTTGATGAGATACAAAAGATAAAATTACAAGCTCTTGCTGATGTGCTTGAGATAAACTTTGATGATTTATCCAAGACTTACAGCAAATATATAAAATTAGAAGTGAAGGAGGTAGGATAAGATGATAAGAATTAATCTCCAATTATTTGCCAGTAAAAAAGGTGTAGGTTCTTCTAAAAACGGTAGAGATTCAAGAGCTCAAAGATTGGGTGTAAAAACTGGTGACGGTCAATTGGTTACTGCAGGCTCTATAATAGTTAGACAAAGAGGAACTAAGATTCATCCGGGTAACGGTGTAGGTATAGGTAAAGATGATACTTTGTTTGCACTTGTTGAAGGAAGAGTAAAATTTGAGAGAAAAGATAAGTTCAGAAAAAAAGTAAGTGTATATGCTGTTTAGTTTTTTTGAATATTAAAAAGGGTTATGAAAAAATGAAGTTTCATTTTTTCATAACTCCTTTTTGTTATTATCAATGACTATTTATAAGTCATACTAATACTAATAACCATTTATAATGCCAAGATTGTAATTTTATACTAAAATCTAATAAAATAATGGATAAAATATGTTTTATATCTTTATAATAAAGTTATAAGTCATATACTATTTTTTAAAATTTTTAATAAAAATTTTCTATGGATTAAATAGATATTAGTATTACTAAACTATTTGTTTTGTATATTATCAATAATCGTACATTTATAACATTATTACAACTTTCCTAAAACTTGTTATCAACTATTTTATAGTATATTGTTATAAACAGTAAAATTTATATATAAAATAATGCTATCAAACTTTTATGATGTAAATGATAAGTTATAGTTCAACGTACATTATACATCAATTAGAACTTTTAGGTAAGTACCTTACAAAAAGGTGCGTACTTGTTATATAAATTTAATTTACTTATAATAGTGTAGAAAGGAGGTATCTTGAATGGAAACATTGATTATAGTGACGCATCCTGATATAGAGCATTCTACCATTAATAAGCGTTGGATTGATGAATTAAAGAAATATTCTGATAGATTTACAATTCATGAATTATATAGTAAGTATCCTAATGGAGAGATCGATGTTGAAATTGAACACAAACTGATTGAGTCTCATAGAAAAGTAGTATTTCAATTTCCTTTGTTTAATTTTTCATCACCACCTTTATTAAAAAAATGGATGGATGATGTACTTGTTTATGGATGGGCTTATGGAAGAAAAGGCGGTGATAAGTTAGAAAATAAGAAGATTGCTCTTGCGGTTTCTACAGGAATACAAAAAGAAGACTATCGGGAAGATGGAAAATATTATTATACACTTGAAGAAATATTGACTCCATTTAAAGTCTTGTTTAAATTCTATTGTCGTGCTGATTATAAAAACTTTTTTTCTTTTTATGGTTCTGAAAAAGTACCTGGAGAAGAATATTCTTCTTCCAAAGAAGAAATTGATAGAAGTGCTATTTCCTATATTCAGTTTTTAAATAAATTATAGGATAAAAAAACAACTACTAATATTTACAAAGTAGTTGTTTTTCTATTTTTTTCTCCCCAATCGCAAATGTCATACAATATAGGAATCAATGTTTTTCCACGTTCAGTCAAGGAATATTCAACTCTTGGCGGAACTTGAGAAAATTCTGTTCTTACTATTATATCATCATTAATAAGCTCCTTTAACATTAGACTTAATGACTTGTAAGATATTGTTCCAATTTTGCGATGGAGCTCATTATGACGTAGCACCTTATTTTCAGCCAAAAGATGTAAAATGGTCATTTTGTATTTACCGCCGATAACTGACATAGTGTAACCAAAACCTGTATCTTTTGGAGAAGTATTGGTAGGTGCACAAGTAGCTTTTTTGTTCAACATATAATTATCCCTGCAGTGATATTTTTTAAATAGACAACTCTTTCAGAGAAGAGTAAATGATTGTGCTTACTACACAACATTATCCAATGTAGCAGATGAATAAGCATCAATTAAAATGGTGTTTATTCATTATAATTTAATAACAGTTGTCTAATTTCCAATTGTTTTTTTACCTGTGAGAGTATATTTTGAGTTATTTTGGCATCAGTATCGTTAATATTGTTTTTTGTGGTTACTCCCTTGTTATATAAAGCCATATTTTTTCTGTTGGTATTTTCAAGTATGGATTTGTTTATTTTTTCAAGGGCAATCTCATTTGATTTAATTAAAATTTGAATGTAAATCTTATCATAGTTATAAAGAGTCTTTCTCTTTAATTCACTAATATCTTCTTTTTTTTGTCTTATAAGTTTCTCTTGCTTTTCCACTCCTGTTGTGTAACTTGAACCTGTATTTACAACAGATATCCACTTTAAATCATCGTTTAAATCTTTAAGGTCTTCTTGTAAGTCTTTAAGTGATTTTTTGTCATTTAATTTTGAAATCATATCATTAGGAAGTAACATATCAAGTTTAGGTTCTACTAACTTCAAAGCTATTATGTCATTTTCAGAAATATTTATATGATTTTTTAACTTATTTTCATTAATTCTAAGCTTATTTTCTAAGTCTTGGAGCTGAAATTTAAGATTATCAAGTTTTAATACTTCATTATCATATTCAAGTTGAATAATTTTTCCTGTTTTGAGTTTTGCTGAAGCTTGTTTTACAATATTTTCCTGATTTGCTATCTCAACTTTTTTATTTTTTATATCATTTTGTTCATTGATTATATCTGAGAAAAGTTTCATAGTAGTTTGTTCATTGGATATAATCATATCTTTTTTTGTTTCTTTTGCATTTTTAAGCAATTTTTCATAGTCAAAAGTCTGATATGAACTATTATATACAGGAGTCTTTGTAACATAATTATATTCGTAATCAGGTTTATTTTCTCTTGGATTATCTTTTTGTATATTATATTTTTTTTCAAGAGAGTCTATCAACTCCTGTTGTAATTTTATCTTATCTGAATTATTTACCGCCTTTTGCCTTGCTTCCTCAAATGTTAGATTGTAGGTAGCTGCATTTGACACGGAAAAAAGCATGGTGAAAATAATCAGTAACGGTATTTTTTTCATCTCTTCTTCCTTCTTTAAAATCTATTTTTAGTTGATACTTATAAGTAAGCTACAATTTTATTTGTGATTAATACTATATAATTTATTCAAATTAACATTCAAAATTGTAGCTATATTATATTAATAATGAATTTATCAATTATATTTACTTGAAGTATTAATAAATTTTATTATCCTTGAAGACTTAGCAAATATGGTTTTTTTAGTCTTTCAATCATTACACCATGATTTGATTTGGCATTTTCCAGTTGCAATTCCATCTCTTTTATTTGCAAGTTTAAATTTTCAAGATCAATCTTAGTTTTAAAGCCTAAGTCTACAAGTTTTTTGAGATTTTTTGCCTGTCTTTTAGCATTGTCTATTTGAGTTTGAAGATTTTTTATATTTGTTTCAATATTTTCAACAGAGTTTACAGAGTCAAGAACAGCATTTTTAATATTTTGCTTTGAAATTCTCAAATCTACATCCTTAATATTTAAATCTGTGCTTGATTCTTCTTTTGGAAGTGAAGAGTTGCTATAATCTATAAGAGAGTATTTTATTCTTTCTTCCAATTGCCTAATTTGAGAGTTTTGTTGCATTATTGCAGGGGCTTGTGAAATTGCATTTCCTACTAAACTATCTTTAGATATCCCATTTTGAGAAAGTGTTTTAAAAGGTATTAAAATATATTCAATTTTTCTGTCAACTTTTGTATTCATGACATTTGAAAGATCTTTGTAAGACATATCAAGTTGAAGTTGGTTCTCATTAAGAGAGTTTTTCAATTGTTCTATTTCTACTTCCTGATTTTCCAGATCTATTTTGCTTATTACCCCTTTTTGGTATTTCACCCTTGATATAGCTAAATTTGTATTTTTATTGTTGATCTTTTCTTTAATCAATTTGTTATTATCTTCAAGGTTTTTGATTTTAACAAAGATACCTTTCAAGTTGACCTCTATTGCATCTTTTTGTACTGCTAAACTTTGTTTAGATATCTGTTCGTTGTCAAGTAGAGTTTGATACTGAATACTTTGAGTAATTGATGATACAGGATTTGGTTCATATTGACCGCTTTGTCCTTGGTATTGTGAACCATTGGATGCTGATTGTGTTGGTATTCCGTTTTGCAAAGTATTTTGAATATTATCAACTGTATCACTTCCTCTTTCTATAGAGAGGTTATTGTTAATTGAAGTTTTTAATGCTTCGTCGTAAGTGAGCTTGCCACTTGCAAATGAAAGTGACGGTATTAGCGAAACGGCAAGCAAAAGTGCTGTAATTTTTGATTTCAAAAAAATCATCTCCTTCTATGATAAAGTAAATCATATCTTCGTTAAATTGAATTTTATTAGCCGGTGTTCTTATTATATCACATTTTTTATTTAAGTTAAGCAAAAATGAATATGTTTAATAAAGATTTAATAAAATGAAATAAATTTAAAACTTTGTTAACATATTTATATATTTGCAATGAAGTGTGCAACATCTCTTGCATCTCCAAGAATGGCAAATTTTGCATGTCTGAAAATGGCAGAGTTCTTATTGTTATTTATAGCTATAATCTCACCTGCATCAACACTACCAAGGTGTTGAATTGAACCTGATAAACCGAAGGCTATATATAATTTTGGGCTGACTGACAGTGCTGTCTTTCCCAATACTTTACTTTCATCGACCAATCCCATATCTTGAATTGGTCTTGTAGTAGCATAATGGGCATTGAGTTTTTTGCTAATATTTAAAATATCATCAATTCCTTTTTCAGGGTGATATCCTCTTCCAAAAGCTACTATTACTTCAGATTTTGCTAATGAATCCGAGGTTTTTCCTTTTTTATAATCATTAAATAATTTTGTAAATATTTCTTTTATCTGTTTTTTTCCATCTTCTTCGTCAAATACTATATAGAATCTGTCTGTAGTATAATCCATTAAATCTAATAAACTCATAATATCGGTCTCCATCATTTTTATAAACATTCAATAAGTTCTATTTTATGGTTATTTGCGATTTTTTTATAATTATCCGGTGCCTTGTCTGTAATTACACAGTCGATATCATCAATTTTGCAAAAAGTAAAAAGTGTATTAGTCTCAAACTTGCTATGATCAATCAATAAAAATACTTTTTTAGATCTGGCGATTACTTCAGCTTTGATTTCTTTTTCTTCAAAAGTTGAATTTGTTGCTCCATTTTTTACGCTAAGACCGGTAGATGACATGAAAGCCTTATCGATGTTTAAGTCTTTTAAAAACATTGATGTTTTCTTATCTGCAAATGAAAAAGTCTTCTTATTCAATTCTCCCCCAAGAGATATAAGGTTGATGTTATCTTTGTGTGATGTCTCAAATATCACTTGTAGGTTATTTGTTATAAGAGTAAGATTTTTTTTAGAACATAAATAGTAACTCAAGTTTACTGTTGTGGTACCGGAGTCTATATAAATTATGTCTCCGTCTTCTATAAATCTTGACGCCTTTCTTCCTATCAATTCTTTTGCATCCTTTTCCTTGAATTTTCTCTCATCAAAATTCTTAAATTCAAGGCTTTGAGCGTCGTACTGTACTCCACCGTATATTTTTTTTATATTAACATTTTCTATCAGCTCGCTTACATCTCTTCTTACTGTATTCATAGATATATTGAATTCTTTTTGCAATTCTTTAAGTGTGACTATTTTTTTCTCAATAATCATCTTTTCCATTTTAGCCAGTCTTATATTCTTCATAGAGTCTTATCCTTATAATTTAAAAAATTAAAAACTTATAAATGTATTTAATAACATTATATCATATTTTACTGTTATTTTTATCAAAAAAAACGGCTTTTTAATCATAATATATCAAAAACTTACCCAAAATCTTCAAATAAAAATTTATAATTTTATAACAAAATAACTTGACTTTTATTAGTTTTAGATTTAATATAAGTGTATCACAATAATTTTTTTAATGACCGGCAGATTTATTAAGTTGAAGTTTGTTACTTAATTATTTTTTATTAACCCTTACTTAAATTTATTATTTGGAAGGATGAAGGCAATATGAATAATTTATTAATGCAAGTAGAAAACGAAATAGCGGTTGTTACAATTAACAGACCTAAGGCTCTTAATGCTTTAAATTCTGAAACTTTGGCTGAACTTAATGAAACATTCAAAGAAATTCAATCAAGAAAAGATGTAAAAGTTGTTATTCTTACTGGTTCTGGAGAAAAATCTTTTGTTGCCGGAGCTGACATATCAGAAATGGTAAATGCTACTCCTGCAGAAGGTAGGACTATGGCTTTGTTGGCTAAAGAAGCATTCTCAAGATTGGAACAAATGCCTCAGGTAACTATAGCAGCAGTTAACGGATTTGCTCTTGGTGGTGGTTGCGAAATATCTATGTCTTGCGATATAAGAGTTGCAGCTGAAAATGCAATATTTGGACAACCTGAAGTTGGTCTTGGAATAATTCCTGGATTTGGTGGAACTCAAAGATTGTCAAGACTTGTAGGTAAAGGAAGAGCAAAAGAACTGATCTTTACTTGCGACAGAATAGATGCAAATGAAGCATATAGAATAGGTCTTGCTAATAAGGTGGTTCCTCAGGCAGAACTTTTAGATTATTGTAAAAAGATGGCAGAAAGAATACTTAAGAATGGTAGTTTTGCGGTAGCTATTGCAAAACAAACTATAGAAAGAGGATATGATGCTGATTTGGATACAGCATTAGTTCTTGAAGCAAACTCTTTCGGACTTACATTTGCTACAAATGACAAAAAAGAAGGAATGACTGCATTCTTAGAAAAGAGAAAGGCACAATTTACAGATTTTTAATAGATAATATTAATTCCGGGCACAAATGTGCCCGTTTTTTTTATGTTTAAAAATGTATAAAAAATGGTTAAGTTTAGTACAAAATTTATCATAATATAATCAAAATAAAATGAAATATTTCTTGCAAAAAATAAGTAAAATGAACTACTTAAAATCATTTTTTAAATATACTCATTTTTTTATTGACTTTTTTCAAAAAAAGTATTATTATTCACTTTATAGATTAAAAATCTATATGACAATTATTGTGATAAAAATGAATTGTCGGTTGTTAATTATTTTTAATTTTTGACATTTACAAAACTTGCTGTTTATTTATGAAAAGAATTTTTAAAGATGACTACATTGTATCAAAGTTTGTTAAGACTTCCAATTTACCTTTAAGGTATGAAAATTCTTAATTTTAACATAGTCAAGAAATGTATAGGGTGTAGGAAAAGTTTGATAATATTCTGATGTTTAGAGCTCTACACTAATGCTTAGAGCGTAGTACATAAGGATTTTTATCACAAAGTATAAGGAGATGTACAATGGATTTTCGTTTAACAGAAAAACAATTAGAACTTCAAGCTAAAGTAAGAAAGTTTGCTCAAGAAAGACTCTTACCTACAGTAGTAGAAAGAGACAATAAGGGAGATTACCCTGAAGATTTATATAAAGAAATGGGAGCTATGGGACTTATCGGTCTTCCTTATCCAAAAGAATATGGCGGACAAGGAGAAGACTACCTTTCATATGCTATAGCTGTTGAAGAAATATCAAAAGTTGATGCTGCTCTTGGAATATCATATTCAGTGTGCACTTCTTTGTATGCAGGTTCAGTAATGAACTCAGCTGCTACTGAAGAACAAAAGAAAGAGTTTTTGCCTGAGGTATTGCAAGGAAAGACTTGGGGATCATTCGGTCTTACTGAGCCTAATGCCGGAAGTGATGCAGGCGGTTGTGTAACAACAGCAGCTAAGGTTGACGGAGGATATGTTTTAAACGGTCTTAAATGCTTCAATACAAACGGACCTTTGGCTGATTATTCAGTAATATTTGCGCTTACAGAACCTGAACTTAAAGCAAAGGGACTTGCAGCCTTTGTAGTAAAAAAAGGGACTCCAGGATTTTCTGTAGGACGTGTTGAAGACAAGATGGGTATTCGTCAAGCTCAAGTATCTGAATTGATATTTGATAATTGTAAAATACCGGATTCTGCTATGATAGCACCTACAGGACAAGGTTTCAAAGTTGCTATGAAGGCATTGGATGGCGGACGTATAGGGGTTGCAGCTCAAGGTCTTGGTATAGCTGAGGGAGCCTTTGAAACATCTGTTGAATATATGAAGACAAGAGAACAATTCGGAAAACCGATATTTAAAAACCAATATCTTGCCTTCAAAATGGCTGAATTAAAAATGGAAATAGAAGCAGCTAAATTAATGTTGTACAAGGCTGCAAGTGATAAAGATTCAGGACTTCCTTACGGAGACTCAGCTGCAATGGCAAAATATCTTTGCACAAATGTCGCTATGAAGGTTACTACAGATTGTGTTCAATTCATGGGTGGAAATGGATACATGAAGGGATATCATGTAGAACGTATGATGAGAGATGCGAAAATAACTCAAATTTATGAGGGAACAAATGAAATACAACAATTGATAATAAGTGGCGGTATATTCAGATAATAATTGAGCTTTGCTGTCTGTCTTTTATTCAGACAGCAAAGTTTGACAATGAGTTTTAAAAATTTTTAATAAAAACTCAGCCTGAACATGCAAAATTTACAGCTTACATAGATATTTTGCGAGAGGAGGGCAGTTTTTATATAAATTTGTATTAATTATAACTATATTTTTATTTAAGGAGTTTTTTTATGGACATGATCATTCTTCTTCTTGCCATAGTGCTCTTTACAATTCTAGCCTTTAGAGGTATAAGTGCACTTATAATGGGACCGTTGATTGCATTAATTGTAGCAATATTGGCAGGGCTTCCCGTATATGATTCCATGCTTGGACCTTTCATGACATCAACAAGTGACTATGTAAAGAAATATTTCTTTATATTCTTTTTGGGAGCTCTATTTGGAGCAATTTACGAAACAACAGGAGCTGCCAAATCAGTGGCTCTTGGTATAGTAAGAATAAGTAAGGGTAAGTTTACTGCTTCTATAATTACCCTAATTACAGGTATATTGACATTTGGAGGAGTAAGCGGATTTGTTGTATTTTTTGTAATCTATCCAATAGCTTTGCAACTTTTCAGGGAAAATAATATTTCAAGAAGAATTTTGCCCGGAGCAATATCTGCAGGTTGCTGGACTTTCTCAATGATAGCACCGATGTCACCTTCAATACAAAATGTCATTGCATCTAGAGAGTTGGGGACACCTATAGGCTCTGCAATGTTACCGGGTATCGTTGCAACAATATTTGAAATTGTAACTATTGTTTTATGGCTTGAGTACAGAACTGCAGCTACAAAGAAAAAGGGGCAGGTATTTGATGATCCTTCTCTTACACCTCTTCCAAAGACAGAAGCGGTAGATATGAGTGTAGATAAATTACCTAACTTTATATTGTCACTAATACCAATACTTTCAATAGTATTAACTTTCAACTTATTTCCAAAAGTATTTAAAGTTGAAACATCAGTTTTACTTGGAACATGCCTTGCTTTGATATTCTTCTTTAACTATATACCGGGAGTAGGTTTACATCGTATTATAGCTCCTTTAAATAAGGGTGGACTAAATGGAGCTTCTGCTATAATGAATACTGCACTGGTAGTTGGTTTTGGTGGAGTAGTTCAAAAAACTTCAGGATTTGAAAGTCTTGTAAAAAATGTACTAAGTTGGAAGATGGATCCACTTATATTCGTTGCAATTGCAGTTGCTATATGTGCAGGTGCTGTAGGTTCTGCATCAGGCGGACTTACAATAGCATTTGAGGCATTGAAGGATACATTCACTTCTATGGGAGTAAACCTTGCTTATGTTCATAGAATAGGGGTTATAGCTGCAGGTACTCTTGATACTCTTCCTCACCAAGGAGCGCAAATAACATTGTTGAACTTATGTAATCTTACACATAAAGAAGGTTATTTGGATATATTTGTTACTCAAATAGCTATACCTATAATAACTTTATTCGTTGTAATTCCTATGTGTATGATGGGCTTGTAACATTATATTTTTCTAAAACTAGGATATATTATATTAAATATTAGATAATTATTATGTAGTATGGATGTTTTTAAATTAAAAATAAAATTACCATATAGTTTGAAGCTTTATTTAATATAGTATAGATATTTTTAAAACTCTTTATTTAAAACAAAGATTTTATATAAAGAGTTTTTTTATTGTAAAAATCAAAAAAAGTATTGACATATTATTAAAAATAAAATAAAATATAACAGCTGTAAAGTTATTTTACTTTACAGTCGTAAAATCAGGGAGTAGTTTGATTATGGAAATAGATAGAATTGTTTATGTCAATGAATTGCTTGATTTATACGGTAATCTCCTAACTGAAAAACAAAGGGAAGTTATGTTTTACTATTTCTCAGACAATCTTTCTTTCGGTGAGATAGGATTGGAGCTAGGTATATCAAGACAAGCGGTAAGTGATACAGTTAAAAAGTCTGAACAGCTTTTATACTTCTATGAAGATAGCTTGAAAATATATGAAAAACAGAACCATATTCTAAATATTAAGTTGAATATAAAAAAAAATCTAGCTGATTTTAAAGATAGGTATAGTCTTACAAAGCAGCAGTTGGATGATATTGATGAAATAATAAAACTATGTGAGGAGAGTAAATCAATATGATATTTGAAGGACTTGCCGAAAAACTTCAAAGTACTATGCAAAACTTGAGGGGGAAGGGAACTCTTTCTGAAAAAGATGTAGACCTTGCAATGAAACAGGTAAAGCTTGCATTACTTGAAGCAGATGTAAATTATAAGGTTGTAAAAGACTTTGTAGCAAAAGTAAAAGAGCGTTCTGTGGGTGAAGAAGTAATGAAGAGTCTTACTCCCGGACAACAGGTTATAAAAATAGTAAACGATGAGCTCAAGGAATTGATGGGTTCAGTTCAAAGCAAGATAAATATATCTTCAAAACCTCCTACAGTTATCTTGATGTCAGGCTTGCAAGGTGCCGGTAAAACAACAACTACAGGAAAACTTGCATATCATCTAAAATCTCAAGGAAAAAATCCTATGCTTGTTGCCTGCGACGTATATAGACCTGCGGCTATAACACAATTGCAGATATTGTCTGACAAGGTTGGGGCAAAGTTTTACAGTGAAGAGGGAAATAAAAATCCTGTAAGCATAGCTCAAAATGCTGTAGAAAGCGCAAAGACTCTAGGCTTTGATGTGGTAATAATAGATACTGCAGGTAGACTCCATATAGATGAAGAACTGATGCAGGAGCTTAAGAATATAAAATCTACAGTAAGACCAAGTGAAATACTATTAGTAGTGGATGCGATGACAGGACAAGATACTGTCAATATAGTAAAGTCATTTGATGAGGCGCTTGGAATTGATGGAGTAATACTTTCAAAACTTGATGGTGATACAAGAGGTGGAGCGGCACTTTCAATAAGGGCTGTAACTAATAAGCCTATAAAATTTGCTGCTATAGGCGAAAAAATCAATGACTTAGAGCCATTTTATCCGGATAGGATAGCTAGTAGGATACTGGGTATGGGAGACGTGATGTCTCTTATAGAAAAGGCGCAAAGTGCTGTTGATGAACAAAGCATGAAGGAACTTGAAGATAAAATTAGAAATCGTGATTTTAACTTTGAGGATTTCCTGAAACAAATGCAACAGATAAAAAAGATGGGACCTTTGAAGAATATAATAGAAATGTTACCTGGAGTTCCTAAACAACTGAAAAATGCGGATATAGATGACAAGGAGCTCTTGAAGGTTGAGGCTATAATACAATCTATGACAAAGCAGGAAAGACTTGATCCTTCAATAATAAACGGAAGTAGAAAAATCAGAATAGCGAAGGGTTCAGGTACTCAAGTCAGTCAGGTTAATAAGTTGCTCAAGCAGTTTGAAGAGACAAGAAAAATGATGAAACAGATGACTAATATGAAGTTAGGTGGCAAAAAGTTTAAATTTCCTTTTGGAATGTAAAGTTATTAATGAAGTGTTAGTATAAGTTTTTGATTTATATAGGGTAATTAATTATTTTTAGAATAATTTTTTATAGATTTCGAATTTAAAGTTTAAATTTGAATAAAATAAATACCGAGGAGGTGAAAAAATGGTAAAGATAAGATTAAGAAGAATGGGTGCAAAGAAAAGACCTTTTTATAGAATAGTAGTAGCTGATGCTAGATCTCCAAGAGATGGAAGATTTATTGAAGAAGTAGGCTTTTATAATCCTATGGGAGCTAAAGAAGTAAAGATTAACGAAGAAAGAGCTAAGCATTGGTTGGAAACAGGAGCACAACCTACAGATGTAGTAAAATCTCTTTTCAAAAAGAACGGGATAATAGAAAAATAATGTAGAACTGAAATAAGAAATGAGAGGTATTTAAATAATGAGAGAATTGTTGGAAACTATAGTAAAATCATTGGTAGAAAAACCTGATGAAGTACAGATTACTGAAAATCACGGTGAGTATTCAATGATAATAGAGCTAAGGGTTTCTCAAGACGACATGGGTAAGGTTATAGGAAAACAAGGAAGAATAGCAAGAGCTATCAGAACTATCCTAAAAGCTGCTTCTGTAAAAGAAAACAAAAAAGTTACTCTTGAAATAATAGGATAATTAAAGGACTGCTGCTTAATAAAGTAGCAGTTTTTTTAATATTATTTTGTTTTTTGGGTATCAATATCCAAAAATAAACTACAAGTTTCTGTGATATTTTGGAGGAATTATGAAAATAAGTAACCTTATTGAAATACAAAAACTAATAATAAAAAGCAATCTTGAAAATGTAAAGATAGCAATTGATGCAACACTTGGAAATGGAAAAGATACTATTACTATTAGGGAAACTTTTGGAAAAAAAGTCAAGATATATGCCTTTGATATACAAAGAGAGGCTATAGAACGTTCTAAGAGAAATATACCCATTGAATATCATGAGAATATAGAATTTATCCAAGACTCTCATGAATTTATAGACAAGTATGTAGAAGAAAAGGTACAGTTGGTAATGTTTAATCTTGGATATTTGCCAAAGTCCGATCATGTAGTAAAGACAAATCCTTATACTACACTTCATGCATTGGAAAGAGCTCTTGAAATGCTTGATGTAGGCGGACTTATAAGCATAATGTTCTATGTTGGTCACGACAATGCAAGAGAATACAATTCACTTCTTGAGTATATAAGAATACTGGATGCAAAAAAATATAAGGCTATACACATCAATCCTATCAATCAATATGAGTATGCTCCTAAGATGGCTATAATTCAAAAATTGGAAGATTAGGTGATATTTTGAGTGAGATTAATCTGCCAATTTCCTATATTGAGGATATAAAAGGACTTTTAAAAGATGAATTTGACGACTTCATATCCACTTACAATGAAAAGCCTTACAAGGGCATAAGTCTTAACACCAAGAAGATTTCAGTACAGGATTTTTTAGATATAAAAAGTGACTGTATTTTTGAAAGAGTTCCTTGGAGTATAGAAAGTTTGTATGTAAATGAAGGTAATATATCAAAAAATCCTCTATATCATACCGGAGCCTATTATATACAGGAGCCTTCCGCCTCATCAGTAGTAAATTTTCTTGATGTGAAAAAAGGTATGAAGGTACTTGATATGTGCGCTTCTCCTGGTGGTAAGACTTTTCAGATATCTCAAAGACTTTCTGATGATGACATTCTTATATCTAATGATGCTAATAATTCAAGAATGCCACAACTACTCAGAAATATTGAATATCATGGTTTAACAAATGTTATGATTACAAATGAGACTCAAGATAAATTGGCGGAAAACTTTCCTAGCTTTTTTGACAGGATATTGCTTGATGTTCCTTGTTCAGGAGAGGGGATGTTTCGTAAGGACTCAAAACTTATATCATCTTATGAAAAGAGTAAGAGTCAGCTAGTATCTGTACAGAAAGATTTGCTGGCTAAGGCTTCTAAAATGCTGAAAAAAGGAGGTAAGCTCATTTATTCAACATGTACATTTAACAAAAGAGAAAATGAGTTGAATATAATTGAATTTTTAGAAGAAAACAGTGATTTTGAAATAATAAATATAGAAAAAAACTTCAATTTTACTTCTTTTGATGAACTTAAAGAATCTGCAAGGCTTTTTCCGCATAAGTTGAGAGGAGAGGGACATTTTTTAGCCTTACTTCAAAAAAAAGGTGAGGAAGAAGAGCTTGAACTGCCTAAAAATGAAGCATATATAAGTAGAGAGAAACTACCTAAAGCATACCTTGATTTTGAAGAAAAATCTTTAAATATAAAAATGGAAGGTAATTTTTTGATAAAAGAAAATAAAATCTACCTTGAAGTTTTTGATAAAAAAGTAAAATCTAAGATGAGAATTATAAGAAACGGGCTTTTCTTAGGAGAGATAAAAAATAATATCTTCAATGTCAGCGGTGCTTTTATAAGACATTTGAAGTCTGATGATTGTAAAAATATTATTAATTTTTCTCTTGATGATGAGAGATTGAAAAAGTATCTTAAGGGAGAAACTATTTATATTGATGGGATAAAAGATGGAGATTATATTATCTGCACTGAAAATATGACTGTAGGACTTGGAAAAATTAAAGATGCTAAGATGAAAAATATGTATAATAAAAATTGGAGAATGATATAGGAGAATAAGATGAAGGCGCTACTTACAATAAAATACCCTGAGGAACAAGTAGAAAAATTAAAAGAATTGGGATATGATGTAGTGGTAAGAAAAGGTGAATTGTCAGATGAAGACTATGACTGCGATGTTCTTCACTGCTTTAAGACTCTTAGAGCTGACAATGTATCAAAGTTTAAAAATTTGAAGTTTGTTCAGCTTGCCTCAATAGGTTTTGAGCATTTGCCTAAAGAAGAGCTTTTAAAGACAGATATAGTAATTGCCAACCAAAAAGGCATATATTCAAAGCCTATAGGAGAATGGATAGTTTTTAATATTCTTGAAATAATCAAGAATTCTAAGAGCTTACATGAATATCAAAAATCAAAAGTCTGGGATTTTGTCAAGGATATAGATGAACTTGAAGATAAGACTTTGCTATTTTTAGGTACAGGAACTATTACCATGGAAGCATTGAAAAGACTACAAAATTTTGGTGTGAAAATGATAGGCTTAAACAGCGACGGCAGACATATAGATGGCTTTGACGAATGTCATAAGTTAAGTGATATAGACCTATATTCAAAAGATGCTGACTTTATAATAAATGTACTTCCGTCTACAGATAAGACAAACAATTATATAAATAAAGATGTCATTGCAAAGTTTAGAAAAGGCGTAAATTTTATAAATGTATCCAGAGGAGCTGTGGTCAATGAGAAAGATTTATATGAGGCTCTTATAAATGGAACTATTAAAAATGCTTGCCTTGATGTATTTGAGACAGAACCTTTAGACAAAAACTCAGCATTTTGGACTATGGAAAATGTCTATCTTTCACCTCATATCTCTTGGAGCTCTTCAAAAAAAGCTGAAAGAGTTTTTGAAAATCTCTATGATAATATGAAAAATTTTATCGAAAATAAAGCATTAAATAATATTGTTGATTTGAATAAAGGATATTGATATGTCTGAGATAAGGTTGGATGTCATCACGAGAAGACCGGTGATTTTCACCAATACAAGAGAAAATAAACCTACGGATTTATGGGACGGTAAGGTTATGAAGATGTTTGAAAAGTTTGACGATATTGAGTATTCTCCAAACTGTCCATTTTGCATTGGAAACGAGTCTATGACACCGGAATGTATTTACGAGAATAACAATGGGAATTCGACTGTAAAAATTATTCCTAACCTTTACCCTATAATACAAAATGAAATTGAGATAATGTCTGTAAACGACTATTGTTACTTTTCTACGGGAATGCATGATGTAATTGTGGAAAGCTCTCTCCACAATGATACATATTTTACCATGAGCAAGGAACAGTTTTATGAAATATATAAGACTGTTCATAGGAGATATGTAGAGCTCATGAAAGATGAGAATATAAGTTACGTCAGTTTTTTTAAAAACTATAAGATGCTTGGCGGAGCCTCAATGCAACATTCTCACAGTCAGATACTTGCTATAGACGCCACTCCTCTAAAGCTTAACAATGAGATAGAGTGTGCAAGAGAAAGCTATGAAAAAAAGAAAACTTGTCCTTTTTGTGATATGATAGAATTTGAGATGAGAAAGAGAAAAAGGATTATATTTGAAAATGAAAAATTCATTGCTATAGAGCCCTATGCTGCTGCTTATAAATATGAGACGCATATTTACCCTAAGAGGCATATTTCATCTTTTGAAAATGAAGATGATATACTACAGTTATCACAGACTATACATAAGGTGTTTAATATGCTATACAACACAATAGGGGATTTTCCATTTAATTTATATCTTAATTCTTTGCTTAAGACAAAAAAAGATTATAAAGACTCATATCATTATAGTTTTAGAATTATACCGAAGATTACAGGAAGCGCAGGTTTTGAAATGGCTTCAGGTATAAGGGTTAATTCTGTCTATCCTGAAGATGCTACTAATATGATATTAAGTAAAAATAAGTAATACTGATACTAATCATCATTTATAATGCCAAGATTATTATTTAATCAATTTATTAGTTTTTCAAATTAAAAATAATTTTTCTGTAATAAAATATATGGCTTTTTGATAGGTTTTTAGTATGAAATATGTACTTTGATTTATCCTAGACCTAAATAATATTAGTGTTTATAAATATCATCAAAAAAACTGTTATTATTGAAATATTCAGTAATAACAGTTTTTTTGGCTATTAGTAGGATTATTTAAAGTATTTTACAGCAGATTCAAAGAGCTTAATATCATAGTCACCAGGTAGATTTTTGTATAAGCCATAGCCTATGCGTTCGCTATGTCCCATTTTACCTATTATTCTTCCGTCAAAAGATGTGATTGACTCTATAGCATACATTGAGCCGTTTGGATTAAATTTTATATTATCTGTAGGGTTTCCGTCAAAATCTACATATTGAGTAGCTACCTGACCATTTTTGAATAATTCTTGTATTTCTTCATCACTTGCAATAAATCTTCCTTCTCCATGAGATATAGGGACATTATACACCTTTCCTAATTCTGCTTGAGAAAACCAAGGAGATTTATTTGATATAAGCTTTGTTCTTACTATCATTGCCTGATGTCGTCCTATTTTATTATATGTTAAAGTAGGGCTTTCTTCATCGCTATCCATTATCTTCCCATAAGGTAGCAAGCCAAGTTTTATCAATGCTTGAAAACCATTGCAAATTCCTGCCATCAAATTGCCCTTATTGTCAAGAAACTCTGTTACAGTTTCTTTTATAAGCTCATTTCTAAAAAATGCAGTTATAAACTTAGCACTTCCATCAGGCTCATCTCCTGCTGAAAATCCACCCGGTATCAAAATTACTTGGGCTGTATTTATTGTTTTAGCAAAATCTTCTATTGATTTTTTTATCATGTCGGAATTCAAGTTTTTGATTACAAAAATTTCTGCTGTTCCTTCTGCTTTTTCAACTGCCTTTGCTGTATCATATTCGCAGTTAGTTCCGGGAAATACAGGTATTACAAACTTAGGTTTTGCCACTTTAAACTTTGCACTTGACCATTTACTTACCTTGTATTCAGGAGATTTCATCTCTTCGTTGTTACTTTGATTTATATTGCAAGTATAGATACCTTCAAGTTTTTCTTCATATCCCTTTGACAATTCATCAAGTGAAATTATCTCATTTTTATATGATATATTTGGAGTTTCAACTATTTTTCCTATTTTAACTCCTATTTCTATATCTTCTTCTACCTCTACCAAGAAAGAAGCAAAGTTTTGAGCAAAAATCTCTTGTAAGCTGAGATTTTCGTTAAATTCAAAGCCAAGATAATTACCTATAGACATCTTATATATTGCCTCAGCAACTCCACCCATACCTACAGCATAGGCTGAAATAATTTTCTTTTCTTCAATAAGTTTTGATATTTTATCAAATAATTCCCTTAAATTCTCAGATTTAGGTAGATAATTATCGTCAAATTCAGCTTTTATGAAATATACTGCATTTCCGGATTTTTTGAACTCAGGGGAAATAATTTTGTCTATTTCTTGGGTTGTAACAGCAAATGAAACCAAAGTAGGGGGCACTGTCAAGTTTTCAAAAGTTCCGCTCATTGAATCCTTGCCTCCGATAGCTGCAACCCTATAATCCATTTGTGCCTTGAATGCTCCAAGTAGTGATGACAAAGGCTTGCCCCAACGTTTCTCATCCTTTTCCAAGTTTTCAAAATACTCTTGGAAAGAAAGGTAGATATTATTATATCCGCCACCTACAGCGACAATCTTGCAAAGTGAGTCTACTACAGCCATATAAGCACCATGAAATGGACTTTTTTCACTTATAAAAGGATTGTATCCGTATGACATAATAGAGCATGCGCTGCTATCTCCTTTTTCCACTGATACTTTGTGAACCATTGCCTGTATAGGACTTAGTTGATTTTTACCGCCAAAAGGTAACAATACGGTATTTGCACCTATATTTGAATCAAATCGTTCATTTAATCCTCTCTTAGAGCAAATATTTAAGTCAGAAAGCATCTTTATATAATCTTCTTTAAAATTATAACTTCTCTTTTCTTCTAAAAATTTAGGACTTTCAGTAGTAATCTTTATATGTTTTTCAGCTCCGTTAGTATCCAAAAAAGAGCGAGATATGTCTACAACCTTTGTATCATCGTAGTACATAGTCAAATAAGGATCTTCCTTTACTGTTGCAACTACAGTTGCCTGTATGTTTTCTTCAGCTGCAAGCTCTAAAAATCTCTCTTTATCTTTGCTTTGTACTACAACTGCCATTCTTTCTTGTGATTCACTTATTGCAAGTTCTGTAGCGTCAAGTCCCTCATATTTTTTTGGAACTGCATTTAAATTTATATCAAGGCCGTCAGTAAGCTCACCTATTGCTACTGCTACTCCTCCTGCACCAAAATCATTGCAACGCTTTATCATCCTGCAAGCTTCTTCACTTCTAAATAACCTCTGTATCTTTCTTTCTTGTGGTGCATTTCCTTTTTGTACCTGAGCTCCGCAAGTTTCTACAGAGCTTTCATCATGTGATTTTGATGAACCTGTAGCACCTCCTATACCATCTCTTCCTGTAGCACCACCAAGCAGGATTACAACATCACCACTTTCAGGTTTTTCTCTTACGACATTTTTTTCAGGTGCAGCTGCAATAACTGCACCTATCTCCATGTGTTTTGCAAGGTAGCCGTCATGATATATCTCATCTACAAGTCCTGTTGTCACTCCGACTTGATTACCGTAAGAAGAGTATCCGGCTGTTGCTCCTGTTACTATCTTTCTTTGTGGGAGTTTGCCGGCTATTGTCTCATCTACAGACGTGAGTGGATTACCTACCCCTGTTACCCTCATTGCAGCATACACATAGGCTCTTCCTGAAAGCGGGTCTCTTATAGCTCCACCTATACATGTTGCAGCTCCACCAAAAGGTTCTATTTCTGTAGGGTGGTTATGTGTTTCATTTTTAAATAGCAAGAGATACGGCTCTTTTTTTCCATCTAAATTTACATCTATCTTTACTGTACAGGCATTTACCTCTTCAGATTCATCCAGATTTTTAAGTATTCCGGTTTTTTTAAGATATTTTGCGCTTATTGTTCCTATATCCATTAATGTTATAGGTTTTTTAATATTAAGCTCATCTCTTAATTTTAAATATTGATTGTAAGTATTCTCTATGAGTTTATCTTCAAATTTTACCTCATCTATTATTGTATTAAATGTTGTATGTCTACAATGATCCGACCAATATGTGTCTATAACCCTTATTTCTGTAATTGTGGGATTTCTCTTTTCAGCTTTAAAATGGTCACGACACATCATCAAATCATTGATATCCATAGCAAGAGAAAGTTTTTTATGGAAGTCTTTTAACTGTTTATCATCAAAATCTATGAAGTTATCGATTACTTCCACTGTTTTTCCGCTTTCATAGTGAGTGATTATAGACTTTGGTGTATCAAGGCTTGCCTCTCTTGATTCTACAGGATTTATAACATACTTTTTGATTTTGTCAATATCTTCCTTTGAGATATCACCATATAGGCAAAATATTTTAGCGAAATTTACAGTAGGCATCTGTCCGTTGGAAATTATCTGTATACACTGCATAGCAGAGTCAGCCCTTTGGTCAAATTGTCCCGGTAAAGCTTCAACTGCGAAAACAAGAGGAGTATCTACATTTAAAATTTCGCTGACTATATCCAACTGAGGCTCAGAAAAAATTGTCTTTATTGAATATTCAAAAGACTCTTTACTGATATTTTCAACATAATATCTATTTATTATTCGTATTTTTTCAAGATTTTTTATTCCAAGAAATGTATGGCAATCAGATAGTAAACTCTTTGCTTCACTTGCAAATTCTTCTTTTTTTTCTACAAATACCTGATAAAGCATTATTTTTCCTCCATTTCCTTTTTCAAGGCTTTCTTCCCTATGTCTTTCCTATAGTAAGATTTTTCAAAATCTATTTGTTTAAGCATATCATAGGATTTTTCTATTGCAGTTTTAAGAGTAGTATCTACTCCTGTTACTCCAAGCACTCTACCTGAATTTGTATATAGTTTGCCGTCTTTTTCTATTGCTCCTGCAAAATATACATTATCCAAGATTTCATCAGCTACTTTTATTTCAAAGCCCTTATCGTATTTTTCAGGATAACCGTCTGATGCCATTACTACACAACAAGCACTATCATCAGAAAATTTTACTTCTACATCTTCAAGAGTTCCCCTTGTTACTGCCTGCATTATTGTTAGCAAGTCGCTCTTTAACAGTGGGAGCACTACCTGAGTCTCAGGATCTCCAAATCTACAGTTATACTCTATCACCTTTACACCATTATCTGTTATTATAAGTCCGAAGTATAGACAGCCTTTGAAAGTTCTATTTTCACTATTCATGGCATTAATAGTAGGTATGAATATCTTTTCCATACACTCCTTAGCAATTTCTTCTGTATAATAAGGATTAGGAGCGATAGTTCCCATTCCTCCGGTGTTTACACCTTTATCATCATCCTTGCTAAGCTTGTGGTCCATAGATGAAATCATAGGAACTATTGTTTTGCCATCAGTGAATGTTAATACGGATACTTCTACACCTTTCAAAAATTCTTCTATTACAATATTTTCTCCACTTTTACCGAACTTTTTGTCAAGCATGGCAGATTTTATTGCAACAATGGCTTCTTCTTTATTTTGGGCTATAGTTACTCCCTTACCAAGTGCCAAGCCGTCAGCCTTTATTACAACAGGCATAGCCATAGTTTCTAAGTATTTTAAAGCAGATTCATATTCAGAAAATGTCTCATAGCTTGCAGTAGGAATATTGTACTTTTTCATAAGATTTTTGGAAAATATCTTGCTACCTTCAATTATTGCAGATTTTTTTTCCGGACCGAAACATTCTATACCACTTTCTTGTAGTATGTCTACAAGACCAAGTACAAGAGGATCATCAGGAGATACTATACAATAGTCAATCTTATTTTCAATAATAAATTTTTTTATATTTTCCAAGTCAGTAGGTGAGATATCTATGCAAATTGCATCAGTTCTCATTCCCGCGTTTCCCGGTAGGGCATATATTTTTTCTACAGACTTATTTTCTTTGATTTTTTTTATGATGGCATGTTCTCTACCGCCACCACCTATTATCGCTATATTCACAACAGCCTCCTATCAATGGTGAAACAATCTCAGGTTTGTAAATACACTGACTATATTATATTCATCACAAGTTTCTATTACCTTATCGTCATTTACTGAGCCTCCAACTTGAATGATGTATCTTACCCCGCTTTTCTTAGCCCTTATTATATTGTCTGAAAATGGGAAAAAGGCATCTGAGCCAAGTATTACATTATCAAGATTTGAAAGATATTCACTTATTTCTTCTTGAGTTAAGACATCAGGTCTTTTTTCAAAATAGTTTTGCCATATTTTATCTGCACATACATCTTCTTCGTTTTTATTGATATAGTTTTCAATTACGTTATCTCTTGTAGCTCTCGATATATCTGATTTAAAACTTAGATTCAAAACTTTGGGGTGCTGACGCAAAAACCATGTATCTGATTTTGAGCCTGCAAGTCTGGTGCAATGTATCCTTGATTGTTGACCTGCTCCTATTCCTGTAGTTTGTCCTTCAAAAGTAAAACAAACAGAGTTTGATTGAGTATATTTCAGAGTAATCATTGAAAGAATGAAGTCTCTTTTTACATTATCAGGCAAATCTTTATTTTTAGTAACAATATTTTCAAGCAATCTTTCATCTATAGGGCAGTCATTTTTATCCTGTTCAAATATCACACCAAAGACCTGTTTAATTTCCTTAGATGAAGCCTTGTAATTCTCATCAATTTTAATGATATTATATCTTCCTTTTTTCTTCTCCTTGAGAATTTTAAGAGCTTCATCATCATAAGATGGAGCAATTATACCGTCTGAAACCTCACGAGATATAATCTTTGCAACTGTAACATCACATCTGTCTGATAAGGCTATGAAATCTCCAAATGATGACATCCTGTCAGTGCCTCTTGCTCTTGCATAGGCACAGGCAATAGGGGAGTCATCAAGCTTTTCTATGTCATCTACAAAACAGGCTCTTTTTAAGTTGTCATCAAGCTTTATTCCTAATGCTACTGAAGTAGGGCTGACATGTTTAAAAGAAGTTGCACAAGGTAGCTTTAATGCCTGTTTTACTTCTCTTACAAGCTGATAAGCGTTAAAGGCATCCAAGAAATTAATATATCCGGGATTTCCATTTAGGATTTCAAATGGAAGATTAGCATTGTCCTGCATATATAATCTTGCAGATTTTTGATTGGGGTTGCATCCGTATTTTAGTTGAAACTCTTTCATAAAAACTCCTAAAGATTTTTATTTATCATTTTATTTATACTTGTATTATTCTTTAAATCAATATATCTGACGTATAAAGCTATCTTATTTTCATTATTTAAGTTTTCCCATATAGAATTTGTAAACTCATCAATATCATTAGGAATACTTACTTTCAAAGGCTCACCTCTAAATGAAATAAGTGGGTTTGCTTCCATATATGTGTGGATGAAGTGACCTGTATTATCAAGAGCTTCATAATTGTAGAAAAATCTTTCGCATGCAGTCCCTTGAGAGTCTGCGCTTTTTAATATACTTAACTTATAGGTAAAATTATTATTTTCTATATTTACAAGTCCGCTTATTCTTGGTGTAAAGTTAGGAGAATCAGGTTCAAATTTTCTTAAAAAAAGTGAGTCTTCAAAACTTCTATTGTTTTTAATACCGTCATAAATTGTATCTGTATGATCTCCGTTAGTAACAATTATATTATTTTCAAATCTTTTGATGGCCGGATATATTATAAGACTTGGATCTTCGACCTTGCTTTCATCAAAGGCTCTTGTAAATACTTCTCCATTTCTTTCTTCTAATATCCTGTTTCTGCTGTTTTGACTTCTTCCGCTTAGGAAATAAGCTAAGCAAAGCTTGTCATTTCCGCTTTTTCCTATGATTATTCCTCTGCCTGGATAAGGGTTAGTTTTTAACAGTTCTCCTATCTTAACTATATTTGTTGTCTGCAATTTTATTCTCCTTTAAAATTTGCTTACATATTTTTTCAACAGAAAGTGGCAGTATCTTCCATTCAGCTTCTTGCATTACTCTTTCCTGCAGGGATTTTGGAGTGTCATCTTCTCTTACTTTTACACTTTTTTGCATTATTATTTCTCCACCGTCAGGTATTTCATTTACAAAATGTGTAGTTGCTCCTGTTACTTTCACGCCTTTTTTTAGTGCAGCCTCATGTACCTTGATACCGTAATATCCTTCTCCGCAAAATGACGGTATCAAAGAAGGGTGTACATTGATTATCCTGTCCTTGAATGTATGAATGAAGATATCATCAACTATAGTTAAAAAACCAGCCATAACTATCAAATCTATGTCATTTTTTTTCAGTATATCTATCATTGATTGTTCAAAATTGTCTGGATGTGACTTTTTAGTAATAACATAAGTTGCTATATTATTTTTCTTTGCCCTCTCAAGTGCGTAGGCATCTTCATTATTTGATAACACAAGTTTTAGTATTCCATTTTTTATGACTTTGGAGTCTATCAATGCCTGAAGATTGGTGCCACCACCTGAAACCATAACAGCAATATTTACTTTTTTCTTTTCATTTAGCTTTTTAGACATATCATATTCCTATATCATTTTTATTTTTTCTTCATCTTTTATTATTTGACCTATGACATACGCATTTTCACCATTAGTTTTCAAAATTTCAAGAGCTTTATCTACATCTTCTTTGCCAACTATAACAGTCATTCCTACACCCATATTAAAGGTATTGAACATATCTCTTATATCAATATTTCCTTTTTTGGATATAAGATTAAAAATAGGGAGAATATTAATCTTGTCTTGAACTATTTCAGCACATAAGCCTTCAGGTATAGAACGAGGGATATTTTCATAAAAACCTCCTCCTGTTATATGGGATATGCCTTTGACATTTACTTCTTCAATAAGTTTTAGTATAGCTTTTACATATATTCTTGTAGGTGTGAGAAGACAAGAGGCTATAGACAAACCTTTTAATTCATCAAGAGGAGATGTTATATCGGAATTTTCTACATCAAAAACCTTTCTTACCAAAGAAAATCCATTTGAATGCACTCCACTTGACGGTAGAGCTATGATAACATCACTTTCTTTCATCTTTGACTTGTCTATTATCTTCTCCTTATCTACTATGCCTGTGCAGTACCCTGCCAAATCGTACTCATCATCAGGATAGAATCCCGGCATCTCAGCTGTTTCTCCGCCTATAAGTGCACAGTCTGATTCTACACATCCATCACATACTCCCTTTACTATCTGCTCTATTTTTTCAGGAACATTCTTGCCACAGGCTATATAGTCAAGAAAATACAGCGGTTTTGCCCCACAGCAGATAATGTCATTTACGCACATTGCTACGCAGTCAATTCCTATTGTATCGTGCTTATCAAGTAAAAAAGCAAGTTTTAGCTTTGTGCCTACGCCGTCAGTTCCGCTTACAAGTACAGGTTTTTTTATTCCTGTAAGGTCAAGCTCAAACAAGCCTCCAAAACCACCAACATCTGAAAACACTCCCTTGGTAAGTGTTCTTGCAATGTGAGTTTTCATCAGTTCTACAGCTTTATATCCTGCAGTTATGTCTACTCCGGCGTCCTTATATGCCTTAGAATATGAATTTTCGTTCATAGTTTACTCCTTTTTATTCCAACAGTAGGTGCATAATTTTTCCTTATCCAAGCCTATAGCTCTAATCAAGCCCTCAAGTGACTGAAAAGCAAGCGATGCAAGGTGTAATCTCTTGCATATTGCGTCAAGCAGATTTTTTCCTCTTTGAGTAGATGCATCTGAATACTCACCAATATGATTAAGCCCTTCCTGTCCTTCCAATTCAAAAATTACCCTTCTTGTTATCAATTCCATGTCGCTGTTGGAACGAGAAAAGTTAAGATATTTGCAAGGGTACATTATTGGAGGACAGGCAGAACGAATGTGTACTGACTTTGCACCCTGTTCATACAAAAATTCTACAGTTTCTTTTAATTGAGTGCCTCTTACAATAGAATCATCTACAAATAACAGGCTTTTATTACATATCAATTCTTTTACAGGTATCTGTTTCATCTTTGCTATCTTGCATCTGTCTGACTGTTTTGTAGGGGTAAAACTCCTCGACCATGTAGGAGTATATTTTATAAAAGCCCTTGCAAAAGGTATATTACTTTCATTTGAATATCCTATAGCGTGTGGAGTTCCTGAATCAGGGACACCGCCAACATAGTCAATATTTTTTTTGTTAAATTGCAGTCTGTCATACTCAGCAAGTATTATTCCATTTTTATATCTCATCATCTCTACATTTACACCCTCGTAATTTGAGGTAGGGTATCCGTAGTATGTCCACAAAAAGGAGCATATTCTCATCTTTTCAAGTGGTGGAGATAGTTGTTTTATGCTGTCGTATGATATTTCAACTATTTCTCCGGGTCCAAGTTCTTTTTCATCTACATAATCTAACTTTTGGTACGCAAAAGACTCAAATGAAACACAATATCCATCTTCATTTTTTCCTATAAGAACAGGGAGTCTGCCATATTTATCACGCACTGCAATTATCTTTGCATCATCTTTTAGAATCAGGATATTTGCGGTTCCATCTATTTTATCCCTCATAAACTTAATTCCATCAACAAAATTATCTTTTTGGCTTATAAGAGAGGCTATAAGTTCAGTTGTATTTACTTTTCCCCCTGTCATAGAATCAAAATGACCGCAATAAGTAAAAAGATACTCATCTATAAGTTCCTGGGCATTGTTTACAATTCCTATTACACAAATAGCAAAGGAGCCTATTTTAGAACGTATAAGCAAAGGTTGTGGTTCATTGTCACTGATACATCCTATGGCAGAATTCCCGCTCATTTCTTCAAAAATTTTTTCAAATTTGGCACGAAAAGGAGTGTTTTCAATATTGTGAATGTCACGTTGTAAGCCTTTTTCACTGTCAAATACGGCGACACCTGCTCTATGAGAACCTAAATGTGAGTGGTAGTCAGTGCCGAAAAATATATCTGAAATAGCACTTTGTTGACTTGCTACTCCAAAAAAACCTCCCATTATCTTCCTCCAATGGTTTAATAGGCGTATTTTAAATATATTTTGAGTATAGGTATTTTAAATTTAGCTTCTTATCTAAATTTCCTTATAAAAAAATCTAATAGAATAAGTGTATAGAACAATATTTAGTATAAGAAATTTCAATATGTTAAAATAGAATATTAATAAATAAGCCTAATTTAATAAATAGTTATTAATTAAATCTTTGTGAAATATCTCTGTCTTTTTCAAGCACCTTTTCTTTGTCAGATACTCTTCGTTTAAGTAATTTATCATACAGTGTTTCATCTTCTACAGATAAGATCTGAATTGCAAGTAGTGCAGCGTTTACACCTCCGTCTATTGCTACTGTAGCTACAGGTATACCCGGAGGCATCTGTACAGTGGAAAGTAGGGCGTCCATACCGTCAAGATTTGTGGATTTGCATGGTATACCTATTACAGGTAAAACAGTATTTGCAGCTATGGCTCCAGCAAGATGAGCAGCCATGCCCGCTGCACAAATTATCACGCCAAAGTTGTTATTTCTTGCATTTGATGAAAATTCGAGAGCCTTTTCAGGCGTCCTATGTGCAGAGTATACATGCACTTCATAGGGCACATCAAAATCTTTCAATGTTTGAATGCTCTTTTCAATTATTGGTAAATCACTATCACTACCCATTAAAATTCCAACTTTTTTCATAATCATCTCCTAATTATCAACTAACAAAAATACATAATAACATTAAAATAATTCTATGAATTGATTGTAAATTTATTTAATAGTAGGAGCTTTTTCCTTTTGGATAACATCATGAGCTCCACCTTCAACTATACTTGTAGCCGATACAAGGGTAATCTTAGCATTTTTTTGTAAGTCCTCTATATTTAGGGCACCGCAATTACACATAGTTGATTTTATCTTGCTTAGTGTTAGATCAACATTATCTTTTAAACTACCGGCATAAGGAACATAAGAGTCCACCCCTTCTTCAAAAGAAAGTTTCTTTTCTCCGCCAAGGTCATATCTTTCCCAATTTCTTGCTCTTGCAGAGCCTTCTCCCCAGTACTCTTTGTAGTATGTTCCGGCGATACTTACCTTATTTGATGGACTTTCGTCAAATCTGGCAAAGTATCTGCCCAGCATTACAAAGTCAGCTCCCATAGCAAGTGCAAGAGTGATATGGTGATCGTAGACTATTCCGCCATCTGAGCAAACAGGTACATATATTCCTGTTTCTTCAAAATACTTATCTCTCTCCTTACAAACTTCGATTATTGCTGTAGCCTGTCCTCGACCTATGCCCTTTGTCTCTCTTGTGATACATATAGAGCCACCACCTATGCCTACCTTGACAAAATCAGCACCGCAATCAGCTAAAAATCTGAATCCTTCAGCATCAACAACATTTCCGGCTCCTACTTTCACACTGTCTCCGTATTTTTCTCTAATCCATTTTATAGTCAGTTCCTGCCACTGCGAAAATCCTTCTGAAGAATCAATACAAAGTACATCCGCTCCTGCATCTACCAAAGCAGGGACTCTTTTTTCATAATCTCTGGTATTTATTCCTGCTCCCACTATATATCTTTTAGAACTGTCAAGTATTTCATCAGGATTGTTCTTATTACTGTCATAGTCCTTTCTAAAAACAAAGTAGCAGAGATTGAAGTCATCATCAACTATAGGGAGAGTATTTAACTTATTATCCCAAATTATGTTATTAGCTTCCTTTAGAGTAATACCTTCTTTTCCATATATCAGTTTTTCAAAAGGAGTCATAAATTCAGCAACTTTCATATCGGTACTCATACGGCTTATACGATAATCTCTTCCTGTTACTATTCCAAGCAATTTACCGTTAGGACTGCCGTCAGCTGTTACAGCCACTGTGGAAAAGCCTGTTTTTTCCTTAAGGTTAAGTATGTCTTGGAGAGTATTGTCAGGCGAAACATTAGCTCTACTTGTGACAAAACCGGCTTTATGCGTTTTTACCTTTCTTACCATTTCAGCCTCATCTTCTACTGATTGAGAGCAGAAGATAAATGAAATACCCCCCTGTTTAGCAAGAGCAACAGCAAGTTCATCTCCGGATACAGATTGCATGATTGCGGAAACAAGAGGGATATTAAGAGTAATAGGGCACAATTCACCTTTTTTGTATTTAATTAATGGAGTTTTCAAATTAACATTCGCAGGTATACACTCAGTAGAAGAGTATCCTGGTATCAGCAAATATTCGCTAAAAGTATGAGACGGTTCATTTATAAAATTAGCCATTGATTTCTCCTTGTAAAAATTAATTTGAAAAAGATAGTACTAAAAGAAAAATGTTCATGAATATAAAAACAAAAATATCAAATAATAAAAAAAACATCAAATAAAAAATTTAAAAATATATCATTTTTTATCATGATAGGAATATACCACATTTTAATAAAAAAATCAATATAGTATGGAATTAAAGTTAATTTTGATGTAAGTTTTAAATTATTTATTTAGCATAAAAATTTAAGATAAAATATTGAATAATAAAAAAATAAATATGAATAATATTTTTAATTTTCTAAAAAATGTTTTATAAAATTGAAAAAATCCACCGATTACTCAGTGGATTATAGATTTAGTATTAAATTAATCTTCTTCAGGAATAAGGTCGCAGTTTTCTCTATCGCTTGGCATTAGCAAAGTAAAACCTATGAAGAAGATAAAGCTTGCAATCAATCCCGGAATTATAGGATCTAAACCATAGAAATTTTTTGTTTCACTATTTTCGATAAGAATTACAACTACACTTCCCGCAATAAGAGATGCGATAGTACCTTGAAGTGAAGATTTTTTCCAATAAAGTCCAAAAACATAAGGGAAAAATGCTCCGGCAGCTCTAAGAGTAAATGAAAACATAAGTATATTTATAAGATTACTTGTGTTTGTCATTGCTATTACCCATCCAAGTATTCCCACTATTATCATAGTTATCTTAGTAGTCTTCATTACTTGATCGCTTGTAGCCTTAGGATTGATATATATCTTATAGATGTCATTGCTAAATATTGAGCCTGCACCCAAAAGGTCAGAGTCGGCTGATGACATTGTTGCTGATATAATTCCTGAGAACAAAAGTCCTACAATTATTGCAGGCATAGTATTCATGGCAAGGTGTGGAAGTGCATATTTTGCACCGTCTTTCATTATAACAGCACTGTCAAGTTTATTCATATTTACCAAGGCTAATGTTGTTATACCAAGTATTGTAGGTATAAAAGCATAGACAAAGTTAATTACTGCAGAAATTATAGATCCTTGTACTGCTACCTTTCCATTTTTAGCTGCATAAAATCTTGATACAGCTTCCTGTCCTACTGTAAAGGAAGCAATGTACATGATTACAAGCCCAATAATAGTAGAAACTTTGATACCGCTAAATAGACTCATAGTTTCAGGTGGAACATTAGCTATTACCTTATCCATTCCACCTGCTAAATTAAGTGAAAAAGGTATTGCCAAAAACATTCCGAGCACTATTAGAAACACTTGAACAAAGTCAGTAAGAGCAACCGCCCAAAGACCACCCATTATAGCATAAACAGTTACTACCAATGCCACTATTGTAACTGCAATTTTTGGACTTACTCCAATCATAACAGAAACAATAGTTGCAGATGCTATAAATTGAGATGCTGTAAGACCTACAAGTGGGAGTAACATTATTATTGAAGTTATAAGACCTGCTGAGCGACCATACCTTCTTCTAAAATACTCCGGCACAGTCTTTACCTCTGCCGCTCTGAACTTATGTGCAACAAATGATAAAATGACAAAGGCTATACCCATAGTGGTAACATACCATGATGCCCCTAATCCCCATGTTCCATAGGCTTTTTCAGCAACACCTAATGAAGAGCCTCCACCTATTTCAGTTGCTGAAAGTGTACCTGCAAGAAGTATAGGTCCCAGATTTCTTCCTGCAACCATAAAATCTTCATTGCTGGTTATTTTTTTGGAAGAGTAGTAACCTATAGCAAGCATTACAAGTAGATAGATGATTACAACTGCTACAACCGTTACATTTGCATTCATAAAAACAACTCCTTTTGTTTAGTGCAGATATTTTGCAAAATGACAGATTATCTATTACAAATCTATACTGAATTAATGTAATTATGGAAACGTTACTTTGTTTTTAATATTAATTTGGATTTTAAAGCTTTTAATCAAAAATATGTAATGATTTCGCTCATACATTCCAAGAATATTTAGCATTATATAAACAAAATATAAAGTAATAATTTCAATTAACTAAACAAAGATCAGTATTATTAATCAGTGAAAAGATTGAAATAATAACATCAGTCAATTAAACTTAATATAAGCATAAGATTAAAAAAATATATCTATAATAATACTATTATATTATAATAAAGTCAATAATGAAAAAGTCAATCTTAGCTAAAGTATATCGTTTATAGCTTTGACTGACTTTTATAAATTTTGAATATCATTTATCGAAAGTTAAGAAACATCAATCAATATTTTGTGCTTGATACATCTCATAATATTTTCCTTTTTTCTGTATCAAGGTTTCGTGATTTCCTTCTTCGACTATACTTCCTTTATCAAGGAGATATATCTTATCCGCATTTTTGATTGTTGATAGTCTGTGAGCTATTATAAAAGTGGTTCTTCCCCTCATGAGAATACTCATTGCGTTTTGAATTATCTCTTCTGTTTGAGAGTCTATAGAGCTTGTAGCCTCATCAAGTATAAGAATCTTAGGGTTTTGAGCCAGGGCTCTGGCAAAGGAGATAAGTTGTCTTTGTCCTGATGACAGCATTGAGCCATGGTCAAGTATTTTTTCATCCATAGCGTTGCTTTCAAGTATGTCTTTTGCTCCCACCATTTCAAGAGCTTTTAATGCGTCTTGCCTACCTATTTTAGGATTGCCCAAGCCTATGTTGTAAAACAAGGTATCGGAAAAAATATATGGATCTTGTAAGACTATACCCATCTGATTTCTAATAGCCTGATTTTTTAAATCTCTTAAATTCATACCATCTATCAGTATGTCTCCTTTTTGAGCTTCATAAAACTTTAAAAGTAAGTTAATAATTGAGCTTTTGCCTGAACCGGTATGACCTACAAGAGCAACTACCTGTCCTTTTTGTGCTATAAGATTGATATTTTTAAGGACATATTCCTCATTTTTGTAATAAAAACTCACGTCTTTAAATTCAACATTGCCTAATATAGGAGCAATTGTTTCATTACTTATAGGAGTTCCAACTTTGTCTATCATTTCAAATACATGAGAAGATGCAACAGCAGACTTGGAAAGATTAGCTAATTCTCCAACTATGACATGAATATTGTGAAAAAGTACGTCTATATAGTCAACATAAATGTAGAGTAAGCCTATTGAAGTAATTGAAATATTTTTTAGTAAACTGCTACCAAAGTAATATATCATAACAGTAAAGACTATATTTTTAAAAGCTCCTATTATTGTATAAGAAGTTAGGGAATTTAGTATCAGGAGTTTATAACGTTCATCTTGCTTCTGTATATTTGCCTTATCAAATTCTTCTTTAATACTTTTTGTATTGTTAAATGACCTTATTATACTTATCCCCTGTACCGCTTCATTAAGTATTCCGTTTAATACACTAATTTTACTTCTTATTATATCGTTATATTTTCTTGCCTTTTCGTTGTAAAACCATATAGTAAAAAGTAGTAGTGGCATTAGCAATAAAGATATGAGAGCAAAATTAAAATTCAGTCTGAAAAACATTATATACACACCTATTATATATACAGTTCCTTTGACCAGTTCTCCAAAAACTTTTACATAAAGACTTTGGACAGCCTCTGTATCGTTAGTTATCTTTGATACTATACTACCTGCCGGCATATTATCAAAAAATGATACATCAAGTTGTTGAAGTTTTTCAAATATTTGAAGTCTCATTTTTTTGACTATCTTAAGAGCCATGATTTTAAGCTGAATACTGCTTACATACTTAAATAAGGAGGCTGTTATATTATACAGTAAGTAGAATGATACAAGCTTTAATATTGAACTTTGATTTATTGGAGATTTTATAAGTTCTTCATCAAGTATTTTTCTAATGGAAAAAGGTGCCAAAAGTTCAAAAGCTACAGCAGTTAGCAAAAGTAAAAGACCTGCAAATAAATTTGACTTGAACATCAAAGCGTAAGCTGAAAGTCTTTTAAAGTCTTCTTTTTATTTTCATTTTTAGGAGTTTGATTTGTATCAGTCATTTTGTTCATCCTCCTTTAATTGTTGGGTTTGATATTGAGTTGCATACCATCCGTTTTGCTCCATGAGATTCTCATGATTTCCTCTTTCCACAATCTTGCCGTCATTCATTACTATTATCTCCTGAGCATGAGAAACCAAAGACAGTCTATGAGATACAATTATAGTAGTCTTATCCTTTCTTATGTTCCTAATGTTTTGGATTATATTCATCTGAGTTTTGGAGTCCACAGCGGACAAAGAATCATCCAGTATTAATATGTCAGGTTCTTTGAGCAATGCTCTTGCTATGGAAATCCTCTGTTTTTGACCTCCTGAAATAGATACTCCACGCTCTCCGACAAGAGTATTAACTCCTTTAGAAAAGATGCTTATATCTTTAGTTAATCCTGCAAGATAGATAGCCCTTTCTATTTTTTCATCATCTGCGTCATTTTTACCAATCAGTATATTTTCTTTTATAGTCTTTGAAAATAAGACGCTATCTTGAGGTACATAGCCTATCTTAGACATTAGACTTGAAATTTCGATATTTTTAAGAGGACTATTTCCCAGTAGGACATCACCACTACCATATTCATATTCTTTTAGAATTTGCTTTATAAGGGTTGACTTTCCGCTACCTGTCTTGCCAACTATGCCTAAAGTATTGCCTTCAGGTATGAATAGATTTATATTTTCTAAATTATTGGAAGAAGAAGTAGGGTATTTGAAAGAGTAGTTTTCAAATCTTAAATCACAAGGTGAATCTTCATTAATATAGACTTCATTTTCTTGTGTGACATCGTCTTTTTCTTCAAGAACTTCATATATTCTCTCTATTGAAGTGGAGGCTCTTTGAGCAATATTTATAAAGTCTCCTATGCTAAACATCGGCCATACTAAAAATCCAAGATAAATATTAAAAGATATTAATTCTCCAAGTGTAATTTGACCTGAGGCGATAAGACTACTGCCATACCATATGGCAATTGCATAGCTAAGTGAGGTAAAAATTTTTGAAGACGGCCAAAAAATATCAGCAATTATTTCAGTTCTTAGTGATTTTTTATAGACGTCAGTAATACTTTTTTCAAAATTAGCAATACTTTGATTTTCAAGAACATAAGAACGTACAACTCTCAGTCCGTTAATATTTTCAAGAGCTACATCACTCATTGCAGAAAAAGCCTCTTGTTGTTTGGTATATTCGCTGTGAATGTGGTTGCCAAGATAGTTGGAAAATAAAACAAGAAAAGGAAGTGGTAAGATACTGAAGAAAGTCAGCTTCCAAGAAATTATGGCTCCCATTGCTATTATAACTGTAGAAAGATAGCATATGCCATCAGAAAAAGCCATAGTACCATAGCCAAGTAAATCGCTTATGGTAGTTACATCACTTGTTGCTCTTGACATCAAATCTCCTGATGAAAATTTTTCGAAAAATGGTCTTGGCATTGAAAGTATTTTGTTCATTATCATATTTCTCAAGTCAAAATCTATAACTATAGCGTTTGAAAATACATTGTACGACCATACAAAGTTGCATATATACTCTGAAGTAAATAAGACTGTCATAAGAGCAACATAAGTTAACAATTCCATCCAAGTAAGTGTGCCTTTGGCAATGGAATCTATAGCCTTACCTATGATAATCGGTGGAAATATAATAATAAAATTTGCTAATTGTAATACCAAAACTCCGATTATATAGTTTTTTCTCCTTTTTTTGAAAAACCAGAATAATTTTTTTATAGTTTTAAACATAAACATCACCGATTTATTTTAATAATTAAATTATCTATTGTTGGGTAAATAAGAAGCACTAAGATTATACATCAACAATATCTTTTTAACAAGTTAATTAATAATTACATTTAGATGCAATACTGATATTTGTTTACTTAAATGAGATTAACATCTTATATTAAAAATTTATTTTTTTACTATGATTATTATTTGTTTTATAAACTTAATGATGCTACATTTAAAAACCTGATAAACTAAGTCTGATTAAATAATTTTTTTGTGATTTTTTATAGAATTTGAAAGAAATTTTATATATATTTTTCAAAAAATTAATTAGATATATAATAACTAAGAAGTTTATTGGGTAATGAGTAATTAAATAATATTTTATATATGATAAATAGATTTTTCTATTAAACAAAGTATCAGCGCTAATAAATATGGAGGAAGTTATGAGTATCAAAGAAGAAATGCTTGCAAAGAAAAACTGGGTAGTATATGGAATAACTGATGATGTAGAGAAATTTGGCTACAAGATACCCATGGTAATGGTGCAAAAAGGCTACAATGTTGTCGGAGTAAACAAAAAATATGCCGGTAAGAAGATACTTGGTATAGATGTATACTCTTCTTTGGAAGAAGTTCCAATGGATGTGGACTGCGTGGATGTAGTTGTAAATCCTAAAATTTCACTAAATGTGGTGGATGAAGCTGTAAAAAAAGGTGTAAAAAATCTTTGGTTCCAGCCACATACTTTTGATGATGAGGTAATATCTAAGACAGAAAAAAATAATATAAATTATGTTAATGATGACTGCGTATATGCGATACTTAGCGGACATCACTAAAATATATGTAAATAGGAAGTTTTAAAGAAAATATAATGATAGTTTCCATAAAAAAATAGTTTATTATACTTTTATACTTTGATTTTCTTGGATTTTAGAAGATATCAATGAAAATGAGAGTTAGTTTAAATACTTTTTAGTTTAATAGTGTATTAGAGAGTGAATTGTCATTTGATTTACTCTCTTTTTAATTATTTCTTGACTTTTTAAATTCAAAGACATATTATTGAAAATATAAAAAGGTAATGTTAAACTCTCAAATTACAAGAAATCTATTACATAGAAAATTAAATAATAATATATTTAAAGTAGAATACTTTATAAATATATGTAACTACAAAATAAAATCCTATATCTATAAATAAAATTAATGTCTAAAAATATAAAAGGAGTATAAAATGTTTAACATAACATCAGATACACATGTTGATATGTATTTTGATACAAAATGCGCACAAGAACAATTTCATGACTATATAATGGGTAATGTAGAAGAGCTTTCGCCTAAAATACAAGAGGAGATACACACAAATGTAAGCGCTTATATTGATAAGATGATAAAAAATACAAAAAAGCTAACAGACACTTTGATTATAGCAGGAGATATTGCAAATAATAATTCATATTCAAAAGAGTTTTTAAAAAAAGCCTCTACAATATGTAATAATATTTGGTATATTGACGGTAATCACGAATACTATTTTCAGGACAAAGATATTGGAGATAATAGATTATATAAATTAATAGAAGATTTGAAAGATTATCCCAATGTAAAGTATGTAGCAAATACTGTACAAGAAATACAATGTAGTGAAAAATTGCTCAAAATTGGCTTTTTACCAATTATGTATAATATGAATAATCCTGATGTTTTTAAAATGTTTAACAATAGAATGAATGATAAACACTATATAAAGGAGGATTATATGTATGAGTCTTATGAAAAAGGACGCATATTTTATGAAAATAAAATCTATGGTAAATGCGATATATGTGTAAGCCATGTACCACTTTTAAGGTTGGAAGGTACAAGTGGAGATGAGACAACATACTATACAAAAGTAAATATAGATACAAATATAATATATTTCTTCGGTCATACTCATAGAAATGAAGAGGTAGATGATTTTGTAATAACAGAAGATGGAGAAAAGGCAAGTGTAAAAGGCTACAGCGTGGGAGTGGGATATCCTATCTCTTATGGAAGAGGATTAGGAATACCTCATACACAAACGTTCATTTACTCGGATAATGAAAACACCTTACTTGAGTTAAAATAATAAATATTTTACATGAGATATCGAGTATTGTTTATCAATCTTACTTACTCAATATCTCTATTGCCTTCTTATATTTCTCGACTCTCTCCAAATCCTTTTCTGTTATATTTTTGAGTCTTTTTAAATTGCTATTATGTTTTAAGTCACTTAGTTTTACTTCTTTTGCTATGTCATCGCTTTTGATTTTTTCTATATAGTCAAAATATGATTCATTCTTTTTATGAGTTAGTAATACTAAAGAGTGTTTTTGCTCTTCTGTTAGAAAATCTAAATCTTCTATGGTGTAGTTGCTATCTTCTAAGACATCATGTAATAGGGCTACAATTTTAGCGTCTTTTGTTTTTACACCGAAAGATACTGCAAGTGGATGAAATATATATGCTCTACCTGCCTTGTCTTTTTGCCCTTTATGAGCTTTAAACATTATTATAAGTGCTTTTAAGTAATTTATCATTGTGTGTTACTCCCATTATAATAATTAAATATATAAAGGTATAAAGATTTTATAAGTTAATTAAGCTAATTAAATCATTAATTATAGATATATAATAAAAACTTATCACAAGCATCGCCATTTGATACAGTTTGACTTGTCATAATCTATAAAAAATTGCTCTGCACATCTTATTGCATCATCCAGAAGAATTACGGAATTTGCAGACATAATAATTTCATCGTTGTTAAGTCTAAAAGATATATCTTCATATCCGTATCCAACAGATTGAAAGACAGTACCCTTATCATCTATGAAAAAATGCAAACATGCATATTTATCATTAATTAAAATAACAAGAATAGGATAATCCTTCTCATCTTTGCTAATCCACAGCTCATCAAATATATTTTCAGCACATCGTAGAATATACTTTTTCATTTCATCGATATCATAACATTTATAGTTTTCTTTATTACTTGAAATATACATAAATATCTCTCTCCTTTCTTATAAGTCTAAGTTCTTGCGAAAATCATAACAAAAGTCAATTAAATAAGTATAACTGTCTATTTTACAAAGCATTTCCATACAAAGCATTACATAGATTAATACTTCAACTTTCTCACTAAAATTATCGCATTTTTATATTAAAAACCTATTTAAAAGGCACATAGTTAGGTTACAAAAAAATATTGAAAATCTCTACAATGTATAGAGTTATTTTAAATAACCACTTAGTGTTATAAAGGGTGATTAGTATTAGTTAAGGATTTGTTGATTTTTTAATAAACCACTTTACTCACCATTTTTTTGAATAATATTTACTGAAATTTGAATATTTATCAAAAAATGAAAACGCTGAAAGAACTATTTTAAAAATAATATTATTTTTTTTAGAAAATACCTAAATTTCAATGTCTTTAATGAGTTTTTTATGTGAGAAAGTTGAGTTAAAAATTATTCTAAGCATCTTTAATAAATATATTTTTAATAAAGTTGTATGAAATTCACTAATGCTTTAAATAATTTAAAAGGCAAGTAAGAATTATTAAAAAATTTTGTTTAAATAAGTTTTAAGAAACTCAAGGAAAATACCCACATAAAGATTGTAAAACAAGATATTACAGTAGAAAATACTACTAATTGTGTGGAAAGTTCACTGTCACATCCCATTTGTTGAGCCATAATTGCTGAACTGACAGCAATAGGTGCGCAGTACATAGCTATCAGTGCGACTATTTTTTCAGGAGAAAAGCCAAGCAATATTGCAAGACTAAGAAAAATTAGCGGAACAATTAATAGTTTAGCACTAAGCGTAACTATCAAATCTTTCGTATTTGAAGATACTGATGAAAAGTCAAGGTCTGCACCGAGTAAAAACATAGGTAATACCCCACCTAATTTTGATAAATCTACAACTGCCTTGTCAATAAAAATGGGGAAATTAATACCTGTAACAGATATCAATATACCTGACAAAGACGCAATAATCATCGGATTTTTAATAACTTGAAGAGATATTTCTTTTAATTTTATATTATTTTGACCACCATAGATAGATAATATTACAACAGCGAAGAAATTATACAAAGGAATTACAACCATTATCAGTATTGCAGCAGTAGCAGAAGCTTTTTCTCCGGCGATATGTGACGTTAGAGGTATTCCAAGGATTACAAAGTTACTTCTATATATTCCTTGTATCATTGAGCCTTGTTTTTTTCTCTCCTTTTCAAAAAAAGGAACTATAAATATGCTTATACTTATGATTAAAACTATACTTATCATTGCATATATCAATAATTTTGAGTCAATTATCTCTTTTACGTTGGTATGGATTATGTTACTGAAAGTGAGAATAGGTAGAAAAAATTTGAAACATAGAGAATTCATATTTGTAATTGTATGCTTGTCTAAATGTTTGTATTTTTTTAAGAGGTAACCCATTATAACTATTAAGGTTATAGGTACTATAGCATTAAATGCAATTTGAAAACTATCCATGTCTTTCTCCTTTAGGATATTTTTGTTCAAAAAAATTTGATTTCAAAATATTTTTTACAAATTATATGTAAAAATTTATTTGCAATTGAAATATATAAATTAAAGTTTTACATTGATTTTGTCGAAGAATTAAAGTAATATAAGTAACTACAAACATAAATTGAACTGTTTATTACTACAATTATCCATACTAAAATCTATACTTTTTAACTAAAATAGTAGTTTTAACTATTCACATTTCATTTGAAATTTGAATAGTCTAAACTAAATTTTATATGAAATAAAATATTCAAAGTAAGATAATAATCACAAGCTCAATATTTGGTTTATAAATAAAAAAAGAATAATAAGGTAGTGTAAAAATTTTTGATTTCAATAATATTTTACGACTTAAAATTATAACATAATGGGGGTAATTATAAAATACATATACAAAAAATATTTGATATAAGTTATTTCTTTTTTTCGATAATTGTACAAAAAAATTTATTATCACTTGACAAATACACACTAAAAAAGTTAAAATTAGATGTTCAAAATAGTCATTAAATTAAAAGAGGACGGGTATGTACCAAATATTCGGAGATGAGATATACAGTAGCTTGGATATATCAAGCTTGCTTAAAGAAAATTACGATATAGATACTATAACTGATCTTACAAAATCAACTTCAAGAGAAGATACTATAGCCTTGAAGTGCAGTGTCCACATTGATAGAGTAATAAGTTGTGATTTTGATATGACAGATATAAAACAATTTGAAGATCTAATGTCAAAATCTGAGGCATATATTGATGATGTTATAACTTCTTTGAAAATAAAATATTCACTTCATAAAATCAGAGCATATAAATATGATCAAATAAGTCAAAAGATAGTTTTTATAGTATGTATTATGTACATTGAGTCTGCGAGAAAAAAGATAAATGATGTATTTAAGAGATTGTTGAAAAATAATGATTAAAAATTTTTCATTAATATATATAATTTAAGAAAGGAAAATATATGTATAAAATAGTAGCTAAAAGAATGTTGCAAAGCAATATATGTCTTATGGATGTTGAAGCCAAGAGATGTGCACATTCTTTTTTACCGGGTCAGTTTCTTGTAGTAAAAATGGATGAAAAAGGGGAGAGAATCCCTCTTACCATCTGTGATGTCAATAAGGAAAAGGGATTGATAACGATAGTGTTTCAGACAGTAGGTGATTCTACAAATAGAATGGCGCTTTTAGAAGTAGGAGATTATTTTGAAGATGTCGTGGGACCTCTTGGTAATCCGTCGGAATTGGTGGAAAAATCAAAAGAAGAACTTCAAAAGATGAATATAGTATTTATAGCAGGTGGTGTTGGTGCTGCTCCTGTATATCCGCAAGTAAAGTATCTTCATGAAATAGGGGTTGACTGTGATGTTATTATAGGTGCAAGATCAAAGGATATATTGATACTTGATGAAGAAATGGGAAAGGTCTGTAAAAATCTATATTTGGCAACGGATGATGGTAGTCTCGGATTCCATGGAAATGCTTCTCAATGTCTTGAAGATTTGGTTAAAAACAAGAGAGAGAAGTATGACCATGCCGTGATTATAGGGCCTATGATAATGATGAAATTTACTACAATGATGACAAAAAGTCTTGGTATTCCTACAGTTGTATCATTAAACAGTATAATGGTTGATGCTACAGGTATGTGCGGTGCATGTAGAGTATCTGTCGGTAAAGAAGTCAAATTTACCTGTGTAGACGGTCCGGAATTTGACGGATATGAAGTAAATTTTGATGAAGCAATGAGAAGACAGACTATGTATAAAACTGAAGAGGGCAAAAAATTGTTAAGGCAAAAAGATAAGGGTACTCATGGTAAAAATCCTTATTGTGATTGCAAGGAGGAAGAATAATAATGGGAGAAGTAAAACCTTTAATTAAAAATACAAAACCAAAATCTTTGAGAGTTCCTGTAAGAGAACAGGATCCGCATGAAAGAGCTACAAACTTTGATGAAGTTTGTTACGGATATAATCTTGAAGAAGCTATAGAAGAATCAAAGAGATGTCTAAGTTGTAAAAATGCAAGGTGTATAGGTACTTGTCCGGTAGGTATAAATATACCTGAATTCATTAAGAAGATAATAGAAAAAGATATAGAAGGTGCTGGCAGAATAATAGCAGAATCTTCGGCATTGCCTGCTGTATGCGGTAGAGTGTGTCCTCAAGAGTCACAATGCGAGATGACATGTATAATGGGGATAAAAAATGAACCTGTTTCAATAGGTAAGTTGGAAAGATTTGTAGCAGATACTAATATGAAAAATGGAGTTGTATTTGGTGAAAAATTACCTCCAAAAAATATAAAGGTAGCAATTATAGGAGCCGGTCCGGCAGGACTTACTGCTGCAGGAGATTTGGCGAGAAAAGGCTATGATGTGACAATTTTTGAGGCTCTTCACAAAGCCGGTGGTGTACTTGTCTATGGTATACCTGAGTTCAGACTACCTAAGGAAGATATAGTAAAAAATGAAATTCAAAATATAATAAACTTAGGAGTGAAGATAGAAACTAATGTAGTTGTTGGTAGGACTGTAACTATAGAACAACTTATGAATGAGGAAGATTTCAAGGCTGTATTTATAGGCTCAGGTGCCGGACTCCCTAAGTTTATGGGAATTCCTGGAGAAACTGCAAATGGAGTATTTTCTGCAAATGAGTTCCTAACAAGAGCCAATCTTATGAAGGCTGTTGATGACAGCTATGATACACCTGTAAAAAAGAGTGAGCATTGCGTGACTGTTGGTGGTGGTAATGTTGCAATGGATGCTGCAAGAACTATATTAAGATTGGGTTCTAAGTCTACAATAGTTTATAGACGTTCAATGGAAGAGCTTCCTGCAAGAGTGGAAGAAGTACATCATGCTAAAGAAGAGGGCGTAAACTTTGAGCTTCTTACAAATCCTGTAGAAATATTGGAAGATGAAAAAGGGAATGTAAAAGGTATAAAATGTGTTAGAATGGAACTTGGTGAACCTGATGAATCAGGAAGAAGGTCTCCTAAGGTAATAGAAGGTTCTGAATTTGTAATTGAATGTGATACAGTAATAATGTCGCTTGGAACCTCTCCAAACCCTCTTATCAGTTCTACAACATCAGGTCTTGAGATAAATAAGCATAAATGTATAATAGTTGATGAAGCTACAGGAAAAACTTCAGTAGAAGGTGTTTATGCCGGCGGAGATGCTGTTACAGGAGCTGCAACAGTTATTCTTGCAATGGGAGCAGGAAAGGTAGCTGCAAAAGCTATGGATGAGTATTTGGTAGAAAAATACAATTTAAAATAGATTTGTGTAGATAATAATTATTTAAATAGAATTCTAATTATATTATAAATTATTTAAATTGCTGAATTTATTTTAACAAGCAAAAAATTAAATATAAAAATATAGATTAAGGCACTCTACATAAAATAGGGCGCCTTAATCTATTAAAGCAATTTACTAATATTTTGTTGATGTTGTTTCTTTATATCTTCAAGCAGTTTTGAATCAAGTAGTAAGTCTAATGCAGTGTATGCAAGTGCTTTTGAGCAAAATCTAATAGATTCAAGTCCGTACTCACTTCTTGCAGCTTCTTTAAATCCTTGAGTATGACCTATAATCGGCTCTATGGAAATCTTAAAATTAGGCTGTATTGTGGGAACTACATATGATACATTGCCTACATCGGATGAACCTATACTTTTTTTGCCAATACGGTCAATTTCATAACCTAATTCTTCTACATATCTGGCATAGATATCATCTAAAAGTGGAGTTATAACCATGTCGTCAACACTGTTTCCATACTGCTCCAGTTTGAATGTTGCTCCTGTTTGTAGTGCAGCGCCTTTTACTATATTTTCAAATTTAAATCTTAGTTCTTGTACCTGTTTTTTAGTATTTGCTCTGAGATAAAACTTTGCTTCAGCAAATTCAGGAACGATGTTTGGAGCGTCTCCACCTTTTGTAATTATTCCGTGTATTCTTACATCGTCAGTTACATGCTGTCTTAATGCGTTTACTGAGTTGAACACCTGTATTACAGCATCAAGAGCATTGATTCCGTCCCAAGGTGATGCTGATGAGTGAGCAGGTTTTCCGAAAAATTGTACTACTACCGGATCAATTGCAAGAGAGCTTGTGCTTACGCTGTTTCTGTCTGAAGGATGTGCACAAAGTGCAACATCCACATCATCAAAAAAATGTTCCCTTACAAAACTTCCTTTAGCACTTCCATTTTCGCCACCTTCTTCTCCCGGTGTGCCATATACTCTTACTTCTCCGCCTACTTCATCAATTATATTTTTAATTGCTGAGGCTGAGATGAGACTGTTGGCTCCAAACAGATTATGACCGCAGGCGTGTCCAATTCCTACAAGTGCGTCATACTCTGCAAGATATACTATTACAGGACCTTTTTTGGCTGATTTGTAAGTTGCTGTAAATCCTGTTCTATGACCTGCTACATCTACCTTTACATCAAAGCCTTCTTTTATAAGTCTGTCTGATAAGATTTTACATGACTTGAATTCGTAATTGCTAACTTCAGGATTGTCATGTATTTCCAATGCTATTTTTTTATAGTCTTCAATATTTTCATCAATAAATAAATTGATTTTTTCTTTTAGTTTTTTCATTATTATTTCTCCGTTTTTACCAAACAGGTATTGATTGACCACCATATTGTTCTTCAAGTGCTTTTTTAGTTTCGTCAGTTTGATATACTTCAACTATTTTTTTGAAGTCTTTTTTTTGAGCGTCATCTTTTTTAGCAGCTATTATATTCCAATAGTCTTTCATTCTCTCTTCTTTGTAATCTTCATATGCCAAAGCGTCTTTTGATATTGTAAGTCCCGCTTCAAAAGCTACGCCATTGTTTATTATTGCAAAGTCAAGGTCAGGTAAAGATGCAGGTATTTGATTAGCAGCCATTTCAGTTATTTCAAGATTTTTAGTATTTTCTTTTATATCAAGTAATGTTGGAAGATTGCCCTTTGACGAATCTAACTTAATATATCCAAGTGACTCCAAAAATTTCAATGCTCTACCACCGTTTGAAGTGTCGTTTGGAATTGCCACTTTCAATGCTCTGTCTGTAGATAATTCTTTAAGGTCTTTTACTTTTTTAGAATATGCTCCCATAGGTGCAACTACCGTATATCCTATAGGTGTAAGATTGTCTATATTATTTTCTTTTATGAAATTTTCAAAATATATTTCAGTTTGAAATGCGTTGAGGTCTATGTCACCTGAAGAAAGTGCCTTATTAGGTTGGATATAGTCAGCGAATTCTACAAATTCCAAATCAATTCCGTCATTATTTAGCCTTTTTCTAACATTTTCCCAAACTCTGTGGTCTGTACCATTAAGTCCTAATTTATACTTTCTTAATGTTGCTGTCTTATTTGGGTTTTGAGTATTGTCCTTATTTTCACTTTGAGTGTTGTTTGTTGATCCGCAAGCTGTTAATAGTAAGATTGATGATAAGGCTAAAGTTAGTATTTTTTTAATATTTTTTTTCATATTTCCTCCAAAAATTAAATATATAATATGATTTGTATACTCCTAAATTAAAATTTATATTTTAAATGACATATAACTGAAGTTTAAAAAATATAATTACTATAAGATTCTGTCATTTTACAAATAAAATAAATCAAGATTATGTTAGAGTATAAAATTAATAACAAAATAGTTTTTAAATTATGTTTTAAAATTAATTCTAATTAATTATGAGATAATCTTCTATAGATGTCATCTCCTATAAACTGTACAAGAAATACAAGTATAATTATTATTACAAGAGTAAGAGTCATAAGATGAGGATTGAACATATTGTATCCGTATCTTATAGCAAAGTCTCCAAGACCTCCTCCACCGACTGTTCCTGCAATTGCAGAATATCCTATAAGCCCAACTAAAGATAGGGTTATTCCCTGTACTATCCCTCCAAGACCTTCTCTAAGCAATACTTTTATAATGATGTCAAACTTAGAGAAACCCATTGCCGTATATGCTTCGATAACTCCTTTATCAACTTTTAAAAGAGCAAGTTCTACCTGTTTTGCCATAAAAGGTGACGAGGCTATTATAAGAGGAATTACTGCTCCCTTTACACCTATAGTAGTGTGCACTATTGCTCTAACCAGCCAAGGTATTGAAGCTACCAGAATTACGAATGGAATGGAGCGAAGAATATTTATTATTTTAGACAATACAGAATTAAGAATTTTATTTTTCATAAGTCCATCTTCGCCTGTAACTGCAAGAATAATTCCTATAGGTGTACCTAAGATTGTAGCAAATAAACCTGATATTCCAACCATTATACAAGTATCTTTAAAAGCCTTTACAAGTGAGGGTCCATATCTTATTAAATCTTCATTTATTTTACTTATCATATTTTATCACCTCCACTATTACATTATTATTTGCAAGATAGCTTATTGCTTGCTTTACATCTTCTTTTTTACCGTCAATAGTTACTATCAAGGTACCGTATGTTGTTTCGCAGAGTTTTTCTATACTTGCAAAAAGTATACTTGTAGTAACTCCGAATTTACTAAAAAGTCCTGCTATAAAAGGATCATCCGCATTATCACCAATGAAATTAAGTTTATAAAAGTCTTTTTTTAATTCTCTTTGTTTTTCAGCCACTCCGTCTTGATGTAGACTTTGTGAGATAAATTCCTTTGCAATAGAAGTCTTTGAATTTATAAAAACATCTATGAGATTACCCTGCTCAACAATTTCTCCGCCATCCATTACTGATACCTTATTACAGATATATTTTACCACATCCATTTGGTGGGTGATTAGCACTACTGTAATCCCAAAGTCTTTTTTTATTTTTTTCAACAAATCGAGTATAGACTTTGTAGTATTTGGATCAAGAGCAGATGTAGCCTCATCGCATAGAAGTATAGACGGGTCGTTTGATAATGCTCTTGCTATTGCAACTCTCTGCTTTTGCCCACCACTTAATTGATTAGGGTATACATACTTTTTTTCTTCCAAATCTACTAATTTAAGAAGAGAGTCTACCTTTTTTTCAATTTCTTCTTTGCTTAAAGTTTTTAGATTTTTTAAAGGAGCTGCAATATTTTCATATACGTTGGCACTATTTAATAAATTAAAGTTTTGGAATATCATTCCAATTTTTTTTCTTAAATTTCTAAGAGACTTTTCATCTAAGAGGTTTATATCTGTACCCTCTATTTTGACTGTACCGCTGTCAGGTTTTTCTATAGAATTAATAAGTCGTATTAGTGTACTCTTACCGGCGCCACTATAACCTATTATTCCGTATATATCACCTTTTTCAATCTTAAGTGAAACATTCTTTAAAGCTTCGACTTTTTTATTTTTTAGATGAAATGTCTTACTTACATTGTTAATTTCAATCATTTTTTCTCCAAATAAATAAGATTTATGTCTAAAGTATACTAAATTGATTTAGTATTGTAAAAAATTATATCAAAAATTAATATGGGGCATATTATAATTTCTTTTTTATAAAAAATCAAGAAAAATATTGAAAATACTGTATATTTAAAAACTATATTTAGTTATAATAAAAATTTATAATAAAAATTTATTTAATAATTTATTCTTTACATATTTTCATAACAGAGTTATAATAACGGTGTTATATATGATATTAGTTTACATATAACTTGTATTCGCTTATATTAATAATTTTGAGTTTTTGAATTATTTCTAACAACATCGCTTTAATTTATTACTATTACTGATTAGGAGTTTTGATTATTTTTTATTGTAGAGATATTTTTTTACATTATATATTTTATTAAAAAGAGGTGAGTGTAGTGAAAAATACTTTATGTGAAAAAATTGTATGGTATGGACTTTCGCCTACAATATTCAAATTTATAAAAGAAAATTGGAAGGAAGTGGATATAAGACAAATAAAAAAACTTTCGAAACAAAATTATAAGAATATGATACAAAGGACACCAGACATAGGAAGTCTTAGAAAAAATTCTCTTAGAATTCCTTTAGCCGGTGGTATGCTCTGGCTTTCCATATACGATGCCATGAATGGCAAGATGGATGAAGAAGGCTTTGATAAAATGGTAGAAGCGACTATACAAGCGCCTTTGCTTAAGAATAGTTTTCAAAAAAGTAATCCTTTTATCTTGGAAAATCAAAAAAAGATGATGGAGAAGAGTAAAGTAGCCAACTCAGTCTCAGATAGTGAATTTAACTGGAATACAGAGATGATATATGGGAGAGATGAAGATGAATATACTATCTTATATCATAGGTGTGGGCTTTGTGCACTTGGAAAACAGGAACATCATGAGGAATTGATTCCTTATATGTGCAAGATTGATTATGAAACTTTCAAATTAATGGGGGCTGTGTTACATCGTTCAAGTACATTGGCAGAGGGTGGAGATTGCTGTGATTTTCACGTTTGTAAGAAAGGATCTAAGTGGGATGAAGGAAGATAGGAGATATGGATGAAAAATACTATGATTAAAAGCGAAAAAAAAATTATAAAAAATAATCAGATAGAAGATAAGATATTAAAAGTTGCAAAATCAGAGTTTTTGGAAAAAGGATTTATCAATGCTTCGATGAGGACAATTGCGGAAAAGTCAGGATTTACTACAGGTATGTTGTATAGTAGATTTACAGATAAGGATATGATTTTTACAAGGTTGGTAAGTGAAGGTGCAGATAAATTTTTGGATTATTTCGTCAAATTGCAAGAAAATTTTGAATCATTAAATCCTGATGATAAAATTCATACTATTAACAACTATAACACTGAGTTTGATGCATTATTTGAGATAATCTATGATTATTTTGACAGTTTTAAGCTTATAGTCTGTTGTAGTGCAGGTTCACCATACAATGATTTTGTAGCTAAGATAATAAAAATTGAGTCGGATAATACTTTATCAACATTTCATAAGCTCTATGAACTTGGATTTATAGAAAATTATATTAGAGAAGACCTTTGTAATATGCTCTGTACTGCCTTGGTGAATGGAATGTTTACAGCAGTAGTTCATGATTTTTCAAGAAAAGATGCGTATGAGTATATGAAGAGTCTTCAAAAGTTCTTTACAGCAGGTTGGAAAGAGATAATTGGAGTCAAAAGTAATCTTGAAAAAGGGGGAGAAAATGAAGAAGAAATCCACAGTTAAATGGTTTTTTGAATTTGCAAGTATGAATAAAGGACAGTATATAGCATCTATATTCTTTGCAATTTTAGGAGTTTTTTGTATGATATTGCCGTATTTTGTAATGGGTGATATTGTAGCAAATCTCTTATCCGGAGAAAAGGAATTCAGTACTTATCTTAATAAATGCTTACTTATGGTAGTTATGTGGATATTAAGAATATTGTTTCATAGTATATCTACAGGTTTGTCACATAAGGCAACATTTGGTGTATTGGCAAATATTAGGAGGATGTTATGCGATAAGCTTTATAGATTACCTCTTGGTTATGTAAAAGATACTTCGTCAGGATCACTTAAAAATATAATAGTCGAAAGAGTGGACTCAATGGAAACAGGACTTGCTCACGTTGTACCGGAGTTTACTGCAAATATGTTAGGACCTGTAATAGTAATTATCTATGTATTTTCCATTGACTGGAAGATGGGGCTTGCCTCTCTTCTTACAGTTCCTTTTGGTGTATTGGCATACTGCGGTATGTTTAAGGGATTTAGTGAAAGGTTCAATAATACAATAGTTAAGACTAAGAAATTAAATGATACAGCGGTGGAGTACATTGGAGGAATAGAGGTAATAAAGGCGTTTGGTAAAGCTGACAGCTCTTATGAAAAATTCGTTATAGCTGCTAAGGAAGGAGCTGCTTGCTTTGTTGATTGGATGAGAAGTTGTCTTTTTTATTCATCTGCATCTTCTACTTTGTTGCCTGCTACTTTGACAGGAATGTTACCGATAGGTGGTATGCTTTATAAGGCAGGTAATCTATCTGCTACAAATTTTATATTATTAATAATCTTATCTTTCGGCATTATTGCTCCGCTTATGAATGCGTCAGCTCATGGTGAAGATATAGGTAAAATTGGAACTATAGTATCAGAAGTTGTATCTATACTTGAACAGGAAGATATGAAAAGACCTGAAAAAATAGAAAAAAATATTGAAAACACAAATATAGAGCTCAAAAATGTACACTTTTCATACCATGAAGATGAGGTTTTGCATGGTGTAAACTTGCATATTGATTCCGGCTCTGTCAATGCTTTTGTAGGACCGTCAGGTAGCGGTAAGTCAACTTTAGCTAAACTGATTGCCGGGTTATGGGATGCAAATACCGGAGATATATTAATAGGAAATGTCAATACGAAGGAAATGCCTATTGAGTACCAAAATAAAATTATTGCTTATGTTTCGCAGGATAATTATCTCTTCGATATAAGTGTAAGAGAAAATATAAGACTTGCAAAGCCAAATACAAGTGATGAGGAAATAGAAGAGATTGCCAAAAAAAGTGGTTGTGATGAGTTTATTTCTTCATTAGAAAATGGATATGACACTATAGCAGGGGGTACAGGAGGACATCTCTCAGGAGGAGAAAGGCAAAGGATCTCAATAGCAAGGGCTATGCTCAAAAATGCTGACATAATTATTTTGGATGAGGCTACAGCCTATACTGATCCTGAAAATGAAGCTTTGGTACAATCTGCAGTTGCCAAATTAGTTAAAGGAAAGACTCTGATAGTAATTGCACATAGACTCAGTACAATTGTTGATTCAGATAATATTTTTGTAATTGATGACGGTAATATAATTGCAAAAGGGACACATGATCAATTGCTTAGAGAATGTAAACTATACAGCAATATGTGGGAATCACATATTTCTTCAAAAGATAGCGTAGGGGGTGAAGTAAATGCTTAGCATATATAAGAAGTTTTTTGATTTTTGTGGAGAAAAAAATAAGAAGAAATTTAAAATATCAATATTTTTTGGCGTTTTAAAAGCTTTTTTTGAGGCTCTTCGTGTACCTGCCACCTATGTTATGATTAAAGCTGTAATAGAAAACAATGTTACACTAAATACCTGCCTTGCATCGCTTGGTATAATGCTTGTAAGTATTGTAGGAGTTACCTTACTTAGGAGTAAGTCTATGATGTTACAGACAGAGGCTGGCTATGAGACTGCTGCTAATAAGAGGATAGAAATTGCTGAGCATCTTAAATATTTGCCAATGGGATATTTTAATGAAAACTCTCTTGGATATATAACTTCAGTTACCACTAATACTATGGAAGTATTAGGTGATACAGCTACAAAGGTAATAATGATGACTACTGAAGGACTACTTACAACTATATTGATAATGTGCCTTGTATTTACATTTGACATAAGAATAGGCTTTGTAATATTGATTGGACTCTTAGTATTTATGATAGTAAATACTAAGCTTAGAGCAAATTCATCTTCAGTTTCTGAAGAAAAGGATATAGCTGACAGAAATATGGTATCCAATATTTTGGAATATGTACAAGGAATGGCTGAAGTAAAATCATATTCACTTTTCTCAAAACAGAATAAGAAGCTTGACGAAAGTATTAATCAGGCATCTAAAGTAAATATAGATATGGAACTTAAGCTTTTACCTGCAATGGGTATGCAAAGTCTTGTTACTAAGATTACAGGTGTGTGTGTCATAGGATTTTCTATTCTTTTTTACTTAGATGGCAGTATGGATTTGCCGAGTTGTATAACGATGCTTATTTGTGCCTTTATGATGTATTCAAGTCTTGATTCTGCAGGTTCATTCACAGCTATTTTAAGGTTGATGGATATAGGTGTAAATAAGGGTAATGAAATATTAAATATCAAGCCTATGGATATTGATGGAAAGGATATAGTAGCTCCAACTTATGATATAAGCTTTGAAAATGTAGATTTTTCTTATGAAAAGAGAAAAATCATAAATGATTTGTCCTTTGATATAAAACAAGGAACAACAACTGCAATAGTTGGCCCATCAGGTGGAGGAAAGACGACTATATGTAGACTTATGGCAAGATTTTGGGATGTCGACAAAGGTGTGATAAAATTGGGAGGAATAGATGTAAAGAAGTACAGTATCGATTCGTTGATGAAAAATTTCAGCTTTGTATTTCAAAATGTCTATCTCTTTGAAGACACTATTGCCAATAACATAAGATTCGGTAAACCTGAAGCAAGCGATGAAGAAGTGGTTGAGATAGCAAAAAAAGCCTGCTGTCATGAATTTATACAAAAACTGCCTAATGGATATAACACAATTATAGGAGAAGGTGGTTCAACATTATCCGGTGGAGAAAAACAGAGAATATCCATAGCGAGGGCTATGATGAAAGATGCTCCTATCATAATATTGGATGAGGCAACAGCAAATGTCGATCCTGAAAATGAAAAAGAATTGATAAGCGCAATAGAAGAACTTACAAGGAAGAAAACCATAATAATGATAGCTCATAGACTTAAAACTGTAAGAAATGCAGATAAGATATTGGTAATAGACAATGGTCAAATAGTTCAAAACGGAACACATGATGAATTGATGAAACAAGATAATATATATAAAAAATTCATCAATGCGAGAGAGCTTGCAGTAGGATGGAAGATATGATATGATGTTCCAAAGATATTTGGGAGGTTAATCAATGAGCAAATTTTTTGAAGCCTTGGTAGGGGAAAATACAGAGAATAAAAATATATTCACTCCTCTTTTGGGAGAGTGGGAAATTGAATGGGTTGATGGTAAAGGGACTGAAAATGAACGACATGTAATAGGGGAATGGCTATTTTCAGAAATATTAAATGGAGAGGGAATTCAAGATGTCTTTATCTGCCCTTCAAGAACGGAAAGAATTATTCATCCCCAACCTGATGCTGAATATGGTACAACTATCAGAATATATAATCCTAAAAAGCAAAAATGGGATATTTGTTATGTTTGCTTAGGAAAGATGGTGTATCTCGAGGCAGAAAAAATAAACGATGAAATTATCCTTATAAATAAAAGCGAAACTGAAAATCTCAATTTATGGGTATTTTCAGAAATAACATCTGATACATTCCATTGGGAAAATAAAACATCTTTTGATAAAGGTGTTACTTGGATAATAAATGGAGAGGTATACGCTAAAAGAAAGATATGAGATAAGTATTATTTTTTATAATTTATTAGCACAAAAAAATATTAAATAGTCAAGTGAATCAGTACTATTTTAAGATTCGTAATATATGGAATATTATGTTGTAGAATATATAGATTTCTTGATATTATAAATAGTAATTAGTACAAGTATGTAAAATGATAAGGTGAGATTTTGTTTAAAATTCAGCCTTATCATTTATTATGCTAATATTATACTAATTACCATTTATAATGCTAATATTGTTATTTTACCAAATTATATGTTTTGAAGAATATCAATAATCTTGCTGTAATAAAATTACACGGCTTTAAATTCCATATACCTTGTCCACATACTTACTTCAGAAAGTGATGGATGTGCTACCATAGTGTTATTAGTAAGTTCCAAGCTATTTGGCTTTCTTAAGATATGGTAATTTTTGTCATTTCTATATTCTTCTGTAGTTTTTGATGTTATATCTTCGTTTATGACTTTCAAAGTCTTAATACCTGAGTTCATAATCTCTACATAAGCTTGTAAAAGTAAAGATGCCTCTTCACCTATAATATGAACTCCTAAGATTTGACTGTCATTTTTGTCTGCAATTATTTTTATAAATCCATCATTTAAATCTCCGGTATCATAACCAAGTGAATATCCCTTTGCTGTCTGCGAATAGAAATGCTTTGCAATTTTTATATCATATCCTTTTTCCAAAGCTTCTTTTTCAGTCAAACCTACATGAGCTACTTGAGGAAAAGTATAGGTTACAGCAGGTACAGTGTCGTAATATACAAATTCATGGTTTTTGTTTGTTGATTCTTCGTTTTCTTTTTTTAGCTTAGCATCAAATAAGTTATGTGACAAGGTTTCTGCTTCGTAATTTGCCTTATGTCTGAATTGATACATTCCATTGATATCGCCTATTGCATAGACATCAGGAACAGTTGTTTCTAAAAACTCATTTGTTCTTATATATCCGTTTTTAAGTGAAATATCTGTATTTTCAATATCAAGTAAGTCAGCATTGCTCTTTACTCCGGGGCAAACAATTATTTCTTCCGATTTTACACTTTGTACTTCACCAGTGGTAATGTCCTTAAATTCTAATACTTTTAATCCGTCTTCTTCATACATTCTTATAGTATCTTTGTTAGTAAATATATTTATTCCGTAAGATGAAAATATTTCAAGTGCTTTTGTTGATATCTCTCTTTCTTCCTTTGGCAATATATACTTATTATGTTGTACAACATTTACTTCACTTCCAAATGCTGAAAAAATATGGGCAAATTCCATTCCTATATACCCGCCACCTATGACAGTTAGAGATTTATACGGTTTTTTAGGGAATTTATCTCCAAAAAAAGTTTCGGAAGTAATGTATTTTACTTCTTCCATTCCTTCAATCTTAGGTATCTTAGTTCTTGCTCCTGCTCCAATTACAATTATTTGTCCTGTTATTATTTCTTCGCCCTTTGATTTATCATTATATATTATTTTTATTTCCTTATTTGAGACAAATTTGGCTGTGGCTTTATATACATCAACATTTTTTTGATTTGCATAATATTCGTAAACTTCATTGCTTTCTACATTAATCTTCTTCTCAACTCTTTGTTTTATCAAGTCAAAATCCACATCAATATCATGAATTTTTAGACCAATTTTTTCAACATGTTTCGCCTGTCTTATAAAGTCAGCTACACTCACCATTACTTTTGTAGGAATACAACCACGAGTTAGGCATGTACCACCGAATTTCCCCATTTCAATCAAAGCGCATTTTTTTCCGTGAGAGATTGCTTCATCAATCACTATATTAGCGCTACCGCTTCCAATTACAATTACATCATAGTTTTTCATAAATTCACCTACTTGTTCAAATTTGTCATATATTGATGTTCATCAAATATTTCAAGCAATAAATCTTTCAATAGCCATTTTTCATTGCTTTCCGTTCTGGCAGATGTTATAGGTCTTGCAACAAGTTTTGACTTAAAACTGTAGAGCAAATCTCTTATGTCATTTTCACCATCAAAACCCTGTATTAGCATAAATTCATTGTTAAATACGCTATTGTCGTGTTTGTTGTCCGCTATATCAATTTCATCTCTGTCAAAAATATCTCCGACCATCACTTCAAGATAAGATTTGTCAATATATTTTATAGTTATATCATCACTAAATAATGATTGTATTTGTTTTTTTCTGTCGTCATTAAGACCGTATAAGATTATTTTCTTCAATTTTTACTCCTTTATCTACTTAATCAAATGTATAAAAATACAATAGTCCTTATACCCAAATATACTTAATAATAAAACAACTATGCTGTTTTAAAGAGATATAAAAAAGTTTTTTTAAAATATCAAAAAATTTTTTATTTTGTAACTAATGATACGGAATTAAAAATTATTATATTGTAAAATCTTAGCATAACAACAAACAAACATAAAAAAATAAAAAACTATTATTTTTAGGAGACAATGGAGGTATAATATGGGAATGTTTTGTTATCAATGTCAAGAAACTGCTAAAAATACAGGATGTACTGTAAAAGGTGTCTGTGGTAAGACTGCAGATGTGGCTAATTTACAAGATATGCTTGTATGGCAAACAAAAGGTCTATGTATTGTTATCAATAAACTCAGAGCAAAGGGAGTTGCTATTGATAAAAAAGTAAATCATGTAGTTACTAAGAATCTTTTTGTTACTATAACAAATGCGAATTTTGACCAAGATGCTATATTAAGAGAAATTTATTACACAATGGATGTCAAAAAAGAATTGATATCTAAATTGTCTGAAGAAGAAAGAAACAATCTTCCTCAAGTTGCACTTTACGATGAGAGAGATGATGCTAAGGTATTGGAAAAATCAACTCAAATAGGTATATTGTCTATAGCTGATGAAAATATCAGAAGTCTTAAAGAACTTGTAACTTACGGACTTAAGGGACTATCAGCCTATGTAAAACATGCTAACAACTTAAAACATGAAAATGAAGAAGTAGATATATTCATCCAAGAAGCAATGGAACAACTTTTGGATGAAAGCAAAACTATAGATGAGTTGGTAGCTCTTACTTTAAAAACAGGTGAGTTTGGAGTTAAGGGTATGGCGCTTTTGGACGGAGCTAATACTTCAACTTACGGACATCCTGAAATCACAAAGGTAAGTATTTCTGCCGGAAAAAATCCTGGAATATTGATATCAGGTCACGACTTGTTTGACATGAAGATGTTGCTTGAACAAACTCAAGGAACAGGAGTTGATGTATATACTCATAGTGAAATGTTGCCGGCAAATTACTATCCTGAACTTAAGAAATATCCTCACTTTGTTGGTAACTACGGTGGAGCATGGTATGCACAAAAAGAAGATTTTGAAAACTTCAACGGTGTTATACTGATGACTACAAACTGTATAGTACCTCCAAAGGATAGCTATAAAGATAAGATGTATACTACAGGAGCTGCAGGATACCCTGGATGCAAGCATATACCGGGAGAACCTGGAGAACATAAGGATTTCTCTGAACTTATAGAACATGCAAAGAAATGCGAAGCTCCAAAAGCTGTAGAAAATGGATTTATAGTAGGTGGATTTGCACATAACCAAGTAATATCACTTGCTGATAAGGTAGTAGATGCTGTAAAATCAGGAGCAATCAAAAAATTCGTAGTAATGGGCGGATGCGACGGTAGACACAAAGAAAGAAATTACTATACTGAATTTGCTAAAGCTATGCCAAAAGATGCTGTAATTCTTACTGCAGGCTGTGCAAAATACAGATATAATAAGTTAGATCTTGGAGATATCGGTGGAATACCAAGAGTTCTTGATGCAGGACAATGTAACGACTCTTACTCACTTGCAGTAATAGCTCTTAAATTAAAAGAAGTATTCGAACTTGAAGATATAAACGACTTGCCGATTGTATTCAACATAGCATGGTACGAACAAAAAGCTGTAATAGTGCTATTGGCTCTACTATATCTTGGAGTTAAGAATATTCACCTTGGACCTACTCTTCCTGGATTCTTATCACCTGCTGTAGCCGGAGTTCTTGTAGAAAACTTTGGTATAGCACCTATAGGAACAGTAGAAGATGATATAAAGTTATTCTTTGAATAAAAAAATTTAACAGTACGGCTCCTAAAAATATATAATAAAACACAAGGTTGTTGCAGACCTTGTGTTTTTTTGATATCATAATTTAAGTAAATTATTTTTTGATTTTTATACTAATACTAATCACCCTTTATAATGTCAAACAGTTATTTAAAATGACTCTATACATTGTAGAGATTTTCAATAACTTTTTTGTAACATAAATACATGGCTTTTTATCAGGTTTTTAGTATAAGACAATTTGAAGAATGTAAATTTTTATTCTATACATAAAAATATTAAAACCAAGACTATATAATGTCAAAATATTTTTAATGCCAGTTAAAAGTTTTTTTTAGTATAAGTTTTATTTGTTATTCATGATTATATTTAATTGAGTTATAATAGTAATAGAGGATTGAATATGAAAATATTGCTAACAGGTTTTGATAAGTTTGGAAAAGAAAGTGTTAACCCATCAATAGAGGCAGTGAAAAGACTGCCTGACAAAATAGAAAATGCCATAATAATTAAGAAAGAAATACCTACTGTATATAAGAAATCTGTAGATATTCTTCTAAGGACAATTGAAAAGGAAAAAGTTGATGTAGTTCTAAACGTTGGACAGGCAGGTGGAAGGGAAGGTATAAGTATAGAAAAAGTAGGAATTAACATAAATGATTTTAGAATACCTGATAATGAGGGCAATGTAATAATAGATGAAAAAATAATTCCGTCAGGGGATGATGCCTATTTTGTAAATATCCCTGTCAAAGCAATAGTTAAAAATCTGAATAATAAAGGAATACAAGCATATATATCTTACTCTGCAGGGACATTTATATGTAATTATGTCTGCTATTATATGGCTTACCTTACAAGGATGAGATATAAAAATATGAAGAGTGGATTTATCCACGTTCCATATATGGAAGGGCAGCAAAAGGATAAAAATATATATTCCATGTCTTTGGACACAATGGTGGAAGGTCTTGAAATAGCTATTAAAACTATAATAACTACAAAAAAAGATATAAAGTACTCTTATGGTACATTAAATTAATGATTTCATTTTTTAATTTTTTATGTTAAAATAATTGTAGTTAATAAGAACAAATTTTTTTAATTTTTAAAAAAGGAGAGACGCTTATGGCAATTGTAAAGGTACCTTTTGGCAAAGAAAAGATTGAAATAAATATTCCTGATGAAAGATACAATGGTTCTTTGGTTTCCGGAGCACATAGCTTTAAGGTTGATAAATCAGAAACTGAAATAGTAAAGTCTGCTATGGAAAACCCTATAAACTCTCAAAGACTTAGAGATTTAGTAAAAGGTAAGAATAATATAGTTATGATAGCAAGCGACCATACAAGACCTGTGCCAAGTAAGGTAATAATGCCTGTGGTTCTTGATGAGATAAAAGCAGGAAATAAAGATGCAAAACTTACTGTACTTATTGCTACAGGATTTCATAGATCAACTACAAGGGAAGAGCTAATTTACAAATTTGGAGAAGATATAGTTGATAGAGAAGATATAAATTTTGTAATACATGAGAGCTGGAAAGATGAAGATATGGTGGAAATCGGAGTATTGCCATCAGGTGGAAAACTAATCATAAACAAATTGGCTGTAGAAGCTGATTTATTGATATCCGAAGGATTCATTGAACCACACTTCTTTGCAGGATTTTCAGGAGGAAGAAAAAGTGTACTTCCAGGAGTTGCAAGTCAAGTGACAGTTATGGCAAATCACTGCTCAAAATTTATAGATAGTGAGTATTCAAGAACAGGAATATTGGAAAATAACCCTATACACAAGGATATGCTCTATGCTGCAGAAAAGGCTAATCTTGCTTTTATAATAAATGTTGTTATTAATGAAGATAAGAAAGTAATTGATGCTTATGCAGGACATTTCAATGATGCTCATATTAAGGGTTGTGCTTTTGTAAAAGAACTTTCAGGTGTGGATGCTATACCAGCAAATATTGTTATATCAACAAATGGTGGTTACCCGTTGGATCAAAATATCTATCAATCAGTAAAGGGTATGACTGCTGCTGAGGCAACTTGTAAAGAAGGCGGAGTTATAATAATGGTGACTGACTGTAGTGCTGGTCATGGTGGACAATCACTTTATGATACTTTTGCTAATGAAAAAGATAAAAACAAGATAATGAAGACTTTCTTGGATACTCCAATGGAAGATACTGTAGCTGACCAATGGGAATCTCAAATCCTATGCAGAATACTACTTAAATATAAGGTAATAATGGTGACGAATGCACCTGAGCAAATGGTAAGAGATATGCAAATGGATTATGCTAAATCAGTTGATGAAGCTATAAAAATGGCTGACAAATATCTTGGCAAGTCAAATGAAAAGATAACTGTTATACCTGACGGTGTATCTGTAATAGTTAGAAATTAATGTTTGATAAGTTGAATATTTTCTAATATGTAAACCCATATAACATAGATTAATAGCTGTGTTATATGGGTTTTAACTTAAATGTTTTGTTAAATATACAAAATAAAACTGAATATTTAGTTGTGGATAACATTATTTAACTTCTTTAGTAAGGTAGTATTTAGGATAGAAATCTTTAAATTTATTGGTAAATGCAACTAATATTGCCGGTAATATAGAATTTACCGCTCCTGTAAATACTGCTAAAGGTGAGTTTAGTAAAAAATATGTCCAAATAGGAGTAAGTAGATATAAGATGGCGAAATATCCTGTAATTATACGATTTGTCCTTATAAAGAGTTTGTTTTCCAAAGGGTTTTTACCTGTGAACTCATTTAATGAATAATAAGCTGTTAGGGGAACTTTAAAAAACAAGCTTACAAACCAAATCAAGCCAAATGATAGGTAAGATAATGGAACTATAATTTTAACATCAAAGTTCAAAATTGACAAAATGCAAAACATATTTATCATTACTATACTTATATATTCAAAAATGACTGCCTTGTATCTTAGATACAAAAATGGTAAGACGCTACATGTCAATATACCAAGTAAGCCTCCAACTAAAGGATTTATAGAAAGAGCAACCCACACTATAATCCAAGGTATTAATAGTAAATTCATATTGGTTTTTTTAGCATGATTATCATTAATTTCTACAGATGAAGTTTCTTTGGTATTTCCAATACCGAAATAATTATCCCAGTTCATCATAAGGCTGAAGTCGCCCTTGACACTATACATACGCTCCATTAAAGCTTGTTCACCGCTCAATTCTCCCTTGCTAATTTTTTCCCATACGCTAAATGGAGTATCGATCCTCGTAGTATATTCTAAAAAATTATCATCAATAACAGTTGATTCTTCTTTTCCCATAATAATTTGGTATCTCTTTTCAATATCTGTATAGTAAAATTCCAAAACCCTGTCTTTACCATCCCACGACTTTGGATTATACAGGTAAGACATCTGTTTTGTAAAAATTAGAGAAGGTTCATCTTTTTTTGCGCTATCATTTTCTTTATCATCATTTTTTGGAATCTCAATTCCCCAACTTGCATCAGCCATTCTTTCATATATTTCTCTAGGTAAGAAATTTGTACTTAAATTCTTCTTTGTATCTTCTGAAATTTTTCCTGATGTTAGCAATTCAAGTCCTGCATTTCTCAGATATTGAAAGTAAGAACTTGTAAAGTTGCTCATTTCTTTGGTTCTAAGAATTTCTCCCTGAGCACAAAATATTGAGGTATAATTGTCTTTGCCCAATATTCTATCAAATTGTGCATTAACGGCAATATAATTATTTTCTGTAGTATAGAATCCACAAGATGATATAATGACATTTTTTTGCTGTGATGAGTCATATCTTTTGGGATGAGCTCCACCTAAAGCGTTTTTATCCATAAAAGGCAACATCAAGGGAAGTTGTCTATCCATAAATGCCTTTATTCTTGAAGGAAGAGAAAAAAAGTACAATGGAAAACTCCAGACAATAATGTCAGCCGACTTTATTTTCTCAAGTATTTCCTGCATATCATCCTTTATACAACAAACTCCGGGTGTATCTTTCCAACACGCAAAACATCCCTTACAATCTCTTATGTCAAGCTTATTTAAATTTAAAATTTCTAAATTAGCTTTTGTTTTTTCGATTATTCCTTCGCAAAATGCTTTTGACATATGAATGGTGTTACCATTTTCTCCCCTGGGACTTCCGTTTATAAGCAGTATATTCATATTTATCCTCCTATTTCAGATTTTCTAATTGTTTAATACAATCTTGTGCCCATTCTATGTTCATCTTTGTAAGTTTAAGTCCATAGTCAGCAGTAAATTTCCAATATAGTGATTGTATAGGTTCAACAAATTTTTGGTATTCATCAATGCTTGATGGTATGGCACCCATGCTTTCGATGTACTGATTGCAGTCATCTATAAATTTTTTGAACACTTCAATGCTTTGGTCTATAGTGCTGGAACCTGAAAAGAACACTCTCATCAAAAATTCATTTTTACTTTTTTGAACATCATCTGTATTTGTTGCAAGCCAGCGTAAAAATTCTTTTTTACCCTCATCTGTTATATGGTATAGCTTCTTATTTGGTTTATCTTGCTGCACTATATACTCACACTTTACATAAGATTTTTTTTCAAGTTTTGTCAATTCCAAGTAAATATGGTTTGCTCTTGCATACCAGAAAAATTTTACTGATGAGTCAAATATCTTTGCCAAATCGTATCCTGTCATATTGCTATAAGATAAAAAACCCAATATTCCATGTGATAGAGACATTTTTAAAACTCCTTTTCTCCAATATTGTTATATTCTAATATTAGAATATCATAATATTAGAATACTGTCAAGATAGAATATAAAAAAATTATTATAAATCATACTGATAACTGACTTTAATACATTTTTTATGTTATAATAGTAAAAATAGTTTTATTAAATATGGAGAATTATATGGAAATAAATAAACTTAACGAAATGCAACATCGTGCTGTAACAACTACAGATGGGGCAATACTCATACTTGCAGGAGCAGGCTCAGGCAAGACAAGGGTTATTACTAACAAAATAGCCTACCTTATAGAAGAGAAAAATGTAAATCCTTATAATATATTAGCAATAACTTTTACCAATAAGGCTGCCAAAGAAATGCTATCGAGAGTAGAGGAGATGATAGGGGAGGATTCAAGGAGAGTCTGGATTTCTACATTCCATGCTTTTTGCTCAAAAGTATTGAGAATAGAGGCACATCATCTTGATTACGACAATAACTTTACTATTTACGATACTACTGATAAACAAACACTGATAAAAAATTGTATGGATGCTCTGGACTACAGCAAACAAAGTATTTCGCCATCACTTATCGCATCAGAGATCTCTAAGGCAAAAGACTCTATGATTGATGCTAATGAGTATGAAAATACCTATGAGTCTGATTATATAGGGAGTAAAATTGCTAAAGTGTATTCTTTGTATCAACAAGAGTTGAAAAAAAACAATGCTATGGATTTTGATGATTTGATATACAATTGTATAAGACTTTTTAAAGAACACAAAGATGTATTAGAAAAATATCAATTTAAATTCAAGTATATAATGGTGGATGAATATCAAGATACAAATTACAGCCAATATCTACTTATTAAGATGTTGTCAGGAATGCACAAAAATATCTGCGTAGTGGGCGATGACGATCAGTCTATATATACTTGGCGTGGTGCTGATATAAGAAATATACTCGAATTTGAAAAAGACTTTGATAATGTACTCCAGATTAAATTAGAGCAGAATTATCGCTCTACATCAAATATTATAAATGCTGCCCACTCAGTAATTAGAAAAAATAACGAAAGAAAAGAGAAGAAGATATGGACAGATGCTAATGATGGGGAGAAAATAAAACTTTATAGTGCAACAAGTGAAAGAGATGAATCTAACTATGTAGCAACAAATATAAGAAAAATGGTGGCTGAGCTGGGATATGATTATAAGGATTTTGCTGTATTATATAGAGCAAACAGTTTGTCAAGAACTTACGAAGAAGCATTTATGAAGTATGGTATACCTTATAAGATTTTTGGCGGACTAAAGTTTTATGATAGAATGGAAATTAAGGACATTTTGGCATACTTTAGAATAATAGACAATAAGTTTGACGATATCTCACTAAAAAGGATAATAAATGTGCCAAAGAGAAGTATAGGCGCAAAAACTATTGAGAAAATTGAAGCTTATGCAAGGGAAAACAATATGTCTATTCTTGATGCAATGGATGAAGTGGATGATATAGTAAGTACGACTAAGACAAGAGAATCTGTCAAAAAGTTCAAACTTTTAATATCATCGCTTAAGGCTTTGGCAAATGTACTACCAGTTAGCGAGTTGTTAGATAAGGTTTTGGAAAATACTAATTATAAGAAGTTGTATTTAGAAGAAAACTCTGTTGAAAATCAGTCAAGGTTGGAAAATATTGAGGAATTGAAGTCAGTTGTCAAAGAGTTTGAATTAAATTCAGAAGATAAGACTCTGTCAGCTTTCTTACAAAATGCAACACTATCAACAGATATGGACGAGAAGATAAAAAATGACAACTATGTTAGCTTGATGACAATACACAGCAGTAAAGGATTGGAGTTTAGAGCTGTATTTCTAGTTGCGCTTGAGGAAGATATCTTTCCATCGTCAAGGTCAATTCTTGAAGAATCAAAGCTTGAAGAAGAAAGAAGACTTTGTTACGTTGCGATTACAAGAGCAAAAGAAAAACTCTTTATGACAAGATCTACTATGAGATTACTCTATGGTAAGACAAATTGTAATATTGTCTCAAGATTTGTTGGTGAGATTGATACTAACTTTATCGAAAGTGATAATAGGGATCCAATACAAAAAAAGATTCCTGAGGAAAAAGAAAGTTATTCACTATATCAAAAATATGTAGAGAAATACAAACTAATAAATGAAAAGAAAAAAGATGCGCCACAAGAATTGTCGGTAGGTGTAAAAGTAAGTCATAAGACATTTGGTGTTGGTACAGTGGTAGGAAAGACAGGAGGTAAATTCACTATAGCCTTTGATAAAGTAGGGGTTAAAACTATAGATACTACTGTTGTGAAACTTCAAGTACTGTAAAAAAATGTTGGTGTTTAATACTGAATTTTAGTATAAACTTTTATTCTATTATTTAAAAATTTAGTAAAAACCTCAAAATACTTGCAAAAAAATAAATTTTTAATTGTTTTATAAAGATATAATTACTATATAGCACTTTCATAGAATTGAATAAGGATAATCAAGGCTTGATAAAAGATTTGATTATCCTTATTTTATATAAAATCTTATTTTCCAAAAGCACCCTTCCAGTCATTCATAAAGCTTTCTATTCCCTTATCTGTAAGTGGATGTTTTACCATTTGTTGTAGTACTTTCATAGGTATTGTTGCTATGTGAGCACCTGCAAGTGCAGCATCAACAACGTGGAGAGGATGCCTTATACTTGCGGCTATAACTTCTGTATCGTAGTCATAATTGAAAAATATCTCAACTATAGTTCTAACAAGGTCCATACCTTGAGAGCCCACATCATCCAATCTTCCTAAAAACGGGCTGACATATGTTGCGCCGGCTTTTGCTGCCAAAAGAGCTTGATTTGGAGAAAAAATTAATGTTACATTTGTCTTTATCCCTTCTTTTGATAGCTTGCTTACAGCCTTGAGGCCTTCAACAGTCATAGGAATTTTTATAACTATGTTTTTGTGAATTTTTACCAATTCTTTAGCTTCACTTATCATACCTTCGCTATCTTCAGAAATTACTTCAGCTGATATAGGTCCATCAACTATATCACATATTTCTTTTACAACTTGTTTAAAATCTCTTTTTTCTTTAGCAATCAGTGACGGGTTGGTAGTAACTCCATCAACTATACCCCAACTTGCACCTTCTTTGATTTCATCAATATTTGCAGTGTCAAGAAAAATCTTCATAACTCATCTCCCTAAAGTTTTAAATTTTATTTTTTTTATTGAAATTTATAATAATGATATTAATATTTATACTGAGCTTTAATAATATTAGGATAAATATTTTATATACTTTATTAATAAGATAAAATCAAATAATTAAGTTAATAATATGAAAATATCTAAACATATGTTCAAAGTATATCAGTATAATTTTAAGTTTATTATACTACATATTTATCAATTAATAAATTACTAAATATTAACTATTACTCTAGTAACATTAATGTTGCCACCAGACAAAATTCCTATACCTGTAACTGTATCATCTGCAAGTATTTTTTTTGCATCAATTACAGCACCGTTAGAAAGTTGTTCTATTTTTGTCTTAGAATCATAGTACAATTTTATATTTTTTCCATCATTTTGTCTTATTTCGATATACTTGTCTACTACATCTACAGATACTACTTTACCAGTAACCGTAGTTTGTTTGAATTCGCCGCTTGATATTATTTCCTCTACCATTCCACCTGAAGTATATACTTCAACTGAATGACCTACCTTTAATGAATAAATGTTTGTTCTCTTGTCTCCTATTCTTATTATAGCGTTGTTATTTATAGTAAGAGTTCTGTCTTTGTTTGAATTATCCACTATGACAATTTTATTATAGTCGCTGTTAAGCTGAATGCTTTTGATATAAGCAGACCTGTATTTTTCGCTTTTAGCTTCTATAGAGACATCAGTTATCTTTTCTGAGTCAGTTTTTATGGTAGCAGTATCTCCAACTGCTATATCAGTTACTCCAACTCTTTTGTCATTACGATAGATTTTTATATCGTCTGAAAATTCCTTACGAACAATACCCAAATCTTTATCTTTTATTGTTATAGAGTTACTTGTATAGTCAGTAATTTCTCCTGTAAGTTCAGATTTCTTATGACTTATAGCAGCCTTTATTATAAGGTTATCTATATAATATGCGTCTATGTCAGTTTCCAAGGGTAGTTTGTTTATAGGTGTCAATACATCATTTACATAAATTTGTGTATCTTTATTATATCTAAGCACCTTATCTTCATTATTTGATTTTATTGTTATAGTAGTGGGATCGGAAGTAGTAAAGCTCACTATCTTTCCAGATATTCTTTTTTCCTCAGCATCAGCCGTTATCTTTACAAGTTTTCCTTTATCTAAACTAAGAGTAACTTTTTGTCCTACTTTTAAATCATTTATTGAAGTTATAGCATCTCCAACTTTTATAGCAAGTTCATTTTTCTTAGCAGAATAATTTTGTATTTTATTATCACTTGTAGTTAAAGAAATACTTACATCATCGTTTGTTAGAGTAATTAAATTTATAGAGCCAGATATATTTTGTGTTTCTGGAGTTTCAGGTGCCTTTGGTTGAGTAGGCTGTGCAGGTTGAGAAGGGTTTTTATCAAGGCTTGCTTTTTGAGAATATTTATAAGCGTTAGAAAGCATTACAGCAGTCTCAGCTCTTGTAACAGAGTTATTAGGCTTGAAAAATCCTGTTCCATCTCCTTCTTTAGATAGAACACCCTTTCTTTGAAGAAGTTCTATATAAGGCACAGCATCTTTGATTATAGAGTCATTATCTTTGTATGATAAAGTTGCACTCTTATTTATTTCTCCTTCTAGTCCAAGCCCTCTTACTAAGAATACACATACTTCGAACCTCTTTGCAGTTATAGATTTCTTAGTATTTGAGTCTACAAGAGCAGCTATCATCTCATCTCTGTTCGGTATTATCTTTTTTTCAAGTGCAAAAACTACATAAGGTTTTGCCCAGTCTTCTATCTTTGCTCTGTCAAGTCTGTCATTATATTTTGAAATATTGTTTTTATAAGTTACATCAATTTCAGATTTTGAATAAAGATTAGAAATCATAATTAAGGATTCAATCCTTGTTACAGGAGAACCTGGTTTGAATGTACCGTCTGGGTAGCCTGATATAAGGCCTTTTTCACTTGTGTCTTCGACAAATTGTTCTGCCCATGCATATCCTTGCATATCACCAAATTTTATTGCATTTGAAGTGCTTGTAGATAAAATTGCTGAAAAAATCATAGAAAATGCTAAAATCTTACCAAATAATTTAAATTTCAATCTAATACCTTCTTTCTTTTTTTATAATTTAATATTTTTTTACTAATTCTTTTAAATAATTTAAAAACTCATCCTTTAATTCTTTGTTTTTTAGTGCAAACTCTACAGTTGCTTGTAAAAATCCAAACTTTTCTCCAACGTCATACCTCTTACCTTCAAATTCATAGGCATACATTGCTTGGCTTTCACACAAGGTCTTAAGTGCGTCTGTAAGTTGTATTTCATTATTTTTACCAGGTTTTTGGTTTTCAAGGATTTTGAAAATATCAGGTTTAAGTATATATCTACCTAATATAGCGATATTTGAAGGTGCACTTTCTATATCAGGTTTTTCAACAAGATCTTTTATAAGATGTATATTCTCATCAATATATTTTCCTTTTATGATACCATACTTATTTACATCGTTTCTGTCTATTTCTTGCACTCCTATAATAGTTGTGTTATATTCGTAATATATATCAAGCAACTGTTTTAAGCAAGGTGTTTTCGAGTCGACTATGTCATCACCAAGAATTACTGCAAATGGCTCGTCTCCTATAAAGCTTTTTGCACAAAGTATTGCATGTCCAAGTCCTCTCGGTTCTTTTTGTCTGATATATTGGATGTTTATCATATCACTAATATGCCTAACCATTTCCAACATTTCAGTTTTACCGCTTTTTTCAAGTTCAAGTTCCAACTCTATAGATTTGTCAAAATGATCTTCAATAGACTTTTTATTTCTCCCGGTTATTATGAGTATCTCCTCTATACCTGAGGCTATCGCTTCTTCAATTATATACTGAAGAGTAGGTTTATCAACTATAGGCAGCATTTCTTTTGGCTGGGCTTTTGTAGCCGGTAAAAATCTTGTACCCAATCCTGCAGCAGGAATTATAGCTTTTTTTACTAAGGACATAATATTACCTCACTTAAAGTATTTTATCTAATTTTATCACAAAAAAATAAAATAAGCATAAATTGTAAAATAAATTTAAATATTGTTATATTTTTTTTAAAATTTATCTTAGAATATGAAAAAACTAAATTGATTTGCAAATATATTTAATTTTTTGTATAATAATAACGATTTAAGAATTTACTTAATTAATTACTGAATTTCAGGAGAAAATATGCTTTTAGTTTCAGATAAATGGAAAGAATACGAAATTTTATATGCCGGTAGAGGCGAAAAGATTGAAAAATGGGGACAATATATACTCAAAAGACCTGATCCGCAGATATTTTGGGAAATGAATGAAAATTCTAATATAAAATTTTTCCCTGACGCCGTATATCACAGGAGTAACAAAGGTGGAGGAAGCTGGGAATTTATAAAAAAGTTGCCTACAAGTTGGAATATAAGTTATAGAGATTTAATTTTCAATGTAAAACCAACAGGATTTAAACATACAGGCATTTTTCCTGAGCAGGCTGTAAATTGGGATTATGCTAAAGAAAAGATAGAAAACTGCGATAAAGATATTAAAGTTTTAAATTTATTTGCTTATACAGGCTGCGCTACTTGTAATGCTTCAAAAGCAGGTGCCAAAGAAGTGGTTCATGTAGACGCTTCAAAGGGTATGACCCAGATCGCTAAAGAAAATGCGAAGCTTTGCGGTATAGAAAATAATTTTATAAGATATATAGTTGATGACGTGTTTAAGTTTATAGAAAAAGAGATAAGGCGAGGTAGGAAGTATGATGCTGTCATAATGGATCCACCTTCTTACGGTAGGGGTACAAACGGTGAGATTTGGAAACTTGAAGATAGCCTTATAAAGCTACTTAGCCTTGTAAATCAGGTTTTAGTGGATAAACCTTTGTTTATAATAGTAAGCTCATATACTACAGGGATATCATCTATTTCACTTAAAAATGTAATAAATACTTCAACCTTAAGGAAAAAATTTAGAAATATAAATACCGGAGAGCTTTCTCTGCCTATTAAAGACAGTGATTTACTCTTACCTTGCGGTATTTATGCAAGATGTGATAATTTTTGAGATTAATTTTGTTGGGAGTTTAAAATGTTTGACTTACTAATAATAGTGTTGGTGTCATATCTTATAGGAAGCATTTCTCCTTCTTATATATTTGGCAGGATATATAAGATGGACATTAGAAAAACAGGCTCAGGAAATGCAGGTACTACGAATACCTTGAGAGTATTGGGTAAGAAGATTGCACTTGCAGTATTTGTCATTGATTTTTTTAAGGGCTTTTTTGTCGCATTTTTTGTTAGAAGATTATTTTCCATGGATTATGCACTTATTGCTGCGGTAGCGGTAGTTATAGGACATATTTTCCCGATTTTCTTAGGATTTAAGGGTGGCAAAGGTGTGGCTACTACGCTTGGAGTTTTGTATTGTCTTTTTTTGAAAGAGATATTGATATGTTCGGTTATAGGCATTATTTTATTAATTTTATTTAGATATGTTTCATTTGCCGGACTTGTTACTCTATTTATGGTAAATATCTTGATTTTGATATTTAATCAACCGCATAAATATTTATTGTATACAGGCTTTTTGTTTTTGCTTATAGCAGTGAAACATAAGGAAAACATAAAAAGATTAATAAATCATACTGAAAGAAAAATTGGAGAAAAGGCAAAATAGGAGGAGCATATGAATATATCCGTAATTGGAGCCGGAAGCTGGGGTAGCAGTCTTGCCCTTGTTTTAGATGAAAATAAGCATAATGTATGTTTGTATATGAGAAGAGAAGAACAGTTTGAAGAATTTGAAAAGTGTGGAACAAATTCCAAATATCTCAAAGATGTGAAGTTTCCCAAAAGTATAAATTATACTACTAATCTGAAAAAGGCGATAGACTTTGGAGATGTAATAATACTTAGTGTAACTACACAGTCTACAAGACAATTTTTGCAGAATATAAAGCCATATTTGACGAATAAAAAAATAGTTGTCAATGTATCAAAAGGTATAGAGATAAGGACAAATTTGAGGATTTCTCAAATATATGATGAGATTATAGGTAATGAGAATTTTGCTGTGCTTTCTGGTCCTTCTCATGCAGAAGAAGTATCTAAAAAAATGCCAACAACTATAGTTTCTTCTTCAAAAAATAAAGATATTGCAGAAACTATACAACATATATTTTCCAATGACTATTTCAGAGTGTATACAAATAGTGACTTGATTGGGGTGGAGCTTGGTGGAGCACTTAAAAATATAATTGCGCTCGGAAGTGGTGTTTGTGATGCGGTAGGATATGGAGATAATACTAAAGCAGGAATAATTACAAGAGGCATACATGAGATAGCAAGATTAGGAGTAAAGTTGGGAGCAAATCCGCTTACTTTTTCCGGACTTTCAGGAATAGGAGATTTGATAGTTACCTGTACTTCTTCGCACTCAAGAAATAAGCGTGCAGGTGCTTTTATAGCTCAAGGCTATGACATTGATAAGGTACAGGAGAAGGTAGGTATGGCTGTGGAAGGCATATCTACGACATTGGCTGGATATGAGTTATCAAGGGAACTTGGTGTAGCAATGCCAATAACAGAAGCCATTTATAATGTTATATATAATTCTCAAGATATAAAACAATGTGTAAAATCTTTGATGAATAGGGATAAAAAATCTGAACTTATGTCAGAAGATAACTTTGTTTCTTTTTAATATTTTTAGATAGTTTTAACTAATTTAGTCTGTTATTTAATAGAATAATTAACAGACTATTTTTTAATAAAAAAATTTTATGGGTAAAATTATTTTAAATTGAATTTTTTAGTGTATAAATTTTAAGAAAGTATTTAAAAAATTATTTTGAGGAGATCGGGTATGAAGAGAATTGCCGTACTCACAAGTGGTGGAGACGCTCCGGGCATGAATGCCGCGATAAGAGCGGTAGTGAGATATTCCATATATAAAGGTATTCAGATTTTTGGGATTGAAAGAGGATATAAGGGTCTTATAGAGGGTGATTTAAAGGAAATGAAAATACCTTCTGTAGGAGATATTATTCATCGTGGAGGAACTATACTTCGTTCTGCAAGATGTATGGAATTTTTAGAAGAAGAAGGAAGACAAAAAGCGCTTAATATATTAAATGTGTTTAATATAGAGGGATTGGTTGTAATTGGTGGAGATGGTACTTTTAGAGGTGCACAAAAGATATCTGATGCTGGATTTCCTGTCATAGGTGTTCCTGCAACTATAGACAATGACCTTGCATATACTGATTTTACTATAGGTTTTGATACAGCACTCAATACGGTTTTAGATGCAGTTTCAAAGCTTAGAGATACAACTTCATCACATGAAAGAGTAAGTGTTATAGAAGTAATGGGTAGAGGTTGTGGAGATTTAGCTCTTTATGCCGGACTTGGTGGAGGAGCTGAGGAGATACTTGTACCTGAAAGAGACTACGATATAGATAAGATATGTCAAAAAATACTTGCATCTACAAATAGAGGTAAGACTCAAAGTATAATTATGGTTGCTGAGGGAGTAGGTTCTGCTGACAGTATATGTAAGCAAATACAAGAAAAGACAGGTCTTGATTCAAGGACTACGGTTCTTGGACATATTCAAAGAGGTGGAAGTCCTACAGCAAAAGACAGAATACTTGCAAGTGAATTTGGGGCTCATGCTGTACAATGCCTTATAGACGGGAAATCTTCAAGAGTAGTGGGAGTAAGACAAAATAAGGTCATGGATATGGATATAGATGAAGCTTTAAGTATAAAGCATAGTTTTGATGATGGAATATATGAACTTACAAAGATACTATCGATATAAGAATATTAAAAGTATATATTTAAATATTTTTAAAATATTATATTAGATAGTATAGTTTGAAAGTTTTAAAAGTTGGATTTATATTGTGAAGTTTATATTTCTTTGCTTGTTGATTCAATAGGTATAAAAATTAAATTTTAGAAATTTGAAAGGGTAATGTATGTTAAGTAATTATAAAAAGACCAAGATAGTTTGTACGATAGGACCTGCGTCTGAATCTGAAGAAATATTGAAAAAATTGATTTTTGAAGGTATGAATGTATGCAGGCTTAATTTTTCTCATGGTTCTTATGAGGAACATAAGGCAAGGATGGATACAATAAAAAAAGTAAGAGAAGAATTGGATAAACCTATAGGTATACTTTTAGATACAAAAGGTCCTGAAATAAGAACTGGTGATTTTTCACTTCCTGAAGTACAATTAAATGCAGGAGACAAGTTTACAATAACTATGGATGATATAGTTGGAGACAATACTAGATGCACAGTTTCTTATAAAGAATTGGTCAATGATGTAAAATCCGGAGACAGGATACTTATTGATGACGGTTTGATAGAACTTGTTGTAATTTCAAAAACTGACAAAGATATCTTGTGTGAAGTTATAAATTCAGGAATTGTAAAAAATAAAAAGGGAGTAAATGTACCAAATGTAAAGATAAATCTTCCTGCAATAACTGATAAAGATAAATCTGATATTATTTTTGGTATAGAAAATGGAATTGACTATATTGCTGCATCATTTGTTAGAAAAGCTTCAGATGTTCTTGCGATAAGAGAAGTGCTTGAAAATAATGGCGGAGATTATGTAAAGATAATATCCAAGATAGAAAGTCAAGAAGGTGTTGACAATATAGATGAGATATTGGAAGTATCAGATGGAATAATGGTTGCAAGAGGTGATTTGGGTGTAGAAATACCTACAGAAGATATACCTATGGTACAAAAAAATATTATAAAAAAATGTAATGACTTATCAAAATATGTAATAACAGCAACTCAAATGTTGGATTCAATGATGAGAAACCCAAGACCTACAAGAGCAGAAGTTACTGATGTTGCAAATGCTATATTTGATGGTACTGATGCAATAATGTTGTCAGGAGAAACTGCCGCAGGAAAATATCCGGTTGAAGCTGTAAAGATGATGACAAAAATAGCAAGAGCTACTGAGGAAAGTTTTGACTATGAGCACATTTTGAGACAAAAGAAGAGTCATATGCAAACTACAATTACAAACGCTATAAGTCATGCAACTTGTACTACTGCTATGGATTTGAAAGCAAAAGCCATAATTACTGCTACATCAAGTGGATATACTGCCAGAATGGTATCAAGCTACAGACCTATTTCTCCTATCATTGCAACTACAAGCGACCCTATTACCTACAGACAAATGTCCCTTCTTTGGGGGGTATATGCTCTTTTAAATAGAGACTTTAATACAACTGATGATGTTATAGAAACTTCAGTTCAACTTTCTTTAGGTAAAGACTTGATATCTATAGGTGACTTGGTAGTAATTACTGCAGGGGTTCCTGTTGGACAATCAGGTACAACTAACCTTTTAAGAGTCCATGTTGTTACTAAAAATTTGGTGAAAGGTATAGGTGTTGGATATTCAAACGTTTCAGGGACTGCAAGAGTATTGCTTGATGCTCAAAAAGATATAAACGAAGGGGATATAATAGTAACTACTTCTACAGATATAGATATGATAGCTCAAATTAAGAAGGCTGCAGCTATTATAACAGAAGAAGGCGGACTTACTTCTCATGCGGCTATAGTAGGGCTTAGTCTAGGTATACCTGTAATAGTTTCAGCAAAAAATGCTACAAGACAAATTAAAGATGGTGATACAATTACAGTTGATGCTGCTACAGGAAGTGTATATAAGGGTGAAATAAAAAATCTTTAATTATAAAAAAATATGATTTAAAGTAAATTTGATAAAAAAACAAAAGGTTATAATTATTGAAATTATAGCCTTTTTTTATATTTCTAAATAATATGATATTACGATATTTTAAGATTATAAAATTTTAAATATTGTATTTTAAATTATTTGTAAATATATTGCTATTGACAACATGAAAAAAAATAGTTAAAATAATTTATATAAAAATTTTTAATTAATATAGAAGGAGAAAGCAATGTTTGAAAAAATACAAGATATAATATCAGAAGTTTTAGGAGTTGAAAAAGACGAAATAACAATGGAAAGCAACTTAACTGATGACTTGAATGCAGATTCATTGGATGCGCTTGACATAGTTACAGAAATAGAAGAAAAGTTGTCAGTAAAGATACCTGATGAAGATTTTACTAAATTTGCTACAGTTAAAGATATAGTAGAATACATTGAAAGCAACCAAAACTAATATTTAAACCAATTATTTTGAGCCGCCATGATAGACTGATTCATATATTTCTATTTATGGCGGTTTGGTAATTAAATATTTGTTTTTTTGTGTATTAACTTTTACTTATAACAAAACTTATACTAATCAGTGATTATGGTGTTATTTTAGCCAATATTCTATGATTTTAACTTAAAGTCAATTGTTTTTATCTCATAAATATAAGCTTATTTAAAATAAATTTACTTATATTTTTCATATACACTTGATTTTTTATGTATAAATCATAATATATTTTTATTGTTTTGACATAGGGTTGGTATGAGAAATCAAAAAAGGAAATTATATGAAATTTGAATTTATAAGCAAAACATTAAATGCGTTTAAAGGCTATAACAGTGCCACTTGTTCAAACTGTAAAAAAGAAACCAATAAAACAGTATTAAAAAATAATGACTTCATATGTCCTCATTGTAATACTTATATAAAGATGTCTTCTATTGATAGAATTAACTATATTCTTGAAGACTATGAAGTAATATCTAGAGAAATGGTGTTTAAAAATCCTATAGACTTTCCAAATTATAAGGAAAGTCAGGAAAAGATGAAGAAAAAAACAGGCATGCATGAAGCGGTTATGAGCGCTGTAGGAAGAATCAAAGATGAGAAAGTTGTAGTATGCGCTATGGATGCCAACTACTTTATGGGATCTATGGGAAGTTATGTTGGTGAAGAAATATCAAATGCATTTGACTACGCAACAAAAAATAGGCTTCCTATTATTGTATTTTCTGCATCAGGCGGAGCAAGAATGCAGGAAGGTATCTTTTCTCTTATGCAGATGGCAAAGACAACTATTGCTGTAAACGAACATAATGATGCAAAATTGTTATATGTTTCCTGCATGACAAACCCTACTACAGGAGGAGTGCTTGCAAGTTTTTCATCCATAGCTGATATTGTTATTGCTGAGCCAAATGCTTATATTGGTTTTGCTGGTGCAAGAGTTATAAAACAGACTATAAGACAGGATTTACCTGAAGGATTTCAAAGTGCCGAATTTTTACTTGAACATGGATTTTTAGATGATATAGTAAAAAGAGAAAATATGAGAGAATATTTATATACTCTGTTAAAATTGCATAAGGATCCTAAAGCATTCTAAACAATTTTGCAAAGTCAAGTATTATTACGATTTTGTTCAGTTAAAATAAATGATAAGTTTTACTAGGGAGAAGTTAATGAATAACAATAGAAATATAGATAACTCATATGCTTATGAAACCGTGACTCGAGCCAGAAGTAAGGAAAGACCTAAGGCTCAGGAATTTGCAGAAGCATTGATTAAAAAACAGGTACTATTGCATGGGGACAGAGCTTTCGGAGAAGATCCTTGTGTTTTTGGGGGTATTGGGCTTTATCACAGAATTCCTGTAACGTTTTTAGGAATGAGAAAAAGCAAAGAAATATCTGAAAACATTAAGTATAATTTCGGAATGACTCATCCTGAAGGATATAGAAAAGCAATAAGATTGATGAAACAGGCTGAAAAGTTTTCAAGACCTGTAATTACCTTTATAGACACACCCGGAGCATATCCTGGAGTTGGAGCTGAAGAAAGGGGTCAGGGTCAGGCAATAGCTTCATGTATAGCTTGTATGGCATCACTTAAGGTTCCAAGTATAGCCATTTTTACAGGAGAAGGTGGTAGCGGAGGAGCTCTTGCATTTGCTACTGCAAATAAGGTAATAATGATGGAAAACAGTATTTATTCTATACTTTCTCCGGAAGGTTTTGCAACTATATTGTGGAAGGATGCAAATAGGGCTAAGGAAGCAGCAAGTATAATGAAACTGACAGCAAGAGAGATGTATGAATATAAGGTAGCGGATGATGTAGTGAAGGAAGATGATTGGACTGATGAAGATGCTAAAAAAAGAAATTTCCTAAGATTGGATAAGATTGTTCAATATCATCTTTTAAAACTTATGGATCTAAGTGAAGAAGATATTGTAGAATCAAGAAAAGAAAAATATTTTAAAATGGGAGAGATAAATGGCATTAGAAATTAAAAAGACATCATCTTACTTGCCAAAAAAAATAATAAGTAATCAGCATTTTGAAAAATATCTTGACACTTCTGATGAATGGATAGCTTCCAGAACAGGAATCAAATACAGGCATTTTTTGGATGAAAACAGTACTTCTTACTTGGTTGAACAAGTTTGTAAAAATTTTGATTTATCTGATGATGAGAGACAAAATATAAAAGCAGTGATTGTAACTACTCTTTCAAGCGACTATGCCATGCCAAACTTAGCATGTTTTGCTCAAAGCTATCTCAATCTTGGAACAGATGTTTTTTCAACTGATATAAATATGGCATGCAGTGGATTTGCAGGTGGACTTAGATTGATTGAGGGACTTCTACAAGAAGGACAATATGGTATACTCATATCAGCTGAACATTTATCTAAGGTTATAGATCAAAATGACCGTTCTACTGCTGTACTTTTTGGAGATGGTGCAGGAGGAGTATTGGTTGAAAAAAATAATAAAGAAAGCTTTTCTGACTTTGGAAGTAACTTTTCAAAATCAGCTTTGTCACTTCCTACTACTCAAAATGAATATGATTATGTTGGTATGGATGGGAAACTTGTCTATAGATTTGCTGTTGAAACTATAAATAAAAGTATTACTAGAGTTCTTGATAAGCTAGGTATGACACCTCAGGATATTGATTATTTTATTTCTCATCAGGCAAATGAAAAAATTCTCAGGTCAGCTTGTAAGAAATGGAATGTATCTATGGATAAATTCCCTACTAATTTAGAAAATGTTGGCAATACATCTTCTGCGAGTATTCCTTTATTGTTGGATGAAATAAATAAAAAGGGAATGTTGAAAAAAGGAGATAAACTGATATTTTGTGGCTTTGGTGGCGGACTTACTTGGGTTTCGTATTATTTGGAATGGTAGTTTTAACATAAAGTATAAATAATATACATCATAAAATTGGAGAAAATAATGATAAATAAATTATTAGGTATAAAGTATCCTATACTTCAAGGCGGTATGGCGAACATATCAAATGGTGAATTTGCAAGTGCAATCTCAAATGCAGGGGCGCTTGGAACAATAGCAACAGGTGGTATGGATGCAAAGACACTTGTTGAACAGATAAGAATATGTAAAAGTAAGACGGATAAACCTTTTGCTGTCAATCTTATGTTACTCCACCCATTGATAGATGAATTTGCTCAAATAGTGATAGATGAAAAAGTTCCGGTAGTCACTACAGGGGCAGGCAACCCGTCAAAGTATATGAAATCATGGAAGGATGCAGGAATAAAGGTAATACCTGTAGTACCTAACCTAACTCTCGCAAAGAGGGTGGAAAGTAACGGAGCTGACGCCATAATTGCAGAAGGTAATGAGAGTGGAGGTCATATAGGTCCAATGACAACTATGACAATTCTTGGCGAAATAGTGGGAAATGTAAATATCCCGGTAATAGCAGCAGGAGGTGTTTGTAACGGTAGACAGATGCTGGCTACTGAGGTGCTAGGAGCTTCAGGAGTACAGATGGGAACTATATTTTTGGCATCTGATGAATGTCCTATTCATGAAAATTACAAAAATGCAGTAATTAAAGCTTCAAGTAATCAGATTACAGTTACAGGTTACAGTATTTCCATGCCTGTAAGGTTGATTAAAAATGAGATGTCAAGAAAGTACCTTGATATGGAGAGAAAAGGCACTGATAAGATGGAGCTTGAAAAATATACTTTAGGTTCTCTGAAAAAAGCAGTATTAGATGGAGATGTAAAATCAGGTTCCGTTATGGCAGGTCTTGTTGTAGGTCAGATAAAAGAAATAAGACCTGTTAAGCAAATTATTGAAAATATAATAGCTGAATATAAGGCTGAATGGGAGAATTTAAGTGAAAAATCAAGGAATAAAGATTGGGAATTTTAGTCTTCAATACCCTATAATCCAAGGTGGAATGGGTGTAGGTATTTCTCTTGGTAATCTTGCCGGTACAGTTGCAAAAAATGGTGCAATGGGTGTAATTTCTATGGCTGATGTAGGATATATGGAAGAAGATTTTAGCAAAAATCCAATGGAAGCTAATAAAAGAGGTTTCAAAAAAGAAGTTGAAAAAGCCAGAAATATAGCACAAAATAACGGTATTATTGCTGTGAATATAATGAGAGCTTTAAGTAATTTTGAAGAATATGTAAAGATGGCTGTTGAAGAAAAAATTGATGCAATAATAGTAGGTGCCGGAATGCCTCTTAATCTTCCTGAACTGGTGAAGGGTAGTGGAGCGCTTATAGCCCCAATAGTGTCCTCAGTTAGAGCTTTAAAATTGATTTTAAAGAAATGGAAGAACAATTATCAGCGATTACCTGATTTTATTGTATTGGAAGGTCCAAAAGCCGGAGGACATTTAGGTTTTTCAAGACAAGAGATAGATGATGATAGTTTTAAAATAGAAAATTTAACAAAACAAGTTAGCGAATTTTTAAATAGTGATGAAGAATTAAAAAATAAAATTCCTTTTTTTTCAGCAGGCGGAATAGATACTAAAGAAAAAATAGACGAGATAATTGGATTAGGTGCAAGCGGAGTGCAGATTGCAACACCATTTATATTAACTGATGAATGCGACGCATCATTGGAGTATAAAAAGGTAATTCAAAAAGCAACAAAAGATGATATCAAGATAATACAATCCCCGGTAGGCTTGCCTGGAAGAGCTGTAAAAACTCCCCTCCTTGAAAGACTAACTTTGGGAAGAATAGCTCCTAAAAGGTGTGTAGATTGTATAAGCCACTGCAATCCTAAGGATACTTTGTATTGTATAACAGATGCACTTATTAGTGCAGTAAAGGGAGACTATGAAAACGGATTGTTCTTTTGTGGAGCAAATGGCGGTAATAACAAAGCTATAAGAAGTGTTAAAGAGCTGATAGAAGAACTTGTATACGGTAAAAAACTACAGTAGGATACACAAAATAGGAGAAGAAAATGAAAATATGTTTTTTATATGGTGGTCAGGGAAGTCAAAAAACAGGTATGGGAAAAGATCTTTATGAAAACTACCCTGTATTTAAGGAGTTTTATGACAGTTTGTCGACCAACTTTGATTTAAAAGACTACTCTTTCAATCAAAGTGATGAAGAAATTTCAAAAACTCAGTATACTCAACCTTTGATGGTAGCTTTTCAAATCGGTATAACGAAGATACTCAAAGACAAAGGTATAGTTCCTGATATTGTTGGCGGACTTAGCATAGGAGAATACTCAGCCTTATATACAAGTGGAGTAATTACAGATAAGGATGCCATTTTGATAGCTGAAAAAAGAGGAGTTGCAATGTCAAAAAGCTCTGATGTAAGCTGTAAGATGATGGCAATTGTAGGTGCACCTGTTGATTTGGTAAGAGACGTATGCGAGAAAGTCAGTGAAAAAACAGGCTATGATGTGCAAATTTCCAATTTGAATTGTCCGGGACAGATAGTTATAGCAGGAGAAGCCAATGCTATAGATGAAGTAGTGTCAATCTTAAAAGAAAATAAGATAAGAAAGATAATTCAACTTAATGTAAGTGGAGCTTTCCATACTTCATATATGCAAAATGCCTCTGTAGAACTTGAAAACATATTTAAAGATATTGAATTTTCTGTACCTAAAATTGACTTGGGACTTAATGTTGACGGAAAAATATATGATGTAAATAAATATACTAAAGATGATATAAAAAATATTATGGTCAAACAAGTAAAAAGTACTGTATATTTTGAAGAAGAATTAAGAAATATGATATCTAATGGTGTTGATATCTTTGTAGAAATTGGATTTTCTTCAGTGATAAAAGGATTTTTAAAGAAGATTGACTCTGAAAAAAAGGTCTATGAAGTGTATTCAGTAGAGACATTGGAAAATTTTGTTAACGAAATAAAAAATTAAAGTCTAAGTTTTGTACTTAATTATGTTTTATAAAAGTTTAATATAAATAATTAGAGGAGTCTTATGGAAAATAAAGTTGCAATTGTAACCGGAGCAAGTAGAGGAATTGGAAAACAGATAGCTTTACAATTGGCAAGTGAAGGATATAATCTTATTCTTTCATATCAAAGTAATGATGAAAAAGCAAGACAGGTTCAACTTGAATGTGAAGCTTACAATGTAAGTGTAAATATATATAAAGGGGATTTATCTTTAGAAGACAACTGCAAGTCTCTTATAGACTTAGCTATTACAAGTTTTGGTAAAATAGACTTATTAGTAAACAATGCAGGAGCGATAAAAGATAATCTAATCTTAAAAATGACGTCTGAAGATTTTATGAATGTAATTAATACAAACTTACTTTCTACATTCAACTGTTGTAAATATGCTTCTAAAATAATGGTAAAACAAAGATATGGGTGTATAATTAATATGTCAAGTGTCAGCGGAGTATTTGGAAATGCAGGACAGGCTAATTATGCTTCAGCAAAGGCAGGAATAGTAGGACTTACAAAAACACTTGCAAAGGAGCTTGGAAAGAGAAATATAAGAGTAAATGCTATAGCTCCCGGTTTTATTTCTACTGATATGACAAATAAATTTAGCGATGATATGGTTAAAGAAATAGAGAAACAAATACCTTTAAGTAAAATTGGTGAAGTTGAAGATATTGCAAAAACTGTATCATTTTTGGCAAATTCCGCTTATATAACAGGACAAGTAATAGTTGTGGACGGAGGGTTGAGTTTATAATGAAGAGATATGTCGTAGTAACAGGTATGGGAGCTGTATCACCCATAGGTAATAGTTTAGAAGAAATTTCCAATAATCTACAAAATGGATACAATGGAATTGATTTTATAAAAGCTTATGATACATCTAATCAACAGGCAAAACTTGCTGGAGAAATCAAAAATCTCAAAATTGAAGATTATATTGATAAAAAGACCATGAGAAGAATGGACAGAGTAAATCAACTTGGTCTAATTGCAGGTATAATGGCTATAAATGATAGTGGTATTAATCTTGAAGAAGTAGATAAAGATAAATTTGGAACTATCATATCATCTGGGATTGGTGGACTTGACACAATACAAAAAGAAGTTGAAAAGGGTAAAGAAAAAGGATATGACAATATATCTCCATTTTTTGTGCCTATGTCTATAACAAATATGTCTGCTTCTTATATAGCTATGAAGTACAATTTGCATGGGATTTGTAACTGTCCTGTTACAGCTTGTGCAGGTGGTACAATGGCAATAGGAGAAGCTCTAAGACTTATAAGACATGGATACTTGGATTATGCTCTTGCAGGAGGAAGTGAGTCTTGTATCACACCACTTGGGCTCGGTGGATTTACAGCTATGAAAGCATTGAGTTTCAGTGACGATCCAAATAGAGCAAGCATACCTTTTGATAAGGAGAGAAGTGGCTTTGTTATGGGAGAGGGTTCAGGTGTTCTTATGTTAGAAGATCTTGAACATGCTAAAAACAGAAATGCAAGAATCTATGCTATTCTTGATGGATATGGTACAACTTGTGATGCGTATCATATCACTTCACCTAATGAAGAGGGTAAATTTGCTGAAAAATCAATGGAAAATGCAATAAAAGATTCAGGAATAGATAAAGACAAGATTGTGTATATCAATGCACATGGGACTTCCACTAAATTAAATGACATGTGTGAAACTAAGGCAATAAAAAATCTTTTCGGTGAGAAGGCATATGAGCTATATGTAAGCTCTACAAAATCAATGACAGGACACTTACTTGGTGCAAGTGGAGCAATTGAGGCAGTAATTACTGTTCTTTCAATGAAAAATGGATTTATACCTCCAACAATAAACTATAAGGTAAAAGATGAAGATTGTGACTTAAATATCGTACCTAATGTTGGTATAAAACATAAGATAGATTATGCGCTTAGCAATTCTTTCGGGTTTGGAGGCCATAATGGAAGCATCTTATTTAGAAGCTTAGATACAATATAAAGGAGAATTGATTATGCAACTGGATATAAACGAGATAAAATCAATAATTCCTCATAGATACCCTTTTTTATTGATTGATAAAGTTCTTGATTTTGAAAGTGGTAAGTTTGCCATAGCTCAAAAAATGGTAAGTGCTAATGAAGAATTCTTTAATGGACACTTTCCTGACTATCCTGTTATGCCTGGAGTTCTGATTCTTGAAGGAATGGCTCAGACCGGTGCTGTTGCCATACTTTCATTAGATGAAAATAAGGGTAAGATTGCACTTTTTGCAGGAGCAGACAAAGTAAGATTTAAAAGACAGGTAAAACCTGGAGATGTTATCACTTTTGAATGTGAACTTTTGGAGCAAAAGGGAGTTTTTGGAATTGGAAAAGCCAAAGCAAGTGTAAATGATAAAGCAGTTTGTCAAGCAGAACTTAAGTTTGTGATAAATTAATACTGTTTATTATAGATTTCAGATAGTTGAAAAGGTCGGATAGTTTCTTATAATCCGACTTTTTCATATATCATAATATATGGTTAAAAAAGGAGGTTAGTTTTGGCTATTAATGAGAATGCCGTGTTAGTAGATTTATTTAACGAAGTATATGATAAGTTTAAAATGAAATTTTATAAAAATATATTCAAGAGATTTGAGGATAGAAGTCCGACTTTAACAGTATTAGAGCTTTTTTGTGTAGAAATAATATACGCATTGAAAAGACCTACAATTTCTCAACTTACTGAATTTATGGAGACATCTCAGCCAAACACTGCGTATAGAGTAGCATCACTTGTGAAAAAAGGCTATGTAAAAAAGGTACAATCGACAGATGATAAGAGGGAGTTCTATCTTGAGGTTACAGACAAGTACTATGGATACAGCGATATAAAAGAGCAGTATATAAATGTAGTCATAGACAGACTGAGAAAACAGATCTCAAGAGAAGAGATTGAACATTTCGAAAGATTATTAAGATTGATGACAAATGAACTTATGACAGAAATAACAGACGAAATGAAAAAAAGTACAAAGTTAATATAATTATATAAAAAATACGATAATACTATGAATTTAATAAAATATAATTTGAAAAAAGTATTATTTAGTGATAAAATATAAGTGCAAAGTAATAGCTATAATTTTTTTTACAAAATTTTTTTATTTTATTTTTTTTCAACTAAATTTATACTTTTTAGTGTATAAAAAATCGAAATTTCATTTATGGATTAACTTAATTTTTATCTGTAAAATTTTATTTTCATATATAAATTACATACATGATTTTTCAATTTCATTTTAGCAATTTAATTCAAATTAAAATTTTTTAATTCATTATTTTTATTTATTATATTCTTGCTTTAATTAACATAAATAAGTTAAGAAACTTCAGCCAAGAATTCAAAAAAATATTCAAATATAATACTAAATTATTTAATTCACACTATAAAAAATTAACATTTTTATTTAAAACTGATGTATAAGATAAAACAATAGAAAACAGTAATTAGATGGAGATATTATGATGAGCAAAAGATTGCAATATATAGTGGACATGGTTACTTATTTTGATACTATAGCTGATATAGGTTGTGATCATGGTTATGTGTGTATAGAGCTTATCAAGAATAATAAGGTTAAAAAAGCAATAGCTTCAGATATATCCTATCCTTCACTGAAGAAAACAATAGATTTTGTCAAAGTTAACAATATTGATGACAGAATTGAAACTAGAGTAGGAGATGGACTTGATGTACTCAATAAGGATGAAGTTGATGCTGTAATAGTAGCAGGTATGGGTGGTGTTCTCATATCGGATATACTTAAAAAAAATTATAATTTAAAATTTAAGGAAAAAAATCCTCTTTTAATTTTACAGCCTGTACAACAAGCAAAAGACTTGAGATATTATTTATATGAAAATAAATTTGAAATTGTAGACGAAGACATAGTATTTGATATGGGAAAATACTACAACATAATTGTTGCAAAAAAAATAAATGAAATATCAAATACTTATTTGACTATTGAAAAATGTAAAGATGTTTACATGGAGTATGGCATTTTAAATATTATAAAAAAAAATATACTAGTGAGAGAAATTTTAGAAGAAAGAATTAAAAATTCTAAAAAGCTTTTTGATGACTTAAAACAAAAAAAAGTGAAAATTAGTGACCTTAATATATTATCACAAAAAATCAAGGAAATGGAGGAAGTGTATGAAGCTTTGTGATTTGAAAGCTAAACTTGATTATCTTTTAAAGGTACATCTGGCATATGATTGGGATAATTTCGGACTTTGTATCGGAAGTTTGGATGAAGACATAAGTTCTATCACTCTTTCTTTAGAATTATGTGATGAGGTCATAGATGATGCTATTAAAAATAAGTCAAATATGATAATTGTACATCATCCGCTTATTTTTACAGGTATAAAAAATATAGTGGATAGTGACCACAAGCAAAAGATGATTATTAAATTAATAAAAAACAATATATCTTTGTATGTGGCTCATACCAATTTTGACATAATAGAAGGCGGATTAAATGATTATGTAATCAATCTATTTTCCGTTGAAAAAGTGCAACCTCTGACGGATGATTATGATATTAATACATTAGGGAGGGTAGCTGTACTAAAAGAACCTATGTCCTTAAAAAATATGGTATGTCATATTCAAGAAAAGTTAAATGCTAAAAATATAAGAGTAATAAGTAAAGATAATAAGATTATAAGGAATATAGCCCTGGTAACAGGTTCAGGAGATGAATTTACGGATATAGCATTGCAAAAGGCTGATGTATTTATTACAGGGGACACTAAATATCATTATGCCCAAGACTCCTATCAAAAGGGAGATTGTATTATCGATGCAGGTCATTATGACACAGAGAAATTTTTCCCTGATGCTATGAAAAAATTCCTTGAAGATAAATTGGACAATATAGATATTCATATTTCTAATAAACTTAAAGCCCCATTTAACTATGTGGAGGACTATTATGAATAGTGGAATAATAAGGATACAAAAGGGATATTTATTAATAGAAAAAGCAAAAGATACTATTAAATCACTATATGAAACTCAGGAGATAAAATTTGACAAGGATCAGTTATCGCTCATGAGAGAAAAAGAAGAACTTATAAACAGCGACATAAATGATGTTAAAAACAAAGTTTTTGAGTATGAAGAAGAAATTCAAAAGATAGAAAAAGAAATCGCGAATATTATAAAAAAGTCATTTAACAATCAAAAAAGAGATCCAAAAAAAGTTTTGGAAATTAAGAGTAGAAAAGAAGATTTAGAAGAAAAAAAATCTGAATTTAAAAGAGAAATTATGTCTTTATTCTTACAGATGGATGCACTCAAAGAACAAATGCAAAACCATAAACTTATGTATAATGATATGGAAAAGAAATTATTACAGAAGATGTCAAAGCAAAATAAGATAATAGTGAAGTACGAAGACAAAATTACAGAGATGGAAAAGAAAATAAGAAAGATAAGAAGAGATATAGATTCAAAAGTATTGACACTATATGATAAAAAAAGGCAAAAAAATATAGTGGTTATGTCCAAGATTGTTGAAGGGAAATGTAGCCAGTGTGGTTTTAAGTTGAGTGAAGAAATGATAGATGATGCCTTAAATAAAGAGATAGTTGAGTGTCCTTCCTGTGCCAGAATACTGTATATGGAAGAAGATATCGAGGAGAATATAGATTAATGTACAATTTAGTAGCGCCATGTTTATTTGGACTTGAAAAGACAGTGTCTTATGAACTGAAAAACTTAGGAGCAAATGATATTAAGATTACAGATGGTAGAGTGCATTTTAAAGGTGACGATGAAACTATAGTTAAGGCGAATATCTGTTTGAGAACTGCTCAAAGAGTGATGATAGAGCTTGGACAATTTAAGGCAAGTACCTTTGAAGAACTGTTTCAAGGGATAAAAGCCATCAATTATTCTAAATATTTGAAAAAAGATTATAAGTTTACAATTGCTAAAGCAAAGTCTGTGAGCTCAAAATTGACATCAATTCCTACTATTCAATCTATAGCTAAGAAAGCAATGGCAGAAAGATTAAAGTTATTATTTGATACAGATGTACTGCCTGAATCTTCAAATATTGAAGTACCTTTTAACATTTTGATACAAAAGGACATTGCTTCACTGTATATAGACACTACAGGGGCATCCATGCATAAGAGAGGATATAGAGAAAAGACAGTTCTTGCGCCTATAAGGGAAACCATAGCTGCATTTATGGTAATGGCTACTCCATGGAATGTTCAAAGACCGTTTTACGATATTACTTGTGGCTCAGGTACAATACCTATAGAGGCTGCACTTATAGCTGCCAATATACAAGCAGGAATCAACAGAGACTTCTTAGGAGAGAGTTTTCCTTTTATTGACAAAAGCCTATGGAAAAAATATCGCTCTTACTATATTTCTCAAGAAAAAGAGATTGAATTTAAGGTAAATGGCTTTGATATAGATGGTGAGGCAATTGAAATTGCAAAAGAAAATGCAAAAATAGCCTGTGTTGATACATTTACAAACTTTGAAAGAAAATCTGTTTCTCAATTAAATATAACAGAAAAAAATGGCTTTATTTTTTCAAATCCTCCTTATGGAGTAAGAATAGGTGAGGAAAAGGAAATAGATATTCTTTACAATGATATGAAAAAGTTGTTTTCTAAACTTGAAAATTTCTCATATTATTTAATTACTAATGATGAGGAAATAGGAAGTAAAATTGGTATAAATTTCCAAAAAAATAGAAAAATATATAACGGTAAGATAAAAACTCATTTCTACCAATATTTAGCACCAAAACCAAAGATATAAAGTTATAAAGGCTCCTCTTATTGGGAGCCTTTATAATCTGTTAATTAGAGTCTTTTCTTCAATCTTTTTTCTAAATCAGCTCTTGAAAGCCATATTTGAGCATTGCATTTTGTACATTCAAGCTTTATATCCATACCTATTCTCTTTATATCAAATATATTGCAACCACAAGGATGTGACTTTCTAAGTTCTACCTTATCATTTACCCAAAAAGGTATAATCAACCTTTCGTAAGCTTGTCTTTCTTCTCCGTTTTCTAAAAAAATAATTCCACATTTTTTATATCTTCTCTTTTTCAGTATTGATTTAAGCGGAAGATTCATATCATGGGTATCAATTCTTATAGAACGGATATTTTTTTCTTTAGCAAGATTTTCAGCAAAGTCAAAAAGTAGCTTAGAAAGATTATTACCCCTATATTTATCAGATAATGCCAATCTATGGATTGTCATATAGTCAAAGTCGCTTTCCCATTTCCCGTTTTTTATTACTTCATAGCACTTTTCTTTTTCAAGAGATATATACATATATCCTGCAATATTTTCGTCATCTTCAAGTACATAAGATGATGAAGAATTAATATCTTCAATTACCAAATCTTCGCTTGGATATTCATCTCCTTGCCATTGATCAGAACCATAGCTTGCAATAAATTTTTTTGCTTCATCAAATATACTCATTATCTTTTCTAAATCTTTATGTTCAGATAATCTTACTTGCATTTTTTCTCCTTGTTACTATTAGTAAACAATATTTATAAAGTCATATATTTATATTTTAAAAAATATATTCTAAAGTACAAATTTTTCTCCAAGATATCTTCTTATTTCATCTTTGCTTGAATTTGGTGTTATTTCTATTACTGTGTCAGTTTCTTGATTTACAATTACAATGACTGTATCTTCATCTGATTTAAAAGTTTTTAAAACTGTAGCCTCGAGAATGGGCCTTTTTTGTATCTTATTCTTTTTTGTTTTCTCGTAGTCTTTGACAAAGTAACTTCCTTTTAATGTCAAGATTTTAGTGTAGATATTCATATATTACTCCTAAGATATATAGCTATTTAAAAATTTTATTTTCACCTATATAATATCATAAAATATTGTGAAATTTCAATAACTCTTTTGAAAAAGATGAGTAGAAATATTAGCTTAAAATGTATAAAATCAAATTTGACAAATTAATAAAATTGTGATAAAATTTCGAAGATTTGAGATAAAGTAATCTTATAATATCTTTTTCAAAGGAGTACTTTTATGAAAACATTGCTTAAAAATGGAAATATATTTACTTCTAAGGGTTTTGTTTGTGCTGATATTATTATTGAAAATTCTATTGCAAAGCTATCTGAAAAGGATAGTTCGTTTTTGTCTTTTGATGAGATTATTGATTGTACAAATTTATACATAACACCCGGTTTTACAGATGTGCATGTGCATTTTCGTGAACCGGGCTTTTTTTATAAGGAAAGTATAAAAACAGGATCTATGGCTGCAGCAAGAGGAGGGTATGTCAATGTATGCACAATGCCAAACCTAAATCCTGTGCCTTCTGACTTGGAAAGCTTAAAAATGCAGCTGGAGTTAATAAAAGATACTTCATGTATCAACATAATTCCATACGGTACAATTACAAAAAAAGGAAATGGAAAAAGTGAACTTTCAGATATGGAAGAACTTGCTGACTTCACAATTGCATATACAGATGACGGTAAGGGAGTACAAACTCAGGAATTGATGTTTGAGGCCATGGAAGAGGCAAGAAAATTAGATAAGATAATTGTTGCACATTGCGAAGATGAGACTTTGCTAAAGGGCGGATATATACACGACGGCAAATATGCTAAGGCTCATAATCATAAGGGGATTTGTAGTGAAAGTGAATGGATACAGGTAAAAAGAGATGTAGAACTTGCTCAAAAGCTTGGTACTAAATATCATGTATGCCACGTTTCAACTAAGGAAAGTGTAGAAATAATAAGAAATGCAAAAAAAATGGGAGTAGATGTGACTTGTGAGACAGCTCCTCATTATCTTATACTTACAGATGAAGATTTAAAAGAAGAAGGTAGGTTCAAGATGAATCCGCCTTTAAGAGATGTATCTGACAGAGATGAACTGATAAGAGGCATAAAAGACGGAACTATAGACATGATAGCAACAGATCATGCACCTCATAGTTTGGAAGAAAAGTCAAAGGGATTGGAAAAAAGTCCATTTGGAATAGTAGGATTGGAAATTGCATTTTCCTTGATGTATACACATTTGGTAGAAAAAAATATATTATCTCTTGAAAAGCTCTTAGAACTTATGTGCATTAAACCAATGAAAAGATTTGAAATAGATAAGTATATAAGTATTCAAAGACAAGTTTTTGAAAATAATTTTGACTTTAAGAAAAAATATATTCCAAATAGAGATAAAAACTGTTATATTCATGACAATATGAATGCAAACTTTAATATCATAGATTTAAACAAGGAGTATATAGTAGATACAGATACATTTCTTTCAAAAGGAAAGGCTACTCCTTTTGAGGGAGATAAACTAAGAGGAAAGGTAGTAAGGACAATATTAAATGGTAAAACTATTTGGAATGATTAGGAGAAGATATGTCTAAGATTTCAGATTTCATTATATTAGAAAATAAGAATATTGCTAAAAATGTATTTGAACTTAAACTAAGGGGCGATACAAGTTTAATAAAAAATCCGGGGCAGTTTGTCAATATTGCCATAGATAATTTTTATCTGAGACGCCCAATTTCAATATGTGATTATGATGATGAAACTATAGTATTGATTTACAAAGTCGTGGGAAATGGAACAAAAGAGCTTGCAAAAAAGAAAGTAAATGAAAAATTAAATATTCTATATCCATTAGGAAACGGATTTGATATAGAAAAATCCACTTTAAGTCCTGTATTGATAGGTGGTGGCGTAGGAGTTCCACCACTTATAGGATTGGCGAGGGCATTGATTAAAAAATTTATATATCCGCAGTTTGTCATGGGATTTAACACTCAAGATGAGGTATTTGGCGTTGATTTGTTGAAGAATCTGGGGATAGTACCATATATAGTAACACTTGACGGCTCTTTAGGATATAAAGGCCTTGTAACTGATGTACTTGACAAGATAAGTTTCGATTATATATTTACCTGTGGTCCGGAGCCAATGCTTAAGGCTCTTTATAATGTTGATGGAGATGGACAATTTAGTTTTGAGCAGAGAATGGCATGTGGATTTGGTGGATGTATGGGTTGTTCTTGTAAGACTAAATATGGTTATAAACGTATCTGCAAAGAAGGTCCGGTTTTATTTAAGGAGGAGATATTATGGTAGATACAAAGGTGAGTTTGAGCGGTCTTATATTTGACAATCCAGTAATACCTGCAAGTGGCACGTTTGGATTTGGACAGGAGTATAAGGACTTTTATGATATAAATATCTTAGGTTCAATTTCTATCAAAGGAACAACTGTAGATTATAGATTCGGTAATGATACTCCAAGGATAGCAGAATGTACTTCAGGCTTGATAAATTCTGTCGGATTGCAAAATCCTGGAGTTAATAAGGTAGTCAGTGAAGAGCTACCTAATCTTGCTAAGATTTATAAGAAAAAGGTAATTGCAAATATTAGCGGATTTTCAATAGAAGAATATGTTGAATGTGCGAAAAAAATGGATGTAGTCGAAAATGTAGGTATAATAGAAGTTAATGTGAGTTGTCCCAATGTACACAATGGTGGAATGGCATATGGAGTAAGTGCTCAAAGCGTATCAGAAGTTACTAAGGCGGTAAAAAGTGTTACAAGAAAACCGGTGTATATAAAACTAAGTTCCAACGTAACTGATATAGTTGAGATAGCAAAGGCTTGTGAAAGCTCCGGAGCTGATGGTCTTAGTCTAATAAATACTTTATTGGGAATGAGAATAGATATAAGAAGGAAAGCACCTGTTATTGCAAATAAAATGGGCGGTTTTTCAGGTCCTGCAATTTTTCCTGTAGCGCTTAGGATGGTATATCAAGTGGCAAATGCAGTAAAAATACCTGTAATAGGAATGGGTGGAGTAAGCAGCGCTCAAGATGTTATAGAGATGATGATGGCTGGTGCTTCAGCAGTACAGGTTGGTTCTGCAAATCTTGTCAATCCTTTTGCATGTAAGGAGATAATAGAAGAACTGCCACTAACTATGGAAGAACTTGGAATAAAAAGTCTAAGAGAAATTATTGGAATAGTAAAATAATTTTAATAAAGGAAAGATTATGAATATATCAAAAGACATTGAATTTGTAATATTGCTTGAAGAGATGAAGAAAATAAATAGACAGACTAAAATCATAGGTTCAAACAGAAGAGAAAATGATGCAGAACATTCTTGGCATATTGCCACTATGAGTATGTTCTTACAACATTATTCAAAATCAAAGGTGGATGTAAACAAGGTTATACAAATGTTATTAATACATGACTTAGTTGAAATTTTTGCCGGTGACACATTTGCCTATGATTCAAGTGGATATCAAGATAAATTTAAAAGAGAATCTGATGCCATGGCAAAACTAAAGACATATCTTAGCAAAGATATGGGAGATATGCTTGAAAGTTTGTGGATGGAATTTGAAAATATGGAAAGTAATGAGTCAAAGTTTGCAAATGCTATGGACAGACTACAACCAATGCTCAGCAACATATATTGTGGTGAGCATAGTACTTGGGTGGAAAAAAAGATTAAAGTTTCTCAGGTATTAAAAAGGATGGAGATAATCAAAGAATTTTCGCAAGATATATATGATTTCTTATATGAAAAATTGAAAGAACAAGTTGAAAAAGGTTATTTGATTGCTGATTAATTTTTAGGAGGTTAGTTATGGGAAAAGATGTAATTATTGCTTTAGATTTTCCAAACAAAGAAAAAACTTTGGAATTTCTTGACAAATTTGAGGGAAGAAAACCGTTTGTAAAAGTTGGAATGGAACTTTTTTATAGTGAAGGTCCTGAAATAATCAGAGAGATAAAACAAAGAGGACATAAGATTTTCTTGGACTTAAAACTTCATGATATACCAAATACTGTAAAAAGTGCAATGAAATCACTATCAAAACTGGATATTGATATGGTAAACGTCCATTCAGCAGGTACAATAGAAATGATGAAATCTGCTTTAGAAGGACTTTCTGATGGTAAAAAAAGACCTTTACTTATAGCGGTAACTCAACTTACTTCAACAAGTGAAGTTCAAATGCATGATGAACTACTGATAGACAAATCATTAAATGATACAGTGGTACATTATGCAAAAAACACAAAAGAAGCAGGTCTTGACGGTGTAGTATGCTCTCCAAGAGAGGCAAAACTCATACATGAAAGCTGCGGAGATAATTTTCTGACAGTGACACCGGGTATAAGATTTACTGATGAAAAAACTGACGACCAAACGAGAATTACAACTCCTTCTGATGCCAAAAAAATAGGCTCAGATTTTATAGTAGTAGGTAGACCTATTACAAAGGCTGATAATCCTGTAGAAGTGTATGAGAAAATATTATCTCTATTTTTAGACTAATATATTCATTTTTAAAATAATATTTGATTTTTTTTGGAGGTACTATGAAACAAGAAATTGCAAATGGATTATTGTCTATTCAGGCTGTATTTTTAAGACCTGATCAACCTTTCACTTGGGCATCAGGAATAAAAAGCCCAATTTATTGTGACAACAGACTGACTTTGACAGCTCCTGAAGTAAGAACCTTAGTAGAAGAATCTTTGGTAAAAAATATCAAAGAATATTTCCCAACTTGTGAGGTAGTAATGGGCACAAGTACAGCTGGAATTGCTCATGCTGCAATAGTAGGACATCTTATGAATATACCTATGGGTTATGTTAGAGGCTCAGCCAAAGACCATGGAAGAACAAATCAGATTGAAGGAAAATTAATTCCAGGTCAAAAAGTTGTTGTAATAGAGGATTTGATATCAACAGCAGGTTCATCTGTAGATACAGTAAATATATTGAGAGAAGCAGGTGCAGATGTACTTGGTATAGCAAGTATTTTTACCTATAATATGAAAAAAGCCTCTGACAGATTAAATGAAAATAAGGTTAAAAATGTAAGTCTTTGTGACTTAGATGCTTTACTTGATGTTGCTGTAGACAAAAACTATATAAAGCAAGATGATAAATCTAAAATACTAAAATTTAGAGATAATCCTCAAGATGAATCCTGGATGAAAGGAGAAAAATAATGGAAAATATCAGAAATCTAATCAACATTACAGATTTAACAGTAGATGAGATTAATGATTTGATAAAAGTTGCGGACGATATTGTTGCAAATCCTGTAAAATATCAGGATAGCTGCGCCCACAAGAAACTTGCTACATTATTTTTTGAACCAAGTACAAGAACAAGATTGAGTTTTGAAGCGGCAATGTTGGAACTTGGAGGATCTGTTTTAGGGTTCTCATCAGCAAATTCAAGTTCTGCTGCTAAGGGAGAAAGTGTGAGTGATACCATTCAAACTGTAGGATGTTATGCTGATATAATTGCAATGCGCCATCCTAAAGAGGGTGCACCTATAGTAGGAGCTCAAAGGACTACAGTACCTATAATAAATGCAGGAGATGGCGGACACTTTCATCCTACACAAACTCTTACAGATTTGCTGACTATAAAACGTAAGAAAAATAGACTGTCAGATATGACAATAGGAGTGTGCGGAGATTTAAAATTTGGACGTACTGTCCACTCTCTTATAGAAGCTATGCTTAGATATGATAATATAAGCTTTGCTTTGATTTCACCTCATGAGTTACAAGTACCAGATTATATAAAAGAGTCTATGAATAAAGCAGGAGTAAAATGGAGTGAAGTTGAAAGTCTTGAAGAGGCAATGCCAAAATTGGATATATTGTATATGACAAGAGTACAAAAGGAGAGATTTTTCAACGAAGCTGACTATATAAGATTGAAAGATAGTTATATTCTTGATTTAGAAAAATTGGAAAATGCAAAAAAAGATTTGACTATAATGCACCCGTTGCCAAGAGTAAATGAAATATCGGTAGAAGTAGATAATGATGAGAGGGCTTGTTATTTTTTCCAAGCACTTTGTGGAAAACATATAAGAATGGCATTGATTTTATTTCTACTTGGAATAAAAGCTCAATAGATTGATGAGCTTGAACATATAAGTATTAGCAAAATAGGAGGATTAAAATGAACATTGACGGAGTAAATAATGGAATTGTCCTTGATCATATAAGAGCCGGAGCAAGTATGAAGATATACAAGCTTTTAGGACTTGAAAAGCTCACTTGTACTGTAGCAATAATTCAACATGTAGATAGTACAAAATATGGAAAAAAAGACATAATAAAGATTGATGAAGACATACCTCTTGATTTTGATATTTTAGGCTATGTAGATAGTAATATAACAGTAAATAAAGTAAAAGACGGAAAACTTGAAAGCAAGGTTCACCTTTCTCTACCGAAGATATTAAAAAATGTCATAACTTGTAAAAATCCAAGATGTATAACATCTGTTGAGCAGGAGATAACACAAACATTTAGACTGGTGGATGAAAAAACAAAAGCATATCGTTGCATATATTGCGATGCAGAAAGAACTGCCAAATAAAATTTTTGAAAAATTATAGTTTAAATAAAATAAGGATTTTTAAAGCTAATAGCTTTGAAAGTCCCTATTTTAAAATAAAACATATTAAAAATTGATATTTATAGATAGATAATTCAGTGTTTACAGGATTTTTATTGTAATTTGTTTATATAGAAATTTATAAACCAAAATAAAGTAATTAGAATTATATAATATCGTATTAGTAAATATAAATAAGGTAAGTGTCAAAACAATAAAAAATATCTAAAAGATTTTTTATGTTGTAATATTCTTTACATTCTTAATTACTATAGACAATGTTCCGTTTTCATCAGGGATAAATTGTATTTTAGAGTCATCGCCATAATAGTCTATCGGAACGTTGATTTCTATTCCTGTCTCTGTTGTTATTTTTTGTCTTTGGAACTTGCTCTTTAGCACTCTATCTGGAACTGTTATGGACTCTGTCTTAGATATTCCTGATTTTTCAAGTGTAGATTCATATATGTTTTTAAGCTGCTCTGCATCATCAAAGGCCTTTTCCATAACATAATCTACCCTTACTGTGCCATCATCGAGAACACAGTCTTTCACAGCTTTTTTTATCTTAGCCTTCTTCTCTATATCATCGCCTATATATTTTTCTTCAAGGTTTTTAGTTACCTTATTAAATACATCAAGCTTTTCTTTTTCAGAACGTTCTGACTTTAAAAGTAATATAACATCTTGAAGGATGAATAATTTTTCAGAATTTATTTCGTACTTCTTATCTATAATAGCTATGTCAAGTGCAGGCAGATTTATAATAAAACCTTCATCAGCCTTACATTTGTTACTTGTAAACAAAGAAGTTCTCTGAGAGATTGTAATATTATTAGTGTCGTTGAGTCTTTCAACATTTGATATGAGCATAGTTTTGTGATTGTATTTAAACATAGCAAGATAAGGTAATGAATCCATTTCGAAAAGCGATACTATCATATTACCTGAGGCAACACCGATATTGTCTTTTATAAGATTGAAATACTCATTAATTATCTCCTTACTCTTTTCTTTGAAAGAGGAAAGATTTTCTCTAATTTCAAGTATGTCTTTATAAGCCTTGCTACACATCTCATCTTCTTCAATAAAGTAGGACCACTTCATATCCTGAGAACTTAGAAAGTTGTAAATTGTATTTTCTATAAATTCAAGAGAAGTAGAGTCATCTTGATCTATATAGTAATTTGATATAATAGGAGAATCATCATAAGAATTAAGCTCGCAAATATAGGATGATATAAACTCCATTTTTGAAATTTCAAACATTTTTAATCCTTTATATTACTTTTGTAGTCCAATTGTATTTATCTTCTATTCTTCCCCATTGTATTCCTGTGAGAGTATCATAAAGGTGTTGAGAAACAGGACCTATCTTATTGTCATTTATTTTCATAACCTTATCCTTAAATTTTAACTCTCCTACAGGGCTTATTACTGCAGCAGTTCCTGTTCCGAATACTTCTTTTAATCTATTTTCATCATAAGCTTTTACTATTTCATCAATAGCTATTCTTCTTTGAGTAACTTTTTTGCCCTCTTTTTGTAGCAATTCTATCATTGATCTTCTTGTTATTCCGTCCAAGATACTTCCTGATAGTTCAGGAGTTACTACCTCATCATCAATTACAAAGAAAATATTCATTGCTCCGACTTCTTCAATATACTTTCTTTCAACTCCATCAAGCCATAATACCTGAGAATAATTTATATCGTGAGCATTTACTTGTGATTTTAGGCTTACAGCGTAGTTACCACCGGTTTTTGCCATGCCCATTCCGCCTTTTACAGCACGTACATAATTATCCTCTACATAAATTTTAACCGGATTAAGTCCTGAAGCATAGTATGAACCGCTTGGGCTACAAATAATAAAAAATCTATATAATTTACCGGCATTTGCTCCAAGAGCAGGGTCAATAGCTATTACAAAAGGTCTTATATAAAGACTTGAACCTGCACTGTGAGGTACAAAATCTTTATCAATTTCTAACAATTTCTTGAGAGCTTCTAAACAAAACTCTTCATCTAACTTAGGAATGCAAAGTCTTTCATTAGATATATTAAGTCTTTTAAAATTAAGTTCAGGTCTGAATAACAATATTTCATCATTAGAAGTTCTATAGGCTTTAAGACCCTCAAAAGTTGTTTGACCGTAGTGAAAACAAGTAGTAGAGGGATAAAATAACATAGGACCGTAAGGAATTATCATAGGATTATGCCATTTTTCTTCTTCATTATAATCCATTACAAACATATGATCAGAAAAAGTTTTTCCAAATCCAAGTGTAGACTCATCTTTTGGGAGCTTTGAAGGTTTTTCGTTAAGCTGAATTTTGATTTCTTTCATAATAAAGCATCTCCTTGTTTAATTTATTTAAAAGATAGTAATATACATATTTTAGATAAAAATCTATATTAGATACTTACTATATTTACACATTCATATATTTTCTGTATTTGAGTGGTTAGTATACTACTTTATTTGAAAAAATTCAATAAAAATCAAATAATATTTTGACTTTAATAAAAAATATTTGAGCAATTGATAGAAATAAAATTTTTTTTATGTTATAATTATTTGAACAAATTTTGGAAAAATATTATTATTTTTATATATAGTAATAACATACCATTATTATTTCAAAATTTTTAAATTTACTTTTTGGAGGAGTATTTAAATGAATACCAGTGGCAGTGAGATTAAGTTATTTTCGGGTAATTCAAATTTCAAACTGGCCAAAGACATTTCTGAAAGTCTTGGAGTGGAATTGGGAAGTTGTGAAATCAAAAAATTTAGCGATGGGGAGATATCTGTAAACTTTCCCGAATCTGTAAGAGGAAAGGATATATATATCATTCAACCTACATCTTCTCCCGTAGATACAAATCTGATGGAATTATTGATAATGATTGATGCCCTAAAGCGTGCGTCTGCAGGAAGGATTAATGCTGTTATTCCTTATTACGGATATGCAAGACAAGATAGAAAGGCAAAATCAAGGGATCCTATTACAGCAAAACTTGTAGCTAACTTGATAACTGTAGCCGGTGCTGATAGATTGGTTTCTATGGACTTACATGCGCCTCAGATACAAGGATATTTTGATATTCCTGTGGATCATCTTTTGGGAGGACCTATACTTGCTAACGTCTATAAAAAAGAATTCTATGGAAGAGATGATGTAGTAGTTGTTTCTCCTGATTTAGGTAGTGTTACAAGAGCGAGAAATTTTGCTGATAAGTTAGATGTTCCAATTGCAATAATAGATAAAAGAAGGCCAAAGGCAAATGTATCGGAAGTCCTAAACATAATAGGAGAAATAAAAGGAAAGACTGCAATAATTGTTGATGATATGATAGATACAGCAGGAACTTTGACAAACGGAGCGTCAGCTTTGATTGAACTTGGTGCCAAAGAAGTATACGCATGTTGTACTCATGCTGTATTATCAGGAGAAGCAATAGAAAGAATACAAAATTCTCCTATAAAGGAAGTTTTGACACTGGATACCATAGCAATACCTAAAGAAAAAATGATAGATAAGATAAGAATAGAAAGTGTTGCTCCTATATTCGCACAGGCTATAAACAGAATATTTACTAATAAGCCAATAAGTGCAATATTCCCGTCAAACTGATTACTTAAAAATATAAAACTAAATATAAATAATTCTATAAGGTAGCTTGTCTCAGGCTACCTTATAGGTGTTTGAGGAAAAAGAGTTATAATGTATATAATAGTTGGATTAGGAAATCCAGGTACAAAATATCAAAATACTAAACATAATGTAGGATTTATGTGTTTAGATTTATTATCTGAAAAATTAAATATAAAGACCGACAAAATTAAATTCAATGCTCTTATTGGTGAAGGAAATTATAAGGGTGAAAAAGTGATATTGGTAAAGCCCCAGACCTTTATGAATTTAAGTGGTCAAGCAGTAAGCCAGATAATGAATTTTTATAAGGCAGACAGACAGAATCTCTTCGTACTTTATGATGATATAGACATCGATATTGGAAAACTAAGAATCAGAAAAAAAGGAAGTTCAGGTACTCATAATGGTATGAAAAATATCATATATTTGCTTGGATATGATGACTTTCCAAGATTTAGAATAGGAGTATCCAAACCTCCTTCATACATGGACTTGGCAAGTTATGTCTTGTCAAAGTTTACAGATGAAGAAGTTAAAAAGCTGATTCCAATACTTAATGATACCGTAGATGCTTGTCTTTATGCCATAGAAAATGATATTGATAAATCAATGAATAAATACAATGTGAAATAAAGGGGGACTGCATTGGAAAAAATATTGGATTATTTATCTGCTAAAGAAGAATTTTCTCAAATTAATAGTATTATATCCAATAGGCATACACCATTATTAATAAATGGTATTTCTACTGATTCTTCAGCTTTTTTATTGAATTATATTCACAAGACTCAAGGGAAAAATGTGGTATTTATAACTCCAAGTGATATTTCATCTCAAGATATTTATAGGGAACTGAAAAAATACTCGGAAAAAGTCCTAATATTGCAGAGTGATGAGCTAAAGTTTTATCAGATTGATGCAAGTAATAGACAAAATGAGTTTTCAAGAATAAGAGTACTAAGAAAGGTATACGAAAAGGATTATGATTTTCTTATACTTACATTATCATCATGTGTAAGAAGATACATGCCCAAGAAATACTATGAGGAAAACTTTATTGACATAAGTCTATCTTCAAAAATAGACCTCAAATATTTATCTGAGCTTTTGATAAATCTTGGATACGAAAGAGTTAAGAAAGTGGAAGGGGTAGGGCAATTTTCACTTAGAGGTTTTATATTGGATGTATTTACTCCTGACAATTCAAGTCCTGTAAGAATAGAGTTTTTTGATGATGAAGTTGACTCAATACGAATTTTTGATCTTTACACTCAAATATCTACGAGTAAAGTTAAAAATGTAAGAATTATTCATGCCAGAGAATATTTATATCCTAAAAATATAAAAAATATAGTAGATAATCTTTCAAAGCAGATAACAACAGATACTAATGATGATATTAGATATGATATAGAAAAGATACAAAATAGTTCTTATTTTAAAGGATTGGAAAAATATGTAAACTTTCTTTACTCCAATGAAGATACAAGTATATTTGATATAATCTCTGAAGATATAAATTTAGTTTTTAGTGAACCTAACAGGTTTTTTGAAAAGTGTGATAATATTTTTTACGAGTTTTATGAAAACTATAAAACAGCTTTCAAAAGGGGTTTTGCTTTAAAAGGTCAAGAGAAGATTTTTTTTGACAGAGAAGAGATATTATCTCATATTTCAAAACATAATCTCATACTTACTTCTCAATTTACTACAAATGTAAAAAAATTAAAACCTGTATCAATAGCTAATATTGATGTAACTCCTTCTCCAAAATACAGAGGAGATGTTGAAAATCTTATCGTAGATTTGAAAAATTATCAAAGCAAAGATTATAAGGTAGTACTATGTATTAATGATGAAAATACTATAAAAAAACTCTTATCTGAATTTAAAGAAAATGAAGTTATAGTTAAGCATATAGAAAAAAAAGAAGATATTGATATAAGTTCTAGTAATATATTTCTGATAAAAGATGGAAGAAGTCAAGGTCTTATTTTTAGAAATGATAAATTTGCATTAATAACAGAAAATGATATATTTTTCAGAATATCTAAGATTAATTCTTCGAGAAAAGTAAGATCAAAGGTAAAAACTGAAAAAATAAACAGTTTTATTGAATTAAAAATTGGAGACATAGTTGTACATGAAGTCTATGGAATAGGAAAATTTTTAGGTATTGAACAAAAAGAAAATAACTCTGTAAAAAAAGACTATATCAAAATATCTTATAAAGACGGAGATACAATATATGTACCTATATCACAGATGGACAAGGTGCAAAGATATATTGGCAATGCGTCAGACAAAGTGTCTCTAACTAAATTAGGATCAAGTCAGTGGAAGAAACAAAAGGCAAAGGCCAAAAAAGCAGTTGAAGAAATTGCAAAATACCTAGTTGAATTATATGCTCAAAGAGAAAATCAGAAGGGGCATGCTTTTTCAAAAGATACTGTATGGCAAAGAGAGTTTGAATCTTTATTTGCGTTTGAGGAAACTCAAGATCAGCTAAGATCCATTAAAGAAGTTAAAAAAGACATGGAAAACATCAAACCTATGGACAGGTTGCTTTGTGGTGATGTGGGATATGGAAAAACGGAAGTTGCAATCAGAGGAATATTTAAGGCTTGTATGGATTCAAAGCAGGTAGCTTTTTTAGTACCTACAACAATACTTGCTCAGCAACATTATAAGACGATATCCGAAAGATTTGAAAATTTTCCACTTAAGGTAGAAGTTTTAAGCAGATTTAAAACGAAAAAAGAGCAAAATGAGATAATAGAAAAATTAAAACTTGGAGAAGTTGATGTTATAATAGGAACACATAGAATATTATCAAAAGATGTGGTTTTTAAAGATTTAGGACTACTTGTAATCGATGAAGAACAAAGATTTGGAGTGAAAGATAAGGAAAAAATAAAGAGACTTAAGACAAACATAGATGTTCTTACTCTCACTGCTACACCAATTCCAAGAACTCTTAATATGTCATTGTCAGGTATAAGAGATATGTCGGTCTTAGAAGAACCTCCTAACGACAGATTATCGGTAATAACATATGTCACTGAAGCTAGAGAAGGAATAATAATGGATGCCATTGAAAGAGAGATATCCAGAGGTGGTCAGGTGTTTTTTGTCTATAATTCTGTTGAAGATATAGATAAGATGAGCTCCAATATCAAAAAACTTGTTCCAAATGTCAGGTTAGCAGTTGCTCATGGACAGATGCAAGCAACGGTTCTTGAAGATATAATGATGGATTATCTTGAAAAAAAATATGATCTGTTATTATGTACTACAATAATAGAAACAGGTATGGACATTTCAAATGCTAATACTATCATAGTATATAATGCTGATAAGATGGGCTTATCTCAACTTTACCAACTAAGGGGGAGAGTAGGCCGTTCTTCAAGACAGGCATATGCTTATTTAATGTATGAAAAAGATAAGGTTCTAACTGAGATTGCCCAAAAAAGATTAAAAGCAATAAAAGATTTTACCGAGTTTGGTAGTGGGTTCAAAGTTGCCATGATGGACTTAGAACTTAGAGGATCAGGTAATTTACTTGGAGAAACTCAAAGCGGTCACATAGAAGAAGTCGGCTATGATCTATATATAAAAATGCTAAACGAAAGTTTTAATAAATTAAAAGGTAATATACAAGATGAAAAAGTAATGACAGAAGTGTATATAACTGTAAATGCCTATATACCGGACACTTATATAGAAGATGAGATGCAAAAGATGGAAATATATAAGAAGATTGCTTCAATATCAAGTGAAGAAGATTATTTTGAAGTTCAAGCAGAGATTGAAGACAGATTTTCAGATATACCTACGCAAGTGGAAAATCTCTTAAAAATAGCTACTATAAGAAGTTATGGAGAAAAGATAGGAATTGAAAAAATTACTCAAAAAAATAAAATTGTAGTTTACGAAAGCACTAAAGATAAGATAACACAAACTTTGAGAACAAAAGATGAAAATAGTATTTTAAGTGAAATTCTTGATTTTATGAAAAAAATTGCTTAAATTTTACTAATTAAAGTTTAATTAAGTTAAATATTGTAGTATAATTAATGATAAGGACTTTTAGTGATTAGAATTGCCTTATTTAAAAGTAGTTTATTTATTTTTAGACATTAATATACTAATATTTATAAAAAATGAAATGGAGACAGTTTAATGAAAAGATATTTAAAAATAATAGGAGTTGGACTTTTATCATTTACACTTTTGACAGCTTGTTCTGATAAAAGCACCAAGGTTTTGGCAAGTATTGATGATCAAAAGATAACTTATAGTGAGTTTGTAAAAGAAATGGCTATGTATAAATTACAGTTGGATTCCATGGTTCAAGATTCTAATTTTTGGCAACAAAAGGTTACTGCAGATCAAAGTGTATCAGGTAAAGAAGTTACAAGAATAGAAGATTTTAAGGATCAGCTATTAGAAAGTATGATTGAAGATAGAATTATAGCTAAGGAAGTAAAAAATCTCGCTTTGACTGTTGATAAGGCTGCTGTAGATGCAAATGTACAACAATATACCCAATCTATTGACTCTGCTCCTGCTGTAAAAAAATATTTTACTGATAATAAATTGGATACAGCTTTTATAAAAACAATGGCTACAAAGGATTTGACAAAAGCAGCTCTTGAAAAAGATTTTACTGACAAAAATCAGGTGACTCAAGCTGAAATAGATGCATACTATGATAAAAACAAAGCAGAGTTCAGTAATGATCAGTTAAGAGCATCTCATATTTTGATAAAGACTGTAAATGATGACCTTAGTGATATGCCTAAAGATAAGATAGAAGCAGCAAAAAAACAAATTGATGAGATTTATCAAAAGGCTGCAGCCGGTGAAGACTTTGCTGAACTTGCAAAACAATATGGACAAGATGGCACAAAAGATAAAGGTGGCGATTTAGGTTATTTTTCAAAAGGGGATATGGTGAAAGAGTTTTATGATGCAGCTCTTGCTCTTAATGTTGGAGAGATTTCAAAGCCTGTAAAGTCGCAGTTTGGTTATCATATAATAAAACTAACTGATAAAAAAACTGAAAATGTTGATGTTGCTCAGGCAAAAGAATATGTTAAAAGCTTACTTCAAAAAAATAAGTTTAATGACTATATTAAGGAATTAGAAGAAAAAGCTAAGATAAGCAAGGATTTGGAACTACTAAAAGATGCTGAAAAAGATATAGTTGCGTTTGACACTAAGGCAGTTGAAAAAACTCAAAACTCTAATAATTCAACTAATCAACCTGCTAAAGATGAATCAACAGATGATAAAAAGACAGAAAGTGAATCCAAAAAATAATATGCAAAAAAATAAAAACAAGGTAAATGAAGCCTTGTTTTTATTTTTTGATATAAGTATTATTTTTTTCCTTAAAGATTCTTTTGTTTTCATACATGTGTATATCTGAAAATCTAAGAGCATCATCTATTGAATAATTTTCCATATTATTTACATAGAAATTGAAGTAACCTATTGAAACTGTAACGTCCACTTTTTCAGAGATATCTTTGATGTATATTTTCTTTTCTCGAACCAAATCTATATATGATTGTTCAATTGTTCCCTCAAAAATGACTACATATTCATCTCCGCCTATTCGGTATATTTTAGAATCTTTAAAGTTTTCTTGTAAAAATCTTCCTACCTCAATAATAGCTACATCACCATAGTTATGTCCCAAATTATCATTAATTAGTTTTAAGTTATTGAGGTCTGCTGAAATGAAAGTGGTATCTTTTGGAGAATTTTTTAAATTATTTATGTGTTCTTCAAAAGAATGTCTGCTTCCCATTAATGTCAAAGTATCATAACTTACTAAGGCCTTATACTTCTCTGTTTTTTCATTTTCTTGCATAACTTTAGCGTAGGTAGAAATTAAACTTGTCATTTGAATAAGTATAAACATCATAGCCAATAATAATACAAGAGAACTAATTTCAAAAAGCCCTAAAATATTATATGCTCCTATTCCTATTATCAATATTATTAAAACAGGAACAAGAGAAAATAATATACTTCTTCTTTCTTTTATTTTACTTTTTGATATAAAAAGCAAGATTAAAGAAATCAGACAAGAAGAAATTATCAAAATATTTGAAAATTGAAGTAAGTCCTTAAATTCTATTATCTTATTTGAAGTTAAAAATATTTGAATTAAGCAATTACTTAAAATTATATTTTTTAAAATAAAAAGAAGAATATTGTATTTCTCATCAGAATAATTTCTTATTAAGTTTATTACGGGAAGAGGAATTAAAAGTAAAGAAATGTATTCTATATAGTATATTATAAACCTATATTTACTGAAAAAATACAATACACTGTGATAACATGCAAAAGAATACATTGAAAAGAGAAGTGATAGCAAACCTATATTTAAGGTAATACTTCTATTTGTCTCTTTTTTAGTAAAAAATATTGACAGTATAAGAGATATAACAAATACAAAAATAAGAAATAATGATATACCTATACTTATAAGTTCATCTTTTATTAATATAGGAGTAAAAAAATTTGTCCTATATCCTACTGAAATAGGATGTATAAAAGGATTTTTGTTAAATTTGAGTGTAGGTATATAATGTATAATAAGAGTTTTGTCTTTTATATCTTTTGGGAAATCTATTACATAGTTTACAAGTGTCCCACTACTATAAAGAAGGGCGCTGTTAGATGTATAGTTTGAATAAAACATCTTACCATCCATATAACACTCAAAGTCGGTATAAGAAGAAAAAATATTAAATGATTTATCCTCCAGATTATCAATATCTTTAAGATTAACAGTAACACAAAACATATTATCTGTCTGTATTCCATAGGGTAAAGGATGTACCAAGGATTTTTGGCAGCTATCGGATTTATCAACATATTTGATAAAGGAATTTTTTAGTTTTACAGGTTTTTGGAAATCAATAGTGTTGGAGCTTCTTATAGCAGGAGAATTAATAATAACTGCAACAGTTATTATTATAGCTGCTTTATATATTAAGTTTAAAATATTTTTGAAACTAATATTCATAAAACTTCTATCTCCAATCACTTTCATTGTTTAAAGAATTTTTTTCTTTGTACATATTTTTATCTGATATTTTTATTGCTTCATCAAGAGACGTTTCTGATTTAGGTATATAATATGAAAAACCTAAAGAAAATGATACATCTATTTTTTCAGATATGCCTTTAACAAATAAATTTCTGTTTAAGTTGTTAAAAAACTCTTCCTGAATTATTCCAAGATAAATCGCAATAAATTCATCTCCACCTATTCGGTAAACTTCTGAATCTGGTATATTAGATTCCAGATAATTGCCTACAGATTTTATTGCTATATCTCCCATAGCATGCCCCAGTTCATCATTAATAATTTTCAAATTATTCACATCAACAGTAATTATGGTAGTAGTATATTCATTTTCTGATATTTGTTTTAATTTCTTTTCATATGCATATCTGCTTCCCAATGAAGTGAGCGAATCATATAAGAGCAAATTCTCATAAATATACAAATCAGTATTTTCTTGTATTATCTTCTTATAGACATTAATAGACTCATAGATTTGATATAGTAAAAATATCAACATAGATAAACTTGAACTTAGACTTAGTGATACTTGAGAAGTCATTATATAGTTATAAAAGCAAGTAAGAATTACAACGGCTATAAGTATAAAAGTAGTAAGAATAGTCTTCTTGCTTTCATATTTAACTTCCCTTATGAAAAAGCTGGAGCAAATTACTAATATGGTAACTGAAAGCATAAATATATTGTCTATCTGATATAACTCTTTAAATTTAAGAACTCCAAAGAAAGTCAATAATAATCTTATAACATAGATAATAAGTATACTGTGTTTGACTATATTAAGTAAACATACTAACTTAGGAGTAACTACTTCACTGATTATCTTTAATATTGAATATAAAATAAGAATAAAAGTAAAGTACTGAGTAAAATATAAAATATTCCTGTAATCAGTAAAAATATATGTTATGGTCTTATATCTTGACAAAAAATATAGAGCAAATGTAATGGAAGATAAACCGGTATTAATGAGTTTTTTGAAAAAATAATCATTTTTTCTTCCAATGTATGCCATTATAAAAGTCATAATAAAAATTATAATGTAAATAAAAGAGAATATTATACCACTTGAATCCTGTATAAGCATATTAATAAAAAAACTGTTTCTGTAGCCAATATCAATTTTATTTAACCTATAGTCAAATTTCATATTCAAATTAGGAGTTAAGTGCAGGACTATTGATTTTGATTTCATATCTTTTGGTAAATCAATTATATAGTAACCATATCCTCCTCCACTCTTTGGAATATAGTTTTTTGGTGTATTAAGCTCAAAAAATGTCTTTCCGTCTGCACTAATTTTTAAATCTGCATACTTTAGCTGTATTCCGATTGATTTATTTGATAAATCAGCAAATTTACTTAAATCTATAAATATATCAAATTCTTGATTTTTTTGTACATTTTTTGCAGTGTGGGGAAGAGTAATATTTATTTTTTCTTTGGAATTATTTATTATATATACATCTTTATCAATGATTTCAATGCCTTTATAAGCGTTTGAGTTACTATCGTCTTTTATAGATACGGTAATTTTGGGTATTATCATTAGAAATGACAATAGAAATAAAAAACCGTAAATTAAATAAGTATATCTGGAAATAGAAAATTTATTTTTCATACCTTTAGTTTGATCCAATTTCTTTTTATTAATTTATTATTATTTTTTTTACATAATACCTTAATTTTATCACAATTTATAAATATTTCAAGGTCTTAAGGAATTTTTTTAATATCTTTTTAAAATTATACAATATATTTTAAATAAAATCATTTAAAATTAACTTACAATATGATAGAATAAATTTAAATAATTAAACTTTTGCTATAAAACCAATTGTAATATTAATAAAGATGGGGAAATTGATGAAAAAATTAGGTATAATAGGGGCAATGCAGGAAGAAATAGATACTTTGATACAGATACTTGAAAATATGGAAGTTCAGGAAGTAAGTCATCTTAGATTTTATACAGGTACTTATAATAACATACAAGTTATACTTGTGAGGTGTGGTGTTGGCAAGGTGAATGCTGCGATGTGTACACAAATATTGATTGATAAATTTAATCCTGATTTTATAATTAATATAGGGGTCGCAGGTGCTGTGTCAGATGAAGTTAATATTGGAGATATAGTGTTGTCAACATATCTTGTAGAACATGACTTTGATTGTACAGCGTTTGGATATGAAAAAGGTATAATTCCAAGACTTGAATCGAGTAAGTTCTTCGCTAATGAAGAACTGTTAAGTATTGCAGAAAAATCAAAATATATATTGAATGATATCAGTTTTTTTAAGGGCGTAATAGTTTCTGGAGATGTATTTGTAAGTTCAAAAACTATGAAAGATGATTTATATATAAGATATGGAGCAATGTGTACTGAGATGGAAGGTGCATCTATTGCTCATGTGTGCTATCTCAATTTAAAACCTTTTTTGGTTATACGTTCTATGAGTGACAAGGCTGATGGTGATGCGCCTGATAATTTTAATGAGTTTGTATTAAAATCAGCTGAAAATTCTAAAACCTTCATCCAAGAAATGATAAAAAATATGCATGAGAAATAAGAATCATCTTTAATCACTATATATCATTATACTGCTTCTTGAAAAAAATAACTATGTAATACAAATTTACTTACATTTAATAAAAAAATAATGCTACTGGATAATAAATTGGAATTATTTTAATCAAAATACGAAAATATAAATGAGTAATAAAACAAGAGATATTAAAGATGAACAAGTAGAAAAATAATTAAAAAGATATTAAAAGTTTAAATAGGGGGATAATTTTGGAAAATAAAAATATAATTTTTTCCGGTGTTCAACCATCAGGAGAATTAACAATAGGAAATTACCTAGGGGCATTGAAAAACTGGGTTAAACTCCAAGATGACTATAAATGTTATTATTGTATAGTAGATGAACATGCTATAACGGTACCGCAAGTACCTAAAGATTTAAGGAAAATGACTCTTGATGTTCTTGCTAAGTATATTGCAAGCGGCATAGATGAAAATAAATCTTGTCTTTTTATCCAATCTCATGTAGCAGAACATGCTCAACTTATGTGGGTTTTAAATTCCATAACATATATGGGAGAATTGTCCAGAATGACACAATATAAAGATAAGTCTCAGAAAAAAGCTGAAAACTTAAATGCCTCACTGTTTACTTATCCTGTATTGATGGCTGCTGATATACTTTTGTACAATGCAAATCTTGTGCCTGTTGGTGAAGATCAAAGACAACATTTGGAACTTGCAAGAGATTTGGCAGAGAGATTTAACAAAAAATATTCTGAAACTTTTGCCATACCTGATATATATGTTTCTAAGGAAAGTGCAAGAATAATGTCTCTTCAGGATCCTAGTAAAAAGATGTCAAAATCAGATGAAAATCCTAACGCTTATATATCTATGGTGGAAGAAGATGATGTTATAAATTCTAAGATAAAAAAGGCTGTTACAGATTCTGTAGGTAAGGTTGCTTATAATGATGAACAGGATGCGCTAAAAAATCTTATTAATATTTACTGTGCTTACTCAAATAAAACGCCTGATGAAGTAGTAAAAGATTATGAAGGTAAAAATTACGGACAATTTAAGTCGGATTTATCAGAAATCGTAATAGAAGGAATAAGACCGATTAGAGAAAAATACAAGGACTTAATAAATAACAAAGATCATCTTGAAAAAATATACAAAAAAGGTGCTGAGGAAGCAAGGTATGCTGCAAGGAAGATGTTAAAAAAAGTTTATAGAAAAATAGGTTTTGTAGAAAATGAATAGATTTAACAAGAAGGACTCAATTTATTTAATAATTAGCTTACTAATAGTTACTTTTGATTATATAATAAAACTGAAAGTAAAAAGCAATATGAATGTGGGAGAAAGTATTAATGTAGTAGGTAATTTTTTTAAAATAACTTATATTCAAAATAAGGGTGCTGCATTTGGAATGTTGCAAGAACAACAAAGTTTGTTTTTAATAGTAGGATTGATTACAATAGTATTTTTATTCAATTTATTTTTAAAGACCAAGGATAGACTAACTAAGCTATCAATATCTATGGTGATTGGAGGTGCCCTTGGCAATATAGTTGACAGGCTTTTATACGGATATGTAGTAGATATGTTTGATTTTAATGGTGTCTGGTCATATATTTTTAACTTTGCAGATGTTTGTGTTGTTTTAGGTGTAGGCTTACTTACACTGGGAATAATTAGACAAAAATAAAGAAAATTATAGATTATTATAGATAATACTCAAAACGCTATATATAAAATAAAATATATGACGTTTTGAGTAAGGATATAAAACCTGAAATCGTGGTTTAAATTTTTTTAATATAAGTATTATCTATACACAATAATCAATATTTATTAGTATCCTTACATTTCTTTTAGTATTAAGCATATCTGCATCTTAAAAAACTAAGTCTTAGTAAATTATATAATTATTTATTAGTAATTAGTTGAAAGAATCATGTTCATTAAAAAGTAAAAAAGTAAAAAAGTATTATGTACACCTGGACTATTATAATCTACATAATTAAAGGAGTGAATGTAATGGATAATACTGAAGTTATGAGAATAGGAGATTTGAAAGCTACAAGTAATACATGGAAACTTATTTTAATGAGGCTTGTTTCATTTCTAGTGTCCGCTTTTGTAGTTTTTGTTTCATTTTTGACCTTTAAAATACAATATATTGAAGTGATTGTTTTCATTCTTTTAGGAATTTTTAATTTTTTTGAAATAGGCGTAAAAGCATCTTGTCTTAATTATGTAAGAGATAAGACTGAGGGAGTAGACATAGCAGATATTTTTTATCCGTTTAAATCAAATCCCATAAGGTTTATAGGATTATCTCTTTTGAGTGTTGCTGCTTTACCATTGTTGTTTATATTTGAATTAGTATTATTCATAAATGGAGTACAAATTCCTACCGGAGGTTTAATAATAGTAGAAATAACAGTAATTTTAATATCTAAATATTTACTTTTTATTATTCCATATCTTGCTATTGATTATCCTGAAGAAAATATCTTAGAAATTATAAAGATTGGGTTATTTTTTGAGAGAAAGTATGACTTTATATATATCTTTTTCTCTAAATTACCTATTCCTATCATATATATAATTATAATGTTATTTAATGGGGTTACACCAAACGGATTCTTACCTGAAATGCTATTTTATGCAGTATGGGTAATCGGAGGAACATTATCGCTTATTATATTAATCACTAATATTCCAATGATAGATTTGTCTTATGCTATACTTTATAATAATATTATAAAGACTTACTATGAAGAAGATGACGAAGATGAAGTTATAAATCCATATGTTAAGGAATACGAAGAATCATATCATGAATATGGTGATTTCAAATCAGATGATTTTTTGGATTAAAGTAGTATAAAAAAAATAGTCATAAGTAAAGATTTTTTGCTTGACATACTAAAATAATTGTGATAAATTATTACGAGTAATGTTTATACACCAAAACCAATCTATTTTATATTAATGCTCCTTCTGATTAAACATTTTAGGAGGTTGACGAATAATGAGAGTAAGAGTAACATTGGCTTGTCAAGAATGCAAAAATAGAAATTACAATACTACAAAAAACAAAAAAAATGATCCTGACAGGATAGAATTGGAGAAATATTGTAAATTCTGTAAGAAACACACTGTTCATAAAGAAACTAAATAATGTAAAGGGTGTGAAGAGTTGACAGGAGAAGAAAAACAAAATAATAGTGGGGGTAACAAAGCTCCTGCTAATCAACAAACGGAGAAAAAGTCTTTAGGTCAAGCTATAAGTGAAACAAGAAAAGAATTAAAAAAAGTACAGTGGCCTAAGAAGCAAGAGCTCCAAAAATATACCGTTGTAACACTAATTACGGTGGCTTTTTTCAGTGTAGCTATCTACATCATTGATTCCGGTTTGGGTTTTGTAATTTCAAAACTTGTAAATTAGAATAGGAAGTGATATTTCATGTTGGATAAAGGCGAGTCTTTGTGGTATGTGGTTCACACATATTCAGGATATGAAAATAAAGTAAAAACTTCACTTGAAAAAACCATTGAGAATCTTGGTATGCAGGAATATATACAAAATGTTGTAATTCCTGAAGAAAATGTAGTGGAAATCAAAAAAGGTATAGAGAAAATTAGAAAGAGAAAGATTTTTCCGGGATATGTTTTGATAAAAATGGTTGTTACTGATGATTCGTGGTATCTGGTTAGAAATACTAAGGGTGTCACAGGTTTTGTTGGTGCAAATTCAAAACCTATACCTCTTACAGAAGAAGAAGTTGCCAAGATGCGCCTTGAAGAGGAGATATTTGTAGGAAATGTTGATTTTGAAGAAGGCGATAACATAATAATACTTGGAGGACCTTTTGATTCTAGAGAGGCAAAGATAATCAAAATTATGGAAGATAAGAGTATGGTTAAGGCTCAGATGAGTATGTTTGGTAAAGAAACTACTATAGAGCTTGGATTTTCTCAAATCAAAAAGATATCCTAAGAAAAAGAAAAATGAGGAGGTGTAAAATATGGCTAAGAAAGTTATAGGTAATATAAAATTACAAATACCTGCAGGCAAGGCTACTCCGGCACCACCGGTGGGACCGGCACTTGGTCAACATGGTGTTAATATAATGGGATTTTGTAAAGAGTTCAATGCTAAAACTGCTGATCAGGCAGGTTTGATAATTCCGGTTGTCATCTCTGTATATCAAGATAGATCATTCAGTTTTATAACAAAGACTCCTCCTGCTGCAGTATTGATAAAAAAAGCATGCAAGTTGGAGAGCGGCTCTGGAGAACCTAATAGAAAGAAAGTAGCAAAGTTGACAAAAGGTCAATTAAAAGAAATAGCTGAGCTTAAGATGCCGGATTTAAATGCTTCAAGTGTTGAATCTGCAATGAGCATGATAGCTGGTACTGCAAGAAGTATGGGTATAACAGTAGAAGATTAGTATTATTTATATAGATTGGTGGGAGGAAATAATATTATTACCGTTAATACCACAAGGAGGAAAAGATGGCAAAAAAAGGTAAGAAATATCAAGACGCTTTGAAAAAATATGATGTGAAAAACTTTTATGATGCATCTGAAGCTCTGGGAATAGTGTGTGACGTTGCGACTGCTAAGTTTGATGAAACTGTTGAGGTACACGTAAAACTTGGAGTCGATTCGAGACATGCTGACCAACAAGTGAGAGGGGCTATAGTTCTACCTCATGGAACAGGAAAAACTAATAGAGTATTAGTTTTTGCTAAAGGCGATAAAGCTAAAGAAGCTGAAGCTGCCGGAGCGGATTTTGTAGGTGCTGAAGAATTAGTTCAAAAAATTCAAGGCGAAAACTGGTTTGATTATGATGTAATAGTTGCAACTCCAGATATGATGGGAGTAGTAGGAAGACTTGGTAAGGTATTGGGACCTAAGGGGCTTATGCCGAATCCTAAATCAGGTACTGTTACAATGGATGTATCAAGAGCCATATCGGAAATAAAAGCAGGTAAAGTTGAATACAGGCTTGATAAAACAAATATAATGCACGTTTCTATAGGAAAAGTGTCATTTGGAAAAGAAAAGTTATTTGATAACTTTAAGGCTTTGTTGGATGCCGTTGTTAAGGCAAAACCGACGACTGCAAAGGGTCAATATCTAAGAAGTGTTACTACAGCAAGTACTATGGGACCTGGTGTAAAGATTAACCCTTTGAGAATAACTGAGTAATATATAACTTAATATGCCATAGACAGCAGGTATAAAGGTAAATCCTGCTTAGGCGAATAATCTACATGTTATTAACCTATTTTTGTCTATGTGCATAAAATAGGTTTTTTATTGAAAAATAATATAAGGAGGTGCAGTCAGTGGGTGAAAAAGCTATAGCATTAAAATCGCAAAAAGTTGATGAAATAGTAGAAAAAATTCAAAACTCACAATCTTGCATAGTAATAGACTATAAAGGATTAACCGTTGAAGAAGACACTGAGCTTAGAAAAAAATTCAGAGAAGCCAATGTTGAATATAAGGTTTTAAAAAATACCCTTGTCAGAAGAGCTGCCGAAAAAGTTGGCAATATGGAAAAGTTTGACGATGTAAACCTTGTAGGTCCAAATGCATTTGCATTCGGTATCAACGATGCGGTTGCTCCGGCTAAGATAGTGAAAGATTTTGCTAAAACTCATCCTAAAGTTGAGTTGAAGATGGCGTATATAGAAGGGGAATTCTATGATGCTGCTTCATTAGAAAAAGTTGCAAGCATTCCTTCAAGAGAAGTGCTTATTGCAAAATTACTTGGAAGTTTCAAAGCTCCACTATCAAATTTGGCATATCTGCTTGATGCAATTGCTAAGAAAAAAGCTGAAGCAGGCGAAGAATAATAAAAATGTAAGTCAATTTTTTTAAATAAACTTTTAAAATAAAAAATATGGAGGAAATAAAAATGACTATAGAACAAATAATAGATGCTATAAAAGAGATGAAAGTTCTTGAACTTAATGAATTGGTTAAAAAAGCTGAAGAAGAATTTGGCGTATCTGCAGCAGCTCCTGTTGCAGTAGGCGTTGCAGTTGGTCCTGCAGAAGCTGCTGAAGAAAAGAGCGAATTTGATGTAATACTTGCTGATGCAGGAGCATCAAAAGTTGGTGTTATAAAGGTTGTAAGAGAAGTGACAGGTCTTGGTCTTAAAGATGCAAAAGATCTTGTTGACGGAGCTCCAAAACCAATAAAAGAAGGTGTTTCTAAGGATGAAGCTGAAGAAATAAAGACTAAATTGGAAGCTGCAGGAGCAAAAGTAGAAGTAAAATAGTTTTTAAAAAACATTAAACAATAACCTGACATTCATAAAATTATGATTGTCAGGTTATTTTTTTAGGATATATTTTCCGCTACTGAGATAATTTTTTTCAAAGTCACTTGCATTTGATGGTCTTCCATAATAAAATCCTTGTATTTGTCCACAACCTACATCTCTTAGTATTTCAAGTTGTTCTTTGCTTTCTACTCCTTCTGCTATAGTATTTAGCTCAAGACTGTCAGCCATTTTTATTATAGCATGAACAAGGTTGCTTTTTTTATCTTGATAAGAAAGTGTATCTATCAGTTCTTTAGCTATTTTTATCCTGTTCAATTTAAAACTGTTGATATAGTTGAGTGATGAATAACCTGTGCCAAAGTCATCAAGACTTACATTTATTCCTAAATAAGCAAGTTTTTCGAATGTATCTATTGTAGCTGAATCTATGTTTATCATAGTCATCTCTGTGATTTCAAAATCTAACCACGAAGGTTGAACTTTTGTAGTTGAAATATAATCCGCTATTTCTTTTATAAAGTTATACATACAAAAATACTTAGGGGATATATTAATGGACATTGACAAGTTAGAATTATATTTTTCATTCCACTGTTTTATCAATTTAAATGATTGTTCAATTGTCCACTTGGTTATCTTAACAATTGTCCCCGTATTTTCAGCTATTGGTATAAATTCCTTAGGAGTTACATAAGCAAGATTAGTTGAATTCCATCTTATTAATGCTTCCATTCCAAGGAGTTCTTTACCGTCTATAGAAAACTGAGGTTGAAATTCCATAAAGAATTCTTTATCATAATCTATAATTTTAAGCATAGACTCAATATTTGCCATTCTGAGCATGTGTTTTGATATTTCGTTATCAATAAAGTTTATAATTCTTATTTTCTTCATAATCTTCTTTTGCCATTTTACACGCATATTCAGCATTTTTTAGAAGGTTATCATAAGAAGAATGGCAATAGCTACATCCAATAGCCACAGATATTTTATAAATTCTATCACCTAACTCAATATTTGTAATGCAGTCATTAATTTTTTTAGATGTTTCTTCTAATTTATCAACAGAACAGCTGTCAGATTTTATTAAAATAACAAATTCATTTGAATCTGTACGGAAGACTGAATCATGACAAAATTCCTTTCTTAGTGTATGAGCTATAGTTCTTAGAATATTATCAGCAACTAAGTGTCCTGAAATGTAATTGATATTTTTAAACCTTATTACATCTATCATGAACAAAATAGCATACTCGCCTTCCAGATTTTCTTTAGAATTTAAAATATCAATCAAATAAGATCTTGAGCCTATTCCTGTTAAAGAATCAGTATTAATAAGATTTAACAGTTTATGATTTATTTTTTCGAGTTCATTAGTTCTTTGATATATTTTCTTCTCAAGTTCTAATGACGTTTTTCTGTTAATTCTAATTAACTCTTCGTTTTTTAATTTATCTTTATGTGATAAATTTAAAAACAGATAAATTACTATTATTATAAAAATAGTAAATGAATCATATGAGTTAATAATACCTAAGAAAGACAAAACGGTATTCAATACAAACAATATTCCAAAAGTGAGCATTATAGGATAGTCGCTACCATAGTTAAGAGCTTTCTCATTTCTTATATTATAAGAAAAACCTCCCAGTGAAGATTCTATACTTATTGATATGGAAAAAAGAACATGAGGAATTATATAGAAAAAGTCAAAAAATTCGTCTTCTGTATAAATTCCAACTATATCTTGATATACAAAAACTATGTCTAAAATTAAAAATAAAGTTATAGCCAAAATATTTATTTTAACTATGGTATTATCAAATTTTTGTCTAAATGTATAAATGATAATTATGACTGACATGGCAATCAAAATATCAAAAAATAATGTCATTGTTACAGTATTAATAGGTTCTAAAAAAATGTCAAAATTTGAGAATATAGATGATAGTATAGGTTTTGCTATATAGTACAGAGCAAAAGTTACAGCAAAGAAATCTATAGCAAATTGTCTTTTATCCATAAATTTCATACTCAAGAATATAACTGACATTACTATTCCTGCCATTAGAAATGATTCTACTACATAGAAGACTTCTTTTAAGTATAGCAAGTACATTGAATTATTATAGAAATAATTTTCTAAAATTCTCAAGAAAGAAGAAATTATATAAGAAACATTAAATAAAAATACAAGAAAATATAGATATTTCCTATTATGGGATATATACTTTATATTAGATAGTGTAATAAATGATGTCAATAAAACACATACTACTGATGCAATAGTAGCTATGATAGATTTGTTTATAAGAACTGAAAATGCATATATAAAAGCTAATATAAAAACACAAATCAGCATTGACTTTTTAGTTTTAAAATTCATAAAAATTTACCTGCAAAATTTCAAAATAAACAACATCTTCAATATTATAACATAAATAACACAAAAAAACCATAAAAATTTTATACATATCTAAAATATAATATACATAAATATATTTTTTTACATTTGTAATAATAGTATAACTATAATATCGACCTATTAGAGAAATTGTAACAGTATATTTAAAAAAAAACTATACAAATTCCAATTTAGAGTTTATAATTATACAAATATTTTCTATAAATAATATTCTCGTATCTAAATTTACAGTGAAAATACTGATATCAATGAAGCCTATATCATATTAACTAATGTACAAAATCAATACAAAATTTTAAAATATTTTTTATTGTTATTACTTATTAGGATTTTACATGATATATACTGAATTTTTATACATATTTCAGCATACGATTTATAATATTATTAATATTTTATAAAAAAATTTAAATATAGGGAGGATCACCATGATATCTGAAAAAGCTAAAAATATATCTCCTTCAATAACTATGGAGATAGCAGGAAAAGTAGCTGAGATGATTAGAAATGGAGAAAAGATAGTTAACTTGACAATTGGAGAACCTGATTTTTTTACTCCTGCACATGCAAAACTTTCAGGTATAGCAGCAATAACAAATAATATTACAAAATATGATGTAGCAAGTGGGAATGCAGAGCTGAAAAAGGCAATTTGTGAAAAACTTAAAGATGAAAACAACTTATCATATGACGTAAGTCAAATTGTCGTTTCAAATGGAGCTAAACAGGCAATTACGAACGCCTCTTTTGCAGTTCTAAATCCGGGAGATGAAGTTTTAATACCTGTACCTTGTTGGGTAAGCTATCCTGAAATTGTAAAGCTTACAGGCGCTAAACCTGTAATGGTAAAAACAAAAAAAGAAAATTCTTTTAAACCTACAATTGAGGATGTAAAGCCTTATATAAACTCAAATACTAAAATGGTAATACTTACAAATCCGAATAATCCTACCGGTGCTGTATTTACAAAAGAAGAACTCCTTTCTCTTTGTGAGTATTTTACCCAAAACAACATAATAATAATGTCTGATGAAATATATGAATCTATAATATTTGACTTTGATTTTGTAAGTGTAGCTTCTCTATCACAAAAAATATATGATAACACAATTTTGATTAACGGTTTTAGTAAATCTGCTTCTATGACTGGATGGAGACTTGGCTACAGTGCAACAAGTAAAGAACTGTCAAAAGCAATAGCAAGTATTCAATCTCATTTGACTGCTCATCCGAGTACCATATCTCAACAAGCAGGTATCGCAGCTATAAGACAATGTAAGAATGATGTCAAAGTAATGAGAAACACTTACAAGGAAAGAAGAGATTATATAGCAGAGTTTTTCAAAAGTTGGGGAAAACTTGACATAATATATCCTCAAGGAGCTTTTTATGTCTTCATAGATATTACACCATTAAAAGATAAACTGAAAGGTAAGTATCTATCTCTAGAATTTTGTAATGATATTTTATCTAAGGAAAAAGTGGCACTTGTTCCTGGGGAAGGATTTTTTGAAGATAATTTTGTAAGGCTAAGCTATGCCTCAAGTATGGAAACTATAAAAGAAGGATTGGAAAGAATTAAAAAATATACTGAGAGCTTGTAATTTTTTAAAAGTAAAACGAAAGTAATAGTTATCTTAAACTATCTAAATAGTAAGATATGATTTTACAATTAAAAGTTTTTATTTTTAGAGTTAAAAACACAGTAGTACCTTATCACAAAAATAGAGCTCATATTAGTTAATAAGAGGAAGTATCTAACATAGAGTTTTTCTACTTCCTCTTTTAATTTTATTTATTATAAAAATGATGATATACTTACATAAATTGAGATTGATGAATTAAATTCAAAATTGAATTTTGGGAAAAAATATGGTATAATGCTAAGATATGTCAATTAAAATAAGTTTAACTTTTTAAAGCTAAATAAAAAAGAAAAAATATAAATCGAGGAATATATGGAAAGCAACAAAATTAATTCACTAAGAATAGCAGGACTTACACTGGCGGCTGTTATTTCATTTATGATATTTAGTATTTTTCCTGCTCTAAGGCTTATTGTTTTTTTAATTGGAGCAGCATTTATATGTATATCATATTTCTCAAAGACAACTCAACATATTCTTGCGTCTGTAGTAGTTTATACAATGATTGTGTTTTTATTAGAGGGTGACCAGATTGCCTTGGTTCAGATAACTACTTTGATTCTTCCTTCAATAATATTGGGATATTTTTTAAAGAATAATAAATACAAAGAGATTGACTATATAATTCCTACTATGCTGACAGCTATTGCTATGATGTATTTCTTTAAAAGCAATGTGAGACCGTCAGATTGGGATAATATAGAAAAATATCTTAAACTGAGTGTGGGAAGTATGCCTGAGTCAACTTCAGTTTTAACTGAAAGTTATATAAGTGATATGATAAGTATAATAAAAGAACTGATGCCTGCTCTTATAATAATTTTTGCTATGACTTATAATATTTTCAGTAAGTATATGGCTACTTCGATTATAAGGGCTTTTAATCCTGAAAATGCTGAAATACCAAGATTTAGACAGTTTTATGTACCAAGAGAGCTTGGTCTTTTCTTTGTCATAACTTATATTACTGTTAATATTCTAAGTTTTACAAATATAATCACAGATACAGCAGCTCAAAGTGTAGTGACAAACATTATGTATGTACTTAGTTTTGCACTGGCATTTCAGGGTTTGGCGGTATTGATATTTTTTGCAGCTAACATTAGATTTAAAATATTCAGATTTATAATTTTGATGATATCTTATATTATGTTTCTTTTTATAAATCCACCACTTGTTATTATTGCATTACTGGATATTTTTCTTGACGTAAGAAAATTGGGATTTAGGAGGTCGAAATGACCAATAAACTGAGATTTAACTTCCCTGAGATTAAGCTTTATTGGATTGTAATAGCAGTATATTGTGGAATAATCACATATTATGATAAGTATATCGGTATTTTCAGTATAATATTATCAATTTATCTTATATACTACAATTCAAGAGTAATGAAGTATAAAAATAATGATTTTCTGATAGACCTTAAGAATCTTAGCATTGATATGGATGAAATTACCAAACAGACGATGTTGAATTTCCCTGTGGCTTTTTGCATTATCAATGACAGTGGAAAAATTCAATGGAATAACAGCAAGTTAGCTTTGGCTTTATCTAATGATAACCTAATTGATACTGATATTTCGGACATATTGGATGTGGATCTTGCAAAAAAACTATCTGAGAATACGGATGTTTTTTTTGAGTATAAGGACTATATAATAAATGAAAAACATTACAAGATTCAAGTGATTGATATAAGTAAGAAGCAAAAGATTAAGAAATATGCAGTCTATTTTTTTGATACAAATGAAGAATTTAATATTTTAGAACAATATAACAATATCAAACCGGTCTTTACATTTATACAAGTAGACAACTTTGATGAGGTTTTAAATTCTTCAGCGGATGATTTTAAGCCACTACTTGAAGCTGATATTGAAAGAAGGATAAGATATTGGCTTGAGAGAAAAGACGGTATTTTTACAAAATTGTCAAAGGATAAATATTTTTGTATATTTCATGAACCTATGTTAAAGGTAGCAGAAGAAGAGAAATTTAATGTATTGGATGACCTTAGAGAGATAGAAATGTCCAATACTATTCCTGTGACACTTTCTATAGGAGTATCGACGTATGAAAAATCTCTAATTAACACTTATAAAAATGCTATAGCTGCACTAGATATGGCTCTTGGAAGAGGTGGAGATCAGGCGGTTTGTAAGTTACATGAAAGAACTATATTCTATGGCGGAAAGACCAAATCTGTAGAAAAAAGGACGAGAGTTCGAGCAAGAATAGTTGGAAGATCCATGAGAGATTTGTTTGAAAAAGCTGATAATATATTGATAATGGGTCATACTTATCCTGATTTGGATTCGCTTGGATCTTGTATGGGAGTATATGCTATCGCACAAATATTAAACAAAGAAGCCAAGGTAATAATTGAAAAATCAAATAAGTCAATAGAAATATTGTTTAATAAAATTAGAAAAACGGAAGGGTATGAAAGTATTTTTATATCTCACAACGAAGCGGATTCTCTTGTAAATGATAATACTGTACTTGTAGTTGTCGATACACATAAGGCAAGTATAAGTGAATATCCGGCATTGGTAGAAAAAATTGACAACATAATGATGATAGATCATCATAGACGTGGAATGGAGTTTTTAGAAAAAGCAAATCTAATATACCATGAGACTTATGTTTCTTCGGCAAGTGAGATGGTGACAGAGCTTATTCAATATGTAGAAGATGATGCAAAAATTGACACAATAACAGCGGAGTCATTGCTTGCAGGTATTACTCTTGATACTAAAAACTTTGCATTTAAAACAGGTGTAAGAACATTTGAAGCTGCCGCATTTTTAAGGAAAAACGGGGCAGATCCTATAGAAGTAAAGAAATTATTCCAAGGGGATTATGAAAGTTTCTTACTTAGAGCAAACTGTATACAAAATGCTAAGATAATTGAAGAGAAGGTAGCAATATCTTCATATGGCCAAAAAGTTGCCAATCCATCTCTTACAGCATCTCAAATAGCTGATGAACTTTTAAATATACGTGGTGTTCAGGCAAGTTTTGTAATTATTGAGGGTCTTAACGAAGTTATACAAGTATCTGCACGATCTTTGGAAAAGATAAATGTTCAGATAATAATGGAAATGCTAGGTGGGGGTGGTCATATTGACATGGCTGCCACACAGATAAAAAACAGCACTTTAGAAGAAGCCATAACAATGGTAGAAGAGGCTGTGGAAAAATATTTTAACGATGAGAAAAATTAAATTTGGAGGATAAGCATGAAGGTAATTTTATTAAAGGATGTAAAGGGAATTGGGAAAATCGGAGATGTCAAAGAGGTGTCAGATGGTTATGCGAGAAATATGCTTTTTCCTAAGGGTTTAGCACAAGAAGCTAATAAACAAAATATTAATTTGTTGAATCAAAAAAACAGTTCTAAACAACATAAGCTTGATATAGAAAAACAGGAAGCTCTTGAAATTAAATCAAAACTTGAAAATCAAAGTTTAGTGATAGAAGCAAAAGCCGGAGAAGGTCAGAAACTATTTGGCTCAATAACTACAAAAGATATTGAAGAAGAGTTGAAAAAGCAAAAAAATATAATTATAGATAAGAAAAAAATAGATATGAAAGAACCTATCAAAATGATAGGCACATTTACTGTAAAATTAAAACTATTTACTGAGGTAAATTGCGATTTAAAGATAGAGGTTAAAGAAATAAAATAAGCTTTTGACATGGGAGAAAATGTATGGAAAATATTGCTCAAGTAAATCAGAAGGAAATGGACTCAGAAAGTATTACAATCTCACAAAAAGCTGAGCAATCTGTACTTGGATCCATACTTATATCTAATGATGCAATAACAGAAATATCAAGTATACTTGATCATGAGGATTTTTACTATACTGCACATAAGACAATCTATTCTGTAATGTTAGAGCTTTTCAAGGAAAGCATACCTATAGACTTATTGACACTGACAGAAAAAATAAGAAGTATAGCAAACTTGGAAGATGTAGGTGGCTATTCATATATAGCCAAACTTCCTTCTACAACTGATTACACTCAAAATGTTGAATCCTATGCAAAAATAGTAAAAGAAAAATCTAAATTAAGGCAAATAGTTAGTGCCTGTAACAAAATTATTGGTGAGGCAAACTCAGGTAAGACTGTGGATGAAGTCCTTGAAATGTCAGAAAAAACTATGTTTGATATTTCAAACGAAAGTAACACTAAGTCTCTAAGACACATAAAAAACGTCTTGATGTCAACTTATGATGTAATTGAACAAAATTATAAAAACAAGGGAAGCATGACAGGTCTTGACACAGGTTTTATAGACTTGAACTATATTACAAACGGTCTTCAAAGGACAGACTTGATTGTAGTTGGAGCAAGACCGGCTGTAGGTAAGACTGCGTTTGCTCTTAATCTTGCCAACAATGCTGCTAAAAAAGGTGCTAAAGTTGCAGTATTTTCACTGGAAATGGCTGATACTCAATTAGCATTGAGGTTATTGGCTGCAGAATGTAAGGTGGAATTAGGAAAGCTCAAAAGTGGAGAGCTTGAAGAAGAAGATTGGATGAAAATAGTAAATTCAATTTCTGTCATTGCAGATAATAATATCTATGTCAACCAGACAGCGAACATCAATCTTGTTGAGATAAGATCACAATGTAGAAAACTTAAGATGCAACAGGGACTGGATATGATAGTAATAGACTATATCCAGTTGATGCTACCTGAGGCAAACTCAGAAAATAGACAACAGGAGATATCTAAGATATCAAGAGGGCTCAAGATACTGGCTAAGGAACTCAACTGTGTTATTGTAGCATTATCTCAGGTATCAAGAGCATCGGAAAATAGATCTGATCATAAGCCAAGACTTTCTGACCTCAGAGAATCCGGAGCCATAGAGCAGGACGCAGATATAGTTATGTTTTTGTACAGAGACGAACTTTTTAATGAAGAAACAGAAAAGAAGAATATAACAGAAGTTATAATTGCGAAGCATAGAAACGGAGAAATAGGAACTGTAGAATTGGTATGGAACGGAAAGTACCAATTGCTTTTGGATTTGGAGAACTATTAGAAATTTTTGATTATTTTTTTAGTTATTAGCTGATATAGAAGTGAATTATTTTAGTACATTTATTGTGAGGGTTTTATGGACATTAAAACGATTATGGAAGATGATAAAATAATAGTAGAAAAACATCTAAAAAAAATGATGGACATAAAACTCGAACATTCACAAATAATCGTTGAAGCTATGTCCTATTCACTTTTTGGTGGTGGAAAGAGATTAAGACCTGTTCTTTTTATTGAAACCCTTAAACTATTTGATATAGACTTTGAACAGTATTTGAATATTGCCTGTGTACTTGAAATGATACATACATATTCATTGATACACGATGATTTGCCTGCTATGGATAATGATGATTTAAGACGTGGAAAAGCTACTAATCACAAAGTATACGGTGAAGATGTTGCTATTCTTGCCGGGGATTCACTTCTCAATTTATCATATGAAATACTATTTGACTTTCTTTATGAGAATAATACAAGAGATAATGCGCTTGCTTGCAAACTCATATCAAAAAACGCAGGAATATTTGGCATGATAGGTGGGCAGGTAAGTGATGTAATAAATGAAAATAAAGATATAAACATAAAAAATTTGAAATATATACATTATAACAAGACAGCAAAGCTAATTATAGCCTCGATTTTGTCTGCAGGACATATATCAGGTTGCAAAAAGGAATATATCACCTATCTTGAAAACTACGCATATGATATAGGCATGGCTTTTCAAATTTCAGACGATATCTTGGATATAATTGGAGATAAAGAAATAGTAGGTAAATCTATCGGCAAGGATCAGCAATCAGGAAAAAACACCTATCCAAAGTATTTTGGCTTGAAAGAATCAAAGTTAAAGCTTAAAAGTCACATAGAAAATGCAAAAAAGGAAATATCAAAAATAGATAATAAAAAAGTGAGGTTTTTTATAGAACTTGCTGACTATATAGGAAATAGAAATTTTTGACAAAAGGGATAATTATGTACGAATACTTAGATAAAATTCAGGAAGCCGGAGACATCAAAAAAATATCGCCAAAAGAGATGAGGTATCTCGCAAGAGATATAAGAAGATTTTTAATAGAAAAGGTGTCAAAAACCGGAGGACATTTAGCATCAAACCTTGGAGCTGTAGAACTTACACTTGCACTTCACAGTGTATTTGATACAAATAAAGACAAACTTATATTTGATGTAGGTCATCAAAGCTATGTCCACAAGATTTTGACAGGAAGAAAGGATGAATTTTCCACGCTGAGACAGTTAGATGGTCTTAGCGGTTTTCCAAAGACCAGTGAAAGCATTCATGATGCATTTAACACAGGTCACAGCTCTACATCAATATCAGCCGGTATAGGAATGGCTATTGCAAAGAATTTAAAAAAAGAAGATTACGAAGTAGTATCTATAATTGGAGACAGTTCTATATGTAGCGGACTTGCTTTAGAGGGGCTTAATTTTTTAGGTCACTCAAATTTAGATGTCCTGATAGTTTTAAATGATAATGAAATGTCCATTGATAAAAATGTCGGTGGCATTGCAAAACATCTCTCAAAACTGAGAGTAAACAAAAATTACAGGAATTTTGCCTTAAATGTGAAAAATGCTCTATCTTCAATACCTGTAATAGGTGAAAGCACAACAAATATTGTCAAAATAGTAAAAGATAAGATAAAAAATATTACAATTTCAAGTTCCATATTCCAGGAATTCGGGATAAAATATTTTGGTATAATAAACGGACACAATTATTTTGAACTTGTAAATGCCCTAAATGAGATGAAAAAGATAAAAGGACCCAAATTACTGCATGTTGTGACTCAAAAAGGTAAAGGATATAGTTTTGCTGAGGAAGATCCTGCAACTTATCATGGCGTAGGAAAATTTGACCCTTCTCAAAAAATAGAGTCTTCAAACAAGGAGACATTTTCTGATATAGTCGGAAAATCTCTTACAGATTTATTTGAAAAGGATGAAAATGCTGTAGCCATATCTGCTGCTATGATAAAAGGTACCGGACTTGACAGTCTTTCAAAAAAATATCCCGGCAGAGTGGTAGATGTTGGTATGGAAGAAGAAAATGCAGTAACTATAGCTGCCGGTTTAGCAATGTCAGGTGTAAGACCCTACGTTGCAATTTATTCCACTTTTTTACAAAGAGCATATGACCAGATACTTCATGATGTCTGTCTTCAGAACCTACCTGTCACTTTTTTGATTGACAGAGCAGGGGTCGTAGGAGAAGACGGAGAGACACATAATGGAATGTTTGATATTTCTTATCTTGCAAGTATGCCCAATATTGAAATATACTCTCCTAAAGATGCTATAGAGATGGAAAAAATGATATGTTCGCTTAAATGTAAAAAAGCACCTGTTGCAATAAGATTTCCACGTGGAATAACATATAATTTAGGTTTTGATAAAAACTCCAAAGATGTAACGAGTTGGGAAGTATTGTCAGATATTGGAGATATGAGCATATTAGCAACAGGAAAAATGTTAAGTCTTGCGATAGAAGTATCTTCTCATCTTAAAGAAAATCTTGATATAGATATAAAAGTTATAAATCCAAGAAGATTAAAACCTGTAGATTCACTTGTTATGGATACTTTATTAGATGACAAATATATTTTTACCATGGAAGATGGAGTAAGACTTGGTGGATTTTCATCAATAATATATGATTATATATCTAAAACAGGAAAAAATCCTAAACTTATACCTTTTGCATTTCCAAATGAAGCTATTCCTCATGGAAATGTTGAAAAGATTTATCAAAGATATGGCTTTACAAAAGAAAGGCTATCAGAAAAAATACTTGAAATAATAAATTTAAAACAAAAGTAAATTTAGACCATATTGATTTTTTAGTTTAACAATAAATAAGGTAAAGATATGAAGAAGAGACTGGATGTATTGCTAGTGGAAAAAGGCATATTTTCATCGAGAGAAAAAGCAAAATCAAATATCATGGCAGGCAATGTCTTTGTAGATAATATTCTTGTTGACAAAGTAGGGACAAATGTCGATGAAAATGCAATAATCACAACAAAGTCTGACGCCATCCCATATGTTGGACGAGGTGGATTAAAGCTTGAAAAAGCACTTGATGAGTTTAGACTAAATGTCAACTCAAAAATATGCATGGACATAGGAGCATCAACCGGTGGATTTACTGATTGTATGTTACAAAACGGGGCTGCAAAAGTCTATAGCATAGATGTGGGATATGGACAGCTTGATTACAAACTCAGGATTAATGAAAAAGTAGTGTGTATGGAGAGGACTAATTTCAGATATTTGGAAAGAGAAAAAATCTTAGATGAGATAGATTTTGCAGTAATAGACGTTTCATTTATCTCTTTAAAAATTATTTTTCCTAAATTAAAAGAATTTTTATCCAAAGAGTTTGAAGTTGTATCTTTAATAAAACCTCAATTTGAATCTCAAAGGAATGAAGTAGGTAAAAATGGGATAGTTAGAGATATTGCAGTTCATAAAAGAGTAATAAAACAGGTAATTGACTATGCAAGAGAAAGTGAGATTTATATAAAAAATCTCACTTTTTCGCCGATAAAAGGTCAAAAAGGCAATATAGAATATCTTGCATATTTTTCAAATACAGTGTATAATTTTGAGGATATGAAAATAAATGAAATCGTGGAAATTTCTCATGAATACTTGGATAAAAAATAAAATCTCTTATGGAGGTATGAGTTGTTAAATCAACTATATATAGAAAATTTTGCACTTATAGACAAGTTGGAATTAGATATAGAAGAAGGATTTACTGTTTTTACAGGAGAAACTGGTTCCGGTAAATCAATAATGATAGATGCTATTTCTTTTGCTATAGGAAAAAGGGCTGACAAGAGCTTTGTAAGGAAAGGTTGCAAAAAATCTATAATAGAACTTACTTTTTTTATAAAAGACAATACTAAAAAATTATTGGAAAAAATATTAAAAGAAGAAGATATTGATATAGAAGACAATATGCTAATCTTAAAAAGAGAAATATATGCAGACGGAAAGAGCTTGTGTAAAATTAATTCAAGGAATATAAATATATCTTTTTTGAAAAAGATAGCATCATATCTAATAAATATACATGGTCAAAATGAGTTTAATGAACTTGAGGAAAGTAATCACATCAATATTTTAGACTCATTTATAGGTATAAGAAAGACAAAGCCTTACATCTCTTATCAAAAGACATATAGTGAATATATCAAACTAAAAAAGGAATATCAGGAACTATATGAAAACTATGACAAAGAAAAGAACGAAAAAGAGCTCGACTTATTAAATTTTCAGATACAAGAGATAGAGGTCTTGAATTTAAGGAAAGATGAAGACAAACAAATTGAAGATAAGATTCAAGTAATCGAAAACTCGCAGCAAATTTCAAAGTCCATAGATGGATTGTATGAAGATTTATATGGTAAATCAGACAACATACTTAAGATATTAAAAAAATATGTTGATGAGTTTGAAGAATTTGCAGCTCTCGATGAAAGTCTGCAAAATATTAGTCAAAGTTTAACAGAGCAATACTATATGCTTGAAGAACTTGCGTACTTAGTAAGAGACAATACAAGTAAGTACGACTATGATGAACAGTCTAAGGCTCTATTGGAAGATAGGTATGATGAAATAAACAAAATATATTCTAAGTATGGTGATGGGTATGAGAAAGTCATTGAATTCCTCAATAAAGCAAAGAAGGAAGTCAACTTTTATGAACAATATGAGGAGAAAGTATCTTCAATAAAAGAAAAGCTAAAAAAATTTGAATCTCAGCTTTTAAAAGAATCCTCTGAAGTAAGTAAAATAAGGCAAAAAGAGAAAAATAAACTTGAAAAACAAATAATATCTGAGCTTGAAACACTTGGTATGAAAAATGTAACTTTCAAGATAAATATAAGTTCTCTTGAAAAATTCACTTCAAAAGGAATAGATGATGTGTTATTTCAGATTTCATTTAATAAGGGTGAGGACGTAAAGTCATTTAATAAAGTGGCATCCGGTGGGGAAATATCCAGATTTATGCTTGCTTTAAAAAATACCATATCTTCAGAATATGAAAAGACTATGGTATTTGACGAAATAGATACAGGTATAAGTGGTCTTGCAAGTGAAGCAGTAGGAAAAAAAATGAAGGATATTTCAAAAACAAGGCAGGTCTTATGTATTACACACCAAGGTCAAATCGCCTCATATGCACAAAATCATATTAATGTATATAAGGAAGAAGATGATGTATCTACACTTACTAAAGCAATTGCTCTTACACAAAATCAAAGGGTACATGAAATAGCCAAGATGATGGATGCAAGTACAAAGTCTATCAAAGCGTTGGAACATGCAAAAGAATTACTAAGTAAAAACTCTTTATAAATTTTTGGAGGTGAATATAATGGACTTGGGAAATGTAGAGTCCACGGTATCACAAAAAGACATATATACAGGTAAATATATCTCACTTAAAGTTTGTACCGTAGAAAAACAAAAGGGATATGCACAAAGGGAATTGGTAGAACACAATGGGACTTTGATGATAATTGCTCTTTTGCAAGATAATAAAATAGTGCTTGATAAAATCTATAGGAAGTCTATTGAGAACTTTTCTTTAGAAGTACCAAATAAAAGAATAGATTCTTCTGAAAATCATATTGAGGTATTAAAAACTCAAATGATGGAAGAACTTGGATATGAAATCGTCAATATAAAAAAAGCATATAGTTTTTATCCGGCGGTATCATATTCTGATGAGAAAGTACATCTATACTTTGCAAGAGTAAATAAAGTTGCAGAAAATATAGATAATGATACTTATACCACCATGGAAGTATCTCTGGAAGATGTAGTTGACTATATCAAAAATCAGGAGATATTGGATGGAAAATCAATAGTAGCAATTAATTTCCTTAAAAATAACATTGAAAATTTAGGAGTGTAAAGATGTCTGTTCAAGTGGTGGTATTGTGTGCTGGAAAAGGCACTCGTATGAAATCTGAAAAAGCAAAGGTAATGCACGAAATAATGGGTAAGCCCATGTCAAAGTATATATATGATTTGGCAAAGGGGATATCAGAAAAAAAACCTATATTTGTTGTAGGACATAAGAAAGAACAAATTGAAGATTACTATAAAGATACTGTAGAATATGTAGAACAAAAAGAGCAACTTGGTACAGGCCATGCTATTATGATAACAAAAGACTTTCTAAGTCCTGAAGATGATATACTCATACTATGCGGAGATACACCTTTGGTAAAAAAAGAAAGCATTGAAAAAATCATAGAACACAATACAAGTGATGCTGTAATACTCTCAAGTATAGTTGAAAATCCATTTGGATATGGAAGAATAGTAAAGGACTCTCAAGGAAGATTTGAAAAAATTGTTGAGGAAAAAGATGCTGATGATAATCAGAGAAGTATAAGAGAAATCAATGCCGGAATGTATCTTGCAAAAGGTAGTTTGATAATAGAAAATATAGATAAACTTTCAAATGATAATGCTAATGGAGAATACTATTTAACAGATTTGTTTGAAATATTAAAAAATCAAAATAAGAAGATAAGTGTTCAAAATATTGATAAAGAGGAAATATTTGGAATTAATACCAGAGCACAACTTGAAGAAGCAAGGGTAATAATCCAAAAAAGAATAAATGCGAAACATATGGAAGACGGAGTAACTCTCATCGATCCTCTAACTATTTATATAGAAACTGATGTGACTATAGGTAAAGATACTGTTATATATCCTCATAATGTATTGACAAATGGTACAGTAGTTGGAGAAAATTGTACTATATATTCAGAAAATAAGATAATCAACAGTCATATTGCCAATGATGTGGTACTTAAGTGCTCATTCATAGAAGATAGTTTTGTTGGGGAATCAACTACAGTTGGACCTTATGCTCACCTAAGACCTAATTCAAAGCTCGGCAAGAAAGTAAAGATAGGAAACTTTGTTGAAGTTAAGAACTCATCAATGGATGATGGAAGTAAGGCTTCTCATCTTGCTTATGTTGGAGATGCAGGAATAGGCAAAAAAGTTAATATTGGTTGCGGTGTTATATTTGTAAACTACGACGGTAAAAACAAGCAAAGATCCATAATCAAAGATAATGCCTTTATAGGTTCAAACTCTAATGTTGTGGCACCAGTTACAGTAGAGGAAAAAGGATATGTTGCTGCCGGTTCAACAATTACAAAAGATGTTCCTGCAGGAGCGTTATGTGTATCAAGAGCCCGTCAGGTAATAAAACTTGATTGGAGTTACAGAAAAGGGTTATTGGATTAAAAATAATGTTGCTTATATCGATTATGTATAATTTTATAAGTTAAAAGATTACAAAAAAATACTTTGTTTTGTTAGTTTTTATTAAAGTAAAGTTCATACTTAATTTTTATAACATTATTTTTTTTAGTTATACAACAACAAACAAATTAAAATTTCATATTGTATCTTAATATTTATTTTTAAAACTAAGATTGTTGAGATATTAGTTGAAATATTAATATAAATCTTATCTTTATAAGGCTACTTTACGTAGAATATTAATCTACTATATGTATATTTTTTGAACAACATTTATCGATATTTTCATATCAATAAATAATGAAAATTCAAAAATAATATGTCTTATAAATTTGTATTATTTGTAGAAATTTATATTTAAATATCAGTCTTTTAATATGTTTTTTACTATGATAAGTTGAATTACTAATTATATAGATTTTATTGAGAAAAACAAACAAATACTTTTAGAATGGAGATTTTTGTGAAAGGAATAATACTTGCAGGGGGTTCAGGAACAAGACTCTATCCTGTGACTAAGTCAATATCCAAACAGATACTGCCGATATACGATAAGCCAATGATATATTATCCTTTATCGACATTGATGTTAGCTGATATAAGAGAAATACTTATAATCTCTACACCTCAAGATATACACCTATATCAAGATTTACTTGGCGATGGCTCAGATTATGGTCTAAGTCTTCAATATGCAATACAAGAAAAACCTAATGGATTAGCAGAGGCATTTATAATTGGTGAACAATTCATAGGAAGTGATAGAGTATGCCTTGTACTTGGTGATAATATATTCTATTCAAGGGGTTTTTCAGAGATGCTCAAAAGAGCGGTAGATAACAAAAATGGTGCCACTATATTTGGATATTATGTAAGCAATCCTCAGGACTTTGGTGTAGTAGAATTTGACAAAGACGGAAATGTAATGTCATTGGAAGAAAAACCGCAAAATCCTAAGTCTAATTATGCCATCCCTGGACTATATTTTTATGATAATGATGTTGTAGAGATAGCAAAAAATGTAAAACCATCAAAAAGAGGAGAGCTTGAGATAACATCTGTTAATGAAGAGTATATGCGAAGAGGAAAACTCAAGGTAGAGCTCTTTGGTAGAGGTATGGCATGGCTTGACACAGGAACACATGACGGTCTTTTAGAAGCAGCAAATTTTGTCCACACTCTTCAAAAAAGGACAGGATTATATGTATCTTGTATTGAAGAAATAGCTTATAGGAAAGGTTACATCGATAGAGAACATTTGTTGGAACTTGCAAGACCTTTGATGAAATCCGAATATGGGGAATATTTAAATAAAGTATCTGAAGAAATTTAAAAGGGATAGTGATGTTTAAAAGTAGAAAAAAATTAACTGTTTTAATATTATTAATAATTTTATCAAATATCCTTATTATTTATAAAGTGCAACTAAAAAATCCTACTTATATTGATTTGAAAATCTCAGTAAAATCAGATAAAAATGATACTTATCAGATTTTTTATTCAGAAGATTCTATATTTTCAGAAGAAAAATCAGAAAAAAATAATTATAGTGATATTGGAAAATTTGAAGAATTAAGTTTTACTATTCCTACAAATATTAAGTTTTTGAGAATTGATACTGGAATGAACAAGGGTGATATATTTGTAAGTTGTATAAAATTTAAATATTTATACAAAGAAATTATAATTCCTTTAAAAGATATAAAATTTATTGAGTATAATGATATTTCAAATATAAATTATGAAAATGATAATTTATATTTGAAATCTATTGGACAAGATCCTAGTATAGTTTTTGATGTTAGAGAATATATAAATCCAATTATAGATAATGGAATGGTTAATTTTCTAATTAAGATAATTCTTTGTATATTAATTGATATAATGTTAGTAATATTAATTAATAAATCTGGAAGCGTGCTCCAATTAGTAACAGACCTTAATAATAATAGAAGTTTGATATGGAATCTTGCAAAGAATGATTTTAAAACCAAATATGCTGGTTCTTATTTAGGCATTATTTGGGCATTTATTAATCCAGTAATTACTATATTAATATATTGGTTTGTTTTTCAATATGGACTAAAAGCAGGTTCACCAGTACAAGATACATCTTATATTTTTTGGTTGATGTCTGGACTTATCCCATGGTTTTTCTTTCAAGATTCTCTTATTAATGCAACAAATTGTATGTTAGAATATTCATATCTTGTAAAAAAAGTTGTTTTTAAAATAAGTGTACTTCCAATAATAAAAATATTCTCAGCAATATTTGTACATTTGGTATTTGTTGGATTTTTAATTATAGTAGGAATAATTCAAGGAAAGTATCCAGATTTTATGGTTCTTCAGTTAATATACTATTCATTATGTACATTTTTTTTAGTGTTGGGATTATCATATACAACATCATCAGTGGTATTGTTTTTTAAAGATTTATCCCAACTCATTGGGATTTTTTTACAAATTGGTATGTGGATGACACCAATAATGTGGTCTTATTCTATATTGCCAGATAGGTATCAGTGGCTAGCTAAGTTAAATCCTATGTATTATATAGTTGAGGGTTATAGGGACACTTTGATCAATAAAGTTTGGTTTTGGGATAGATATTTTCAAACAGTATACTTTTGGGTGTTAGCTATAGGTATTTTTGTTCTAGGTTCAGTGATTTTTAAAAAGTTAAAACCACATTTTTCCGATGTGTTATAGAAAATTATTACAAATACATTTTTTATTTTAAGGTAAATATGAGTGAATTAGCAATAAAAGTAGAAAAATTAAATAAAATCTATAAACTTTATGATAGACCCATTGATAGAATGAAAGAAGCTCTTAGTCTATCAAAGAAAAAATATAGCAGAGATTATTATGCTTTAAAAGATATATCTTTTGAAATAAAAAAAGGAGAAACTATTGGCATATTGGGTGTAAATGGTTCTGGAAAATCCACACTTTTAAAGATAATAACGGGAGTTTTATCTCAAACTTCTGGTTATGTCCAAGTAAATGGTAAAATATCTGCTTTATTGGAACTTGGAGCTGGATTTAACCCTGAATATACAGGGCTTGAAAATATTTATCTTAATGGTACTATGATGGGTTATTCTAAAGTGGAAATGGATAATAGGGTTCAGCCAATAGTAGAATTTGCTGATATAGGTGAATTTATAAACCAACCTGTAAAAACATATTCTTCTGGTATGTTTGCTAGATTGGCATTTGCAGTTGCAATAAATGTTGAACCAGATATTTTGATAGTAGATGAAGCACTAGCTGTTGGAGATATGAAATTCCAAATAAAATGTATGGATAAAATGAAATCAATGATGGAGAATAATGGAACTACAGTATTGTTTGTTTCCCATGATATAAATGCTATAAGGAGATTTTGTGGTAGAGCTTTATGGATTAGTCATGGTTCATTAGTAAAGGAAGGCTTAGTAAATAAAATTTGTGATATTTATTCTGAGTTTTTAAATAGTGGAGAAATATTTGATAAATCTTCAAATAATACAGAAAGTATATATAAAAATTTTGAGTTACCATCATTCAACTTTAAGAAGGATATTATTGCTGAAATAATAGACTTTAAGATAATAGATTCTTATGGAAGAGAAATTGATTCTGTAGATATAGAAGAAGAAATATTCTTTCGTGTAATATATGATGTGTATGATACAAGCATAGAAAATCCTGTATTAGGTATAGCTCTTAAGAGTTTTGACGATGATTATATTTGTGGTTTAAATACTCTGTTGGATAAAAAAAATATTCCTTGGGAAATTGGAAGAAATAAATTTTTTTTAACTTATAATTATGGAATTAGAGCTCTTGGAGGAAGTTATTACTTTGATGTTGCTCTTTTTGAGCAAACAGCTACTATTCCAATACACTATATAGAAAAAGTTAAAAATATTGTAGTTAATAGTGATTACTTAGGAGAAGGAAGATATATAATACCTCATGAATGGAGTGACAAGGTATATGAGTAAATATGACGTTGATTTGGATTTGCACAATCGAAGTTCTTTATCAATTATTGTGGATATGATTGAAGATAATTCAAAGATATTGGAATTTGGACCAGCACATGGGAGACTGACTAAATACTTAAAAGAAGAAAAAAAATGTATAGTAGATATAGTAGAAATTGATGATGAATCTGGAAGTGAAGCAAAAAAGTATGCTAATAGAGCACTGGTAGGAAAAGATATAGGTGATATCGAAAAATATAAGTGGAAAGAGATATTAAAAAATGAAAAATATGATTATATAATATTTGCGGATGTTTTAGAACATTTATATTATCCTGAGGAAGTATTGAAGAATGCTAAATTATTTCTAAAAAATATTGGTGCCATTTTAATTTCAATCCCAAATGTTGCTCATAATTCAGTAATAATTGATTTAATAAATGATAAATTTACTTACACAGAAGTTGGTTTATTAGATAATACTCATATAAGATTTTTTACTTATAATTCACTTAAGGAGATGATACTTAGATGTAATTTAATAGCAACATTGGAAAATGCTACGTATTCAGAAGTGAATAGGCATTTTCCATTACCTTCATACGGAGAGTTAAGTTCGGAGTATCTTATTGATGTTCTAAGAAATAGAACATATGCTAATGTCTATCAGTTTGTATTTAAACTACAAAAAAAAGAATTTTACTTTGAAGCTAACCCTTTAGTAAGTTTGAATATAGATGGAAGATTAAGTAATGAAATGGTTTTTTATTTAAAAACAGATTATGATAACTCGTATATTGAAAGCAAATCTATTAGAAAAAAAATTTCATGGGGAGAGAATACTATTTCAATTGACTTTTCTAGTTATAGTGATATAGATTCAATTAGGTTTGATCCCTTTTTAGATAGGTGTGTAATAAAACTAAATTCTATAAAATTATCTAGTTCTAAAAAAGATGATAGTTTAATTTTAGAAATAAGCAATATTTCTTCTAATGCTATATTTAGTGTGGGTAGCTATTATTTATTTAATAACGATGATCCACAATTTGAGATAAACTTAAAACGAAGCAATTATAATATATTATCAATAGATTTTTATGTTTATAAAATTTATGAGACTGACGCAATAAATGATTTATTGTTTTTATTAAAAGATAAAAATAGTCTTCTTGATATAAATAAAAAATATGAAGAAGAAAGGAATAGTCTTCTTGATATAAATAAAAAATATGAAGAAGAAAGGAATAGTCTTCTTGATATAAATAAAAAATATGAAGAAGAAAGAAATAATCTTCTTGATATAAATAAAAAATATGAAGAAGAAAGAAATAATCTTCTTGATATAAATAAAAAATATG
>CAUQVF010000002.1:0-190868 GCA_963521605.1 uncultured Peptostreptococcaceae bacterium | reverse complement strand
AATTTTGTGGTGAAATTATGATAACTTAGAATTGATATTTATGCAATTTTTTTTAATAATCTATTATCCAAGATAGATATCTATCTTGGATAATAGATTATTAATCTTTAGTTATTTTGCACTATATTTTTTATATACTTTTTTATATTTTATCTCCCCCATATTTATTATAGAGCCTTTATTTATTAATAACATTCAATAGAATAAGATGTAATATAGTATTAAAAAATCTGTAATGGCTATATAATCATCCTATCATTTAGATTAAATTCTCTCTACCTATATTATTCTATTAATTAAACAAAAATTAGTATAAGATATAAAATTTTAATTATCCAACATAGAAACGTCCCATAATTTTTCAGACTTTGCTATCATAAGATTTGCAACTAAGTCTCCTGTAACATTAAGAGATGTAAATGCCATGTCAAGCAATCTGTAAAATGCTGCTATAGGTCCCATAAGATCAAATGGAAGTCCAAGTATGGACAAGAAACTTGCACCTAAGATTATTCCACCGCCGGGTATACCCGGTGCTGCCATATTGATGAGAGTAGCTACAAAAATAAGAGTTACAATTTGACTAAGAGTCAGATTTATTCCGTAAAAATCTGATACAAATACTGCAAGGCAGGAAAATGAGCAGGCACCACCGCACATATTTATAGTACAGCCTAAAGGCAGGGTAAATTTTGTAATGCTTTCAGGTGCTTTGTAGTCTTCAAGGCTTACATTGATAGATGTAGGCAGTGTTGCAGCTGATGAAGTGGTAGAAAGAGTTACCAGCCATACCTTGTACATTGACTTAGTCAGTTTTACTATGCCCATCTTTGTGTATAAGAAAAGTGGCAGACACATTGCAATAATATAGGTCAATACGCAGGCTATATAGCAGGTGATGATGTATTTACCAAGTGCAGAAAATATTCCAAGTCCGTATTTTGCAATAGAAAAAGCCATCAATGACATTACACCTATAGGAGAAGTCTCCATAACCATGTCCAAAAGTTTAAAAAATATTGCACTTAAAGTATTGATAAAAGTTATTGCAGGCTTGCCCTTTTCACCTGACATTATAACAGCTACTGAAAATAAGATGGTAAAAATAATTACAGGTAATATCTTGCCCTCTGCCATCGCCATCAATGGATTGTCAGGAAATATATTTACAAAAAAATCTGATATGGATGGAGTAGTAATCTCTTGTTCAAATACAGGTGGATTGGTAAAAACTACATTTTTCCCGGGTCTTATAGCGTAAGCAACGATTAGAGACACTATACTGGAAAGTATAAACATTCCTACATAAAGTGCTACAGTCTTAAATCCTATTCTCTTTAAATCTTTAGTATTTTCAATATTTACCACGCCACCTGCTACAGCGACAAATATTATTGGAACTATCATCATCTTGATAAGCTTGAGGTATACATCACCAACAACCTTGGTATTGATTGAAAATTCCGGCAAAACAATTCCTATTATAATTCCAAGTACGAAGCCTATTGCTATTCTTATAAATAGATTTTTCTTTTTCATTATGGTTTCCAACATAATATCAACTCCTTTTCATAATATATACTAATTAGCATCTAAATGTCAGACAGATATTCTTTTACAGCTTTATATTATATCTTGTTTAGAGTAATTTACTTCTAAAGTATTTGAATGACAATTAAATGGCTTATTAGTAAAATCAATTGGCAACCTTGTAAAGTCCCAACAAATTAAAGTAGGTCAGCTCACTTTTTAACTTATTAAGAGTGTTTTTAAGTTCTACAACAGATATATCTTTGCAATAAACATCCACAAAAAAACCGTACTCAAAAGAGTTTTTCTTTGTTGCTCTTGAATGTAGTGAAAGTAGGTTGTAATTTGATTTTGAAAAAATATTCAAAATCTTGGACAATTCTCCAGCCTTATGTTTTGTTTCAAAATAACATGTCATCTTTTCATAATCCAAGATTTTATCTATCTCATCAAGCTTTTTTGCCACTTTTTTGAATATGAGAAATCTTGTCTTATTTTCTTCCATATCCTGAACTGAAGGTATAAGTATCTTCATGTCGTTAGTCTTTGCTGCAAGTGAGCTTGCAAGAGCTCCATTTTGTCTATCTCTGAGATTTTTTATATAAGAGACTGACTTTGCGGTATCTTCATAAGATACAGGGCTTATATGAGGATACTCCTTGAAAAATTCTAGGCATTGGCTCAGCGCTTCAGGATGCGAATATACATATTTTAACTTACTTATATCAGTATCTTCAAAACTGATTAAGTTATGATGTACATCTACTAAAGTTTCTCCTATTGCAAAAAAATCATCCTTATATTTTAATAAGTCAAGAGTCCTGTATATCTGTCCTGTAGTAGAGTTTTCTATGGGAAAGACTCCAAAGTCTATATCTTTATCGTCTAAGGCATCAACTATAGGAGGGAAGCCGTCAAAACCTCTAAACTCATTTTTCTCTCCGAAATAAGCAAGCGCCGCCATAGAGCTATATGCGCCGTATACGCCTTGATATCCTATCTTAGCCATTTTATCAGCCTCCTTTATAAATTGTAATAAGCTTTAAGAAAAATTCATATCATAAAATTTGATATGATAATATTAACTTTTTCTACTCTTTCTCCTTCTTGATCTTTCCAAGAAGTCAAAGACTTTGTCATAATCATCATCCTTCAAAGACTTGGTCAAAATATACAAATTTTTTTTGAAATGTTCCAGTTCTTCCAACAAAAATTCCTTATTGTAAAAAAATGTCTCACTCCAAAGATAAGGATTGATATCTGATATTCTCGTCAAATCTTTAAAGCTGCCACCTGCAAATTCATCCAAAGATGACTGAAAAGTAGGGGAGTTTGTAACGCATACAGATATAAAGTGCATCATATGAGAGGCATAAGCTATTTTCTTATCATGAGAAATCATATCTATTTTTGATATTCTCTTACAGCCTATAGCAAGTGCAAGTTTTTCGATAAAAGCTATATTTTCATCCTTATTTTGCTCCTGAGGTATGAGTATGTAGTTTTTATCCTTGAAAATATTTATATCAGCATTGTCAAAGCCCATGTACTGATTTCCTGCCATAGGGTGCCCTGCTATATAATCTACATCACTTCTTAAAAATGTGCGTATATTTTCTATAATAAAGGACTTAACTCCTGCCACATCGGTAATTATCGCCCCAGGTCTTAGAAACTTTTGATTCGTTTTTAAAAAATCAACTATATCTTTTGGATATAGAGCCATTATAAGTACATCTGTATCTTGCAAAATTTCCTCTACAGGCATATTTACAATAACTCCGCTAAATTGTGCTTTTTTAAGGGTGTCAGGATTTTTGTCTATGCCGTATATTGCTATGGGAGCAATCTTTTCTTTGATTGCCATAGCATAAGAGCCACCCTCCATGCCAAGACCGACAATACAGTATTTTTTGTTCTTAAGTTCCATAATTGATTCCTCCTTTTTTACTAATGAGTCATTTAAAACTTCAGATGAATCATTAAATGGTTTTACAATTAGGTAATTTGAAATAAGTTACAAGATAAGTAAAATCTTAGCGGTCGTATATTTAATATTTGTTTTAAGTTCAAGGTGACGCAAGTAAAAATAAGTTATAACTTTGCTAATGATTTAACCTATATTTATAGCAGAGTATAAGTTACCATTTTGTAAAAAGTATTTCACCAGTTATACAACTATTTTGATATAATGTCAAGATGAATTTTAAAATTATATAATATTTTTCCGTTAAAAAAGCATAAGAAAAGGAAGTTGATTCAATATTTTCATCTTGTCAACTTCCAATTTTTAAAAATGTTGTATATTATATATTGTTTTTACTTTTTATACTAAGGTAGTTTTGGATATTTTGTTCATTTAAAAAGTCCTTTGCATTATTTATCTCTTTAAATAAGTCTTTTGCAACCTTATCAGAGTTGATATCAGGGTGGTATTTTTTAGCTAATTGTCTATAATTTTCTTTTATTAAGTCTTGATCAATGCTTGTAAAATCATCAATATTTAATATGTTACAATAATGTTCGAAAGTTTCTATAAAGGACTTTTCAAAATCATTATTCATATTAGTTTCATAAGCAGTTTCAGTATCTTCGTATGAATTATCAGAATAATCATATTTAAAACTGTAATCCTGTTCATTGCTATGATCCGCTCTACTTTTTTTACTTTTAGTATTTATTTTTTGGTCAAAAATATCTTCAAATGCTCTATATCTTCCTTGTGTAATTATTCCAACACAAATACAAAAGAAGACTAAATTGGCGATTATATTGGCAACTTCATTTTTAAATAAAGGCATAACACAAAAACCGATATAATAATTACCATAATATTTACTATTACCATATAAAAATATAGTCCAAAAGATGAAGACTGTAATAAGTGAAACCAAAATTTGAAATAGTAAAAAGAGTTTAGAAGAGAATTTTCCTAAGCTGAAAATAAGCCCTAAATATAAGGATACAGCTAAGAAAGCAACTATAAAAGACCATAGATATGAGGCTGGAGCTTCTGAGATTTTTGAACCGACATTTTTTAAAAACGCAAAGTAGCTTGCAAAAAATACAACTACTATATCTAAAAAAACAAATAGGATTTTGGCAGTATTATATAGAAGTTTAATGCCAAAATATAATAAAAATAAAGTCAAAATGACAATGATTAACATAGACTATCCCCTTAAAGTTTCTAAGCGCTTAATTAAATTAGTTCGACAATTGATCTTTTTGTCTCAATAGTCGAACTAATTTAAAAAGCATGAGTATGTTATAGTTAGAATTCTTTAAAATAATGACATTACAGTACCTGCAATAGTTGAAATTACCATTACTGAAAGTGCGGCAATTGCTATATACATATTCCTTCTTTGTCTTGCCTGTCTGCTGTTGAGTTTTTTAGGTTCATCTTGATTTTTTCTGGCTCTAGCTGAGTTAATATCTTGCTTTTTCACTTTTTTTGATGACATGATTCCTCCTTGTATTTCAGATTAAAATTCATATGGTAGTATGATTGCAATTATAAAGATTGTTTTGTTAATTTGTATAATTAATAAATTTTGCTTGCATTGTTTTCTGATACTAAAAATATACCCTTAATTTTAAGTTCCTTATCTATAATTAATTTTTTTGCTTTTTCTACATCATCATCATTTATCAATAATGATATACCGCAACTGTTACTTATAGCTCTTGGAGTGGGTATGACCATCTTTTCAAAGTGCTCCTCGCTAAAACACTTTTCAGCCATCATGGCGAAATTTGTAGTATCAAAGCTGATTACAGTCATAATTATATACTAAGTTTGTTGGAAGTTTGGTTGAGCGAGTCCACTATGTCATACATATTTCCAACACTTCCCACTTTCAGTTTGTCCTTGAGATTGTAAAAATCAAGACAAGTACCGCAAGATACTATCTCAGTTCCTTCATTTTCAAGAACTTGTAGATTTTTAACAGTCTCTTCATTTTCTGTTGTAAGCTTAACTCCTGAATTTAAGAACATCACTTTTTTAGGTAGAGGCTTTGACTGACTAAGTGTAAATATAAAGGCCTTCATAAGAGTACTTCCAAGAGCCTCATCACCAACTCCTAAGAAGCATGATTTTATAAGCACTGTTTGTCTTGTTTGTGCAACTGTAACTTCATCAGCTACTTGATTAATAGAAGATATAGATGTTTTTTCTATACTTACTACGAAGTTAGCTCCCTGAGTTTTTGATGAAGATTTAAAACCCATGGAATTAGCCAATTTTGTAAGGTTTTGTACTGCTATTTCATTGTCTACTATTACATCGAGTAAGACTTCTCCATCCTTTTCAAGTACCTGTTTTGCCTTTATTACAGGCATAGGACATTCCAATTTTGTACAGTCAAGTAATTTGCTTTCCATAGATAATCCTCCTTTTATTTTGGAATAAAATCATATTTATCGTCTTGTAAAATTTTTTTCACAGTATTTTCATTTATCTCATATCCTATCAGAGAACAGCCTGTAATTACAGGAAGTTTTGATATGTCAGAGAGATTTCTGCCTTCCATTATGGTCTGTATAGCTTTTACAGTTATACCGTGTGTTACTATCAGAGAGTTTTCAAAACCCATCTGAATTATCTTATCAAGTCCGGATGATACTCTTTTTACAAATGTTTCAAAATTTTCTCCATTTTTATTTTCGTAGTTTAACGGATCTTTTTCAAAATTATCAAATTGCTCCTTGTAATCCGTTTGAACTTTATCTAAGGTAAGTCCTTCCCAGTCTCCAAATGACATCTCTCTAAGTTCCGGTAAGAAAAGCATAAAGTAATCGTGACTTGCCTTAATATAGTGAGCTGTGTCTTTTGCTCTTTTCAAATCAGATGAAAAAATCGCATCTATGTTAAAATCTGATAATCTTTTTGATAATTCCTTGGCTTTTTCTATTCCTTCATCTGTGAGTGACGAGTCCATACAGCCCTGTAGTCTTCCTTCAGTGTTCCAAACAGTTTTGCCATGGCGTGTAATGTATAGTTTCAATTTCTCCTACCTTTCTATACCTGCTCTTGACATCACGCCTTGAGTATAATAATGTTTTATTTCTTTCATTTCAGTTACCAAGTCTGCAATTTCTATGAGCTTTTCATGCGCATATCTGCCGGTCAATATTATTTCAGTATTTTCAGGTCTTAATTTTAAAACTTCTATAACATCGTCTACGCTTATAAGTTTTTTGTGGACAGCAATGTTTACCTCATCCATAACAATTATATCATAATTATTTGTCAGCATTTCCCTTTTTATATCTGAAAGTCCGTCTTTTGCTCTTTGTATATCTTCATCACTTGGATTGTTAAATACAAAGTGAGGACTTCCATATTGTCTGATAGTAAAATTTTGCAGTAATTCTACTGCTTTTAATTCACTGTAGTCCTGTCCTTTTAAAAATTGTCCGAAAAAAACACTATATCCATTGCAAATTGCTCTTAGAGAAAGACCCAAGGCACAAGTTGTCTTGCCTTTTCCGTTTCCTGTGTATATCTGTATATAACCTTTGTCTTCCATAATTCCTCTATTTTTTCTTTTTCTTATTGATTTTTAGTTTTCTTCTAATCACACCTACAAAATCATTGTCTTCATCAACTTTTCCGATGAATATCAAATTTGCCCAGCCTTTTTTGTTGAGGTTTATTTGGATAGCATTTCTTACTCTTTCGATGTCTTTCATCTGTGAGTAAGGAGTGAATTTACCGGAAAAATACAGACCGTTTTCAAAAAGTTTAATTTTTTGTATGGAAATGAAAGCAACTATTGCAATAAAGTATAAGAATAATAACATAGTAAAAATTTTTGCAGCAGTCTTGTCTTTTTCCATTAGAAACATTGCTAAATAAAATACTCCAAGTACTATAAGTACATAAGCTACTGTTTTGACACTGGACCTATGATTATATTCTTTAATTAAGGCTCCGCTTTGTTTTTTAAGCCTGTAATAGTGATATGCCATGTATACGCTATATCCTATTGTAACAACTATCATAAAAATATTTTGAGTAATTGCATCTCTCACGAAAATATCCCCCTCTATTTTATTGTTATAAACTATATTATTATATCACAAAAGCAAAAAAAATAAATAGAAAAAACAACACTATTCAAAAAATGAAGAGTGTTGTCTTGTTGTAAAATATTATCTTTTTGGTGTGCTATAGTATGAAGTGAATCTGTCAATCTTAGAACCGATTTGTCTGTAAAGTGTGTAGCTTAAACCTCCACCTTCCACCCATATCTTTGGATTCAATTTATCTGATTTGCTACCGTAAACTGAAAAAGTTATATTTCCGTTATGCTCTTTAGAGTAGGTAATATACACGTCATTTGCCATAGAATTGCTGAATACAAAGTCACTGTAGTCAGAAACCATAGCATCTCTACCTCTTGGGACATATGATATAGCTAAAGTATGATTTCGTCTAAAATCTATTTGAAGTCCCGCCTCCAAGACAGCATTGAAAAGAGTAGTTGATACCTGACATAGTCCTCCACCAACTCCGTCTACGAATTCATTGTTCAATATTACCTTTGCAACTTTCAGATTTCTTGATATAGGTTTGATTCTTTGATTATAGTGGAAAGCTTCACCGTGTCTCAATCTTGTACCGTTTATTTCCTTGCCTGCCATCATAATATTTTCAGATCTCGCCCAGTCAGATGCATTATAGTTTGTAGAGTATTTTCCCAGCAAAACAACTTCTTTGTTTGCAATATCAGCATTGTTTAGCGTATTTTTTACAAAAGGAATCTTTACTGTTGAATAATCTCCTGTCTTAATCCTATGTGAAAGCTCTGCTTTGAACTTAGCCTTATCTATAGTCTTTTTGCCCAAAGTTACTTTTTCTATAGTAAACTTATTCTTACCGGGAATCTGTTTCGGGTAATATATATCCCTTACATTTTCAGAGTAGTAGTCCTCTATTTGCTTAGTAAAGACTTTAAAACTCCATTCATCTACCTTAAGAGTAGGAACTTTCTTCTTATAATCATAGGTGAAAGCCCTATTTGCTTGAAAATCAAAAGTTTTGCCTGTAGTTTCGTCGTACAATCTGAATGTTCCAATATAGTAGTTATTTACTGTTTCGAGATTGGTTTTTGGCTTGTCGTTTACTACTGGCTTAGTTTGTTCAATAATAGAGTTGTCTACAGGATTATCTTGATCAACATCTGTGTTTTCTGTAGTTTTTTGAACGGGGTTTTGAACTTTATTTTGACTTTTGTTATCAGTCTTTTGTTTATTGTCGTATGTCTTTTCCATTTCTTCTATATATTCACTGTCGTAAGGTGAAGGCTCAGTATTTGCACCTTTGCCGTTATCAGCAAATGTAAATGACGAAAATAGAGTTAGGACGCTGACAATTATCGCAAAAAATTTTAAAAATTTTCCTTTCATATTGCCTGCCTTTTCTTAAATATAAAAAATAGTTAATAAATACAAGTTACATTTTATCAAAATATAAAAATTTATTCAATTTTTTAAATATTACAAATTTGTAATAAGATAAATATTTAATTTTTTCGTGCTTTTTACTTGATTTAGAACTATTTACTACTTATGGATGCTATTGAAAGTATTTATAATATTAGTAAAAAATTAGAAAAATCATATAGAAAAAACACAGTTTAGATGAAATACATCTTCCAACTGTGTCTCTTAAAAAATATATTTATACTTATTTAAAATTTTTATGCTTATTTCTATCTATGCATTTTTTTAAATTCTTCTATTCTTTTTGGAATATCGTTGAACACTTTTTCCAACTTTGGAGTCCAGTTGCTTGCAAAAGATTTAAGTTCAGAATTTTCCATTTTTTCAATAGATTTCTTAGGCATTCCTAACATCTCAAAATTAGGTTCCATAACTTCAAATATGGACTTTGAATTTAAAGATAACTTTAATCCTGACATAAATCCAAGAGTACAACTGAACTTAGCGTCTTGATATCTCATATGCTCTATAGTCTTCTTGCCGAAAAGCTTCTTCTTAATCGTATATATTCCATCTTCTGCAAATATAGCCTTTATACCAACGAATCCTTCAAAGATAGCAAATATATTGTGCTCGCTAATTTCAGCAAGATCACTATGTCTGAACCAAAAATCGTGAGCAGACTCAAGAGTTAGGAACTCTGCCGGTAAAAGTAAGCTTTGTTCGTTCTCTTTTTGCGGTGTAATCATCCACAGTAGATTGTTTTCTACTATAGGCATCCATAATACATAGCTTGCCATTTCATACAGATAAGGGTATTTTTCCTTATCGAATATATTATTGTTGCGATATTGTTCAAATGATTGTATTAGCTCATTTGAAGGTGCATTGCCAAAAGACGATACATTGTTATGAGAAGTGTCATTATTTTCTATTTGTAGTATATCAGCTAAAATTTCAGCAAGTTTGGATAGATCATTATTCCAAAAAGTTGAAAATTCAAATACATTAGTAGGTATTACGCAGTAAGAATAGATGTTGTAAATATATTCTTCCTTTGTTACTATAGTAGGAGCCTCATCGCACATTTGCACTATTTTCCCAAGTACACAAGAGGCAAGATATTGTTCCCAGCTGTCATAGTCTTTTTCTATTCTTTTAGCTTGTGCAAAAAATATCTCGTTAAACTCATTATCGTTTATCAACTTAGCTGCATAGGCCTTAGTAATTACATCTATTATACGGCAGTCGTCAAAACCTTGAATCAGTCTACCCTTAGTCATTGCTATGAGCTTGTTTGCTAATACTTTTTGCTCATCAACAAGTAAATTCAAAAAGACATCCAAATCTTCGTAAGCATGATAGTCTCCATTTTGAAGTGATGAGACCTCTGCCAATAGGGTGTTTTTATCCTCTATACCGAAGTTCGCCTTTATGCCATGAAGGACAAATTTTCTGGTTAACATATTTACACCAGGTAAGATTGCGCTTAAAAGTTCTTTTTCAACCTTTTCTTTGCTCATGTAATTGTTAAAACTTGAATCAAATCTGTAGGGTGCACAAAATAAGACGTATTGACTGTTCATTTTTTCTCCTTTAATACAAAACTTTTATAATTTAAAATATCTGTTTTATAATATTTATGATATTATTTATTTAAAAATAGTGGAATACAAAGACAATCCCATAAAAAATACATCTTACATTATTAACAAACAGATAAAACATATACTATTATTAATTGGAAATAGCTATAAACAGCATATTATTAACAATTATATAAGATAATATTTTAATTTATTAAGATTTATTTTATCTTAAAATATCTTGAAATAGTATATAATTTCTTTAATTGTAGTGTAAAAAATTTTTTTAAAGAATTTTTTTTGTTTTTATGATATAATAAGGTTTAAAATTTTGGGCAAAACTTATTTGTTTATATGTAAGTTTAGATTTGTTTAATATTTTAAAGATAGGAATATTTATAATTTTTTAAGAACAGTTGTAATATTAAATAAAATTAATTATTAATATGGAGTTTTACATTCAGTTTTAAAATATAATTTTGATGATTTTAGATATGACGCTTAATTGATATATTGGAGTAATTTAGATGAATTTTACAAGTATTACATTTTTATTTATATTTTTCCCCATATTTTTGCTGATTTATTATTTGATGCCTAATACAAGACTGAGAAATATTGTGTTGCTCATTGCAAGTTTGTATTTTTACTCTACAGGTGAGCCTCTATTTGTCTATGTAATGGTAATTTCAATAATATTCAACTACTTTATGGCATTGCTTATACATTCTAAGAGGGATAAAAAGTTAAGAAAGAGGCTTTTGATAGTTGACTTGTTTGTCAACTTCTTGCTGCTTGCTATATTTAAGTATACAAATTTTGTGATTTCTACTATAAATGCACTTTTTATGCTGAAACTGAACTTGACACCAATACCTTTGCCTATAGGTATATCATTTTTCACTTTTCAGGCGGTGTCTTATGTGCTTGATGTGTACTTTGATGATGGAAGAAATGACTCTGTGCATTTTCAAAGCAATATAATTTCTTTTGCTCTTTATATAAGTATGTTCCCACAACTTGTTGCAGGGCCTATAGTTAGGTACTCTCAGATTGCAAAAGAGATAAAAAGAAGAAAATTCAATATAGATGAGATAAATGAGGGGCTTAGAAGATTTATTTACGGTCTCTCAAAAAAGGTGCTAATAGCAAATTCTATGGCTATAGTTGCAGACAGTGCTTTTAATGTGGATCCTAAAGATGCCGGTTCTATGATGTTGATACTTGGAGCGATATCTTATTCATTGCAGATATATTTCGACTTTTCGGGATATTCTGATATGGCTATAGGTATAGGTAAGATGCTTGGATTTAAGTTCCCTGAGAACTTCAATTATCCGTATCTGGCTGTGTCTATAACTGATTTTTGGAAGAGATGGCATATAACTTTGTCATCATGGTTCAAAGATTATCTCTATGTTCCTCTTGGAGGCTCAAAGAGAGGATTCCAAAGGACTATAATCAATCTTTTGATAGTATGGGGACTTACCGGTCTTTGGCATGGAGCAAAGTGGACCTTCGTGCTATGGGGACTCTTATACTTTGCTTTTTTGAGTTTGGAGAAGATGTTCAAGGCAAAATTCACGAAAACTGTAGATAAGGTATTTCCTTATCTTATTTGTAGAATACTTACTCTAATTATAGTTACGATGCTATGGATATTCTTTAGAAGTGACAGCATAAGAAGTGCATTTTTGTACATCTACTATATATTTAATGTTGTGGATAAGGCTCTTGTCAATTCTCAGTTTACATTTTACGTCAAGGACTTCGCTGTATTTTATATAGTAGCTATACTTTCAAGTTTTAGAGTATTTGAAAATTTCTCAAGGAATTTCTTCAAAGATAAGAATAATAACAATTTATATATAATCCTAAGCAATGTACTTTGTGTCATTCTTTTGATTTTATGTACTATCTATATAGTAAAGGGCAGTTACAATCCTTTCATATATTTTAATTTTTAGGTGAAGATTATGATTTATTTTAAAAAATATTTTCTCTTTGTCTTTGTTCTCTTATTTTTAGGCTGTTTTGGAGCTTTGTCGTACATTGATCTTCTCTCTGCCGATATCAAAAATGAGAAAGTGGAACTAAAGTCAGCTTCATTTTTTGAAAAAGACAGGATATTAAAAGAAAAATATAAGAAGTTTGAAACTGATTATAGTGATAATTTCTCAAATAAATTGGGATTTGTAGAGACTTACGGTGGACTACAAAAAATGCTCGGTAAGAAATTAATAGATGACCCTGTATCTTACCGTAGGGTGTATAAGGGTGAAAATGATATGCTCTACTACATCATACCGAAAAAAGATATCAATGATGCTGCTGTAAAAAGTATTAGCAATCTAAGGGATAATCTGGATGTGCCGGTTATTTTTGTAATGCCGCCTAATAAGCACAGTATTGCGTCTACAAACTTCCCTTACGGTGTCTTGGATTATTCCACTACCAATTCTGACGATCTGTATAAAAAATTGGTCGAAGGCGGTATAATGACGCTTAATTTAAATGAAGACTACTTCAAAGATAAGTTGGAAGATTCCAAATCTTTTTATATGACTGATACACATTGGAAGAATGAGACTGCTTTTTGGGGTTACCAGAAGACTTTTGAATTTTTAAAGTCTCAGATGTCGCATAAACTTTCTAACAGTGATAATTCCAATGACTTGTCGAATTACAGTATTCAAAAATTCGACAACACTTTCATAGGCTCTATGGGCAAGCGTGTAGGTAAGAACTACATTGATAAAAAAGATGATTATTCACTTATAATACCTGCTTTTGAAACAAGCTACAACTATAAGAAATACGATGAAAATTACAATATGCTCTCTGAAAAATTGGGTAAGTTTGAAGAGGTATTTGTAGATAAATCTATATTGGAAGATAAAGATGAATATAAGGATAAGTATACTACAATGATGGGATATGGCAGTCCTTACGAGATAATAACAAACCAAAAAGTCAAGGATAACTCTAAGATTGTCATTATAAAAGACTCTTATGCTATGCCTTTTTCAGCATATCTGAGCACAAATGTAAACAGCATTCACATGTTTGATACAAGGTATGAAAACATAAGAAAGACCTTACTTTCGACTATTAAGACAATAAAACCTGATATGGTTATGTTTGTTTGTTCACCAAGTAGCGTATTTTACTTTGAAGATATGTTCAAATTTTAAAACATAAGTAATCTTTGTTTAGTCTTTTGATAAAGGATAAAATACAAAGATGGAAAAAAGATTTAATTTAAAATAATTATAATATAAAACATTCGGAATTAACTTTTTGGATGTTTTATATTTTTTGCAATAAATTTTAATATTTTATAGACTAATTAATATTAGAAATTTATACTAAAATCGATAGAATAATGGATAATTTCTTTCAGTGTAATTATAGTAAAGTCATAAATAATATACTATTTTTTTAAAACTATTAATGAAAATTATCCATATATCAAATAGATAATAGTATTAGATAAGATGGGGACGACTATGAAAGATTTGCTAACATTGGCGATAGAGACAAGCTGTGATGAAACGGCTGTAGCAGTAGTAAAAAACGGCAGATATGTACTGTCGAATATAATAGATACACAAATACCCATACACACAAAATTTGGTGGAGTGGTGCCGGAGATAGCCTCAAGAAATCACATACAAAATATAAATTATGTATGCAAGAAGGCATTGGACGATGCAAATCTTACATTTGACGATATAGACTTTATATCTGTTGCCAATCGTCCGGGACTTGTAGGTTCACTATTGGTTGGAGTTTCCTTTGCCAAGGCGCTCTCTTTTGCACTGTCAAAACCTCTTGTTGGAGTACATCACATAAGGGCGCATGTCTGTGCAAACTATATTGAGCATTTGGATTTGGAACCGCCATTTCTTTGCCTTGTGGTATCCGGCGGACATTCGCACATAGTAAAGGTGGAAGACTATACCAAGTATGTTGTAATAGCTAAGACGAGAGATGATGCGGTAGGAGAGGCATTTGACAAGGTAGCGAGATGTCTTGACTTGGGATATCCGGGAGGACCAAAGATTGACGCTCTTGCCAAAGAAGGTGATGAAAATGCGATTAACTTTCCAAAATCACATTTTGAAAAATCCTTCGACTATAGCTTTTCGGGTATCAAGTCTGCTGTATTAAACTATATGAACTCAATGAAGATGAAAAACCTTGAAGTGAACAAGGCAGATGTTGCAGCTTCGTTTCAAAAATCCGTAGTGGATATACTTTGTGAAAACCTGATGAAGGCTGCAAAACTTGAAAATATACAAAAGATTGCAATTGCCGGTGGAGTATCTGCAAATTCGAGTCTTAGAGCAAAATTATCACAGCTTTGCAAAGAAGAAGGATATAAACTCTACTATCCGCCTATAAGCCTATGCACTGATAATGGAGCCATGATAGGCAGTTGCGGATATTATGAATACATTGCAGGCAATATTTCCGATATGAGCCTCAATGCTTATGCTTCGTATGACATAGGGAGAGATTAGATGAATATTGCCATAGTGCTTGCCGGTGGTGTAGGAGCAAGAACCGGACTTGAAATTCCGAAACAGTTCTACAAGATAAAAGATAGAGAGATTCTATCTTATACTCTTACAGCCTTTGAGAACTCAGAAAAAATAGATACGATTGTCGTTGCATGCCTTGAAGAATATTTTGATAAGATAAGTGAAATAGTAAGAAAATACGGTATAACGAAACATATCATGACTGTTAAAAACGGAGATACGAGGAAACAGTCCGTTTTTAATGCCCTAAAATCGCTTGAAAATATAGCAAGTCAAGATGATATAGTATTGATACATGATGGAATAAGAGCTATGATAAAGCCGCATAGTATAGATAAATGCGTAGAAGAAACTATAAAATACTCAGCTACAACTCTTGCTCAAAAAAACTCAAATACCGTTGTTTACAGTGAGGGGCATAATATAGAAAAATATATTGATAGGAATTTTGTATATAATCTCCAGACACCTCAGAGTTTTAAATACAAAATAATCTATGATGCTCATAAAAAAACAGAAGAAAGCGGAGATATAACAGACGATACTCAAATAGCTATAAAAAACGGAATAGAAGTGCATATAATAGAAAACGATGAGCCTAATTTAAAACTTACTACTAAGGAAGATATAGAACTTTTTAAATTTTACTTAGCTGAGATTTAATAATCACTACAAATATTTGTAAGATGAGAATGCAAAATTAGAATAAAAAATAGATGGTTTTTAGGAATAGAATAGAGTAAATTAAATATAATAGCAAAATTTTCAATGTAATTTAAATATTAACTTAGGGATTATATCCTAAAAATTAATATAAAAAATTATATTATTTTAAGAGTGAATTTGGTTGGGAAAACTATTAGGAAAACGAATTATATGTTGATTTTTTAAGAAAAATATGCTATCTTTTAGCTATAAAATAAATAGTATTGAAAAATTAAACCTAAAATTTGTATTCTATTATTAAATTAATAATTATATCATGGAGGAAAATCAAATGGCTAAAGATCTTACTGATGTTCAAGTGAAGGAACTTGATGAATTATTCGAAAAGGCGGAAGCTGCGAGGAAGATAATAGAAAATTACGATCAGGCTACAGTTGACAGATTAATCCAAAAAGTTGCCTGGGCTATAGCAAATAAAGAAACTGTAAAATATTTAGTTGAAAAATCTATAGAAGAAAGCGGACTTGGTGATAGAGAGTCAAGAAACAACAAGAGGTTCAAAGTTCGTGGAGTGCTAAGAGATGCTTTAAGAGCAAAAAGTGTAGGTGTGATAGAAGAAATACCTGAAAAAGGTATCAAAAAATATGCAAAACCTGTAGGTATCATAGCATCGCTTGTTCCTACAACAAATCCTGTACTTACTCCTGCCGGACAAGCTATATACGGTATAAAGGCAAGAGACGTATTGATTTTCTCTCCACACCCAAGAGCAAAAAATACAACTTATGAAGGAGTTGAAATAATGAGGCAGGCTCTTAAAGAACTGGGAGCACCTGAAGATATACTCCAATGTGTAAAAAATCCATCAGTGGCAATGACTGAAGCACTTATGGCAAGAGCTGATCTTGTAATTGCTACAGGAGGAAGACCTATGGTAAAGGCTGCTTACTCTTCAGGAACACCTGCTTATGGTTCAGGAGCAGGAAATGCTACAATGATATTCGACAATACGGCTGATCCGGTAGAAGCAGCTCACAATACAATGATTTCAAAGACAAGTGACAATGGTAGCGGATGTTCAGCTGACGGTAATGTAGTTATATATGATAAAATATATGATGAGGTTTTAAAAAATCTTGAAAAAGAAGGCGGATACTGGGCTAATTCAGAAGAAAAGGAAAAATTGAAGAAAGTTATGTGGGATGAAGAAGGACACAGACTTGCTGATACTGTAGCAATACCTCCTCAAAAATTAGCAGAGATTGCAGGATTTACTATACCTGCAGACAGGAAATTTATCTTCGTTGAGGAAGAAAATATAGGAAAAGAACATTTCTTTTCATCAGAAAAACTTACAACTCTACTTGCAACATTCAAATATTCAGGAGAATTTGAAAATGCTCTTGATAAGATGAGAGCTATATACGAAGTAGGAGGTAAAGGTCACTCAGTAGGTATATTCTCATTTGATGAGGATCATATCCATAGATTGGCTATGGCAGCTCCGGTGAGCAGAATAATGGTAAGACAACCTCAATCAAAGGCTAACTCAGGCTCTGCAACAAACGGAATGCCGATGACATCATCAATGGGTTGCGGTACTTGGGGTGGAAACATAGTTTCTGAAAACGTGGCTTTGAAACACTATATGAATACTACTTGGGTTTCTGTTCCTATACCAAGAGATATGCCATCAGATAAAGAACTTTTCGGCGAATTCTACGTTGCTGAATTAGCAGAAGACTAAAATTAACATTATAAATATGATATTAAAGAAGTTGTAAATTTATACTTACAATAAGGATTGAAAATAGCCTTATTGTAAGTATAAAATTAAAATGATTTTAAATATAGTTGAATCCTATAAAGTTCAACAAATGATTACTCATTGTAAGAAGTATATTGAAAATTTACCCGTAAAACTGAAGAATATAATATTTAAACCTTGATTAGTAATAATAAGATATTGGTATTAAAGCCAATACAGTGCTAAGTATTTAAATTTTCTATTTATTTAAACTTAGCAAATATGTTTTAAAATGCTTTTTTATGAATAGGAAAACAATGTCGGTTATAATAACTAAAATTTTTTTAAAAGCATTGATAATCTTTTAATTTTGATATTGTGGCATTGCCACTACGAGGAGGGCTTATATGAATAAGTTAATATCTGAGCAACTTGTAGACTACCTTGAAAGACGTGATACTAAATATGTGTTTGGGCTTTGTGGTCATACTGTAATAGCTATGTTGGATGCACTTAATAAGAGTGAAAAACTTCAATATATTTCGGTAAGACATGAACAGATAGCATCTACAGCAGCTGACGGATATGCAAGGGCTACAGGTAAGGCAAGTGTTGTGCTTTGCCACTTGGGACCTGGTCTTACAAATGCAACTACAGGTGTAGCAGGAGCTGCTCTTGACTCTATACCTATGGTAGTAATTGCAGGAGATGTGCCAAGTTACTACTATGGAAAGCATCCTCACCAAGAGGTGAATATGCATGCTGATGCAGATCAATATAAGATATATCAACCATTTGTTAAAAGAGCTTTCAGAGTTGATATTCCGCAACTCTTCCCTGATATATTAGACAGAGCATTCAGATTAGCAGAATCCGGAAAACCTGGACCTGTTTTGATATCAGTGCCTATGGATATGTTCTCAAGAGAACTGGACACTTCATATTTTGACAGGACTATGAGAGGAACTTTGATTACAAATAAGCCTTCAATAGACGAAGATGCGGCTAAGCAAATAGCTAAAATGCTTGTAGAAGCTAAAAATCCGGTGATTCATGTTGGTGGCGGAGTAATACTTGCAAATGCAAGTGAAGAACTCAAAGAATTGGTTGATTTTTACAATATACCTGTGTCAAGAACTTTGATGGGACAAGGATCTTTGTCTGATAGACACCCTCTAATGATGGGAATGACAGGATTTTGGGGCACTAATTTCATCAATGAAAAAACTGCGAATGCTGATGTAGTAATGGGACTTGGTACAAGATTTGCCGAGGCTGACTCAAGCTCTTGGTATAGGGGTGTAACTTTTAATCCGGAAAAAACAAGATTTATTCAAATAGACATTGATCCAACGGAAATAGGAAGAAATTATCCTATAGAAGTTGGAGCAGTAGCAGATTTGAAATTGGCATTACAAGAGATACTAAAAGAGATAAAGGCTCTTAAACCGGAAGGTTTTAAAAATCCTGCTTTAATTGAAGAAATAAAGAAATACAAGGAAGAGTTCAAAAAGTCGAATGAAGCCATAGAAAATGACTCAAGATTCCCTATGACTCCGCAAAGAATATTAAAAGATGTAAGGGAAGTATTCCCTGAAGACGGAATTATCTGTACGGATGTGGGTTGGAATAAAAACGGCATAGGACAACAGTTTGACATTACAAAACCAGGAACGATAATGCACCCTGGCGGACTTGCAACCATGGGATTCGGCTCTGCTGCATTACTTGGAGTGAAGCTTGCTAAGCCTGATAAGAAAGTAATCACTTTGATAGGTGATGGAGGCTTTGGAACAAATCCATCTGTAATGGCAACATCTAAAGAATACAATATCCCTGTAGTATGGGTGGTAATGAACAACTATGCCTTTGGTACGATAGCAGGACTTGAAGGAGCTCATTATCATCATAATTTCGGAACGGTATTTAAAATAGACTCTAAACCATACAATCCTGAGTGGTCAGAAGTAGCAAAGGCTTATGGAATAAAAGCTAAAAAAGTTCAATCTGCTGATGAATTTAAAGATATATTCAAGGAAGCTATAGAGTCAAACGAACCATATCTAATAGATGTGCCTATGGAAAACATACCTGTTCCTACTGACGGTATTTGGAATATCAATGATATCTACACACCTAAAGAAAATATAAAAGATGGTGTATTAATGCATGGAGAAGCTACAAGATCAGTTCACGTAGCAACAAAATAGCTTTTATAAAATGATAGAAAAATCCAAGCATTTCGTATTAAAAATATATTAGATTGTTAGGAAGTGTTTTAGGCTTTATATTGTAAGAATATACAGTGTCGGCTAACTATGAAAAGTTAGCCGATATTATAAAATATTAAAAAATCGTAATCATTCTATACTTATATGAAATTTAATATTAAAATACTTAAAAATAAAATTGTAGTTGGGAGGGTGTTATGAAGAAAGTAAATGAATATCTCGAAGAAATAATTCTCGTAATATTACTGATTTGCATGACCTTAATCTTAGGCTTGCAAATTGTTTCAAGATATGTATTTAGAAACTCTCTTTCATGGTCGGAAGAGCTTGTAAGATATATGTTTGTATGGTCAACGTTTATAGGGGTACCATATTGTATCAAAAAAAGTACGTCTATCAAAGTCGATCAGTTTAGAAATTCAATGCCTGCAAGTGTGCAAAAGGCACTATCTTATATAGACAAATTAATAATGTTGATATTATTTTTAATAATGGCGGCATTTTCATGCGACATTGTGGCATCATCATTTGCAAGCGGTCAGTCAAGTGCAGCTATAGGTATACCGTCTTGGCTAATTCAGATATCAGTTCCTATAGGCTCTGTTCTTTCAATCATAAGAATAATTCAAAATGCGATTGCCTTAAGTAGGGAATCGAAACAAGAAAAAGAAAATTAGGAGGTAATAATGAGTGTAGCATCTTTATTTATAATATTTGCGATTCTTATTGTAATTGCCGTACCTATAGGTATGATATTGGCAATACTCGGAATATTACCCAATTTGATAGATCCGTGGTTTCCTGCCGATCCTCAATATATAATAAGAGCAATGATAAACGGAGTAGACAGCTTTCCTCTGCTAGCTGTACCTATGTTCGTGCTTTCAGGAAATATAATGGCTGAGGGTAAGATTTCTAAAAAATTATTCAACTTTTTCTCATATTTTGTAGCTGACAAAACAGCAGGTCTACCTATTGCAACAGTAATTACCTGCCTGTTCTACGGTGCAATATCAGGATCTGGTCCGGCTACTACCGCAGCAGTAGGTGCGATGACTATCCCTATAATGGTTAATCTTGGATATGATAAGGTATTTTCTACATCACTTGTTGCAGTTGCAGGGGGACTTGGAGTTATTATTCCGCCGTCAATACCTTTTATATTCTATGGACAGGCTTCTGGTGTATCAGTTGCTAAGATGTTTATGGCAGGTATACTTCCGGGGCTACTCATAGGTTTTTGTCTCATGGTATATTCTTGGTACTATTGCAAGAAGCATGGAGAAGATAAGGAAAAACTCGTAAGTTATAAAAATGAACTCAAAAAAATGGGCTTTATAGGATTATTAAAGGACAGTTTTTGGGCTATACTTTGTCCGGTAATAATACTTGGAAGTATCTACGGAGGTATAGCTTCACCGACAGAAGCTGCGGTAATTTCCGTATTTTACGCCTTGATAATTTCGCTTTTCATATATAAATCGCTAAAGATAACAGATCTATATAAGATACTTGTAGATTCTGTAAAAACTTATACGACAATTATATTTATAATAGCTGCTGCTACAGGATTTGCAAGAATACTTACATTTATGAAGGTGCCGACTTTGATTACTCAAGGTATAAGCTCTACTGTAAGCTCTAAGATTGCACTATTGGTTTTGATAAATGTAATCTTACTAATAGTAGGAATGTTTATGGATACTACCCCTGCTATATTGATACTTACTCCTATCTTAGTACCGTTGGTAAAGCAATACGGAGTAGATCCTATTCACTTCGGTATTATAATGGTGGTAAACCTGGCAATAGGCTTTGTAACGCCTCCTCTTGGAGTCAACTTGTTTGTCGCCAGCTCTATAAGTGCTGTGAAGATAGAAGACATTATAAAAAAAGTTTTACCTTTCATTGTGGCGTTTATAATTGCTTTGATATTAATCACTCTCATACCTCAGATAAGTCTGATATTACTGTAACGGAGGGATGATAAAATGAAAAATAAAATGATGAAAAAAATATACAGATTAGTATTGCTTCTTGTTTGCATAACAACTCTTACAGGCTGTTTAAGTACAGAGGCAAGGAGAAAAAAAGTAGGAGAAAGAGATAAATATGAACTTTATTTAGCTCACGCTTCACAAACTGATACAGTAACAGACATATTTGCTATGAAATTCGCCGAGCTTGTAGAAGAAAAGAGTAATGGAAGAATAGATATGAACGTATATCCAAACTCTCAACTTGGTGGTGATGTAGAGATAACTGAGGCAGTGCAAAGAGGAAATATAACCTTTGTTGTACAAACTACAGCTCCTCAAGTACCTTTTGTACCTGAAGTAGCAATATTTGACGCTCCGATGGCATTTAAAAATCTAAAGATAGCCAGAATGGTTTTGGACGGAGAATTGCAGGAAAAACTAAAAAAATATTATGAACAAAAACATCTTAGATTACTTGGATATGCGGATCAAGGATATAGAGTAATGTCATCGAATACAGAGGTAAAAAACATTGACAATTTAAAGGGGATAAAAATTCGTACAATGGAAAACTCCAATCACATCTCTCTATGGAAGTCATCAGGAGCAAATCCTACACCTATGGCATGGGCTGAAGTGTATGTAGGTCTACAACAAAAAACTATAGATGCACAGGAAAATCCGATAGAAACAATAGTTGCAAGTAAGGTCTATGAACAACAAAAATATGTAGTTCAGACAAACCATATACTTCATACGCTTTCACTTGTTGGCTCACCGGCTGTTCTTGATGATTTGCCTAAGGATTTGCAAGATGTGATACAAGAGGCTGCAGATGAGGCAAAAGTCTATGCAAGGGCTCAAACAGATGAGAGAAGTGACGGAAGAATACAAATACTAAAGGATAATAATGTGGTAATTCTTGATTACAATGATGAATTGTTTACACAGATGAGAGACGCCACTAAGGGAGTATGGACTACAATAGAAAATAAGATAGGCAAGGAACTTGTAGACGTGCTTAGAAAAGAAATTGACAGGGCAGAAAAAGAAATAGGAGTAAATTAAAATGGCTAACAGAATTCAAGGAACAACAAGACTTATAGGATTAATAGGAACACCGATAAAACACTCACGTTCACCTCATATGCACAACAGTGCCTTTGAAAAGACGGGTCAAGATTATGCCTACCTCTGCCTTGAAGTTGGCAAAGAGGGACTTAAGCAGGCTCTTGATGCACTTAAATTATTCAATGCCAAAGGCTCAAACATCACTTTCCCAAACAAACAGGAGGTGATTCAATATCTTGATGAAATCTCAGAAGATGCAAAAATAATCGGTTCTGTAAATACAATAACTATTGATGATGAAACAAAGAAGATAAAAGGGTATAATACCGATGGAAGAGGCTTTGTAGCATCAATAGAAGAACTCAAGATAGACTACAAAGGGAATAAGGTAGTATTGTTCGGAGTAGGTGGAGCCGGTAGAGCTATAGCCATACAATTGGCTTATGAGGGAGTAGGGGAGCTAATCATAAAAGATATTGATGAGGCCTTAATGAAAGAAGTGAAAGAAACTATAAATAAGGGAATTCCAAATTGTAAGGTGAAACTTATAAGTGACGAGGACGTTCTAAAGGAAGAATTAAAAAATGCTGTACTTCTAATAAATGCCACTCCTCTTGGTATGAAGGGTAGAGATGATATGTGCGCCATATCATCATCAGATGTACTGTGTGACACAAAGGCTTTTGTATATGACATAGTATACGAACCAAGGGAAACAAAACTTATGAAATATGCCAAAGAAAAAGGGCTTCAAACTAAAAACGGTATAAATATGATGCTCTGGCAAGGTGCATTAGCTTACAAGATATGGCTTGGAGTAGATATGCCGATAGACTATGTAAGAGGCGAATTGTTTGAAGGATAAAAGAAAGTAAAATAAACAAGTATAAATCTCAAATAGGCGTATGATTTTTAAAATTATACGCCAAACTATTACAAATGCTGGGTGTATATAATCTATAAATTAAACAGATAATAGTATAATTAATAAAATACAATATTAAAAAATTCGTAAATTTCCAAGTTGTTAGCAGATATTTAAAAAGATTTGTGGATAGTATTGAAAACAATATAAACAAAAAATTCACAACTTCTAATTCTATAACAATATTCCTAAAGTATGAATATAACTAATTTGAAAGGAAGGTGAGAATATGGATTTTAAATTTTCTCTGGCTCAGCTTACCGTGCTTAACACATCTCCGCTTGAGATATCAAGGATGGCTCATGAATGCGGTTACGACTATGTAAGCTTAAGACAGATATATATGAATTTGCCTGATGAACAAAGATTCGAATTAATTAAAGATAAAAAAATGCTGAATGATTTGAAAGCATATTTAAATAATACAGGACTAAAAATACTTGATGTGGAGTTGGCAAGAATATTTGATGGTGTAAATGTCAAGGATTATGAGCCGATTTTTGAACTTAGTGCAAACCTTGGAGCAAAAAATATATTGAGCTCAATATGGACAGATGAAAAATCTTATTATATAGAGCAGTTTAACAGACTATGCGAATTGGCAAAAAAGTATGACTTGGATGTCAACTTGGAATACGTGCCAATTGCAGGGGTAAATACTTTGGCAAAGGCACTTGAAGTTATAGAAAGTGTAACAGTAGAAAATGCGAGACTTCTTGTAGACATACACCATTTTCATCGTGCTAAGGACTCAGTAGAAGAACTTAAAAAAGTGCCGGAAAAATATTTTAACTTTGCACATCTCTGTGACGCTTGCAAGGAAATACCAAGTGATATTGAAGAGATGAAAAGGATACTGAGGCAGGAAAGACTGTATGTAGGTGAAGGAGGAATAGATATAAAGGATATTTTAAACGTCATGCCTGTAGTTCCTTATTCTATAGAACTACCTAATAAGATGCAGGTAGATAAATATGGTTACACAGCTCATGCTAAAAAATGCCTTGATACAGCAAAACAATATGTAAATAAATATGTGACAGGAAGAAAGTAATAGAATAGCCAATATTTATAAAAACCTAAATTAATATAAATTTGTAATGATAAAGTAAAATAATTTAATATGATTTATAAAGGAAAAAGTAGTAGAATATATTCATATAAATTTATTTTAAATTTATTTATAAATCATATTTTTAGTTTTTTATGAAAGGGAGTTTTTCTATGAAAAAAATAGGGGCGCTAATCTTCGGATTATTGATAACATCATTTTTAAACAATCAAAGCATGGCGGCAAAAAATGACATAGGCTTGATTATTAATGGAAAGAGAGTTGTTCTTGAACAAAATATAATAATTGAAAACGGCAGGATGCTTGTGCCTTATTCCTTGATTGCAAAAGATTTGGGAGCAGTAAGTAATTGGGACAGCAGTTCTAAAAAGGTAACGGTGAAGATAGAAGGAAAACTTATAGAGATAAAAATAGGAAATAAGACAGCCATGATAAATGGCAAGGCTTTTGAACTTGATGTGCCACCTATAATAAGAAATGACAGGACTATGATACCTCTTAGATTTGTGGCTGAAAGTCTTGATTACAATGTTGACTATGATAAGGAAAAGAGGGAGGTATCTTTGAGTCCAAGTCTATACAGTTCAATTAATAACGGTGAAGTGAGTTTTGAAGACGTTACGTATAAAACAAAGGTGTTTGATTATTACTCTTCTGAACAAAGAAAAGAGAAATATACAAAGTCTATAAATAAAGATGGTTATACCTATGCCATAGTTTCTTACGGTGAAAAAAACACAGGAGGCTATGATGTGAAAGTTGAGAGTGTAAGCCTTGTAGACGGGAAATATCATATTAAATCCAAGTTTACTTCTCCTTCACCAAATTCTAATGTGACATTAGCATTTACCTATCCCAGTGTAACAATAAGGTTTAAAAATCCGTCTCAGTTACCTGTAGTTTTTGATACACAAGAAGATAATGGGCTTGACTTTTCTTCTACTTTAAACTAAATTCTTCTTATTTATAAATGTATATCAACTTCTAACTCATCAACCTGTTGTTAATATCTATTTGAATTTGTTGGAAAAATATGATGGTATTTCTCTACTTTACAGATTTTTTTTTACTTCTATTGTTTTTAAAATATTATTTATAATAATATTATTATTCCAATTTTTTCAAGTATCTATAGAAAAAATTATGTAGAGATATTAATTTATATAGAAAATTCCAAGTGAAAATTATAACATAATAAAATATCAGTATTCTAAAGTAGATGTTTATCTAAATATGAATAGAAAGGAAGATGTTATGAAGTTGGTTGAAAAGGTAAGGCTTTGTGAAGTGGGTCTAAGAGATGGTCTTCAAAACGAAAAGAGAATTTTGGAAACAAAAGATAAGTTGGAGTTACTTGATTTGGTAGGACAATCAGGTTTTAAAATAATAGAACCCGGCTCTTTTGTAAGTCCGAAAAACGTACCTCAGATGGCAGATACAGACGAGCTTTATAAAAAAGGGAAGCTATATGACGGTGTGGAATACAGAGCCTTGGTAGCAAACTTAAAGGGAGTGCAAAGAGGAATAGACTGCGGTTGCAAAAAGGTAAAACTCAATGTTTCAGCAAGCAGATCACATAACCTTGCAAATCTTAATATGACACCTGAACAAAGCGTAGCCGGATTTAGAGATTGTGTTGATTTGGCTCATAAGAATAACATAGAAATATCAGGTTCTATTTCGATGCCTTTTGGCTCTCCATGGGATAAGACTATTCCTATAAAAGACGTGAAGTCTATTGTGGAAGCGTATCTTAATGTTGGTATAGACGAGATATCGCTTTCTGACGCTGCCGGAGTTGCTTATCCGACTCAGGTATATGAAATGGCTACAAGGATGAGAGCAGACTATCCTAAAGTAAGGTGGGTATTACACTTCCATAATACGAGAGGACTTGGTATAGCTAATATAATCGCAGGAATGCAGGCAGGATTTGATACCTTCGACACTTCTTTTGCCGGACTTGGCGGATGCCCGTTCGTACCGGGAGCTGCAGGAAATGTATCTACTGAAGATGTAGTGCATTTAATGGATCAGATGGGAGTGTATACAGGAATAGATATAGACAAGGTAATAGAAATAGGTAAAAAAGTCAGAGTTTTGACAGGAAATGAACATGGAAGTTACATCCTAAACGCAGGAAAAGCGAGTGATTTGGTTAGAGAACTGCCTTCAGGACAGAAAAAATACACAAAATAATATAGACATATATTAATGACTTGCTTATAAAAAGAGGGATAAAATGATAAAGACCAAAAAATTAAGAGATTTAATAAATGGTGAAGAGGTAGTTGTAGCACCTTGTGCATATGATGCCTTATCAGCAAGAGCTATAGAGTTTATGGGTTTTGAACTTGCAGCTACAACCGGATTTGGAATGCATGGAACTATCTTAGGGGTGCCTGATAATGGTCTGCTTACATTCACTGAAATGGTAAGAATGTGCAGGAATATGGCAGCAGCTGTTAAGATACCTATGATGGCTGATGCTGAAGGTGGATACGGAAATGCTATCAATACCTATAGGACGGTAGTGGAATTTCAAAATTCAGGAATAGCCGGACTGTTCATAGAGGATCAGGAACTTCCTCCTAATTGTCCGTATATCAAAGGAACAAAGCTAATTAGGACTGAAGAGATGATAGGTAAGATAAAGGCTGCTGTAGAAGCGAGAAAAGATGAAAACTTTGTAATAGTGGCTCGTACAGATGCACTTTTTGAAGAGGCTATAGAAAGGTTAAACGCTTATGCAGAGGCTGGAGCGGATATGGTAAAACCTATGCCAAGAAACAAAAAAGAACTTGAAGAATTTCCGAAATATCTTAAATCGCCGATACATCTCGGCTTTACCTATGGAAAGGAAACAACTATTGGAGTAACTGCTCAAGATTGTGGGAAGATGGGATATAAGATAGTGACTTTTCCATTTGCCGAATTGATGGCAAGTGCAACAGCAATGCTTAAGATTTTGAAAGAAATCAAAGAAAAAGGTACAGATGAGTCCTTCTACAAAGATTTGATAAAATTTGACGACTATCTAAAACTTGTAAATATAGATACTTACAATGAATTAGATAGAAAGTATATGCTCGATATATAAAACTTAAGAAATTATTTAATAAGATAAACTATGACATTCAAAATAGTATTTAGTATAAAATCTAATTTATTATGAGAATATAATATAATTTGATTTGATATTATCCTCTATTTAAGCCATAGACGATTTTCATTAATAGTTTTAAAAAAGTATATTATTTATAACTATATTATAAATGCACTGAATATAGTTTTTGTATTATATTATTAGATTTTAGCAGTAAAAGGTGATTGGAGAAGTCCAGTCATCTTTTTTAATGCAAAAAAATATTTAAATAAAATAATTTTATATTGACAAGTATACTTGGAAATGTTATAATAATTTTACCAAGTAAACTTGTCAAAGGAGGAATTGAGATGAAAAAAGATGAAATACTAAAAAAAGCAAGGGGAGAGAAAAAAGACGAGGGTATTGATAATGTCAATAATAAAGGCTTAAGTTTAGGTTATAAAATTTTTATGCTATTAAGTGTTATTTTAATTTTGTTTAACAAAATTAATAAGATAGAAAGTTATGACATACTGTCTTTAATGTTTGGATTTTCAGTAGCAGAATTTTATTAGAAATATAAATTTTTGAAGGAAAAAAGTCTATTAATTTCTTCAATACTTTGTTTAATTGCGTGCTTAGTATCCCTAATATGTCATATATTTTTTCATTAAGGTAGATTTTATGGATAATTTATTAGTATTAAAAAATAATTTAAAAGAAATAAGGAAAGAAAAAGGATATTCACAGACTGATTTGGCAGAGCTTGTAGGGGTTTCAAGAAATACTATAAGTTCGATTGAAACAGGTCAGTTTAACCCTACTGCGAAGTTAGCGTTGATTTTGTGTATAGCCTTAGATAAGAAATTTGAAGAAATATTCTATTTTGATTGAGAGGTAGAAAAATGGTAGCAGTAATAGCAACATTGATTTGTGTGGTATCAGCGCTTTGGTATATGAAAAGAAATAAAGAAGATGATACAAAATAAGGCTTATTTAAATATACTAATACTAACATCTATTATAATAATGGAATTTTTTATAAAAATTTGATACACTAAAAGTCTATTAACAAAAGATATGCTAATAAGTATCGGAAGTGTTAAATCCATAGTCTAAATAGAGTTTGGTATAAGTCATTATATTTGTTTAAAGCAGGATATATTTGTACTAACAAGCTGTTAAATAGGCATATAATTGCATTACAACAAAATTTTTGATTATCTATACAATGGATAAATTCATTTAGAGTAAATGCTTGGTAGAATAAATGCTGATTAGTATAAAGAGGTGATTGGAAAAGTCCAATCACCTTTTTGCTAAAGAAAGAAGCTTAATTGAACGATAAAATTGGTGAAAACATTTAGTTTTAAAAGTATTTTAAAATATTAGTATTTTATAATAAAAATTTGTTATTTTTATAAAAAATAGTGTATATATCCTATTGAAATATAAATTTTAGATTTTATGTGATGTCAAAATAGGATATTATATTAACAAATAGATTAATAAATAGTTTTTATGTGGCAATACTTATATTTATTTACTACAAAAATAGTATAAAATAATTTGGAGGAAGAAATGAGTAAAATAGTTGTAGTAGGGGCAAATCACGCCGGTACTTGTGCGATTAACACAATTACAGGTTTTAACGAAGGAGACGAGGTAGTAGTTTTTGACCAAAATTCCAACATCAGTTTTTTGGGATGCGGTATGGCACTTTGGATAGGTGGACAAATATCAAAGCCGGACGGACTTTTCTATTCAAATAAGCAAAAGTTGGAATCTCAAGGTGCAAAGGTAAATATGAATAGCAAGGTGGATAAGATATACTTTGACAGAAAAGTTGTTTCTGCAACTTTGGAAAACGGTCAAAGAATAGAAGAAAGTTATGATAAACTTATACTTGCTACTGGTTCACTACCTATAGTACCTCCAATACCCGGAAGAGATTTGGAAAATGTACAGATGGTAAAACTTTTCCAAAATGCTCAAGAAGTAATAGATAAACTAAAAAATCCTGATATAAAAACTATTGCAGTAGTTGGAGCAGGATACATCGGAGTTGAACTTGCTGAAGCATTTGAAAGACATCACAAAAAGGTAATATTGGTAGATGTTGCTAAGACTTCACTTTCAAATTATTATGATGCAGAATTCAGCGCTCTTATGGATAAAAACTTGTCTGACAACGGAGTTCAACTTGCATTTGGTGAAACTGTAAAGGAAATCAAGGGAAATGGCAAGGTAGAGTATATAGTAACAGATAAAAACCAATATCAATGTGATATGGTAATACTTGCTATAGGATTTAGACCAAACAATGAGCTTGGCAAAGATTATCTTGAAACAATGCCTAATGGTGCATATATAGTAGATGAAACTCAAGAAACAAGCATTAAGGACGTATATGCTATAGGTGACTGTGCTACAGTTCAGTTCAACGCTACAGGGGAAAAATCTTACATTGCTCTTGCTACTAATGCCGTACGTTCAGGTATTATAGCAGCTCATAATGCTTGCGGCAAAAGACTTGAAACTGTAGGGGTACAAGGCTCAAATGCTATTGCTATCTATGATTTGAAGATGGTATCTACTGGAGTAAGTGAACAAAAGGCAAAACAACTTGGAATGGATGTACTAAGTACTTCATTTGAAGATTTGCAAAAGGCTGCATTTTTGGAAACTACAAATCCTAATGTAAAACTTAAGATAGTTTATGACAGAAATACAAGAGTTATAGTAGGAGCTCAAATGGCGTCAACTTATGATATGTCAATGGGTATTCATATGTTCTCTCTTGCAATACAAGAGAAAGTTACAATAGATAAACTCAAATTACTTGATATATTCTTCCTACCACATTTCAACCAACCGTACAACTATATAACTATGGCTGCATTGTCTGCAAAATAGTAAAATTAGGCTCTTTGTTATATGAAGTTTCATATAACAAAGAGCCTCTTTTTATGTTTTTATTATTTTGTGGAATTTTATACTAATCTCCATTTAAAAAGTCATGCAAAATATTTTTTATGGTGATTACTTTTAAATTGTATGACGTTTATAAGCAAAATATTTACAAGCTGATTTAAAGGGTTTTTAGTAGTATTATAAAAGAATTATATTGATACTATTATTTATTTAATCTGCAGATATTTTTGTTCTATAGCCTTCATAATATTATCAGCTTGATATATTTGCTAATAATATGAAATTTAAATAAAATAAAGGATATCTATAGTAGTATTACATATTTTCTAATAATATTTTATCCCTTATTTTATTAGATTTCAGTAGAGAAAATATTATTTCTTCTATACTTTATGGAATTTTGGTATATTATCAGCATTAAAAAAATATAAAAGTGTTATTTTAGTTTAGTAATTACAAATACACTTCCCATATCACTTCCTGACACTTCAATAGTATCTCCTGCCTTTATAAATGCAAGTCTTGGATCTACATTGATTGAAGCTGAAAGTATCTTTTCTTCATCCTTAGCCTTTATATAATATAGTGTATTGCTGTCAATTACAACACTTTGTATATCTTCAATTACTATGGTTTTTTCTGATGAAGCACCTACATTATTCATGATGTCTGATGTTATCTTTTGATAATTTTCAACAGTTTCTTCAACAGTGTTTCCAACAGCTACCTTTTGGTAGTTTTGAGCATCTACAAGTGAGTACATCTTTATCAGTGATGCCTTGTCTTTAAGTGACATAAAGTAAGTTGGTCTATTGTACACATTGATAAGTAGTGGGAAGGTAGCATCATACCCCTTTTCCTGTACAGCACCCTTAGCACTGTCCATAACTGAAAATTCTTCCGCTGAAGATACAGGATAAAACTTAGTTTCCTTAGTCCTCGTATTTACAATTACAAACCCTATGTTGGACTCGTCTGCGAGGACAGAGGTAATACCTGTATAAAGTGAAATATCACTTCCGCTTATAAGATAGTTGTATCCGTCAGTAGTCTTAGTAACTCCTTCCTGTTTTATCTTTGAGTTGAGGAAGCCTCTCTCAAATTTTCCATTGTCATCAAGTTGAGTTATTATCATATTAGCAGGATATACTCTGTCTACCCATTCAGGCACATTTCCTGTCTTATACTTTTCCATCTTGCCGCTATGAGCATCTACGATTATTATATATTTCGTATCCGGCGCTCCAAACAGCCCTATGGTTGGCTCTACAGCTGTAGCTATAAAATAAGGCTTGCCTTCGTCGTCAGTTTCAAAGTTTATATCGTCTATTATGGCAGTAGGATAAGAAAATCTTATGTGTCTGTACAAATTTCTGGAAAATTTGTCACTCATAGAATACATTATAGGTTCGTCAAGTTTTACAAGACTCGCATTTTGTGTTACCATGTCAATTTTTATATAATACGGTATACCCTTGTCCTTGTTTAAAAACCATTTTACAAAATCTGCGTAAACAAGTGGAGTGACTCTCACCGGTTTTTCTCCAAGTGCTATCTGCGAGTAGGTCTCATCTATATTGTATTGGCTGACTAAATCTCCCATCTCGCCCATCTTTCTTGCACCCAGTTTTATGGCGGTATCTCTATCTACGACAGGAAGTTTTGTGAAATCTGCTTGTTTTATATCCTCTTCAAATACAGAAGTCTGTTTTTTTATTAAAGATGCGTATCTCTTAGACTGCAATATGGGAGATGAATATAAATTTGATAGTGCTGTTATTACTATCATGGCTATAGAAATCTTGAGCAGAGTCTTGTATATTAGCCTGCTCTTTTCATTGAAAAAAGAGTCAATGAAAAATATAAATGCCAAAATAAACAACATGACAGTTGCATATCCGTAAAACTCAACTGACTTGAGATTAATCGGAACAAGAGCTATATAATACGATATTACGAGTAACAAAAGGTATAAAGTCAGAGTTATTTTCTTGAAATTTCTCAAAAATTTATTGTTGCCGACTTCTACAAATTTTCTTTCCTTAGTTTCGTTAGCATTTTTGAAAAAGCTGAATACTTTTTTCATATATTTTCTCCTTAAATCAGCTCTAATGTATTTGTAATCATTGGAACTATCTGCTTTTTACGAGAAACAGTCATAGGCGAAAATGCGCCCTGAGATTCATCTAAGTCAAATGACTGCCTTATTATAGACTTGTCATCTGAAATATAGTATATATATGAGCCTTCTTTGACCATATCTGTAACTGCAAGAAGCAGGATATTATAATTGTTTTGCTCATATATATCCTTCATATATTTCAGCAGTTCTTCCTTTTTCTCCTCAAGTTCTTCAATATCCATGGTAAATAACTGAGAAATAGCTATCTTTCTGCCTTTTAAATTAAACTCCTTGAAGTCATTGTAAAGAAGTTCCTTCAATGTCATACCTTCTATAGAAGAGCCTGCTTTGAACATTTTTTGAGTATAATCGTCCAAATCCAGATTCAATATCTCGTTTATGGCATGGACAGCTTCTATATCTTTTTTAGTACAGGTAGGAGATTTAAAATACATAGTATCTGATAATATTCCGCTTATTAAGCAACCTGCAATGTGTCGAGGTATCTTTATATTTGCGTTTTTAAATAGTTCATACACTATGGTACATGTAGAGCCTACAGTCATATTGATAAAGACTATGGGTTCGTTGGTGCTGATTCCGCCTATTTTATGATGATCCACTATCTCCAGTATATTTGCTTCTTCTATACCGGTAGCACTTTGTGAAAACTCATTGTGATCGACTAATATTACTTTCTTTCTGCCCGGCTTAAGTAGATGTTTTCTTCCAAGCAGTCCCATATAGTATCCGTCAGTGTCTACAAGAGGGTAGTTTCTAAAGTTAGTCTTGAGCATGGATTCCTTTATATCGATGAGATAGTCTTCCATAGTGAAGTGTTGTATCTTGTCTTTTTTCATTATGCTGGCTATGCTGTCAGTCTGGTGCATTTTTTTGATTATCATAGGTGATGATAAATCAAGTGATATAGTTGTGATGTCATATTTTTTAAGTAAGTTCAACTCTTCTTCTTCAAGCTCATCATACTGTGGCAAAATTATCATATTTACTCCAAAATTTAACTTTTGGAAAAATTCCTTCTTGTGATAGTGTTTGAGTATAATGACATTATCCTGTTCTATTACTGAGTCTTGAGGTATGTGGGGGTTAAATACTTTAAGCAGTCCTTCCACCTTGTCAATAGATTTGCCCTGCATAATCATCTTAGGGCTGTAATTGGAAAATACGTTGATAAAAGAAGCAAGAGTAGTATTTACAATATTATCGTGAATATTTATTAAAGCGCTGGCTATATCTTTCATAGATACTATTCCAAGCAATTTTCCAATATCATCTACTATAGGAAGTGTATGTATTTTTTCCCTATCCATATTCATATAGGCTTCATATACTGATGAGCTGACTGTCAGCGGTATTATTCTGTCAAAGTTCAAATCCTTCGCCTGTACTTTTACGTCTTCAAGAAATTTTGGAGGACTTATATTGAAATAATCCAGTACAAAAGATGCTTCTTTTCTCAAATCTCCAAGTATTCTTGGATCGAGTATTTCTCCAAGCTCCTGCTTGTAGTAAGCATAGGCTATGGATGAGCAAACACTGTCAGTATCAGGGTTTTTGTGTCCAAATATAAAGGTGCTCATATCAATCTCCTTTTTATAAAAATGCAATCTTATAAAATATAGCATTATTATAAGATTATGCAATGCAAAAGTCAAATTTATTATCTGTTGTAAACTCAAAATCCAAACATCAAATTTTAGAGTTTTCAAGAGAGAAATTTAATATAAATAATAGGGATTAATATAATTTTACAGCTTAAGTATGTATTTGGACTTAATTTAATACCTTATTCTTTTTAAAAACTAAGCTTGTTTTTTAGCATAGTATATTGATTTTATAAGGTGAATGTTATATAATACATTAACTTTTAGAAAAACATAGTAGTATAATATCTGTTAAAAAAATAAATGCTATAATAAACTTATTAATTACTAATGAGTATTAAGATAAGTCATAAAAATATAATTATATTATATAGAAAGATATTATTGAGAATATTAAAAGTAAGGAGTACATTATGAAGGCTGTTGTAACTGTTGTAGGGAAAGACATGGTAGGTATAATACACAAGATTTCAGGTAAGTTGTTGGAGTATAACTTAAACATCCTTGATATTAACCAGAGTGTAGTAGGTGAAATTTTTACCATGATAATGTTGATAGACATTTCAAACATAGGAGAAAGCTTCGGAAAATTCTGTAATGAGATTGATGATATAGGTAAGCAAATGGGACAAAAGATAATGGTACAACATGAAAATCTGTTCAATGCCATGCATAACATATAAAAGAGGTGTATTATGCAATTTTTAAATAGAGAAAACATATTGGAAACAATAAATATGCTCAGCAATGAGAAATTGGACATAAGAACTGTTACCATGGGAATTTCTTTGCTTGACTGTATTGATGAAAATTCTAAAAAAGCAAGAGAAAAAATCTATGATAAAATATCACTTAAAGCGGAAAATCTTGTCAAATATTCTGAAATGATTGGTCAAAAATACTCAGTACCTATAATAAACAAAAGGATATCAGTAAGCCCTATATCGTTGATAGCAGGTGCAACTAAAGATGAGGACTATACTGACTTTGCAGCTACACTTGACAAGGCTGCAAAAAATGTCGGAGTAAATTTTATAGGAGGATTTTCAGCCTTAGTAGAAAAGGGAATGACAAGGGCAGATGAAATATTGATAAGATCCATTCCTAATGCGCTCTCATCTACAGATATAGTATGCTCAAGTGTAAACGTGGCTTCTTCAAGAGCCGGTATCAATATGGATGCAATAAAATTAATAGGCGAGATGATACAAAAACTCTCATTTGCAACTAAAGACAATGGAAGTATAGGCTGTGCGAAACTTGTAATCTTTGCCAATTCTGTTGACGATAATCCTTTTATGGCAGGAGCTTTTCATGGTGTTAGTATGGGAGATACAGTGATTAATGTCGGAATAAGTGGACCTGGAGTAGTAAAATCAGCCTTAGAAAAGATAAGAGGCAAGAATATCCAAACTGTATGTGAGGAGATAAAAAAGACATCTTTTAAGATGACAAGGATGGGAGAGCTTATTGGAAGAGAAGTGGCTCAGTCACTTGGCTATCCTTTTTCAAGTGTAGATTTGTCTCTTGCACCGACTGCTGATGTGGGTGACAGTGTGGCAAGAATACTTGAAGAAATAGGAGTTGACGAGGCTGGGGGACATGGCACTACATTTGCTCTTGCACTTCTCAATGATTCTGTAAAAAAGGGTGGCATAATGGCTTCTTCAAATGTAGGCGGACTTAGCGGAGCCTTTATTCCGGTCAGTGAAGATGAAGGTATGATAAATGCCGTATCAAAGGGAAGTATGTCCTTTGACAAGTTGGAAGCTATGACATGTGTTTGCTCCGTAGGACTGGATATGATAGCAATACCGGGAGATACTCCTTCCTCAACAATATCAGCAATAATAGCGGATGAATGCGCAATAGGAGTGATAAACAATAAGACTACTGCAACAAGATTAGTGCCTGTATACGGGAAAAATGTCGGTGAGACTGTAGAGTTTGGAGATTTGCTTGGCTACGCTCCTATAATAGATATAGGCAATGTAAGAAGTGACAGATTAATAGAAAGAGCAGGATTTATGCCAGCACCTGTGCATAGTTTTAAAAATTAAATATAAATTATACTATTACCTTTTATTCAAGTGAAAAGACAATTTTTATTGTAAATTTTAATATTGCAAAGCAATAAAAAATTATAGTTGACAATCATAATTTTATGCTATATAATTCGGATTGTAAAATATAAAACTAAGTGAGGTTTGCAATGGAAAAGATTAGAAAAAAAACTGAAACAAAGTCAATAGTATTATGTTCGCTGTTTTCAGCTCTTGTATGTATAGGAGCCTTTATCAAGGTGCCTCTTCCACCGGTTCCTTTTACAATGCAGTGGTTTTTTGTGGCTATGGCAGGACTTATTTTAGGCTCAAAACTTGGATTTACCAGTGTTGCTATGTATATTTGTATAGGTCTTGTAGGACTGCCTGTATTTACAAAAGGTGGGGGCATAGGCTATGTATTTCAGCCTACATTTGGATACATTATAGGATTTGCAGTAGCAGCTTTTGTAATAGGTAAAATCAGTGAGAAGAGAAAGAAAAATTTCCTGAATTTTTTCATATCAAATCTTATAGGGCTTTCATTAGTATATTTAATAGGATTCATATATCTTTACTTTATAATGACAAATGTCTTGGCTAAAGATGTAGAGCTATTTAAGCTTTTAAAATCGGCAGTATTAATATTCATACCTACCGATATATTGTCAGCAATATTGTCAGCAAAGGTAGCATCAAGGATATATAAGGTAATAAGATAATTAGTATTAAGAAAAAAGATAAGTGGTATAAAAATATAAATAAAATATAGTAAAATAACATTACTTATTTTTAAAAAATAAAGTGCTTAGAATATCATAAGTCTATTTTGACTAAAGATAAATTTTCAATTTGTCCACTATAATTAAAACAATATATAATTTTAGTATATAAGTAACTTTTTAGGCTCTTCTTATGTTTATAAGGAGAGTTTTTTTAATTTACAATTATGTATGCTTATGATAGAATATTAAATAGTGTAATTTAATTCTAATAATGTTATTTAATAGTACACTGTATAAATTAATAATCTACTACATAAAAAATTTTACTTAAAAAGTCATATTTATTTTGATTGAAGAGTTATTAAAATAATAATTTAAAAATCAATACTAAAATCTAATAAAATAATGGATAAAATATTTTCGTTACATTTTAATAATGTCATAAATCATAAGCTATTTTTTAAACTATTGAAGATAATTTTATCCTTAATTAAAACAGATATTAGTATTATTGATTATATTTAAGTAGATATTAACATAAAATGTACTGATAAATTAATTAGAATTAATTGTTATTAGAATATATCTAAAAAATGAAAATTGTAAAATAGTCTAAATATTTGTGGTTTTTTATGTTAAGTTATATGATATAAAAATACTATTTTTAATAAAACTATTATGAGGAGTTATTATGGTAAAAAAAATTAGATTTCCACTTGAGATGATAAATGGTGTTTCTGTTAGAAGTATGGAGGAGCTAAGAGAAAATTTTTCTCTCCTTAAAATATTAAGTTATCTTTCTAATGGAAAGTTGGTAACATGGCTCAGAGATAGATATGAAGATGATAAAGCTGAGCAAATAGAAAAATTAGATGTAAGGGATAGTGAATTATCGAAGAAGATATGTCAGATATTTGATATAGAATATACTGATGATATGAACATAGATTTTGAAAAAGTAAAAAAATTAAAAAAGTATAGTAAGGAACAAAAGTTTTTAAATTCTATAAATATCACTGCTTTTGAACAAGATGATATTTATAAGCTTTTGGACGATGGAGAAACTACTATACATTTATGTGGAGATAGATTTACAGTTCCGATAAGTAAAAAGGGTATCACCTATGTAGGAGTAAACAATCCTATAGTAGTAATAGAGTCAAAGGAAGTTGTAAACTTTGAAGAAAAAGCGATAAAACTTATAGGTGTTGAGTTTGATGAAGAATACAAGGTTGTATTAGAGAAGCAAAAAGAGAAAGATGTTGTTTATTTCAAGGAAAAAGAAGATACTTATATTAGCTTCAAGCTGTCTGAAGATGAAAAGAGAAAGTCTATATTGTATTATAATAAATTAATAGTACAGCTAAAGGAACTTAATTTTTGAGTAAGGTATATAAAATTTTTAGTTAATATTTATAACTTATTATGAATCAAACTTAATGACTAACAATATGTATTTTTTAAATAATGGAGATAAATAACAAATGCATAATAAAATAAAATCAGATGAATTTAGAACTTTAATAATAAAAATAGAAAACAGAATTGGGAGTAGTGGAATTGAGTGGAGTAGTTTAGATGAGAGACTGGAAGATTTTAATAACTCTATGATTTTAGCTACACGTAATATGGTTCCTGCTTTAAGGTCATATAATAAAAGTTTATTGTTAATATATAACTACAATAAAATAAATGAATATGGAAAAATTATTTTGGAAGATTCTACTTTTTTTATTGAGGGATGGACTTCAAACTATAAAATGATAGAGATTGGCAGGTTTAATGATAATGAATTTAAGTTATATGCTACAGAAAAATTTATTGTAAGTTGTAAAGATGTTAAAAATAAAGAAGTTATGTATAAGTTCATCTTTTGGGCTATGATGATATTAGCTGTAGATAAGACTGATATAGAGAAGAATCTTTCCGTAATTTGTGATTTTGCTGCTATTATGAATATTACTGATGATGAAATGGAAGACATATTTAAACTGATTAAAATAATCTTTCATCAAAAAGAAGTGGATTTTCAGTTCAAAAGTACAAATATCCCAAACATATTTTCAAGAGTAATAGATTTATATAAATAATTTAGAGGTTAGTATGGAAGATAAGACATTAAAGACAAAATTAGGGAGATATATTGATGCAGGATTTCCTGTCATCTATTTTAATACATTTGAGGAGGATAAGGTTGACACTATTATAGAGCAGGTTAATTTTGGCAAAGAAATCTATGAGTGGAATGAAACAAACGGATATATAGATTTTGAGACCAAGTCACCTCTTATAGAAGATTGCTCGCTTGAAATGATGCTTGATCAGATAAAAACTCCTGAAATGCTGGATAGGAAGATTATATTAATAAAGGATATAAATTCCTATCTTGAGGATTCGAGGATTGCATCTAAGATAAAAGGTCTTGCAAGGATGATTAATAGCGGAGTAGATGCAAATATCATAATAGTTTCCAACATTCTAATCATACCTAAAGAGTTGGAAAAGTATATAATAATTCTTGAAATGGATTATCTAAATGTGGAAGATATTAAAAAGATAATATTGAATTTTATAGAAGAAAACAGTCTTGATAATATAGGACAAGATTTATTGGAAGAACTGTCAACTTCATTTAAAGGGTTGACAGAATTTGAAATTAATAATTTGCTTGCACTTTCATACGCCGATGATGGTGAGTTGAGTAGAGGTGACCTAAAACTCATATTCGAGCAAAAGCAACAGATGATTAAAAAAGCAGGTATTTTGGAGATGATACCTCTTAAAGAGACGATTGAAGATATAGGCGGACTTGAAAATCTTAAAGATTGGTTTACACGCAAGGCTAAGGTATATAAGAATATGAAAAAGGCAAAACAATATGGAGTAGATATGCCAAAAGGTGTTTTGATTGCAGGAGTACCAGGATGTGGGAAATCACTTAATGCCAAGGCTGCGGCAAATCTATTTGAAGTTCCTCTTTTACGCCTTGATATGGGTAGACTTATGGGGAAATATGTAGGAGAGTCTGAGGGAAATCTTAGAAGTGCCATTGCACTTGCGGAAGCAATATCGCCATGTGTATTGTGGATTGACGAATTGGAAAAGGCATTCGCTGGAATAGGTGGTGACGGTGGAGGAGCGGAAGTTACTACGAGATTATTCGGTAATTTTCTAACATGGATGCAGGAAAAAGACAGTCCTACCTTCGTTGTAGCTACAGCGAACGACATTACAAAATTACCTCCAGAGCTATTGAGAAAAGGACGTTTTGATGAAATATTTTATGTAGGTTTGCCAAATGATGAAGAAAGAGAGAAAATTTTTCAAATTCATATAAAAAAGCGCAGACCTCAAGATTTGAAGAATATTTCAATAAGCGAATTAATAAATAAAACAAAGGGGTTTAGTGGTGCAGATATAGAGGGTGTAGTCAAAGATGCTGTTGAATCAGCATTTGCAGATGACAAGGAAAGTATTAATACTGGAGATATGGTTGATGCAATATCTAATACCAACTCACTTTCAGAAATAATGAAAGAGCCTTTGGAAAAGATGTCAAAAGAGTATGAAAAGCGTAAATTTAAGAATGCATCGAAAGGTAGGTAATCTGATTGGAAAAAAATAATGAAAGAGAATATATGAGTGAACAGGAAGCAAAAGTTATAAAGGAGCTTTTTGTAAAATATTTAAAATCATATAAAGAAAAGGGAGATTTGATATCTGATAAGCAATGGCTAAAACAATTATTTATAACAGAAATACATGGTATTAGTGAAGAAGAGGCTGAAAAAGAAGCTGGTGAAATTATAGGCTCTATTGATAGCTTTGATGATAATTTAAAATCTATTGATGAGGCAGGGCAAAATGGAATATCAAAGGAAAGGTGGCTTGCAGATAAAATACAGCAGTCATCTATACAAATGTCTGTAAATGAATATGGTGAAGTGTTACAGTCAATAGATGATATGCTGTATTGCAAAAATATGGAGTTAGCTGAGGCATTACAACGCTCGTCAGATGGACATATAAAAATGAGCCCAAATTTAGACGGAAATATTGCAGAAAATATGATTGCAAAAACAGCTGAATTAAGTGCTTTTATTCAAGATAAGAATATTAAAGTAGAAGTTAGAGATGTATTTACTGAAAACTCGGTGGATGTAAGAGCTACCAATATTGATACAGGAAAATATCAAAATTATCAACTTAAATTCGGTAAGGATGCAGATGCAACTATAAAATTAATTGAACGTGGAAATTATAACAATCAGCAAATTATTGTTCCTAAGGAACAACTTGATGAGGTAAGGGCTCATTTCCAAGCTAAAGGCTCATCAAAAACGATAACTGACCATATTGAAGCATGGGGAGCAAAGGGCAAGAGTTTCACCAAAAAAGATATGAAGGATCTTCAAATTGCTGCACAGGAAAAAAGTGCAATGCCTAAAGTTGGCTACAGTGATTTCGCAATTAAAGATATTGCCTTGAATATAGGTAAGAATGCTGGTGTTATGGGATTATTGTCAGCTGCTGTTACAACAGGATTTGATGTGGCAAATAAATTGTTCAAAGGTGAAAAGATTGAACCGGAGGAGCTGGTAGAAAATGCTATTAAGACAGGAGCAGATACTTCTGTAAAGGTAATTGCAACAGGAGCTTTAAAAGTAGCTTCTGAAAATGAACTTATAAGTGCAATTCCTAAGGGAACAAGCGGAAATATAATTGCTAATATAGCAAGTGTTGGGATAGAAAATGCAAAAATTTTATATAAGGTAGCTATGGGTAAACTTTCTTTGACTAAAGGGCTGGATAGGATGGGAAGGACTACAACTTCGATGATATATGGGGTACATGGAGCGATTGTTGCTAAAACAGCTATAGCAAAAATAGGTGTAGAAAAGATTTTAGAAACGACACTTAGTGGAATTGGAATAGCTATAGGAGGACCTATTGCACCTATAACAGGATTTATTGGTGGAATGGTAGGTAATATAGCCGGCTCTTTGGTAGGAGACACTATATATAGTGGTGCTCAAAAGGTGGCAAGTGTCGCTAAAAGTGTAGCTAAATCAGCATGGGAAGGTATTAAATCTACTGGAAAAAAGGTTTTTAGTGGTTTAAAATCTTTAAGAAGTAAATTTGCAAGTTTTCTTGGGCTTTAGTTGTTTAGAATTAAGATAAAAATAGTAATTAAATTGATGTTATTTTTTGGAGACTTGATTTATATTTACTGAAATGATATATTATTATTTCTTTTTTTGGTATAATAATAGTATGAAATAAAATACGAGGGAGAGCTTGTATGTCACCCAAAAATATGAACCTTAAGATAAGAGATAGCTTATTTATAGACTTATTTTCAGATAAAAATCGTCTGATACAACTATATAAATCATTAGTAGATGATGAAAGAAAAATAAGCACAGAAGATATAGAGATAATAACCTTGGAAAATATAATCACAACAGGAGTGTATAATGACCTCGGTTTTAGGGTAAAAGATGAAATAATAATACTTATGGAAGCACAGAGTGTTTACACGGAAAATATTATTCTAAGAGTATTATTTTATCTATCAGATACACTCAAAGACTATATAGAACAAAACAGCCCTAATAAGAATCTTGTAGAACTCTACAGTACAAAAAAGAGGATGATACCTAAGATAAAGCTTTTTACAGTATATACAGGGGATAAACTCATGGAAGACCATGATTTACATCTTAGCGATTTGATGGTAGAAAGCAATATAGTCTCAGATATAGATATGAAGCTAAGGGTACTTTGTACCGGAAATAAAAACAATATCTTAGGGCAGTATATACTGTTTACACAGATATTTTCAAAACAAAAGAATGAATGTAATAATGTAGAAGAAGCGATAAAAAACACAATTGAAATATGTATGAATGAGGAGATACTAAAAGAATACTTAGCAATAAAAAAGACGGAGGTGCAAGAGATGGTAAATGAATATATGAAACAAGAGACAGCCTTTAAGATATTTATGGATGATCAAAGAAAGACTGGACTTAGAGAAGGAAGAGAAGAAGGAATAAAAGAAGGGGAAGAAAAAGGAAAAATAGATACTTTGATTAATTTCTTTAAAAACGGAGTTGGTATAGACGTAATAAGTAAGGGTTTGGGTATGAGTATAGAAGAAATAAAGAGTATATTAATCGGTAGAGGCTTTGAGGTATAGAATTAAGATAGTATAATTAATATGGAAACAAGGTCAATTTTGATTAGATAAAAGCAAGATAACAATAAATAAACAAAAAGTTTTAAATATAAAGTGAAATTACTTGACATAAAGCATAAATATTTAGTATAATATGGGATGTTATTGTGGTAGGGGTGTTTTATGCGAATTTTTATTAATGATATTCTTACAAGTTCAAAAAGCAACTTTGTATATAAGTTTGAATTGGATAAAGACTTTTGTGAGATTTCGGGTAGAAAGGCGGTTTTTAACGAGAAACCGGCAGTTGTTTGTGAGATAAGCAAAACGCAGGATAATAATTTGCATGCGAAAGTTGACATACACCTTGACACTGTAATTAATTGTGTGAGATGCCTTGATGAAATGCAAGTATCTGATGATATAAATATATCAGGTATTATATCAAATCACGATGACGATGTGGACTATGATATGATAATAGTCGATGATGATTATCTTGACATTGATAAGATACTGGAAGATGCTGTGTTTGAACATCTCAATAACAATTTGTATTGCAATGAAAATTGTAAGGGACTATGTCATAATTGTGGAGCAAATCTAAATAAGACTACTTGTAAATGTCAAGAGGAAGATTTGAGCAATATAGACCCGAGGCTGGAGAAGTTAAAATCTTTTTTAGATTAATAAATCGTCTAAAAATAATAAGGAGGGATAAAGCATGGCGGTACCTAAGAGAAAAATGGGCAAGTCTGATACACGTTCAAGAAGAGCGGCAAATATGAAAATGACAGCAAAAAATCTTGTTGAATGTCCTAAATGTCATTCAATGAAATTGTCACACAGAGTTTGTCCTGAATGTGGCAGCTACAATGGAAGAGAAGTTATATCAGCTGAGTAGTGAATTTAAAAAAGCCTATTGATTGATAGACTGACAGCAAAATTTTTGCTATAGACTATTGATTATAGGCTGTTTTAATTTATAGCAGGAGAAAATATTGTCAAGCGCCAGAACAATTATTATGCTAATATTAGTTATTGATTGTTGACGAGGATTGGGATTATCGAAAATTCGGCGGGTGTCCCAAAGGCATGTGACTGTCTAAAAATATATAACAAAGAAGACTTACTTGTAAAAAAGTTCAAGTCTTACAAAAAGTATATTATGTCACTCTCCTGAAATAGTATTTTAATATGGATTTTAAGTTTTAAATAATTTCTTTTACTTGTTTTTTTAAATATTATGTTAAAAACTAATGAAAAATAGATAAAATATTTTTCTGCATTTATAATAAATTTATAAATAATGTAGTATTTTTTGACTTTTGACTATTGATAAATATAGCCTGTATATTAAATAGATATAGGCATTATTTGCTATATAAATAAGTATAAAGAATTGCTTAGAGACTTTTAAATAAAATATTAAAATACAAACATATATTTAAAATACATCCCTAAAGGTATGTATTGTTTTTGATGTAAAAATAAAGGAGAATAATATGTGTGGAATAGTAGGTTATATAGGTTGGCAAAAAGCCCAAGATGTTGTGATGAACGGTCTTGAAAAGCTTGAATACAGAGGCTATGACTCTTCAGGAATAGCTACTATATTTGATGGTCAGTTGAAACTGTCAAAGTATAAGGGAAGGCTATCTGTGTTGTCAAAGCATCTTGAAGAAGATCCACATCCGGGTCATGTGGGTATAGGTCATACGAGATGGGCTACTCACGGTCAGCCGTCAGATGTCAATTCGCATCCGCATATAAATGAATCAAACTCGGTAGCTGTAATACACAACGGAATCATAGAAAATTACAGAGCCTTGAAAAAGGAACTGACTGACGAGGGATATGTATTCAGATCACAGACTGACACAGAAGTGGTAGTTCATATGATAGATAAATATCTCAAAAAGACTGATGATATACTTTCAGCAGTAAATATGGCAGTATCGAGACTTAGAGGAGCCTATGCCTTGGGTATAATTTCAAAGGCTGAACCTGACAAGATAATAGCTGTAAGAAAAGAGTCGCCGCTTATAGTAGGTATAGGAGAGGGAGAAAATTTCTTTGCATCAGATATACCTGCCATATTGGAGTATACAAGGCAGATATATTATGTTGACAATGATGAGACAGCTGTAATTACAAAGGATGACATAGTATTCTATGACAAGGATAAGAATGTAATAAATAAAGAGAAGTTTACTATTACTTGGGATATGGATGCAGCAACAAAAGGAGGCTATCCTCATTTTATGCTTAAGGAGATAAATGAGCAGCCTAAGGCTGTCGCAGATACCATATTAAGAAGAATAGATGAAAATAACAATCTCATACTTGACGATATTAGAATAGATGACACACAGATACAAAATATAAACGACATCTATATAGTTGCCTGCGGTACAGCTTACAATGCAGGACTTATAGGTAAATATGTTATAGAAAATATTGCCAATATAAGAGTAAGGGTGGATATAGCCTCAGAATTCAGGTATAATAAGCAATTTATAAATGAAAAGACTCTTGTGATATTGGTGAGTCAATCAGGAGAGACAGCAGATACTCTTGCAGCACAAAAACTTGCAAAGACTAAGGGCTGTAGGATACTATCAATTACAAATGTGGTGGGTTCTTCAGTTGCAAGAAACTCTGATGATGTATTTTACACTCTTGCAGGACCTGAGATAGCTGTAGCGTCTACAAAAGCATATACAACAATGCTTGCAGCCTTTTACATGATAGGTGTGGAGCTTGCAAAGTTGAAGAAAGAGATAAGTATTGAGGAGTACCACGAAATAGTTGAAAGGCTGAAAAAACTTCCTCAAAAAGTTGAAGACACGCTGAAAATTGAAGAAAAGTGTATTGAAATTGCAGAAAAAATTAAAAATTCAAAATCAGCTTTTTATATAGGTAGGGGGCTTGACGACAGTGTCGGCAAAGAGGGAGCACTCAAACTCAAGGAAATCTCCTATATATATACAGAATCTTTTGCGGCGGGAGAGCTTAAGCACGGTACTATAGCCTTGATAGAAAAAAATACTCCTGTAATTGCTGTTCTTACTCAAGATAAATTGTTAGAAAAGACAATGTCAAATATTCAGGAAGTCAAGGCAAGAGGTGCATATACAATAATAATTACTGATAAAGACAGCAAGGATATGGCAAGTTATGCAGATGAAATTATAGTAGTTCCCAAGGTTTACGACTTGTTTTCATCAATACTTGCAGTAATTCCTGCACAGTTTATAGCTTATCACACATCCATAAAAAAAGGCAATGATGTGGACAAGCCTAGAAATCTTGCAAAATCTGTAACTGTTGAGTAAAATCAAAAATAAGGATATAATTAGACTTGCATGAATTTGTAAGTAGCAATTTTATTTATAAAAAATTCGATGTAGCTATGAAAATTTAAGATTATAAAGGAGATGTAAATTAATGAAACTTGGAATAGTAGGACTGCCTAATGTTGGAAAAAGTACGTTGTTCAACGCAATTACGAAAGCCGGTGCTGAATCGGCAAACTATCCGTTTTGTACTATAGAACCAAATGTAGGAGTTGTAGCCGTACCTGATTTTAGAGTAGACAAGTTGTCGGAGATAAATCACTCCAAAAAAACTGTGCATACTACAATCGAATTTGTCGACATAGCCGGACTTGTAAAAGGTGCAAGTAAGGGAGAAGGACTTGGAAATAAGTTTTTGTCTCATATAAGAGAGGTTGAAGCTATAATCCATGTTGTAAGAGCATTTGAAGACAGCAATGTAGTCCATGTTGACGGAGAGATAGGACCTCTTAGAGATATAGAAACTATTAATTTAGAACTTATTTTTTCTGATATTGAAGTATTGCAAAGAAGACTTTCAAAGGCACAAAAGGCTATGAAGGCCGATAAAAAAATGGCAGTGGAAGTAGAGTTGATTGAAAAAATACTTGCAGTATTAGAAGAAGGTAAATGTGCAAGAACCATTGATTTTACAGAAAAAGAGTTGGAGATAGTAAAAGATTTCAATCTTCTTACAGACAAGCCTGTAATTTATGTTGCTAATGTAGCTGAGGACGAAGCGTCAAGCGATGGTGAGGGCAATGATTTTGTTAAACAAATCAAAGACTTTGCACAAAGTGAAAATTCACAAGTAGTTGTTATAAGTGCAAAAATCGAAGAAGATTTGTCTCAACTTTCAGATGAAGAAAAGAAAGAGTTTTTGTCAGATATGGGCATGGAGTATTCAGGTCTTGAAAAACTTGTAAAGGCAAGTTACTCACTTCTTGGACTGATAAGCTTCCTAACTACAGGAGAAGATGAAACAAGAGCTTGGACTATAATCAACGGTACTAAGGCTCCTGTCGCAGCCGGTAAGATACATTCAGACATCCAAAGAGGCTTTATCAGAGCGGAGACTATTTCTTACGAAGAATTGGTAGAAATAGGCGGTAATATGTCAGTAGCAAGAGATAAAGGACTTATACGCTCAGAAGGGAAAGAATATGTAGTAAAAGACGGAGATGTAATCTTATTTAGATTTAACGTATAATAGTTATTTATAGAAAATTAATGTTAAACTTAGATATATTCTTTTAATTATGTTTACTTCATAGCATAATATCTGTAATTTAATAAAAGATGTACTAACATTAACAAATATAAGCATAAATAAAGTAAAGTCGATAAGTCAAGAAACGTAGTAAAACTTGATTTATCGACTTTTTATATTTTTGTAATAATAATATTAAAGAAAAGTAAATAAAAAATTAATTAATACTAATCTTCATTTAAAAAGTCATGCAAAATATTTTGTATGCTGATTACTTTTAAATTGTTTGACATTCATAAGCGAAATATTTATATGGTGCTTTAAAAGGTTTTTAGTATAAATGCTGAAAAAATACTTAGAAAAATTTCCTAAAAAATATGTTATAGTAATTTTTAAAAGGTAAAGTATAAATTAAAAAAATTGGTTTTTTTAACATTAGAAGTATTTTCAAAAAATAATTTAAAAAAATATTTAAGATTTTTTTAAAATAATACTTGATTATATTATATAAACTGTGGTATTATTAAATTAATCTTAAATTAATGATTTGATTTTTTCAGAAAATTTTTAATTTTTGTATTTTTTATTGCCTTCGACTTTCACATTTTTTTTACAAGATTCATATACTTTTTTATAAAAGTTTAAATTAACCTTTGAAAATATATAAAAATATGATATAATAAGACAAATAAAATCAAAAATCTATCTGAATTAAGGTCATTAAATAAGCTCAACTTTGTAGATTTTTGAAAAATTCGTAAATCAGTCTTAAATTCTGCCTTGGTTTTGTGTTTATATTATGAAAGAACGGATTTCAATTTAAGATTATTTGACGGCAGTACAGATTTTTTTTGGGAGGATTTAATGCAAAAAGCTAAGAGATTGGGAGACATATTGGTAGAAAGTAAGGCAATTACTCAAGAACAACTTATGACCGCACTCCAAAAACAAAAGACTATGGATAAAAAATTAGGAGAAATTCTGGTTTCAGAAGGAATCTTAAAAGAAGAACAGATACTCAAAGTCCTGGAAGTGCAACTTAGGATACCTTACGTCAGTCTTTCAAATTTTTCAATAGATAAGCACGCTGCAAATATGATAAGTGAACAGGTGGCAAAGAAATATAATGTTATACCGCTTAAGGTAAACAGAGGAAGATTGCTCCTTGCCATGTCAGATCCTCTTGACATATTTGCAATAGATGATGTTAAGTTGCTTTCAGGATTGGAAATATCGGTAGCTCTAAGCTCAAGTGATGAGATAAAAAGAGCCATTAATAAGACCTATGATTCTACCAAGGATGCAGAAAGAGCTGTAGAAGAATTTAAGGAAGAGATGGTGGAGCTTAATGCCATTGAAGAGATTGCCGAAGATGCCGATGTAGCCAATGCTCCTATGGTAAGACTTGTAAACTCTATAATAACACAGGCTGTTAATATGAAGGCGAGTGATATCCATATTGAGCCTTTTGCCACTATTGTACGTATAAGATTCAGAATAGATGGAGACCTTAAAGAGATAATGGCTCCATCAAAGGTGACACACTCAGCTATAGTTACAAGAATAAAGATATTGGGAGCAATGGATATAGCTGAAAGAAGAATACCTCAAGACGGTAGGGTTGAGACTTCCGTAGACGGAAAGTTGGTCGACCTGAGAATATCAATTCTTCCTTCTGTATATGGTGAAAAGATAGTTATAAGACTTTTGTATAGAGATTCCATAATGCTTACAAAGGAGCAGTTGGGATTTACACCATATAATCTGGATTTGTTCCATAAGATAATACAAGCTCCGGAAGGTATAATCCTTGTTACAGGACCTACGGGATCAGGAAAGTCAACTACCTTATATACAGTACTTAGAGAACTTAACGACATCAGAAAGAATATAATTACTGTTGAAGACCCGGTCGAGTATAGACTTGACGGTGTTACTCAAGTACAGGTTAACCAAAAAGCAGGACTAACATTTGCTGCAGGACTTAGATCAATATTGAGACAGGACCCTGACATAGTCATGATAGGTGAGATACGTGATAACGAAACAGTTGAGATAGCAACAAGAGCTTCAATTACCGGTCACTTGGTTTTGTCTACACTGCATACCAACGATACTGCATCAAGTATTTCAAGACTTGAAGATATGGGTATAGAGCCATTTATGGTTTCTACATCTGTTGTGGGGATAATAGCGCAAAGACTTATAAAGAGAATATGTCCTAAGTGCAAACAGGAATATGTATCTACACCTGATGAAATGAATGCGCTTAAGCTTTCAAAACCTGCTAAATTGTATAAAGGCAAGGGTTGCAATAACTGTAATGGTACAGGTTATGCCGGCCGTATAGCAATACATGAAATTCTTGTAATGGATAGAGAAATAAAGGCAATGGTAAATAAGAAAGTTTCAATTGATGAGATTAAGCAGCGTTGTATTGATAAGGGAATGAAGACGCTAAATCAGACTGCATCTGAACTGGTGCTAAGCGGTATTACCACAGTCAGTGAAATGTTGAAAGTAACATATAGTATAGATTAGTATTTTTTGAAAATTTTAACTGTAAAAGGGATATTCAAATGGAAAAATTAAACAACGTAAATGATGTGGAATTTGCGGGAAATTATCAGTTATCCAATGATAACATCAATCCGATACTTGAAATTTCCGTAAATTTAAAAGCTTCGGACGTGCACTTATCTGTGGGTACACCTCCACTTGTCAGAGTCAATGGTAAGTTGACTCCATTAAGCAGAAACATATTGACACCTCCCGATACGGTGGCTCTTGTAAGGCAGATACTGTCTCCTACAAAGTTCAGTACCTTGCAAGAAAAGGGTGAAATTGACTTTTCATATTCTTACGGTACTTTGGGAAGATTCAGGGTCAATGTGTTTAGACAAAGGGGAACATATTGTATAGTAATGAGACTTATAAACAATGTTATTCCTGATATGTCTTCACTTGGTCTACCTTCAGTAATAAAGAGTCTTTGCGAGCTAAAGAGAGGACTTGTGCTTGTAACCGGACCTACAGGATCAGGTAAGTCTACAACACTGGCTTCTATGATGAAAAATATGAATCAAAATAGAAATGCTCATATAATTACAATAGAAGACCCTATAGAGTATATTCATACACATGGAACATGTGTGGTAAATCAAAGGGAAATAGGAATGGATACAGAAAACTTTGCCAATGCTCTTAGAGCTTGTCTGAGAGAGGACCCTGATATAATTCTGGTAGGGGAAATGCGTGACCCCGAGACAATAGCTACAGCGATAACTGCAGCTGAAACAGGTCACTTGGTTTTATCTACCTTGCATACCATAGGTGCTGCAAAAACAATGGATAGAATTATTGATAGTTTCGAGCCATATCAACAACAACAGATAAAAACTCAGTTGGCGGGTATGATTGAAGCCGTTATATCTCAACAGTTGGTTCCTACAGTAGATGGAAAATCGAGAGTTGCTGCTCTTGAAATAATGCTTGCTACACCTGCAATAAGGAACCTTATCCGTGAAGGAAAGACTCACCAAATACAAACGATAATACAAACAAGTTCGAATGTAGGAATGATAACAATGGACAAAAGCTTGATTAACCTATATAAGAGACATAAGATTACTTTGGACTCTGTAAAGAAATTTGCGGTTGATCAGGAAGCAATATCAAAAGAGTTAGGGGTGTAAAAGATGCCTAAGTATAATTATATTGAAATAGATTCTGCTGATAAAATAGTACAAGGTACTATGGAAGCCACTTCAAGCGGAGAAGTAGTTGCTTTGATGAAAAGCAGAGGATCAAGACCTATAGAAGTAAGTGAAGAGATAAAAGGTCTTGGCGGTGTTAATATCACAGTAGGTAAGAGAAGAATAAAATCAAAAGATTTGGCTGTATTTTCAAAACAGCTATATACGATGCTTCATGCAGGTATGCCTTTACTTACTTGTATAGAAACTCTTAAAGATCAAGTTCAAAGTAAGCTGCTAAGAGAAAAGCTTATAGATATTTATCAGGAGCTTCAAAAAGGTGCAATATTTTCTACAGCACTTCAAAAACATGGCGAAGCCTTTCCGCAACTATATATTTCAATGGTAAAATCCGGAGAACTTACAGGTAACATGGATGGGGTTTTGAACAACCTTTCTACTCACTATCAAAAAGAAGCTAAACTTCAGGCTCAACTTAGAAGTGCCATGATATATCCGATTATAGTCTTATCAATGGCTATAGGTGTTACAATTTTCTTGTTGGTTGCATTGGTTCCTATGTTTAAGTCTGTGCTTAAAGGTAGAGAACTACCGGCAATTACTCAATTTGTAGTTGGTCTGAGTGACTTTTTGGTTGCTAAATGGTATATAATTTTGGCTATAGTTATAGGTGTTATAATAGTGCTTAGCAGATATTTCAAAACGCCTGTAGGTAAGATGCAGTTTGATACAAATAAATTGCGTGCACCAATAGTAGGAAGTCTTTTAAAAACTATTGCATCATCAAGATTTGCATCTACTTTGTCAGTGCTTATAAGTTCGGGTATACCTATTATTCAGGCTATTGAGTCATCGGCTCAAGTTACAAATAACGTATTTATCCAAAAAAATATGACTTATGCTATTGATAATATTAAAAAGGGTTCTCCTATGTCTGTGGAACTTAAAAAACTTGAAGTTTTCCCGCCTATGATGATTTCCATGCTTAAGATAGGTGAAGAATCAGGTGCTATAGACTCAATGCTTCAAAAAACATCAGACTTCTTCGAAGAGGAATTGGAAGAAGCAATCAAGAGAATGACTTCCTTGATGGAACCTTTGATAATTATAGTAATTGGCGGTATTGTTGCCTTCGTATTGCTATCTATTTACTTACCGATGTTCGACTTGTCAACAATGAGTGTAGGTTAAAAAACAGGAGATAATATGTCTTTTTTAGAGGATATGACATTGGTACAGCTTAGGGAGTTGGCAAAGGAAAAATCCTTAGCCAACTATTCTAAGATGAAAAAAAGTGAATTGATAGAAAGCTTAAGCATTCAGAATAATATTGATGCTCAAGAATGCAGGCAAGAAGAAAATAAGGAAGATTACAGCGTTAAATCTGTTGTTTCAGATTTAGCCTTAGTTGAAAACTCAAAAAAACAAGGTGAATTGTACGTAGACGAAAATCATGAGATTTCGGGTGGTGTCTTGGAGATACTGCCCGACGGCTACGGCTTTTTGCGTGGTGGAAATTATTTGTCTACAGAAAATGACGTATATATGTCGCCAACACAGATTAGAAGATTCAGGATGAAGACTGGTGATTATGTAACAGGGATAGTAAGACCTCCTAAAGAAGGAGACAGATTCAGAGCCTTATTATATGTCCATAAGATAAATGGAGAATTACCGGAAAAGTCACTTAAAAGAGCATCTTTTGATTCTTTGACAGCCTATTATCCTAAGGAGAAATTCAATCTGCAAAAATCTGATGATATTGCCTCAAGGCTAATTGATATTATAGCCCCTATCGGCAAGGGTCAAAGAGGGCTTATAGTTGCACCTCCCAAGGCAGGAAAGACTACTCTAATAAAGTCTCTTGCAAATTCCATAAAAAAATATAATGAAGATGTAGAACTTATTATATTACTTATAGATGAAAGACCTGAAGAGGTAACTGATATAAAGATGTCTGTTGAGAATGCAGATGTAATATATTCTACCTTTGATGAATTACCTTCAAACCATATTAAGGTTGCAGAGATGGTCTTAAATCGTGCTAAGGCATTGGTGGAATTTAAAAAAGATGTGGTAATCTTGCTTGACAGTATTACAAGGCTTGCAAGAGCATACAATATCACAATTCAATCCAGCGGAAAAATCTTATCCGGAGGATTGGATCCAAGCTCACTGTACGGTCCTAAACAATTCTTTGGTGCAGCCAGAAATCTTAAAGAAGGTGGCTCCTTGACTATAATTGCTACTGCACTTATAGATACCGGATCAAGAATGGATGACGTTATTTTTGAAGAATTCAAAGGTACAGGTAATATGGAACTGACCTTGGATAGAAATATATCACAAAAGAGGATTTTTCCGGCTATAGATATAGAAAAATCCGGAACAAGAAAGGACGAGCTCTTGCAGTCTGAAAAGGAAAGACAGTTTGCTTCAAATTTAAGGCGAAATCTTGATACTAATAAGAATATCTATATCTTGGAAAAATTAATAAAATTGATGAATTTATCTTCAAATGAAGAGATAATAAAAAATACCAACTTTTAATTAAAATCCGATAACAGTTGTTAAAACACTTGTTATCGGATTTTTTGTGTTATATTTAACCCTAATAGAATAGCTGAAAATACTAAAAGGCAATTAAATAGTCCTAATACAAACTATATTTAAACTAAGGGTTTTATCCTTAGGATACTTTTTAGCATATCTTTTGCTGCATCATTTTTTAAAAATATTTCCATTATTCTATTAGACTTTAGTAAAAAATATCTGTTGAAAGTAAATCTAAGAGATACTTCATGTATATTATTATATTTATACTTGCTCTAAATCTAAAGAAATTAGGGATAAATTACTTTTGAAAATAGACTTAGTATTTTTTATAAACATAAAATTATACCGATAATAAAAATTAATTAAAAATTATTATTGATTTATAACCTAATTTATTGTATAATATGAAATATCTTAGTAAAAACTAAGAAATATTATTTATAAAATTAGGGGGATTTATGAAAAAATTATTAAGGTATTTTGTATTTGCAATATGTTTGATATTTTGTTTATCTGCTTGCTCAAGTAAGGCGAATACAACTAAAACTGATAATGTAGGTGATGATAGCGGGACTAAGAAAAATGTGGTAGTTACTACTTCTTTTTTGTATGATATGGTGCAACAGATTGCAGGAGACACTGTAAATGTTGACTTGATTATACCTGCAGGAGAAGATCCTCATTTGTATGTAGCAAAGCCTGAAGATTTGAAAAAACTTCAAACAGCAGATTTAGTCCTATATCATGGACTACACTTTGAGGGCAAAATGATTGAAGTGTTGGAAAAGCTGGGAACTCCGGTAAGCAAGGAATTTCCTCAAGATAAGATAGGTAAGATGGAAGAAGATGGAGAAACTGTAATAGATCCGCATTTTTGGTTTGATATCAGCCTATATAAGATGGCAGTAGTAGAGACACAAAAAGCATTGTCAAAGCTTAATTCTAATGATGCACAGCTATACGAGAAGAATGCTGAGAAATATTTAGCGGAGCTTACAGATCTCGATAGCTATGTAAAGGAAAATATACAAAAAATTCCTGAAGGTCAAAGATATCTCATTACACCACATGATGCATTTAACTATTTTTCAAAATCTTACGGCATAACAGTAAAAGCTCCTCAAGGTGTCAGCACATCAAGTGAAGTGGCAAACGCTGATATTCAAGAAACTATAGATTTTATCGTTGAGCATAAGATTAAGGCAGTGTTTGCAGAGTCTACTACTGATCCTGCTCGTATGGAAAAACTAAGAGAGGGAGTAGTTGCCAAAGGCTCTGATGTTAAGATAGTTAAGGGGGAAGGTAATGAACTATTTTCAGATTCGCTTGCACCTAAAGGTCAAAAAGGCGATAATTACATCGATATGTATAAACATAACGTAGATTTGATAGTGTCAAATCTTTCAAATTAGAATTAATACTAAGAATCTTTTAAATCACCGTATAAATATTTGGGTTATGAATATCATGCAATTTAAAAGTAATAAGCATACAAAATATTTTGCTGGACTTTTTAAATGTAGCTTAGTATAAAAAATAAAACTTATGGATAAGGCTTATTCAAATCAATATATTAATTATTAAATATGCAATAGTAATAAGATTTTATTCATAATTTCAATAGATTAAGTTTAAAGGTTAATATGGTGACTGTTTTTAATAATTGAGATAATACAGATTTTTCAAGTAGTTTATTAAAAATATATTTAAATTTCAAGTAAAATTTCGATAGTTTTAGTGGGAAAGTTGAGTATTTAAGAAATTGTTGAAAAAATATAAATTACATTATTTTTTCAATATTGATTAGTATGAGTAATAAGAGTAATTCTTTTATTAAAAACAGTCATTTATTAGGAGATATGTATGGAAAATAATGTAGCTGTTCATGTGGAAGATTTGACCATGGCTTATGACAGCAAACCTGTGCTTTGGGATGTTGATGTAAATATCTTGGACAATCAGATTACTGCTATTGTAGGTCCAAACGGAGCAGGTAAATCTACACTTATGAAAGGTATTTTAAATATTATCAAGCCTATTTCAGGAGATATAGCTATTTTTGGAAAATCTTATAAGAAAATATACAAGGAAATAGCTTATATTCCTCAGTCAGGCAGTGTTAATTGGAATTTCCCGACTACAGTTATAGACGTGGTATTGATGGGGAGATATATTTATGCCAAGGCTTTTAAGAGATATTCCAAGGAAGATAAGGAAACAGCTATGTCCGCTCTAAGAACGGTGCGTATGGATGAGTTTTGCGACAGACATATATCTCAGCTTTCAGGCGGACAAAAGCAAAGAGTCTTTCTTGCAAGGGCAATAGCGCAAAATGCAAGACTTTATTTTATGGATGAACCGTTGCAAGGTGTTGATGCAAAAACTGAGGCTATAATCATGGATACTATAAGGGAGTTTAAGAAAAAAGGAAAGACCATAGTAGTTGTACACCATGATTTATCCACTGTAAATAAGTATTTTGAACAGGTTATTTTGATAAATAAGCAATTGATTGCAGCAGGAAAAGTTGCTGAAGTATTTAATAGGCAAAATATCAAATTAGCCTATGGAGAGTGACGGATATGACTTTGCTTTTTCAGTATTCTTTCATAGTTATAGCACTTGGTACTATGAGTCTTGCCATATCTACAGGAATAGTAGGGACTATAAGCATCTTAAAAAGACAATCTTTAATAGGCGATGCGGTAGGTCATGCCTCTTTTCCCGGAATTGTACTGGCGTTTATTGTAGCGGGGAGAAAAGATTCTTTGACACTTATGACAGGGGCGATAATTGCCGGAGTTTTTGCCTTTTTTATTATTCAGTCTGTTGTCAATAGCTCAAAGTTGGAGGCTGATACTACGATGGCTATTATCTTATCAGCAATGTTTGGATTTGGAATGGTTTTAAAGAGTTATATTCAGGGGAACCCTGCTTTTTCAGGATCACAAGCAGGACTTGCCAACTATATATTTGGTCAGGCTGCATATATGCTTAAAGAGGATGTAATTATAATTTTTTCTGTTTCAATAGTATCAATATTACTTTTTCTTATGTTTTATAAGGAGATAAAGATACATGTATTTGATGAAGCTTATGCTGAAACTTTAGGAATTAAAAAAAATATAATATCAGTTTTGATAATTGTAATTACCATGCTGTTGATTGCGGCAGGTTTAAAGGCTGTAGGTGTGGTCTTGATAAGCAGTATGCTAATTACTCCGGGTGTAATAGGCATGCAGTGGAGTAAGAAGTATGAGAGTGTACTCATCATAGCTGCGATAAGCGGAGCTGTGTCAGCTATAATAGGCACATCAGTAAGTACTCTTGTGAAGGGTATGTCAACAGGTCCAAGTATCATACTATGTATGACAACAGCAGCATTTTTATCTGTACTTTGCGGTCCATATGGCATTATAGCATCAAAGCTGAGAAAGGGAAAGTTGAGGATGAGTAAAGATGACTGACAGCTTATTGGTTTTGATAGCGACAGCAGTAGCCTGTAGCATTGTGGGAGTATTTGTAATGCTTAGGAATTTAGCTATGATTTGTGACGCAATATCGCATTCCATCCTGCTTGGCATAGTTCTTGCATATTTTATAAGTAAAGACTTACAAAGTCCATATTTAATTATTGGAGCAAGTATATTTGGAGTAATTACCTGCGCCTGTATAGAGCTACTTAGCAAGACGAGATTTATCACTCAAGATACATCAGTCGGCATAGTATTTCCTATGTTTTTTTCCATAGCGGTAATTTTAATAAGTGTTTATGCGAAAAATGTCCATATAGATACAGATGTTGTGTTGATGGGAGAGGTAATTATGGCTCCTTTTAACAGGTTGGAAATATTTGGATTGGATTTGCCAAGGTCTCTTTGGATAATGTCTTTTGTAATAATTGCTAACCTTATTTTTATTGGTATATTCTACAGAGTGCTTAATATATCTTCTTTTGATAGGACTTTTGCGAGTATGGTCGGTATATCCACTTCTATCTTGTACTACTGTCTTATGGCTATGGTTTCTTTGACAGCTGTTGCTTCTTTTGAATCAGTAGGGGCTATTTTGACCATTTCATTTTTTGTTGCTCCTGCAGCCAGTGCCTATCTTCTAAGCAAGGATATGAAAAGAACCATAGTTTTAAGCCTTATTTATGCAGTGCTAAATACTTGCTTGGGTTTTTTTCTCGCATGGATGTGGAACCTTTCTATATCCGGTATGTGTGCAACAATATCAGGAATTACTTTTATATTGACATTGCTATTTTGTCCCGATGGTATCATTGTAAGAAAGATAAGTCATTATAAAAAACGTGCCAAGTTTACCAAAGAGATGATAGTCCTGCATATGGATAATCACTCAAAGGCGGATAATATGTATGCAGAGCTTGGGATTTCATCCATGAAACACCATTTTAATTGGAGCGCACTCAGATTAAATAAATATATGAACATCTTGCAAAAAGAGGGATATGTTGACAAAGATGATAAGATGGGGGTCTATACTCTTACTCAAAAGGGTAGGAAATACCAAAAAGACATAAGAAATAACTATGGACTTATAGAGATAGGATAAAAAGGTATTAAATGTTATTTTCTTAGAAATTAATAAGCTTAAAGTCTATATTATAAAGTAAAAGCATAAGTTTGAAGTCAAAAATTTGCTCATATAACTAAAAGTTTTATGATATTTTAAGCTGTAATATAAGTTTGAAATTTATATATAAACTTTATATTTTTTAAATAGAGGATATTCTTTTATGAATATTCTTTTTTTTGTTACATTCTTTTTACTTTGATAAAATACGATATGGTGGTATAATATCGACTGGGATGTTTATGATTTTTAAATTTTAAAAAAAGTGGAGTATTAAAATATGATAGAAAGCACTACAAGTGAAAAGAAATTTACTCATCTGCATTTGCATACACAATACTCTCTACTTGACGGTTTTACCGTAATAGATAAGGTGATGAAAAAAGCAAGTGATTTGGGTATGGACAGTATTGCCATTACTGATCACGGCGTAATGTTCGGAGTAGTAGATTTTTATAAGGCTGCAAAAAAATACAATATAAAGCCAATAATAGGTTGTGAACTTTATACTGCAGCAAGGACTCACAAAGATAAGGAAAATATAGATAAAAAATCTGGACATATAATCCTGCTTGCCAAAGATGACGAGGGCTATAGAAATCTCATAAAGTTAGTTTCTATAGGCTTTGTTGATGGATTTTATTACAAGCCGAGAGTTGACTACGAATTGCTCAAAAAATATTCTAAAGGCCTTGTATGTCTATCTGCCTGCCTTGCAGGAGATGTACAACAACAGATTTTGGCAGGAGATTATGAGAAGGCATGCAAGACTGCCCTTAGTCTTGAAGAAATCTATGGTAAGGGCAATTTCTATCTTGAAATGCAAAATCACAACATTCCTGAGCAAAAAAAGGTAAACATTTATCTGAGAAAGATGTCAAAAGATACAGGCATACCTCTTGTAGTTACAAATGACGTACACTATGTGGACAAGCAAGATAATAAATCACATGAGGTGCTTCTTTGTATCCAAACAGGAAAGACACTTGCAGATGAGCAGAAGATGGAGTTTTTGACCAACGAATTTTATTTCAAGTCACAAGAGGAAATGTACGAGCTTTTTGAGGGTGATGAAGAGGCTCTGTATAATACTCAAAAAATTGCGGATATGTGTAATTTAGAGTTTGATTTTGACTCCTATCATCTCCCAAATTACGAGGTACCTCAAAACTATACAGCTTATGAATATCTCAAAAAACTTTGCAATGACGGACTGAAAAAGTACGATACTGTCACTGATGAGATAAGACAAAGGCTTGATTTTGAACTTGAAGTTATAAATCAGATGGGTTATGTGGCTTACTTTTTGATAGTTCACGATTTTATAGACTTTGCCAAGAAAAATGACATAGCTGTAGGTCCTGGTCGTGGCTCTGCTGCAGGATCCATAGTTTCCTATCTGCTCAATATTACAGATATAGACCCGCTCAAATTCAATCTGCTGTTTGAGAGATTTCTAAATCCTCAGCGTGTATCCATGCCTGATATAGATATTGACTTCGCTTCAGATAAAAGAGATATGGTAATAGAATATGTCAAGGAAAAATATGGCAAGGATCACGTATCTCAAATCATAACATTTGGTACTTTTAAGGCAAGGCTTGCAATAAGAGATTGTGCAAGAGTAATGGGTATAAGTTACTTCATAGCGGATAAAGTGGCTAAGATGATACCTCTAATGCTTGGAGTTACAATAGAATCTGCCTTAAATATAAATCATGAACTTAAAAAGTTATACGATGAAGATGACACGGTAAAAAGACTCATAGACATGGCAAAGACCATAGAGGGTATGCCAAGACATGCCTCTACCCATGCTGCCGGAGTGGTTATTTCCAAGAATTCTGTAGACTCTTATGTTCCTCTCTATGTTCAAGATGACAATATAGTAGCTCAATTTACCATGACTACTTTGGAAGAACTTGGACTTTTGAAGATGGATTTTTTGGGACTGGGTACCTTGACCATCATTCAAAGAACTATAGACAATATCAAGAAAAATAGAAATATATCGCTTAAACTTGATGAAATAGACTATGATGACAAAAAGGTATATGAGCATATAGCTACAGGGAAAACCTTGGGTATGTTCCAGATAGAAAGCTCAGGCATGAGGAAGTTTATGAAGGAGCTCAAACCTGAAAATCTTGAAGACCTGACTGCCGGTATTTCTCTATATAGACCGGGACCTATGGATTCCATAGGAGACTATATAAAAAATAAGGAAGACAAGAAAAATATAAAATACATCCATGAAAAACTGATACCTATACTGTCGGTAACTAAGGGCATAATGATATACCAAGAACAGGTAATGCAGATAGTAAGAGATCTTGCAGGATACTCATACGGTAGTGCGGACCTGGTAAGAAGAGCTATGTCCAAGAAAAAGATGGATGTGATGGAGCAGGAACGCCAAAAATTTGTCTACGGTATGGAAAGTGAAAATATAGCAGGCTGTGTAAAAAACGGCATAGATGAAAAAACTGCCAATAAGATATTTGACTATATGATAGATTTTGCAAACTACGGTTTCAACAAATCTCATGCGGCGGCTTATTCTGTCATATCTTATCAGACAGCATACTTGAAGACCTATTATCCGGTTGAGTTTATGGCATCTCTTATGAGTATGGCTATAGGAAATACTGACAAGGTCATGGAATACAAGATGGACTGTCAGGAAATGGGGATTGAAGTTTTGCCACCTGATGTGAATCACTCTTTCTCAGATTTTTCCATAGAAAATGACAAGATAAGATTTCCTCTTTCGGCTCTCAAGGGTGTAGGATTTGCAGTAGCTTCAAATATAGCGACAGAAAGAGAAAAAAACGGAAGATATGTAAACTTTGAAGACTTGGTGGAAAGGCTCGACTCAAGAGATATCAATAAAAAAGTAGCGGAAGCACTTATAAAATCAGGCTCTTTGGACAGTATCATAGTCAACAGAGCAAGTGCCATGTCAAACTATGAGAGGATAATTGAAGGAATTCATTCTACGAAAAAAAACATGGTGCAAGGTCAGATAAGTTTTTTCAATGTTGCTGCTACTCAAGGTTATAAGATAGGTATTGCTCCGGATATAAAGGAATTTTCTCATGAGATTCTGCTTAATATGGAAAAGGAGATACTCGGCTTTTATATAAGCGGGAATCCTCTTGAAAAATATCAGGATTTGATAAAACAAAAGACAAATATGACAACAACTGCCATAAAGGAAATCAACGAAGAAAATACAAGTCAAAAAGTCATTGAAACTACCAAGGTAAAGATAATAGGCATGATAAGTAAGATGAAGATAAGCACTACTAAGAAAAATGCCATGATGGCTTTTATAACGATAGAAGATTTGTATTCAAGTGTGGAAGTGATAGTTTTTCCTAAAATATATGAAAAAGTATATTATGATTTGATTCAAGATAAGGTAGTATATATAAGTGCAAGATTATCAGTACAGGAAGACGAAGATACAAAATTGATAGCAGAGGAGATACTTCCTATTGAAGAAGTGATGTCAGATAAAAAAATATACGTGAAAGTCAGTGATTTTCACAATTCTTCCAAGGTGCAAATGATAGAGCGCTTGACAAAATCGACAGGAAATGCGAAACTATATTTTTATGATGAAAAAAGTGGAAAGACCATGGTAAAAGATAATCAAAATATTGATTTTAACCTCGATATCATAAAAAAATTGCAGGATATAGCCGGCAAAGAAAATGTAAAAATTGTCTAAGCTATATTTCTGTAAGCTTTGATATAAAATACTATGCTAAAAGCTTTTAAATTGACAATCAAATATGGAATAAGATTATTTACTTATGTTTTAAAAAAGTGAATAAAACTAAGCATAAAATACTTTTTAAATTACGAACAATAATATACAAAAGAGCTTTAGCTGATTTGAAGAAAGGAGAAATGGCGGATTTATCACGCCATAAAAGTAAAATTGAAGAGGAATTTAATATTAACTTTATTAATTTCTGCTATGGTGTCAATGAATGCCTATGCCGATATAAACGACGAAATAACTAAGACTTATGACTCAGTGGACTTGGTAATAACTAAGACTAATGTACAAAATAAAAGCAGTGTACAAAAAAAAGCAAGCAACAATGTAACTACAGATCCCACTATGGTATTTGACAATACAAACAATCAAACAAATCTTAACAATCAGCCAAATCCAAGTGGTCAGACAGATTCTAATAATCCAACTAATGCGACAAATCAAACTACTACAGATAACTTAGCTAATTCTACTGCTTCATCAGCTAAGTATAACTTTTTAGAGAAAGTCGAAAATTCAAATATTGTAGTAAAGCTTGCATCTCAAAGTAAGGAAGAATTGCAAAGCCTTTATAACAGAGGATTTAGAGTTTTTGATATTACAGTTTCTCTTACAAGAGACGGACAGCTTGTTTTAGCGGATAATTTTTCCCAATATTTTGAAAAATACTATGGAAAAAAGATATATACACCAAGTATTGATGAATATTTCAGCTATAAAATGCTAAATTCAAATTCTCAGATGAGCTTAGGAGATATAAACGTATTTTTAGACAGATATCCGGACGCCAGATTTATAGTTAGAACCTTTGATTATAGAAATTCAGCATTGGAGATCTTAAAAACAGCTCCTTTTAAAAATAAGAATAAGTTAGCTGTGGGAGTTACTGATTCTCTTGCAAGCAACAAATCCCTGAACACAGCAGCAATAGTAGACTTAAAAGGTGAAGGTGATATAAAAAGCTACATTGCAAGAAATGAAGGAAAATATATAATTTTCATTTATCAAAATGTACTCCCTTCAAAAGAAGAAATAGAGATAATCAAACAGTCAGGTAATAAGATATATGAACTTAAAAAAGCAGATAATAATGCAAATGTTGACGGATATATCTATTCTATTGAGCAGGCTGTAAATCTAAATGTCAAGACGCGTCAAGCTGTTGCAACAAATTTCTACCAAAGACCTGCAATAAAAAATGACAGATTCATAGCTCATGCAGGTGGAGAATATGCCGGAATTTTGCTTACAAATGCACTTCAATCTATGAAAAACTCATATGCCAGAGGAAACAGGCTAATAGAGATAGACTTTGACTGGACAACTGACGGCAAGGCTGTTCAGGTGCATGACTGGGCGACTTTCAGTAAATTAACCAATAGTGATGTTTCTATAAATGGATATTATATGAACTATGAAGAATTTAAAAATAAGAAGATGATATATTATCTTCAACAAATGTCTATTGATGATACAGCGGAGTTTTTGAAGCAACATACAGATGCTTATGTTATTACAGATGTCAAGGAAGACAATATGAAAAGCGGTAATTTCAAGATGCTCAGCGAATTTGCTCAAGAACATCCAAGCCTTATGAACAGGATGATACCGCAAATATACAGTACAACTGAATACGCTGCAATAAGAGATTTGGGATATAAGAATATAATATACACTTTGTACAGGACTGAGCAAAGTGCATATAATGTATTGGAATTTGCAAAATCAAATGACTTATTTGCTATAACTATGGACAATTACTATAGAGTATACAGTGCTTTGCCTACGCTTTTGGTTCAAAACGGTCAAAGAGTATATGTTCATACTGAAAATAATAAGGAAAAGGCGAAAAACTTCATAAACAGCGGTAAAGTATACGGTATATATTCCGACCATATATTAAGTTATGATGAACTAAATAAATAAAACTGAGGAAAGAAAATTGGAAAAAATTGATTTAAGAATTCTTAAAAATTATCAACAATTACCAAAAGTAAATATAAAAGCTGTAAAAGTTTTGTCGGATAGGATATATTTTTTAAAATATATCAGCGACGGCAAGTACAGGCAGTATTTAGAGGGAATATACTGTTATTATAAAGCAGATGAAAAAATCATAAGAGTGGATAACGGATTTCACACAAGGGATCCCAAGAGTTTTTATCTTTTTGTACCTGTATCTGATGAAGACATCCTATCTTATTCAAATATGAACTATATAGTTTTTTCAACAATAGTGCAATATTTGGATGAAAAGGACATGGCTCATATTATACTTTATGCCATTGATATTGAAAAAAATAGACAGCTGGAAGTATTTTCAATAAAGTATAATGTTAATGAGTTTATGTATTCAGGTTTTAGGATGTTGTCAGACAGCTATGCACTAATTGAGCTTGGAAATAAACATAGTGAAGAAGAAAAAGAACTTGATAAATTGTATTTAATTAATATATATGATAGTCAAATAGATGAAATTCATGATTACTATACCAAGTATACTTCCGGTTTTATGTGTATGGATAAGAAAAGTGAAAATTTCTATGTTGAAGAAGTTTACATGGATGAAGATCATGAGTATAATGTGATGAATTCTGACATGTATGAGATTAATACTCAAGAGATAGAAAGAAGTCATGTAAATCCTTTTAAGAATAATATAAAAGTCTATAATTTGAAAGATTTTATAGAAAAATCAAGGCAAAAAGACAAGAGTATAGAGCCTACTTTCATTGATTCCTTAGGAGATAAGGGCATAATGAGGGTAATAGGTAGTACAAGAGACTACATCTATTACAAGAAGGAGTTATATGATAAATATTTGAAGCAGAGTGAATACTTTGAAGACAGACTGCTCATAGGAAAAAAGGAAATTTTTGCCATTGATAAAAATACTGCTGAAATGGCAAAAATAGCAAGGATGGATATAGAAGACAGCTTTTGTTATGAGAATGATGAACCTGTAAAAGTTTCACAAGATAAATCAAGTATAAAAATATTTGATCTACACGATAAAATAGAGATTTATGAGTATAGGAAGATAAATTCCAACGAGAACTATTATAAATATATCTTAAATCACTATCTTATTACTAAGCTTGATAATTCAAATAGGAGTTTTTTTAGAATAATAGATGTAAAGACCGGGAAACTTGAATTTGAATGTAGAGAGGTGCAGTATTTGGACAATGTACTTTTCTATGACGAGATAATTTAAATAAAAAAGAAAATAATAGTTGAATTAAAGTAAGATGTAATACTAAAAATCCATTAAAAAGTCATATAATTGTATTACAGTGAAATTGTTGATACTTCAAAAACTGTAATGTCATTAGTCATAAATACCTGTAATTATAGATAGTGATTGGAAGTAAGTATAAAATTAAGAAGGGGGAGCAATGTCACATAGCATTATAGGAAAGATAATAGATGTTATATATGTATCTTTTGATAACGAATATGGCGTTGCTCTTTTTCTATCCCAAGAAGATGACGAGATAACTATTACAGGTTCTTTGGCAGGCTTGGATATAGGAGATAAAATTCAAATCACCGGTAATTATACAAAGCATAGAATTTATGGAGAGCAATTTAAGGTTGAGTCCTATGTTCCGCTAAAACCGGACAGTATCGAGGAGATATATGATTTTTTGTCTTCAGGAGTAATAGATGGAGTAGGGGAAAAATATGCAAAAAAAATAATAGATGTCTTTCAAGAAAAGACCCTCGAAGTTATAGAAAAGACTCCGGAGAAATTGCTCCAAATAGATGGGATAGGAACTAAGAAGCTGGATAAGATAATAACATCTTATCATGAGAAGATGAACTTGAAAAATGTAATTATTCAGCTTTCCAAGTTTGACCTAAGCACAAGTTTAAGTATAAAAATCTATAATACCTATCTTGAAAACACTGTAAACGTGCTTATGAATAATCCTTATAAACTATGTGAAGATATAAAAGGAATAGGATTTATAAAGGCTGATGAAATTGCAAGAAAAATAGGTATAGCCGACAATCTTGAAGAGAGAAAAATACAGGCTGCACTTTATATTTTAAACCAATCTGTCTATGAAGGGCATACATATATTAACTTGAGCAAGTTATCTTTTGAAATGAAAAAGCTTATAAACTTGGATGATGAGGAAGAAATCTTGTCTGTATGCTATGACCTCTACACACAAAAGCAGATTATTATAGATGGTAGCATGGATGAGAGGGATAAGATAAAAATCTATCTATATTCCTATGCTATGGCTGAGACTAATGTTGCTTCAAAATTGATAGAACTTCTGACTTATCAAGATGAGGTAATAGAACAGAGTAAGTTAAATGATATAGTAAGTGAGAAGATAAAATACAGTAAAATACAATTATCTGAGGAACAGATAGAAAGTGTATACATGGCTGTAAATAATAATATATTGATTTTAACCGGAGGACCTGGTACAGGTAAGACTACTACCCTTTCATTTATAATAGATGTATTTGAAGCAATAGGCAAGAAGATAAAATTATGTGCACCAACTGGAAAAGCGTCTAAAAGGATGACACAGTCCACTAAAAAAGAGGCAAGTACCATACACAGGCTATTGGATATGGGATATAATTCCAGCCTTGAAGAAGAATTCTTTGGCAAAAATGAAGATGAGCCTATTTCAGCTGATGTAATAATTGTAGATGAGACGTCAATGGTTGACATCTTGCTGATGAATAACCTCCTGTCAGCAATAAAAAAGGGTACAAGACTGATACTTGTAGGGGACAAAGATCAACTTCCCTCTGTTGGAGCAGGGAATGTGTTAAAAGACATAATAGATTCGTCACTAATACCTTGTATCACTCTCAGTAAGATTTTCAGACAGGCTATGAAGAGCAATATAATAGTAAATGCACATAGAATAAATTCAGGTCTAATGCCCCTTGCCAATCAAAAGGAAAATGACTTTTTCATCATGAGTAGAGAAAACGCTCAAGATATCCAGGATTTGATAGTGGATCTGATAACAAAGAGGTTGCCTGAGCATTACAATATAACAAAATCAGATATACAAATAATTACACCTATGAAAAAAAGAGATATAGGAACTCAAAATCTAAACAAGATTCTCCAAAATGCTCTAAATCCCAAAAGCCCTTTAAAAAATGAATACGAGACTAAATTCAGAATTTACAGGGAAGATGACAGGGTAATCCATGTCAAAAATGACTATGAAAAAAAGTGGATAGATGATTCCAAAATGGAAGGAAGCGGGATTTTCAACGGAGATACAGGTGTAATACAAAGTGTTAATCTTTCTGATAAGATACTTACTGTATTATTTGATGATGGGAAAAAGGCGGTATATAATTTTGATGAACTTGGAGAGTTGGAGCATGCTTTTGCGCTTACAATACACAAGTCTCAAGGTTCAGAATATCCTTGTATAATACTTCCTATTCACCATACTGCCCCCATGTTGCTCACTCGAAAGATACTCTATACAGCTATTACCAGAGCAAAAAAGCTACTTGTTATAGTAGCAACACAAAATACTATTAGAAAAATGGTGGATAATATCTTTGAAGAAGAAAGAAACAGTACACTAAAAGAAAAGTTGCTGATGTTTAAAGAATTGCTCACAAGTGACAGTAGTGAGGATGAAAATACATCAGGAACTGTAAGTACTTTATCTGTAGATTAAATTTTTTACTTGGTCTTACTATAAGATAAGCTATTAGAAAGAATTGATTGTAATGAAATACGCTCAAATAAGAAAATATGATATAGCAAACGGAGTAGGTATAAGGACAAGTGTCTTTTTTACAGGATGCACCCACAACTGTTTTAATTGTTTCAACAAGGATTATCAGGACTTTGCCTATGGAAAAGAATTTACTCAAAGTCAAATTGATGAAATAATAAGATATCTTAGTGAAGATGAGATTTCCGGGCTTAGTCTTTTAGGTGGAGAGCCACTACAACAAAACTATAATGATATGATAAATTTTTTAACTCAGGTCAGAAAGTCCACTCAAAAAAGTATATGGATATATTCAGGCTATACCTATGAAGAAATATTAAATAGTAAAGAAAAAATGGAAATCATATCTTATTGTGATGTGCTTGTAGATGGAAGATATGAAGATGCTTTGAAAAATTTAAGATTAAAATTTAGAGGAAGTTCAAATCAAAGAATAATTGACATTCAAAAATCTCTTAAAGAACATAGGATTGTTATTTTGGAAGAATTTGAATAAGTAGAAAATAATTATATTTATTTAAATATTATGCTAACTTACTTATAAGAATTAACTAAAATGAAATTATATATCAAATATCAAAAAAATGGTATTTAAATTATATTTTATTATTGCTAAATAAATATTTTGCTTACTGAAAAAGAAACAAAATTGTAATAAAAAAGAAATATACAATTTTTGAAATAAGTGGTATAATTTTACTAGATTAAAGAAGTATTTATTTAAGTTTTAAAATTATAAAATATTAATATTTGTGAGAGGGGGTTAGTTGTGAAGAAGATATTGTTTTTAGCTATGATGATTGCACTGTTTGTATCACCTGTAGTAGGCTTTGCTGATAATACAGGCAGGAATGCAGTAAAATTGGATGACTTTGAAATAACTACTCCTGAAAAAGAAGAAACTCTTGTTACTACTGACAATGTAGTGTTGACAGGAATAGCCAAGGAGTTTGACATTATAAATATTGATGTTTATTCTGTAAAGAAAAATAAAAATAAAGAAATTAAAGTGTTGTCAGAAAGCTATGAGCTTGAGGTGGATTCCTTGAGAGTTTTTGCTCAGGAAGTACAGCTTAAAGAAGGATTTAATCAAATAAATTTTGAAGTAAATAGAGATTCAAAGAAGTACAATTTTACTAAGAGACTTATCTATGATAAGAAGTTGAATTTGATTAGGACACTTGATTATACAAAAAATAAAAAGTAGAGATTTGCAATATGATAAAAAATATTGAGAAGATTAAGACAATTGTGCTATGGTTTCTGTTTATCAGTTCCATAGCACTTGTTATAATAAGGTATAATTTAATAAGTTTTGAGCAGATATCAGGCGAATCAAGATTTTACAATGATGCAGCATTTGAATATATTGTAATTCCTAAACACATAAGCATAAGATTCGGTCAATACGATATGACTGAGATTTTGCTTGAAAAAAGTACCTATTATGATGAGATAAAGCAGAGTATCGCTACAGCTCTTAGACAAAATGAAGGTATAAAAAAAATTGAGAAAAATCAATATGATGAGGCTAAGGTATATGACAATGTGATTTTGGAGTTTGGTAATATACCATCGATCTATATTGAAAAGTCAGTTAGAATGAAAAATTCATTGATTTCAAATTTGGGATATATATCAGAGATATGTTTATTGCTTGGGAAAAATGAGCTTTATATTAAGAGTAGTGATGCTTATTACAAGATTACAAGTAAAAACAAAATTTCCTTAAATAGAGTAGATCTTTTGGAAAATACTGCATATGAGAAATTCTATCCTAAGTTTGAAAATATGAACTCAAATTTTATCCTACTCCCTCTATCATTTAATAAGACTCTTAAAAATATTGGAACTATGCCAATCTTAGAGGAGCATGCAATAAATAATATAGCTAAGAATATTTTGAGAGACAGGTTTGATTTTTCGTCTTCAATAATACAAAAAAGTGGAGTATATTTTTATAGCTACAACAACGGACAAGAGATACTTAAAATAAATAAAAACGGATATTTAGAATATAAAAAAGAGTCTATTGAGCATGTTCAAGATGATATAGAAAAATCAACAAAAGCTATGCTTGCTTTCTTACATCAAATAGGTATAGATTACAAGAGTATTACTATAGAATCTGTGAAAAAAGTGGAGACAGGATCAAAAAAGCTTTATAAATTTGTCATAAAACATCAAAAAGATGGAGTGAGAGTTGAGATGTTACCAAAGTCTAATGATATGGTAATAACTGTAATAGGTGACAATGTACTATCTGCCAATATAATGCTTAGAAACGTTGGAGATTATATAGGGATTGATAATACAATATCTGATCCTTCCAAAGCTTTAGACTCCAAGATAGGATATATAAAAAAGACTATGAATATAAATGATGTAGCACTTATTATTTCTCAAATAAAAGATATATCTCTTATATATGTGAAAAGTCAGGATGAGGAAGCACTTCCTACTTGGAAATATGAAATAGGTGACTATGTATTTTTTATTAATGCTATAAATGGGGAAGTAGAAAGTTATGCAATGGGGAAAATCTAAGACATATATAATAATAGCTTTTATCGTCGTGAATCTTGTTTTACTTATGAGCATATTTAAGGAAAAAACACAGTATAAATATGAGTTTAGTAAGAAAAATCTCAACAATCTTAAGACTCTGTTGGAGTCAAAGAATATAAGATATGATATGAAACTTGATACCAACACATCAACTGTACATCCTATAAGTATACTTTATGCCAGACCTAAAGACAAAATATATAAAAAGATAAACGATAAATATTCCGATAAGATAAATGTAATAGATGATGTCTACGTTGATTTAAATATAAATAAGAAAATTTCAAATAAGGATGAGCTCTCTGATTTTGCTGAGAACTTTGTAAAAGAAAATTTCAATAAAAAAAAATATATATTGAAAGAATGTTTAGAACAGGGAGAAAATATTATGATAACCTATGAAGAACAGTATAAAGGTGTTCGTATAGAGCAGGGTTATATAAAATTTATCTATTCTCCTGACAATAATATAAATGTAAGCATTCTTAAGATAAAAGAAATTGACGAGATGGATGCAGCCATGAATGTTATGTCTAACTCTCAAGCGCTTTCTAAAATGTTGCCCCAACTTAAAAAGGGCGATAAGATTATATCTATGGACAAGTGCTATAACTTTATCGAAGAAGATAATATCAACAATACAGATAAGCGTGAAGCTATAAGGCTATTGCCATTTTATAGGGCAAAATTGCAAAATGGTAATTTTATCTATGTAGGAGCTGTAAAAAACAAATAAAAAAACAACTGCCAATTTTTCAGGTAGTTGTTTTTTTTAGATTTCAGTAGCTGTAGTAATTAGCTTTTATAAGTCCTTGTCTATAAACATAGAGTCACCGAAGCTGAAAAATCTATATTCATTTTTAATAGCTTCGTTATAAGCGGAAAATACCTTGTCCTTACCTGCAAATGCACTTATCATCATAATCAGTGTGGACTGAGGAAGATGGAAATTTGTAATTATGGAGTCTACAAATTTGAAGTTATATGGCGGATAGATAAAAATGCTTGTGTCATCTTCAAGCTTTTCCAACTGATTGTCTGAATTTACTGCTGATTCCAAAGTACGCACTGTAGTAGTACCGACAGCTATTATTTTTTTACCATCTTTCTTAGCCTTATTAAGTCTTTGTGCAGTAGCTTCATCTATTACATAGTGTTCGCTGTGCATTACATGCTCTGTAACTTCCTCTACCTTTACAGGTCGGAATGTTCCAAGTCCCACATGCAAAGTAAGGTATTCTATTTGCACTCCTTTTTCTTCAAGCGAACTAATAAGTTCCTTAGTAAAGTGTAGACCGGCAGTAGGTGCTGCAGATGAGCCGTTAATTTTGGAATAGATGGTCTGATACCTTTCTTTGTCCTGCAATTTTTCCTTTATATATGGAGGTAGAGGCATAAAGCCTATTTGAGCGATTATGTCTTCAAAGACTCCATCATAGGAAAATTCTACATCTCTTATACCTTCATCATACTCTTCAAGCACAGTCATTAAGAGCAAGTCATCTCCAAAACTTACACTTGTACCTTCTTTTAATCTCTTTGCAGGTTTTACAAGTACCTGCCATTTTTTTAGTGAGTATCTTTTAAGTAGCAGTATCTCCACATGTGCTCCGGTGTCTTTTTTTACACCATATAGTCTTGCAGGTAGCACCCTCGTGTTATTAAATACAAGTACATCATCCTTATCTATATAATCAATTATATTTTTAAATGTCTCATGCTTAGTGTTTCCACTATCCTTATTTAACAGGAGAAGTTTAGAAGATGACCTGTCTTTTAGAGGAGTCTGAGCAATCAGACGTTCCGGTAAATCATAAAAAAATTCTTCAGTTTTCATAAAAATCCTTATTATATTTGTCCGAGACTTATGTTCGGATAGTAAAACAACAATATACTCTTATAGTTGTATCCGGAATCTGCCATAGTTTTTGCACCATATTGACTCATACCCACTCCATGACCGTATCCGTTTCCGGTAAATATATATGTGTTATTGTAAGTAGCACTTACTCTAAAATAAAGGCTCTTGAGTTTTGAATATCCAAGTGAGGCTCTGATATTGTCCTTAGAATATGTTACACTTGATTTGTCTCCTAAAAAAGTAATTTTTAGTATATATCCGTTTGGAGAAACTTCATCCAGTCTTATTCCAACTAATTTACCTATATTTTTCCCTCTTGCTCTCATCAAGTTTTCTATTTCAGTGCCAGTCATAGAAAATGTCCAGTTTTGATATGGATTGTTGACAGAGTAAGGATCATTTTGAGCTATTAGATATGGTATGTTGCCTCCCCATACATTAGACGAGCTTTCAGTTCTCCCTCCTGAGCTTGCATTATAGATTAGTTGGGCAATTTTTCCGTTATAGTATCCAACTATACCTTTAGTCTGCGCTACCGCTTGATTTGATCTTTGATTTTCTGTATCATATCCTCCATAAACCTGAGAACGAGTATCCGGAGTAAGGTTAAATCCATATGGTGTAAATTTTGAATAATTACTGTATGCAAAGCTTCTTGCGGCTACAGCCTGTGCCTTAAGAGCTTCTATATTCCATGATGGACTCATTTCATTAGGTATAACACCCATGAGGTATTCTTCAACATTGAGATAGTTTACAACAGTTATAGAAGAAGTATTTTTCAAAAACTTCAATCCTCCACGATATCTCTTGCCAAAAATGCTAACCGGAGAAAAATCAGCAGAAGTAAAAAATATATTTCCACTTCCTGAAGTTGCAAATATCACCTTTCCTGTATTATCTGATATTATTATCGCCTTTGAAATTTTAGTTCCACCTTTTGCCTTAGTGCTGGCAGACTTAAATATATTTAGGTCGTCAGAATAAGGGAAGTCAGACTCGTCTTTTTTTATACCTTCTTGCGAGATGCTTTGATAGTTCTCATTACTTACATAGATGTCAGCAAGCTTCACATTATAGTCTGAGCCCGATTTTAACATTATATTTGCCACATCGTTAGAAACTACAAGACCGCTTGTTTTAAAGTCTGCACTTGAAACTCCGGAACCGCCAAATCTTAGTCCTATTCCTATTTTTTCAGGCATTGTGGCATTACTTGCATTAGAAAATAAAAATATGCAAATAAAAGCCATAATAAAAATTTTAATTTTTTTCATAAAATTTCGTCCTTTTTATCTTTTTTCTATTCCAAAATGTGAGTAGACAGCGTCAGATACTACTCTACCTCTTGGAGTTCTGATTAAAAATCCGTTTTGTATCAAAAACGGCTCACATACATCTTCTATTGTTTCCTTATCTTCTCCTACTGCTGCAGATATGGTATCTATTCCCACAGGACCACCGTCAAAATTTTTTATCATGGTCTTAAGTATACGAGTATCTAAAGAGTCCAAGCCTAAAGAGTCAATGCCGAGCATTAAAAGAGCCTTATCGGCAATCTCATTCGTGATTACTCCATCACCCAAGACCTGAGCATAGTCTCTTACCCTTTTTAGCATTCTGTTAGCAATTCTCGGTGTACCTCTTGAGCGCTTTGCTATTTCAATTGCTGCATCTTTTTTAATTGGAATATTTAATATATTTGCTGACCTTAGAATTATTTTGAGAAGGTCATCTGTATCATAAAGTTCAAGATTTAATATTATTCCAAATCTATCTCTAAGAGGTGATGTCAACATACCTGTCCTTGTAGTAGCTCCTATTAAGGTAAACTTGGGTATATCAAGTCTTATAGATCTTGCGGATGGACCTTTTCCGATTATTATGTCTATACAATAATCCTCCATTGCCGGGTAAAGTACCTCTTCAACAGAGCGATTGACCCTGTGTATCTCATCTATGAAGAGCACATCTCCTTCTTGAAGATTGGTAAGAAGTGCTGCAAGATCTCCTGCTCTTTCTATTGCCGGACCTGAGGTAATTTTTATATTGGAGTTCATCTCATTGGCAATTATATGAGAAAGTGTAGTCTTTCCAAGACCTGGAGGTCCGTACAAAAGCACATGGTCAAGTGATTCATTTCTACTTTTTGATGCCTTAATAAATATATCGAGTTGGTCAACAGCTTTTTTTTGACCTATATATTCGCTTAGAGTCTTGGGGCGTAAGTCTGTTTCTCCCTCGTCTTCCTTCTTATAGGCAGTATTTATAATTCTATCATCTATAGTTTCAATCATTTGTTAATCCTTTAAAAATCCAAATACATAATTGCTATATTGTGTAAAAATATAATAAAATTAAAATTATTCATAGTTAATCTCAATATCTATATTTTATTAAGTATTCACTTAAACTGTAAAAAGTAATATATAAAACTTTTGGATAAAATAATAAAAAATATTACAGTCTTAAATGTAGTCTAAATATTTTGCTTTGAGTTTTTTATCTTACAAATCGGAATCAAAATAAAATTGCCTGTAAATTTTATCATATATTTGTAAAATTTTCAATTAAATGCCTTACTTTGTAACTATAGGGTAAATTTTCTTTAAATTATTATGATAGTGTGATATAATATAATAGCTTTAGACATTAGAAACCGATAGTAATATAATTTAACTTCAAATTGATTTATTTAGAAAGGTTTGTATTTTTATGAAAAAATTTAGTATATTATTTGCTGCTATATTAATGCTTTGTTTGACATTGACAGCTTGTAAAGATACACCATTAGAGGGATATTGGGTTGTATCAGAAGCAGAAATATATGGGAAAAAAATTAATATTGATGAAGCTACACGAGACAGACAATATCCGTTTTTGAGTCTTGAGTCTGATTCTAAGTATGTCATTTTCTTTGTAGGTAAGGCAACAAAGGGGAAATGGGAAAAAAGTGAAAAAGGAATCAAATTATATATAAAGAATGATAAAACGGTAGAAGTAGAAAAAGTAGGAGATAAGTTGGTAATGAATGTTCCTGAGTTACAAGCAAAATACGTATTTTCAAAATCGAATGAAAAACCAAAGGCTTATGATGAAGTAACTGAAAAATAAAAGTATTGATTATAATTTAATTAATTTTTAAGTTTTTTGAGATACAATAACATAGATAAACATAAAACAGTGTTTATTTATTTTTTAAATACCAATTCTTTCTTAGTAGCTCATACTTAACTCGGTAGATTATAGATTTACCTTGAGGTCAATGATAAGATATATTTTAAATATGACTGCTTTGTGAAGTTTTAGTATAATGTTTTGTATTGAAAGGACAAATATTTTTATGAAGAAATTTAGATTATTATTAGTTGCGGTATTTATGCTTTGTCTAACATTGACAGCTTGCCAAAGTAAGGATTCATTAAATGGATACTGGGTTATGACAGGTATGGAAGCAATGGGACAAAAAGTAGAACTTGAAAAAGCTTATCCGGATGGTAAGATAGGATTTTTAAGTTTTGAATCAGGTTCAAAATTTATTGTGTACTTCGGGTCAGATACTGAGGTTGTAAAAGGTACTTGGGAAAAAACTGAAAAAGGTATAAAACTTATTGAAGAAAAGACTAAAGAACCGGTTGAAGCCACTATAGATGGAGATAAAATTACGCTTGATATTCAAGGAGTGGCAAAATATGAGTTTACAAAGTCAAATGAAAAGCCTAAACAATACGATGAAGTTGTAAAAAAGTAGATATGTTGAGAATTAAATATAAGTTATGAATTAGAGCCTATAATACAGAATTTCTGTTTTATAGGCTTTTTTTAGAAATAAGCTTTATTTTTTGATTGACTGCTTTTATTTTAAAATTATTTAATTAAACTATTTAAGTACATATTGCTAATGATATATTTTTTTAGGAAAATGTAAACCTAAATATTGATTTTTATTGCAAAATATGGTAGAATATAAGCATTAGGATGTTTGACTGTAAAATAATTATATGCAGTCATAATTAATTATATTATGAAAGGATGGTATTTTTATGAAAAAACTAAGATTGTTATTTGTAGCATTGTTTTTGCTTTGCATTACGTTGACAGCTTGTCAGGGTAATAAGCCATCAACTGAAAAGCCATCACCAGAAGGTTACTGGATGTTAACAGCTGCAGAGGCTGATGGGAAAAAGGTTGAAAACAAAGAGTTTATTAAAGAAGGAAAAGAGCCTTTTATCAGTATTGAAGCCGAATCAAAGTATATTTTTTACTTCAGTGATGATATGATGTCAAATGGTAAATGGGAAGCATCAGATAAGGGAGTGAAAATAACTGATAAAGACGGTTCTACACAAGAAGTTGTAATTGACGGACAAAAGATGGTAATGGATTTTCCTGAATCCAATACTAAGTATGAATTTACTAAGACAAGTGAAAAACCAAAAGCGTATGATGATGCTGTTAAGAAGATAACTTGGTAAATTTGGACATTTTTAAATTTAATATAATTTAGAACAAAAAGCCTATAAGACAGAAATTCTGTTTTATGGGCTTTTTTTGAAGTATGCTTTATTATTTGATTGACTGCTTTTAGTCAAAAATAACTTGATTAAAAGATTTAACGCATAATTTTACGCATATATTATTAGGAAAACGTAAAGATAGATATTGAATTTTTGTAAACAATTATGATATAATAAGACTATTAGTAGATTTGACTCTAAGACTAAGCCAACACAGCATAAAAAATATAAATTTTAAAAGGATGGTGTTTTTAAATGAAAAAAATTAAATTTTTATTTATAGCAATGTTTTTAATTTGTCTTACACTCACAGCTTGTCAAGATAGCAAAATGGAAAAATATTGGTTGCTATCCGGTGGAGAGATAGAAGGGCAAAAAGTAGATGATGATTACTTAAAACAGGCTTTCCCTGATGGAAATATTTACTTTTTAAGCTTTGAAGACAATTCTGAATTTAAAGGTGTCATTACCGGTCCGATAAAAGGTAAGTGGGAAGCAACAGATAAGGGAGTGAAAGTGACAGCAGGTCAAGATTTTTTAAAATTTGTAAAAGAGGGCAATAAACTTGTGCTTGATAATAAAGAAGAAAAAATAAGGCTTGAGTATACTGCTACTAAAGAAAAACCTAAACTTTATGATCAATTTGATGAAATGATAAGTGAACTTGATGGGCAAAAGGAAGAGTTTACACCGGATGTAAGTCTTGAAGAGACTCAAGATATGTCTAATGCGATGAACTTAGCTATGTTTCTTGTGCCTGAGCCCAAGCTAATAATAGGTGGAGGACTTAACAAAGTCGGGGAATTTGTATTATTGAGATATGACTACCCTGACAGTGATTATAAAAATGCCGATAAGGTCACACTTTTGGATGATGTTAAGGCTACACGTTTGATAAAAGATGAAGATTACATCTACTATGTAGCCCAAAAAGGTAATGACAGATCAATAAAAAGAGTAAAGATAGACGCTTTGTCCCCTGCTGAGGTTTTGGTGAAAAAGGCAGGTAATACAGAGTATTTACAAAAATACAATAATCGTTTCTACTATAAGGATGAAAACAATCATATAGTATCTGTAGATGCAGATTTTAAAAATCCAAAAACTGTTATAGAAGATGCCGATGCATATTATTGCTATATAGTTGACGGATGGATGATATATCAGGATGACAAAGATAAAGAGAGGATACATGCCCGTAATATAGCAAATGGAATAGATGTAAGGTTGACTGAAAGTGCAGGTTTTTGCCCTACTATAGTGGGAGATTACCTATATTTCACATCTTATGCAGATCCTGTTAAGAAGAGTGATGAGTTCAACCTATGCAGAGTCAATCTTAAAGACTATAAGATGCAAGGAGATATACAGATATTTTCTCTTAAGGAAGAACGTAGCAAAGATAAAAAGATATCAGATTTTATGATACATGCTTACGAAAAACCTATATATATATCAGGTGGAAATGACAGCTCTTACAGCATAGAGTATTGGAATGAAGCTAAAGAAAATATGGATAAAAAAGGAATTACAGTATATTGTTCAATTCTGGAACGTCTTAGAATAGAGATAAACTTTGGCAAAGGTGATACAATATCATATATTAATGTATTCAACTCTAAGAATAACGGACATAGATTAGCAATATATGAAAAATAAATCAAAATAAGAGATTTTAAGACAAGAAATACATGCTAATATTATTTCATAAATTTTATTTATACATTAGATTATCTCTAAAAAAGTGAATTTAATACTGTAATACTAAACTTTATTAAAAAAGGATCTTCTATCTTAGTGATACTCCTTATTACATCTTTTGTTAACAAACTTTTAGTACATCATTTTTTATAAAATGTTACACATTCTGTTAGATTTCACTATAAGTCTATTATTTTAGGTGCTTAAAAAATTTAAGGCATATTTGTAAGTTTTAATCTTATAAATATGTCTTTTTTTGTAAATTTTTATTTATAATATTTACTGATAAATTATAAATAACTACATAGAATCCGATTAAAAAAATAATATCGTTCTCCAATGCGTTTAAAAGCTAAATATGGTTAAATTTATAATAATACCAGAATCTTACAAAAAGTGTTTTTTCATTTGAAATACTGCGATAAGTTATTTTTTGTAATATAAATTCTATAGCTTGGTGAAAATATGTAATTTAAAGACAAAACTTGTAATTATAAAGCTTTAACAATGATATTTACTAAGTTGGTACTAACAATACATATTTTTTTTATAATTTTCTAAAATAATATTGACTTTTTTCTAAAACTGTACTATTATAGTAGATATTAAAGTCGTTCGTTTTCCTGAACTGACAAAAATTTTTTACTATATTTTTTTCAAAAACTGCCGATACCTTTATAAAAGTGAAGTTGATTTTTAAAGTTAGTATTTATTATGACGACTTTGCTTGCAGGTATTAAAAAGGCTGTATATAAAATGTTTTTTTATTATTAAATTATACTGATTTTGTATAAAATCAAGGAGGGTAAAAAATGTTGTATAAGACAACAGAGCAACACGAGGCTTTTCGTAAAAAAGTTAGAGAATTCGCTGAAAAAGAGGTAAAACCTATTACTTTTGAATTGGATCAAAATAATCAATTTCCTGATGAGATAGTAAAGAGAATGGGAGACGAACATCTTGGAATAATGGGTATTCCTTATGGTAAGGAGTACGGCGGAGCAGGACTTGACGTTATTTCTTATGCCATAGCGGTAGAAGAATTGTCAAGAGTTGACGGTGGTGTAGGAGTTATATTGTCAGCACATACTTCTCTTGGAGCTTATCCTATATCTGCCTTTGGTACTGAAGAGCAAAAGAAAAAATACCTTGTTCCTCTTGCAAAGGGTGAAAAAATAGGAGCATTCGGACTTACTGAGCCGGAAGCAGGATCAGATGCAGGTGGTACACAGACTACTGCAGAATTGGACGGAGACTATTATATATTAAACGGTGGAAAAATCTTCATTACAAACGCCGGAAAAGCCGATATATATGTAGTTTTCGCTGTAACTACTCCTGGAATTGGTACAAAGGGTATAAGTGCCTTTATAGTGGAAAAAGGATGGGACGGTTTTAGTTTCAGCGATCACTATGACAAACTTGGAATCCGTTCATCTCAAACATGTGAGTTGATATTTGACAATGTTAAAGTTCCTAAGGAAAACCTGCTTGGAAAAGAAGGTCAAGGATTTAGAATAGCGATGCAAACTCTTGACGGAGGTAGAATAGGTATAGCATCACAAGCGCTTGGTATAGCACAAGGTGCTTATGAATCAGCGCTTAACTATGCAAAACAAAGAGTACAATTTGGCAAGCCTATAGCATTCCAACAAGCAATAGAATTCAAATTTGCTGATATGGCTACTAAACTTAGAGCTGCAAGATTGTTGATTTATTCAGCAGCAGATTTGAAAGAAGCTCATGAAGATTACTCTATGGAAGCTGCAATGGCTAAAAAATATGCTTCTGACATAGCTCTTGAGGTATGTAATGATGCGCTTCAAATATACGGCGGTAGCGGATATATGAAGGGTATGGATGTAGAAAGATTCTACCGTGACGCTAAGATAACTACAATATACGAGGGAACAAACGAAATAATGAGAGTCGTAATAGCTTCTCATATAGTAGGTAGACCTCCAAAATCAAATAAAAAATCTGCAGCAGCTGTTGTGGAAGGTGCAAAAAAATCAGTTACTGGTGACAGAAAACATGTAATATTTAAAGAAGGCACTGCAAAGGAACAAGTAGATGCTCTTGTTGCAGCGCTTAAAAAAGACGGATATGACTTTACAGTAGGTATTCCAATAGATACTCCTATCCAATTATCTGAAAGAGTAGTATCTGCAGGTAAGGGTATAGGCGATAAGAAGAATATGAAGCTTATTGAAAATCTTGCTAAAAATGTAGGAGCTTCAGTAGGTTCGTCAAGACCTGTTGCTGAAACATTGAAATATGTTCCTCTTAACAGATATGTAGGTATGTCAGGACAAACATTTAAGGGTAATCTATATATAGCCTGCGGTATATCAGGAGCAAGCCAACACCTTAAAGGAATAAAAAATGCTACAACTATAGTTGCCATAAATAAAAATGCAAATGCACCTATATTTAAAAACTGTGACTACGGTATAGTGGGAGATCTTGCTGAAATATTGCCGCTATTGACTGAAGCATTGGATACAGGAAAGAAAAAAGAAGCTCCTCCTATGAAGAAGATGAAACGCTCAAAACCTGAAAAACTTGCACCAAGCTATAAATTATACGTGTGCAACGGTTGTGGATACGAGTACAACCCTACTATTGGAGACAGTGAAGGTGAAATAATGCCGGGAACAGACTTTAAGAATATACCTGACGAATGGACTTGCCCACAATGCGGTGAAGAAAAAGAAGGTTTCATAGAACTAGAATTCCCGTATGCAAATTAGTATTGAAGATTTGATATATCGCTGTAAGATAAAATATATATTTGATAAAAACCAGGAGGAATACAATGTTTTGCGTAAGAAATGTAACACCCGACTTATATTGGGTAGGTGGCAATGATCACAGATTGGCACTTTTTGAAAATATTCACCCTCTTACAAAAGGGGTATCATATAACTCATTCTTGTTACTTGATGAAAAGACAGTGCTTTTCGATACTGTGGATTGGGCAGTAGCAAGAGAATTTATTCAAAATATACAAAGCGTACTAAATGGTAGAGAGCTTGACTATATGGTAATCAACCATATGGAGCCTGACCATTGCAGTGCTATAGAAGATTTGCTAAGAATATATCCTAACTGTAAGATAATATCTACAGAAAAATCTTTCATGTTTATGCGTCAATTCAATTACAATGTTGAAGGTAGAGAAATAGAAGTAAAAGAAGGAGATAAATTCAAATTTGGTAAACACGAAGTACAATTTATAGAAGCTCCTATGGTTCACTGGCCGGAAGCAATGGTTACTTTTGACTTGACTGACGGAGTATTGTTCTCAGCAGATGCCTTCGGTTCATTCATAGCCTTGGATGGAAAACTTTTCAATGACGAAGTAAACTTCGACAGAGATTGGCTGGATGAAGCAAGAAGATATTATACAAATATAGTTGGAAAATATGGACAATTTGTTCAAGCTCTATTTAAGAAAGTTGCACCTTTGTTGCCAAAGGTTAAGTATATCTGTCCTCTTCACGGTCTTGTTTGGAGAAATAACTTTGACTATATCTTAGACAAGTACCAAAAATGGTCAACATATGTACCTGAAGAAAAGGGTGTATTAATTGCCTATGCTTCAATGTACGGCAATACTGAGTACACTGCTCAAGCCTTGGCTTCAAAACTATGCGATAGAGGCGTAACTAACGTTCATCTATATGACGTTTCAAATACAGATGTGTCTTATCTTATATCGGATGCTTTCAAATTAAGCCACATGGTACTTGCATCAGTAACTTACAACTTGGGAATCTATCCTAAGATGCTTAACTTCTTGCATGATATGAAGGCTCTTAACGTACAAAACAGAAAGGTAGCAATTATAGAAAACGGCTCATGGGCTCCTACATCAGGACAATTAATAGCAGACTTCTTGGATGAAGAAATGAAGATGATGAACATTATAGATCCTGCTGTTACTATAAACTCTGCTATTAAAAATGACAAGGAAAGTGATTTGGACGAACTTGCTGATGCAATAGCTGAATCAATAAATAAGACTAAATAGTCTAAAAAAAAAATTAGCATAAAAAAACAAGGATTCTCAATAATAAGATTTGGAGTCCTTGTTTTATTTTGCCCAAAATAATATTAAGCATAGTAAAAGTATTTAATACTATTGTCTATTTAAGTTATTGATAATCTTCATCAATATCTTTTTTAAATACAATGTAGCTTTTTAACTTTATTATAAATTTGCTGAAAATATCCTATCTATTATTTTATCAGCTTTTAGTATAAGTTTTTCAACTTATACTAAAAATTTTAAAAGTCCAGTTGAATTATTGAAGTATATGCTATCTTAATGAATTTTGATAACAGTGCTAAAGATGTAATAATTATTTTGAAAATATTATTAAAATTCTTGTTTTTTAAATCCTCTGGTATCAATGTCCTTTTTTTCTACACACCATTGCTTGAAATACTCCAGTAATTTTTCTTTATTAGCCACATTCTTTTGATATAAATTTCCATTTTTCATTACTTCAAAGCTATATCCGTCAACTTGCGAAGTTTTATCAGGAGAAAAGATTTTTTGTAAAAAACCCTTAGCTGTATAATTAGGAGTACACTGAATAAAATCTTCTTTTTTCTTCTCATCTCCATCTAATTCAAACCATACAGTTACAAAGGCATAGTCTGTTTTATCTTTTCCTCTTTTAGATGAATCAATAGTCATGATTAATTCTTGGATATCTTCAAAGTCCCCATATTTATCTGTCATTGACTCTGTTGAGTATTTTAATATCTCAATTCCTTCAGCAAAGACCTGTCTCTCGCCCTGAAAATCAACTATACCCATATCGTACTTTTCTGTAAGGGATAAGACATAATCCAGTGCTTCCTCTGCTACAGACCAGGCAAAAGAACAGTATACTCCATATTCATAAAGAGAGTAGTCAGTAAGATGGCTTTCAGATTCTTCAGAAGCAAAGGCTATTTCATCTGGAGGTGCATAAGGACCGTTTAAAGGTGGAAACTTTTCAAACATCTCCTTTGCAAATTCCACCACTTTAGGAGAGCAGCCATCCAAAGAATTATAATCTACTTCTCCATCATCCTCAATGAAAACCTCCAAATAGTGTTTTACATCTATGGAAGTCCTGAAAGTCTTAATTTTTTCAAAAACAAACAAATCGTAACTCATGACAATCACCTCTTAGTTACATACATTAAATACTCAATACAAGTTATATAGCTTCCCGTACTAAGTACGAAAACTTTGTTTTATAATACTTATAGAAAAATAAAATAGAATTTAAAGTATTTATAGATATTTCAATAAATACTAAGAAAGATTAGGGTATGAGCAAAATAACAACGATACTAAATTATATATTAAATAACTTAAAAAGTAAATAATGATACAGTAGCGTAATATATTGATTAGAACTTTTAATTAGTTTGAACTTATTTTAAATTCTAAAAAATTTAATAAATTCTTATGATTTATGAAAGACACATTTAATTTGAAGTAAAATAAAGTCTGTGGTATAATCATGAAATAACATAAAATTGCGAGGCACTATTAATGGAAATCAAAAGTTTGATTGAAAAAATTGAAAATGACTATGATGAGGAAGAAGTAGCATATATAAAAAGTTTTTTAGAGGCATTGGTATCATCAGGTAAGAGCAAAAATACGGTGTTCTCATATTTTAGAGATTTGAAAGTCTTTTTTGATTTTAAAAAATCAAATCCGCTATTAAAAAAATACAATCTCGAGAAATTAAAACCGATAAATATTACTATGTATTATTCTTATTTGGTTGCAGATAAGCAAAATTCCGCCGTATCAATAAAAAGAAAAAAATATGTGCTCAAACTCTTCTTGGAATACCTTTTTGAGATGGAAATTTTGGAAAAAACTCCTATTCCTAAAGAAAGTGTCATAAAATCCAAGATAAAAAACAATTCTAAAATACCGACCTATCTTGAGATAGAAGAGATACAAAAAATTAATCAGTCAATTAGAGATTTGTATAAAGATGAATTTATAAGATCGAGAAATTTTTTCATAATCAATCTTTTCTTGCATACCGGATTGAGAATATCTGAATTGGTATCTCTTGACATCAAAGATATGGAAAAAACAAAAAAGACTGATTATTTGACTGTCGTAGGTAAGGGAAACAAAGAGAGAATAATTCCGATTAATGTTGATGAGCTAAGCAAGGAACTTGGAGACGAAGACAATCTTATAAAGGTCTATTTAGATGATAGAAAATCTGTCAAATCAAATACAGATGCACTTTTTATATCAAAAAAAGGAGGAAGGCTGACTCAGAGGTATATACAAATGGAGCTGAAAAAGATAATAGCCTACTCAAATATTGATAAGACAATAACACCTCATAAGTTGCGACACACCTTTGCTACCCATTTTTTAAAAAATGGTGCGAATTTGAGAATAGTGCAGGAGATACTTGGACACAGCTCCATATCTACTACTCAGATTTATACGCACTCTGATAAACAGGACTTAGTTAATGCAATGAAAAAGAGTAATATTAAATATTAAAGTATTATTTTTTGTGGATTTGTTATCAATTAATAAATAATTTTTACACTGTATATAATTTAAGTAAATTTAAATTTTAGGAGATAGAATAATGTCATATAAGGATAATTTGATTGAAAAAATTGCAACTGCAAATTCTTTTGAACTTGTAGCATTGTTATATCAGGCACTCATAGATGAAGTAGAAGAACTCAAAATTGCCATAAGAGATGAAAATAAGAAGGACATGGATGCAATAACGGACAGGGTAAGAGATATACTTGCACATTTGATTGCAACTTTGGGTGAGGAAAATACTGAGTTTAAGGAAAAAAGTATAGAACTTTATCTTTACATCAATGAAACGGTAGGAGAGTGTTATATAGATAAAAAGACCGAAAAGTTGGATGATGTGATAAAGGTTTTTATCAAACTTAGAGATGCTTGGACCTCAGCGTCAGGCAATGTATTTGAAAAAAAGAATAACCTTAATATTTCAAACGCTGTGACTTACGGCAAAAAAGACATAAATATAAGTGGAAGTATGAATGATTTTGGAAAGATTTAATAAGAAGGTGTTTTTATGACAAGAAAAAGCGGCTTAGTAAAAAAAATAATAGGGGCTGTATTAATATTTATCGGTATCTTAGGCTGTATCTTACCAGTGTTGCCTGGATTTGTATTTATAATAATGGGATTTTCCTTAATTAATGAAAAATTTGCACTAAGACTTAAAAGATGTAATGAGAGATACAAACTTCATAGGAGTAAGAGAAAATTTGTAGAAGAGATGCTTGGAAGACGAATTTTTTAATTAACAATTTATTTTAACTTATAAAAAATACGATTTGAAATTAATGTTAAAAATATGATAGAATATGGTTTAAAATATTTTAAAATGTGAATATATTACTAATAGTTTCATGGCTTTTGCTATGAAATAAGTTATTAGTGTTATGAGCTAAAATGGAGGATTTAATTATGTTTGGATATGGAGGCTATGGATTTTACTTTGATTGGACTTATATTTTTGTCATAATTGGAATAATTATTTCATCAATAGCAAGTTCAAGAGTAAATACCACTTTTAAAAGATATTCACGTATAGTATCTTCGTCAAAACTTACAGGAGCTGAAACTGCAAGGAAGATTCTTGATGCTAACGGGCTTTCGCATATTAGAATAAAACCTATAGCTGGTTCGCTTACAGATCACTATGATCCTAGAGAAAAGAGTATTTCACTTTCAGAGCCTGTAATGAATTCAAATTCAATTTCAGCAGTTTCTGTAGCTGCACATGAATGTGGACATGCCATTCAGGACTTGGTAGCCTATCAACCTTATTTGATGAGATCTGCGATAGTCCCCGGAGTAAATTTTGCAAATAGAATTTCAATTCCAATTATTATGGTAGGCTTTTTCATATCTACATTGAGACCACTTGTTCCCATAGGTATAATACTATTTTCTTCTACATTATTGTTTCAGTTGGTGACACTTCCTGTGGAGTTTGATGCATCAAATAGAGCTTTTGACTTGTTGGAAGACCAAAGAATATTGTCCAGAGAAGAGGTAGCATCATCTAAGAAAGTATTAAATGCTGCAGCACTTACTTATGTGGCGGCAGCACTGGCTACAGTCTTAACTATACTTAGATTTGTAGTATTATACAATGAAAGTAGAAATAGAGATTAGTTTTGTTATTTTGCAGAGTTATTATAGACTCTGCTTTTTTTAAAAAAAATTACATAGAATAATTATAAATATTGCTTATTTTTATAGAAATATTGTAAAAAAAATGATATAATGACGCAGAGTAAAAAAATATGCTTTTTATTAAGAAATTGCATGTGCTATTAAAATTCAGAGCTACTACTGATATTTATATAAATTTTTGAAAAGAAAATATAGTATATCAACATATTTTTATATTATATAAATTATGATGTAAATTAGGAAAGGTGTAATATATGAATATTTCAAATACACTGATATCTCAAGAGGAAATAGAAAATAAGGTTATTGAGCTTGCGAAAAAAATAGAAAAAGACTATGAAAAGCAGGAAGTATTGATAGTTGGCGTTTTAAAGGGAGCCTTTGTCTTTGTTTCAGATTTGGTTAGAAATATTAATCTTGATCTTTCATTGGACTTTATAGCAGTATCCAGCTACGGCATGTCGACTGAAAGTAGCGGTGTAGTAAAGATTAACAAAGATATAGAGATGGATTTAAGCGGAAAAAATGTCATTATAGTTGAAGATATTATAGATACAGGATTGACATTAAAGTACATTAAAGACTATCTTTCTGGGAAAAATGCTAAGAGTGTACGCATTTGCACTCTGTTAGACAAGCCTTCAAGGAGAAAATGCGATGTTGATGTTGATTATGTAGGCTTTGAAATAGAGGATTTATTCATTGTAGGCTATGGTATAGACTGTAAGGAAAAATACAGAAATCTACCGTATATTGCTTATATACAGGAGTAGATTTGCTATATAGAATTTTATTGGTTATAATTTTTATGAGAAAATTCAAATAGAGAATTATTTGTTTTTATTGACTTTATGTAAGGTAGGTGTGTCTTGAGTGATGTAATAAATACACTAAGTACAATAGTGGAAATATCCAAGATAGTAACTTCGTCAAAAGACTTTTTTGCTATTAAAGATTCTGTCATAGATAAGATGCTTGAAGTTGTACCACCTAAGAGAGCGTGTGTCAATATATTTAAAAATAATTCTTACGAATACACATATTTGGTATGCAAAGAAACTTTGGGAGACATACCTAAATTTGTTGAAGGGCAACAAAGTGATATAGGTGTGAAGATACATATGGATCAGTTTGCCGAGTATTTTAGCTATGCTATTAAAAATAAGTGTTATTATTATGTAAGAGACATTTTTGTAGATGATATGGCTGAGGCTGAAAGAGCTTTGGCGGAAAAAGTAGGATACAAGGGCAGATTGGTAGTGCCTTTGGTATCAAGTAATAATGTAAAGGGATTCATCACCTGCTTTGTAGAGGAAGATGAGGAGTTAAGTGAAGGAGATATAGATTTTATCAATTCAGTAGCCTCACTTCTTGCGCTTTCTATAGATATTACCAATCAAAACAAAGAAATAGATGAGATGGTAAAAAAATTCAGAAATGCCATTGTTTCCATAGAAAGCAGGGCAACAGTATTGTATGAAAATAGAAGCCCGGAAGCATATTTCAAGCTTATTGCCGAAGATATATGTAAGATTACTTCTTCAAAATCAGCCTTTATCTTTGTAGATGATGATGCCTCCGGTCTTACTGTAGCTGAAAGTTACGGAAGTAATAAGAATATAAAGAAGGTAAATGACTTTATAATATCAAATTCTAAAAATTCCGACAAGAAGATATACCAAGGAGATAGTATCGAAGACTCACTTATTGAACAAGGTATACATTCTATAGCCTATGAAAATCTGGTCAGAAATGATGAGAAAATAGGAAAGATAATATTGATTAATTCAGAGAAGTACTATTCCGATGACATAAGAATACTTGGTATTTTTGCTACACAAATTATCTTATCTCTGTATATTTATCTCAACAATGTAAAACTCTTGGAAAACTCCTTTATCCATAGGGATTTGGAATTGGTAAATCAACAACAGAAATTGATAATGGAAGATGAGATAATGTCCGGTGATGACAATGTAAGCATAGACTATCTCAATATTCCATATAAGTATGTGGGTGGAGACTTTTGTAAGTTTAAAAAAATAGATGATAATAAGTATATATTCTTCATAGCTGACGTTATGGGTCATGGTCTTATGTCCAACTATTTCGTGGCAATGATGAAGGGTGCCATAAATATGCTTCTAACTATCACATCATCACCTTCAACTATACTTTCACAACTTAATTCAATCTTGTTCAAGGAACTTGATAAATTGGATATATTTATAACTGCAAAGATGATTTTCTTTGACTTTCAAAATAACAAAGTCTATTCTGCAAATGCAGGTCATACAGTGCCAATAGCTATATATAAGGACAAAAACGGCAAGAGAAAGTATAAAATGCTCAACAGCAACACTGCAATAGCACTTGGAATATTTGAAGATACTGTATACGATGAGGATGTGACAAATGTAAACGGTATTGAGTTTTTTGCAATATATACAGACGGTGTCATAGAGGCTAAAAATAAAAAAGGTGAAGAGTTTGGAGTAAACAGACTTGCAAATTATTTTATAAATCAACTCAACAACAATATTGAAAATCCTTGTGATGCCATAAAAGATGAGCTTGCAGGATTTACAGACAACAAGGGCAATGGTGACGACATCACTATATTTACTCTAAAAAGGAGTATTTGACATATATAATCAAGGTAGAAAATATTATTAGAAATTAGAAATAAGATGTATTTTGGAGAAAGAAATGAAATTAATAGATACTAAGGATGCAGTAGGTTATGCACTTTGTCATGATATAACGCAAATAGTCAAGGGAAAAGTTAAGGATGCTGTATTTAGAAGAGGTCATGTAGTGACTGAAGAGGATCTTCCTATTTTGCTTTCAGTTGGAAAAGACCATATATATGTATTAGAAGAGTCTGACAAAGATTTGATGCATGAAGATGACTGTGCTCAGTATATGATAGACCTTACAATAGGTGAAAATATGAGCTTTACTCCTGTTAAAGAGGGTAAGATGGAGCTTGTATCAGAGATTGACGGCTATCTTACGGTGGATGCACACCTACTTCACAAGATTAATATGCTTGACGACCTTATGCTTGCTTCAATACAGGGGAACTCTGTGGTAAAAAAAGGCACAAAGATTGCAGGAATGAGAATAATACCTATATTTGTGAAGAAAAGTCAGATGGAAGAGCTCAGAGATTTGATAGGAGATAAAAAACTCTTTGAGATTAAACCTTTTGTCAGAAAGACAGCAGGAATAGTTACAACAGGAAATGAGGTATATCACAAAAGGATAAAAGATGAATTTACTCCCGTTGTAAAGGAGAAACTGGCAAAATATGGTGTAGAAGTAATAGGTCATGAGACAGTCTATGACGATACAGAAATGATAGCAAACGCTATTAGAAAGCTGAAAGATATGGGATGCGAGTTAATCCTTTGTACAGGTGGAATGAGTGTGGATCCTGACGATCTTACTCCTAAGGCTATATCAATTACAGCTCAAAAGTATGTGACTTACGGAACTCCAGTATTACCAGGTGCAATGTTTGCTCTTTCGTATTTTGAAGACGGAACGCCTATTATGGGATTGCCGGGCTCAGTTATGTACTGCGAAAAGACGGTATTTGACTTGATATTACCAAGAGCTCTTGCTAATGTAGAGACAGATAAAAGAACTATAGCATCATTTGGACATGGTGGACTATTATAAAGTGGATTTTTATCCACTTTTTAAATTTGATGGCAATATCAATACTTATACTAAACTCTATTTAAACTATGAATTTTATTAATTCTATACTTGTGATACTCTATGGCATATCCTTAGTTAATAAATATTTAGTGTATCATTCTTTTGTGAAATATATCTATAATTTTATTAGATTTTAATATTAAAATCTAATAAAATTATAGATAAAATATTCTCAGTTTATTAATAATGGGGTTATAAATCATATACTTTTTTTGAAACTATTGATGAATATTATCTATATATCGAATAGATAATATTATAAATTAAAATCTAATATAAAAATTTTATTTTGGAGTATAAAAAATGATAATAGCATTTGACGGACCTGCCGGCTCAGGCAAGAGTACAATAGCAAAAATAATATCAGAAAAATTGGGTATAACTTACCTTGATACAGGAGCCATGTACAGAGCTGTAACTCTATATTTTTTGGAAAATAATGTAGATTTTAATGATGAGAATCAGGTCGAAATTAATTTGGAAAAAATAGAGCTGGAATTTATAAATGATAAGCTATATCTTAATAATAAAGATGTATCAGTACAAATAAGAGAAAAAAATGTAAATGACAATGTATCTTTTGTCTCTGCCATAAGAATTGTAAGAGAAAAGATGGTAGACTTACAAAGGAAGATGAGTGGTAAAAAATCAGTAGTACTTGACGGTAGAGATATTGGGACTGTAGTTTTTCCAAATGCAGACTATAAATTTTACATTACTGCTTCTGTAGATGTGAGAGCAAGAAGAAGATATGAAGAAGAATTGCAAAAAGGAATTAGCAATTTAAGTTTTGATGAAGTGAAAAAATCCATGGAAAACAGAGACTATATCGACTCCAACAGAGAGGTAACTCCTCTTAGAAAAGCAGATGATGCAATCGAAATAGACACAAGTGATATGAGCATTGAAGAGGTTTTGGAAAAGATATTATCCTATATAAAATAGATTTAAATAATTTATAATTTTTGGAAGACTTAGTATAATATCAAGCTATTTATTTTGAAAAATCAATGATTGTATACAGTTTTAAAAGGATATAAAATCAAGATAATTAAAAATCTTCTATTAAATTTTAGTTAATACTAAAATCTAATAGAATAATGGATAAATTTTTTGATGCATTTACAATAAAGTCATCAGTAATATAATATTTTTTTAACTATTAATGAAAATTATCTATAGATTAAATAGACTTTAGCATAACTTAGAAATTTAAATTTAAAAATATAAATTGATATTATTAATTTGGAAAATAATAAAACAAAAATTTAATTCAATGAGGTTAAATATGTTATACACGATTTTAAAAGCAATTTTAATACCTTTTTTTCACATCTTCTTCAGATTGGAGATAGTGGGTAACAGGAGATTAGAAGATGGTAAGCCATATATCATAGCATCAAATCATAAGAGTAATTACGATCCTCTATTGGTAATAATAGCTCTGAAGAAAAGGAAGATACATTATGTAGGCAAAAAAGAACTTTTTGTCCATCCGGTGCTCAGGTGGATATTGAATAATACTTTTGTAATTTCAATTGATAGAGAAAGAAATGACATTGCTGGTCTCAAAAAAATCTATAAGGTTCTTAAAGAAAATCACATTCTTGGCATATTCCCGCAGGGTACAAGAGTGAAGAATGATGAGGATGACTCTGCAAAGGCAGGTATAGGGATGTTTGCAATAAGGACAAATACACCTGTAATACCTGTAAGCATAGTAGCAGAAAATAACTACAAGCCTTTTTCAAAGGTTAAGATTGTATATCATGATCCTTATTATGTTCCAAGTGAACTGTTGGAGAATAAAAACAGTGAAAGTTATATGCTGGTATCAAACGAAGTAATGCAAATTATTAAAAAGGAAAAATAAGGCAAGAGGTAAGAGATGGAGATAATACTCAGCAAGTTTTCAGGCTATTGTTACGGAGTAAAAAAAGCTGTATCAGTAGCAGATGAAAGCATTGACAAGTATGAAGATATCTATTCTCTTGGTTCTTTGATTCACAATAAAAGAGCCGTAGAGAAATTGAAAAATAAGGGTTTAAAGGTAGTAGACGACATTGAAGAGAAAAATAAAAATATTATTTTTCGCTCGCACGGAGTAGAAAAAAAATACTATGATTATGCCAATAAGAATAACTTGAATGTGATTGACACAACTTGTATATATGTAAAAAAAATTCATCAGATAGTGGAAGAAAAATACAAGGACGGATATGAAATAATAATCGTAGGAAGTAAGAAGCATCCTGAAGTTATAGGCATAAATTCTTGGAGCAACTACAAAGCACAGTTTGTGGAAGATATATCTGATACTGACAAGCTCAATATAGATGAGGAAAAAAGCTATGCTGTCGTTTTTCAAACTACTTTTAACATTGAAAAATACACGAAAATAGTAGAGATATTGAAAGAAAAGATAAAAAATGTTGAGATTTTCAATACGATTTGCAGTGCCACAAAAAAACGTCAGGACTTTGCATTGCAACTGGCTGATGAAGTAGATATGATGATAGTGATAGGTGATACTTCAAGCTCCAATTCTAAAAAGCTCTATGAACTTGCAAATGAAAAAGTAAAGAGTATATTCATAGAAGATGTTGCAGAGCTTGAAGAGGTCATGTTTGAAGGAGTTCAAAGGTTAGGAGTGACAGCAGGAGCATCTACACCCGACTTTGTAATAGATGAGGTAATTGAGTATCTAAAAAAAATTAACTGAATATTATTTTATAAGAATTAAAAGCTATCAAACTAAAATAAAATAATATAAATTCAATGAATTTATAATAAAGTCATAAATAATATACTTTTTTAAAAAAATGATGAAGATTATCAATAGACTAAGTAGAAAAGAGTATTAAATAGCTATAAAAAGATAATATATAGAAATTCAAACTATAAGTTTTATAAATAAATGTAATGTAGAGAGGTTATTTTGGAAAGACAGGGAATATTAGGCAAGGAAAATTTTTCAAATCAGGAATATTATGTTGATTTGGTTAAAAATATAAATGATGATGAATTTGTAAGGACAAATCAGAGCAAGAAGTTTATAATAGTGACTTTCGGCTGTCAGATGAACGAGCACGACAGTGAAAATATCAAGGGAATGCTCGCAAATATGGGCTATGAAGAGACAAATAAAATCTATGAAGCAGACGTGGTGCTCTATAATACTTGTGCCATTAGAGAAAATGCAGAGACAAGATTTTTCGGTAACATAGGAGCATTGAAAAATATTAAGAAAAACAAGCCGAACATGATAATAGCTACTTGCGGATGTATGATGCAGGAGCCTCACATAGTAAAAGAGCTGACAAGCAAATATAGGCATGTAAATATAATCTTCGGAACACATAATATATATAAATTTCCGGAGTTGCTATACACATATATTTCGCTGATTGACAAGGAAACAGTCGTCGATGTCTGGGATATAGACGGAAACATAGTAGAGGGATTGCCGTCAGTTAGAAGATATGATTTCAAAGCCTTTGTCAATATAATGTATGGTTGCAATAACTTTTGCACCTACTGTATAGTGCCCTTTACAAGAGGTAGAGAAAGAAGCAGACTGCCTAAGGATATACTTGACGAAGTAAAACTCTTAGCTCAAAATAATGTCAAAGAAATCACTCTTTTGGGACAAAATGTCAACTCATACGGCAATAACTTCACTGATAAATACAGCTTTCCTATGTTGCTTGAAGATATCAATAAGGTGGACAATATCAAGAGAATAAGATTTATGACATCTCACCCAAAAGACATATCTAACGAGCTTATAGAGTCTTTTGGAAGATTGGATAAGCTTTGTGACTATCTACACCTTCCGGTACAGGCAGGAAGCGACAGTGTACTCAAGAGAATGAACAGAAAATATACAGCTTATGACTATATGAAAAAGATAGAAAAGATAAAAAAAGTAGTGCCTGACATAGCCCTTACTACTGATATAATCGTAGGATTTCCTGGAGAGACAGAGGAAGATTTTCAGCAGACGCTCAAGATAGTAAAAGAAGTAGAGTATGACTCGGCCTTTATGTTTATGTATTCTACAAGAAAGGGTACAGCAGCAGAAAAGATGGATGGTCATATTGATGAAGAGATAAAAAAAGACAGGTTCAACAGATTGCTTGAAACTGCAAATGAGATAGCTGCCAAGAAAAACAAACAATACCTTGGTAATATTGAGGAAGTCCTGGTAGAAGGCTTCAGTAAGAAGAATGAATCTGTCCTTTCAGGTAGAAATACAAAGAGCAAACTGATAAACTTTATAGGGGATGAAACTAAGATAGGACAGTTGGTAAAGGTAAAGATAACGGATGTAAAATCCTTCTCTCTCAATGGAGTACAGGTGTAATAAAAGTCTGAAACAAGGAGATGATATATTGAAAAATCTTACACCGATGATGAAACAATACCTTGATATAAAAGACAAGTATCAGGACTGCATACTGTTTTTCAGGCTCGGCGATTTTTATGAGATGTTTTTTGAAGATGCGATTGAAACTTCAAAATTACTTGATATCACTCTTACAGCAAGAGCTTGTGGAAACAATGAAAAGGCGCCCATGTGCGGTGTGCCTTATCATAGTGCCAAATCATACATCCAGAGGTTGATAAACTACGGTAAAAAAGTAGCTATCTGCGAACAAATCCAAGATCCCAAAGAAGTAAAGGGGATAGTGGATAGGGCGATAACTAAGATAATCACTCCTGGTACAGTGCTTGAAGATGAGATGATACAAGGCTCTTCCAATAACTATATAATGTCGCTGATAAGTATGGGTAAAAATCTTGAAATATCCTATGTCGACATTACTACAGGTGAAGTAAATAATTTGAACAGCAATTACAATGAAATTGCAAACATATTTTTTGCAGTCAATCCGTCAGAGATAATAGCAGATGAAAGTTTTTACAAAAAACTAAGCTCTGAGGACTTTAAAAACAGTAAGCTTATAAGTAATCTTATAGATGAAAATAATATAGTGCAAAACGTAATATCTCAAGACAGTGAAGACTTTGAAGAATTTAAGGAGAAATATGCCCTTGAAGATGTATCAGAGTCACTAAGCAGGATATATAAGTATGTTTATGACACTCAACAGTTCTTCGACAAAAACTTCTTCTATCAAAGGTCAAAGCAGGCTTATATGTATCTCGACTACTATACTTTGAAAAATCTTGAGATAGTGGAAAGTATAAGGAGAAACAGCAACAATACACTATTTGACGTATTAAACAAGACAAATACATCTATGGGTAGCAGAAAACTCAAACAAAATCTTCTAAAGCCTCTAAATAATGAAAGTGATATTAAACAAAGGCTGGAAGTCTTATCTTGCTTTGTAGATGACTACTCTTTTACTATGAATATATCTTCCATACTTAAGGAGATATACGATTTGGAGAGAATATCCAATAGGATAGTGTATGACAGTGTTTCCCAAAAAGATTTGTTGAATTTAAAGACCTCGCTTATTTGTATCAAAAAATTGGAAGACATATTCAAAGAAAAGGATAATGAAAATTTTGCTTTGATATATGAGAATATATCATCTGTAAACTACGCAGTCATCATTGACTTGATTGAAAAATCAATTCAAGAGATGGGTGAAGACCTAAAATACAAGCACAAGATTAAGTCCTCTTATGATGAAAAACTTGCTTACTATAGGAAGTTGATGGATAATTCATCCGATATCTTGATAAAGATGGAGGCTGAAGAAAGAGAAAAGACAGGAATAAAAAATCTGAAAATCAATTACAATAAAGTTTTCGGATATTATATAGAAATTTCCAAAGGAGCACTCCAAAATGCTAAGATACCTGACGACTATGAGAGAAGACAGACCTTGGTATCAAGCGAAAGATTCATCAATCAAAGCCTAAAGGAAATAGAGCAGGAGATGTTATCTGCAAGACAAAGTGAGGTCTTCCTCGAAAATTGCCTTTACTCTCAAGTCAAAGCTGAGATAAAAAAATATATAGACAGGATAATGAGACTTGCAAGTGTTATTGCAGAGCTTGACGTATATGCTTCACTATCTAAGACAGCAATAGAAAACGACTATGTAAAGCCTATGATTGAAGTAGACAATAAACTGATTATAAAAAACGGCAGACATCCGGTGATTGAAAAAATCTTGACTGATGACGGATTTGTCCCTAATGATACTATTGTAGATGATGAAATGACACATATAATAACAGGACCAAATATGGCCGGTAAGTCAACTTATATGCGTCAAGTTGCCTTGATAGTCCTTATGGCTCATATAGGCTCTTATGTACCGGCATCATTTGCAAGTATTCCCATTATAGACGGCATTTACACGAGGATAGGTGCCAGTGATGACTTGTCTATGGGTCAGTCTACCTTTATGGTGGAGATGAGTGAAGTGTCCAATATATTGAAAAATGCTACAGAAAAATCACTGGTTATATTGGATGAGATAGGTAGGGGTACAAGTACCTACGACGGTATGAGTCTTGCCTTTGCGATAGTGGAATACATCGCTTCAAATATCAAAGCCAAGACCTTGGTTTCAACGCACTATCATGAGCTTACTTCATTGGAAAGTAGGTTTGATAATATCAAAAACTACTGTATGTTGGTAGATGACGCTACAGAGATAAAATTCCTGAAAAAAATCGTAGAGGGAAAGGCTGATAAGAGTTACGGTATACATGTAGCAATGCTTGCAGATATTCCTTATGAAGTGCTTGAAAGGGCAAATGTGATTTTATCAAGACTTGAGACCAAGGAGAAAAAATCAGTCTCTAATTATAAGAAAAACTCAGCTCAAGGACAGGTAAGCCTTGAAGATTTTTCTAAGGAAAATAATCTTAGGATAGTCCAAAAAATCAAGGATATAAATCTTGATGAATATTCAGCCCGTGAAGCATTGGAGCTGTTATATGAGATAAAGGAATCACTAAGATAAGGAAGTGTATGTGAGGTAGTATAAGTTTTTTGTGATTCAAAGAAAAAATTTTCTACTAATCGAATTAATAAAGCTATAGATTTAATATGTAATACTAAAAAGCAATTAAATAGTAAGCAAAATATATTAAAGATGTGTTGTTAAAACTATATAAAATATATTTCCATAAGTTCAGATATATGATATTATAAATGGTGATTAGTATAAATAGAACAATTGAAATATAAAAACAAATATAAGAAAAGCTCTTTACAAATTAAAGATGAGTATACATCAGTTTTGTAAAGAGCTTTTCTACTAATATCTTGCTTTGTATATACTTTAAATTATAAAATTTCATTTTTTGTAATTCTATTAAATTTTAGTATTGCACGTCTAAAATAATATTTACAGTTCAAAGTTTTTTCAATTTATTAAAGCTCTAAGAAGTCTTTGTCTTTAAGAGATTGGATAATTGAAGGAATGACCTCGTACAAATCTCCAACTATACCGTAATCACAGATGTCAAATATAGGAGCACTTGCATCCTTGTTTATTGCCACTATATACTTTGATTCCTGCATTCCTGCTTGATGTTGTATTGCTCCGCTTATTCCGCAGGCAATGTACAAATCAGGATGTACAGTTGTACCTGTCTGACCTACTTGATGAGCCTGATCTATCCATCCTGAGTCGACTGCCGCTCTTGATGAACCTACTTCTCCTTTGATTGCGTCTGCAAGTTGTCTTATCAGCTCAAATCCTTCCTTGCCTTTAAGTCCTCTTCCACCTGATACTACAATTTTGGCTTCTGCAAGATTCACTCTTTTACCGCCTAAGTCTTCTTTTTTTATCAGTTTTGCTCTGATGTCCTCTTCTTTTAGATTTGGAGTAATTTTTTCTATAGTTCCGGATTTTGTTTCGCTAAACTTAGCCTTTTCCATAACTCCGGGTCTTACTGTAGACATCTGAGGTCTATTTTTAGGACAAATTATTGTTGCCATAAGATTTCCGCCAAATGCAGGTCTTGTTTGCAGTAGTTTGTTGTCATTTTCATCTATTTCAAGTTTTGTACAATCAGCAGTAAGTCCTGTGCCTAATTTTGCTGATAGTCTTGGACCCAAATCCCTACCTATAGAAGTTGCCCCTATTAAGACTATCTCGGGTTTTTTATAAGTAATTACATCTTTTATAACTAAGGCATAGGCGTCTGTATTGTAGTCTTTAAGTAGAGGATGTTCTATGCAAATTACACTATCTACTCCGTAATGTAACAATTTATCTGCCTGTTCTTCAATATCACAACCGGCAATTATGACACTTAGTTTTTTTCCAAGTTTGTCTGCAAGTTTTTTTCCTTCTCCTATTAATTCTATAGTTACAGGATGTATGTTGGAGTCGATTTGTTCACCCACTACAAATACACCGTTATAATCGTTTAAGTTTATATCTTGATTTACCTTTGCTCTCACAAAACCACCCCCTATACTAAATTTACTTCTGACAATTTCATAATAAGTTTGTCAGTGATTTCTTTTACTGTTTGACCTTCAATAATCTGTGAGCTCTTGCTTTTGACAGGTACAAATGATTTGTATACATTTGTTGGTGAGCCTTTAAGGCCTATTTGTGTTTCATCCACTTTCAAGTCTTCAAAGCTGATTACATTAATCTTACTTTCGCTGTCATCTCCATAATTTTCTATTATTCCTCTTACAGTAGGATATCTTGGAGTGTTGAGTTCCTTGATTGCTGTAAGTAGGACAGGAGTTTTTACCTCGTAAGTATAGTCTCCGTTTTCAGTAAATCTTTTTACTTTTAGAACATCCCCGTCAAGTTCTATTTCTTTTACATAGGTAATTTGAGCTATGTCCAAAAATTCAGCTATTTCAGGGCCTACTTGTGCTGTATCACCATCTATTGCCTGTCTACCGCAAAGTATGATGTCATAGTCTCCTATCTTTTCTATTGCAGAGGCAATTATTGTTGCAGTAGCCCATGTATCTGAACCGCCGAATTTTCTGTCACTTATTAAAAACACTTCATCTGCTCCCATACTGAGTGCCTCTCTTAATATCTCCTTTGCTTGGGGAGGACCCATACTTAAGACAGCAACAGATGCACCGTATTTATCCTTAAGTTGTAGTGCGGACTCTAAGGCATTCTTATCATCGGGATTCATTATGCTTTTTACTCCGTCCCTGATTAGAGTTCCTGTTTCCTGATTTATTTTTACTTCATTGGTATCAGGTACCTGTTTTATACACACGACAATTTTCATTTTCTCACCTCTATACTAATATAGCTCTTGAAATAACTAATTTATGAATTTCAGAAGTACCTTCATATATTTCAGTTATCTTTGCATCACGGTACATTCTCTCAAGTGGATAATCCTGCATATATCCATAGCCTCCATGTATTTGCAGAGCAAGGTTTGTTACAAATCTTGCATTTTCTGATGCGTTAAGTTTTGCCATGGCAGCTTCCTTACTATGTGGCATACCTTGAGCTTTTAAACTTGCTGCTCTGTATATCATCCACTTTGCACATTCTGTTTTTGTACTCATCTCTGCTATATACCATTGTAGACCTTGAAGATTAGCAATAGGCTTTGAAAACTGTACTCTTTCATGCATGTACTTTACACTTTCATCTATTGCACCTTCCGCAATTCCAAGTGCCTGAGCAGCTACACCTATTCTTGCTCCGTCAAGCATTATCATAGCTATTTTAAATCCTTGACCTTCTTTGCCTACAAGGTTTGCTTGCGGTACTCTGCAATTGTCAAAAATCAATTCTGATGTTTCAGATGCTCTTATTCCAAGCTTATGTTCTATCTTTCCTATAGAAAAGCCTGGAGTTCCCTTAGGTACTATTATTGCACTTAATCCCTTAAGTCCCTTTGACGGATCGGTAAGTGCAAATACAAGAACAAAGTCTGCATGTGCTCCACCTGTTATAAAGCATTTTGTTCCATTTATAATATAGTCATCTCCCTCTTTTTCAGCCCTTGTTTTAGCAGCCCCTGCATCTGAGCCTGCATTAGGTTCTGTAAGCGCAAATGCACCGTGCTTTCCTCCGTTTGATACCAGTGGAAGGTATTTTTGTTTTTGTTCCTCAGTTCCAAATTTCAAGATGGATTGACCGAAGATACCGTGTATGGATAATATACCGCCTGTTGAAGCACATTTTTTAGAGATTTCTTCAACAACTATACATTTTATTATGTCATCTCCTCCTGAGCCACCGTACTTTGTAGGTATTCCTATACCGGTGAATCCGCATTTTACCATTTTATCAAATGTTTCCTGAGGGTATCTTGATTCCCTGTCTATTTCCTCAGCTAAGGGTGCAACTTCTTTTTCAGCAAAGTCCCTTGCAACTTCTCTTATCTTTTCCTCTATGGCATTGAATTTAATCTCCATAGTTTCCTCCTTACTGACAAGTAGACATATACAGCTCTTGTATATGTCTACTCCAAATAAAAATTAACAAAATTTTTAGCTTCAATACTTCTATTGTATAATATAATGATTATACTAAACACCATTTATATTACCAAGTATTTATTTAAAATGACTCTATCCATGGTAGAGATTTTCAATAACTTTTTTGTAACGTAACTACACGGCTTTTTAACAGGTTTTTAGTATTAATAGTATTTACAATTATAGATAAATATTAGAATAACTTATTTTTTAGCAAGTATATTTTTATCGTAAAGCTCTTTTATTTCATCTTGATTATAGCCTATTTCCTTGAGTATATCGTCATTATGCTCTCCTATAGTAGGAGCATCCCTATCTATATTTACTTCTATATTTCCAAATTTTACAGGAGTCATAGCCATCATATTTTTGCTCTTATTTCTGTTTTCAAATTCAAAAATATAGTTGTTTGCAATAGCTTGAGGATCAGTAAGCACTTCTTGGACATGTTGTATTTTTTCATGGGCAATGTCCAATTTTTCCAATCTTTCAACCATTTCACCCCTTGTGAATTTCAAGAAGCCTTCATCTATTATCTTAATGAATTCGGGAGCATTTTTCTTTGCTTCCAAAGTAGTGTTGAATCTTGCATCTTCAAGCAGGTCTTCCCTTTGGATAGCTTCAAGTAAAGCCGGATAATAGCGTTCATGCTCCAATATACTCAGGAATATCCATTTGTCATCCCTGCACTTATATGAATTTATTACAGGAGATATAGCATTTTTTCTTGTCTTAGGATACTTATCGTCAAACTGTGTTGAGCCAATTAAGGCACTTAAGTTCCATATAGCCTGACCAAAAAGTGAAACCATTACCTTTTGACCTTTTCCTGTTTTTTGTTGTTCATAAAGTGCTGCACATATTCCACCTGCAAGACTGCATGAAGTAGTCGCATCTCCAAATCCTATAGCCGGATTTACTGTAGTTCCTACCTCTGCTATGTCTATCATAGCTCCACTTCTTGCCCAAAATGCCACTGTATCAAATCCGGGATTATCCTTAGCAGGACCATAGTCTCCGAATCCGTTTATTTGTCCCCAGATTATATGAGGGTGTTTTTTTGACATTGTTTCATAGTCAAGACCCAATCTCTTAAGAGCGCCTGTTCTATAGCTTGATATGAATACATTGGCATCTTTTAAGAGCTTATCCATTATTTCCAAGCCTTTTTCTTCTTTTAGGTTTATTGAAATTCCTCTTTTGTTGCAGTTATATACACTGTAAAAAGGATTTATTTCATTGTCATCTACAGGCATAGTCATTGTAGCTCCTGTCTTTCTTCCCGGATCACCAAAGCTTGGTTCCACCTTTATTACATCAGCGCCCCAGTCAGCCAATATTCTGGCACTTCCAGGACCTGCCACAAAATATGTCAAATCTATTACTTTTACTCCTTTTAATGGTTGATTCATTTTTTTCCTCCTATGATATATATTACTAATAAAATTTTATATAAATAACAGTTTAAACTTATGACGTCTTAAAGACTATTTATTCAAAATTAAAAAGTAAATAATGTATTTTACTATAATTTATAGTTATAAAATTTATACATTATTATAAATTTAAGCTAAATCTATTTGTAATTTCAGTTTAAGTTTTTAAAATTTAATTGAAATCAGCAAATATAATAAAGGCTCTATAACAGTAAATTTTAGTATAATTATTAAAATTAAAGTAAATGAGTTTGAAAATTTCTCCTGAATTAATTTGAAGTGATAGCAAGATATCTTGTTAAAAGAAAGATAATAATGCCTACCGATACAAACTCATTACAATAAAAATCTGACTTCTTACGGTAAATTAGGGAATAGCGTGAATAATAATACACCTACCAAAGTACCTAGGAAAGGAACTACAACAGTTAAGTTGAAAACAGGACCGTAAGCATCCTTATGTGTTTCGTTACAAACGCCATTAGTAACAGTAACTATATAGCCGTTATGTGGCAAAGAGTCAAGTGATGAAGAAGATATAGCCATTATACGAGCTACAGCACCTGGATCTACGCCTTTTGCTATGAAAACAGGTCCAAGTAATGGTGCAGCAATACCAAGTCCACCTGAAGCAGAGCCGCATATACCAGCAATTACAGTAGTACCTATTGCAAGTCCAAGTGTTGCCGGACCCGGTATGTCAGTCATTGCTTTTACTATAGTTTCAAATGCAGCAGCACCTTTTACCACTGAGCCGAATCCTACGACAGCACAAGTATTTGTAATAGAAAATACCGTACTTTTTATAGCATTGCCAAGCTCATTAGAAATCTCGGATTTCTTAATAAAGTTGTGCATCAAAACCATAGTTAATATAGTTCCTATTAATAGTCCTGTTTCAAGATGTAAAATATTTTTTCCTTCAGCATTTTTAATATTGATTATAACCACTGTAACTATTAGAGGTATTAATGCTATCAATCCGTTTGGAAGATTTTCTTGAGAAGTGAAAACATCTCCGTCTTTAGCTACAAAGTGAGCACCATTTTTCTTTTCTTTTTGAACCATTTTGTAAAGCCAGATACAACCAACTACAAGCATGAATCCTGAGCTTAAAAATCCGTTTACTGCTCCTGCCATTATAGTAGTTCCCAAAGCATTTGCTATTATAGCGTTATGTATTTGGGGAGCGCCCGGGGCAATCATTGCAAAGGTAGAGCATCCGAAACAAAGGGCCGCAGGTATGAATCTTCTTGGAAGATCAGCCTCATGGAAAACTTGAAGTGCTATTGGGAAAACAGCAAAACTGATAACAAAGGCACTTACGCCACCGTATCCCAATATACCGCAGGCAAGAGGTATAGCTATTAATGCCTTATCGCTTCCAAGTGCTTTTATAAGCATTCTTGCAATAGCTTTGGCTCCACTTGTCATCTCCATTGCTTTTCCCATCAATGTACCGGTCAAAAATACGAAGAAATTTGCCTGTAAGAAACCTACAAAGCCAGTCATATAGTTAGTCTTATATGCGTCATACATATTTATCTTACCTGTTATAGCAACTACCGCAGTGCAGGCAAAAGCTATCAAAAATATATTGATGCCTCTCATTACAAGTATTACCAGTAAAACCATCGCCACGATAATACCGAAAATACTTAAGAGAATTTCAAAATTCATATAAATTCCTCCTTTAATTAACGATTTTTAAATTCAGCTTTTCTCTTTTCTAAAAATGCGTACATACCTTCCTTTTTATCTTCGCTTGCAAATGAAAGTGCCGCTAAGTCCTTTTCAAGCTCCAAGGCATTATCCAAATCTAAGTCAAGTCCGCTATTTATAGCAACTTTTGCATATCTAACTGCAATAGGGGCTTTTTCAAGTATCAGATTCATCATCTTTTTAGCCTCATCTATGAGATTTTCGGCTTCAACAACTTTATTTACAAGTCCCATTGTAAGAGCTTCATCAGCTTGTATCAATCTACCAGTGTAAATCAAATCCTTTGCTCTTCCCGCTCCTATCAATCTTGAAAGTCTTTGTGTTCCACCAAAACAAGGAATTACGCCCAAGTTAACTTCAGGTTGACCAAAAACTGCCTTATCAGATGCAATTCTAAGGTCGCAACTCATTGCAAGTTCGCAGCCTCCACCCAATGCATATCCGTTTATTGCAGCTATTACAGGTTTTTCCAAATCTTCAAGTTTATTAAATATTTTTTGGGCAAAGTTAGCATAAGTTCTACCTTCTTCTGCTCCATAGTCTTTCATCTGTGAAATATCAGCACCTGCAACAAAGGCTTTTCCTTCACCTGTCAATATAACTCCTAAAATATCTCTTTCATCTTCCAGCAATCTTATAATCTCCAAGAGTTCAGATAGAGTATCATTATTTAATGCGTTCATGGCTTTAGGCCTGTTCATTGTGATGATTAAAATGTTTTGTTCTCTTTCCACCTTGATATTTTTCAGTTCATCAAAGTTGATTTTGTTTGGCATAATCAAACCTCCTACAAAAATTAAAATAATAACATCTGACAATAAATTATTAGCAATAATTGTGCCAACAAATAAATTTTTTGCTTTTTTATTGATTTATTATAAGATGAATCTTGAATTTACATTTAAAATATGAGTAAAAAATAAATAAATTAATTTATTTTTTGAAATATTTTTACTAAGAAATTTTATTTTAAATTATATAAGTATGTCTTATTTTTGAGATTATGTATCTTTTTTGAGACAAGAAGACATTAAATACTTATAAATAGCAAAAATGTAAAAAAATTTAGAATATTAATGTATCAAATTTGAGAATTTAAACTTGCTTTTTTTATTTATTTCTAATAAAATATGCTTAGATAATATGAACACAAAAGATAAAAAAAGAGTAATATTAGGATATATATCTACAAGATAAGCTAAATATATTTTTGTCTTTATCTTACAGGTGTAACACTTAATAAAAATACTGACGAAGAAAATTATTTAAATTTTATGCTGATTTTAAATGATTAAGTCTATTTTGTAAGATGTTTCAAATAACATTATTTGTTCAACTTACAATAATAAATTAACGGATAACAATAGAGATGTATATTATGAATTATGTTGAGGTAAGAAATGAAGAACTTAGATAACAGATTTAATTATATTTTTAACAAGGTTTTAGAAATGAGTGACGACGGCTTTATAGTTGTTGATTGTGATGGAATAGTTACCGACATCAATGAAAAGTATTGTAATTTTTTAAATACAACAAGAAAAGATGCAATAGGTAAAACAATATTCAATATAATACCTAATTCAAAGATGCTTGATATAGTTAAAAATGCTTATACCGAGGAGAGTGTAATACATACATATGATTCCGGAGAAAAAGTTATAGTAAGCAGATCCTTTGTTAAAAATGAAGATGATAATGTGATAGCCGGAGTAGCTCAGGTAAAATTCAAGATTACAAGTTTGGATGTTACCAAGAGACTTATGGAAGAGTACCATATGCTTAATTATTACAAGGAACAGTACGAGGCTCTTCAAAATAATAGCTATGATTTTAATCAAATCATAGGAAATAATGAGAGATTTTTATTCCAAAAACAAAGAGGATTGAAAATTGCAAAAACATCATTTTCTGTATTACTAACAGGAGAAACGGGAACAGGCAAGGAAGTATTTGCACGTGCAATACATAACAGTAGTGACAGAGCGAAAAATCCCATGGTAAGTATCAACTGTGCAGCCATACCAAGCGAACTTTTGGAGTCAGAACTTTTTGGATATGAGGGAGGGGCATTTACAGGAGCAAAGTCAGGAGGGAAAAAAGGAAAGTTTTTGATGGCAAACAACTCTACAATTTTTCTGGATGAAGTTGGAGATATGCCGCTTCCTATGCAGGCAAAACTTCTTAGAGTTTTGGAGGAAAAGGTAATTGAGCCGGTAGGTTCTACCAAGCAGATACCTATAGATATCAGAATTATATCCGCAACAAGGAAAAACCTGCAAGAGATGGTGCTAAACGGGGAGTTTAGAGAAGACTTATTTTACAGGCTTAATGTAGTAAATATTGAAATATTACCTCTAAGAGAAAGAAAAGATGATATTTTGCTACTGTCTTCATTTTTTTTGGACAGATTAAACAAGGAGTATAGACAAAAGGTATATTTTTCTCAGGAGGTTCAACTTTGCTTTTACTCTTATGACTGGCCTGGAAATGTAAGAGAGCTGGATAATGTGATAAAAAGCGCCTATGCCGTATGTAACGACGGCTTGATAATGTTGCACGACTTGCCTAAGAGAATAGCTGAATATACACAAAGCGAGGCGAGTGACGAAGATGAATTGGAATATCATAGTGCAATGAATCAGTACGAAGAACATCTTATAAAGTATTTTTTAAATAAGAATAACGGGAATGTGAACAAGGCAGCAGAAAGTGCAAATATCCATAGAAGTCTTTTTTATAAGAAGATGAAAAAATATAATCTTGAGTCGTATAAATACAAATAAAAATAAAAAATTTAAAAATTTTATATTAAAAATCGCAATTTCAAATTAAACAAAATTATATATCAAATAATTAGTTAAATTCCAAGTAATTAAACAAAATTTATCCAATTACAAAGCTTAGCTTATTTTTAGTGGTAAAAAGTCTATTTGTATGTTATAATCTTAGTGTTTATAATTTTTAGAGCAAATGAATTTGAAGAAAATTAAAATAGATAATATAGATAAAATAAATAAGGATAAAATGAAAATAGTAGGAATTACCGGGCTTATTGCTTCCGGAAAGAGCACATTGTCATCATATATCAAAACTAAAGGATATAAGATTGTCGATGCGGATAATATATCAAGAGATATAACAAAAAAAGATAGAATTGGTTACACAAAAGTAGTTGAGGAGTTTGGCAGAGATATTTTATCATCAAATGGAGAAATAGACAGAGCAAAACTTTCAAATATAGTATTTAATGACAAGAATGCCTTAAAAAAATTAAATGACACTCTTCATCCTCTTATATTTCAAGAAATAGACAGACAATTAGACTCATACAAAGATGAAAAAATTCTATTTTTAGATGCACCTCTGCTATTTGAGGCAAAGCTCGACAAAAAATGTGATGAGATAATACTGGTAGTTTGTGACGAAGAAGTGCAGATATCGCGTATACAAAAACGTGACAACAAAGATTATGATTCAGCAAAAAAAATTATAGACAGCCAAATTGCAAAGGAATTTAAGATTGAAAAAAGTGATTACATTATAGATAATAACTGCGAAATAGAAAGATTCTATTTCAAGGTTGATTTAATTATGAGAATTTTGACTAATTAGGAAGATATGAAATCGATAAAATTTATAATACCAATTATCTTGGCAGTGATAGTTTTTATGTTTTTTAAATTGTATGGAGGAGAGCTATTTGCTAATTTTAACCATCCGATAAGATATGAAAAATATGTTGATAAGTATTGCAACTTGTATAAGGTCGATAAAAACCTCGTCTATGCTATTATTAAGACGGAGTCCAAATTTTATCCTTTTGCCAAATCAAGAACAAATAGCAAGGGATTGATGCAGATATCTGATGAGACCTTCGAACATGCAAAAAAAGCAATAGAGATAAGAACAGATGATATATACAATAAAGAGGAGAATATAAAGGTAGGAGTTTGGTACTTGTCTTATCTCTTCAATAGATTTAAGGATGAAAGATATGTAATAATAGCTTATAATGCAGGTCCTGAAAATATTATGGCATGGAAGCAAAAAGGTTACTTGGATTCAAAAAAAGCATATTTAGATTGGAATATTCCTTTTATAGAGACGAGGGTGTATATAGATAAGGTATTAAAATCTAAGAAATACTATGAAAATACTAAGTAGGTGATGTATGAAATCGGAAGTTTATAATGTGAAGAAAATTGCAGGAACAAAATTTTTGTCATATTATGATTTAAGCTATAAGAATAAGAATGGAAAAGATAAGTCTTGGAGTGCTGTCTCAAGGGCAGATAAGGAAGATTATGAAAAAAGACTCTTTAATAATCAAAATGCTACAGATGCGGTACTTATAGGAGCATATCATGTTGATGAGAAAAAACTGGTCTTATTAAAGCAATTTAGAGTACCGCTTAATGACTATATCTACGAAATACCTGCAGGTCTTATAGATAAAGGCGAGGATGCAATAACAAGTGCAAAAAGAGAGTTACTTGAAGAGACAGGACTTGAGCTTGTAGAAATAACGAAAGTATTTGAAAATCTTTACGTATCTCCGGGCTTTACCGACGAATGTGTAGACATAGTGTTTTGCACTTGTAGGGGAGATATATCTAAATTACATCTTGAAGAAGATGAAGATATAGAAATAGCTCTTTATAATGTAGATGAAGTAAGGGATATTTTATCTGCTAAGAACAAAATGGATATCAAAACTCTCTTGGTAATGCAGATGTTTATTCTTTCGACAGATATGTGGGAGAGCAGTAAAAAATAAATTAAGCTTATAAAATTGAAAGTTTGTAAATTGATAGCTATATTTATACTAATTAAGCATAAGAGAAGTTTATGATTTTAAAATTGTAGAAGTATTAAATTTATATATAAAAATAAAATTTGGAGGAGATTATGCAGGATTATATCAAAATTTATGAAAAGTGGATAAGTTCACCAAAACTTGATGCAAAGAGCAAAAAAGAGCTTGAAGACATAAAAAACGATGAAAAAGAAATACAAGACAGATTTTATCAAGACCTGTCATTTGGTACTGCCGGCTTAAGAGGAAAATTAGGAGCAGGGACAAACAGGATGAACTCTTATGTCATAGCAAGAGCTACTCATGCACTTGCAAAGGTAATAGAAGCTCATGGAGAAGAATATGTAAAAAAAGGTATAGCAATTGCCTATGACTGTAGAATATGCTCAGATGAATTTGCAAAGCTTTCTGCACTAATTATGGCAACACATGGTATAAAGGCTTATCTTTTCGACTCATTAAGACCAACTCCTGAACTTTCATTTGCTGTTAGATACTATGGATGCGCCTCAGGTATAAATATTACTGCAAGCCACAATCCAAAAGAATACAACGGATATAAGGTATATTGGTGCGAGGGTTCTCAGATAAAAGACGACATTGCTGACAAGGTATTAGATGAGATTAACAAGATGGATGTCTTTGACCTGCCTGAAGTTATCACTGAAGAAGAAGCAATAAACAAAGGTCTGTTAATCTATATAAATGATGAAGTAGACAAGGTTTACTATGAAAAAGTTATGTCTCTATCGCAAAGGGATGATGACGAGGTTGACAAGAGTATAAAGATAGTCTACACACCGCTAAACGGAGCAGGAAATATTGCAGTAAGGACTATACTTGATAAAAAAGGATATAAAAATGTATTTGTAGTAAAAGAACAGGAAAATCCTGACGGAACTTTCCCAACTATAAAATATCCTAATCCTGAGGATACAAAAGCATTTGAATACAGTGAAAAACTCGCAAAAGAAGTTGGAGCTGAGATATTGATAGCAACAGATCCGGATTCAGACAGACTTGCTGTGGAAGTGGTACATGACGGCAAAATAGTAGCACTTAATGGAAATCAAATTGGTGTTTTATTGATAAATTACATCATCAACGCTCTAAACGACAAAAATAAGATGCCTAAAAATCCTGCTATTGTAAAATCAATAGTTACAGGTGATATGGGTACTGCAATAGCACAAAAGTTCGGTGTAGAAATGAAGAGTGTGCTTACAGGATTTAAAAACATATCAGCCCTTCCTAATGAATGGGATGTAACAAAGGAAAAGACATATATTTTCGGATATGAAGAAAGTATCGGTTACAATGCAGGTGTATTTGTAAGAGACAAAGATGCCGTATCTTCGGCAATGTTGCTTGCAGAGATGGCAGGATATTACAAGAAACAAGGCAAGACTTTGATTGATGTGCTAAACGACCTATTTGAGCAATACGGATACTACAGTGAAAATACAGTATCAATTTCACTTGAAGGAATTGAAGGTCAACAAAGAATAGCAAGGATGATGGATGAGATAAGAAAAATCTATCCTACAAAAATTGGAGCTGCTGATATAGTTGAGATAACTGACTATGAAATACAGGAAAAAACAGATGTCAAGACAGGCAAGAAAGAAAAAATAGACATAGAAAAGACAAATGCTATAAGATTCTTGTACAGTGACGGATGCTGGTATACACTTAGACCGTCAGGAACTGAGCCTAAGATAAAGCTATACATCTATACTAAGGCTGAAACTATGCAAAAATCAAAAGACTTATTACAAGAAATAGAAAAGACTGTATTAGCAGTGCTTGATACTGTAAAATAAAGTTAATAATAGATTTTGAAGCAAATAATGCCCTATACAGGGCATTTATTTGTGGATAATAAGATAAGTTTTAATAGCTATTTATAGCATTTATACTATTATCTATTTAATCTATGGATAAAATTCATCAATATTTTTTAAAAAAATACTTGATGATTTATTACTTTATCATAAATTCACTGAAAATATCTTTATCTTATTAGGTTTTATACTAATAACCGTTTGTATTACCAAGTAGTTATTTTAAATAACTTTATACATTGTAGAGATTTTTGATGACTTTTTTGTAACATAACTGCGCGGATTTTTAACAGGTTTTTAATTAGTATTAAAAATTATTTTTTCAACTTATAAAATTTAGAAAAAATTAAATTAGATGACTATTAAGATGGCAATTATTATAAAAGTTTAAATGTACAGAAAGCAAAGATATGAGCATAATAAACTCTACAATTGATAAAATACTTCCCTTAGATGAGATTTCTATGGAAAAGGCGCAAAAAAGACAAAACACCCTTTTAAAGCCTCCAAATTCTCTTGGTATATTGGAAAAGTTGACAGTCCAACTTAGCGGTATATATAGGAGTGAAAACTTATCTATGCCTAAAAAGGCAATTTTAATATTCGGCTCAGATAATGAAGTGTATGAAGAAAAGGTGTCTAAGGATAAGCAATCTTTGACAAAATGGCATTTTCCTAATCTTACACAAAGTTATTCGGCAATAGGCTCTATTTGTCAACAGACTAATACAAAGATATATGCTATTGATTTGGGGATAAAGGGAGATTTTTCAGGAGAAGGCATAGAAAAAAGTATTATAAATGAAAAAATTTCTAAGAGCTCCAACAATATGACAAAAGATAGGGCAATGACAGTTGAAAATGCTAAAAAAGCTATTGAAATAGGCATTAGATACGCAGATAATCTCATAAATAATGGATATAATATGATATTTTTAGGTGAGATGGGTATTGCAAATACAACTCCTGCAACAGCCATAATATCTGCAATAACAGGAAAAAATCCAAGAGAAATAACAGGTAGGGGCTCAGGAATAAACGATGAATATCTCGAAAACAAGATAAGTGCTATACAAAGGGCAGGCGAAAGACATAAGGTCAATAAAAATGACTATATGGACATACTGTCAAAGATAGGCGGATATGAGAGCGGGGCAATGCTTGGTGTAATACTTAGCTGTTGTGCAAGTCATACTCCTGTAGTGCTTGACGGACTTATTACCTATTCAGCAGCTATGCTTGCAAATCTTATTAATCCAATTTGCAAAGACTATATGATAGCAAGTCATAGGACCAGAGAAAAGGCAGGGAATTACGCTTTGGAATATCTTGGCTTTAATCCTCCATTAGATGTGGATCTTTGTCTTGGTGAAGGCTATGGAGCTGTTTTATACTCTCAGATTATAGAGTCGGCAATTTTTTCATACAACAATATGGCTAATTTTGATGAAGTTATTGCAAAGTTGGGTGAAATATGAGCTTAGAAAAATATTTTTTCTACACTGAAATATTAATAACTCAACTTTCCCACTAAAATTTTCTTAATTTTAGTTGAAATTTAAATGTTTATTGATTTTTTAATACACTACTTGACACAGAATTTTCTAAATAATTTTATTGGAATTTGCATATTCATTAAAAAAATGAATACACTGAAAAAACTATGTCAAGTATGATATTGTATTTTTAAAATATACTCAAATTTCAATATCTTTAATGTGTTTTTCATGTGGGAAAGTTGAGTTAATAATTGCTTATTTGAAAAATTTTAAATATAGAAATAAATTTATACCATAGCTAAAACAAAATAGTCAACTACAAGATGTTTAAAAGTAGTTGACTAAATAGATGTAGAGCATTAAAGCAGCTATAATTAAATTTATTAAAATTAACTGTATATATTATTAGTCTTCTTTATTACAGTATTTAATTTAGAGAAGTTTAATAATTAGAATAATAGAATAAATAATTGAGAAATTCATATAAGTATAAATGAGTTTTTTGATGTTAAAATAACTTTTGGATATAGATGATTGAACAATAATAATTTTGGTATAATATTTAAGAAATTTATTTAGCGAAGAAATTTAAAAATATAAAAATTGAAAATATTCCGTAAATAATTAAAAACGGTGTGTCTAAGTTATTATAGATTTTTGGACTTTTAAACACATTAAAAGAGATATCTTTTTTTGAAATAGGGTAAAACAGCTTTATTCCTTTTTTTGTAAATATATCTCCCAAGAAAAGATGGGAAGAATAAGAGATTAAGGCTGCAGTATAATAGCTCTTGAGTGTATCAGTCATAGACAGCGGATATAATGTCACAGCTATGATGATAACACTTAAGATACTATGAGACAAGCCTCTATGTGTAAAATATGGCAGAACTGCAAGGAATAAGAATATATTTTTAGTCGAACCTACTTTACTGTATTTGAAAAATAAATAATACAAAAAAACAAAAAATAAGCTCAATGATATTTTTTTTAAGATTTTATTCTTGGAAAAAAGTTTTAAAAAAACTACCATTGCCGGAATGGATAATATATAATAGTGTGAAATATTTTGCTTCACTAAACACATATATAGTATGATTAGTGAAAAGATTGAGAGCATACCGTATATTATGAGATTTAGTGGTATATTTCTCAATTTGGAAGAAATCTTGGAACTGCTTATATCTATGTCAGGCAGTACTGAAAAGGTCAATACTATTGGTATATCAAGGATATCTATTTTATTGCCTGAAAGCATGAGATAGTTTGTATAAGTGAGGGCACCTATAGCCACATGTGTTACTGATTTCATCTGTCCTCCTTTAATATTATTTTAGCTATTATACATTAATTTAAAACATTTGTAAATTTACATAGGACTGTATCAAATTTATTTTTTGAAAATTCTGATAGCATGCAGCTATATATGAAGACAGTTTATAAAATATTTAATTATGAAAGGAGAACTTAATATAAACTATATTAAGGATAAATTATGCCAAGAAAATCAGCAAAAATTAAAGCATTCCTACTCGGAGGACTAAACGAGATAGGAAAGAACATGACAGTACTTGAATACAAAAATGACATAGTGGTAATAGACTGTGGACTTATATTTCCGGAAGACGAGATGCTCGGTATAGATATAGTAATACCTGATGTATCGTATTTGGTAAAGAATAAAGACAGGGTTAAGGCACTACTAATAACACATGGACACGAGGATCACATTGGAGCAATTCCTTTTTTCTTGAAAAAAATGAATGTACCTATATACACTATGCCTTTTACTATGGGACTTATAGCCTTAAAGCTTAAAGAAAACAACATTTCAGGTGTAGAGCTCAATGTCATCCAGCCTAATCAAAAAATAGTGCTTGGTTCATTTACAGCAGAGTTTATAAGAGTAAACCACTCAATCCCTGACTCATGCTCGATAGCATTATACACTGATGCAGGTACAATATTTCATACCGGAGACTTCAAGGTGGACTATACACCTGTAGATGATGTCAGAATTGACTTAAACAAGATAGCAGAGATAGGTTCAAAGGGCGTCACTTTGATGCTTGGAGAAAGTACCAACGTTGAAAGACCCGGATATACTGAATCTGAAGCATCCGTTGGAAACACACTCAATCAGATATTTGCCTCTGTTGACAACAACAGGATATTTGTTGCCACATTTGCTTCAAACGTACACAGATTGCAACAGATAATTGATGCTGCACATAAGACAGGTAAAAAAGTTGCTGTATCCGGCAGATCTATGGCAAATATTATGGATGTAGCATCAGAACTGAACTATTTGAAAATACCTGATAATACCTATATAGACTTAAGAGACATCAACAAATATGATGACAATGAGTTGGTAATTATCACAACAGGATCTCAAGGAGAACCGCTGTCTGCTCTTACAAGGATGTCTAAGATGGAGCATAGACAAATAGAGATAAGACGTGGAGATGTGGTGGTATTTTCCGCTCACCCGATACCTGGAAATGAAAAACTTGTATCAAGGGTAATTAACGACCTTTTTGCAATCGGAGCTACAGTTATCTATGACTCTGTATCAGAGATACACGTATCAGGTCACGCCAGACAGGAAGAACTCAAACTTATGCTGTCACTTGTACAACCAAAGTTCTTCATACCAATACATGGTGAAAAGAGACATCTTATCCAACATAAGGAAATGTCGATAAAAATAGGTCTTAAAGAAGAAAATGTATTTCTACTTTCAAACGGTGATGTACTTGAAGTAGACAAGAATGAAGCTAAGGTGACAGGCAAAGTTCCTTCAGGCAATATCTTGGTAGACGGTCTTGGAGTGGGAGATATAGGAAATATAGTTTTAAGAGACAGAAAACACCTCTCAGAAGATGGTCTTATAGTTGTTGTAATTCCACTTAAGGAAAGCGACAAAATTGCTGATAGAATAGAGATAATCTCAAGAGGATTTATATATGTGAAAGAGTCTGAAGAACTGATTGATGACATCAAGTCAGTAGTGGTTGAAAGTATAGAAGGATTTGAGAGAAGAGATATGAGCCAGTTTAACTATATCAAAAATGTTATAAGAGATAATCTGAAGGCATTTTTATTGGAAAAAACAGGTAGAAATCCTATGATACTACCGATAGTTTTGGACTAAAAATCAAAGGAGTATAGATGTTTAATTTAGAAAGTATTTTTTTGTCAATACCGGGAGTAATGATAGCACTTATTTTCAGTGGATACGGACACGCACTTTGCGCTCATCTCATGGGAGACAATACACCAAAGATGAATGGTCAACTGTCGCTTTCGCCAAATGCACATTTAGATCCGATAGGATTTTTCTGCTTGTTAATAGCAAGCTTCGGCTGGAGCAAACCTGTAGTTGTTAATCCTAACAATTTTAAAAATAAGAGATATGGCTTGGCATTGTATTTTATCTCAGGCTCTATTGCAAATATAATTACAGCTGCATTATTTTTGTGGATTTTAAAAATAATATATTCGCTAAATATAGGCTTTGATAAATTATATAATATATTGCAACTGACAGTAAGCATAAACATAGGTTATAGTGCCATACAACTTTTGCCTATTCCTCCTTTTTCAGGATACTATTTTATTAGGCAACTCTTACCTCAGCACATAGCTGTAAAACTATATCCTCTTGAAAGATATTCTATGATAATATTTTTGATTCTCATAATGACAGGGGTAAGCTCAATTTTAATCCAGCCTTTGTATGAGATGATTACAAAATTTGTATTTATACTGGCAGGAATGAATGTTTAAGGTAGAGACGGAAGTATTTTCAGGACCTTTGGATCTTTTGCTTTCTCTTATTCAAAAAAATAAATTAGACATATGTGAGATATCAATAAGTAAGATTGCAGATGAGTTCTTAGATATAGTTTCAAATGCAAAGTTTGAAGATCCTGAGATGATAAGTGACTTCATATATATATCAGGAAAATTGATAGAGATAAAATCAAGGTATATGCTCTATATAAAAACTGAAGATGATGAAATTGAAGAGTTGGTATTTTCTCTGGAAGAATATGCAAAATACAAAGAGATAGCTCAATTTTTAAGAGATAGATATGCTGAAGAATATATGTATTTTGAAAAGATTCCTGAAGAGATATTTGTCAGACAGGAGCTTGATTTATCTAAGCTAACTCTTGAAAATATAGTTGAAATGGCAAGAAAAAGAAACAAAGAAGAGAAAATACAGATCAAATATGCTAAGAAACAAAAATCTCTCAGCAAAAAGATAAGATATATCCAAGACTTTGTCAATGTTGCCAAAAAATGTAATTTCAGCGACATAATAACGCAAGATGACAAGGATGAAAAGATAGTATCAATACTTGGAGTACTGCACCTTGTTAAGGAAAATGAGATAAGAGCAAGGCAATACAGAAACTTCGACAATATAATGCTTGAAAAAAATGAAATATAAATAAAATTTATGAATATTAATACTAAAAAACCACCATATCATTGTGACATGGTGGTTTTTTGCAACTATTTATCAAAAGCCTTGTTCATTATTCTAAGTATAGTTTTCATCTCATCAACACCTATTTGACCGGGGGCAGAGCATTTATCCAAAGAGGCAAATGTAATCGAAGAGTTAAACATCTCCTGACTTACTCTTGTTATAACTCCTATGTTTGTCATAGAAATTGCTATTATAGGTATTTTTGCAAAATTTTCAGTCATCTCATCCATGGCTGAGAGTAAAGCAATTACATCCTTGTTAGACTTAGGACTAAGGGCTATTTTTACCATATCAGGATTGAAATCCTGCATTGTCTTAAGCATTTCTACAATCTCGTCCTTAGTTGGAGTATCTTTTCTATGATGGGAAACAATAGTCTTTACGTCGTTTTTGCGAGCAAGCTCTACAATTTTCTTTACATTTTCACTACCACTGGATAATTCTACATCTATTATATCAGCCATTTGCAAAGATGATACTTCAGAATTTATCTTTACATAATCTTTTATATCAATATTTGTCTTTCCGCCGTCATTTGCAGTTCTTAGGGTAAATAATATTGGCATTTCAAGGATATCTTTTAAATGCTTCAAGACATCTTTAATTTTCTCAAAATCATTGACATCTTCAAAAAAATCCGCTCTCCACTCTACCAAATCCGCAACAGAAAACTTTATTTTCCATGCAGTTTCAATAATTTGCTCCAAAGTTTCATCCACTATAGGAACACAGATTTTCGGTATACCCTCACCAATTTTTATATTCCCCACATCACAAACTTTCATAATATACCTCCAAATTATACTCAAAATAAGCCTATTTTTATGAACTTAAAAACGATTTTGAGTTTCTTTATACGTATATATTTTTTAAATTTTATACAAGCTACATATACTAAGATTATATGGTGCAATATTTTAATACTAATTGATGATAAAATCAATATATTTTGAATGTAATAAGATTACATTTTCATTACGTCGAATAAAAACTGAGGTATATTTTATGAAAAGCACCATTATATTAATTATATTTTGTCACTTTTCTATTTTATAAAATACCAAGTTCAGTAAGAAATACTATAATCATTATTTTTACAGATATTTTTAAGAAAAAATAAATATATGATAGATATAAGATTTGAGTTGTGATATAATATACAAGGAATTAAAATTAATTGATAATTATAGGAAACTATGTAAAACTGGTGGTGATATTATTGTTGGGAAAGATAATAATGAGATTAAGAGATGTAAAAGATATTTCATATAATAAATCTTCCTTATTTCATGGAGCAATCATGGAGCTCTTACCGTATGAATATGGGAAACAACTCCATCTGTCACAGCTTAGACCTTATTCCATGCATTTGGAAAAGGAAAATGATATTTGGTATTTGGTAGTGACGACTATGAATGAGGAGGCATACTCGATAATTATTGAGCAAACACTGTCAAAATTAGACAAGATATACATAAAACACGACGATGAAATAATATATATTGATGAAAAAATAATCAACACAGTGCCGAAAAAATCAATCACAATAGCTTTTTACAATGGTGAAACAAGCAAGGTTGTAGAGCTTGGCTTTATAACGCCTACAGCCTTTAAAAGTAAGGGAGACTATGTCTTTTTTCCGGATTTGAGGTTGATTTATCAGAGCCTTATGAATAAATATGATGCGAGCAGTGATGGGGGATTCTTGTTTGACCCTGATATCTTGGAAGAACTTTGTAGAGGTAGCAAGATAATTTCTTATAAGCTTCGAACTAACTATTTTCAACTTGAGGGGGTGAAAATACCTGCATTTACAGGTAGTATAAAGATAAAAATTACTGCCAATCAAACTATTAGCAACTTTATAAATATGCTTTTTGAATACGGCAAGTATAGTGGGGTAGGTATCAAATCTTCATTAGGAATGGGAGCAATAAAAATCATTAAAGGAGGGATAAATATTGAGTGAAAAAGTAAAATATGATTTGGTCATAGGTTCCTTACTTCACAATATAGGTAAGATACTTTTTGATGACTACAAATCATCATATGAAAACTTAAAGATTTATGAAGAATTAAATATCAATAATCAGGATATTTTGGATTGTATCAGATATCAAACATATGAACAAATACAAAACTCCGATCTGAGCCCTGATTCGATAGCGTTAATTTCATATATTGCAAATGCAATAGTTTCAGATATTACTTATATAAAAAATGAAGAATTCAAAGATGAAGATTTTGACAAAAATATACCGTTATACAGTGTTTTCAATGTGTTAAACGACAATAACGACTCCAAATTTTATAAGAAAGTAATTTTATCTGAAAACTGTGGAATTAACAATCCTACAAAGGATGAAGATGATAATGTAGATGATTTTTTCTGGAAGATAAGAGAAAATATTAGAAATATCATAAGTAAAATCAGCTTAAACACAAACTATATAAATAACTTGCTTTTAGTATTGGAGAGAAATTTGTCTTATATACCTGCATCTACATCGAAAGAACATTTAAAAGATATTTCATTTTACGATAATATCAGGATGACAGGAGCCGTATCAACTTGTATATATCAATACTTAGTGGAAGGAAATATCACGGACTTTAAGACATTCTTATTTGACGAAAAAAGTAGAGATGAAGATATGTTCTTGCTATATTCATTAGACGTATCGGGAATACAAAACTTCATCTACAACATAAGCAGTAAGGGAGCGTTAAAGGCTCTTAGAGCAAGGAGTTTCTACCTTGAGATAATGATGGAGCATATAGTTGACAGTTTTTTGGAAGAGCTAAATCTTACAAGAGCAAATTTACTCTATGCAGGTGGCGGACATTGCTATATGATACTTCCAAATATCAAGTCGATAAAAGATAAGATAGAATCTCTTGAAAAAGAGGTAAACAGATGGTTTATGGAAGAATTTGCCATTACTCTTTATATTGCCGGTGGATACAGAGCATGCAGTGCAAATAACTTGCAGGATATACCTAAGGGAAGCTATTCAGATTTATTTAAAGACGTATCGTCTGAAATATCTTTAAAGAAGGCTCACAGGTACTCTTCTGATGATATAAGGAGACTGAACTCGCATAATGTAAAAGAAGAAGACGGAAAAAGAGAGTGTTCAATGTGCAGAAAGATAGATAAGCTGAAAGATGATAACGATGATGAACACTTATGTACTACCTGCTACGTCTTAAAACATATTGCAAATAATATATTAGACGACAAATACTTCATAATTTCAGATAAGGAACAATATGAAAGGATAAGATTGGAAAATTCAAGTATAGGCGAAGCCCTAAGACTACCTTTTGACAGCTGTCTCTTATCACTAAATGATGAAGAATTCAAAAAAATCAAAGACAATAGTATAAAAGCAAGATTTTACGCTAAAAATGATTTTAGCTCTGATGCAACTACATCAAGGGTATTTATTGGCGATTACAGAGCAAAGACGGATAATAAATATCTGAAAAACTCTACCTTGGAAGAACTTGCCAAAAAATCCGATGGTATAGAGAAAATATGCGTACTTAGAGCAGATGTTGACAACTTGGGTACAGCGTTTGTATCAGGATTTAGACATATGAAGCAAAAATCCAACTTAGCAAGGACAGCTACACTTTCAAGACAGTTATCACTTTTTTTCAAATTTTATATAAATGACATCTTGTCAAACGGGAAAAATGACATACTATCTAAGAATAAAGGCAGAAATATAGTTGTAGTATACTCAGGCGGAGATGATATATTTCTAATAGGTGCTTGGAACGATGTCATACAGTCAGGTCTTGATTTAAAAAAAGCGTTTGACCAATTCTCCCAAAAAACACTGAGTATTTCAGCAGGAATAGGACTATATGACAGCAAGTATCCTATCAATATCATGGCAAAAGAAACGGGAATTTTGGAAGAGTATTCAAAAAAATACGAAAAAAACGGAAAAACTAAAAATGCAGTAACATTATTTGACGAGTCAAATAGCTATAGTTGGGACGATTTTGAAGACTTTGTTTTAAATGAAAAATTTAATTTGATAAAAGACTTCTTTGAAAAGACGGATGAAAGAGGAAATAGCTTTTTATACAATATGTTGGAACTTTTGAGGAATGTCAATGAAAAGATAAATATCGCAAGGTTTATATATCTACTTTCAAGGTTGGAGCCTGAAAAAAATAGTAAAAACTATGAAGAAAAAATATCTATATATAGAAGCTTTGCAGATAAAATGTACGAATGGATAGAAAGTGAAGAAGACAGGAAACAGGTCATCACTGCCATGTGCTTATATGTTTATTTAAATAGAAAAAAACAAAGTGAAAAAGACGGAGGAAAAAAATAATGAGCTATAACAATAATCCAAAGGGAAATCAATGGAATAAAGTAGCAGGTGGAAACTCAAATAAAACGGAAACATATAAAGTCAACTATGAAAAATTAAATGATGATAACTATGTCAAAGTTGCTGAAGAAGTATTTCTAAGCTTCAAAAAAGAAGAAGAAGATTCCAAAAATAACGCCAATAATAGAAGAAACAATAATTTTGAGATAGTTACAACTACACAAATAAGAAACCTGCTTGCAATGATATCGGATATTTATAACGATGTCGTAACACCAGGAAGTACTGAAGGTAATAGCGATAAGTTAAATGGAGATATAACAAAGAGAATTAACTATTTGAAAGTAAGAATAGTCTACGATTCTGGAAGAGAAAAAAATGTAAAAAATTTTTTTGACAGGGCAAATATTTCAAAACATCTTGATGATGTAATCAAAAGCAAAAGTAAAACTGATTTCATACTGTTCAGTAGATATATGGAAGCGCTTGTAGCATATAGAAAATTTTATTTCGAAGAGGATAAATAAGGGAGGCATATTATGTACGGTAAGTTAAAAATAACAGGAAAGGTAGAACTTGTAACAGGTTTACATATTGGAGCGTCAAACTCTTTTTCAGCTATAGGTGCGGTAGACTCACCTATAGTAAAGGATGTAAGAAACGGCAATCCTGTAATACCGGGTAGCAGTCTCAAAGGCAAATTAAGGACCTTACTTGCCAAGAAATATAATGAAGCAGTAACAGAGCCTAATGAGGACAATCCTAAGCTTACAAGTCTTTTCGGAAGCAGTAAAAAAGGTCATATAAAGGCAGGTAGACTTATATTTTCGGATATGACACTTGCCAATTGGGAAGATATGAAAAAAGAAGGACTTACCAGCAAGACAGAAGTAAAATGGGAAAATACTATAAGTCGCTCAACTGCTGTAGCCACCCCAAGACAGATAGAAAGGGCTATAAGAGGCTCTAAGTTCGACCTTGATATAGTGTACGATTTAGTTGAATTTAGTGAAGAAGACTATAAGAAAAGAATGATAGAAGATTTTAAAATACTTAAAGAAGGATTTAAAATTTTGCAATACGATTATCTTGGTGGAAGTGGAACAAGAGGATATGGCAAGGTAAAATTTACCAATTTATCTGTTTGTCTTGTGGTAGGTGATAGTGATGAACTTACAGAAACTGTCAACAAATGCCAAGAAATACTGGACGAATTAGGAAAACAAGAGGACAGTTCAGACTATAAATAGAATAAATTGCAGAAATTAAGGGGCTTTATATGGAATATAAAATATATAAACTAAGGTTCAAAACAGGAGTACATTTTGGAAACGGACTATTAAATGACAGTATCAACACTGTAAAAGCGGATACTCTTTTTTCAGCATTATATTTAGAGGCGTTAAATATTGGCAAAAATGACGAGTTGTATAAGATGACTAACGACAGTAGGTTTTTCATAAGCGACGCCATGCCTTATGTAAAGGATGATATTTTTCTTGTACCCAAGCCTATGATACAGGTAAAAACAGATAAAAAACAATACAAGGATGAAATTGAAAACAACTCCGTCATAAAAAAAAGAGTAAAAAATATAAAATTTCTTCCCATCACAAACCTTGACGATTTTTTAAATGGAGACATTGAAAAAATTGAGGATGATTCTTTAAAAACCGGATTTTTTGAGGGAATGACAAAGGCAAGAGTAAGAAGCCACGACGAAAATGGCATTCCCATAGATACCTTGCCTTACCATGTAGGTGTATATAATTTTGATGAAAATGCAGGACTTTATATAATTACAGCCTATGAAGACGAAGAAGTAATAAAACTGATTAAAGAGCTTCTAACAAGTTTATCACATACAGGCATAGGTGGCAAGAGGACATCGGGACTTGGCAAATTTGACCTTGAGATAAGAGACCTGCCGAGTGATTTTGCAAATAAACTCTGTACAAAAAAACATATTTCAGATATATTTTTCAAAAAATATATGACCTTATCCACTTCACTGCCTAAGGACGATGAACTTGAGGACACACTTGTAAATTCATCCTATCTAATGGAAAAAAGGAGCGGTTTCATATATTCTACTACCTATAGCGATGAATTTAGGAGAAAAAAGGATATGTACGTATTTTCATCAGGTTCATGCTTTGAAAATATCTTTGATGGTGATGTATACGATGTATCAGAGGGACAAAATACACATAAGGTGTACCGATATGCCAAACCTTTGTTTTTGGGGGTGGAAAGATGAGCTATCAACACTATAATATGAAACTTACGACTCTATCGCCAATCTTTATCGGAGACGGTAAAAAACTAATAAAAAAAGAATATATCTATGATGGAGAAAATAAAAAAATTATTATACCAGATTTATTTAAAATGATGGACTATTTTGAGATGTATAGGATGAATGGCGAATATGAAATCTATATGTCGACTAAAAAAAATGAAATCAATCTGGGAGAATGGATTAAAAATAAAAGAGGAAATCTCAAAATGGTTTCCAATTTTACAAAGTACATCATAGATTTCAAAAATGCTGACCCAAGAGACGCAAAAGGAAAATTTGACCTTAATGAAATAGCTACTTTTATCAAAGATCCTTATGGTCTGCCATATGTACCGGGTAGCAGTATAAAGGGAATGATAAGGACAGCATTGCTCTGCTATGAAATTGCCAATAATGATAAACTGTCAAATCTACTTAATCAAATTTATGAAAGAAGCAAGGGTAATAATAATTCAAGACCCCATAACTTGAAAGAAGCAACAGTAGATTTGGAAAATGAGATTTTCAAATCCATGAACAAATCCATAATGAGAGGACTGATAATAGGAGACAGCAGACCACTAAAGACATCAGACCTGACTCTAAGTAAAAAAATAGATTATACAATAGCTAAAAATGAGAATTTACTACCAATATACAGGGAAAGCATCAAACCTGAAGTAGATATTTACTTTGACATTTCTATAGACAGTTTGGTAGACAATACCGCATTTCCATATAGTATGGCTAATATATTTGAGGCGGTAAATTTATTTAATCAGATAAGTAATAAGTTCTTTTACTCAATATTTGACAGAGAAAATAAGGGAGAAAATATAGTCTATTTGGGCGGTGGTACAGGATTTTTATCCAAGACTATTATATATCCTGCTTTTGCTAAGTCTCAGGTATATTTAAAGGACCTATATAAAGATTTGGATATAGGTAAAGATGAGGCTGAGAAAAGGTACAGGGATGAAAAGATAAGTAAAGCAGTAGAAGTTACACATAGAATATTTAAAAGAACTTTAGGAAAAATATATGAACAGCATAATCATGAGGTAGACTTACTTGATGAAGTGTCACCACATACCTGCAAATGTACAAGATACAATGGTGAACTATATAATATGGGCATATGCAAGATAGACTATGCTTAAAAATATTTTAGTTAAAAAGCAAAGAAAGTAAAAGTATATAATAAAGTTCGGTGCAAGTCATATCTAAGATTTGTACCGAACAGAAAATATTGCAATATTTAGTTAGATTAATGTATAAAGTTTGTTAAAATTTATGTATTTAAAGATTATACTGCATTTACACTAAGGGTAATAGAAAATTATTTTCAATAGTTTAAATAAAGCTTAGTATTAAATATCATATAAGACCAACTGTTATATAAATTCTAAAGCACAAAAAATAAAAAAAGGAGGGCAAAATGGCAAAAAAAATACTGTTTTCACCTGTAGGAGGCACTGATCCAATGCCTGAAAGCAATTATAAAGATGGCTCTATGATTCATATATCAAGAATATACAAACCTGATTTAGTGATACTTTATCTTTCCAAAGAGATGGTTGAAAAAGAAAAAGCGGACAATAGATATACATATAGTATAGAACAACTTGCAAAACTTCAAAAAAGGAAGATTGACTACAAGATAATAGAAAGACCTGAACTTGTTAATGTCCATGATTTTGATTATTTCTATGGAGATTTTAGGGATATAGTTAAAGCTTTAATTGATGAAATGGAAGAAGATGATGAATTGTTGTTTAATATTTCATCAGGAACACCTGCAATGAAATCTTGTCTTTTGACATTAAATCATCTATGGGAAGATAGTTGTAAATCTATTCAGGTTTCTACACCAATAGGAGCAATGAATGACCATAATCACTCAAAAAAATCCGAAGACTATGATATAAGGACAAGATGGGAACTCAATGAAGATAATTATGAAAACTTCGAAAACAGATGTAAAGAAATAGAATGTATATCACTTAAACAACTTAAAAATGAAGAACTTATCAAAAAACTTATTGACGAATACGACTATGACGCAGCATACACTATAGCAACATATGAAGATATGAAAAACTCAAGTAAACACTATATTGATTATCTTGAAATAGCAAAACATAGACTGTTACTTGATATGGATAAGGTAGATGAAATCAAACATGACTTAGGAGTATTGAAAGAATGTTACTGTCTTGTACAAAGTATGGATGAAAGAAAATATTTTGAATATGTACTCTCACTTAATATAAAGATAAAGAAAAGACAGTATGCAGATTTTATTAGGGCGATATCTCCTATAATAAAGGATATGTTTATAATGATTATAAATAAAGAACTCAAAATAGATGTATACAAGGATTTATGTAGATATAAAGGTGGAAAGTATGTATGGAAAGAAGAAAAATTAAAAAAACATGAAAATATATTGAAGATATTACAAACTAACTATAAAAATCAATTTAAATTTAGCGATGTATCACCAGACCATTTTAAATTCTTAATTTTGGAATTAGTAAAGGAACAAGACATAAAAGATGTAGTTGAAAATCTTAGAAATGTGGAACAAAGTGTAAGAAATATAACAGCACACGAGATAGTGTCAGTTACTGAAGATTTTATCCAAAAAAAGACAAAATGTAGAAAAAAGCCTGAAGGATATACAAGTAAGCAGATAATAGACGATATTAAAAAAGCACTTGCTTATGCAGGAATAAATATCAGCGCTAATGACTACAATTCGTACAAATATATGAACGAAGATATTAAATCAAGGATAAAATAATGAGGAGAGATAAACATGAGCAATCTCTATATTTATGAACAAGGCTCAGTACTGTCATACAAAGAAAACAGATTGGTGGTAAATGATTCTAAAGAAGGATATACATCCATTCCAATAGAAAATATAGACAATGTGGTAATGTTTGGCGGTGTACAGGCAAGTACCGCCTGTATGCAACATATGTTGTCAAGGGGGATACACCTTACGTGGCTGTCAAAAAACGGATCATATTTCGGAAGATTAGAGTCAACAAGGCATATCAATATAGATAGACAAAGAATGCAATTTAGAAAAGGTGATGATGAGACCTTTTGTTTGGAATTAAGTAAGCAGTTTATAAGAGGAAAGGCAACAAATCAAAGAACCATAATAGTTCGTGGTAATAGATATATAAAAGATGAAAATATGCAAAATATAGCAACGGATATTGCAAGAAATATAAGAGCTATTGACAATGTAAAGAGTATTGAAGAACTTATGGGAGTTGAAGGATACATCGCAAGATTGTATTACAGAGCTATAAATATAATTATAGACAAAGACTTTTCATTTACTAAAAGAACGAAGAGACCTCCAAAAGATCCCTTTAATGCAATGATAAGTTTCGGTTATACACTCCTACATTATGAGATATTTACTACCTTGATTACAAAAGGACTCAATCCTTATGCAGCCTTCCTTCATTCTGACAGACATAAACATCCTGCACTATGCTCAGATTTAATGGAAGAGTGGAGACCTATTCTTATAGACTCTTTGGTAATGGCGATGATAAACAATAATAAAATAACTTTGGAAGATTTTGATAAGGAAGAAAACACAGGCGGAGTATTTTTAAATAAAGAAGCGTGCAAAAAATTTGTAGGAGAGTTTGAAAAAAGACTAAGACAAGAAGTAGGTTATATAACACAGGTACCTTACAAAATGAGTTTTAGAAGAATTATTGAATATCAGATAATGCAACTAATAAAAGCTATGGAAGAAAATGATGGAAAACTATATACCCCGGTAATAATAAGGTGAGATATGCAAGATTGGGATTTATTAAGTGAAGATTTTGAGAAACAGTATTTTGAAGATTACTTTACAGTAATAGTGATATATGATATCATATCAAATAAGAGAAGGACAAAATTATCCAAGATTTTGAGCGGATTTGGTTACAGAATACAAAGATCATCTTTTGAATGTTTGCTTACAAGGGAAAAATGCGAGCTTTTGATGAAAAAGATTGATAATTTTGCAAAAGCTGAAGACCTTATTAGGATATACAGACTCAATCAAGATGTAAAAACGGTAATTTATGGAGAAAAATTGGGTGTAGAAAATGAAATGTTTTATTTTATATAGCGAAGATTTTAGCCGATATAGTAAAATCAATTATTGTAGCAAATTATTTGTTGAAAAAGAGGTAAAAATTAATTTTTTACCAAAATGTCCCGAAAATAAGCTCGAAAAACATTACAATAAAAGACATTCAGAAGTATAGGATAAGAAAATACACAACTCCGAAAGGAGACGGAAACTATATTAAAACACTATTGTATAAAATTCAATCTTTCCAAATAAGAAAATACACAACTCCGAAAGGAGACGGAAACTTCTTTTGCTTTTTCAAGTATAATAATTTCAATTTCATCACGATAAGAAAATACACAACTCCGAAAGGAGACGGAAACCTGAAGTTACAAGCATTATAAACGATATTAACGGATAAGAAAATACACAACTCCGAAAGGAGACGGAAACTATACGTATCTACCCCCTTCGCAAGGATAGACCACATATAAGAAAATACACAACTCCGAAAGGAGACGGAAACCAACAATCAAACAAAACAACAACAGAGGAGAATATTACAAATAAGAAAATACACAACTCCGAAAGGAGACGGAAACTTTATGAAATTTATCAATTGTGTTGATGTGATATACTCCATAAGAAAATACACAACTCCGAAAGGAGACGGAAACTATCGTAAAACATATTAGAAAATTCATCTGTTTTAGTGCATAAGAAAATACACAACTCCGAAAGGAGACGGAAACTTTTTTCCAACAATTTCATTTAATAAGAAATTATTTATAAAAAATAAGAAAATACACAACTCCGAAAGGAGACGGAAACTAGCTCTGTTACTCTATGCATATATGCATTATATTCTTATAAGAAAATACACAACTCCGAAAGGAGACGGAAACAGACTTCTTAGCCTCTTGTTTCAGTTCAAAATATTCAGCATAAGAAAATACACAACTCCGAAAGGAGACGGAAACCTTCTTTAAAAGTTTTATTAAAAGAGTTAAAATAAGCTGATAAGAAAATACACAACTCCGAAAGGAGACGGAAACTCTATTGTTGATAATATCTATAGCTATAGTATCATATTTTTATAAGAAAAGACACAACTCCAAAAGGAGACGGAAACATTTTTACCATAGTTTTGTATCACCTGCTTTTCGAACATATAAGAAAAGACATAACTCCGAAAGGAGACGGAAACCTCTTGGATTGACGTCTTTATTGTTTCTGTGTTCAATTTCATAAGAAAAGACACAACTCCGAAAGGAGACGGAAACAAGATACATTCTATATATTGCATTGACCGACAATACAAGTATATAAGAAAAGACATAACTCCGAAAGGAGACGGAAACCCGCTTTTCCATCCAATCCATCAATACTTGTATAGACCATCAATAAGAAAAGACATAACTCCGAAAGGAGACGGAAACGTTGTAGATATAGAAGTCTTTGTTAGGAGTCATTTCGTTGAAGATAAGAAAAGACATAACTTCGAAGGGAGACGGAAACTCTTTGTCGTCAAAATACGTTTCAACATAGTGATTTTATAAGAAAAGACATAACTCCGAAAGGAGACGGAAACGAAAAGCATTGAATTGTTTGTCTGTCATTCACATATCTTCCAATAAGAAAATACATAACTCCGAAAGGAGACGGAAACTAAAACATATCTAAGCTTACTTTATCTTTTTTTACTTTAAAATAAGAAAAGACATAACTCCGAAAGGAGATGGAAACTTTATAACTACAACAATTGTCAAGAAATTTTCCTGTTTCTAATAAGAAAAGACATAACTCCGAAAGGAGACGGAAACTGGTTTGTACTGTCATCAAAGAATAGGCATACATCATACCAATAAGAAAAGACATAACTCCGAAAGGAGACGGAAACAAGCATTAAGCATATGCTCAATAGGCTTAATAAAATCAGCATATAAGAAAAGACACAACTCCAAAAGGAGACGGAAACAAGATACTTGAAAATTCATCTGTTTGGTTGCTATAAAATATAAGAAAAGACACAACTCCGAAAGGAGACGGAAACAAGATTGTTTCTGTTTCTTTAAATTCTTTCAATATATCTGTATAAGAAAAGACACAACTCCGAAAGGAGACGGAAACTTGGAATATCTCTTCCACCATTATAGCTATTTTTTACGAAGTATAAGAAAAGACACAACTCCGAAAGGAGACAGGAGTTAATATGTATAAAATTGTTTAGTAGAGATTTTTATTTATCTCCCATTTTATTCACCATTCATGATATAATATATTGGTAATAAAGTGAGGGATAAATTTATGTATATGCAAAAATAAAGGAAGAAAGATATAAAAATGTGTAATCATTGTTCTAAAATTAACTTTGTTGATAGATTTTCGTCGCCTAAACACTATGAGAAGACTATAGAATATATTAAGGAATTAGTTAAAAAAGAAGGCTTTATATTTGTTGAGGGTACTTGTCCTTTGGGTGAACATATGAAAGATGGTTGCTTTATTGATGATATAATCTATCATGTTATCAAATGTTCAAAGTGTGAGCAGGAATTTACTTGTGTTGTAAATACTTACAGAGGTGGAGGTTCATTTAGTAAAGGAAGATAAAATGGATGTAGAAAAATATATAAGTGAAAATATGGTAGTGATACCTGAGGGACAAGAGTTGATAAGGGATTTTGTCGATCCTGTCAAATGGTTAAGTTCTGACTATAAGATGTCTGTTCCGGGGACAAATAAAGAAAAGCTTGTTAAGCAAAAGTTAGTGTATATTGCTTCGTTTTTACTACTTAATACACCGGTAACTAATGAACTGTATAGTTTTGTAATGAATATGGAGTTTGACATTAAACTAAAAGATTATCCAGTAGTAAATGTGAGCTGGATAGATGCAGTCAAATTTTGTAATAATCTTTCTGAAATGCTTGCTATGGAAAAATGTTATACATTAAATTCTGTTTCGGAGAAGATTACAGTTGATGAATCAAAAGACGGATTTCGTCTACCTACAGATTGCGAGTGGCAGTTTGCATGTAGAGGTGGAGAAAAAGGATATAGGTATGGTGATATTGATAAGATTGCTTGGTTTGAAGAAAATTCAAATGGAAGGGTGCAACAGGTTAAAACTAAGAAGTCAAATAGCTTTGGACTTTTTGATATGATTGGAAATGTCTGGGAATGGTGTTTTGATTTATATGATGAAAGTCGATATGGAAATTATCGTATTTTCAGAGGTGGCAGTTTTGCAAGCGAAGAAAGAGCTTGTGGAGCCACTTCAAGGAGAAAGAGCTTTCCGGATTTTAGAATTGACGACTTAGGATTTAGAATTGCAAAAAGGATTTAGAGGTGGAAATACTATGATAGATGAAGTATTTATGGAAAAAGCCATTGAACTTTCAAGATTAGCAGTGGAGCATGGAAATGAACCTTTTGGAGCTGTACTTGTAAAAGATGATGAGATAGTCTTTACAAATGAAAACCAGATATATACAAAGCATGACCCTACTTTTCATGCTGAGGCTGGACTTATTCGTGAGTTTTGTGCAAAAACAGGTATCAGCGAGCTCCAAGAATATACTTTGTATTCGAGTTGTGAGCCTTGCTTTATGTGTAGTGGCGCTATGGTGTGGGTGAAGTTAGGTAGACTCGTATATGGAGCAAGTAATATTGAACTTGAAAATATTCTTGGAAAAGAAGGATGTAATTGTTCCAAGCTTGTATTTGACAATTCGTTTTGGAAACCTGAAGTTACAGAAGGTGTATTGAGAGATGAAAGTCTTGAAGTTTTAAAGGGTTATTTCTCTAAACATAAAAAAGGCTGAAAAATTTTTAGATATATGATATTTTTTGAACAGAATAACATAGCAAGATAGGTGTATATTTTTATTAGATATGTTTGCTTGATTAATAATAGAAGATAATTTCTATTAGATAAATAAAAATTTATATTCGTATTAATTAATACTATAAAATATGGAGACATTATGATAGTAGTTAAATTTTTTGATTATTGAGCAGGTTAAATTGACATTGAAAAGGCAATGAATATTAATATAGATGTTATAGACTTTCTTGTAGATAAGATTGAAGAATTGGAGTTTGAGACTATGGATAGTGAAGTTTATATGGATGATAATAATATATATCATTTCTCAAGCAAAGATGAGGAGACAATTTGTTCTAAAATTGATGAATTGATATTTTCTAATCTTGAAAAAAATTCAAAGATTCAGTTTTTTGTCTATATATCAGATATCCTAACAGCCTGATTAAGATTGTACTTATAAAATTAAATATAAATATGTATCAATTAGTACATAAATATTGACAAAATACTAAAAAAAGAGTATTATTATCCTATGATGAGGTGATGTAATGAACTCACACTATAATCAGAACTATACCAAACAAGAGATTGATGAAATTTTAGATAAAGTAAAAAATTGTGTTTACAACAATAGGTATACAATATCTTTAAATGAAAATCGCCAGGAAAATATTGATTTTATTAATGAATACAATATATATAGTAATAAACAAAAGAAGATTTTATTACAGCTTAAGGTAGAGGACTTTTGCCATTCATTGCAAAATACAAAACTGGGATATGAATATGAGGTCCTATATGTTTTTGTTCCACAAGTAAATTTATTTAATGCTGAGGGTGTGGAGGAAAAAGTTGATATCTATATAAAAATTAATATTATTGATATGTCTAATGGAAGTAGAACAATCGTAATTTCTTTTCATAAGAGAAACAAAGCGATAAATTATCTGTTCAGATAAATAGAATAAAGGGAGGAGGCGTTGTTATGACTTTGGAAAAAGTATTTTGTGAAGAATGCAGGAGTGACGTAGAATTTACTGTCACAAATGAGAGTATGAACGCCACTGTTAAAGGGGAAACATATACTTATTTAGGGAAGATTGCCCATTGTAATGACTGTGGCTCTGAGATTTATGTAAATGAGGTCAATGATTATAATTTAAGAGTATTGTATGATATGTATAGAGAAAGGCATGGTATTATTTCCTTAGACTCAGTTTTAAAAATACCGGAGAAGTATGATATTGGAAAGCGACCTATATCATTATTGTTGGGATGGGGAGAGTTGACTTTTTCTCGTTATTGTGACGGAGATATTCCTACAAAACAATATTCGGATATATTACAAAAGATTTATGCGGACCCGGAATATTATGCTAAAATATTGGAGGAAAATAAAGGAAATTTAAAAACAGAATCTGCTTATAAGAAAAGTCGGAAAGCCGTTGATAAACTTCTTAATAATAAAATATCTGAAGAGTCCAAAATTGACTTGGCAATTGAATATATATTAAATCAATGTGAAGACATAACTCCTTTGGCACTTCAAAAAGCACTATACTATATTCAGGGCTTTTACTATACGTTTAATAGAATGTTTTTATTTTCAGAGGATTGTCAGGCTTGGATTCATGGACCTGTCTACAGAGATATTTATTTTAGGTATAAAGACTATAAATTTGATCCTATTAAGTTTAGTAATGAAGTTGATGATTCTATGTTTTCATCCTCAGAAAAAGCTGTACTTGAAAGTGTAGTCAAACACATTTGTTGTTACAGTGGAAAGGTGTTGGAAAAGTTTACTCATTGTGAAACACCGTGGCTAAGTGCCAGAGCTAAGCTTAAGAGCACTGAGCCTTCAGATAATATAATAACTAAGGAAGAAATTGGAAAATATTTTGACAGTGTAAGAGAAAAGTATAAGATGATTAATCCTAATGATATCAAAGCATACGCTGAAACGATGTTTAAACAGATATAGAGGATATCAATAAATAAACTGCTTGTGATATATAAGATATAGTTTAAAATTAAAGAGCTTATAGATTATTTGATTTAAAATTTTCCAATAAGATTTTTAAGAAAGAAGTGCAAAGGATACAGTATGCCTATGAAAAAATGCTGTAACATTATTAATTGTTAAGGCGATAGAAATATCGTCTTTTTTGTTGATAAAGTGTAGGATAAAGTATATAATATAGTAGAAAGTTATTGGAATATACCAGGCTTTGAAAGTTTTAGAAATAGAGATATTAATGCTAAACTTATGTTAAATTCTATTTAAACTATGGATTTTATACTTGTTATACTCTTTAGTATATCTTTTGTTAATAAACTTTTAGTGCATCAATTTTAATAAAATAATTTCATTATTCTATTAGATTTTAGTATTAATTAGAATTTTAGACAATACTTTACAGTAGTATTAAATAGCTATGTTTAAAAAAATAAGTTTTTGATTTATAGATTTTTTATTTTATAGGATGTGTGATTATGTCTTTGATAAATTCAGAATTATTAAAATCTGCAATATATGGTTTGGCTATTGGTGATGCCTTGGGTGTTCCGTATGAGTTTAGAGAAAGAGGAAGTTTTACTTGCAAGGATATGGTAGGTCATGGTACGCATAACCAAGTAGCAGGTACTTGGTCGGATGACACGAGCATGATTTTGGCTACTTGTTCTTCTCTAAAAGCAAATGATGGAAAAATTAATCTTGAAGATATGTCGGGTAGATTTAAAGATTGGGTATTTAATGGTGAATACACTCCTTTTGGAAAAGTGTTTGATGTTGGTGGTACTACAATAAGGGCGTTGAAAAAAGGACTTGGGGAGCATGATATCTATTCCAACGGCAACGGCTCACTTATGAGAATCTTACCCTTGGCATTTACAGATGCCAACTTCGATGATATTGACAATGTGTCTTCCATAACTCATGCTCATGCTATTTCCAAAGAAGGCTGTAGAATATATGTTACTATTGTGAGAAAACTTTTGGAAAAACAAGATTTAAAGAGCGTTTTAGAAGACTTAACTGTGAGTGACGATTATCAACGCATAAAAAATCTTGATAAGTTAGAAGAAGATAAAATCAGTTCTTCCGGCTATGTAGTTCATACTTTGGAAGCGAGTCTTTGGTGTCTACTAAATACAAAGACTTATAAGGATGCAGTAATCAAGGCTGTCAATCTTGGGGATGACACTGATACTACAGGAGCAGTGACGGGAGGTCTTGCAGGTATAATATACGGATTTGACGCCATACCCAAAGAATGGATAGATATTTTGCAAAATAAGAAATTGATAGACAGTTGTATATTTTGATGTTAATTTAGAAAAATTATACTAAATATATATGCTTGAATTAAAATTCAGTATGACAGTATAGATAAGAGGTATTTATGAAGGTTGAATTGATAGCACATACACCAAATCCGGATTATGTAGTGGCGATGTCGGCAAAACTATGTTATTCTAAGGTTGGTGTATCAGATATAAAAGATGGACTTGACGATGAAAAGGTGGAAAAATTCATATCACATCTGACTTCCATCGGCCATGAGAGTCCTGTTGAGCATATAAGCTTTACCTTTGCCATAGAAGGTATCAGTCGTACCTGTACTCATCAGCTCGTAAGGCATAGGATAGCCAGCTATTCTCAACAGTCTCAAAGATATGTAAAGCTCAATCAGTTTGAATATATCATCCCTCCTCAGATTGAAAAAAATGAGAAGGCAAAGGATATATTTATCAAGTCTATGATAGAGTCTCAAAGAGCTTATGATGAGATAGTTGACGCATTGATGGAAGATAATATAAGATTTTATTTAAGTCAGGGCTATGATGAAAAAAAATCCAAGTCCATGGCAGAGAAAAAATCCATAGAAGATGCGAGATATGTATTCCCAAATGCTTGTGAGACAAAGATAGTAGTTACTATGAATGCAAGAACTTTGCTCAATTTTTTTGAGCATAGACTATGTGAGAGGGCGCAGTGGGAGATTAAGGAGATGGCTTATCTAATGCTTGAAGAAGTCAAGAAAGTATCTCCGCATATATTCAAAAACAGCGGACCTTCATGTGTATCTAAAAACAAGTGTAAAGAAGGAGCGATGTCTTGCAGACATCCTGAGATACCTAAAGGCAGAATAGCTGATATAAACGAGAAAATTAAGGGTGAATTATGATAATTATAGGGCGAAATTCTGTCATTGAAGCAATAAAAAAAGACAGGAATTTGGATACAATCTATATAAAATCAGGTGATAAAGATGAAAGGTTAAAATATATCATCTCCATTGCCAAAAATAAGAAGATATTGATAAAAGAAGTTGACAGGAAAAAGCTTGACGCTCTTGCTCAGGGTGAAAATCACCAAGGCGTTGCAGCGTTAGTATCAGAGTATGAATATTACGACTTTGAAAAATTACTTGATGACATCAAAGTCAATAAAGAGCAGTCAAAAAAGAACTTTGTCATGATAATGGATAAGATAGAAGATCCGCACAATTTAGGTGCTATAATAAGATCTGCTCATCTATCAGGCGTAGACGCCGTAATAATACCAAACAGACGCTCGGCAAATGTGGACTCTACTGTCGAAAAGGTATCTGTGGGAGCCACTTCCTATATGAAAATTATAAGGGTGACAAATCTTAATGATGCAATAGAAAAGCTGAAAAAAGCAGGTCTTTGGATTTATTGTCTTGATATGGGGAATGACTATTATTTTAATACCGACTTGACAGGAGATATTGCAGTTGTCGTAGGTAATGAGGGCAAGGGAGTCAGTGAGCTTATCAGAAAAAACAGTGACTTCGTAATATCTATACCAATGCTTGGTAAGATTGATTCACTCAATGCAAGTGTCGCTTCATCCATAGTGATGTTTGAAGTGCTAAGGCAAAGAATGATGATAAAATGAAGAGAATAAGAAAGATACTGATAATAGACGGATACAATGTCATCAATGCATGGGAAGACTTGAAAAAACTTGCAGAAGAAAAATTGGAACTGGCAAGGGAAAGGCTCAACGCAATGATTAGCGAATATACTCAGTACAGTGGATTCAGTACGATAATTGTATACGATGCCTATAGAGTGAGAAATTCCGAGTCGAGACAGGAAAAGATAAAAAATTTAGAGATAATATATACCAAGGAAAATGAGACTGCTGACACATATATAGAGAGATTTATAACCGATTTGGGACCCAAGAAGTTTTTGGATATTACTGTAGCAACCGACGATATCTCCGAGCAACATATAGTCGCAGGAAAAGGCGGAAACAGAATATCTACAAGACAACTATATATAGATGTAATAAATGCAAAGGTAAAAATTGACAATAAGGTAAAACAGACCAAGTTAAGTAAGAAGAATACCTTGGAAGATTTTATCAGTGACGATATTGCAAAAATATTGGATGATTTAAGAAAAAATGACTTATAATTTAATAATTACTTATAGCTTTATCTTTGATTTTTCATTGTAAAATGAAAACTTATGATAATCAAAAAAATTCTTATACTATTATCTTTTTGATTCATGTATAGAATTCATTTGCTATTTGATTGAAATAATATGGGATTTACGACTTCATTGATAAATGTTTAAGAAAATGTCGTTTATTTTATTAAATTTAAGTATTATATGAATTTATCCCCAAATTATGCAAATATCAATATAAAGGAGAATTTATGTTTGTAGATATAGCCAAGATAAGTGTAAAAGGTGGAGACGGAGGCAACGGCTGTGTAGCTTTTAGAAGAGAGATATACGTACCTGCCGGAGGACCTGCAGGTGGTGACGGAGGTCATGGGGGCAATGTTGTCTTCAAGGCTGACTATAACCTTAGGACCTTGCTTGATTTTAAGTATAAGAAAAAATACAATGCACAAAGCGGAGAAGACGGAAAAGGCTCCAATATGTTTGGAAAAAACGGCGAAGACTTGGTGATAAAGGTACCTGTAGGCACTATAATAAGGGATGCTGACAGCAACTTGGTAATAGCTGATTTATCTTCAAATGAGCAAGAGGTAATAGTAGCAAGAGGCGGTCGTGGAGGAAAGGGAAACACTAATTTCAAATCTTCAGTAAGACAGGCACCTTCATTTGCAAAATCGGGAACTAAAGGACAGGAGCTTGACATAGTCTTGGAGTTGAAACTGCTTGCAGATGTGGGGCTTATAGGATTTCCAAATGTAGGTAAATCTACATTCCTGTCAATTGTAACTAAGGCTTCTCCAAAGATTGCCAACTATCACTTTACTACTCTTACCCCTAATCTTGGAGTTGCAAGTCTTAAAAACGGTACATCCTTTGTAATTGCTGATATACCCGGACTTATAGAAGGTGCGTCGGAAGGTGTGGGACTTGGCTTTGACTTTTTGAGACATATACAAAGAACAAAGGTACTCATCCATATTGTGGATATAAGCGGTTGTGAGGGTAGAGATCCTATTGAGGACTTTGAAGCTATAAATGAGGAGCTTGGCAGATATAGTGAAAAGTTGATTTCCAAAAAGCAAATTGTTGTTGCCAATAAGATGGATTTGCTTCAAGATGAAAAAGTATTTGAAGATTTCAAAAAAGAGATAGAAGAAAGAGGATATAAGGTATTTGCCATGTCAAATGCCACAACAAGAGGTATAGAGGATATATTAAATGAATGCAGTTACTTGCTTTCTCAGATAGAAGACGAGGAGATTTTCGAGGAAGAAGAATATTACGATGATGAAAAAGCTGTGAAAAATGCTAAAGATGACATAGTTATAAGAAAGGAAAAAAATGTCTATGTCATAGAGGGAGACAAACTGGAAAGATTACTCTACTCTGTAAATTTCCAAGACTTGGAGTCAATGAGACATTTCCAAAGTGTGCTTGACAATATAGGCATATTTAATATGCTTAGAGAAAAGGGCATACAAGACGGAGACACTGTATCGATTTACGGCTTTGAATTTGAATTTTACAATTAATATAGCTTTTTATCAGAGAAATATTTGTAATTCCTATAAAATTACGATAAAAACTGTAGAAAAAGTATTTTGAGGTATAACTTTGCTTTTTGAAAAGGCAAAAATATTGATAATAGTGATATAAAAAGTTTTGATATTAGGCACTTGGTGATTTTCGTTTTGATTTATAGCTGATTTTACCAAGTGTCTGATTGTTTAGACAGATATTTCTATCATTTACTACAGTTTAAGATTATACTAAAGAAAAATTAAATAGTTCTAAAAATATATTATATATGAGCTGTTGAAAACTACAAAAGTATATTTCAATAAGTTTGAATATATGACATTATAAATGCTGATTAATATTAATCCAAAGTTCAATAAAATTATAGATAATATATTTTAAAAAATTATAACTTGTTTGGAAAAGTTATGTTATTTGAGATAAATATTTGATGAATATTTTCCGCAAATTAATATAGATAATAGAATAAATTACAAAATATAGCTTATTAAAGAGAAAGTGTAATATATTATGTTGACGATTCTGACTTCACGCGCATGTGGCGGTAAGACGACGCATATAATCCAAAAGATAAAAGAAAATATTGAAAATGGAAAACTTAGCTTTGTTATGTTTCCTGAACAACTTACACTTGAAGGAGAAAGGCTTTTTACATCAAAGATGGACATGCCCCTTTTTCTATGTAAGATTATGAGTTTTGACAGGTTGTCTCAGGAGGTGTTGTCAAAGGTAGGGGGTAGCAAAAAGCAATACATAGACGACATTTGCAAGCTGATGCTCATAGAAAATATACTTATGGAGCATAAGGAAGAGTTCGTATTGTACAAAAATGCCATAAATAAGACAGGATTTTTGGAAAATATAGTGGATTTGCTCACTCAATTTAAAAAATACGAAATATCTCCAAATTCCTTGCAAGACTTTGCCAATAATTCTGATGATGCACTATTGCAGACTAAATTGCTTGAGATGTCAAAGATGTATATACTGCTTGAAGAAAAGACTGCTGATAAGTTTATAGACAATGAGTACAGATTGGCATTGCTTAGCGAAAAGATAGATGACTATGTAAAGCTTAGAGACTTTGAGATGTTCTTTGACAACTTTGTCAGCTTTACAGCTCTTGAGATGAATGTAATAGCTCAGCTCTTGAAAAATAATGTTGATATCACGATAACACTGCCTTATGATAATAGTGGAGACAGTTGTTTCGAAGTTACAAAAGACAGTCTTGAAGAGCTTGTTAAGACAGCTATGACATATAATCAAAAATATGAAATCATTCATCTTGATAAAAGCTATAATGAAAATGAAGAACTTAGATTTTTGGAAGAAAATTTCGGAAAATTAAGTATAAAAGCCTATGACAAGCCTACAAACGATATATCATTAACAACTTTTGACAATGCGGTAACTGAGGTGTACTTTGTAGCTGATGAGATAAACAATCTTGTGCGAAATCACAACTACAGATATCTTGACATATCGCTAGCAATAACTGAAGATGTAAAATATGCAAGGCTGATAGAGGAAGTATTTACAAAGTATGAAATACCTTTTTTCATAGACAGTAAAAAGGATGTAAGCGGTGAAAACCTAATAAGCATGGTGTTTTCTTTCTTAGATATGTTTGTAAAAGTGCCTAATTATGCAAATATCATAAATTTTTTCAAGTCAAATCTTAGTGACATTGATAAAAAAAGCTATGAACTCTTGGAAAATTTTATGATAAAGTGGAATATGGCAGAAAAAAAATATGTCAGCGAAAAGATATTTGAAGACGAGCGATATTTTGCAGATGAATTTTTAGAAAATAGAGATGAAATAGTAGCTGCCTATCAATATATTAAAAATTTGCATAAAAAATATAAGTCAGTATTTAATACTAAAAATAGACCTCAGGAGTTTTCAAATCAAGTAAATAGATTTTTACAGGAACTTAATATAAAGGCAAAGCTTGAGACAGAGGTGGAAGAGTTCAAAAAGGTTGGCAGATATGAAACAGCTTCCGAGATTACTCAGGTGTACAATATACTGATAGATACGCTTGACAAGGTCAACTTTGTAGTGGACGACTATCTCATAGACATCGCCATGTATAAAAAAATGCTCTATCAGGGATTGAACTCTCAAAAAATTGCAATGATTCCGCCGACAGTGGACAGCGTTATAGTAATGGATGTAAAGAGAAGTAAGTCGCTTGGAAGCAAGGTTTTGTTTATGCTTGGAATGAATGACACACTCTTGCCTTCGGTTAAGAGCAATGATATATTGCTTAGCGATAACGAAAAAATCGCTCTAAAATCAGCCGGATTCAATATAAATACTACGATGACCGACAATATCAATCAGGAGAGAATCTCCCTTTACATGATGTTGTCAAAGATTAGAGATAAGATATATTTCTCCTTTCCAATGACTGATGTAAACGGTCTTGGTAGCAATAAGTCCATGTACCTTACGGATATAGGATATATCTTCCCTAAGATGGAAAAAAAATACCTATCATCAAACGACTTGAAAAATCTGAGCAGTCCTACTCTTGCCATAGCCTTTGACAATATGAGAGATGAACTTAGACAGATGGTTGAAAATGACATTTTCGACGAAGAAAAAATCAAAAAATTCAAGTATTTTTCCAATATTGAAAAATATGAAGATGATATGAAAATAATGCAAAGAGCAGTATTTGCGGAAAATACAATAGACAAACTGCCTGAGGAATATGTGGATGTAATTTACAAAAAACCTATAAAATCTTCAATATCAAAGATAGAAAAATACGTACAATGTCCTTTTTCGTACTATATGCAGTACGGTATAAATCCGCAAAGGAGAGCTTCTCAAAGCATAGACAATTTAAAAAGTGGAATAGTAATGCATAAGTACATGGAAGAATTTTCTAAAGAGATTTTGCAAAATGGCCTGATACTTTCCTTAGATACAAAAGAAAAGGTGGATGACTTCGTAGAAAAAATTTATGCTCAAAATATAATGCAGGAAGATACAAGGCTTATAGTGGAAGATTCCAAAAGACAGTATAGCATAATAAAGAAGCTGAAGAAAATATCAAAAAAAGCAACAAATCTTATAATAAAGCAAAAGACTTATAACTCATTTGCTACTGTAGCTACTGAAAAATCTATCAGTATGAAGGCTGGAGATGTGATATATGAGGGCAAGGTGGATAGAATAGACGCCTTAAAAATAGGTGATAAAGAATACATTCAAGTAATCGACTACAAATCAGCTGAAAAAGACATAAATTTTGAAGACATATACAACGGTATTAATATACAGATGTTGTTTTACCTTTATGTGCTGACTATCAAAAATAAAGACGGCAATTTGCCTTATGGTGTATTATACTTCCCTATGATTGACAAAAATGTCCTGATTGAAGATGAAGATATGTCTACTTTAGAGGAAAAAATAGAGCAAACTATGAAGATGAGAGGACTTTTAACGGATGATATCACTCTTTTAAAGGCGTTTGAAAATGATATTGAAGGCAAGTCGAAATATACAGATGTGAAATTTGACGGAGAAAAGCTGTCAGGAAATGTAGTAAGCGATGAGCAGATGAAAAAACTGCTGAAAAAAGTGCTGGATATAATCAAGGAAAATCAAGGCGAGATACTGAGCGGAAACATTATTCCACGACCAATGGACAATGCTTGTACTTACTGTGATTACAAAAATATCTGCAAGTTCGACGAAAGTATTAAGGGTTATGATTACAAAAAACAGGTGAAATTTAAGAGCAGAGACAAGAAGTCTGAGTTTTTCTCAAGAATTGAAGAAGAGGTGACAAATGAATAAGACGAATTGGACACCCAAGCAACAAGAGGCAATAGACACAAGAAATAAAAATATACTTGTATCAGCGGCAGCAGGCTCAGGTAAGACGGCAGTCCTAACTCAAAGGATAATAGACCTTATAACAAAGGAAGATGTTGACATCACTTCAATGTTGGTGCTTACATTTACCAATGCTGCTGCCAATGAGATGAGTGCAAGAATACAAAAGAAGATGTATGAATATCTGGAAGAAAACAGAAATAATAAGCATATTAAAAAGCAGATTTCTTTGGTATCAGGTGCTTCTATTTCCACTATGCACTCATTTTGCATTGATATAATCAGAGAAAATTTCAATTTTTCAGACATTGATCCTAATTTTGTAATAGCTAATGCAGCGACTGTAGCCATGATAAAGCAGGAGAGTATAAATGAAATATTTGAAGAAAAGTACGAAAATCAGGATGAGGATTTTTTGCTCCTTACAGATATTTATTCAAACAGATATGACGATAGCAAACTGATAAATATTATATATAAAATCTACAACTTTATCCAAAGTAAGAAAGAACCAATGGTTTGGCTAAAGGAGCAGGTGGAAAAGTACAATATCAGCTCAGCTGACAGTGAGTATTTTGCCTTGATAAGAGATGACATAGTGACAACTCTTGACGATTTGATTGAAAAGTCTGAGACTATCCATAGGATGAGCATAGATACTTCTTACGAAGAAAATATCTTTGACGACATAGAGAAATTGAGATATCTAAAGGATATAGCAGTCAATAAAGGATATGATGCTTTTGTTGACGAAATAAAGGCTTTTTCACTTTCGAGACTTAAGGCGAAGAAAAAGACGGATGATGTCCAAGTTACAGATATTATAAAAGATGTACGAACTAATATAATCAAAAAAATCATTGATAAAAACTTGAAAAAATACACTGTAAAATCAGACAGTTATATTAAATATATGAACAAGTCATATAATGCAGTGAGGGGATTATGCAATCTCGTAGCTGAGTTTGAAAAAGTCTACAGACAAAAAAAATATGAGCAGAATATGTTTGACTTCAACGATTTGGAACATTTTGCCTTAGATTTACTGAAAAATGAGGAAATTCGTACAAAGGTAAGAAAAAAATACAGTTATATATTTTACGACGAGTATCAGGACTCCAACGAAGTGCATGACAGTATAATAGAAAACATTGCAGCTGAGAATAATCTATTTTTTGTTGGAGATGTCAAGCAGTCGATATATGGCTTTAGACTTGCAGATCCGAGTATCTTCATCAAAAAGTATGAAGATTACAAGGGAAATACCGAAAATAATGCAAAAATAGATCTTTCATCTAATTTTAGGAGTAGCAGACAGATACTGGATTTTTGCAATCTCATATTTGAAAATATAATGGTGAAAAGCACGTCCGATATGAACTATGACGAAGACGCAATGCTCAGAACTAATGATGAAACTCAATATGATGAAAAAAATATAGAGCTTAATTTTATTGACAAGTCTCATGACGAGGATGACGAAAAATTGGAAGAAATGTTGTCTAACTCGACTGATGACGATATAATGGCTAGTCTTACTGCCAAGCAAATAGTAAAGATGATGGAAGATGATAAGTCAATAAATTTCAAGGATATAGTGGTGCTTAAACGATCTTTTGCCAACGGCACATCAGCTTATTCTAAGGCGTTTTTGCAGTATAACATACCGGTCTTTATAGATTATCAAAGTTCATCATTTGATGTACTGGAAGTGTCGATATTCATAGACCTGCTCAAGATAATAGACAATATAAGGCAAGATTTGCCTTTGATTTCTACCTTGATGTCAGGAGTAGGCGGATTTTCAATAGAAGAGATAACTAAGATAAAATCTTCAAATCTGGATGAAAAATTTTTCTATAACGTATTTTTTGCTTACGAAAGAGAATATGATGATGAAATCTCTGCAAAAATAAAGAAATTCAGAAAAAAAATTGAAGATTATGCCAAACTTCAAAACTATATGAGATTGGATGAATTTGTCAATTTTGTTTTAATTGACAGCAAATATAAGGACTATGTATCTTCTCTTACATCAGGTGATATGAGATTGCAAAACCTGAGCATAGTAAGGGAAAAGGCTACAGAATTTATGCAAAATGAGAACAAGAGTCTGTTCAACTTTTTGCTATATCTTGATTCCATACTCAAAAATAAATCTGACAGGATAGAGCCTCAAAAAGTATCTGAAAATCAAAATGTAGTTCGCATAATGTCTATACACAAGTCGAAGGGACTGGAGTTTCCTATTGTAATACTCAATGACATCCAAAAAAAGTTCAATATGCAGGATACAAAAAGTGAGGTCATCATAGATTCTAATCTCGGTATAGGAGTGGACTATGTAGATGTTGATGAAAACTACTATTTGCCGACCTTGTCAAAGAAATGTATCATAGCAAAGCTGAAAAAAAATATTCTGTCCGAAGAGATACGTATATTATATGTAGGCTTAACAAGGGCGAAGAAAAAACTGATATTAAACGGTCATGTAAACGGCAATCTTCAAAAAACTCGTTCATATATTGGAACAGGACTTTTCCCCAAAAATCTTAATAATATAGACAATTATCAGGATTTGATTTTATATGCTTTTAGAAATGACATGGAATTTTTTGAAAAAAATGTGGAAGATAGCGAGGAAAACAGGATTTCTTCTGTCAACTTTGTGAATATTGACAGTTTGACAGATAATATAACGGAAAAAGAAGATGTAAAATTAAAATTTTACGAAATGCTGAATAATATAACTTTGAGTGAAGAAGAAAAGACGGCCTTGGATGAAAAGTATTGCTTTGACTATAAATACAAGGATGATGTTGAAAAAGAAATCAAAATTAATGTAACTTCACTGTCAAAGGAAAAAAATAAGTATAGGATTGAAAAACTGCTGACTTACAGCGAGTATATTGACAAAAGCTATTTCTCTCCTGAAAAAATAGGAACATTAAACCATATGTTTTTGCAGCATATTGATTTTAAAAAGTCCTATAATTTAGAAGATTTAAAAAATCAACTTGTCTATATGATAGACAATGAATTTATCACAAAAGAAGAAGCTGAAGTGATAAATCTGAGTCGTATATATGATTTCTTAGAGAGTGAATTCGGTCAGAGGATAAGAGAGGCTCAAAAGATTTACAAGGAAGAGTCTTTTGTAATGAATTATGAGGGCAGCGTCTTAAGCGGTACAGTGGACTTGTTTTTTGAAGAGGAAAATCATATAGTGCTTGTGGATTACAAGACAGATCACATTCCTCAGTATGAGATGACAAAGAGGGCGTCTTATTATAAAAGTCAGCTTGATTTGTACAAGGATGCTATACAGAAGGCATTTGGCAAGAAGGTAAGTCAAAGTTATATTTACTTCCTGAGTTTGGGGAAATATGTGGAAGTAAAGTAAGTTTTTCACTTTACAAATAGACAGTTTTGTAAATATGCTATTAACTTCTTATGACATATATGGTATAATTTTACCTTGGTAAGAATAGAAAAAAGTGAAAAAGAGGTTGATAAATGATGAATCCGATAGCTTTCAACTTATTCGGTGTAAGCGTAAGATGGTACGGAGTAATAATAACCATAGGGATTTTAATATCCGGTTATATAGCTATATTAAATGCAAAAAGGGTAAATATTAAGTCTGATGATATTACGGACTATATGCTGATTGCCATGCCATTTTGTATTATAGGTGCAAGGTTGTACTACGTATTTTTCCAATGGGAGTACTATAAGGGAGATATATTAAAGATAATAAATACAAGGGAAGGCGGATTGGCGATACATGGCGGAATAATAGCAGGTATTTTGGTTGCTTATTTCTATTGTAAAAAGAGAAAACTGAAATTTCTGGAGTTTTTCGATATAATATGTGTATCTATTCCACTTGGACAAAGTATAGGGCGTTGGGGCAATTTTACTAATTCAGAAGCCTACGGTACTGCTACAAATCTTCCTTGGGCTATAGAAATCAACGGCAACATGGTACATCCGACATTTTTGTACGAATCATTGTGGAACTTTATACTGTTCATATTTTTGATGAGATTATTTAGACACAAAAAATTTGATGGACAGATAATATCGTTGTATCTCATGATATATTCTGTAGGAAGATTTTTCATAGAGTATCTGAGGACTGACGCCTTGATGATAATGGGGTTGAGAACAGCTCAAATTACAAGTATAATCTTGATATTATCAGGTGCTTGCCTATATTTATTTTGTAAAAAAAGAAAAAGAGATTAAGAGTTTATTCATAGGAAATTTAGTAATAATAAAATAGTTTTAACAGGTGTAAGATGGAATATAATCACAAGAGCGTTCTACTATATGAAACGGTGGACAGCCTAAACGTCAAAGAAGGCAATACCTATGTTGATGCGACATTTGGCGGTGGAGGGCATAGCGGATATCTCTTATCCAAGGCGGATAATATTGATTTATACGTCTTTGATCAAGATGAAGAAGCTATAAAAAACGGTATGAATAATTTTGTCGGAAATAATAATATTCATTTTATAAATACAAATTTTGTAAATATAAAATCTGCCTTATATGAGAGACAAATTACAAGTATAGACGGACTTATAGCAGACCTTGGAGTATCTTCTTATCAGCTTGACAATGCTGAAAGAGGTTTTTCATATATGAATGATGCTCCTTTGGATATGCGAATGGATAAAAATTCGCCTATGACGGCTTATGATGTTGTAAATAACTATAGCAAAGAGCAACTTTCTGACATAATACGCAGGTACGGAGAGGAGAACTGGGCTGATAAAATAGCTCAGGTTATTGTGGACAGGAGAGAGCAAAAGCCGATAGACACAACATTTGAACTTGTGGATGTCATAGAAAAAGCCATACCCAAAAAACTTAGAGACAAGAATAAACATCCGGCAAAGAGGACTTTTCAGGCTATAAGGATAGAGGTCAACAACGAAATTAAGATTTTGGAGAAATTTCTTCGTGATGCCTTTGAACTTTTAAACTCAGGAGGCAGACTCTCAGTCATTACATTCCATTCACTGGAAGACAGGGCAGTAAAAAATATATTCAAAGACTTGGTAGGAGGATGTATATGTCCGAAGGAATTTCCTGTATGTATGTGTAATAGGAAGGAAGAGGCAAGGATAATTACTAAAAAACCTACTGTACCTACAGATGAAGAACTAAAAGATAATCCACGTTCAAGAAGTGCAAAGCTAAGAGTAATAGAAAAGATATAGGGGATAAGTGTCATGAAAAACGGTGCTAAGAAAAAAGTGCCTGCATATAGGCAGGCTATGAATCAGGACGCTCAAAAGAAGAAAAATACAAAGCAAAGTGCTACTGCAAAAACAGCGAAAGCTCCTACAAAAAAGAGCCAGTCAAGAAAAAGTACGACGGTATCCAAGGTATCACAGATACCAAAAAAGACCAAGGGTGAAGTTAAAAAAGCCAAGGTCAGCAAAAAAGAAAAGGAATTGGCAAAAAAAGAGAAAAAACTTTTGGAAAAAGAGGAAAAACTTGCAAGGAAATTAAGAAAACAGGAAGAAAAGAAATTAAAAAAAGAACAGAAAAAAGAAAATAAAAAGAAGAAGATATATGCAAAAAAACATAGAAATTTCAAAGAAAGGCTGAAGAGGGTATTTACAAAACAGGGTATTACCATGATGTCTTTGTTATTTGTTGCTATGACTATGTTTTCTATTATAATGTACAGATATTCAATAATTGCAGACCTTAGATATGAGATAAACAGTTCAAACAGAAAGATACAGGAAATTGATAACGAAATAAAGGTTGAAAAGACAAAGATTGATGAGGCAAGCAGAAGTGATATTATTGAGAAGAAGGCTATTGAAAATTTGAATATGACTTATAGAAATTCGCAACAAATCGAGTATGTAACAGTTGATTAGGGGGGATGAATTTTGAGTTCTTATACCAAGGACAAGTTTTCAAACTTTTCCAATATTAAAAAAACAATGATATTTGACGGTATTATTGTTGGAGTAGGCGCAGGTTTAGTGTCTGTATCTTATAGATATTTATTGAAATATTTGGAGAAACTTTGCAGATATATCTACTCTTTTACTCCTTCTCCGCTGTATATATTAGGACTTATTTGTCTATTGTCTCTATTTGGACTTATCATAGGCTTTCTTGTGAAATGGGCTCCGCTAAGTAGTGGTAGTGGTATACCTCAGGTTCAGGGTGAGCTTATGGGAATATTCAATATGGATGAGAAAAAAACCATAGTGGCAAAATATATAGGAGGCTCTCTTGCAGCAATCGGAGGTTTGTCACTTGGAAGAGAAGGTCCTTCTATACAGCTTGGAGCATGTAGCGGAAAGGCTATATCAAAATTTTTAAGAAGAGATGTAAATGAGCAACGTGCACTTATAAGTGCAGGAGCAAGCGCCGGACTTGCAGGAGCATTTTCTGCACCGATATCCGGCACCATATTTGTACTTGAAGAAATGCACAAAAGTTTTTCTCAGATAATACTCATTCCGGCAATAATAGCCAGTGTAATAGCTGACTACATAAGTAAGCAAATGTTCGGATTGTCGCCTGTCTTTTCGTTTTCGGTAAAAGTACCTCTGTCACTGAGTGAGTATTCTCATGTCATATTTTTAGGGGTTATTATAGGAGTAGTGGGAGTGAGTTTTAACAAGACTTTACTTTTCATTCAGAGTTTATATAAGAAGCTTCCTATAAAAAATGAATTTAAACCTATTATAGCCTTTATGTTTGCCATAATTTTCGGCTTTAGAGTACACTATGTATTGGGAGGTGGACATCCTGTGATAGAAGGTGTGGTAGAACACAGGACATCAACAGTTTTGTTAATTGCAATATTGGTTTTAAACCTGATTTTTACAGCAATAAGTTATGGCTCTACGGCTCAAGGCGGTATATTCCTACCGGTACTTGTTATAGGAGGAATTGGTGGAGCTATTTATTATAACATAGTAAAAGATTTTGCACTTATAGATGTAAGTCATGACTATTTTGTTAATTTCATAGTTTTGGCAATGGCTGGAATGTTGTCGGCGGTCGTTCGCTCTCCTATTATATCCATAATGCTTGTTACAGAGATGACAGGTTCTTTTGAGCATATTCTTACCTTATGTATGATTTCCATAGTTTCATATTTAGTCGCTGAAATGTTGAAATGTAAACCTATTTATGAATCCTTGCTCGAAAGAATGCTTGGTACTTCATTACAAGAAGATAAGGACAGTTTTTTAAGTGAAAAAGTACTGCGCCAGTTCGTCTTAAGCTATGACTCCAAAATAATAAACAAAAAGTTAAAACAGGTATATCTTCCGTTGAAATCATTGATAGTATCAGTAGAAAGACTTGGAGAAGAGATAATTCCAAAGGGGGATACCATGTTAAAAGCAGGAGACAGGATAACTGTAATAACTGATAATAAAAATCTGAGATATGTGACTGAGTATTTTGAAAATAATTAATACTTGTATTGAAATAAGCATAATATAAGGACTGTTAGAAAATGGAAACTCATATTCTATCAGTCCTTTTTTGCGGTATAAAGTAATACTAATCTCCGTTTAAAAAGTCATTTAAAATATTTGATATTAGGATTATTTTTGAATTGTATAAACTTTATAATCAAAATATTTACATGGCAGCTTAAAAGGTTTTTAGTATAAATATTCAATTTATTAGATATAGTTTTACTTTTATTGATAGAAAACGGATGTAGAGTTATGAGATTATCTGTTTAATTTATGGATAATACTGCTTAATTATTAAAATTAAATAACATAAATATTAATGACTTTATTGTAAATTTTCAAAAAATATCATCTGTTAGTCTATTGAATTTTAATATTAATTTTCCTATATAAAAATCCATGAAATTAGATTAGCATTAAACCAAGATATGAAATTTCAAAAGAAAAAAGTACCTATGTTGTTATAACTTTTTCTTATCATTATTTCTATCCATAATACATACATGAAATCCGTCAGTATTATCTATATTGGGATAGTACTCTTTTTGGTAGCTTATCTTAAAATCAGGATTGTTTTTAATAAACTCCTCTATTATGTTTTGATTTTCTTCTTTTCCCAATGTACAGGTAGAATATATCAATCTACCTGTTTTTTTGACATATTTTGATGAGTTTTCAAGAATAATTTTTTGTATTTCAGGAAGACTTTGAATTTCATCAGCTTTTTTATATCGTATTTCAGGTTTTCGGCGTAAGATTCCTATACCTGAACAAGGTACATCGGCAAGTACGACATCAAATTTTTCTTTATAAGATTCATCGTAAATCGTAGCATCATTGGCTTTTGTAGTAATTATGTCTATTCCAAGTCTTTTGCATTGTTCGTTTAGGAGTTTGAGCTTATTCTCAGAAATATCCATGCTTAATATACTGCCCTTGTTTTTCATAATTTGCGACATAAATATTGATTTGCCTCCCGGAGCGGCGCAGATGTCAAGTACAGTTTGATTTTCTTTAACTCCGCCTGCTATAACACAGAGCATGCTGGAATAGTCTTGAATGGATATAAGTCCATCTCTGTAGATATTAATATTTGCAATATTCTTCAAATTTTTAAGTGAGAATATCATATTTTTTTCGTCAATGACTTCATAGCTCAGCTTATTTTCATCAAGTAAGTTTTTAACAGTATTAAAATCTGTTTTAATTAAATTTCCACGAATAAAAATTTCGGGAGTCTTGCTCATAGAAAGCATAAGCTCGTATGCAAAGTCAAAGCCGTAATTTTCAATTAATCTATCAGAAATATATTTGCTTATACTGAATTTGACCGATAATCTCTCAGACTTATCTTTAATATCATCAAATTTATAATTTCTTAGATTAGATGGGTTTGAAGATGATATTTTTCTAAGAACTGCATTGACAAAATTCTTTGCTCTAAAATCTACTTTTTTGCACAGGGCTACAGATTCGTTTACAGTAGCGTAATTTTGTGAAGAATTCATAAAAATAAGCTCAAAAAAAGACATTTCCAATATTATTTTAGCTTTGTTTGATATTTTCGAAAAGGCTATGTCGCTATATTTTTTTATAAAATAGTCCAAGAAGTATATATTTCCCAAGACACCGTAGGAAAGATAAGTTATAAAGTTTTTTTCTTCATCCTTTAATTTTGACTTTGAAAATATTTCATTTATTAATATATTAGAGTATTTGTTGTTATGTTTTACATCGTAGATTATGTTGTAAGTTATATTTCTAAGGTTCATTTTTTCTCCGTTATAATCTATAAAAATATTATATAAGTTGTAGATAAAATTTAAAATTATATTTTATCATTATATCATAAAATTCTGATGTCATAGTCAATAAAATAATTACAGTTTTGGAAATATTACTTTAAATTATTATATTGTAATATTTGTAAACAAATTGTATTACAAAAGATATTGATTTATTTTTACTTCTATGGTATATTTTTTAATGTAAAGAGATAGAGTTGAATGGTACAAAGATTATTTATAATTTTTGTGCTGAGTATTTAATTTCTAAGTTCTTTTAGACTTTGTCGCTTAAGATAGTATGAATATATTTATGTATTTTATACTAAACATGAATGTTAGACTAATTTATTTGAGATTTATCTGTAGATTTTAGTTTTTTTAAATTGAATTTCAAGAAGAAGTGTAGTTTTGTAAATTATCATTAGTTATATATTTAGTCAAATACTTATAATTAATTAATGTAACTTGAAAATTCGCTTTTTAGTGATTTGTCTTTATTGCGGTCTAAAATATATACTTTTTCAAAAATAAGTGAATAATATTTAGTAAAGTACCTAATTTAATCAGAAGTAAATGGTGGATAGGGATAACATTATTGATTTTTGATTAGAAAAGTATTTATTGAAATGAAACATGGGGATGTACCGGTTTCGACAGGGTTTTGAAGTATATGGTAGCGAGTCGTGGACTTTTTCTCTTAATCACACGTTAAACTAAGGGATACTAAATATAACTGCAAAAAAACCTAGTTTTGCACTAGCTGCCTAATAGCGCGGCTTCGTCTTACTGAGATACCTGCGACTTAGATAAGGCGTCATGAGCAGGCAACCTTACTTGGTGCTAACCGGAACAAGTATTGCAACAATTCGGTTGTAGAAATAGGATGGTTGTGGTAACAAGGCAGTCTTATTTTGAATAAAATATTGATACCTACACTCGTAGAGGCTGTATATGAATGGATTTTGGACATGGGTTCAACTCCCATCATCTCCACCATACATAAAAATAAAGCGTTGATATTAACATTAAATCTGTTGATATCAACGCTTTTTAAGTTTTGTATAATGTTGTTATAATTCGTTTTTTAGGGTGTTTTTTCGTTTCATTCGCAACCCAAAAGCAACCCAAAACTATATAATATTATTATAAAAAATTATTAAGATTTTCTACGGCATCATCAATTACATTTTGCATTACATGCGTGTATATATTCATGGTAGTTTGGATATCAGAATGTCCCATTAATTTCTGCACTGTCTTTATTTGTACATTTAATTCAAACAGCCTTGTAGCGTATGTGTGCCTTAATCCGTGAAATGTTATTCTTGTGATATTAAGCTTATCACATATTGATAATATACGCTTTAATGGTCTATTCGTGAATATAAACGATCCTGTTTTTTCGTCTGAGAAAAGCAACTTACTATTTGTTTTTGACATATCAGATAGGGCGTGTACTATATTTTGTGGGATAGGAACCTGCCTTATTGATGCAGTTGTCTTTGTAGTAGTAGTTTCTTGTACATATTTACCATCTTTTTTTATCCTATGTACGCTTTTATTAACTACCACAGTGTTATCCTTTATATCTGTCTTTTCTAATGCTAATATTTCTCCAAGTCTTAAACCTGTACCAAGAGCAAATAAAAACATGTATTTGAGTGGCTCTTGTTCTAAAGTACAAGAATTAAGATAATTTACAAATTTGGATTGTTCTTCGACCGTTAAGACATTGTATTTTTCTGCTGTAGGTTTATATTTCATAGATACATCTTTTAATACATTTTCTGAAATTATCTTATCTCTTACAGCTATATTTAAACTTGCTTTAATAAGCCTATTAATCACTTCTAACGAGCTTTTACTTATATTAGATGAATTATACCATACTCTAATATCTGTATAGCTTATGTCTCTCAAATATGAGTGTATAAAAGGCGCTTTTGAAATATAGTTTTTATACAATCCCTCATACCTTTCCCAACTCTTTTCTTTTAATTCAGGTTTTTTAATTAGGTATAGATATTTATAGAAGTTTTGCTCAAAAGTTATGTCTTTTTTATCAATTAATCCGTTTAATTTTTCAAATTCTCTTTTCTTTTCTAACAGCTCAGATTTAGTTTTAGCATAAATAGCTTTTTTAATAGTCTTACCAGTTTCGGGATTTATACCTATTGAAATTTGACATACCCATAAATCTCTATCTTTTCTTTTGTATATAGTCCCATCGCCTTTTAGTCTCGCCATTTCATTCATCCCTTTTCGCTAAACTATTTTATTTATAGAAATCTTTCTTACTATTAATATCTTTATAATCCATGTAAGTTTTTTTCATGTTTTAATATATTTTTTTGGTGGTCAATTATTTTATTGTTCAAAAAAAATAATATTTAATTTATTTTATAATTTCAATATGTCTACGATTTTAGTAGATTTAAGGGTATTGACATTTAAGGAAAAATATTATATTATGGTTGTAATAAAAGATAACTTGTGAAGGATAAGGCTGGGTTCCTGAATGGGAGTAGGTGTATACCAAGAATTCCTTTGCCCCTGGGGTTATCTTTATTTTTTTGTGTTTTTTATAAGGGTGGATATTATAGTGTTTGGAGCTTTCTCTACTTGTTCTATTATTAAATCTATAACTTTGTTACTATAGGTAAATTGGATATTATTTCCTATTTTATGAGCATAACAATAAATCGTATTTCCTTTGAAATTATGGAATGTTGAAAATAGAGAAAAGTGATATTTATTGAATTTTGAGTTACCTTTTTGATCTATAAATTTTATATCATTTTTTCTTATTGAATTGTTTATTATTTCCAAACAATTATTTAATGTATATTTATGAGTTTCATTAGGATCTTGTAATTCTTTTGTTATAAAAATTGCTTCATCAGCATCTTTTGCAATTCTAAATTCTGCCACAGCTTGGTTTTTATTTTTTGTCAGATAATACTCATGTTTTATATTTATTGAAAATTTTTCATTTTGTTGATTAGATATTTGCCATATCATATCTTTTGTTTTTATTATTTTATCTGCAATGTCTTTTGGATATCTTGCTTTTATACCATCTGAGTCAAATTCTTTCATATTTATAGATAAAGTTATAAAATTTTGAGATACTTTTTTTGTAATATCTTCATTAAAAAACTCTAATAACTTATTTGAATAATTGATTACACATGATTGAAATAATGGTATATAAATTTGTTCATATTCTTCTGTTATATAATGTGTGCTTATATTTCTTAATTCTATAATTTTCTCTAAATTTATTCTTAATGGGTCTTTATTGTTTGTAAAAACTTTTTTTATACAATTTTCAAGGCTTAATGTTCTATTTTCATTATCTTTATAATATATGGATTTTTCTCCTATATCTCTTATCATTTTTGCTTTTAGCATAAGTTCCCATGCATTACATATGAAAAAAGAGAAACCTTCTACCCTATAACATATAGTTGGTTTGTTATATATTTCTAATCCCATAATAAAAGCCTCAATACTTTTATCTATCAAATTTCTAATAAGTTTGTTATAGTTCAAAAAATTACCTCCTTTTACCTATAAAATCTATACAACAAATCAATATCTAAGCCTGTAATACCGCTAATTACTTGTATATTATTTATGTATTCAAGCTCGTATTCATGATTTTTGAGTGTTAAGTACATTGCAAAGATATTCGCTTCATTTTCTATCCTTGCGACATTGAGCCTTGTAAATGTATGATAAAATGTGGTGCTTATATCGTTGTGTAATATGCTGTGTCCTAATTCGTGTGAAATGACTATATTTTTTTCTTTATCACTTAGACCGTATGCAGTAGTTATCATTTTTATTCTATTTGATTTAGTGTAATAGCCTTTGATTGGCTGTATATCTGCTTGTAATAGGTGTATGCCTAATGCTTGACAAAGCTGTTGTGCGTTAGTTGTCTGATATTTTTTTATTAATTTTTCAACTAAATATTTAATATCTTCCATATGTTAGCCTCTTAATTGTTTTTTTGGTGTGTTTTTGCGTTATTTTGTTTTATCTTTTCTAATTCTTCTGTGAATCCTATTGATGATATTATTTTTTTAAAATGCTTTTCACTGACTTGTTTTTTTAGTTTATTAATTCTTTTTGATAATGAATTGTTTAATTGTATAAATTCTTGTTCTTCTAAAAAACAAGATAGTGTAATAAATACATTGAATACGTCTTTCCTTTGGCTATTTTTATCTAAATTATATTTTTTGCATATATACTTATTGTATAGTGTATTTTTTTTACATTTAAAATCTAATATTTTATTATTATGGGCAATTACATTTCTGAATTCTACTATATTGAATAAATATGATTCTAACTGTTCTTGTGTCAATATTGCTTCATTTAATTGGTTATTTATTTTTAAAAATTCATTCATATCCTTTGCTATTTGATTTTTGAGTGTTGCTGGAATATATGAATAAAATTTGGATATTTGACCATAGGTCATATAATTTGTCAAAATCCATAATGGTACATGGTTATATTTTTGTATATAGTGTGATATTGAATTTTTACCGTTTTTTTGTGATTTTATTATATTTGATAGACTTGATATGAAGTTTGCTAATGCTAATATATCGCAGTCTTTATTATAATTTGCTATTTCTAAGTATGGGTATGCTATATCTTTATAATATTTACTATATCTATATGATATTATCGATTTTACATGTTTTTCAGATTCTATAATATACTTGAAAAATATTGACTTTATTTCTTTATCAAAATGATGTAAGGACATTAAATTATTAAAAGTTGTACCATCTTCATATTTGTCTGTTTCAATCATAAAAAATTTTCCGAAATAATTTGAGACATTATAATAATTATTATAGAGTAAATAATCTTTTGCTTTTTCTTCATTTTCTATTTTTAAGTTTCTAGATTTGAATTTTAAAATTTGCTCATCTAAATTGTTGAATTGTTTTTCCATATTTTCTCCAATAAAAAAAACGACCTCGCTATTATATAATAGTGACGCCGTCTCCGCAGATAGTCCCCGTAGAGATACTACCGCTAATCTCGTTCAACTATTATATAACATTATGTTAAATATGTCAACTTTTACTTTCTGTATTTTTTCGGTGTAAATTTTTCTTTTGCTTTTAATCTTGCAAATTCAAGTGCATTTTGAAGTGATTGTCTTAGTAACTCTCTTGTATCATCATCTATTTCATTGCCGTCTAATTGGAATGATATAGGGTTATCTGCGTCAAGTCCATCAAGCATATCTTCCACTTGTTTTGCTATGTCTTTTTTATCTTTATCTGTTAATTGAGGTTTGAATTTAGCAGGAGTTTCATTGCCTAAGAGGTAATCTGTAGATACATTGAAGAATTGAGCTATTAATGTTAATGTCTGTATATCAGGTTTTCTAACACCTTTTTCATATTGTGATAGTGTGACATTACTTAACCCAATCTTTTTTGATAGCTCTATTTGAGATAAGTTATTGCGTTCTCTAAGTGACTTTAAATTTTCTTCAAACTTCATAATATATTAACCTCCTTTTTTACAATTAGTTAATATTTAATATACCATATTTTACAATTAGTTAAAATAGAATTAAACAAAAAGTTAAAAAACTTTAAAAAAACACTTGACTTTAACAAAAAGTTAAAGTATAATATACTCAAGAAAGGAGGAGTAGATGGGTAAGAAGAAGAAAAAGAAAATGTCGAAAGACAAAAAAATAGAGCTACTATTAAAAGCACTCGGAACGATAGCAACGTTAATATCGAGTATAGCAACACTAATAGTAGCACTAAAAAGCTAAAGCAAAAGGGGGAGAAATCCCCCAAGCTTTAAATTATTCTAACTCATTTTAAAATATATGTCAATGAAAAAAATAAGTGTTTATTATTTAATGGTGCTAAGCAATTTTATAAATTGTTTGGTAAGTAAATTCAACAAAAATATAGTATTTTTATTTATTGCAAGTTGTATATTATTTGTTTTGTCAAATGCTTTTAAAGATAATAAATAGGTAAAAAAGCTGTGCTATCGGCTATACGGGCAATGTATCAGGGGGTGAAGAGTATTGAAAACTAAGCAGAAAAAGAAAAGAAAAGAGTTGAAAGAAAAAAGGGAAAAAATGGGATACACTCAGGAGCAAATGGCGGAAAAGCTGGGAGTATCGACTGTTGCATATCACTTCTATGAAACTGGACAGAGAAATATACCCAAAATGACAGTTAATAAAATAATAGATATATTAAAATTAGAAGATGAGGAAATTTTTTTGCCTTGCAATTACTCATTGCGTTAAATATACTAAAAAATTTAACTAAATGAAAAACAAGTCTAAAATTAATTATGATAGAAGCAAAATTAAAAATCATTTGGACAAAAAAAGTTAAACAAATAAATAAAACATAAAAATATACTATCAAAATAATATAAAAAAGCTATTGACAAATCAAATCAAATCAAATCAATTATATTATTTTCAGGAGGTGTATTAATGGAAAAAACGCAAGTATTACTGAGAATGCCACTGAATCTAAAAAATAATATAATTGAAATAGCTAAGTTACAAGGACTTACAACAAACGCATTAATAATAACTATATTGAACGATTATATTAAGTCTACAAAAGCATAAGAAAGGGGGAGAGTATGGACAATAAAATTTATTTTAACATATCTGTAAAAAACATAGATTCAAAGATAGAGAAATTAAAGAAGATTCGTGATTTAATTGAGGAAATAAATCACGAACCAATAGAGTTTGAAGTTGATTATAAATCTAACTTTGATAAGAATAGTTCTTGTGCTGCTGTATCTAACATGGATTGCCAAGAATTAAATGAAGTTGATTGCTGAATTATGTGATCCATCTGTTCTTGTGGAAAGCTTTCAAATTCTTCTTGAGTTTTAGGAATACTATATGCATCAAAAAGATTTTTGATAGTGTCAAATTTTGTATACTTTTTCATAAAAGAATTTGGGAACATTTCTTGAAAAGTGTGTTGACCTTCCATATTTTTAGCGGTTTCAGCCATTTTTTCTAAAGAGTCATGTAATTCTTCTAAGCCTTTAACTTCAAAACTCACAGTTATCACCTCCTTTCTTAATCTTTAAGTATAGCATAAGAGAGGGGAAAAGGAAAGGAGTGAAGTCTATTGAGAAGAAAGATAAGTAGGGTTGATTTTGAAGAGTTTATCAGTAAGAACTTTAATAGTAAGTTGGAGTTTTCTAAGGAGTTAAATATAAGTTATTCTCATCTTGACTCTATATTAAATGGCAAGGTGCTAATAGGGGACAAGGTGTATAACAGGCTTAGCCTTATATGTGAAAAGCTTAATGTTGAAGTTGAGGATTTACTTGAATGCCTGCCTCTTGGAAATATCAAAGAGATAATAGTGACAAGAGATGATGAGTTGATAGCTTATATGTCGTCTACAAGTATTATAGAAAAGGACGGATTTAAGATAGTATGTGTACCTTATGTTTTAAAAGATTAACCTAGGTTGTTATTTGATGTAAAAAGGGGGAGAGTATGGAAGTCGAGCAAAGAGTATCTGTAAGAAAATTTAAGGAGCTGTTCGGTCTTAATGAGTATACAGCTCGGAACTTGGTTAGAATAGCCGACTTCCCAAGCGTGAAGTTAGGCAGTCGGTACTATGTGGATGTACAAAGGGCTATAGAGTGGTTTAAGAAAAGAGAAAGCAGTGCTAAGGTGGATTTACAAGAACATAGAGTAATAACAAGGAGATAGCAAGATGAAAAGAATTCTAAGAATTGAACAGAATAATAAGAATGTTGATTTTGATTATGATAAGTTGAGAGCCTATTATTTTGAAACTCAACGAGATGGGAGTATAGCTTTCGCTATATATCCTGTAGATGGCGGAAGATATGTATTTCACAATAACGAAAATCTAAAAATTCAACTAATTGAAGAAAAGGAGAATGAATAATGATGTACATTGAGATAATTATGTTTGGCTCAGCTTGTTTCTTAGGGGGCTGGGCTATGAAATCTATAGCAGTATCTGAGTTATTGAAAAAGGCTAAGACTGATATCAAGTATATAGATACTCTTACAAGAAAAGCCTACAAGAAAGGCTATGCTACAGGATTGGGATATAAAGGGGGGATAAGATGAACATATTAACAGACATTAATACTCGTGAAGATGTGCATGAGTTTTACAAGGAAAATATGCAATATAAGAGAGGTGATATAAGGGAAGAGTTGCAGATGCAGAAGAAGTTTAAGAAATGTGAATATATACATTTGTATAAAATCCTTTTTGGGAATGAACCTGCAGGACATGAGACAAGACAAACTATGCTATATAAATTCCAATACTACTTTGACGGCATAGCAAGGGCAAGGGCTATATAAAAAAAGTGAGCTTGTATAATTAGCACTTATACAAGCTCGGGTTCAATATAAAGAAGAAACTTAAATCTATGCTTACATATTAGCATAGATTATAGAAAAAATCAAGATATAAGGAGAAAAGAAAATGAATAATGTTGAAAAATTATATATAGATATTATAGTAGATATGAGAAACAGACTATCTGAACTTGAAACAGTTGAAAGTGATAAAAAGTTTTGGATGGATTGTTTTGTAGAAAAGGATGCTGAAATAAAAAAAATAATTGATATTGTAAAAGACAGTGAAAATGACAGTGAAGAAATAAAAACTCTTAAAAAACAAGTAAGAGAGGTGCTTGCATAATGAAACTAATTGAACTTACTGATATATATAAAAACATACTAAATCTTATTGATAGTGGTGAGGCTACTGAAGATGAACTAAAACTTGCACTTAATCAGATTGAAGATGAGATTGAAACAAAAGCACAAAATATAGCTTTTGTATTAAAAGAAATTGATTCAGATATTGAAAAATTTAAGAGTATTGAAGATGAATTTGCAAAGAAAAGAAAGAGCCTTGAACTTAGTAAGATGAATTTAAAAAAATATCTTGAAGCTAATATGATAGTTACAGATAAGAAGAAATTCAAGACAGAATATTTTAGCTTTAATATACAAAAAAACGCTCCGTCACTAAATGTAGCTACAGAAAACTATATACCTAATGAATATTACATCACAGAAAGAAAATTAGATAGAAAAAAACTGTTAGATGCAATCAAAAACGGACTTGAAATAAAAGATGTATCACTTAAACAAAGTGAAAGTCTAAGGATAAGATAGGAGATAAGCAGATGACTATATACGAAAAACTAAAAGTAATTCAAACGAAGCTCAAAGCTCCAAAAAGTCAATACAATAACTTCGGTAAGTATAATTACAGAAGCTTAGAAGATATAACAGAAGCGGTAAAGCCTCTGCTTGATGAAACTGGAGCAACGCTTACTATATCAGATGAGATAATTCAAATTGGTGATAGATACTATGTAAAGGCTACTGCTACTTTATATGATATAGGAAGCAATGAAAATATAAGCGTTACGGCTTTTGCGAGAGAAAGTGAAACAAAGAAAGGCATGGATGAGTCGCAGATTACAGGTGCAACTTCATCTTATGCAAGAAAATACGCATTAAATGGTTTATTTGCTATAGATGATACAAAAGATACAGACACAGAAGAATATCAATCTACAGCTAAAAAAGAAGATAAAAAGCAAGAAAATACTAAGCCTACAGGTCAAAAAATAACTAAAGCTCAAATAGATGATATAAAAGAACTTGCCAAACTTAAAAATATAGATATCGAAGCACTCGAGCAAAAGACAAGCAAGAAAATAGATGAGTATACTCCGCACGAGTATGCACAGACTATGAAATGGTTGCAAAATAAATAATAAAACATTGATATATCTTGCTTGTAAGTGTATATAGCTTTTTAAAGCATTTACAAGCAAGATAAGAAGATTTTTTTTTAGGAGTATTAGATTATTAATAAGAACATTTAAACATTATACAGGCAAGAATTTTAAGTTGCCTATAGATGATATGAGGTGAAAGAGGATGAGCGAGATTTTAAGAACAAACGAGATACTGTCTAAAGGATATGGAGTAAGTCCTAAATTAGTAATGATAGATGAGAATTTGAGCATTGAAGCAAAGGCAATATACGCTTATCTTTCATCTTTTTGTGGAAGTGGTAATATTGCGTTTCCGCAAATTTCAACAATAGTAAGTCATCTTAAAGTGTCTAACGAAAGGTTTTATAAGCATTTTAAACTACTTATAAAATATGGATATATAAGCGTATCACAAGAGAGAACTCAAGGTAAATTTGCAAATAATATATACACATTAAACACAGTGATTGCTCCTGTAGTTGAAGATGATGAACAACCAGATATTGAATTTACCGAAAAGGAAAATACCGATAACGGAAAAACTGTTGACAGAAATACCGTAGCCGAGTTTTCCGACAACGGAAAATCGAAAGCTAATAATAACAATATAAATAATAACAGTATTAATAATAACAATATAAATAATAATAAAAAAGAAAAAGAGCGTGCATGCGTGCGCGCGGATAAATCTATTAATAAAATTAATAATAATATAAGCAAAGATAAAAAGACAGATTTTGACAATCTTATTAATTCATATACAGACAATGATGAGCTGAAAGAAACTATCTATGAGTTTATTAAGATGCGTACAGCTATTAAAAAGCCAATGACAACAAAAGCACTTGATATATTGCTTAATAAGCTTAATAACCTTGCAACTGATGAAGATACAAAAATCAAAGTGTTAGAACAGAGCATAGAGCATTGTTGGCAGACTGTATATGAGCTAAAGGAGAAAGAGGATGGAAAAGATATTCGAGATTCCGAACAATTTAGAACCAATGTTTATGGAAAAACTGGAGGGGCTAAGGAACACACTACTCCAAAGGAGACAGCAAACAAGTATGATATCAAAATTAAGCCCGTCACAATCACCGACACAGATTACAGTAAAATCATATAACTGTGATAAATGCAAAGACGAGGGCTATATCTACTTCAACAAAAAAGATAAATTCGGACAAGAACATTTGACGGCTAAGCCTTGCGAATGCTTGATAAAACGAAACAATGAAAAGAGAGTAGCAAAGTCAAATGTATCTGAACTCTTTAGAAACTGCACATTTACAACTTTTGAAGAGAGAAGCCAAAAACAAAAAGAAGTAAAAGAGCTGTGCATAGAGTTTTATAAACAGGCTGTAAGCAAAGAGATAGACAAAGATAGTAAGGCGACAGCTATACTCTTACTTGGACAGGTAGGAGCAGGGAAAACTCATCTTGCAGTGGCTATGATGAATAATTTTATTGCTAATAACTATAACTCTTTATACACAAATTACAAGGATCTCGTAAGAACATTTTCTCAAAACGCTATGGACAGATTTGTGTACAAAGAGGAGATGGATAAGTGTATCAAAGCAGATGTTTTGCTTATCGATGAATTTTTCAAATGTGACAACTTAAGCGAACTTACATCAGCTCAAAAAAACTATATGTACGAGATTATCAATACAAGATATAACAATAGGTCTTTGACTATCTTGACAAGTGAAAAAAGTATACATGAAATATTACAAGTTTCTGATGCACTCGGCAGTAGATTATTTCAAATGGCAAATCAAAAATTTATAGTGGATATGACAGGGATTCCTAATCAAAGAATGATTTAAAAAACAATTAATTTCACAGATGAACCTGTCAATAATTCTGACATGTTAAGAAAAAACGCTTAATAACACTGTCATATCAAAGGCTTAAATTGTTTTTAATATTAGATTATTACGAAGCGAAAAAGTTGCTTAAAACGGCTTATATGCTGTTATAAGGTTATATCATGAAAAAGACATAAAATACAGGGAAAAAAGGAGAAAAAATGATATTAGATTTGTGCGGTGGCACAGGTTCGTGGAGTAAACCGTATACTGATAATGGATATGATGTAAGAGTATTGACCTTGCCAGACTTTAATGTAACTAAGTGGCAAGAATGTGAATGGCTTAAATCTGCTATAAAACAAAATGAAATCGAGGGTATATTGGCGGCTCCACCATGTACAATGTTTTCGATAGCAAGATGCGACAAGACATCTAAGGAGCCAAGAGATTTAAGACAAGCGATGACAGTTGTACAGGCTTGTTTAGATATAATTCACGAATGCTTGTATAATCAATTCCGTAAAAATGAAAAAGGATTGAGATTTTGGGCAATTGAAAATCCATATACAGGCTACTTAAAAAGATTTTTAGGAACTCCGGCATTGATATTTGACCCTTACGAATACGGAGATCCTTATACCAAAAAAACTGCTATATGGGGAGAGTTTAATATTCCTAAAAAGAAACCTGTTAAACCAAGAAAATTAGAAATACAGGGAATATACGATTTTGTAACAAGTGTTGAGCATTTTGCAGACCTGAAAGAAATACCTGCTGGATATTTGGAAAAGACAGGATATAGTAAAAGAGTTGTATTAAGGAGCATGACTCCGTTAGGCTTTGCAAATGCTTTTTATAAAGTTAATAGATAAGTTAAGGAGTAAAAATAGATGAAAATTAAGAAAACAAAGATGTATTTGTTTAAATCAATGCTTGAAAAAGACAGTGCATTGACTGTCTTGGATGATGTGATTGGATTTTTAGATAGAGATGACTATGAGATAACCGACGGCTCACTTCTTGAGTTTAAGGATATGGAAGAATATGCAAGTAAATACCCTTGCTATATCAAGATATCGGAAAAGTGCGAGGAGTACGAAAAAGAAGAAGTTGTAATTTTAAATATAGCGTAAAGGAGATTAGCAGATGAATATTATAGCACTTATCGGAAGATTAACAAAAGACCCTGAACTTAGATATATAGCAAGTACAGGTACAGCAGTAACAAGATTTTCAATAGCTGTGGATAGACCTTTTGCTAAAAAGGATAACGAAGTAACCGCAGATTTTTTTAATGTGGTTGTGTGGGGAAAGACAGCTGAACATTGTGCTAATTATCTGAAAAAAGGTAGACAGGTAGCACTTAGAGGGAGACTCCAAAACAATAACCACACTGATAAAGACGGAACAAAGAGATATGCAGTTGAAATAATAGCTGAAGAGGTAAAATTTATCGACTGGGGAGATAAAAAGCAAGGCACTCAAGGTAATCAAAGTGAAGATGATTTTAGTGATTTGGACGATGCAGGATACAGAGCGTTGTCGGATGATTCTGTTCCGTTCTGATTTGAATATAGGTGAGATATGAAAAAAATATTAGATGCCTGCTGTGGCAGTAAAATGTTTTGGTTTGATAAGAAAAACGAGGACACTGTATTTATGGATAACCGAACACTGGAAGATACATTATGTGATGGCCGTAGATTAGTCGTTAAACCTGATATAGTTGCAGATTTTAAAGATATGCCATTTGAAGATAATACATTTTATCTTGTTGTATTCGATCCGCCACATTTAAAACAAGCAGGTGAAAATTCATGGCTTGCTAAAAAATACGGAACGCTTGACAAACAAACATGGCCACAAGATATAAGACAAGGCTTTAATGAATGTATACGAGTATTAAAACCAAACGGAACTCTGATTTTTAAATGGAATGAAGAACAAATAAAACTAAAAGATATACTAAAAGTTATTGAGTATAAGCCACTTTTTGGCAATAAGCGTGCTAAAACACATTGGCTTGTATTTATGAAGTAAATGGAGATGAAAAAAATGTTAAATTGGGAGAAAATCAATACAAGATTAGAAAAAGAAAAAGTAATAAGTTGGGGCAGAAAAAAAGAACTTGACGAAGATGGTAACGAAATCATTATAGACTATGTATTTACAAGTATATGGGGGTTTATGACTAAAAATCTATCGCCAAAAGCGCTTGGGATACTATATGCAAGATTTGAAGTATTGCCAAATGATGATGAGTTGTTGTCTGTTCATATAAGTTTTTTAAATAAGAATATATTTACAACTCAAGGTTCACAAATCAATATGAATAAGCATTTTATGACTTATTTTGACAAAGAGTTTGAGTGCGAACTTAAAGACACGAAATTAATATATACAATGGATTTTAGCAATGAATATCGCATTTACGAAACTCAAAATTTGGAAAATCCTGAATATGTTTTTTTAAAAACTGAGTTATTTGACCTTGTTAAAATCACTGATGATACTTCAATTTTAAAGATATTAAAAGATTTTTACATCGTATCGGATGATACAAGCGATAAGATGTTATTTGTGGGATCAGAACCTCAAAAATTACCTGAATATTTGAAATAAAAGGGGAACAGAAATATGCTAAGTTTAACGCTATATGGCAGACCTATAACAAAAAAGAATAGCTCAAGGATAATACAATGCAAAGGTCATCCAATGCTGTTACCAAGCAAGCAATACAGTCAATACGAAAAGGACTGTATAAGACAGATACAAGGTAGCAAGAAAAAGAATATATGTATACCTGTAAATATGCAGTGTGTGTATTATATGCCAACTAAACATCGTGTAGATCTTGTTAACCTACTGGAAGCGACTTGCGATATCTTGGTAAAGGCTAATGTCCTTGAGGATGATAATAGCAATATAATAATAAGCCACGACGGGAGCAGAGTGCTATATGATAAAGATAATCCAAGAGTGGAAATTGAGATACAGGAGATAGTAAAAGAGGTGTGATATGACAAGGCAAATGGGAGAGGTACAAAGAGCAAATGTCGAAAAGGTACGAAAAATGTACTATGATGAGGGGATGACAACTGGAGAAATTGCTATAGCATTGAATTTTGCCATTAGCACAGTAAGTGGATATATATGCCTTGGCAATAAAATTTTTGGTGAAAGTGAAAATCCACAGAAAAAGACTTGGAAAAGAAAAGATGAAAATAAGCCTTTGACTTATAAGCAAATCAAAGCTAAGTCTGAAAAATTTCAAGCTGAACATGGCATAAGATGGGGCGAGGGATATATCAAATTAGAGCCTAAGCCTATTGAAAAGGTTGATTTATCTAAATATGAAACAATACCTCTTAGAGGGAGGAAGAAAAAGGCTAAAAGGAAGTAAAGATGAAAGTATTTACTCAGATTAAAAAAGCTAAAATACTTGAAAAGGGAGTAGGCATATATGCTGAGATTGAAGACAATATATACTCTACACTCTTAAGATATAAGGGTGATAGAGATTATATTGACTGTGAGATAGAGATAAAGGATCCTCGTTATATCTCTACTGAGCAAAGAAAAAAGATATATGCTACTCTCAAGGATATATCAGAGTATACAGGTTATGAAGCTGAACATATAAAAGGCATTATGAAATATGACTATATATCAAAAACAGGTAGTGAGTATTTTAGTCTTTCTAATTGCTCAGTGACAACAGCAAGAGAGTTTATAAATCACCTAATAGAGTTTTGTATATCTTGGGGAGTGCCGGTACATGAAAGCCTACTCAAAAGGACTGATGACATAAATAAATATCTGTACTACTGTCTTAAATATCGTGTATGTGCTATATCTAATCAGCCTAATGCTGATATACATCACTGCACAGGTAGTCATGTGGGGATGGGCAGAAATAGGCATAAGATAAGCCATTCAGGACTTGAATTAATAGCCTTAAATAGATATTGGCATACAAGAGTGCATAACGAGGGCGAAGCAGATATATTCGAAAGATTCAAGATATATGGAATAACAGTAGATGACTTAACACTTAAGTTGTTAGGACTAAATACAGATGAAATAAGTTAGGAGAGAGATATGAAAAAACAAGTTTATCATAAAGCTAAACAAAAGCCACAAATTGGATTGACTTTAAATCAAATACAAAGGTCTCAAATGCAAAGAGAAGTGACGGAGCGTTCAATATTGATATTAATTGGATTGTCGCTAATTGTACTTCGTGATAAATACGGATTTGGTAAAAAGAGACTTGAAGCATTTGCAGATGAGTTTTTAAAGCAATTAAAATGTGTAGAGAATGGCGCTGTAACGCTTGAAGAACTTCACGAAGTTATAAAAAAAGAGACTGGAATGGAAGTGGGGAGTATATGATCGTTTTAATACTCAGCTTAATGCTTAATGCGAATATAGACATTAATATTGATGATTTCAGAGTTTTTGATAACAAGACAATGAATGTATATGAGATAAGCGGTCTTAATGCAAGAGAAATCAACAAGAGATTACAAGATACTTTTCTTGCCGATACAGGCGATATGATGTTCTACATTGAGCAAGAAAAAGGCATTAATTTCAGAGTAATATATGCTATAGCAGGTCTTGAGAGTGGCAAGGGCAAGAGATTATCGGGTAAAAATAACTACTGTGGAATTAAAGATACTAAGACTTTGCAATATAGAGACTTTGACAGTAGACAAGACTGTCTTATACACCTTGCGGAGATATTGGATAGTAAGTTTTATCGTGGTAGGACATTAGATAGTATAGGCTATGATTATTGTCCGCCTGATCCGACATGGGCAAAACAAGTGAAAGAAATAATGGAGGAGATATAACAATGGAAATAACACTATATTACGATGACCAATTTAAACCTGATAGAACAGAATATTCATCAGCAACAATTACACGTTTTAAATCAGCAAAAGCTTTTTGGCATGAGATGAATAATGATAAAAGATTTATACAAGTAGATGATCATAAAAGACGACTTGGTAATGATGAATTTACAAATTATATACAAAAAGATAGAATTATTGAAATATGGATTGAAAAGGAGATATAGCGATGAGAGATATTAAATTTAGAGCTTTTTTAAAATCTAACCAAGTAATGTATGATGTATTAACACTTGATATTATAGACAAAAAAGCACTTATAGAGAACGCAGAGAAACAACTAAAAGGATATGTAAAACTAAAAGAAATTGAATTAATGCAATATACAGGTCTCAAAGACAAGAACGGAAAAGAGATATACGAGGGCGATATAGTAGAGGCTTGGAGCGAGGGGGAAAAAGCTATAGGAAAAGTTAAACAGAGAATAGATGGACTATGGCTTATGTATCCTGCGTGGCAAAGTGGCAAGAGTTGGGGGCTTATGCCAAATAAAGAAAGAAAAACAACAGTTAAAATTATAGGAAATATATATGAAAACAAAGAATTGTTAAGAGGTGAAGCGTAATGAAAACAAGTGAAATTTTAAATTATATAGGGAAAAGAGTAAAATTAAAACTAAAAAATGATAAAAGAGAGTATACAGGACCGCTTTTTGAAGATCCTTATACACAAAACTGCATTAGACAACGCTATAAAATAATTAACGAATATAATCATGTAACATATGCATTTAGACCAAGTCATGTAAAAAGTATAGAGGAGATATAATAATGGCAAAATATAAATTATATGGCAGGATAGATATTACAGGTGATATAGTCGAATTAGACGATAATATGACTGATGAAGAGATAGAGCAAGAGTTGTCGGAATATGTCAACGATAGATTGGATTGGAATTATAGGAGAGTTGAAGATGACTAAAATAGATAAACACTTATCCATATGTGGAAGATTAAGACTTATTTACAGAGAAAAAAATCAAGACTATGGTGACTATTTTGGTGATACTTTCAACAAATTAGGATTGATATCAGCAGTAACAAGAATTACAGATAAAACTAATAGATTGCAAAGTTTATGCGTAAATAAGCAAAAGGTCAAGGATGAGAGCATCAAAGATACTTTGATGGACTTAGCAAACTATGCGATTATGACACTGATAGAATTAGATAGTGTAGATGAGTGAGGTGATTAATATTAGAGATTATCAAAATCACGATAAAATATATGTTTGCAATGGAGCAAGTAATCACAGTAAAACAGGAGATAGAGCTATATTAGATTATTATGCTACAGAGTCAAAAGCAACTGAATTACTGTTAGATGTTGAAAGTTTTAAAAATGTATGGGAATGTGCCTGCGGAGAAATGCACATATCAGATATTTTAGAAAAAAATGGATACAAGGTTTATAAAACTGATATAATAGAGCGTTCACGCAAATTAGATGATGTAATAGATTTTCTTGAATATAACAAGCCTTGGTTCGGAGATGTAATAACAAATCCGCCTTATAAGCAGGCAATACAATTTATACAAAAAGCATTGGATATTGTGTCTATAGGAAATAAGGTTGCTATGTTTTTAAAACTAACTTTTCTTGAAAGCAAAGAAAGAAAACAATTTTTCTTAGAAAATCCGCCTAAGAAAATATATGTAAGTTCATCAAGATTATATTGTGCTAAAAATGGCGATTTTTCAAAACATTTCAGCAGTGCAGTCGCTTACGCTTGGTTTATATGGGAAAAGGGATATCAAGGCGAGACTGTAATTAAGTGGATAAATTAAAGGAGATAAAAAAATGATTGATATAAAAGAAATAAAAAAGAAACAAGATGAAGCATATCGAAAGAGATTTAAAAGATGGTACAAAAAATTTCGAATTGAAAAAGAAATAGAAATATCGGCAGTAAAAGGATATAGGAGGTTACTTATTGAAATTAGCAAAGAGTGTGATGATAAAATAAAATTAATGAAAGAAGATGAAAAATTTATACAGCTGTTAAAAGAAAAATTACCTGAATTCAATATCAATAGATATAAATATAATCGTAAAGGAGTATTCAATATAACGGTATATTGCGATTATATAATAATAGCTTGGTAAAGCTTATAAGTGAAGAAGATTTAGGAGATTAAGAGTAATGGCGAAGCTAAAAATAATATATGAAGTCATAGGTGATATTCCTAATGAATATTTGGAAATAGTTAAGCAAAACAATACAAATGAAACAAGAGAGAGAATAAAAAGAGCATTAGATAATGATTATGGTAGTGATTTAGTAAATCTTGAAAGTAAGTTACAAACTGAAATTATAGATGAGGTGCAAGATGACCAAAGAAGAGTTTGAAAAGGCTTGTAAAGTACGAGGACTTGCTACTGTCGATACAGTAAATGACTATATAAAAAGACATGATAAAAATGCATATACAGAAGATGATTTGATAGATGTATATAGAAGAGAAGAGGAAAGATATAGTCGTATACATCATAACAGTAGTAAGATTTATGAGTTAGATGCTGATAACTACGCACAAATTAAAGATGATAAGGATTAAGCGAGGTGATTATTATTAGAGATTATCAGAGATTAAAACAAACTAAATATATATTGCCAAGAAGTGTATATCATACAACGCTATGGCGAATAAGAGATTATTTCAGGCTTAAACAATTGGCTGATGACATAATAAAAGAAAATTCTATTAATGACGATATGTGCGGATACTCTATGACAAACGCTATAAGCGACATAGTAGCCAGTAAAGTGATAAGACGGGATAGATATCTAAGTGAAGTTAAAAAGATTGATGACGCTTTAAATATGATACCCTTAGAGTATAGAAAAGGCGTATGGAATAATATACAATTCGGACAGTCTTATCCATTGGATGCAGGTCGTGCCACATATGGAAGATATAAAGCTAAGTTTATTTGTAAAGTAGCCGAACTTTTAGAGTTAGTGTAAAAAAAGTTGAGACACCGGAGAAATAAATATGTGCTATTATAATAGCGTGAGAATTTCGATAGACATATAAAGTACCTCCTAATATTTGTTTAAGAAACCGGTAAATCAATAATTCATAAAACATCCGCAAAATTAGTCTTGCTTATGCAGGACTTTTTTGTTATAGTTTATGTAAATAAAAATAAATAAGTTTTAGGAGTGGTTTAAATGCCTAATGATAGTAATAGAATTAGCAGTATAAACAGTGAAAATATTTCTGGAATAGGGATGGTAACTTTTTTGGATGTTTTAGGCTGGAAAGGTATATATAAAAATGATAATAAAGCAATAGAGAAACTTAACAATATAATAACAAAAATTAAAGAAGCCTCTGAAAATAATATCCCTGAGCATGTTTTAAATTTTGACAATATTAACAAAATTAAGATTAAAGTTTTGTCCATTTCTGATACAATAGTTATAATATCATATTTTGATGATTATAAAGGGAAAAAATCTCTGACTAAAATACCTAAATATATTTTACTAAGCCTATATATACATTCTAAAATTTGTGGTGAGGCTATTAGAGAAGGAATAAATAACAATATATATTTAAGAGGTGCTACTTCATTAGGAAAGTTTGAAAATAAAAATAGTATTTTTTTGGGAGAGGCTATTGATGAAGCTGCAGATTGGCACGAACAAACAGATTGGATAGGAGTAATTTTATCTCCAACATCATCAATGTATTATAGAATTCTACAATATAATTTGAGGAATTTGAGGAAAAACTATGCTTATGATGATGTTTATGAAGAATTAAAAAATTGGATTCATTATGGTAAAGTACCTCTAAAAGATAAAAAATATAGTTTAAATGTGTGTTTAAATTGGCTAAACAACGAAATTTATCTGGTGAAAGATAAGGATATGATTTTTGCTAATGTTGGAAGCTTAACGAAAGATATAGCTTCAAAATATTTAAATACTTTTGATTTTATAGAATATATTATAAAAGAACGGAATAAAATGGACCAAAAGAACTCTTAACAGGGTTCTTTTTTGTTGAAAAATAAATAAAAATTTTAAAAAATGTATTGACAATGTAATTATATTGATGGTATAATAGTATTATAGAAAGGAGGGAGAGATGGACAAGTTAGAAGAAAAAATAAAAAAACTCTGCAAAGTGGTACGAACACTCACAGAGTTGGCCTTAGAAATCGGAACGCTTATCGCAGTGATAAGAATGATTTTTAAGCAGTAGTTAAAGGGGAGAAATCCCCTTTCTACTAAGAATATATTAGCATAAATTGTCCATTTCGTCAAATATGAAAAAATCTATATTTAAGTTGTTGTTTGAGTTATTTAGATTATTTGTTGTAGTTGCTGGTTTATATTTGGTAGTAGTAAGATGAAAAATACAACTATACAAATAAGAGTTGATGAAGAAACTAAAAAGATGATTGAAAAAAAAGCAAAGCAGGAGAACAGAAGTGTAAGTAACTATCTAATCAACTTGGCTTTGCAAGATATTAATAAAAACAAATAATCTAAATAAAGACCGTTATGTTTGAACGCATAGCGGTTTTTTAATGCAAATTTTTAAAAGGTGGTGATGTATTTGTCAATTAAATTGACGCTGAAACAGAAAAGATTTGCTGATGAATATATCATCAGTGGGAATGCTTATCAAAGTGCTATAAAGGCTGGATATAGTGAAAATTATGCAAGTAAGAATATAAATAAATTGTTGGAAAATGTTGGTGTAAAAACTTATATCCAAAAAAGATTAAAAGAAATTGATGATAAAAAGATAGCTGACCAAAAAGAAGTATTAGAAAGACTTACAAGATTTGGTAGAAGAGAAGAATTTGAAAGTGTTGTTGTAATGTTAGATAAGGCAAAGTTTGATGACAATGGAAAATTTGTAGGTATTGAGAAAACGCCTGAAATAGTGAAAATTCCAACACCGAGCAAAGATACTATAAAAGCGTTAGAGCTACTTGGCAAGAGATATGGTCTGTGGAGTGATAAAACAGAGCTTGAAAACTTGAAAAAAGAAAAATTAAAAGTTGATATAGAGAAAACTAAAATAGACATGGAAAAAGATGATATAGATAACACCATAAATATTAACATAACACGAAAGGGAGTTTCAAATGGAGATAACAAAGCAGATTAATCCTAAATTTGAAAATTTCCTTTTTCATTGGAAAAATAAATTTCAGTTTTTAATAGGGGGATATGGTTCATCTAAAAGTTACCATATAGCTTTAAAGTTGATATTAAAACTTTACTCAGAAAAAAGGACCTGTTTAGTTGTTAGAGAAGTGTATGAAACAATAAGGGATAGTTGCTTTTCTCTATTTCTTGAAATATTAGAAGATATGGATCTATTAACTGATAGTAAGAAAAGCAAAACAAAAGTTACTTTTATACTTTCGCCGATGCAACTTAAATTTCCCAATGGCTCAAAGATTATATTTAAGGGAATGGATAAGCCTAAAAAGTTAAAGTCAATAAATAATATATCTATAATTTGGATTGAAGAATGCTCAGAGGTAAAGTATGAAGGTTTTAAAGAGCTTATAGGTCGTATGAGGCATCCTACTTTACCACTTTATATGATACTATCAACCAATCCTGTTGAAAAAGCAAACTGGACATATAAGCACTTTTTTAAGGATGAGGTTTCAGAATCTAAAAGAATAGTTTTAGATGATGAAGTTCTATATGAAAAAGGTGAAATAGAAGTAAACAACACATATTATCATCACTCAACAGCGGATGATAATTTATTTTTGCCTAAATCATATCTTGATGACTTGGAAGATATGAAAACCTATGATAAAGACTTATACAGGATAGCAAGAAAAGGCAGATACGGAGTAAACGGAATATTAGTCCTACCGCAATTTGAAGTCTTAGAACATTCGCAAGTAGTTAATATGATAGCTGATATTCCTAAAAGGTATCATAGAGTAGGAATGGACTTCGGATTTGAGACATCATTCAATGCAGTAATAAGAATGGCTATAGATGATAAGAATAAGATACTTTATATTTATTATGAATACTACAAGAATAAAATGACTGATGATAAGACAGCAAAAGACTTAGTTGAGTTTAAAGAAAATAAGGAACTGATAATAGCAGATAGCGCAGAGCCTAAGACTATAGCATTTTATAATCAAGAGGGATTTAGGATGATTGGGGCTAAGAAGTTTCAAGGTAGCAGACTTGCTAATATTAAAAAAGTTAAAAGATTTAAAAAAATTATATGCTCAGATATCTGTATTAATACCATAAGAGAGTTGAGTACTTTGACATATACGAAAAATAAAAATGATGAAATAATATATGATGAATTTAATATAGACCCTCACACATTCTCAGCTATATGGTATGGGTTAGATGGATATGAGGTTTCAGATATTAAAGATAAAAAGAACTATTCGGGAAAGGGGGCAAGAATATGATAAATATGGAGCTTATAAGAATGGAGCTTGAAGGTTTATATGGTAGTGAAGTAACAAGAGATATGACACAAATAATTAAACTGTATGAGATATATGAGGGGAAAGGTCAAGGCTGGATTACTCCAACACTTGACTACAAGCCAACAAAAAAGATTACTAATTTTATAAAAAAATTAATAAAAGAAGAATCAAGATTTTTATTTGGAAAAAGTCCTGAAATAGTAACAATTTCAGATAATAAAGAACAGGCAGAAAATATAAGGCAATATATTGCGAAAGTACTTAAAAATAGCCTATTCCAAGACAAATTAATTAAAGGCGCAAGAGATTGTTTTATTGGTAAAAGGGTTGCCTTGAAATTAAGCGGTGGAAAAGACAAACCAATTAAAGTATCTTTTAGACCTGCACTTGAGTTCGTCTTTGAACCAAAAGATGATGATGTCGATGAACTAAACAAAATTATCTTTTTTTATTCAATAAATAATAAGGAACATAAAGAAGAGCAGAGGTTTTGGAAACAAAAGTATTACATGCAAGATAATCTTTGTTATGTTGATGAAGGTGTATATGATGGCAATGGTAGAGTAGTTGAATTAATCCATGAACATACAAATACAGGACTTAGTTTTATTCCGGCTTATGTTATTATTAATGATGGTTTAACTGGAGATTTGAAAGGTGAATCAGATGTCGAAGAACTGACAGAAAATCAAATGATTTATAATAAGCTGTCATCTGATGATGTTGATAGCCTCAAATTTAATATGTTTCCCCAAACAGTGGCGACAGATGCAGAAGAAGATAGTTTAAAAGATATAGTGATAGCTCCAGGGGCTTTAATTGATTTACAAACAAATAAAGTGAGTGAACACCAAGCACAAATATCAAAGCTTGAAAGTACATTCGGATATGGTCAAAAACTGGAAGACACTCTTAAACGCATCAAGTCTGAGTTATACGAAACATTAAATATTCCTAATCTAAATATGGATGATTTAAAGGGAGTTATGACTTCTGGAAAATCTATGAAAGCATTGTACTGGCAATTAATAACAAGGTGCGAAGAAAAATACATGTCTTGGCAACCAGCATTAGAATGGCTATGCTATGCAATACTTGAAATGTCTAATACTTATGGAATTGAGAAGATAGATATTCCTGAAGACTTAAGAATAGAAGTTCATAATGTATATCCTTTACTTGAAGATGAACAAGAAGAGAAAATGTTGGATATGCAAGAAGTCACTACAAAAGTAAGATCTATCAAATCGTATTTGAAAAAGTGGGGACATTTAGAAGATAAGCAAGCTCAAGATGAAATTTATCAGATAAAAACTGAAAGTGATCTATTGAATGGAGATCATATTTTTGACGGGGCTATAGAAAATGAATAGGCATTATTTGGAGTTAGTAGAAGAGGCAAGGCAGAAAAAACTTATATTAGTTGATGATTGTAAACAAGAATTATCTAAACTATATTTACGAGCCTACAAAGATATAAACAATAAAGTCTTTACAAAGAATTCTAATATATGGGCTATGCAGTATAGAGATGAGTTGAAAAAAAGAACAAAAGAACTTAATCCTATACTTTATGAAACAGTCAAAAATTATGCTGAGAAATCAGCAGACATAGGAGTTTATCCGGAATGGGCGTTATTTAGTAAAATTTTGGGAGACAAAGACCATGAAATCTTAAATACACTTACAAGAATACCTGAAGAGGTAGTAAGAGAACTTTTAAACGGCGATATGTATAAAGATAATCAGGGATTAAATAAAAGGATTTGGCGATTTCAAAAAGAAAATGAACAAAAAATTGATTATATAATTCAAAGAGGATTGATTGAAAAAAAGAGTACATTTGAGCTTGCAAAAGACTTAGAAATGTATGTTAATCCAAAGGCGAAAAAAACTTTTGAATGGAAAAAAGTATATCCAAATGCAGGAAATAAGACAATAGACTTTAATGCCTATAGATTGGCAAGTACATCAATAACACATGCTTATCAAATGGCAACTATAAGGGCAGCACAAGCAAATCCATTTAGTGAGGGAGTCAAATGGCATAGCGTATTATCTCAAAGGACTTGTCAATTGTGCAAAGAAAGACATGGAAAAATATTTAAAGCTGAAGATGTTCCGCTTGATCATCCACTTGGCTTATGCACTACTTATTCAGTGATAACCAAATCATTAAAAGAAATATCTGAAGAGTTGAAAAAAGAAGTATATAATATTGATAAGCCCACGGATAAGGGGTATAATAGAACAGAAGAAATTGTTGAAAGAAGTGCAAAATCTGAAATTAGAGTATTTTCGGATTCTCAACAAGTTAATAAATATTGTTATAATAGTGAAGAATATAAAAATTGGGAAAAAGGCATTACTTTAGAGAATAAGGATTCCATAGAAGCTTACACTTCAAATAAATATAAAGATATCAATAAGTACAACCGTAAAATAGAAGAGTGGGCACCAGAAGGTAAGTATGGTAGTATAATAGCTAAAGCTGAAGAATTTATGAAAACAGCTCCTTCAGTTGTTCAACAAGAAGGGGAAACACTTTTTGCATTTAAGAAGAGAAGAGATGCAGTTATACCTCCACTATATAGAGAGGCTGTTAATAGCAAAAAACTTGCAGTTAAGCACAATGAACAACTTGATGATGTTATTCAAAAATACGAATTGCAAGATAATATAAGATGCTACAGAGCGGTTAAAATTGATGCACTACCTAAATTTGATAAATTAGAAGATTTAATTGGAAAAACTTACACCGACAAATCTTATATGAGTACTACCCCAACATTAGATTCCCGTTTTATTACAAGTGATATGGAGTATATTTTCCAAATAACTGTTCCGCATGGTAAAGGGAATGGAGCATATTTAGAAAATTTTACACATGTTAAAAATGAACATGAGTTTTTACTTCCAAGAAATTGCAAATTTTCTATAAAAGGGGTAAGAAAAGAAGGTAAAAGAAACTTTATAGAAATGGAGATGTTACCATGACAGATGAAAGATATTACGAAATATTAGAAATGCTTCGAGTAGGTTTTGATGAGCCAAATCAAGAACAATTGTTAAAAACACTTAGCTTTGATATAGACGATAGAATAATGCTCAAAGGTATAATGAAAGAAGTAAAAGACAAATTCGATGGAGAAGAAGTAGAATTTATAGATAAGCTATTCAAGAAATTAGTTATGGATGCGAAACCTTGGGCTAAAGAGGAAGATATTCGTTCGTTTTGGGATGGGAAGACAAATCCTTTACACGAATAAAAAGTTGTGAATTAAGTAGGAAATGAAATATCGTATTTCTTGAATAATCCTGAATGGTATAATTTTGAAAATAATACTGAAGAAAATGACATTGAGCTATATACTATAGATAAATAAAAATATTGACAAAATAACTCTAATAAATTATTATGTAAGATATATTACATAATTTTACAAAGGAGAATTGATATGAAAAAACTATTGTATTTGTTGGTGATATCTGTTTTGTCTGTAAGTTTAGTTGCATGTGGCGGAAGTTCTGAGCAAAAATCACAAACAACACCAGAGCAACCCAAGCAAGAAGAGTCAAAAAAAGAAGAACCTAAGAAAGAAGAATCCACTGGAAATGATACTACTGGAAAAGAGGAAAACAGTGAGATAGGAAAAAGAACTATAGTAAAATCTCAAAAAGGGATAAATATTAAAAAAACATCCGGACCGTTTGAAATAATAGTTACTGATATACAGGTAAGTAAATTAGAGACTAATGATAATAGTAAATCTATGTTTAATAACAAAGATGAAGTGACTATAGTTACTATAGCTATGACAGTTGAAAATAAAGATAAAAAAACTAACTTGATTTATCCTGATCAAGGCAAAGTTGTTACGAACACAAAGGAACAAAAGGATGTTGATTTAATGCTAAGTGATCACTTAGGTGGAGAATTTATAGGGGAAGTTGTAAAAAAAGGAAATATAATTTGTGTATTGGATTCTAAAGCTGAGGATATAACTAATTTAAAATATTTTATAGATCCAGGTCACAACTCTGAAACTTATCAAAGCTTTGGCGAAAAGGTAGAATTTGATTTTAAATTTTAATAAATGACAATTAACCACTCTGATTGTAGAGTGGTTTTTTAATACTAAAAATAAGATTTTTAGACAATTACAGATGTAGTTGTCTTTTTTAATACAAAAAATTAATTATTAGAAAGGAATGATTATGTGTTAAGTTCTGTTTATATTATTTTTGACAATAAAGACAACTTTAAAATAGGAGTGTCAAGTAATACTGAAAAAAGACTAAAAGCATTAAATACGGCTAATCCTAATATTTTAAGTTTGATATATGAAAGTAACAAAATATCAAATGCTTATAAAATAGAAAGTTTGATACATCAAAGATATAAACATTTAAAGATTAATTCTGAATGGTTCAAGATAGATGATATTGAAGAATTAAAAGAGTATATTGACTTCTTAGTTGAAGAAATAGGATACATCAAAAAAGAAAATAGCGTAAATAAAAATCCTCTTGAAGAACAAATTAAAAAAATAAAAACAGAGTATGAGGAAATTAAAAAACTAACTCAAAATGAAAAAGAAAAAAATATTAATGCTATGGAATTTCTTAATTATATCCAATTCGGTATAACAGGCGGGATATATGCAGACTTTATATACAAAGTGTTATTTAACAAGTCTTTTGATGAGCTTAAAAAGATGTATAATATAAAACCAAAAGAAAGTTTAAGAGATTATATATCAAGCGAAGAATTAAAGGAGCTTGAACAAATGGAAATGCTTATATCTTCTCTTATCAATCTTGGTTGGGGATATAATCAGATAAAAGAATTTATAATGCAAAATCAAATTAAAAAATTAGCTTGCTAATTGACTTTGGGCAGTAGTCGTTAAACAGGTCTATTTTTTATACAGTAAATCTGGTTTGCTGAACCTAAAATCAGCAACACAAGGACAGGGCAACGTCCTAAAAAGCCTATGTGTGATATGTGTGAAAGGAGATAAGAATGAAAACTGAAGATTTAAAAAATCAAGGTTTGACAGATGAACAGATATCATTTGTTATGTCTGAAAATGGCAAAGACATTGAAAAATTCAAGACCGAAAATGAAACAAACAAGACTGAATTAAAATCAGTTAAAGAACAACTAAAATCAGCCAATGAAACTATTGAATCTTACAAGAATATGAATATTGAAGATATCAAGAAATCAGCAGATGATTACAAAGCTAAATTTGAGCAATCAGAAAATGAAAGAAAATCAGAAATTGAAAAGCTTAAACTAACACACGCAATAGATAATGCACTTACTAAAGCAGGTGCTAAAAATCTAAACGCAGTTAAAGCTACACTTGATTTATCAAATGTGAAACTTGATGGAGATAAGCTTTTAGGATTTGATGATTTGCTCAAAAATAGTAAAGAACAAGATGGCTATCTGTATGATGATGTGCAACAAAGTCAAGGTACAGGTAGCACAGGCAATTTTGGTAAGCAAAATAATCAAAGCAGTATTGAAAGTGTTGGTCAAAGATTAGGTAAACAAGAAACTAACGCTAACTCAATAGACAATCCATATTTTAAATAATCAAGGAGGAATAAAATGAGTAAATTTGTTGAAACTAAGTATGCGAGTGAAAAAAACATACTTAAATTTGATCCTTATGTAGCAACATCAGTAATAGTAGATGATGCAGGGATAGTTGCAACAGAAGGTAAGAAAATTGTAAAAGCTGGAACTCCAGTTAAAGGTAAGACAAAAAAAGTATTGGAAAATCCTAACGAACCAGTTGTTAAAGATGATACAGCAACAGCAGAAGGCATATTACTATATGATGTTGATGTAACACATGGGAAAGCAACAGGTTCAATGCTTTTATGGGGATTTGTTGATTTAACTAAAGTAGCAACAGCTCCATCATCAGCAGCTCAAGGGGCATTAACAATGATTAAATTTATGAAATAGGATAGGAGATGATAAAATGAAATCAATTCATGAAATAGTTTCTGCTAAAGAAATTGCAGCATACTACGCAGAAAAAATGAGTAATAAAATACCTTATCTTGGGGAGGTTTTATTTCCGAGAAGTAAAACATTAGGACTTGATTTGAGTTGGATAAAAGGTGCAGGGGGATTGCCTGTAGTACTAAAACCATCTGCTTTTGATGTTAATGTTACATTAAGGGATAGAGTTGGATTATCAAAGATAGAAACAGAAATGCCATTTTTCAAAGAAGGAATACTTGTAAAAGAAAAAGACAGACAGGAACTAAATAAATTGTTAGGAAGTGGCAATACACAATATCTTGATTTGATATTATCTAAAATATTTGACGATGCAACTACTTTAGTTGATGGTGCAGTAGCACAAGAGGAAAGGCTAAGAATGCAATTGCTTACATCAGGAAGAATTGCAGTTACTGCAAATGGAGTAGATTTAGATTATGATTACAAAATGTCAGGTGAACATAAAGGTCAAGTTGTGGCATCTTGGAGCCAACATGATACAGCAAATCCAATAGTAGATATCCAAAAAGCACAGTTAAAAATAGCTACAGATACTGGAACGAAACCAAATAGGCTTATAATGAACTCGGTAACATTTAATAATCTTATGATGAATAAGGCTATTAAAAAAGATATGAATATTCTATCTGGGGAACATATCATATTAACTGAGGAAATGGTTAAACAATATATGAAGAGCAAATTACAAGTAGTTATTCAGATATACGATAAAATGTTCAAAGATGAAACAGGAGCAGATAAGAAGTACATCCCTGATAGTACAGTAGCTATTATACCTGAAGGAACATTAGGAAAAACTATGTTTGGGACAACTCCTGAAGAATCTGACCTAATGTCAGGAACGGATGCAGATGTATCTATAGTGAATACGGGTATGGCTATAACTACTACTAAGAAGACTGACCCAGTTAATGTAGAGACAAAAGTATCTATGATAACACTCCCATCATTTGAAAGAATGGATGAGCTTTTCATATTAGACACAGAACTGTAGAGAGCGATTAAATCGCTCTCTATTAAAGAAATGGAGGAGCGTATGAAAATAACTAACGGTAAACAGATTTTAGATGTCACGAAAGGAGTATTTGAACAAGATTATAAAACGCTTGGATACGAGCCTTTCAAAGAAGGTGAAACTAAAGACAATATCACATCTACAGAAGAATTAGAAGATAATACAGTTGATGAGTTAAAAGCTTTGGCAAAACAAAAAGGCATCGAAAATTATAACAAAATGAAAAAAACGGATCTCATTGATGCCTTAAAGGAAAGGGATTAATTATGCCGAGAGTTTTATCTGAAGATGAAAAAATAAAAGCCCTTAAAGCAATCAAGTTTGATTTAGAAGAAAGGAAATTTCCTTTCTTTGAAGAAGATGAGATTGCTTTTTTACTTGAAAAAAATCTTAATATTATTGATTTAGCAGTCTATGATGGCTTAATTAAAAAAGCAAGAGTTGATAGTATTAAATTGCCATCAGGACTTGAAAAACCTAACAATAGGGAATATTGGCTTAATTTGGCTAATGTTCAAAAAGAAAAAATATTAGCAGGTATAAAGGCAGAAATTTATGCAGATGTTGCAAATGAGTTATTAGCGCTTGGATTTACTGAAAATAAAAAAGGTGGATTCATGATTATGAAAAGAGCTGATGGAATATGAATACAGAATTTATCATGTCTCAAGAGATAGCTGAGATAATCAAAGAGTTCGGTGGAGCTGTTCAAATCAATAGATATACCAAAGATGAATTTGGCGAAAGTGAAAATAATACAGTAGTTACAACAGTTTTAGCCTATTTTTATGAAAAAAGTAAAGGTATTAACTTAAATATATCTATATCCGGAGAAATAGTTTCGACATCGGCATCTGGAACACCTTACAGACTTATGATGGCAAGAGATGTAGAAAGCGAAAAGATTCGTGTAAATGATGAATTTGTATACAATTTAGACAGGTATAAGATTATTGATTTAGGAAAATTTGAAAGTGCATATTTTGACATGTATTGCGAGGTGATTAAGTAATGAGATGGGATTTAAACGGTATATCGAATGGAATATTAGGGTTTGAAAACCAAATGATACAGAGGATAGAAACGTATGGTAATTCAGCAGGTCAAAAAATGGAAGCACATGCAAAAGCCAATGCACCTTGGACTGATATGACAGGAAAAGCGAGACAAACTATCACAGGTGGCGGTGAATGGCATGGCAATAAAATGCGATGCTATGTTGCCGGAAATATGGACTACTCCATTTGGCTTGAGCTTGCCAACGAAAAGAGATATGCAATCTTACATCCTACATTACTTGCGATGTCAAGCGATATATTGGAAGGTATGCGTAATCTGTTAGGGTAGGAATATGTGGAAAAAAATTTATAAACATTTAAAATCTAAAGGCTTTGATGTATACTCTCCTGCCCAACATGAGGGGGTATGCACAGAGCCTTATATTGTATTAAGAAATGCTGGAGAGCTTAACAAAGATAGCCACAGTAATGGGATATATGATATATTAGTCTATTATCCAAAAGGAAAATATTCAAAATTGGAAGATTATAGACTAAGTTTAGTAAAAGTATTGAGTGAGCTTGATTATCTTAAAAAAACAGGGTTAGAAACACCTGTTATTTATGAAGATGATATAAAGGCTTACTCTTTTAGTATTCAATATATTTTGATGAAAGCCAAAGGAGGAATATAGTCATGGCGATGAAAGAATTGAAACCAATACCTATAGCCAATATTGTTAGAGTAGAGATAGAAAACTATCCTGTCGGTGGCGGAGCTGGAACACCAACAAAACAATATAGGATAAAGACTGCTGATGAAATTACTTGTAAACCATTTGTTTCGGAAGGCAAAGAAGACATACTTAGGTCTTTTAATACCATTATGGCACAAAACAAGCTTGAGGACTTGGTATTGGGCTATGAATTGACACTCAAAGAAGTTGCTATGTCACCGGAAGTATTTGCTTTGATAGATGGTGGAAGTGTAACATATAAAACTGGTACGACATTCCAGTCTTATGAAGGTCCAGCTGTGGGACAAGAAACAAAAAGGGAACTCTTTAAAATTATGATTTATTCAGAACAAAAAGATGCCAACGGTGGTAATGTATCATATTTGAAGACTACATTTGAGTATGGTAAAGGAAAGCCTGCGGAATTTTCTTTTAAGAACGGCGAATGGGTTACACCTTCATATTCAATAAAGACAGCTGCTAAAATAGGGGAAAAACCTATAAAAATAGAAGTTTTAGACACATTACCAGAATAATTACCAAGGGAGCATTAGCTCCCTTTTTTCATAAAGGAGATTAAGCATGGAAAATACATTAAAAGCAATTACTATTGAAGAATTAAAGAAAGTAAAAACTCAGATAATTCAGATATCAGATTTTTCAGGAGAAGGTACTTTCAATGTTGAAGTGAGAAGACCATCCTTATTGACATTAGCTACCAGCGGTAATATTCCTAATGAATTAATAGGTGATGTAAATGACCTATTCTTTGGAAAGAAAGAAGAAAAAGACATTGAAATGGCTAAATTAAAAGAAATTTATGATGGTATCGTAAAAGCTACTTTGGTAAGCCCAACTTTTGAAGAGTTAAAAGAAAATGATATACAGCTCACAGAAGTACAAGTTGGAGAGCTGTACAAATATGTCGTTGGAGGTGTTAAAGAGTTAAAATACTTTCGTGAGATCCAAAACAGCACTAAGACTGCTCAATATGAGCAAATTTTACAAAAAATTGCCGAGCTCAATTCTAAGGATTGAAGATGAATACACAGCTTTTTGCATTGACGAGGCAATCATGCTAATTCATCAAATGGCAAATGCCAGAGATGAAGAAGGTAATTTAATTCATCCGGATAATATATGGTCTGTGGAAGAACGAAAATTAAAATCCCAAGGAATGTCCAGTGAAGAACTGATAGCAAGATTAGAAGGGAGGTTGAGAGATTGATTAATGTAGGACAAGCTATAGCATATTTAGATTTAGATACAAGTAGATTTAGAAGCCAGCTATCTTCAGTGTGGAATGATTTTAGACAACTTACAGATAGTTCACAAAATTTGGGCGACAGGATATCAACCCTTGGCGGGGGACTATCTAAATTGGGTACTAATTTAACCCTGGGTGTAACTGCTCCTTTAGTGGGTTTTGGGGTAGCTGCTACTAAAGTATTTGGAGATTTTGAGGCGGGAATTAATAAAATATCCACCCTCGATACTGCTAATAAGCTTAATATTCCAAAGCTTAAAGATGATATTCTCAGCCTCTCAGATAAAATTGGAATAGCCACAGGGGAATTAAATGAATCAGTGTATTCAATGGGCTCTGCAATGGGTGAAGTTACTCAGGATACTGTTAAGTATGTTGAAGTTGCATCTAAAGCAGCAATTGCAGGTTTTACAGATACAAATACAGCGGTTGACGGTCTTTCTACGGCAATGAATATATATGGTGATAAGTCTGTGGAAACCATGAATTTATATGCAGATATGATGTTGAATGCTCAAAATCTTGGTAAAACTACCTTTGGTGAAATGGCTTCATCTATGGGTGATATTCTCCCCATCATGAGTCAATTAGGTTTAGGTATGGATATATATTCAACCTCTATGGCGGTGTTAACCAAAAATGGTCTACAGACGAGCAAAGCAACAACTGGCTTAAAAGCTGCTTTTTCCAATATTATTAAACCAACAGATGATGCAATAAAGGTATCACAAGCTTTAGGTATAGAGTTTAATGCTGCTGCGGTAAAATCAAAAGGTCTATTAGGGTTTATGAAAGATGTAAAATCAGCTATGCAACAAGCAGCACCTGAGTATGTAAAAATCTCAAATTCTTATTCTATAGTCACATCTAAAATGGATGCTATGGAAAAAGCTGGTAAAAAGAGTAATAAAGAATATAAAGAGTTAGCCAAAACAAAGAAAGCTTTAGCTAAACAAATGGATTTAATGGCTCAAGCAGCAAATTCACCTATTCAAGGTTTTGCTAAATTATTTGGTTCAGTTGAAGCCTTAAACACCATGATGGTACTAACATCAGATCAAGGTATGAAAGACTTCGATGAAATCCTTAAAACTATGCCAGGTAGTATGGGCTTAGTTGAAGAAGGATTCAAGAAAATGGACAAGGGTGTAAAAGACACATGGGAAGACACCTTAGTCAAAATGCAGAATGTGGCAATAAAATTTGGAGATATTATAGCTCCAACCCTTTCAAAAGTTATTGAAAAGTTTTCAAGTTTTTTAGATTGGGTTAGTAATTTAGATAGCAATACTAAAAATCTAATCGTTACTGTGGGCGGTTTTGCAGCAGCATTAGGACCAATATTATTTGTAACAGGGAAGATACTTGCTATTGGTGGTTCAGTCATTAGTTTTGTAAGTACTTTGGGTCCAATGATTGCAAGTCTTGGAGCAGTAGCTGCTGGAACAGCAACACCAGTTGGATTTTTAGGTACAGCTGTAGCTGCGTTAACAGGACCTGTGGGAATAGCTATAGCAGGAGTAGCTGCATTAGGTGTAGCTGGCGTTGCTTTATATAATCACTTTAGTCAAAAAGCTTTACCCGCTGTGGAGTTATTTGGTGAAGGTGTATCACGGGCTACAAAAGATGCAACTCAAGGGTTTTTAGAGATGAATAATGAAGTCCATAAAAACCTGGAGAATTTAAAGATAAACTCAGAGGTAGTTACTCAAGAGATGGCGACATCCATATCAGGTAATATTAGTTCAATGGCTAAGCAGGTTATTACAGGTTTGAATCAACAAAGAGAAGAATCTAAAAATGCTATAACTGGTTTATTAGCTGATGTTAAGGATTTACAAGGTCAAACAAGCACAGAAATATTAGCGGCTATTGATGCTGATTATAATGCCAGACAACAAAAAATCCAGGACAGTGAAACTAATATTAAAACTATACTGCAGACTGCAGCAAATGAGCAAAGAGAACTAACAGTTGCTGAAATTCAATCAATAAATGACTTAAGAACCAACATTGCACAAGAGGGAATTCAAGTATTAACCAACAGTGAAGTAGAACAAAAAGTAATACTTGAAAAAATGAAAGAAAATGAAGGTATTATCTCTGCAGAAATGGCTGCTGAAAGTGTAAAAAATGCTGTGGAGAAAAAGGAAAAAGTTGTTAAAGAAGCGGAAGAACAATATGAAAAAACCTTAGGGGAAATTATTAAACTAAGGGATGAAAGTAAAGTAATCTCGGAAGAACAGGCTAATCAATTAATAGCTACTGCTCAAAAACAAAAAGATGAGAGTATAAAGCACGCTGAAGATATGCATAACAATATACTTACCAAGGCAAAATCGGCAGCGGGTGAAAACATTGACATAGTAAATTGGGAGACAGGAACAATTAAGTCTAAGTGGGATGTTTTTACAGAGCAAGTAAAGGCTAATTGGGAATTAATAGGTGCAAAATGGAGAGAAACCTGGGCTAAAGCCGGAGAAGAATGGGTTAAGTTTAAAGAGCAAATAGCTGCTAATTGGGAGCTAATAAAAGCTCAATTTACAGAGAAAATTGCTCATATTAAATCTCAGTTTGCTACTTTCAAAGCCAATATAGTGGCCAAGGTAGAAGAGATAAAACAAGGTGTAATTACAAAATTTAATAAACTAAAAACTGATATCATTAGTACCTTTAAAAATATTAAAGATACTATCACCGGAAAAATATCTGAAGCTAAAGACTCTGCTTTAAAAACTGCGGGTGAATTTTTAAGTGTAGGCAAAGATATGATAAATGGAATCATACAAGGAATCCAAAATAAAGCAGGTGAATTAATGGCACAAGCTGAGGAGATGGCAAGAAATGCTGTGGAGAGCGTAAAAAGGGCTCTTGGCATTAAGTCCCCTTCAAGAGTTTTTGAAAATGAAGTTGGTAAGCAAATTGTGGCTGGTACAGCACAAGGTATGATAAAGAATAAGCATATTCTAAGTAACACATCAGATAAGGTCCATAAAGAGCTTTTAAAGACTGAGAAAAATAACCTTCTAAATCTTAATAGTCAATTAGAAGCTTTAGACAGAAAAATTAAAGAGAACAAAGCTATTAAAAGAAATAAAGCAAATAGGGAAGAATTAAATGCAATGAGAGCTCATCTGTTGGAAGAAAAGAAACTTTTAGAACAACAGAAAAAAGAATTAGAAGCAATGAATACTACTAAGTATATGCAAGATACATTAATATCAATTCATGATAAGATGACTGCTGCTCAAAAGTTGCATAATGAGAAAATTGCTAAACTTAATGAAGATAGCACTCGTGAGTCTAAAGCCAGATTAAGAAAGTATGGTTTAGAAGAGATAAACAGTAGGTATGAGGAGTTAGCTAATCTTGAAAAAGAAAAAATACTAACTGTGAGTAGACAAATAGAAACTATTGAAAAAGAAATAATTTTAAATAAATCTACAGTTAGAACTAAAGCCAATAAAGACAGGTTAGACCAAAAAGCTAAAGTCTTAGAGGCTGAAAAGAAAATGTTAGAACAAGATAAAAAGAATCTAACAAGCTATTCAGATGCATTTGCCAAGACTTTTGAAAAAATGCAAGCAGACTATCAAAAAGCTTTTGATGCAATAGAAAGCAAGCAAAATTCTCTTGCAGAAAAATTAAAATCATTTGGGCAATTAATGGAGACCATCAAAACTGATGATGGAAAAGAAATACTCAAGTTGGGAGACCTTAAAGGTCAAATATCAACTATAAAACAATATGGTGATGTTTTAGACGGATTAAAAAGGCGTGGAGCAGATGCTGATGTTATTAGCAATGTATTAAGTATGGGAGTAGAAGAGGCAGTTAAATATGGTAATTTACTTCTACAACAATCACAGTCAGACTTTGAAACCTATAACAAGTTAATGGCTGAGAAAAGACGTGTGGCAACAGAGGTTGCAAGTAAAGCTTATGCTACTGAGTTTTTAAAGCTTAAAAATGAGCAAGGTTTAAGAATGCTTGATTTAGGTATTACCACAGAAAAGCAATGGGGTAATATAAAAACCAAAATGCTAACACCTATGGAACAAGCAAGGAAAAGCATAAATACCACACTTAAAAATATTGAAAACTCATTTAAAAATATGAGGCTGGTTATTCCAAAACCCAAGGTACCTAAAATTGATGTATCTTATATTAATCGTGGTGGTATATCGGTCCCTGACTATAATGTAAGTTGGTATGATAAGGGTGGAGTATTTTATGGACCCTCAATAATAGGAGTGGGAGAAAAAAGACCTGAATTTGTAGGTGCTTTAGAAGATTTAAAAACTGTAGTAAAATCTGCTTTGAATGAAAATGGTGGTAAGGCTGTCTATCAAGTTACTTTTACCGGTAATATAAGTGTGAGAAATGATAATGATATTAGAATGTTAAGTAGGGAGTTGGGTGATTATATTTTAAGCCAGGACAGAGCAAGGGGTGAGATATAAAATGGCTGAGCAAATTATTTCAAAAATTAAAGATTTCAGCTTTGCTGGAGTAAATTTAAAGAGTGTACCAACAGCTTATGTATCTGAGGTTAATCGACCATTAACCCCTGGTTGGTCTGTAGATGAATATAAAATCCCAAATAGACCTGGGAGCATAATAATTAAAAATGCACATAAAAGAATAGAGATTCATATTAAGTTTTTATTGGGCGGCGATAATAGACCAAACCTACTAAGACAACTATTATCACCCTGGCTTAAAGGAGAATCACCACTTATTTTTGATGATGAACCTGATAAATTCTACCTGGGAGAAATTATTGATGAGTGCAGTATTTCTGAGAGGGAGTATTTTACAGAAGTAGGTATTAAAATACTCTGTAGACCTTTTAAATATCAAATACATGGTGACGCAAGAGATTTAATAACAGCTCAAGCTACTATGCAGACATCAAGTGCCAATATCACTACAAATAAAGATAGCTTTGTAAATATAACAGCTCCAAGAACTGGAGTTATCGCAAATAATGGAAATGTAGCTTGTAAGCCTGTCATAAGATTAATAGGTAGTGCTAATCTGTTAACAATTAAAGTAATGGATTTTGCTTTTAGTATTTCAGATATCAATAACGAAGAAGTATTCATTGATTGCGAAAAAATGATAGTCTATAAAAATCAAGGCACTAAGAAAATTAACAGACTGGGAAGCTTTACAGGTAGATTTCCTGAAATAGTGCCAGGTCAAAATGATGTTGCTTTTGGTGGAAACGGATTAAAGATAGATGTTGAATTTATTTATTACAACACTTATGTAGTATAAAGGCAGGTGAAAAGATTGGAATTTAATAATGAAATAATTGATGGTCAAAGTACAGTTGCTGATAATCTTGCAAAATCAAATAGAAACTTTATGCTTTTAAAAGAAATACTGGGAAGTGGTGCAAGCTCTCAAGATATTCAAAATATGCTTGAGACTATATCACAGACCTATGTAAAGACTGAGGATATAGTTAATAACTTAAGTAGTTCAGATACTAATAAGCCTGTAAGTGCATTACAGGCTAAAAATTTAAAACAGGACATAACTAATTTAACTGGGCAATTACAACAACTTAATCAAAGTGTGAGTTCTTTAACACAAAGTTTAAATCAAAATATATCTAATCTAACTCAACAATTAAATCAAAATGTGAGTAGTTTAACTCAACGATTGGATAATAAAGTTGATAAAAACACAATAGGTCTTGAAAGGATATCTGATGCCTTA
>CAUQVF010000001.1:0-519977 GCA_963521605.1 uncultured Peptostreptococcaceae bacterium | reverse complement strand
TTTTTGATATACTTTTTTATATTTTATCTCCCCCATATTTATTATAGAGCCTAAAGTTATAATATGCGCCCAGCATACCGGCGTCATTATTGTAATATGCAGTTTCAAATATTGTCTTATCATAGATATTTTTAAGTAGGAATTTTTGCATAGAAGTTCTTATTTTTTCAAGAAGATAGTCTCTTTGTGCCATTATCCCGCCACCAAGCACAACTATGTCGGGATTGACAGCGTAGCAAAGATTAGCAATTCCCATACATAGGTTGTCTACCATCTCATCTATTGAAGAGATTGCATTTAAGTCTCCTTTTTTTGCAAAGTCAAATATTATCTTACCATTGACATTTGAAGTATAATCTCCTGTCTTTTGTCTAAAAATCTCTATCAGAGCGGTAGTTGATGCCAAGTCCTGAAAATCTCCACCCGGAAGTTTCATATAACCTACTTCAAAAGCACTGTAATTATGCCCATGATATACTTTTTGACCTTGGGTAAAGCAGGCTCCTATACCTGTACCGATAGTAAGGCACAGCACAAAGTCTCTATCTTTTCCGCTGCCGCTTACTGCTTCAGCTAAACCGGCACAGTTGACATCATTGTCTATCTCACAGGGTAGAGAAAAGTCATCACGAATTATCTTCTTCCAATTAGTACCGATGTAATCCGGTATTTGCTTGCCTGCATACACTATCTCACCTTTTTGAGTGTCTACCATTCCTGCTGTAGACATTGCAACTCCGACTATATTGTCATGTTTGGTCAGATAAGAAGATATTATATCCTTTACCACTGTTATCAGATGAGCTCCGCCTTTTTGGGCATTTGAAGGAATGTTTTGCTTATCTATAAACTCTCTTTCTTCATTTATTATTCCATATTTTATAGCTGTTCCGCCAATGTCTATACAGATGTATTTTTTCATGTTTAGTCCTTTATTATTGTAAATATTTAATTCTAAGATAAATGTTATACTAAAAAACTATCAAAAAGCCTTGTAATTTTATAATGTTAAGATTATTGATAATCTGCAAAACAAATAATTTGCTAATATAATAAACTTTGCATTATAAATAGTGCTTAGTGTAAGTCTAAAATTATATAAAAATCCACCAAAGGTGGTGGATTTTTATATAAATTCGTCAATAATTACAGAGCTGTTCACCTTTGCACTTAAATCTATGAGATTTCCGCTTTCAAGACACTTTACTATAGGTCTTAGAGGAGCTGTGGCGTTTATAAACAGCACTTCTCCTTTTACACCGTTGGATAACTTTACAATATTACCTACATAGTTTGCTGATACTCTCTTGATAAACTCGGTAAGAATAGTTATATCAAGTTTTTGCATATAATCTTCTTCAAGTATCTTTACTGCCTCAAAAGGTGTATATTTTTGTCTGTAAGGTCTTTTTGATGTCAGCGCTACAAATACGTCTGATACAGCAAGTATCTTAGCCATCAAAGGTATTTGTTCTCCTGATAGAGCGTATGGATAACCCGTGCCGTCACATCTCTCATGATGATATTTAACTGCGTCTATTATTTCACTGTCCAGATCATAAGGCTCAAGGATTTTTAATGACTCTTCCACGTGTTTCTTTACTTTTTCATATTCTTCATCTGTTAGACTTGAAGGTTTTTTCATTATTTCATCATCTATCATAAACTTGCCTACATCAAATAGTAGGGCAGCAAGTGAGAGCTTATTGAGCTTATCTTCTGATAGTTTCATCCACTTACCTATGGTTAAGGCTATCAGAGAAACACTGGTGCAATGAACAAATGTAAGGTCATCTGAGTCTTTAATCTTTTGCAATAGTTGGAATATATTGGTATTTTTGTTCAGGTTTGAATTTATAGTTTCCTGAAGTATTAAGTCAAGCTTTGCCTTGTCACAATTACCTGTTATTGTAGATACAATTTCACGTTCAAAATTGTCTACTGAGTCATTTAACTGATTGATAAACTCAGTAATCTCAAGCTTTGTATTTTCTTCATAATCGTCAAGCACTACTTCGTTATTAATCTTTTTCTCTTTAAGTGGAATACCGTCTGAAAGCATAAGCACCTTTATTTTTGAGATGCCATTTCTCAATAACAGATTTTTCAGTGCGCCCTCATCTGTTACCGAAAGACCCTTAGAAAGTATTAAGCCGCCTTTGTTATCATATATATCTTCATCGATAATCATATTAGGTAATATATCATTTACAAAAATTCTCATCTTTAAATTTCCATCTCCCGAGCTTATACCAATCCATAATTTAAAATATATTTACTCAAATTTTTTGTATTAATAAGGTCGAATGAGCTTGGTATAAATAATAAATCAAACTCAGTCGACCAGACTTTTAGATTATTTCTATTATTTTATTTGACTTGTACATATCACTTTGAAGGTTTATTACTCTGCCGTCAGAAGTTTTGATAAACGGAAGAGAAACTTCATTTTCAGGTACAAATACTATTATACCGCTTGTACCGTCCGACAATCTTATTGTAGAACCGATGTATTTGTTTGCTACCTTGTGTAGGAAGATATATAACATCTTAGGATCAAGCAGTCCCATATATTCAGCTTGCATTACTTTGAGTGCATCAAATACTGATATTTTTTCGTAAAATTCACTTTGATTAGTAAGGTTGTAGAATATTTCAGCTATAGCTATTATTCTTGCATATAAAGGAATGATTTCACCCTTTAGTCCCATAGGACCTGAGCCGTCAACTCTTTCTCTTGTAAGCAAAGATGCTTCCAAAACATTTTTAGGAATGGTATCCTTACCTCTTATTTCAGGTTTATCCTCATAAGTTATGTCGTTGAGGATAAATATACCGCTGAGCATAGCTGCTTCAGATAAGTGTTTTAATTCAACATCGTCCAGATTTATCCACTTACCTATAGAGTATGAAATTAGTGAAATTTGGAGAATGTCTGAATACTTATCTGTACCTTCATTTTTAATTTTTTCTACAAGTTGGAAAATTGTCAGTATAGATTTTTCTGTTTCTTCTGCCAGATGTGCACCACGGTCAAGCTCTCTTATTTGAGCTATATCCTTAGTTTGGCTGAATTTTTCGATATCTTCTTCCAAATTTTCAACTATCTTTGAAAATTCTTCTTTAAACGCAGTTACTTCCTGTTTTACTCTTTGTGATATCTTGTCGGACTCTCTTACAGAAACATAGACATTATCCTCATCTTTTACTGATATAGTGTTTATGCCATTTCTTTTAAGAACGATGGATACTAAGTCAGGGTTTTCTATCTTGAATCCTTTGTATAGCAACAAAGAACCTCTCTTACTGAAGACATCGCTATCAACTATCATGCCTCTTGCTAACTTGCTTACTGATACATCACTCATAACTTAATACACTCCTAATTAAAAATCTATATAAAAATTTACAACTTTGTAAAATATTTATCTTTTTAAAAACTGACATTTTTATCTACAACTTTCATTACAATTATAACTTGACTTTAAGAACTAATCAATAAGAAATTTGATTTTTATAGCTAAATTTTATTATTTTCTCAATTTGTTCACTATTTTTATCAATTGTTGTACCACTTTGTCAATTTCTTCAGTTGTATTGTTTTTGGAAAGTGAAAATCTTACATTTCCACTTATATAATTATCATCTATTTTCATAGCAGAAAGAACATGCGACTTTTCTATTGAGCCACTCATACAAGCTGATCCTATGGAACATGATGTGCCTTCCATATCAAGTAAAGTTATAAGGAGATTTGAATCAATGTCTTTAAAACAAAAATGGACATTATTTATAAGTCTTTGTTCAATATCGCCTGTCACTATTACATCACTTATATTATTTTGCACCTGTGAAATAAAATAATCACGCAAATCTCTTATGTATTGCCTTTGCTCATAGTTATTACTAAGCTTTTCGCAAGCCAATCCAAAAGAAACTATTCCGGGTACATTTTGAGTTCCTGCTCTTTTTCCGCTTTCCTGTTCTCCTCCATATATAAGAGGAGATATATTTATATCTTTACTTACATACAATGCGCCTACACCTTTAAAAGCGTGTATCTTATGTGCAGATATACTTAACATATCCACAGATGTGTCTTTTACATCTATATCCATCTTTCCAATGGCTTGTACTGCGTCTGTATGGAAATAGACTCCATTTTTATGAGCTATATCGCAAGCTCTTTTGATATCTTGTATGGTGCCTACCTCATTATTTGCAGACATTATCGATACCAGTAAAGTGTCTTCATTTATCACTTTTTCCAGTATATTCAAATCCACAAAGCCCTTGTTATCTACATCAAGGTAGGTTATATTATATCCTTTAAATTCAAGGTATTTACAGGTATTTAATATTGCCTGATGTTCTATTTTGCTTGTGATTATATGCTTTTTGTCTGATTTTTCAAGAAGAGCTCTTAAAGCCCAGTTGTCCGATTCGCTCCCTCCTCCGGTAAAATATATCTCGTCAGGAGAGGAGTTTATAAGCTTTGCTACAGCATCTCTTGCTATATCTATAGCATTTTTTGCAACTCTGGATTCTTTGTATATACCTGAAGGATTGCCATAATCAATGAAAAAATATTTGATTGCAGCTTCAAGTATGTCCGTATCTACCGCTGTAGTAGCAGCATTGTCAAGATATATTCTTTTTTTTGCCTCAGTATTCATACACATCAGTCTCTACTTTTTATGTTTTTTATAATATTCATCCACCATATCTGAAAGTGTAGTATTGTCTACTACATCATCAATGGCTTTTTTGATGTTATCCCATATCATATAGGTAGGGCATCTGTCGAGCATATCACAGTAGCCATCTTCTTCAACACATTTTGCCGGAGAGAGATCTCCCTCAAGAGGTTTTATAACTTCACCTACAGATATTTCCTTTATATCCTTAGTAAGGAAATATCCTCCTTGAGCTCCTCTTATGCTCTTTACAATATTATTTTTTTTGAGTACCGAGAAAATCTGTTCCAAGTACAACTCGGACAATCCTGATTTTTCAGATATCATGCTTAAAGGAAGAGGCGTATTTTTGTCAGCTATTGCCAGCTCAAACACTGCCTTAAGTGCATATCTTCCCTTTGTTGATATTATCATAAAATACACCCTTCGTCTATTTTTGACAATACATACTTATAATCTACGTATCATATCGTCATTTGCGTCAATTATATTAAGTTTTGTTAGCAATTTTATTTCGTTTTTTAGATATGGAAAGTGAGTACATCCGAGAATTAAAGTATCTGTCTTATATTTAGGATGATTAATATTTTCTAAATATTTTATAAATCCTACCAGATTTAATTCTTCTATTATCTGCTTAGGAGATTTTTTTTCCTCTATAGATTCAACTATACTCATATTTCCAATGGAAATTGTATTTACATCCCTATTATATTTATGGATGATATTATCAATATTATAAGCTGAGACACCATTTGCTGATAAAATTATGATGTTTTTACAGTAGGGGGGTAAATTTTTATATGTTTCAAGTGGCGTAATTATTTCTATATTTAAATCTTTTGCCACTTTTTCGTAATCTACAGATGAACTTAGAGAATTACAATATAGGAAAATTTTTACTGCTCCAAGTTTTATAGCTCCTTGACAAGTAGAATAAAATAAGTCATAGAGCTCATTCTTTGAAAAATACTGTAGTCTTGCCTGAGTGTTACAGTCGTCAGATATGGGGAGAAATATAGGCTCATAGCCGTTTTCTATAAGCAAATCACAGCCCATCTGTGTGTCGGTATTTGTGCCGGCTATGACTGCTATCTTCTTACTCACAGACTTAACTCCACTGATACGGGGCAGTGATCAGAACCAAGAACATCTTGATGTATACTTGCAGCAGTGAGCTTTTCTTGCAATCTATCAGATACAAGGAAGTAATCAATTCTCCAACCTGTATTGTTTTTTCTGGCATTAGCTCTGTAAGACCACCACGAATATTCATTTTCCTTATCAGGATAGAAATATCTAAATGTATCTGTAAATCCGGCATCAAGTAAAAGAGTGAATTTTTCCCTTTCCTCATCTGTAAATCCGGGATTTGTACGATTTGTCTTCGGATTTTTCAAATCTATCTCCTTGTGAGCCACATTCATATCGCCACATATAATAACAGGTTTTTTGGCATCAAGATTTTTGAAAAAGTCCCTAAATTCATCTTCCCATTCCTGTCTATAGTCCAATCTTAAAAGCTCCTGCTTTGAATTTGGAGTATAGACTGTGGAAATATAAAAGTCTGGATATTCTAAAGTTATCAATCTTCCTTCTTTATCATGCTCTTCCTTACCTAGACCGTAAAATACATTCATAGGCTCTATTTTTGTAAAGATAGCTGTTCCTGAATATCCTTTTTTTTCTGCGTAATTCCAATAGCTGTGATATCCATCCATATCCATATCTATTTGTCCGGCTTGCAATTTTATCTCTTGTAAACAGAAAAAGTCTGCATCAAATTTTTTAAATATTTCGTCAAAGCCCTTTTCTCTTGCAGCTCTAAGACCATTGACATTCCACGATACAAATTTCATATATTCTCCTAAAATCAATAATTATCAATACTTATATTTCTTGCATAAATAAAAAACAATGATATTAAAAAATTATTCGACAATAAAAAATATCACCCGAGTAATAATACCCGAAATTTTTAATTTTAGTTTTCAAATTTATTATAATTTTTCATAGTTTTTGGCAAGATTTGCAAACTCATAGATAGAAAGAGTTTCCCCTCTTCTTTTGCTGTCTATTTCGCTAATTTCCAATAGTTTTTGGATTTTATCCTTATCTCCCAAGTCTTCGTAATTTGAAAGGGAATTTAATATGGTCTTTCTTCTCTTTGAAAAACTACCTCTTACTATCTTAAAAAATAGCTCCTCATCATTGATTTCAACTTTTCTCTTTTCATTTACCACAAGTTTCAATACGAGTGAATCCACATTAGGTTCAGGTATAAAAGAACTCTTGGGCACCTTGCAGATTATATCTGTGTCACAGTAATATTGTACAGCAATACTTAGTGAGCCATAGTCCTTTGTAGACGGAGTAGCATTCATCCTGTCAGCTACCTCTTTTTGCAACATAAGTACCATACAATCTACATTGACCTTATCTTCCAAGACTTTCATTATTATAGGAGTGGTAATGTAGTAGGGAAGATTGGCGACAACTTTTATTTTTTGATTGACAGATAGATTTTTCAATTCTTCGTTTATGTCAGTTTTCAAGATATCCTTATTTATTATGGTGATATTATCATAGTCTGACAGAGTTTCATTTAAAATAGGTATTAGATTCTTGTCTATTTCTACAGCTATGACTTTTTTTGCATTTTCGCATAGTCTTTGTGTAAGAGTGCCTATACCTGTACCTATTTCTAACACTACGTCATCACTGCTTATATCAGCACTTTCTATTATTTTATCCAAGATATTTTCATTTATCAAAAAATTTTGTCCAAGTGATTTTGTCATCTTAAAGCCATATTTTTTTATGATTTCAGCTGTTATTTTTGATGACGATAGATTAAAATTCATTTTTACCTCACAAATAATTTATTGATTTTTGAGATACTATAATGTATACTAATCGATATTGTAACAAATTTTTAAGTAATTTTCCATAGTTTTATATAAAAAGATAGGAGGAACAGAGATGATAAGATTACTGGCTACAGACTTAGACGGCACTTTTATAGATAAAAATAAGAACATAAGCGATACAAATATAAATGCTATCAAAAAAGCTAAGGAAAACGGCGTAACTACTGCTATATGTACAGGAAGAACTATGTCGGAGATAAGATTAATACCACAATTTGAAAAGGTATCTCCACATATAGACTATATAATCTATGAAAACGGAGCCTCTTGCAAGGACAATAGAAATGATGAAATATTATTTTCTCACAGTTTGGAAAATCATGAAATAGAATATATTTACAATTCACTCGACAAATTTGATAAGATGTTTGAAATATATACAGGTGGTAATGTTCATTGTAATGAAGAAATGATGTTAGCTGATGAATATAAAAAATACATCTCGCCTGATTTTCATGAATTAGTTGAAGATACCAGAGTTAAGGTGAAAAATGTAGTAGAGTTTGCCAAGGATAAGTCAGTGCAAATGGTGCTTGTTTCATTTTTAAGTCATGAAAAATCTGCGAAGGCTTATGAGATACTGCAAAAGATGGATAACTACATCACCTTTGCCGGGAAAAAAGGACTACAGATTCATAATTTGAAAGCTGATAAGGGCAAGGGCATATTAAATCTGTCAAAAAAACTCAATATCAACAAATCTGCTGTAATGGCAATAGGTGACAGCCACAACGACCTGCCTATGAGAGAGGCTACAGATAAGCTGATAGCAATGGATAATGCTACAAGCAGTCTTAAGGAAATAGCAGATTATATCACTAAAAGCAACGATGAAGACGGAGTGGCTCACGTAATAGAAAAATTTTGTCTATAAGAGGTGGATTAATGAAGATTAACCCTGTTACAAGAAATACTATGAGCAAGATGATAGCTAATGTCAGACTCAACAGCGTAACAGATGTATCTACAGTTGGAAAGACAGAAAAGATAGATACACAAAATAATGCTATGTCTACCACTTCCGGTGAGTTGATGAAAGAGCATTTCTATTATAAGTTGGAAAAAAAGGAAGACAATAGAGAAAATAAGGATAATAGAGGAAATTTCAAGGGGAAAAGACCCCAAAAAAGTCTCTATGAAAGGTCTAAAGAGGATGATGAAACTCTTGACTTCATAAAAAATATGCTTGAAAAATTTAACACTTCAATGGAGACTGTAAAGAGTGTGGACTTGGCAAGAAATCAAGGTGAATTTTTTAAGATAAAAAAAGTTATAGATGAAAATAGCAGGTTTTTAGCTTCCATAGGTATATTTACAGATAAAGTATCGCATTTTTACATCAAAGAAGATGTATTTGTAAGCGAAATTATGAAAAATCCTCAGAAAATACCAATGTTGTTGGAGCCTTCAACAGGTGTTATAAGGAAGATATGCGACAGTTTCGGCAAATTTTTGGTGCCTTAATATAAAAGTAATACTAAATCTTAAGAAAATGATGGATAAAATATTTTCAGAAATTTTTAATAAAGCATAGACTTTTTAAAGTAAATGTTTAATGACTTATCCATAGATTAATCAGATATAGTCAATATAAGTATTAAATGCTCTATATCAAATACAAATTCAATTTAGCGGTGGTGAGGTATGCAAGTTTCAGCTATTATTTGTGAATACAATCCATTTCACACTGGACACAAGTATCAAATCGACAGTATTAGAGAAAATATTGAAGATGTAGCTATAGTATGTGTGATGAGCGGAGACTTTGTCCAACGTGGAGATGTAGCTATAATCGACAAGCATACAAGGGCAAAGATAGCTGTTGAAAACGGAGCTGACTTGGTATTGCAACTCCCCGCTTTTTTTTCCACTCAGGTGGCAGAAATATTTGCAAGAGGTGGTGTTTCTCTTATTAACTCACTTGGCTGTGTTGACTTTCTATGCTTTGGCAGTGAGAGTGGAGATATAGAAAAACTCTACGAAAGGGCAAATTCAGATACAGATAAAGAGATTTTAAGACAAAGCCTTAAAGCAGGAAATTCATTTGCTTCATCATACTTTACAAGTGAAAGCGTGATAAATATGTCAAACGACATACTGGCAACAGAATATATAAGAGCCTTGCAAGGTGTTAAGTCTGATATAAGACCATATGCAATAAAAAGGCAGGGAGCAAATTATAACGATAAAGCCTTAAATGAAAATTTTTCATCAGCAACTGCAATAAGAGAAAGTTTAAAAAAAGGTGATATTTCAAAGATAGAGCCATTTATACCAAGTGGGGCTCAGAATTACTTTGATATTATCAAATTTGATGAAGATTTTTTTGAGCTTATAAAATATGCTATACTATCAAAAAAGGATAGACTGGGAGAGGTTTTTGAAATAAGAGAGGGACTTGAAAATAGGATATTATCTAAGATTGAAGAATCTAAAGATATAGAAGATTTGATAATGAACATCAAATCAAAGCGATATACCTATGCAAGGATAAGGAGAATACTGTTCAACATCTTACTTGACATCAAAAAAACCGATATAGAAGAAATAAAGAGAAGGAATTTTTACCTTCCATATGTTAGGGTGCTTGCATTTAACGATAGAGGAAGAGAAGCTCTAAAAGAGATTAAGAAAATAGGAAATATTAAGATAATAAATAAGGTAGCGAATCATAGTGTACAAGAGCCTTATGAAAAGATGTTATTTGAAAAAGACATCTTAGCCACAAAAATCTACAATATATCAAAAAAATCAAGATATGGTGATGATTACAGGGCAACACCAATATATGTGAAATAATAAAAAGATTACAAAGTCTTATATTTTGTTTTTACATTATATAAGACTTTATTTTTATATCTGTCTGTATCATAAGTTACATAAAAAAATTTTTATCTCTTATATAATTGTATAATTAGAATTGCTACTTCTTAAAAGTCGAATGAGTATAATTCTATATTTAAAATCCCTATGATAATATATGTGAAAAAATTAAATACCTCTTTAAAAATTTTTAGTATAAACTTAAGTTTAAGGTCAGATAATAATTAGAACAATTATAATTTTTTTGATTAAATTCATAAAAATTTGGAATTAATACACAATAGATATTATTTTAAATTTAATGTCAAAATTAGACAAATAAGTTTTGTATGGCTATTTATAATTTTTCATAAAGTTTGGGAAAAGATTTATAAGTTTTTTGTCGATTTAAAGTCGATTAAAATGCTATACTTTAAATTGAAGATTCTATACAAAATTTGTAGGGTATTTATGAGTATTATCGATGAAGCAATAAAAAGCCTTGGTTTAGGATATGAAATAGAATATTCGGTAGTCAATCTTATGGATGAAAATTTTACCTGTTTACAGGAAGATTTTTTGAAATTTTTGGAAAAAAGAAAAAAAGAAGGCAAAATTTCACCTTTAGAAAGCTCAGATATAGAAAAAAGAGTTTTTCCTCAAAAAATATTAGAAGGTGCAAAGAGTGTCGTAACTTTTCTCTTTCCATATATGACTCCATACCATAAAGAGGGGAATCTCTCATATTACTGTATGGGATTGGATTATCATATAGGAGTGAAAGACTATTTATGTAAAATAAAAGAATATATAGCTCAAGGTCATAAAGATGCAAGCTTTTACATTCAGTCAGATATAGGAGACTTAGCTGAAAAGTTTTTTGCTTATAACAGCGGTCTTGGCATATTAGGGCTTAATTCTCTTATAATAAGTCCTTTGTACGGTTCTTATGTCAATATAGGTGTTATAGTTAGCAATCTGGAAATCGAGTCAAAGACAGCAGAGAAAAAAACATGCGATATGTGTATGAAATGTCAAAAAGCCTGTCCGGGAAATGCTATAAACGGGGATTTTACCATAGATTCTCAAAACTGTGCCTCATATATCAGTCAAAAAAAAGGTGAGCTGTCTAAAGATGAGGTAAATATCTTGAAAAAGTCAGCTAAGATTTTTGGTTGTGATATATGTCAAAAAGTTTGTCATTTTAACAATAATGTAAAAAAAATTTCTTCTTCTTATGATATAATAAACAGCATAGAAAAAGATGATTTGCAAATTTCAAACAAGGAATTCAAATCAAAATATGGTGATAGAGCTTTCAGTTTCAGGGGTAAAAACGTACTGAGCAGAAACTTAGATTTGATTAATATCGGAGAAGAAATTGAATAAGTACAAAATAATAATAGACACACTTAAAACAATGTACCCGGATGCAAGATGTGAGCTCAACCACGATTCGCCTTATGAGTTGCTGATAGCTACGATTTTGTCAGCTCAGTCTACGGATAAAAGAGTAAACATTGTTACAAAAGACTTGTTCAAAGTTGCAAATACAGCTGAGGATATGTTGGCTTTGGGTGAAGAAAAACTGAAAGAATATATAAGAAGTATAGGGTTTTATAATGCAAAGTCTAAAAATATAATACTTGCGTCAAAGGATATAATAGATAAATTTGACGGAGAAGTTCCAAGAGATATGAAAAATCTGACATCTTTGGCTGGAGTCGGAAGAAAGACTGCAAATGTTGTAATGAGCAACTGTTTTGATGTTCCCGCTATTGCAGTGGATACCCATGTGTTTAGACTTGCACATAGATTGCGTTTTTCAAATAAAAAAGATGTATTGCAGGTCGAGTATGATTTGCAAAAAAAAATAGCCAAGAAAGATTGGACTTATGCACATCATTTGCTGATATTTCATGGAAGGTACAGATGTAAGGCGCAAAATCCTACTTGTACAGATTGTCAGCTAAGTGATTATTGTAATTATTATAAGAAAAAGAGTTAATAGAGATAAGAGGGATATAATGAAAAGCAAGGCTGTAAAAGTTGCTGTAATAGGCATATCAATATTATTAATTCTTCTAATTGCAGGAATTGTTTATGTAAAAACATTAATGAATACTAATACTATTTATGACAACATATTTATAAATGATGTCAATGTTTCAAAGATGACTGTTGAACAAGCTGAAACAGCTCTAAAGGACAAGTTTAAATATGGTGAATTAGTATTAAAAAAGGAAGATGTTGAACTTACTCAGGATTTGTCGCAAGTAGGTTTTTCATATGATATAAGTGGCAGTGTCAAAAAGGCTTATGGTATAGGTAGAAATGGAAGTTTCTTCGGAGATATATTCCAAGTTATAGGGTTAAAGACGGGAAAGAAAGAAAACATAGAAATTGAAACAGTGGAAAGCTATGATAAGCTTGATAAGTTCTATGAACAGGTATCTAAAAAGGTCAACAGACCGGCTAAAAATGCCACTATATCTATAGATGGTCAAGGTATTGTCGTTACAGACAGTGAAACAGGCTTTGCACTTGATCTTGAAAAATTAAAATCAGATGTGCAAACTGCAATAAAACAAAGTGACGATAAGTCTTTGATAGAAGTTACAATTCCTGTATCTTCAACCCAACCAAAGATAAAAACGGAGGAACTTAAACAGATAAACGGGCTGATAGCTTCATACAGTTCAGAATATATTCAAAGTAATGTTGAACGTTCATATAATGTAGCCTTAGCTGCAAGCAAAGTCAACAATCAGTTGATTATGCCCGGAGAAGAAGTAAGTTTTATGAATACTCTTGGATATGTCAGCCAAAAAAACGGATTTAAGATTTCCAAGATAATAGTAAATAATGAGTTTCAAGACGGTGTAGGCGGTGGTGTCTGTCAAGTCAGCTCTACTTTATATAATGCTCTTTTGATGGGTGGAGTAGGTATAACTTCAAGAACAAATCATACTTTCCCGATAATCTATATACCTACAGGAAGAGATGCTACTGTTGCAAATGATGGACCGGACTTGAAATACAAAAATAATTACGACTTTCCTATATTTATAAAAAACTATGCTTACAATGGACACATGGTGTCTGAGGTTTATGGAAATGTTGAAAAAGCTAAAAAATATGAAATATACTCAGAAATAACTTCAAGCACTCCTCCAAACGTAATATATACAAATGACAATACTATAGAAAAAGGCAAGGAAGTAGTTGAAGACAAAGGGCATATAGGATATACTGCAGTAACATATAGGATAATAAACGGACAAAAGTTAGTAGTATCAAGAGATACTTACGCTATGACTCCAAAAAAGGTAAAAGTTGGTACAAAAGAAGTAACAGATGATAAGAAGACTGAAGATCCAAATGCAGTTAAAACAAATCAAGAAGTAAATCCTTCTAATGGAACAGCTGATCAAAATGTAGTTTTCTAATCAAGATTTAATAACCTAAAATCTAATAAAAAATGGATAAAATACATTTTGCTGTATTTATAATAAAGTCAAAAGTCATATACAATTTTTAAAAAGTTGCTTATGAAGATTATCCATAGATTAAATATATAATATTATAAAATAAAAAATTAAATCAAGATTGAAGTTAAACTTCAAAAATAAGATATATAAAAAATATAAGAAATATCATTGTGATATTTCTTATATTTTTTAAGTTTTTTAAAGTGCATTATACTTATTCTTATATTATATTCTGATTTATAATATACATATAGAGGAATATTGATTTAATTAAATCATATATTATTTAAGACTTAAGAATATTAGTATTTTACATACAAACTACTTAATGTAAATATGAAATTTATAATAATTTTAAAATGGTGGTGCAAATATGAAAGAACTAAAAAACTATGATTATTCTATATACTATGTAACAGACGAGGAGCTTCTTCATCCAAGTTATGACCTGTATAAATCTGTCGAAGATGCGATAATAGGTGGTGCGACAATAATACAGCTTAGAGAAAAAAATACTACTACGAGAGAATTTATTGAAAAAGCTCTAAAGATAAAAGATATATGCGCTAAATATGAAGTACCTCTTATAATAAATGACAGGGTGGATGTTGCCTTGGCAATAGATGCGGATGGAGTGCATCTGGGGCAGGATGATATGGACTTGAAATCAGCAAGGAAGATATTTGGCCAAGATAAGATAATAGGTATATCAGCGTCTAATTTACAAGAGGCAAAAATAGCAGAACAAGGCGGAGCTGACTATATAGGAGTAGGTGCCATGTACTCTACAAATACCAAGACTGATGCAGATATGACTACAATGGATGAGCTTAAAAAAATTAAACAAGAAGTAAAAATTCCAATAGTTGTAATTGGAGGTATTAATCAAAAGACAATACCTGACTTTAAAGATACAGACATTGACGGCTTAGCAGTAGTATCCGCCATAGCAACCTCTGATAATCAAATAGAAACTACAAAAATGTTGAAAAATCTCTTTTATAGTAACAATGAAGTAAAAGCCGTAATATTAGATATAGACCTTACCATGCTTGAAACTGAAGAACTATGGGACAGGGTGCTTGATAAGATTATGGGAAAATATGGATTTAGCTGTAATGAAGCTGATAAGAAATTTATCTGGGACAACAGCTTTGAAGTTGTAGCAAAATACCTAAGTGAAAAATTCAAATTAAAAATAACGGAAGATGATTTAGTAAAGCTTATTCATGATTTTTCCATAGAAGAATATGCAAACTCTGAAATAAAATTTAAAAAAGGCTTGGAAAAATTCTTGACGTTGATGAATGAGAAAAATATCAGATTGGCAGTATGCACATCCCTTAGTAAAAAGCAGTATGAAACTGTGCTAAAAAAAACAGCTCTTATAGGCAAGTTTGAGCTTATATTATCTGCGACAGAGACAGGACTTGACAAGAGCAACAAGAAGATATATGAGACTGTTTCATCAAAGCTTGGCATAGATCCAAGAAATATCTTAGCCTTTGATGATGAGTTAAGAGCTGTAAGAGCAGCAAAAAGAGCAGGTATGAGAACAGCCCTTATGAAAAATACTAAGAATATTACAAAAGATAAATATTCTCTATCAATGATAGATTATCCTGTTGATGACTTTGATGAGTTTATGAAAATAGATATAAGATGGAATTAATACTAAAAAACTTTTAACTTAGTATGTAAATATTTTAATTAAGCAGTTTATACAATTTAAAAGAAATTGCAATATCAAATTTTTCAAATGAATGTTTAAATAGAGCTTAGTATAAAAAACTTAATTTCGCTTTAGATAAAAAGTGGAATTAAGTTTTTTGCTTTATATTCTAAAAATAAAACTATACTACAACTTGACAAAATAATGCTTATTTGATATGATAAGTTTGTAATAAGCGTAGATTTACAAAAATGGTATGACGCCTATATGATTAGAATGGTAATTGTATAGGCGTATTTTTGAATTTTTTTGCAAACGTTAGATATAATATTTAAAATCATATTAATAATATCTTATAAATGAGTGAAAGTTTTTAAAACGAAAGTGTGGCATTACTTAACAAGATAATTTTATTTAAAAGTAGTTTGTTATATTATATCATTTTATAGTATTTTTAAAATATCTGTTAAAGGAGGCTTTACTATGATTGGAAAGAAAAAACTTATAGCTTTGGGATTATTTTCTTTACTTGCGGCATCTTCCATTATCTCCTTAGCAAGTACCGAAAATGAAAATGATACAAATAATAATCTGCAAAGCAATGTGACTGCCGGAGTACAAAAAAATGCAGAAAAGGAAGAGAAAGTAGTAAACAAAAATGCTAAAAATGAAGAAAGTAAATCATCAAATAAAGAAAAAATCAGCAATGACAGCATTAGTAGTGATAATAAAGATGTAGTAAAAAATGAAAATCAAGATAAGCAATCAGGTCAAGCTAATACCACAACGGATAAAATGCTAAATATTGATGAATATAAAGATTTTATCATAGAAAATAACAAACTTATAAAGTATGTTGGAAAAGAAAAATATGTACTTGTACCGGATTTTGTGGAAATAATAGGAGAAGGCGCATTTAAAGGTAATGCTTATGTAGAACAACTCATCTTACCTGACTCTGTAAAGTATGCTGAGTCTCAAGCCTTTGCTTATATGCAAAATCTGAAACTTATAGAAAAGAGTTCTCAGTTTTGGACAGATAAGGAAGATATCTATGATGGCTCTAACAATTTACAAGACTTTATCGTAAGGTTGGATGGCAGATAGTTTGCATATATATGAAAACATATTTAAATTAGAGTATTGTATTTATAGAAGGAGTGCGTTATGTCTTTAAAAATTAGAAACTTAATAGTATTGTTGTGCAGTATTATACTGATATTTACGAATACCGCATCTGCAGTTCAAAACAATAATTCAAAATCTGATAATCAAAAAGATAAGATACTCAAAATGTACAGAAATATACATTGGCATATAAAAGATATAAATTCATGGTATTTCTATGATGACAGCGGAAAGATGAAAACAGGTTGGCTAAAATACCAATCAAAAAAGTACTACTTTAATACTAAATCAGATGGTAAAGAAGGTCTGATGAAATTAGGCTGGTATAGGGATAAAAAGGGTGATACTTACTTCTTTAATACAATGTATGGGATAGGCTTTGGTAGTGCTCTTACTTCTTGGAATTGGATAGACGGATATAGATACTATTTTGATAAAGAGGGCAGACTATCTATAAATACTACTACTCCTGACGGAAAGAAGGTCAATGCCAAGGGACAGATGATGGATGGAAAAACTGCGAGTTATGTAAGAGGTAAAGGTATACCTAATAAAGCTCTTAATATAAATTTTATGAAAAATGCGTCTAATCAAATTAAAAAGGATGCTCCAAAAGATAATAATTTAAACACGCAATATCTTAAATACGGTGGCTTTGGAGGTTCTTCAATAGATAGTAATAAGGACGATAACAAAGCTAAGGGATCCGATAAAAATAAAGATAAGGATAAGACTGACGATAAGTCAAAGTCTAAGAGTTACTATACAGTGACATTTGACTTTAATGATAATGTTACTGCACCTAAGACTGTTAAAGTAAAATCAGGAGAACGAATAAAATTAATATCGATGCCGGAAAGAATGGGAGATTTTTACTTTTTGGGATGGCATACTGAAAAAAATCCTAAAGATTATACAAAAGAAATTGATTTATTAACTTATCCTATAAACAGGGATATTACGCTTTATCCTATATGGGTAGATGTGAAAACAGATTCTGATGGTGATGGACTTTTAGATTGGGAAGAGGAACACATGGGCAGAGATACGGACCCTCAAAATCCAGACACTGACGGAGACGGATTATCTGATAGTGAAGAGTCAGATTGCTTTTCAAGTCCTACAAATCCACATACGTTCAGAGATGATATTTCTGATTCAGATATTGATATAGATGGTGATGGACTTACAGCAAAGGAAGAAGTTAAGTTTGGGTCGTTGGTACTTTTCAAAGACTATGACAATGACTATCTTGATGACTTTCAAGAGAGAAAATATGGGACAGATCCTAATAATCCCGATACAGATGAAGACGGTCTGCTTGACGGACTTGAAATAAAGTACGGCTTTGACCCGAAAAATCCTGACACTGATAAAGACGGTATACTGGACGGTGACGAAATAATCACTGTAAATATGTCATATGACAAGGATGACGGGATGACAAAACCCTCAGCAATAGTAAAGCTGAAAGCAAAAAATGCTGAGAAACTCTCAATAGTAAGAGACAATCCAAAGACAAGTATATGGATGAATGAAGATGTACCCGGATTTTTAGATGCTATGTATGATTTTACTGCAAGCGGGGATATAGAAGAGGCAATTTTGACTTTTAAGTTTGATGAAAAATATAAAAAGACTGATAACTTTGATCCAGCGATTTATTATATAGATACCCAAAATCAAGAGATGGTACTTCTTGAAAATCAAGTTATAGACTGGGATAAACATACAGTTACGGTGAAGGTAAATCACTTTTCCAATTATTCTTTAGTTGAAAAGAATATGCAAGCAAAAGCATGGAATATACCAATATATCCTTAAGTAAATAAGGAAAATAACGCAAGAATAGATGTGGCATTTGTTATAGACGAATCATACAGTATGGATGAAAATGATCCTCAAAAAAAAAGAGTGGCAGTTACAAAGAACTTTATCGATACCCTAAGAAATGGAGATAAGGTGGCAGTAATAGGCTTTTGTGATTATGCTGAGACTTATCAGAGACTGACAGATGACAGAGGTAAGGCGAAGAGCTGTCTGAATTCTATAAGCAATTTAAAAAGTGGGACAAGCCTAAGTGCAGGTTTTGAGAAGGCTTTTTTGGAATTCCCGGTGGCAGGATCTGCTTCCGGGAAAAAAGAAGAGGCAATGAAGATAATAGTACTTCTTACTGATGGACAGGGTACTTACAATAGTGTATATGAGCAGATGGCAATAGAAAGAGGGATAAAGATTTATACTGTAGGTCTTGGCAAATCATATGATGAGGCTCTACTTAGGAAAATTGCATCAAATACATCAGGTAGACACTACAAAGCTGACAATGCAGATATGCTTATACAAGAGTTTAAGAAACTTACCTCAGAAACTATAGATATAGTCAAGGATACTGATAATGACGGACTTAGTGATTACCACGAAGAGCGTATAAGACTTTTTAATGGTCAAGAAATTATACTCAATAAAAATAATCCGGATACAGATTTTGATAGATTGAAGGATGGAGAGGAAATAGTTCAAAGAACAGATAAATATGGAAGAGTATTCTTTAAAATGCGTTCTCATCCTAATAAAAAAGACAGTGATGATGATAATATTGATGATAGCTTTGATGAAAGACCACTTTTTCCTGATAAATCATTAGATATTGATTATCTTGGAAGTCCAAAGCATTTGGAAATTTTTAATAAAAAAATAAAAAAATACACAAAAGAGTTTTCAGATGTATTTTCAAGAGTAGGAACAGAAGGAGAAAAAGGAATAGGTGGATATGGTGTGTATACATTGATTGATGACTATAATACTTTTTTGAAAAAAAGAGGAATAGATCCTTCTAAAGGTAATAGAATAGATTATTGGAAGGATGAATGGGATAAGTATTGGGAAGATTATTGTGATGAATTCAATAAATATGTTGCACTTTTGGGAAAAGTACAAACTGAAAAAATACATTATTTCAGAAATAATCTTAACAGAGTTCCAAGGACTTTAGGACAATTAAATGCTAATGCTAAAAATTGGGTATTGATAAAATCTGAAAAATCAATATATCATATGTTTCCTACTTCATTTTCTGGTGAAGGTGTATACAATCTTAAGTTTATATCTGTAGATGGTAAACATGAGGGGGTATATATAAATATATTTGGGGAAAAGAATAAAAATAAGGGATTAGCTTGCACTGAAATAACAGATCCAAAGAATATGGGAACATATAATTATAATGGAATGTATTATAAGTATGGATCACTTTCAGTTTATGGTGCAGCTCATTATGTGTTTGATGTCAAACCATATGATAAGTTTGGTAATGTGTCTCCAAAAGATCTTCCTAAAACAGGTGAAAGTATAAGTAATAATAAAAATAATTTTTATTCCAATAAGAATGCTGTTGAATCAAGAAAAATATTTGAAAAGCAATGGATAGGAGTACTTGAATGAAGAAAAAGTATTTTATAGTTATTATAGATATAGTAACTATTATATTAATTATATTTCATACTCACTCATTACTTTTGATGAATATTGAAAAATTTTCGAGTTATGTAAATTATCGCTTTGTTGATTATATTTTTATTCATGATATATATGGAATATTAAAATTATTTTCACTTACTGAATATAGACATCTTTTCTTTTACTTTTCTACTTTAATATATATATTAAATATAAGTGTTATCTATAACAAATATAGAGATATAAGAAAAAAGAATAATATTTTTAGTGGAAAATATAAGTATACAATTATAATTAATCTATTATTTGTTGTGTTTAAAACTTTACAATATTTTATTAATATAACTATAATTATGAGACAGTGAGTATATTATAATCATAATGTAAAAATCTTATAACATTAATTGTGATAAACAAAAATTTATATTAAAGAAAAATTTTATGCAATAAAGAGGGGATTGAAATGAGCAAGGGTAAAATAGTTTTTATATTAACTGTAGATATTATTACACTTGTAGTTATAATACTTCATATTCAATCTTATATATTATTTATAATAGAAGATTTCCATTATTTGAAGAATTATCCTATAGCAGACATTATTTTATTTCATAAGTCGTATGGATTATTTGGGGAGATTAATAGTGAATTAGAAAGATTCCAACATATAAATATACTTTTTTTAATAGCAATATGTAATATTCCAGTAGCAAGATATAAGATTAAAGCTATAAAGGAAAATGAAAACTTAATTACAAAGAAGTATAAATATAGCTATATAGTAAATATAATATTTATAGTATATCAATTTGTTGATTATTTCATTGATATAAATATGATTTTTAGTCAGTAGGTCGATATAAGACTTTATATAAATGAAAGTTGTAAATATAAAATCGTGAAAGCATAAATACAAGTATTAAAATAAGCAAGAGTAACTATATAAGTATATTTTTAAATATATTGGATGTATTTATATAGTTACTTGTTTAGTAAATTTATTCCTTTAATACAATGAATAAGTATATTTATATAGAGTAGTTACATATTTTAAAAATAGATAAGGATAGTATTTGAAAAGTGGAGAGGAGTGTTTTGAATGAAGAAAAAGTATTTTATAATTTTGGTGGATATTTTGACCATTATATTAATTATACTTCATGCTCAAGCCCTATCATTAATGATAATAGAAAGATTTCAATATTATAGTTCCCAAATTTTTTTTGCTTATATGCTTTTTTATTACTTGTATGGGATTATAGGATTAATATCAGAGTCAGATTATAAAAACATATTTCTTTGCTTAAATTTCTTAATTTATATCCTTAATATAAATATTCTCTACAACAAATATAGAAATATAAGTAAAAAGAATACTATTTTTAGTGGTAAATATAAGTATACAATTATAATTAATATATTATTTGTTGTGTTTAAAACTTTACAATATTTTATTATTGTAACTATAATTACGGGGTTATGGAAATTTTTTATATAAATGCACAACAGATTATATCTTAATACTAAAATCTAATAGAATAATGGAAATATTCTATAAGAAAATGATAGGCTAAATACTTATTAAGAAAAGATATGGTAAAGAGTATCACAAGGATGGAACCGATAAAATTCATAGTTTTAAATAGAGTTTATACTAAAAAACTGTTAAAAAGCCATGTATTTATGTTACAAAAAAGTTATAAGTTTAGGTTTACAATATAAGTGCTATACTTAATTATAAACTCACTATATTATTATCTTAAGGTTATAGACTGAAATAAATAATAATTACTCTAATTGAAAGATATGTCTTTAATTATCTTGGGATTTCACACACATATAGTAGTGTATAAAATGATAGTTTTGTGTTGTTTAATTAAGGCATTAGTATGACAAATGCAATTAAAAAAGCGTATATGAAAGTTTATTAACCTTCATATACGCTTTTGTGTTATAGACAATTTTTAGTTCTTATTTTCTAATTACTTTCACCTTATTTATCCTGTTTTTGTCCATACTTGATATAATAAATTTGAAATTTTCATCTTCGTATATATCACCTTGTGTAGGTATCTTGCCCATCTTGTCCATTAGATATCCGCCAAGAGATTCATAGTCCTTGGATACAAGCTCCACTTGTAAGAGATCTTGTATTTCAGTGAGTTTTGAGTTTCCGTTTATAACATAGATATTTTCTTTGAGTTTGCGGACTTCTTCATCTTGCTGATCATATTCGTCATAGATATCACCCACTATAGACTCGACCAAGTCTTCCATTGTCACAATTCCGGCTACTCCACCATATTCGTCCAATACTATGGCTATATGTGTTTTAACCTGTTGCATCTTTTTGAAAAAGTCGGATATTTTTACAAATTCATTGACAAATACAGGCTCTCTCATCACTGCTTTTATGTCAAAGTCTTCTTTGCTTTGTTCAGTGAAAAATAAGTCTTTTGCATATAAGACACCGATGATGTCATCAATGGTATCTTCATATATAGGCAGTCTGGATAGTTGTCTGTTTTTAAATACGTCGATTATTTCATCATAGGACATTTCGGAACTTATAGCCACGATATCCCTTCTTTGTATCATTATGTCGTCAACTGTCAAATCCTTAAATTCAAAGATGTTCTGTATCATCTCGGTCTCATCAGTTTCAAGGACTCCCTCTTGATTTGATACGTCAACTATAGTCTTTAGTTCGTCTTGAGTGATAGTCGGTTTTTTGTCATCATTCCTTTGACCCAGCAAAGATGAGAGTAAATTTGATATGCTGTTGAGTATAAACAGTATTGGTGTGAAAATACGCACTAAAAACAGTATTATAGGAGCAACAAACAAAGATATGCTCTCGGAATTTTTCAATGCCAAATTTTTCGGTGTTATCTCACCGAATATCAATATTACTAAGGTAGTCAAACCTACTGATATTCCCAATCCTGCATTTGAAAACCTACTTGTAGTTATTATAGTGGCTATGGATGAGGTAGCTACATTGACGATATTGTTACCAATTAGTATGGCGCCTATCAATTTGTTGCTGTCCTCATAGAGTTTTTCAAGCTTATCTGCATTTTTCACCTTTTCTTTTACAAGGTGTTTTAATCTTATTTTGCTCAAGTTTATAAGAGCAGTCTCAGACGAGGAAAAAAAAGCTGACATAAATACTAACAATACAAGTAAAATAAATAAGGGTAAATCCGACATACATAATCTCCAAATAAAAACAAAGCGATTAAATTATTTATAGCGTCTTATATCTACTATTCTGTCCTTAAAATAGTCATTTTCCAAAACTTCAACTACTACCTGTTTTTTTGATGATGAGGCATGAATCATCTTTCCGTTTCCTATATACATACCTACATGAGTAGGCTCTGTAGGATACAATTTCTTGCTGTTTCCTGTGTCGGATTCGTTGATAATTATAGTATCAAGAGTTCCTGAAACTCCTTGACTTTTTGCCTTTGTCAACATACTTGAAGCTCTTGTATCGAAAAATACAAGGTCGTTTTCCTTAATATCTGATAGTGCAATAGATTTTCCTTGTTTGATTTGTGTGTAGGTAGTACGTGAAAGATCCATTTCATATTTTTTGTAAACGTATTGCACAAATCCCGAACAGTCAAAACCTTCTAATGAAGTACCGCCCCATACATAAGGTACACCAAGCAGTGTCTTGGAAAAGTTTGTTACTTCGTTGCTGTCAACGGTTATTCCGCTTGCAAGCAATGTTTGAGCAGGTGCTTTTTGAGAAACATCTTGAATTTGTTGCTCTTTTGGAGACGTTTGATCTTTTTGAGTTTGATGATCTTTTTGAGTTTGATGATCTTTTTGAGCTTGTTGTTCTTTTTGAGCTCTTTCTTCCTCTTCTTTTCTTCTTTCCAGTTCTTTTTCTCTTTCTTTTTCTCTTTGAGCTCTTTCTTCTTCTTCTCTTTGTCTTTCTTTTCTTTTTTCTTCTGCTATTCTTTCTTCTTCTTTTTTCAATTTTTCCTGTCTAAGTTTTTCTTCTTCTTTTTTTGCGGCATCATTCTTGGCTTTTTCTATAAACAAATCTATATCACGCTCAGATTTTGTTTTTTGAATATTTGCCGATTTAGTTTGTTTTGTCAGAGTAACGGTAGAATTTACAATTAGAGCGTCATCTATCTCATTACCTTGAAAAATCATGCCACTTATATCGTCAGCGTAAGAAAAATTGGTAAACAACGCGACGAAAGCGACAGCTGTCAAATGCTTGAAATACTTCATACAATTCCCTTCCTAAACTTTGTAAACATTATGAATGAAAAAATCATTTATCAAAACATAATTTATAACATTATACCACGACAAAAATTATTTTAGTAGTGTTTTTTAAAAAAATTTAATATTATTTTAAGAAAAGTTACAATAAAATTACAAAAAGCCATATTTTTCAACATTTTAGTAAATATTTCATTTGATGTGAAATATATTAAAAGTAAGTAAAAAATATAGAAAAGATATCTTTTATTTTGTCTTTATAGTATAATATCGGAAGGAAGTTTTTTAAAATTATATTAAAATTTTTAAGTAATTATTAAGCCGATTAAAATTATTTAAAAATTCAGGCTTTAATTACATAATTTTTCTTATTTTCTATTAAGAAAGGATTGATTAAATGGATAAAGACATATTAAAATTTGTTACTCAAGAAGTAGAAAAAGGAAACAAGGTTTCTTTTACCATCTTGACTGATGCTGACGGCTCAAGTCCCGGAAAAGCAGGTGCCATGATGGCTATAAGTGAGAGCGGTAAAACGATAGGCACAGTTGGTGGAGGTTCTTTGGAAAATAAGATTATGATTGAGGCAAAAAAAGCCATAGTAGATGAAAGAGATATAGATTTTGATTATAATCTTGGAGAAAAAGGAGATCTGGGTATGCTTTGCGGAGGAAATGTAAAGGGCTATACAAAGATATTTTATCCGCAAAACAAACTTATAATAGTAGGTGCAGGTCATGTGGGAAAAGCAGTGTATGAAATAGCAACTACTCTTGATTTTGAAGTTACAGTTCTTGATGACAGAGAGGAATATGCCAATAAGGATAATTTTCCGGATGCTAAGATAATAGTAGGGGATTATGCAGATATACTTGAAAAGCTTGAAGCTGACAAGACTTGTGCAATAGTTATAGTAACTCGTGGTCATGCTTATGACAAGATAGCAGTGGAAAAGTTGATAAATAAAGAAAGTTTTTATATTGGAATGATAGGTTCTAAAAACAAGGTGTTTGCTACTTTACAAGAGATAAAAAAAGATGACGGATTCAAAAAAAGTATCGACAAACTCTATGCTCCTATAGGGCTTGATATGGGGTCTAATAGAGTCAAGGAAATTGCTCTTGGGATACTCTGTGAGATATTTTTAGTAAAAAACGGTAAAAAGCCTGCTTTTATGAGGGATTTATTCCAAGAGAAAATTAAGAAAAATATTTAAGAGGTAAATTATGAACTCACCGTTAAAAAGAATTGAAAATTCAGTATTGGAGTATGCCAACACCATAGCAAATGTAATAGGCGTGGATGTGGAAATAGTTGACAATCAGCTCAATACCATAGCGGGTACAGGACCTTATAGACAAAATATTGGAAAAAATATTGCAAAAGAAGGATATATTTATATGGATGTTATAAAGACGGGGCAAGTCCACGTGATAAAAAATCCCGGTAAAAATATCCTTTGTGCCAACTGTGAGGAAAAAGACAGCTGTAAAGAGCTCATGCAAATATCCATGCCTATTAAATATCAAAAGAAGATACTTGGAGTCATTCAACTTGTCTGTACCAAAGAGGAGCAAAAACAAAAACTGCTTGAAAAAGAAAAAGACTATTTGAAATTTATCAAAGAGATTGCCGGTAATATAACTGAAAAGTTGCACGAGGCTGACGATCAGGAAAATACTAAGAGAAGAATAGAACTCTTCCACCAAATAATAGATGATGTAGGCAAAATAGTCGTAGTACTTAATGAAGATAGAGAAGTAGTGCATATAAACAAACTTGCAAAAGATGTACTCAAAATCGAAGAGGGAGAAAGAGTATCTATAAAAAAGACACATGAGAGCCTGGTAAATGAGGAGATTTTTACCATTCAAACCGATCAAAAAGATGTTGATGTAATTGGAAAGATAAAGTCTGCAAACAGTGTATACTATGAAAATATGATGATAATAATATGCTCAAGGGTAAAGAATCTTAAAGACAGGGCGTATAATGTGGCAACAGGTCATAATTTCATAGACATGGACTATATAATAGGAAGTAATAAGCAGATAAGGCAACTTAAGGACAGTATAAAGAAAATTGCAAAATCAAATTCTACTGTATTGATTTTTGGTGAATCTGGTACAGGTAAAGAGTTAATAGCAAGGTCTATACATTCTCAGTCAGACAGAGCTACAAAACCTTTCATAGCTGTAAACTGTGCGGCAATTCCTGACTCGCTTTTAGAATCTGAGCTCTTCGGTTATGTAAAAGGGGCTTTTACCGGAGCAAGTGTACAAGGGAGAGTGGGAAAGTTTGAACTTGCAAACAAGGGAGTAATATTCTTGGATGAAATAGGAGATATGCCTTTACATCTTCAAGCTAAGATACTTAGGGTGCTTCAAGATAAAAAACTTACTCCTATAGGCTCGAATAAGGTAGTGCAGCTTGATGTAAGAGTTGTTGCAGCAACAAACAAAAATCTTAAACAGCTGATGGAAGAAAATAAATTTAGGGAAGATTTGTACTATCGACTTAATGTAATTCCTATAAATGTACCTCCACTTAGGAAAAGACTTGATGACATAGAAAAACTCTCTTATCATTTTTTAAACAGATATAATGAAAGTTTTGCTAAGAATGTAACAAAAATAGATGAGGAAGTATTGCAGGCTTTTATGGAGTATGATTGGGATGGAAATATAAGAGAACTCGAAAATGTCATAGAGTATATGATGAATGTTACTGAAAATGATACCTTGTCTTTGGATTCGCTACCCGGCAATATACTCGAAAAGAAATCTGACAAACTTGAAAATATAGAAGTAGATGAGCTTTCACAAAGAGTGGTGCCATTAAGTGAACTGGAGAAAAACGAGATAAAAAAAGCCTTGGACATCTACGGCTATGATACTAAGGGTAAGAAGATGGCTGCGAGAAAGCTGGGCATAGGTATAGCAACACTGTATAGGAAGATTGAACATATGGCATATTAGTAATTTAGATATGATTCTATAAATTTTAATTTATTTCAAATATTTAATTTAATAAAAATTTATCTAAATATTTTTTGGAAAATTTACAAAAATATTGAAAATTTTATTTAATTAATTGAAGAATTGGTCGATTTAAAGTATAATAAATTGGTATAAATTAAGCACATGAATATTTATTTAGCTACATTTTTCAAAAAACTTATAAATCCTCATGAAAAATGTTTTCTGATTTTAAATATTTTTAAACTCTATATAGAAATATTCATACTTGAGTTTCATGTAAGGACAGATTGATATTTTAAATATCATATTTGTAAATATATTAGTATTAAATATGTTTTCACATTATATTTTAGGAGGGTGAGATGGATTTTTCGCAAGAATATAAACAAAAATTAATATCTGCCAAAGATGCGGCAGCTATGGTACAATCCGGAGATTGGCTCGACTATGGATGGTGTAACGCTACAGCTTACGATTTTGATAAAGAGCTTGCAAAGAGAGTGGATGAACTTAAAGATGTAAAAATCAGAGGCGGAGTATTGATGTGGCAACCTGAAATAAGCAAGGTGGATCCAAAGGGAGAACATTTCACTTGGAACAGCTGGCACTGTTCAGGCATAGAAAGAAAGATGGTAGCAGGTGGTGGAGCTTTTTATATACCTCTTAGATATTCTGAAATGCCAAGATATTATAGGGAAAATGCTGATGAAATAGCTATTGCAGTAATGCAGGTATCACCTATGGATAAACATGGTTACTTCAATTTTGGACCAAATGCCTCTCATATGATGGCTGTAATAGAAAGAAGCAAAAAAGTTATAGTTGAAGTAAACGAAAATATGCCAAGATGCCTTGGAGGTTTTGAAAGTGAAGTTCACATCAGTAGAGTAGATCATATAATTGAAGGAAGTAATGAGCCGATAGCTCAACTTAAGGGCGGAGGATTCGGAGAAGTGGATATCAAGGTTGCCAATATGATAGTTGAAGAGATACCTAACGGAGCTTGTCTACAACTTGGAATAGGCGGTATGCCAAACGCTGTTGGGTCAGTTATCGCAGACTCTGATCTTAAAGATTTGGGAGTGCATACAGAGATGTATGTTGACGCTTTTGTTGAGATGACATTAAAAGGCAAGATTACAGGTTCTAAGAAAAACAGAGACAGATTCAGACAGACATATGCTTTTGGTGCAGGTACAAAGATGATGTATGACTTCTTGGATGATAATCCGTCGCTTATGTCAGCTCCGGTTGACTATACAAACGATGCGAGAGTAATAGCTTCTTTGGATAATTTCATCTCTATCAACAATGCTGTGGATATAGATTTATTCGGTCAAGTCAGCTCAGAGTCATCAGGTATAAAGCATATTAGTGGTGCCGGTGGTCAGCTTGACTTCGTACTTGGAGCATATCTTTCAAATGGTGGCAAGAGTTTTATCTGTCTTTCATCAACAGTTACAGACAAAGAAGGTAATATGACATCAAGAATAGTACCAACATTGAAAGAGGGCTCAGCGGTTACTGCTGCAAGACCTAATACTCACTATGTAGTTACTGAATATGGTAAGGTAAACTTAAAAGGTATGAGTACTTGGCAAAGAACTGAAGCTCTTATATCTATAGCTCATCCTGATTTTAGAGAGCAATTGATAAAAGATGCTGAAAAAATGAAAATATGGAGAAAAAGTAATAAATAAAAGATTATGATTTAATATAATAGGTATATTTTATCACAATTTATATTTAAAACGACTTTATTTAAAATCAGAAAATATTTAATTAAAGTCGTTTTTTGCTGAATAATTTTAATTTGTACTTGATTTTAACTGTGAATATATTTATAATCTTGTAGAAGTGTAATTCCATGAGGTATCACTTATTTCATATTACTTTATAACTACTTTTTGTTAGAGGGAGGGAAGATTGGTAGCAATAAATAAAAAAAGACCGATTAATATCGGTACTATCTTTGTGCTTTTATCTATAGCTTGTATATTTGCCATGTTTATGTTCCTCTTGACTCAAAAAGTGACTAACAGTAATTCAAAAGATTTTATCGACCCTGTTGAGATAAGTAAAAATGTAGAAATAACAGATAGCGAAGGTAATAAAAAAACTGTAGACCTACCTTATACCGTTAATACAAATAGGCCTTTTACAGTGAGTTTTAATATTGAGTCTTTTAGTGACATTTCCAACAAGACTTTAAGTATAAGTCAATTGTATTTGGATTCTACAGTTTTAGTTGGAGACAGAGAAATAAGTAAGTTTAATGTTACTAAGAGATCTTTGGTTGAGACTTCAAGCACCTACGCATTTTTGCTGATAGATATACCATATGACGTAAATGACACAACAATTACTATAAAATATAATCCTATACTAAAAAGCAAAGAGTATTACACTATAGACCCTGTATTTATAGGGGGGCATGCGAACTTTTTGGTCTATTATCTTTTTAAAATGGAGGGTATAGCACTCTTATTCACATTTATAATCTTTGCACTTTCAATAATAAGTTTGTTTTGGATAAAATTTTCGGAAAAAAATGACATTCAAAACAATGGGTTTTTGAAAATAAGCTTAATAAGTTTTTGTGCTGCAGTTTATACAATTACAAGGCATGATATTATATTGTATCTATTTAATGAATATAGACAGCTATTATATTATTTTGAGTTTATCTCACTTATGTTTACCTCGTATTTTATGATAACTATGATTCAGGATGCCTTGGATCCTAAGTTTGACAAACTAATTTTATTTGCAAAACAACTTACGTTTATAAATTTTATCATTCAATCTATACTTGCTCTAACATATCTTGTAGAGTTTGAAAAGATGCTTATGTATACTTATGCCAATATTTTTATTCATATAGGAATGGTGTTGTATATAATTATTAAGACCGATGGAGAGAAGTTTGCTGGAAAAAAAGACATATTAAGAACGGTAATACCGTGTATAATTGTTTTTTTGATTTCTTTTGTGGTTTATTATACTAAAAGAAGTATGTTTGCTTCTACACTGTCTTATTCCAATATTATAGTATTTTTAGGTGGAAACGGATATTATCTGATAATCAACTATATGAACACTAAAAGCAGGAATGTAGACGCAGTCGAATATAAGAAGATGATGAAAATAGATGAGCTTACCGGAGTATATAACAGATATGCCTTTGACAAGGCTATCGAAAGGATAGATAAAAATAAGGAAAGTGTTCATATTACACTAATTGACATTGATAATCTTAAGCCTATAAATGACAACTTAGGTCATTATTATGGGGATAGTGTTATAACAAGAGTGGCAAATTATATAACTCAAAGTATGCCTCACAGTAATATATATAGGGTTGGAGGAGATGAATTCATAGCTATAACAGATGTGGAGTATGAGGACGAAGTGAAAAAACTTGAAAAAGTAGTTCTTTTTGTCGATGAAGTATCTGAAAAATACGATGTGACTTTTTCACTTGGAAAATCATTTTATGATGCTAAGGAAGAACTGACTATAGATGAGGTAATAAAAATGTCAGATGAACTTATGTATAAAAACAAGAAGAAATATAAGGATGGGATAAGAGACAGATATACAGGTGATATAATATGATTAATTCACTGATATTTAAGAGGGATTCCAGAGTCAGAGCTGTAATAATGGTGCTTATAATGATTATTGCCTCTATCTTGTTAACTCAAGATAAGGTGAAAAATGAGGATAATGGCTATCTTAGAGAGGTGGAAGAGCTTAGTATTGCAAAGGTAGTTGTACAAGAAGTGACAGTGTCTAAGTCTCTACCTTATATTCATAAGTCTACTGAACCTTTTGAAGTATATTTGGATATGGAAAAATATAAATTAAAGGATTACAACGGTAAAAAGGCTATAGGTTTAGGTACATCATATCTAAATTTTATAGTATATATGGGTGACAAACAGATTTACGAGTTTAAGGAAGATGAAAACAAGGTATTAGGAAGTGGTGGCGGAAGTATATTTTCAATAATCGACTTACCGAAAAATATCAATGACGATATGATTAAAATAGAATTTACTCCTATTATACCTCTTGAGAGTTATCTCATACAGCCACTGATATTTGGGGATAGAAGCAATATAGTGCTTTCTACAATATCTGAAGATTATCCCAGTACTATTTTAGTATTTCTTTTGTTTTTCTTATTTATTGTAATAATAGTAATTTATTTAGCAAGTTATAAGATAGATACTTATAGGAAAAGACTACTGGGTATTTCACTCTCATCATTTGTAATAGGTATATATGTATTTGCAAATCTTAATATAAGCACCTATATTTTTAGCGAATATATCGGTCTACTGTACTTTATGGAATATGTGTCGCTTATGTTTTTCCCATATCCATTGATAAAATTTATTGAAGATGACTTAAATCCTGTGATGAAAAGGATAATGAAGGTTTGTAGTACTGTGATTTTTATTAACTTTTTTGTACAGTTCATCTTGGTTTGTTTTAAAATCATAGAGTATAGACAATTACTTTTAATTACTCATATGATTGCAATTTTGATTTTTGCAAATATATTGTTTTGTATCTTGTTTTCAGAATTTGAGAATAAAAAACAAAAGTGGATTATACTGCTGTCAGTAACTCCGGCTTATGTAAGTATGGTTATATTATATCTTAGATACAAATTTTATGACAATTCTTTTTTTATAAGGGTATTTGCATTTACAATGCTTTTATTTGTATTTGTACAGTTATATATGTTTATTGTAAACTATGTTCAGATGTCAAAAGATAACCTACTTATTAAAGTGTATAGAAGGATGACAAGTATAGACACACTTACAGGTTTGCATAACAGATATGCGCTGAATAATGATCTGGAAGAGATAAAATCAAATCCTACAAAAGTTACTGTAATTTCAATTGACATGAACAATTTGAAAGTAATTAATGATAATTTAGGGCATGCATTCGGTGATAAGGCTATAATAGAAGTGGGAAATTATCTTAGTGAAAATATACCTAACTCCAAGGTCTACAGGATAGGTGGAGATGAGTTTTTGGTATTGTCAAAAGATGTACTTGATGAAGAAGAGATACTCAAATTGAACTTAAAAGAAATCTACATTGAAGAAATTTCAGAGATGATGGATATAACTTTTTCTATAGGTATGTGCGTTTATGATATGGTAAATGTTCAAAGTATTGATGAAGCTATAATAGTATCAGATATGAGAATGTATGAGAACAAAGAAAAGTTGAAAAAGATAAGAAAGAAAAGATATACATTTACAAGATACTAAAATATATAAATATTAATAATACAAAAGCTAAGTGCAAGGACATAATAATAGAAAATATACTTTTTTTATCTGTAATGTAATAATCAATTATAGAAAACTTCAATTAAGTGATATATGAGTATTATTTATATATAAGAGAAATATTGTATAAAATTTAATAATATACAAAATTGAAGCATCGCAATATAGCGGTGCTTTAATTATATACTCAACTTTCCCACTAAAATTATCGCAATTTTAGTTGAAATTTAAATATTTATTGATTTTTTAATATACTACTTGACACACAATTTTCTGTATAATATTTATTGAAATTTGCATAGTTATCAAAAAAATAAAAACACTGAAAAAACTATGACAAGTATAATATTATAATTTTAAAATACACTCAAATTTCAATGTTTTTAATATGCTTTTCATGTGGGAAAGTTGAGTTATATAGCAATACTAATATAAATGGATAGGATAGATAAAATAGTAAACGACAAATTTATCTTTACTTGAAAACTACACAACTATCTAAACTTCTTGTTGAGTGTAGGTAATTAAATCAAGGTAAATTTAGCTAGTCGTTTACTATGTTTTATCTAAAGGCAGTTAAAGCTAATACTGATTATAGATTAATGGGAAAAAAATTATTACATATAGTATAATGCATTATCCTATTGAATTTTAGTATTGTAAGCTATTAAACTGCATTTCAAATCTATTATATATAAAAAAGTTGACAAGCTAATAAATTTGTATGATAATAAAAAGTAAGAAATATTCTTTATAGTAGAAATATAAAGAAAAGTTCACTACATAATCAAAATAAATAAGATATTTTAAAATAATCTTCAAATTAGGAGGATTTTATGAAAAAGAATATTTTACAATGTATGATTGTGATAATAACATTTTTACTTCTTGTAATTATACCAAGTGCTATATTTAAGTGGCAGATTAAGATAGAAGCTGCTGTACCTATTAGTATAGGTATCATTTATGCCTATGTATTAAAACCTTTTTTAGATAATAGAAAAAAGAAAAATAAACAAGACAATAAATGACATTAATAAAAATAACAACTACTTATTTAATTTGTAGTTGTTATTTTTATTAAATTGAAATACTTGAAATTGTGTACTGAAAAATAAACTTATATGACTTTTTAATGGAGTTTAGTTTAAATTATCATTTTTTAAAATCTGCATTTTTGTATTTCTACATTAAATTCCTTTCCGTCTATCAAAGTAGTAAATTTTGCTTTGTCATTTTGGACATAGTCGGGATTTACTTTTTTTAGCTCTTTTGTAGATGGATTGCTTTTATCAACTTGTGGTGTAGGACTTGACTCAACTTGATATTTTTCGATTTGCTTTTTGATTTCATCAAGTTTGGAATAAAATTCGATGTATTTTTCTTGAGCCTGATTAATATCTATATTTTCAAAGATTATTTTACTGTTTTGACCCATTTGTGCAAGCTTACATATATCTTCTTTAATTACAGTTCCTATTTTTGTATATCCGCCTGTAGTCTGTCTGTCAGCCATTAGAATAATAGGCATTCCGTCAGCGGGTATTTGGATGGAGCCTATGACTGCACCGTCTGATATTATGTCTGCTTTTTCTATATGTTTTACAGCTTCTCCACTTAATCTCATACCCATTCTGTCAGATTGTGCTGTAACTTCATATCCTTTTTCAGCGAAAAATGCTTTTTTGCCTTCCTCTGTAAAGTAATCATCTTGAGGACCAAGTAATACTCTTATTCTTTCTTGAGTATTTATCTTAGGAATGTATTTTTTATCGAGTTTTTTGCCTGCTGTTGCATAGTGCGATACTAAAATTTCAAGTTCATCACCTTTTTTTAAGGCTCTTCCGTCAAATCCACCAAGCTTTGACTTTACGATAGTGGACTTGCTTCCGTTTATTACAGGTACATTTAGTTCACCTCCAAATGCCACGTATGCTCTAATGCCCTTTTTAATTCCTGAAAAAGATAGAATATCACCTTTTTTTACAGCTATACTTTGCCATAGAGGAATCTCTATATTGTTTATATATGCTTTAATCTCAGCACCTGTTATTGAGATTACCATATCTTGAGCAAATTCAAGATTCGAACCTATAAAAGTCATCTCCAATACTGCTTCATTTTCGTCATTTCCTACAAGGTAGTTTGCAATTTTATAAGAATATTCATCCATTACACCTGCAACAGGTATGCCAAATCTTTGATATCCGTATCTGCCCATGTCTTGTACTGTTGTAAGCATACCGGGTGTCAAAACTTTTATGTTATTCATGCAAATCACCTCTTTTAACTATTTTTATATCAGGCTTGTAAGTTTTTTCTTCAAGCTGTTTTTTGATGGACTTAAACTCATCGTCGCTTATTTGTTCATATCTTATATAGTCACCTGAATTTATAAAGACAGGCGGCTCACTTTCAGGAGAAAAAAGTTGCAAAGGTGTCCTACCTATGATTTGCCAACCTCCCGGAGAATCTGTTGGGTAAGTTCCTGTTTGGTTTCCGGCTATTCCTACAGAGCCTGCTTCTATCTTTGTCCTTGGTGAGGCAAGGCGAGGCGTGGCAATTTTGTCACTCATTCCCCCAAGGTAGGTAAAGCCGGGTATAAATCCGAGCATATATACCAAGTAATCAGTTGAAGTGTGGATCTTTATGACTTCTTCAACGCTTAAATTATTGTGATTTGCAACAAATTCTATGTCAGGACCATATTCACCACCATATACTGTAGGTAGTTTTATAAGTCTGACTTCTTCTTCCTGTTTTGATACATTGGCATTTTCATATTCTTTCAACTTTTCAACAACGTCTTTGTAGCTTATCTTCCTTACATCATATTGAATTAATACTGATCTGTATGTCGGAAGTATGTCGATGATGTAAGGATGTTTGTCTTTATCTATTAAATCTACAACACTGCGAATTTTGGCGTTTATATCCTTTGAAATCTCATTTCCAAATTCCATAACTATGCCTGCTTCACCGCAATGTAAATACTTTATTTTTTCATACATAAATAATCCTTTCAATTATAATTATGGATAACATAAAACTTAATATACTTAAGATTAAAACTGCATTATAGTGTTCTTGAAAATATCAATCCTACAGTCTAAGAAAATTATAAAGTATTAAAGTTATATGGTTTTTTAGTGAAAATTAACATAAGTTTTTAGATTTATATATAGTTGTATGTTATTAATAACTTAGTATTTTTTCTCGATTAATTATCTACTTCACTCTTACATACAAAGTTATATGTAAGAGTGGTAATATTTTAAGAAAATAGTCCTGCAAGGTCTTTAAGTGAAGTTATTCCAAGATATGCAGATATTAATACAACTATCCATCCAAGAATGAATAGAACATTGGAATGTTTATAGTTTTCGCCTACAACTGAAGGCTTTTTGCTTGCCATTAATACTGTAGCAAGTGTAATTGGAAGTATCAATCCGTTTAATGAACCTGCCAATATCATAAGCTTAGCAGGTTTACCCAAAGATATGAATACAATGGTAGATACGAGGATAAAGCCTATAGTAAAAATATTTTGTTTTTCTTCTACTACTTTAAAGAGGGTTTTTAAAAAAGAAACGCTTGTATATGCGGCTCCAACTACAGAAGTAAGGGCTGCAGCTAAAAATACAAGACCAAATATCTTATGACCTATTGCACCTGCGCCTATTTGAAATGCAGAACCTGCAGGATCTTTAGCATCAAGAGCAGCTCCTGTACTTACCACTCCAAGTACAGCAAGGAAGAGCAATATTCTGACTATCAAGGCTACAGAAACACCAAGTATGGCTGATTGGTTAGCCTTAGGAAGATTTTCTTCACCTGTAATCTTAGCGTCTATAAGTCTATGTCCACCTGAAAATATTATATATCCTCCAACCGTTCCACCAAGTAGTGTTACTATTGCAATTGGATTTATAATTTCAGGGCTGACTGTATTTTTTGCAGCATCCAATATAGGTGGGTTTGTCTTTACAGCTACATAGCCTATGAGTAATATCATCATTGCTCCAAGAATTTGAGTTAACTTATCCATTATTGAACCTGCAGTCTTTGAAGTAAAAATTAGTATGCCAACTAAGGCTGCTATTACAGCTGCAATTTTAGTGTCAATTCCGCTAACTACATTAAGTCCCAAGGCAGCTCCACCTACATTGCCTATATTAAAGGCAAATCCGCCAAGTGCAACTAAAAAAGCTATGAAATAACCAAGTCCCGGTACAACCTTGTTGGCAACGTCTTGACCTCTAAGCCCTGATACACAGAGCACTCTCCAAACATTAAGCTGAGCGATAAAAGCCATTATTGTAGAAACTAAGATTACAAAAGCAAAAGAGCCTTTCATATCGCTTGTAAACTTAGCTGTTTGAGTCATAAAACCGGGACCTATTGCAGATGTAGCCATCAAAAATGCTGCTCCAAGTAAGACTGACATATTATTAGATTTTTTTTCCATGAAAAACTCCTTTAAAGAAAATTATAAAGTGAAGTTACAGTAATTCCAGCATCTGTCAAAGACTGTCTTATGTTTTTGACAAATTCTATTGCCTTAGGATTATCTCCGTGTACACAGATGGAATCAGCTTTGATATCTATATCGCTACCGTCAACGGCTTTTACCTTGCCTTCTTTTACCATTCTTATGACTCTTTGGATTGCCTCGTCTTTGTCCTTGATAAAAGCGCCTTCGAGTTTTCTATTTACCAAGGTACCGTCTGTATTGTATCCTCTATCGGCAAATACTTCCTGAGCCACCTTAAGACCTCTTCTTATACCTTCTTTAGCAATATAACTTCCGCTTAAGACCATAAGTATAATGTTTTTGTCATAAGATTCTACAGCATCTAAGACAGCGTCAGCCAATTCTTTTTGAGAGCAGGCACTATTGTAAAAAGCTCCGTGTAGTTTCATATGTTGTACTTCAATTCCGTTTGCAATAGCAAAGGCTTTTAATGCGCCCATTTGGTATAGTACATATGCTCTTGCTTCTTTTGCTGTAATTGTCATTGGTCTTCTGCCGAATCCGATTAAGTCGGGATAACCAGGATGAGAGCCTATGGCAACGCCAAGATCTTTTGCCATTTTTACGGTATTGTCCATTATAAGGGGATCACCGGCATGGAAATAGCATGCTATGTTAGCGCTTGTGACATGTTTTAGTATTTCTTCATCCATACCTATGGAATAGTCTCCAAAACCTTCACCTATGTCACTGTTTAAATCGACAAATATTGACATAATAAAACTCCTTTCATTAACTAAGATTTCAATACAGTTTATACTTATTGTCATGTAGAAAGCCATATAGCTTTGGTATTGTACATTTATTTTAAGCTTAAGTTAATTATGTACAAGATTTAGCTTAGTTTGTATTGAGTATAAATTTGTAATTGAAAAAATGGTATAATACTATATAAGGATATTTTACCACTTTTTTGAAAAAAATAAAGCGTTTTTCTAATTTTTTTATTTTAGTTATATGATGTTAAGATTATATTAGCAAAGTTTTCATTGATTAGAGCTTAAAGCATATAAAAAAAACCCGACTTTCAATATTTTGAAAATCGGGCTTTAAAATTATTTTACATCAAGCTTGAGTATAGTTATCAGATCTTCCAATGGGAAGAAGTTGGAACCTAATACCATGTATACTTTTAAAGTATTATCTTGAATTTTATTTATAAGCACTTTTTGAGAACTTTCTTTAATATCTGGATTTTCAGGTAATTCCACAAGTACATCATGAGTTATAGCGCTATATTTCTGATTTGAAGTAAGTGATATTGATTTTGTCTTCTTATCATAACTTACATTAAAAGGACTGTCTGAATCCTTAAAAGCAGTTGCTATATCTCTTATTCTAAAATACTTCTTGTCTTTTATTACATATCCGTTTAAAGTTACAGCCTTATTGTTTACTACTATTTTATGAGCTGTTAGACTTACTCCGTTGTTATTTGAACTTGGAGTTTCATCCTTTTTTTCAGGTTCAGTTGTTTTTTCTACTGAATCTCCGGGTTTTTTTATTCTAAGCTTGTTGTCCGGATAGTTTACAGTGTTGTTATTAGCTTTGAAAAAATCTACAAGCACATCTGACAATAGTCCGTTTTCAGCATATTTTTTGGCACCGACAAACATCTTATAGTCATCTCCGCCTATTGCTAAGAAGTCATTTGTTGCAAGTTTGTAAGTCTTGTTTTCATCAAGAGCTTCTCCGTTTATCATCACGTTTGACACTCTTTTACCTGCCGGTTTTGATGTGTCAAGTGTGAATGTAATTCCTGAGATATGAGGGAATTTGCCGTCAGGCTCAGGAGTCTTGTCAACACCGTGCTCCAATGCAGATTTTATAACAGAGCCTTTTACTTCAAGACCAACTACAATATTGCTAAATGGGAAAGCTGTCAATACATCGCCCATTTTTACATTGCCTTTTGCAATCGACGCTCTTATTCCGCCACCATTTGTTATAGCTATATCTGAAGATACTGAAGCTTTCATTGCATCAGTTACCAAGTCTCCAAGGTTTGTTTCTCCAACTCTTACTCTTTCTCTTACACCAATAAGCTCTGTCTGGGTAGTACCCACTTTTTTCTCTAAAATAGGTTTATTTTTTTCTTCAGCTTTTTTTATCAGTTCAGCTATCTTTTCGTCAGGCTTTATAGATTTCGCCTGTTCGTATTTTACTACAGAGGCATCAATTTTTTCAACTTTGCCGTCTTTTACAGTCAAATCCACCTTACCGATATTTTTTAGGTATTCACCTGTTTGCGCTATTGTAGTGTTGCCTACTTTTTTGCCGTTTTCAAGCAAGGTATGAGAATGACCGTCTATTATAAGGTCTATACCTTCAACTTTTTCAGCAAGAATGTCTGAACGTTCTTCAGAAGACATATCTATACCAAGATGTGTTACTGCCACTATTACTGTAGCACCTTGTTTTTTCAAGTCTTCAACTTGTTTTTTTGCAGTTTCTATATAGTCTGTGAACTCAACAGTTGCAGTATTTTTAGGGCTTGATTTGTATCTTGTTTCCGGAGTTGCAAGTCCGAAAAATCCTATTTTTACTCCGTCAACCTCTTCTATAGTGTTAGGCGCAAAGGCTAATGACTTATCGCTCTTGTTGATTACATTTGCACAGATATATTTAAATTTTGCACTCTTAGCGAGCTCAAGCAGTTTATCAAAACCATAGTTAAAATCATGATTTCCCGGTACACTAACAGTAAAACCTATTTCATTCATCAGTTCAACCATATTTTTACCTTCGGAAATATTGGCAAAAGTAGTACCGTGAACAGTGTCTCCTGCATCTACCAGCAAGGTATTAGGGTTTTTAGCCTTAGTTTCATCATAAAATGTCTTTAATTTAGGATAGCCGATTAGTTCCTTGTCATCACCTTGTGCACGACCATGTACATCATTGGTATGTATTATGGTGATAGTTTTTGAATCCTCTGCAAATACATTGACATACGAACCTATACCCACTGTAAGTGACAATGCTAATAACATTGAAATTGTCTTTTTGTTCTTTAACATAATTATCCTCCTTCATGTAAATTTCACAATTATTTACATCCGAAAAAAGTATTAAGATTTAGAAAAATCCCAGACTTTACTAACTCGATTATACAGGTATAAAATAAAAAAATCTACTAATAACACAAAATGTCAATAAATTGTTATTGTTGTAAAAAAAGTATGAAAAATAAAGGATGTAATATTAAAATATAATAGAACAATGTAGAAAATATTTTTAGGAAATTTATAAAGAGCCTATAAATTATATTTTAAATTTTAATAATTATTGATTAAAACTTCTATGGATTAAATTAAAAATAGTATAAAACAAATAATTAATATTATGTTTAAAATACCCATAGGGGGTATAAGAATAAAAGCAAGTTAAAAAATACAACTATATGTTATAATGAGGTGAATAATGAAAAAGATGTTTGATATTAAGGGGATGACATGCAGTGCTTGCAGCAGTGCTGTCAATCGAGCCGTATCAAAACTTGATGCGATATCAGAAGTAAATGTAAATCTTATGACCAACTCCATGTCTGTTTCATACGATGAGAATGTGATGACAGATAAGGATATAATAAAGGCTGTGGAGGATGCAGGTTACTTTGCAACTGTGCAAGGAGCAAAGAGTGAAGGAAAAGATGACTCATCTCAAAGTGATGTATGGACTGAGCAGCTGGAGTCCATGAAATTCAGATTGGCTGTGAGTATTCCGCTTACAATAATACTTATGTATGTTGCTATGGGCTCTATGGTAGGTCTGCCTATACCTGAATTTTTAAAAGGGGAAAGTGGTGCTGTAAATTTTGCCTTCACCCAGTTTTTGATTGCACTTCCTATAGTTTTTGTCAATAGAGATTATTATAAAAAAGGATTTAAAACTTTAATAAAAAAAGCTCCTAATATGGATTCTCTTATTGCTATAGGCTCATCTTCCGCACTTATTTACGGGATATTTGCCATATATCGTATGTCGTATTCAATAGCTGTGGGTGATATGGATACCATGCATAAGTATCACCACAATTTATATTTTGAATCTGCTGTTATGATACTTACGCTGATAACATTGGGCAAATATTTTGAGACTAAGTCAAAGAAAAAGACTAATGAGGCTATTTCATCGCTTATAAATTTGAGACCAAGTATTGCACACCTTGTAAAAGGTGATGAGATAGTTGATATTGATGTGGACGATGTAAAAGTGGGAGATATTCTACAGGTAAAAATGGGAGAAAGCATAGCTTTAGACGGAGTTATAAGGTCAGGTACCGTAATAGTTGACGAGTCTGCAATAACCGGAGAATCTCTTCCTGTAGAAAAAAATATAGGAGACAAGGTAATAGGAGCTACAATAAATAAGGGTAATGCCTTTAGCTTTGAAGTGACTAACGTGGGTTCAGATACTCTATTATCTAAGATTATAGAGCTTGTAAAAGATGCTAATGCAACAAAGGCTCCAATTGAGTCTATAGCTGACAAGATTTCAGCAGTATTTGTGCCTGTAGTAATATCACTGTCTATAATTACCTTTATATTTTGGAAAGTTCTTGGATATGATGTGGAATTTGCACTTAATTTTGCAATTTCAGTCTTAGTAATTTCCTGCCCTTGTGCTCTTGGATTAGCTACACCTGTTGCTATAATGGTAGGTACAGGTCAGGGAGCAAAAAACGGTATACTTTTTAAGAATGCCTCAGCTCTTGAAAGTATGCATATGATTGACACTGTAGTCTTTGATAAGACAGGAACGCTTACTCAAGGTACTCCTGTAGTTACAGATGTGATAATTAATGAAAATTTTGAAAAAGATGAGATAATCACGCTTATTTCATCCCTTGAGCAAAATTCTCAACAGCCTATAGCCATTGCTATTACAGATTATGGCAAAAAAAATCTGACTTTGAAGAATACTGATTCATTTATTGAAATATCAGGTAGGGGAGTAAAGGCTAAGTTTGAAGGTAAAAATCTAATTGCCGGAAATATGAAGTTTATGATTGAAAACAATGTAGACACTTCATTTTTTGGTGACTATGCCTCATCTTTACAAGATATGGGTAAGACAGCAGTATTTTTTGCCATAGATAGTGTGCCTTCTGCCATAATTGCAGTTGCGGATATAGAAAAAAATACAAGCGCAATAGCTATAAAAGCCCTTAAGGATATGGGCATAAAGACGATAATGCTGACAGGAGATAACAAAAAAACTGCAAGCTATATAGCTGATAAGATAGCTGTAGATGATTTTATAAGCGATGTAATGCCTAATCAAAAGGACGAGGAAATAATTAAAATTAAGGGAAAAAATAAGAAGGTAGCTATGGTTGGAGACGGAATAAACGACTCGCCTGCTCTTGCAAGGGCAGATGTAGGTATAGCAGTGGGTACAGGAACAGATATAGCTATAGAATCTGCAGATATAGTATTGATGAAAAGTGATTTGCAAGATGTAGTAACGACAATAAAGCTAAGCAAGGCAACACTTGTAAATATAAAACAGAATTTATTCTGGGCATTTTTCTACAATATATTATGTATTCCTCTTGCTATGGGAGTATTTTACCTACCGTTTAAGCTATATCTCAATCCAATGATTGCCTCTGTAGCTATGAGCTTCAGCTCTGTCTTTGTAGTGTCAAATGCTCTTAGATTGAGAAAGTTCAAGGATGAAAAGAAAGTGAAGTATGTAAAACAAGAGATAAATCAGGATGTAAATATTCAAATTGTTGATTTTTCAAGTTATAATCAAATTAAAGCACAAAATGAGGAGATAAAAATGCGTGAAAAGATAATGTATGTAGACGGAATGACTTGTATGCATTGTAAGGCAAGGGTAGAAAAAGTGTTAAATGAGCTAAGTGGAGTAAATGCAGTAGTAAACTTGGAAGAAAAGTCGGTAAATATAAGTCTAAACAGCGATGTGGATGATAAAGTGCTTTCAGATGTGGTGACTAAGGCAGGTTATGAGGTCAAAGGAGTAAAAGATGCAGGCTGATTATAAAAAGATACGAAAAAAACTCAACATTGCCATGGGGCAACTCTCAGGGGTATCTAAGATGGTAGAGGAAGACAAGTATTGCATTGATATTTCAGTGCAAATTCTGGCGGTAATATCAGCTCTAAAAGGAATAAACAACGATATACTTGAAGCTCATTTCAAAAGCTGTGTGGTAAGTGCGGTAGAGAGCAATGACGCAGATTTGATAAATGAAAAGATAGATGAAGTAATGAAGATAATAACAAAACTGTCAAGATAGCTGTAATTAAAATTTATACTAAAATCTAATAGAATAATGGAAATATTTTAGGCTCTATAATAAATATGGGGGAGATAAAATATAAAAAAGTATATCAAAAATATAGTGCAAAATAACTAAAGATACGCTATAGAGTATCATAAGTACAGAATTGATAAAATCTATAATCTAAATAGATTTTAGTATTAAAATATATAATTGTTATTATAAATGCTGCTTAGTATTAGGTAATGAGAGTTTTTGATATTAGTACAAAATTTGAAAAAATTGCATAAAAATCGGAAATCATGGCAAAATAACCTTGATTTCCGATTTTTTTAGTTTTCATTCTGTTTTTTATCTGCAGTAGATCTAAGTTTTCTTTTGTAATTTGCTATTTCCATAAACTTATCACTACCCCAATTACAGACAGGACAAAACTCCGGCGGTGTATCTCCCTCATGGATATAACCACAGACTGTGCATTTCCAGCTTTTCATATTTCCTCCTTGTAAAAAAATGATACTGTTATATAAAAAACAAAAGCTTAATTTTCAGCTATATAATAATAACAAGCTCAAGTTAGTATTATAGTATCTGTGTATAATAAATCGACTTAAAAGTAAATATATTAAAGTAATTGAATACAAGAAAATTTTAAAAGTACTTGGCAACATTAACATTATAACATATCAATATAAATTTTGCATTATATATTCCAAATTAAATTATAATAACAAAGCTAAGAATACTGTTGACTTAATTATTGTTTGATTCTAATATAAGTATAAAGACAAGCTAAGTTATGGAAGTTAATTTATTTATGACAGATATGTACTTAGTTCTTAAAAATTTAGAAATAGGAGGATATTATGAAAAAGTCAGCAGTTTTAAAATTTTTTGCCGTGATATGTTTGCTAAGCTTTATTGTTGCTTGTAATGAAAATACAGATATTTCAAAGAAAAATACAGACGATAATGCAACAAAAAATATAAGTCAAAGTGATGACAAAGTGGATAAAGCAAGTGAAAAGACACTTCAAGATGATGAAATAAAAGAAAAGGCAAGAGCTGTAATCTATGACACAAAAATCAAGGAGTTAAAAAAAGAAGAAAAAACGGGACAAAATATTCCTGCTGCTTCTATAGATATAGTGGGATTGAAAAAAAGAAGTGATGGTTACAGTGTTTTTGCAAATATAATTGAAATGACATATAAGTTTGATAATGGGATTTTTGATAATGATTCCGGAGCTTTGTTTCCTATAAGATATGATATGGACTTAGATTTTAAGATAGTAAAGACATATGAGGTAGAAGATGGAGAAAGATCTATCCCATCAATAAGAGAAATGGCTGAAAATGATGAAAAGCTTATAGAAAAAATGATGGATTCTACAGATTCTTTTTCATCTAAGTATTATGTTTTGATGGAAGAGATTAAAAAGAATGCTGAAATAGCAGGTCTTAAAAACTTTTCGCATAAGAAAAATGAGATACCCGGCTATGAAAAAGATGTAAGAGAAATTGATGATGATACACCTGATGGAGTAATTTGTATCATCAAAAATAAGGACTATGACAAGGTGCAAGAGGAGAGAAAAGAAATAGTACCTTCAACAGTTGCCGGTAAGCATGCAGCATATGCACCTTGTATATGGTATCATGAAAAGACTGGAATTTGTGTTAAAAAAACATTTTGGTATTATAACTAAGCTAAAATTTTCCTAAGTTTGTCATACGTTTCTTTTGAAAGATTTACTCCCTGAGTTTCCACTATCTTTGAAGAAAGTAGATTTGCAAAATCTAAGGCCTGTTCTAATGTCTTACCTTTGCTAAGGCAGGACATTATTGCGCCTATATGACTGTCTCCTGCTCCTACTGTATCTTGTACATTAGCCTTATAGCCTTTTACTTTTTTACATTCTTTGCCGTCAAAATACAATGAACCCTTATCGCCAAGAGTTACTATTATTGTATTTTGCGTCTTCTTATATAGCTTTTCCAATGCTTCATCTATGTTTTTAGTCTTTGTAATGTCTTTTAGCTCCTCTTCATTGAGATGTATTATAGGATGAATATTATATATTTTATTGAGTAATTTTTCGTCTATCATATTTACTCTTGGACCTGGTGCAAATATGACTGTGCCTGAAAATTTGGATATGGTATCGCTTAGTATCTCTCCGTCCCTGTCTTCTATTTCAAGTCCGCAGACATAGATGTAGGAAAATTCGTCTAAATTATAAGAATTTATCCAAGATGGTGAAAATGTGTATTCGCATTTGTGATATGACATGAAAGAACGCTCACCGCTACTATCTATCAAGCAGTAGCAACAGCCGTTATCTTCTTCAAGAAATATCTCTGTTTTTATATTTTTCTTCTTTAATTCCTCTCTTACAAAGTCGCCGTACATTCCCCTTCCTACAGGAGAGATAAATACATAGTCTATGTCTAAATTATGTAAGACTGAAACTACATTGTAAGCGCATCCCCCAAGACTTAGGCTTTGTCTTTTGACATGGACATCCTCTGAACGTTTGGGCAGTTTGTCTACATAGATTATGACATCACATACTGTAGAGCCGATTACAAGACATTTTTTCATTTTTTCCTCTTTTAATTAAGCACTCAACTTTCCCACTAAAATTATCGAAATTTTAGTTGAAATTTAAATATTTATTGATTTTTTAATATACTACTTGACACAAAAATTTTTTTAATAATATTTATTGAAATTTGCATATTTATCAAAAAAGTGAAAACACTGGAAAAACTATGTCAAGTATAATATTTTATTTTAAAAATATACTCAAATTTCAATGTTTTTAATGTGTATTTTATGTTTGAAAGTTGAGTTAAGTATTTTTATAATTTTGATATTATGGAGTTAATAAACAATATTTATATCATAATGGCTTTTTAAATATGAGTCAACAAAAATAATTTAACATTTTTGAAAATTTATGATAAAATTGAAAAGTAATTATTTTTTAGTATTATAGGAGAAAATTTTTGGAACATATAGTAAATTTTGAAGATTCAGATTTTGAAAAAGAGTTGTTTGGCAACTATGATAAAAATATAAAGGCTTTGGAAGAAAAACTAAGTGTAAATATTATTCTTAGAGATGACAAGACATTTATAATAGGTGATAAGAATACTGATGTAAACATCTGTACAAGAGTCTTGGAAGAGCTGTATAAGCTATTTAAAAAAGGCACTGCTATCGATGTAAGGCTGGTAAATTATACTGTAGATATGATAAGGGAAGATATGTCCAACAATATTGCAAATATGGGGGATGATGTGATAATACTCACGTCAAAAGGCAATCCTGTAAGAGCAAAGACAGTTGGACAAAAAAATTATGTAGATGATATTAGAAAAAATGATGTTACTATCTGCATAGGACCTGCAGGTACCGGTAAGACCTATCTTGCAGTTGCACTTGCAGTGGCGTCTTTTCGTCGTGGGGAAGTATCAAGAATAATACTTACAAGACCTGCAGTAGAGGCAGGAGAAAGTCTGGGATTTTTGCCGGGAGATTTGAAAGATAAGGTAGACCCTTATCTTAGACCACTGTATGATGCTCTTTTTGATATGTTTGGAGCAGAAAAGTTTGAAAAACATCTTGAGACAGGAGTAATAGAGGTGGCACCTCTTGCATTTATGAGAGGAAGAACCTTGGACAATTCTTTCATAATATTAGATGAGGCACAAAATACCACTCGTGAGCAGATGAAGATGTTTTTGACGAGGTTCGGCTTCGGCTCAAAGGTGGTAGTAACAGGGGACATCACTCAGATAGACTTGGGTGACAATAAAAAAAGCGGCCTGTCTCATGCGGTGATGATACTCAAAGACGTAAAGGGCATAGCTATAAACGAACTTACTGAAAAAGACGTGGTAAGACATGAGTTGGTTCAAAGAATTATAAAACAATACGATAAATATGAGAAGAAACAGTTGATGCTCAAGACCAAGGGAAAGGGCGAAACAAAGAGGTAAGACTATGATATATTTTGATAATGCGGCAACAACATTTCCAAAACCGGATATAGTCTTGGAAAGGACATTTGACTTTGCAAAGAATCACTGCGCCAATCCTGGACGTTCAGCCCACAATATGAGCGTGATATCGTCAAGAGCAGTGTATGAGTGCAGAGAGGCTATATGTGAGCTTATTAACGGAGATGATATCTCAAATGTCGCATTTACAAAAAATTGTACAGAGGCGTTAAATATTGGACTTTTTTCTGCTTTGGATGACGGAGATGATGTCATAAGCTCGGTATTGGAGCATAACTCTATAATAAGGGTGTTGGAACATCTTAAAAAGACGAAAAATATCACCGTGACTTATCTAAGGCCTAATCAAGACATGGAAATAAGAGCTGAAGATGTAAGAGCTAATATCAAGAAAGATACCAAGCTCATTGCCCTTTGTCATGCGAACAATTTAGTTGGTACTGTAAATGAGATAGAAAAAATAGGAAAGGTAGCAAGAGATAATAATATTTTATTTCTACTTGATGCAGCTCAAAGCATAGGTAAAATAGACATAGATGTTAAGAAGATGAATATAGATATACTTTGCGCCCCGGGACATAAGGCTCTGTTTGGACTAAGCGGTACAGGCTTTATCTATGCAGGCAGGAATGTCAAATTAAGCCCTATACTCTATGGTGGTACAGGCAGTTTTTCAGATGAGATAAATGAGATTGAAATAATGCCTGATAAGTTGGAAACGGGTACTGTCAATGTAGTAGGAATCAAGAGTATGCTTGAAGGTATAAAGTTTATAAAAAAAGAGGGCATTGATGCTATATTTGAAAAAGAAAATGAGATGACAAAGTATTTTATACAAAGGCTTTCAACTGTAAGAGATGTGATAATCTATACTCCAAATAATAATATGCTTTCCTCAATAGTATCTTTTAATATTAAGAATAGAGATTCATCACTGATTTGCTCCTCATTAAATTATAAATATGACGTTGCTGTTCGTGGAGGGCTACATTGTAACCCATTTGGACATGAATTTTTGAATACTCTGGAGACTGGCTTTGTAAGAGCGTCATTGTCATATTTTAATACTAAGGAAGAAATAGATTATTTTACAAACAGTTTAAATATCTTGGATTAGAATTGCAAATTATGACTTAATGATTTAAAATTAAGTTGTAACTTGTAATAGCTAATTTTGAAAAGGAAAATAATAATGAGATTGAATAAAAATATATTGATATATCCGCTTATATGTGCGACGATTTTTAGTTTTGGCTCGCAAAGTATAAGTGCAACAGATATTTACTCAAATCTGAGTTTGAGTGAAAAAAACAAAATAATAGAAAAAAAGATGGAATATGCAAAGACCGATCCTGCGTATATACCTTTTGTTTTGACATCAGCAGGGATATTTTCAAATCAAACAATTGCAGGCTCTTTGATGGTACAAGAGACAGTGGTCGGAGATATTACAATAGAAAACTGCATAATAAATAAGGATCTTATAATAACTGCTCCTAAGCTTAATTCACTGACTCTTAAAAATACTGTAGTTACAGGGGATATCTACCTTGTTACGGCTTCAAACAAGATGGTATTAAATATTGCTGATTCTGCAGTAAATAATATGTATCTTGCCTCTACAGCCACTGTTAAAGAATTTGGAAGGTCTAACTTAAATAATATAATATTAACTAAGCATATAAAAAAAGGGACTAAGTTTACTATCGATGCTAATGTAAACAAACTTGTAAACCATGCACAAAGTCCTACCGTAATTTATAACGGTCAAATTAACAATCTTGTAGTGAATAAGACTATAAATCTTGGAGGAAAGGTAAGGTATAGGGTAAAGACATCAAATGACTACAGTTTTAGTGATGCAATAGTTTATGATTTGAATCAGATAAAGCCAAGTAAAGGCTATGCTCATATAAATGACGGTACTTCATATGAGGATTTGTATAAACTGCTTAAAAAGGAGCAGTATTCCAAAAAGGAAACTATCAGTATAATCACTAAAAATTCAAATGCAAATAATTTCAATAATTCAAATAGTACAATAGGTAGTGTTTTGTTGAAATTTTTACCAAATAACAGTTATGGAATTTATTCTACATTTTTTGCTAATACAGGCTGTACTTATGGTGTTTACAATATTTACTTCCTATATGATGCTGACCTTGCCAAACTCAATCAGTCTTATCAAGTGATTGATGATATATATAATTCTATAAAACATTATGAAGGTGTGGAATTCGTAAAACAAGCTAATAGGGCGATTGCTTTGAAGCTTGTGTACGACACATCACTGAAAAAACACTCATTGTATGATGCTGCAGTATTAAACACAGCTGTTTGTGATGGATATGCTAAGATTGGATATGAACTTTTGTCAAGAAAATTCGGAAGAGAAAATAATATCTTGGTAGAAAATACAGATCACATGTGGAATATGCTTAGACTAGATGGAAATTGGTATCATATAGACTTTACCTTCAATGACCCGGTGACAAGTCCTTTTGACAGAAATTATTATTCAGAGGCATATTTATTTCTCACTGATGACGAGCTTGTCAATGCAACAAGAGGAACAACATTTAACGGAGTAAATTCAAATGGTGTAGGCTCTAATGGAAGAACATGGAACAGAAGTATTTATCCTAAGGCTAATACAAGTATGAAGAGTCATTCTATATTTTAATACTAAATTCTAATAAAATAATGGATAAATCTTTTTCAGTGCATTTATAATAAAGTCATGAATCGTATGCTACTTTGTAAATCATTTATGAAAATTATCCATAGATTAAATAGCTAATAGTATAAAAAAAGCTCCCATAATGGGAGCTATTTTTCTATCTTGTCAAGTATTCCTGAAATATATGCTATTGCAATGCCATAATTTGTTATGGGGATTTGTGATGACTTTGCAGAATCTATCCTGTTTAGTACATATTTTTTGTTGAACATACAGGCACCACAGTGTATAATCAGCGAATAATCTTCAAGATTATTAGGGAAGTTATTTCCGCTTACCACATCGATATCAAGCTTTTTGCCTGTTTTTTTTCTAAGCAACATTGGGAGCTTGACTCTTGCAATATCACCGTCTTGAGGATTGTGGGTACAGGCCTCCGCAATTAGCACCTTGTCATTGTCTTTAAGCAAGTCTATAAAGGCAGCTCCTCTTACAAATTCATCCACATCTCCCTTATATCTTGAGAATAAAACTGAAAATGATGTGAGTTTACTTTCTTTAGGCTTTAAAGGATAAATTTTTGCAAAGACTTGTGAGTCGGTAATTATAAGATTAGGACTGTTTTTTAAGATGCTCAGTGATTTTTCAATTCTGTCATCTGTAGTACATATCACAGTGCATTTATTATCAAGTAAGTCTCTTATTGTCTGTACTTGAGGAAGTATAAGTCTGCCCTTTGGTGCTTGAGTATCTTGTGGCATAACAAGCAGGACTACATCATCTTTTTTTACAAGATGAGAGCAAATGCTGTCTTCATCTTTGAATTTACATATTATTTCTAAAGATGTGATTAAATCTTCTATTCCTGTATTTTCCTTTACGCTGACTAAAATTACTTCTTTTGAAGTCAGCTCTCTAGCTCTTTTTTTTAGGCTTTCCATATCTTTTGACAGGTCTATCTTATTAATTACTACAAGATAAGGAATGTTTTTATCCTTGATTTTTTCTATCCAAGTTAATTCCTTGGAAAAATCGGAAATTATATCATCCGGAGTAGTTACTATAACAGCTACATCAGTTTTATTGAGAATATTGGAAGTTTTTTCCATCCTCTTTTCACCAAGTTCACTGTCATCGTCAAAACCTGCAGTATCAATTATAAGTGTTGCCCCTATACCATGAATTTCCATAGCTTTTTGTACAGGATCTGTGGTAGTGCCTCTAATCTTCGATACTATTGATATATCCTGATTTACTATCTTATTTATCAAGGAAGACTTACCGACGTTGGTTTTTCCAAAAAAGGCTATATGCACTCTCTCGCCTTGTGGAGTTTGATTCATATTCATAAAAATCTCCATAAATTCGTCTAATATTATTAAAATCTGAAATCTCTTTTCCCGCTTTCCATTTGAAGTATATAGTCTTTAGCTATGTTTTTCACCTTTTCCTTAGGTATCATCTCAAGTTCACTGTCTATTACATTTTGAGCAAGGATTTTTGTTTCATCCTTTGCGTAGTCTATAAGGTATTCGTTGAGAGTCATTAGAGAATTTGGTTGACAGACATTTACTATCTGACCTGATTTTGCAAGACGCATAAATCTGTCTCCTGTACGTCCTGCTCTATAACAGGCTGTACAAAAACTTGGTACATAGCCCAATTTCAAAAGCCAATTTACCACTTCATCCAATGTCCTGTTATCATCTACGTCAAATTGCTTTGAATTTTCATCAGAATTTTCGTCTTTTTCATAGCCTCCTACACTGGTCTTTGAACCACCACTTATCTGAGAAACACCGATTTTAAGAACTTCTTCCCTGGATTTTTGAGATTCCCTTGTAGATATTATTATTCCTGTATAAGGAGCACAAATTCTAACTAAGGCTACTATTTTTTTAAATAAAGCGTCATCTATAGCATAGGAAAATTCATCAACATTTATATCGTCTGCAGGCCTAATTCTCGGTATACTGATGGTATGAGGACCAACTCCAAATTTTGCCTCTAAGTGTTCTGCGTGCATCATAAGTCCAACAAAATCGTACATATGGTCATAAAGACCAAATAATACACCTATACCGACATCATCAATGCCTGCCTCCATAGCTCTGTCCATTGCCTCCGTATGGTAGGCATAGTTATGCTTAGGACCTGTAGGGTGAATTTCTTCGTAAGTTTTTTGATGGTAAGTCTCTTGGAAGAGTATATAAGTACCTATACCTGCTTCTACCAACTTTTTGTAGTTTTCCTTAGTTGTTGCAGCAATATTTACATTAACACGTCTTATTGCACCGTTTTTATGATGTATGGAATAAATAGTTTTGATGCTCTCCAAGATGTATTCTATACTGTTTCTATGCGGATCTTCTCCGGATTCAAGAGCAAGCCTCTTATGTCCCATATCTTGAAGTGCCATAACCTCTCTTGCGATTTCTTCCTGACTGAGCTGTTTTCTTGTTATAGTAGTATTCTTAGCGTGATATGGACAGTAAGTACATCCGTTGACACAGTAGTTTGATAAGTATAGTGGAGCAAACATAACTATTCTTTTGCCATAAATTCTTTCTTTGATTCTTCCTGCAAGATTATATATCTTTGTAAGTACCTCTTTATCATCACATTCAAGCAAGACTGCAGCCTGTCGGTGACTTATTCCGTTCATCTGCTCTGCTTCTTGAAGTATGTCATTTATCATTTCGTAATTATTTTTATTATTCCTTGCATATTCAATAGTTGATAGTATTTCTTCATGATTTATAAATTCTTGTGCTACTGATGATTTTGCATTATACATCATTTCCTCCTATACTGGTATCTTGCCTATATTAATAATTTGTTGTTCAAGGATTTTTCTATCTTTTAAAATGTCATTTACTTTGATTTTATTGGGATAAATACTGTAAAATTGTTCGTATTTTTGTGGAGTTACCTTTCTCATTATAACATTAGCACCACAGGAAAAGATGCTGTCTTTTTCCTTGGAGTCTATTACACCAAGGGCTGTTGTAGCAGGTAAATGTGCTTTTGGTAGGAGAATTCTTGTAATTGCCACTGCTTTTTTCACGAGATGAGTATCTCCGTTTTTCATATTTCTTAGAGGAGTGTCTTGACTTGCTATAAAGGGACCTATTCCTGCCATATCACAGGGTATAGTTTTAAGAGTGAGTATATCCTTTGCTATAGTGTGCAGGCTCTGTCCAGGTAAGCCTATCATAAAACCGCTACCTGTATAATAATTGAGTTTTTTCAGATATTTTAGGCATTTAAGTCTGTTTTTTAAGGTACCGCAACTATGCAGTGATGAATACAGCTTTTCATCAGCAGTTTCATGCTTTAGTAAATATCTGTCCGCTCCGCAACTTTTGATGTATTTATAGTCTTCATAGTTCATCTCACCGCAACTGACGGTTATAGCCATATCAGTAATTTCTTTTATTTTTCTTACTAAATCTCCGATTTTTTCTGCTGTAAAATATGGATCTTCGCCGGATTGCAAGACTATGGTCTTGTATCCTGCCTTATATGTTTCAACTGCGACTTGAAGTATTTCTTCTTCACTTATTCTATACCTTGTAAGATTTTTATTGCTTGAGTTAAGTCCGCAATAGGCGCATTTTCTTTTGCAGTAGTTTGAAAATTCCAGTATAGCTCTAATGTCTACCTTATTTTTAAAATTATCAAAATTAATCTTATCTGCTAATTCAAATACCTTGCTGAAGTCCTCAAGTTCAAGTAGAGACACTATATCATCTTGTGAAATATCTGCATTTTGTTTCAGATTTTCATAGATGTTATTCATCATCGCTTACCTTTGCATACATAGTCTTTGAATTTATCCCCTTGAGTTTTCCAAGCTTTCCGGATAACTCGTTTATAGTATCCATATCAGAGTCTACTATTATGCTAATGACCCCTATATTTCTATCTCTATAAGGAATACCTAATCTACCAACTATTATATGATTATAACTATGCAAGATGTCATTTAATTTGTTTGTACAGGAATTATCCTCTACAATTATACCTATCAGTGCAACTCTGCTTTTCATAATATCCTCCTTTAATAATGTTAAAATAAATAAAATACTATTTCAAATTTTAATATGTATAGCATTAAAATATAAGTCAAGATTTCCTATAGTTATATTGTAATAAAGTGAATATATCTGCTTTATTTAAAAAAGTAAAATGTTAAAATATCAATTAAGCTGATAGAGAGTAGCTTTAATTATACATATTTTAGTTTTATATATTTCAGTACTAAAATTTTATAGAAAAGTATGACGCCATATTATTAAGTGATAAAAATTTGAAATAAAAAAAGCCATACAATACAGTACGGCTCGTAAATAAAATCGGCTTTATCTTTAGAAACAAGAAGATCTCGAATCTTTAGAGCTATACCTAAGTATCTTTTTCGTAGAGAAATGGCAGTTGAGGATTAACAAATACTACACATATATCATCGAATCAGATTTTACAGTCCTAATATACTATTTTTTTGAAAAAAAATCAATTAAATTTTAAAAAATATTATTAATACTAAACTCTAATAAAGAAATAGATAAAATATTTTCTATGAATGTATAATGAAGTTATAATATAGTATACAATTATTTAATAATATGAGATGAAACTTATACATAGATATAATTAGCTAATATTGAATTTTGAAAGCATTTTTTCAGTTTATGAATTAATATAAATGTCTTTTTATTTGAAAGTTCAGGGGAATATAAATGATAAAAAATAGAAAGATATGCTCACAATTATAAGGAGTTTTAAATTAAGTTTGTAGTCAGAGAAGTAAAATTAACATTTTTGATTTACAAATGATACAAATATATTTTAATAAGTTGAAAATTAGACTGAAACCTTGTATAATTATTGAGTATTAATTTAACTGAATGTGATAATCTTATAATATTTTTTTCTAAGGTGGTTTATGAACAAAGAAATATTTAGTGCAAATAATTTAAAAAGATTTTTTAAAGTGACTTTAGGCTCTTTAATTTTGGCATTGAGTCTACACTTTTTTATTGTACCGACAAAATTAATAACCGGTGGAGCATCAGGATTTGCTTTGCTCATATCCTTGCTTACAGGACTGCATATGTCAGTTATATATTTTACTGTCAATCTGCTTCTTATAGTGCTTGGAATAGCTACACTTGGTATGACATTTGGAGTGCTTACAATATATTCGTCACTTGCCACATCAGTATTTCTTTATCCATTGGAACTGATGTTTTACATGGATAAGCCTATCATAGATGATATGCTGATGAATCTGTTTTTCGGTATAATAATAGGGGCAATAGGTATGGTGCTTGTGCTTAATAGTGGGGCTTCTACAGGTGGAACTGACATACTTGGCAAAATAATTGAAAAGTATACACATCTGTCTTTTGGAAGCGGACTTATGCTTTGCGACGGGCTAATTACCTTAGGTGCATGGTTGATTTTCGGACCTAAAATAGGTATGTACGGTATAATAGGTGTCGTTATAAACTCTGTATTCATAGATAAGATGATAGCAGGGTTTAATATAAAGTACAATGTATCTATAGCTTCCGAAAAAATAGATGAAATTAATAATTTTATACTTAATGAACTGGGCAGAGGCTCTACCATATATCATGCACAAGGCGGATTTTCGAATAAGGATAGGAAGATACTGACTTCGGTATTAGACAAGAAACAATATATTCAAGTCAAAAACTTTGTGAAAAGCATAGACCATAGAGCCTTTTTTTATGTCTATACGGTATCTGAAATTGAAGGTGAGGGTTTTACTTTTGAACCAGACTAATACAAGTATTGCAAAAATATTTAAAAAGTGCTAAAATTCAGTATCTATAAATATTTTGAGATTTATAGTGTAAATTTATTTTTAAAATAATTGTGTAAATAGCTAAAAATTTTGTTGATAATGAAATTTCTATAGTAATGCTATAATAAATCTATTTTTTAATAGTCAAATTAGTTTATAATGCTTTGTAAGATTTTAAGGGCTTATGAAAATCTTTGACTTTTCATAAAGCTAAACTGCTTTATATCGATTTATAAAGGCTTTGGACTTATACAAAATGAAATAATATTTTGAAAATTTTATATTAAGGAGAACTATATGGATAGATTAAACGGACTTAAGAGAACTGCATATTGCGGAGAACTTAGAATAGGTAATGTAGGTGAAGATGTAGTGCTCATGGGATGGGTACAAAGGTCAAGAGATAAGGGAGCTTTAATATTTACAGATATAAGAGATAGGAGCGGTCTTTGTCAGATAGTATTTGATGAGAATACTAAGGAAGAAGTATTTAAAAAGGCAGAAACTTTGGGAAGTGAATATGTCATAGCTGTGGAAGGAACTGTAAGAGAAAGAAGTGCCAAAAACAGTGAGATGGAAACAGGAGATATAGAAGTTTTTGCCACTAATCTATTGATATTAAACGACTCTCAGACTCCGCCGATATATATCAAGGATGACGATGAAGTCTCTGAAAATTTGAGATTGAAATACAGATATCTTGACCTTAGAAAACCTAAGATGCAAAGAAATTTTGTACTTAGACAGAAGGTTACAAATGCGGTAAGAAATTATTTGAGTGAAAGCGGATTTATAGAAATTGAAACACCTATACTAAATAAGCCTACACCGGAGGGTGCAAGAGACTATCTTGTACCAAGCAGAGTAAATAACGGTAAATTCTATGCACTCCCACAATCACCGCAACTTTTCAAACAGTTGTTGATGGTATCAGGTTTTGACAGATATTTCCAAATTGCAAGATGCTTTAGAGATGAGGACTTAAGAGCAGACAGACAGCCTGAGTTTACTCAGATAGATTGTGAGATGTCATTTGTTGAACCTGAGGACGTAATGCAAATGGCTGAGAAAATGGTACAAAAGATATTCAAAGAAACTTTGAATGTAGAGGTAAAACTACCTTTAATGAGGATGACATACAAAGAGGCGATGGAAAGATTTGGCTCAGATAAGCCGGATTTAAGATTCGGTTTTGAAATACAAAATTTAAGTGACGTAGTTAAAACTTGCGGATTTTCAGTTTTTGAAAATGCTGTAAACTCTCCCAAATCATCAGTAAGGGCAATAAATGTAAAAGGATATGAGGATAAGTTTTCAAGAAAGGCTATAACAAAGCTTGAAGACGTAGCCAAGACTTACGGTGCAAAAGGTCTGGCATATATCAAATATACAAAAGAAGGTATCAACTCACCTATAGCAAAGTTTATCTCAGAAGAAAAGATGAGTGAGATACTGCAAAAGATGGATGCAACTGAGGGAGACCTTATATTATTTGTTGCAGATAAGGACAAGATTGTCTTTGATGCATTGGGACATCTTAGAATAGAAGTTGCAAGACAACTTGGTCTGATTGACGACAATGAATACAGATTGCTCTTTGTAACTGAGTTTCCTCAGTTTGAATATGACGAGGAAGAACAAAGATTTGTAGCAGTACACCATCCGTTTACTATGCCAATGGATGAGGATATAGAGCTTCTTGACACAGATAGAGAAAAGGTAAGAGCAAAGGCTTATGACATTGTACTAAACGGAGTTGAGCTTGGTGGAGGAAGTATAAGAATACACGATTCCAAAGTACAGGAAAAGATGTTTGAATGTTTAGGATTTTCAAAGGAAGATGCTTGGGAAAAATTCGGCTTCCTGCTTGAGGCTTTCAAATACGGTACTCCTCCTCACGGCGGTATTGCCCTTGGTCTTGACAGATTTGTCATGTTGCTTGCAAAGGAAGATTCAATAAGGGAAGTAATAGCATTTCCAAAGAATCAAAATGCTATCTGTCCGCTTACATCTGCTCCTGGCATTGCTGACGATAAGGCTCTTGTAGAGCTTGGTATCAAAGTTACGGAAATAGACTAATGAAGACTTGCAAAATATTTTTTGCAAAACTGAACAAAAAGTTAAATTCTCAAGATTTTATCAAATATATTCTTTATAAGTATTACGGCTATGACTTTGAAAAAATAGATATACAAAGGACAAAAAACGGTAAACCATATATCAAAGACTCAAAGTTGAATTTCAACGTATCTCATAGCGCAGACGCCATCATAGCAATAGTAGGATTAGGCTATGACAGTCTTGGTATAGATATGGAAGTTTTACAAAATAAGGATAGGGAGAAAATAATTAAAAGATTTTTTCAAAAAGATGAGATAGCATTTATCAATTCTTCAGAAGATAAAAACTTGGAATTTTACAGGATTTGGACAAAAAAAGAGGCCTATATCAAGAAAAATGCACTTAATATGACATATATTAGCAAAATTAATGTTTTAAAAGAAAAGATAGATACTTTTACTATAGATAATATAATAGTATCTGTCTGTATATAAAACTTAGGATATAGTGTATTTTTACTTTTTAAATGATGACAAAAGTAAAAGACTTAAGAATATAAAAAGGAGACAGTATGGCTAAACTTACATTTGAAATAGTGGAATCTTTCGGAGAGCTGTCTACAGCGGCAAACGGGTGGACAAAGGAGTTAAACCTTGTGTCTTGGAACAAGAGAGAGCCAAAATATGACATTAGAACTTGGGATGAAGAACATGAGTCAATGGGCAAGGGTATAACGCTTGATAAGGAAGAACTGATAATATTAAAGGGTATACTCAATAATATGGAACTTGAATAGAAAATATTTACTATAATACTAAAAACTGATTAAAAAGCCATAAAGCATTTTCAACAGAAAGTTAAATCATCAGGAATTAAAGATAATCAAATATTTCAAAGATATGGCAGTGTAAGTGCTTAGCGGTATAGGTATAAGAAAGGGGTGAGTAAGTTAAGAATAGATACAGGCTCAATAGGCTATACTTCAGATTTTTTAAGACAACAAAGCGGGAAAGAATTGGGAACATCTGCAAATACCGGAGAAAATATCAAAGGTAGAGTAATTGATGTGAATCAAAGTACAGTCTTGATACAGACTGCTTCAGGTGGGCAAATCACTGCAACAAGCGTGATTCCTATGGAAAATTTTATAAATCGTGAGATGAATTTTGACCTTATACTTGGTGAAAATGGAGAGCTCATACTCTCACCTCAGATAGACGATAAGAGTGAAAATAATCTAAAACAGATTAAAATACAGGATATTCTTGCTAAATTAGGCAAGGATGTCAATAGCAGCAATAGGGAAATCATAGAAAATATGATGAGCTCGTCAATACCTATCAGCAAGGAGAATTTTGAAAATGTCAAAGAGCTGAAATTTGCACTTGAGATATTGAAGGGTGAAGATTTTGCTGTGGAACTTGAAGAAAATGAGCAATCTCAAGATTTGATGAGCGTATTAAAAGATATTCAAAATAAAAAAGATTTCGGAATTGCAAAAAAATCAGATAGTCCTGTATTGAGTAAGGATGTATCTCTCAAAGACTTGCTCCTGCTCAAAAACTTAGATATTAAGATTAGTCCAGAAAATATAAGGGCGCTTGAAAATCTTATGAAAAATATCAGTGATAAAAAGACAGACATAACAGATATGTCTAAGTTTATAGAAGATTTTCAGAATTTGGAAGATTTTGACTTTGAAAGTACAACTTTTGCAAGTAAAACAGATGCTTTAAATGAAAAATCAGATATGAAGAATATAGAGTTCTTACTTGAAAATGCGGAAAATCTCTCTATAGAAGATATGGAAGAACTCAATAGTTATTTTAAGGATGTCGTATTTGAAGAATTTGATGAAGAGCTAAGTAATTCAGATAGTAAGAAAAGTATAAGTGAAAGTGGAATTTCAGAAAGTGATAAAATAACTAAGGATGAAGTAATCAACAGTCTTAGAAATATACAAAAAAGAGCAGTAAAAACACTAAATGTCGAAAAAAATGCTTCTAAAGAAAATTTGAAAATAGACTATAATCAGCTCAAGGAAGAAATTAAGACTCTGTCCAATACGACTCAAAATAAGGCTCAGTCTCTTAATATAGCTGAAAAACAGCTCATTTCAAAAATGGATATACTTGCAAATATGGCTGAAAAGTATAATTACAATATTATTCCTTTTAAAACTGAGCAGGATTATGAAAATATATTGCAGTATTATGTGAAAAAAGACAACAAATCACTGAAAAAACAAGATGATATCAATGTAGGACTTTCACTTGATACCATAAATAACGGAAATGTTAAAGCAATGGTAAATTACAATACAAACAATAATTTGAAGTTGGAATTTTTTACTGATGATAAAAAGGTAAAGTCCCTTTTTGAAAATAATATGTCATCGCTGACTTCGATATTGAAAAAACTGGGATTTTCTGATGTAGATGTGAATGTCAGGGTGAAAACTACAAAAGAGACTTTGATGCAAGAAGCATTATATAACGACAGCTTTGCAAAATCGTTAGAGTTTTATGTATAGGAGAAAATATGAGAATCAACAAATTTATAGCGACAAAGACTGCCTATTCAAGAAGAAAAGCAGATGAGCTGATAAAGGAAAAAAAAGTTAAAATAAATGGAGAAGTATTGGAGAATCTTGCCTATACAGTAAATGATGACGACGAGGTGGAGCTTGACGGAAGAATAATCTCAGACATAAAGGTAAAAAAATACTATTATCTGTTTAATAAACCCAAAAATGTAGTATCTACAGTTTCAGACGAGTTTGGCAGATATTGTATTACGGATTTTTTTCCTCCTGATATCAGTGTATTTCCTGTAGGAAGACTTGACTATGACAGTAGAGGGCTAATAATAGTTACAAATGACGGAGACCTGGCAAATAAGATTGCACATCCAAGTAATCATGTAAAAAAGACGTATATAGCCACTCTTGACGGCAGATTGAGTGAAAATCAGATGAAAAAATTCAGTGAGGGAGTAATAATAGACTCAAAAAAAACCCTACCTGCTGAAATAGAACTATATGACTTTTCTGAGGCTATGTATAAGATATCTATATATGAGGGAAGAAACAGACAGATAAGAAAGATGATAGAAGTCTTGGGCAGAAACGTAAGGGAACTTAAGAGAGTTTCAATAGGTAAAATCAAACTTGGTAGAATAGTTGAAGGAAAATATAGAAAACTTACCGAAGAAGAGAAGAATTATTTGTTTAATTTATAGGAGGATGTCATGGCAATAGAAAATTTTGTTTATAAAAACCCTGTAAAAATAATATTTGGACAAAATCAAATACCGCAGCTTTCCAAAAACATAGCAAAGGATAAGAAGGTATTGATATTGTACGGTGGTTCCTCTGCTAAGAAATTCGGCACAATAGATAAGGTAAAAGATGCTCTAAGTGGATATATTATAGGAGAGTTTGATGGAATACCTGCTAATCCGACTTATGAAAAGTGTATGGAAGCTGTTAAGTTGATAAAGTCTGAGAACTATGACTATCTCTTGGCTGTAGGTGGAGGCTCTGTAATAGACGCTACAAAGTTTATATCAATAGCTGTATTTGTTGAAAATCCTCAAGACTTTTTCTATTGGGGAGATAATAAGCCTATAAGAGCTGAAAAAGCCCTACCTTTTGGAACTGTGCTTACTATTCCTGCTACAGGCTCTGAGATGAATAATGGTGGAGTTATCACATTTATAGAGAAAAAGGCAAAGTATTCTTTTGCTTCAAAATTAACTTACCCTGAGTTTTCCATACTTGATCCTACATTGACATACACTCTTCCAAAAAAACAGCTTGCAAACGGAATTGTAGATACCTATGTCCATGTAATTGAGCAATATTTGACATACCCTGTAGATGCAAAGATTCAGGATTACTTTGCTGAGCGCGTACTTAAGACATTGATTGATATCGCTCCGGATGTAATGGATGAATCTAAAAGTCAAGACTATGCTACAAGAGCTAACTTTATGTGGGCGTCAACAAACGGACTAAACGGATATATAGCTTGTGGAGTGCCTGAAGACTGGGCTACACATCTTTTGGGTCATGAACTTACTGAAAGATTTAATATTGACCACGGAAGGACACTTGCTATAGTGCTACCATCACTTATGAACATAATGAGGGATGTCAAAAAAGACAAGATACTTCAATATGGAAAAAATATATTTGGAATTGCTGATGGCAGTGATGAAGAAAAAATAGATAAGGCAATACAAAAAACAAGAGAGTTTTTTGAATCTCTGGAAGTAAGTACACATCTTGCTGACTATAATGTTACGGAAAAAGACACTGAAGAAATAGTGGACAGACTTGTACAAAGAGGAAGGACAGCCTTTGGTGAAAATAATGTAGTAACAGTGGAAAAGATGAGAATGATATATAAGGGTGCTATGTAATAATAGTATTATAAGTTGAATATCATTGTAGTAAATAAAAAAGCAATTATTAATTTCATATATAGAGAGAAAAGCTTTGATTTTAAAATAAGTAAAAACAAAAATTATAAAAAATAAAGAGGTTATTATTATGAGTATTTTAGATATAAGACAGATTTTTCAACAATCTGAGGAATTTTTAGGCAAGGAAGTTACAGTTCAAGGCTGGGTTAAGACAATTAGAGATTCAAATAAATTTGCTTTTATTGAACTTAACGACGGAACATTTTTCAGTAATTTGCAAATTGTATTGGAAGCAGAAAATCTTAAAAATTTCAAAGAAGTTGTAAAATATCCTATATACACTGCAATAAAGGTAAAGGGTGAATTGGTCAAGACTGAAGGTGCAAAACAGGCATTCGAGGTAAAAGCAAATGAAGTCACACTTCTTGCAACATCTGACAGTGATTATCCTCTACAAAAAAAGAGACATACCTTTGAATATCTAAGAACTATTGCCCATCTAAGACCAAGGGCAAATGCTTTTTCAGCTGTTTTCAGAGTGCGCTCTATAGCAGCCTATGCAGTACACAAATTTTTCCAAGATAAAAACTTTGTCTATGCACATACTCCTATAATAACTGCCTCAGATGCTGAAGGTGCAGGAGAAATGTTCCAAGTGACTACACTTGATATGAACAACCTTCCTAAAAGTCCTGAGGGAAAGGTAGACTATAAAGAAGACTTTTTTGACAAGGAAACTCACTTGACTGTAAGCGGACAGCTTGAAGCGGAAATATTTGCTATGGCATTTAAGAATGTCTATACTTTCGGACCTACATTTAGAGCTGAAAATTCAAATACTGCAAGACATGCTGCGGAATTTTGGATGATAGAGCCTGAAATGGCATTTGCAACTTTGCAGGAAAATATGGATGTTGCTGAAGAAATGGTAAAATTCATAATAAGATATTGTCTTGAAAATGCTAAAGAAGAAATGGAATTTTTCAACAATTTTGTAGACAAAGGACTATTTGAAAGATTAAATAATATCTTGGAAAACAAGTTTGAAAGAATAACTTATACAAAGGCTGTAGAACTTCTCCAAAATTCCGGTCAAAAATTTGAATATAAGGTGGAATGGGGCATAGATTTGCAAACAGAACACGAGAGATATTTGACTGAGCAAATATTCAAAAAACCTGTATTTGTAACAGATTATCCTGAAAAAATCAAGGCATTCTACATGAGAAGTAACGACGACGGCAAGACTGTAGCTGCAATGGATCTTCTTGTACCCGGAGTTGGTGAGATAATAGGCGGCTCTCAAAGAGAGGAAAGACTTGATATATTGGAAAAGAAAATCAAGGACAACAACTTAGACAGAGATGCTTATTGGTGGTATTTGGAGCTTAGAAAATACGGTGGAGTAAAACACTCAGGCTACGGACTCGGTTTTGAAAGAATGATAATGTATCTGACAGGAATGCAAAACATAAGAGATGTCATTGCCTTCCCAAGGACTGTTGGAACAGCTGAATTCTAATTAGAAATTTACAGTAAATATAAAAAACCGTAGAGATTTTTAATTTCTACGGTTTTAAAATTTATATTGAAAAAATATAATTATACTAAAAATCATACTAAAAACCTATCAAAAACCTTGTAATGCTATTACCTATTTCATCTATGGATAATTTCCATCAATTATTTTTAAAAAATAGTATATGATTAATGGCGTTATTATAAATGTACTGAAAATATTTTATCCATCATTCTGTTAGATTGTAGTATAATTTTATAACAGTAAGATTATTGATAATCTGCAAAACAAAGAATTTGATAATATAACAACCTTGCTATTATAAATGGTGATTAGTATTATACGTATAAATCTTTTTAAATTAAAGTTTTTAATTTTTGTCAATTTTTGTTAAATTTCTTAGCAAGAACAGTAATTGAACAATATCTATAATAGTTGATTGCAAATAAGCAGGTCACCTTTTAAAATCATCGTATCTCCTCTTGGAATTACGACTTCAGACTGCCTTTTAATCAAAATTATAAGATTTATATTTTCTTTTGCTATATCGGATATTTTCTTACCTACATAGTCATGTTTTTCAGTAATATTAATTTCAGTTAATTTTATTCCTCTTACATCTTCCACATCCAAAGCACTTAAGACAAGTTTATCTCCGGACTTTAAGACGGTATTTCCGTCAGGAACATATATATTGTCTCCGTCATCCTTGTAAACTATGAGGGTTTCAGGAGGAAGTTGTATGTCTTTTATAGGCTTTCCTACCCAATAGTGATTTTCAGGCAGACTTATCTGTATGAACTGTATAGGTAATTCTTCTGAATAGTCAGAGAAGGTCTTCATTATATCTTCTTCTATATCTATCATATCAAGTTTTTTTGATACATAAGGCAGTAAAGAACCTTGGAATAAAATAGACAACAAGACTATGAAAAAGACTATATCAAAAATCTCATAACTTCCGCTACCGCTTGTCATAACCAAGATAGCAAAAACTATTGATGCGGCACCTCTAAGTCCTGCAAAAGCAACAAGAAATATCTGTTTCATACTGCATTTAAATAACTTTAAAATCAAAAATACAACCAAAGGTCTGACTATAAATGTAAGCACCAGCATAATGCTTATAGCTTCAGGAGCTATATTGGCAAATCTTGACGGAGTGGCAAGTAAACCAAGCAAAAAGAAAATCAACATCTGCATAAGCCCTGTTATACCGTCAAAGAAAATAACCAGATTCTTCTTAAATTGAATTTTTGAATTTCCAATTATAAGTCCTGCAATATATGCGCTCAGGTATCCATTTCCACGAAATATAGCAGGTAGTGAATAAGAAGCAAGAGCAATGGCAAATACAAATATGATATTAAAGCCTTCAGTTTCAAATTTAATCTTATTGAGCAGATAAGTACCTGCAAAGCCTATTATTAAGCCAAGTGCAACACCTACAGATATTTGTAATAAGATGGTTGAAAGTATAAATGATGTACTCATACTTCCTTCCAAAATCTGAATAAGAACTATTGTTAACATATATGAAGTCGGGTCGTTACTGCCGCTTTCTACCTCCAATAAGGAAGCAGTATTGTATCTTAGTCCCAGTTTTCTTGAACGAAATATCGAAAAGACTGATGCTGCGTCTGTAGAAGATATTACTGCACCCATAAGCAAGCTGTGTATGAAGTCCATCTTTAGCACAAGATGGCAGAAGATTCCTACAAAAAGAGCAGTCATTGCAACGCCTATAGTAGCAAGCAGAGCAGCTCTTATCATTATAGGTCTTGCTGTGGAAAAATTTGTACCAAAGCCGCCATAGAACATTATGAAAATAAGTGCAACACTACAAATGTCCGCAACAAAAGAATAATTGTCAAGCTCAATCTTCAATATGCCGTCTGTTCCAAATAACATACCAAGTATTATAAATGCAAGCAGCATAGGAATACCGAATCTCATGGAAAATTTATTTAAAAAGACACATAATATTATTACTACTGCAGAGCCAAGTATAAAAAGGTTCATAGTTCTCCTTTCTAAAGATATTATTCACTAAATATATTCAAGACATATCAATATGCAACTATCAAGTGATTAAGATTAGAAAGATAACTTACAATACATTATAAAATTTTCAAATCCATACAAAAATCTAAATAAGTTATCAATAATTTTATTAACATCCATCTTTAATTATAACAGCTTATTTTAAAAAGTATAGATCAAAAATTAAAATACTATCTTTCAGATAAATATTTTTCCACCTCATCAATGCTGAGTCTTTTTACTTTTGTATTAGCGAATTCTTCATAACTATCCATAGAAAATACTGCCTTCATCTTATCACATGACTTATCCTTATTTTTCTTTAAAAAAGTATTCAAATCATCATCATCTGCAAAAATTTTGTAGAAAACTCTTCCTTTTGTACTTTTTATCTCATATATTCCACAAGCTTTTTTCATGGTAAAATCAGCAGATCTTAAATATAGTTTTGTTATTTCCAAAGATTTAAAGGGGAAGTTCCACCTTTGAAGACCTCTTTGAGTATGTTCTATACAAATGCATCTACCACAAGTACCGCAGACATATTGGGTATGCTCTTCCAAACACTGTCTTGGATTGAGTAGTGGAGTTATTCTGTTTTGTTCGACATAACATTCTTTGCACAACATTATAAAGCCTCCTTTAAAATTATAAGATAGAAGAAACATTTGAAAATACAGTTTTTGACTTAGTTACGACTAATTACATTATAACATCAACAACTGTTTTTTCTATAGAAAAATAAATTTTTTTAAAAAAATTTAAAAAAAACTATTGACAAGTATTACGGATTATGATATATTACGTTTAATGATACAGATAAAAACGTAATAACATAAAACGTAATATCTAAAACCGTAATAGTAAATGTAAAAGGAGGAGAAAATATGGGTAGGTTAGCAAACAGTGGTGCTTTGACAGAGAATATCTATTACATCCTACTTCGTCTACATAGTCCGGCACATGGATATGCATTGATGAAGGATATAGCGGAAATGACTGACGGACGTGTTAATCTTGGAGCCGGAACATTATATGGAGCACTTGATACATTACAGAAAAAGAAATGGATAAAACAGTTGGACGAACAATCAAAGGATAGAAAGATTGAGTACATCATCACAAATGAGGGCAAGGAGAATTTTGAAAAAGAAATTTTGAGACTTGAAGAGTTGCTTTCAAATGCAAGGAAAATATAAGACAAACACGTATATAATAAAGTTTAAAATTATACTCTCAAGAGTTTATAAATTTAAAACAAAGGAGAAAAAAGATGAAAACTACAGTTAAAAAGACTTTTGTAGATATTACTAAGGAAGAACAATGGCTTAATGAACAGGGTGAACAAGGCAAGATGCTTATCAAATATTCTAACGGAGAATATGAGTTTGAAGATGTTTCTCCTGCTAAATATCAATATAAAATTGATATTCCAAAGTACATGGGACAAAATAAGAAAGAGTATTTTAAATTTTTAGAGGAGACAGGTATTAGTGTAATTACAGAGTATGCAGGTAGAGTATATTTAAGAAAGAACAAGGCAGAAGGAGAATTAGAACTTTATACAGAAACTGAGGAGCTAAATAGACAAATGAAAAAGCGTTATTCATTTTTTATAAATATTGGAGTATCACAATTTATGATTGGAGTATTTTTCCTATTACAAATGAAAAACTATATAGAGCAAAAGAGTGCACCATTTTGGATATTGTTGGTATTTGGTTTAGGATTTGCCATTTCAGGAGTGATATTTTTCATCACTGGTATTCTTAAACAAAAGAAAAATTTAATATCGAAAGAAGATAGAGATATATGGGAGTAAATTAACTTTAATTCTATTAGAAAATTATAATGATATAATAACTCAAATACTCAGAAGTTTATATTTAAAAGCTTGTAAGCGGATATTATATTTATAATAGGGGGAGTTGAATTTGTAATAAATTAAAATGTATTAGATGATAGGCATTACTAATATAAGAGATTAATAAATTATAATAATAGATTTTCTATCTAATTAAAGGATATTTACAAAAAATGATTAGGCTAAGTTAAAAGAAAGATAAATAACAATATATCTATTAAAAATATACAAAAATAAAAGTCGTTGAAAATATTTTATTGAAATTCAACGACTTTTTTTATAAAAATATAGAATTAGAAAGCTGTTTTATTTACAATTGCTATTATACAAAGTATAGCTGCAAGTGGAACATAAACATATTTACCAATATTATACCATATAGGTGATATAGGTTTTTTTGCGCCTTTGTTTATTTCGTCTATCAAATCTTCTTTTTTCATTACCCAGAACCATGAGATAGCACCAAGTGTAGCTCCTATAGGTATGATGTAGATAGAAACCAAATCCATCCAAGGACCCCATTTAGATATAGGCTCCATAAATACTCCTACACCCATACAAATAAGGAACAATAGCCCTAATATATATCCTCTTTTAACCTTAGGGAAACGGAAGTTGATTGACTCCAAAACAACCTCAAGCATGTTTTGAAGTGAAGATATACCACCAAAAACAACTGCAAGGTACAATGCTATTGCAAACAATTGTCCACCTGGCATACTTTGAAGTATTGTAGGAAGAACTACGAAAAGTAGTCCGGGACCGGCTGCTGGGTCATGATTAAATGCAAAGCACGCAGGTAACATTACCATAGCTGCTACCATAGCTGCTATAGTGTCAAATATTGCTGTATCTCTTGCGCCTGCAACACAGTCTTCACTATCCGGAAGATATGCGCCGTATACTATCATACCGCTACCTGTAACTGAAAGAGAGAAGAATGCTTGTCCCATAGCTGCTACCCAGATATTAGGATCTGCAAGCTTGCTCCAATCAGGAATAAACATATATTCATAACCCTTTATTGCTCCTGGAAGCATAGCTATTCTCACAGCCATAAATACAAATAGTATGAAGAATAAAGGCATCATAACCTTATTTGATTTTTCTATACTTTCAGCACCAAACACAAGAGTAAGTAATGTTATTACTACAACTGCAAGGTGTAGAGGTACAACTCCAAAATCTTGTGATGAAAATTGTTCAAACCATGTCGCAGTATCTATAGTCATGATACTTCCTGTAATAGATTGGAGCAATCCTTTTAAAACGTATGAGATGATTACTGCATAACCGATTGCAATACACATTGAACCAGCCAAAGGTATCCAACCTACATTTCTTCCTATAAAGTTATCTTGTCCACCTGATTTCCAAGCCATATGGTAGGCGCCTACAGTACCTGTCTTAGCTCTTCTACCTACAGCATACTCTGTAGATAATCCTGTATAACTGAATATTACAATAAATATCAAATATGCTATCAAAAATGCCGATCCACCACTGCTTCCAAGTTTGTAAGGGAAGCCCCAGACATTTGCCATACCAACAGCAGATCCGACACAGGCAAGGATAAAGCCTATCTTCGAGTTAAATTTTTTTTCACTTCCGCCATTATTTCCACTCATTAATTACACCTCCTGAATTTTGCAAAGGTTTTTTTAAAGTACACAATATTGAAAACACATAATTCCTAAAATCACGAATGCTACTCTTTTTCACTATGTACTTTTTAATAATAATAAAAAATAAAACAATAAACTTTTAAGGGGATATGACTCTTCATAGAAAAACCATATCCCCGATTTAAACCAGTGCGGTTTTTAAAAATATTATTCAGCTATATCAAATTTTGCTGTGAAGAAACGAAGTTGTTTAGGTTCGTAAACAAATTTCAAAGGTTTGATATCTTCTTTATGTTTGAAAAGTTTTATACAAGCTTCAGCAACAAGATCCATGTGAGCGTATGTGTAAACTCTTCTTGGTATTGTAAGTCTTACTGTTTCAAGTTTAGGCTTGTGGTTTTCACCTGTTACAGCATCTCTACCTGCAGATACTATACCTCTTTCCATTGAACGAACACCAGCTTCAACATAAAGAGCAGCAGCCAAAGATTGTGCCGGGAATTGTTCTTGTGTCAAGTGTGGGCAGAATCTTCTTGCATCAAGGAATACAGCGTGTCCACCAACAGGTTCAACTATTGGAATTCCGGCTTCTTTCAATCTGTCTCCCAAGTATCTTACTTGTCTTACTCTGTGTTGAATATATTCGAATTGCATTGATTCTCTAAATCCTATAGCTATGGCTTGCATGTCACGTCCTGCCATACCGCCGTATGAAGGCATACCTTCGAATACAACAACTATTTCTTTAGCTTTTCCGAAAAGCTCATCATCATTTATAGCTAAGAATCCGCCTATGTTTACTATACCGTCTTTCTTTCCTGAGCAAGTAGCTCCGTCAGAATAACTAAACATTTCGTGGCATATTTCTTTTATAGTCTTATCTTTGAATTCAGGTTCTTGTTCTTTGATGAAGTAAGCATTTTCAACGCAACGAGTAGCATCGTAGAATACTTTAACTCCGTATTTGTCAGCAACTTTTCTTACTTCTCTCATGTTCTTCATAGAAACAGGTTGTCCGCCGGCAAGGTTAACTGTAACTGCCAAGCAAACGTAAGCTATGTTTTCAGGTCCTTTTTCCTTGATTATGCTTTCCATCTTTTCTACGTCTATGTCACCCTTGAAAGGTATGTCTATTGTAGCGTCATGAGCTTCTTGACGGATGATATCCATGAAGATACCACCATTTCTTTCTTGGTGATAACGAGTAGTTGTAAAGTACATATTACCAAGTACATATTGGCCAGGTTTGATAGCTATTGTAGAAAGTATGTTTTCTGCTCCACGACCTTGGTGAGTAGGAACAACGTGATTAAATCCGAAAAGTTCTTTTATAGTATTTTCCAAATATATCCAGTTCTTAGATCCGGCATAGGCTTCATCACCTATCATCATTCCAGCCCATTGAGCGTCAGACATAGCATTTGTACCGCTATCAGTAAGCAAATCTATGTAGCAGTCCTCAGATTTCAAGTTAAATGTATTGTAACCTGCTTCTTTTATAGCAGCGATTCTTTCTTCTTTAGAAATCATTTTTACAGGTTCAACAACCTTAATTTTAAACGGTTCAGCAGGGTACTTTGAAAAGTCCAACATTAAAATTCCTCCTTAGAATTAAATACAAAAAAATATAATAGTGTATACACGTTGTAAACACTTTGTTTGAACAAGAACATAATAAAACTATTTTTTTCATTTGTCAAGTAGGAAATTATTTTTTTTTGAAACTTTTTGCCTATTGAAAAAGTGGTTTTTTTTTGAATAACGTTTCTGCAAAAACGTAAAGAATATTAAATCACTCTCAAATAAATTAAAAAAAAGTGAAAACGATATAAAAATTAGTATGTGATTTTAAGTGGTAATGTTTAAAAAAATAAGAAAAAATTATTAAAAAAATTATTCAATGTAGTTTAATTTTTTAAAATTTTATGAAAATTAGACGGAAAAAATACATATTCATATATAAAATAGGATAAAATTTTCAGAAAGTGCAAAAAAATTCGCAAAATAATTTTAGATAATTTAGATATTAAAATAATATAACAATTAATAAATATACTTGATTTTTGCTGTAAAATCTGATAAAATATAGCAAAACCGAATATAAAAATTTATATCGGAGTGGGGAGACCCACTCTTTGTTTTTATATAAATACAAAAAAGGATGTTTTTAATACTGCCGATGAAATACACTATCTCATATAAGTACCTATGCTTTATTATTTTGTATCATGGTTTAGATTAATTTTAAAATAATTATATATAAAAGTTATTTATATCTTGGAATTAAAACTTTTGTATATTAGAGAAAGTTGAGTTTAAATAATTTAGAAATAAGTGATATTATTATTTTTCCAATATTGCTTTTCAAAGCTATAGTGTATTTTAATATTGATATCAGTACTTGCTATAATAGACAAAAACAGGAGGAGAAGATTCATGTCAAAAAAAATTGAGCAAATTACCGAAGAACTTGTGCTTAGAGTATTACCTGACGAATATGAAATGGTAGATGTGGAATATGTTAAAGAAGCAGGAGAGATGTATTTGAGAATACTGATTGACAAGGACAGCGGCATGACAATTGATGACTGTGTGAAGCTCAGTGGCATAATAGGTGATGAGATAGACAAAAAAGACTATATTAAAGACGCTTACAATTTAGAAATATCTTCTCCTGGACTTGATAGAACACTAAAAAAAGACAGGGATTTTATTAGAGAAAAGGGAAAGGATGTCGAAGTTAAATTATTTAAGAAAGATGAAAAATATGGCAAGGAATTTGTAGCAATTCTTGAAGGTTTGGATGAAAAAGGAAATGTTGTTTTTATTATTGATGAAGAAATAGTGAGTTTTGATAAAAAAGAAATAGCAAAGATAAATTTATATTTAGAGTTTTAAGAGGAATTAGGAGGAAGACAAAAGATGAATACAGAGTTTATAAGGGCTCTTGATCAGTTGGAAAAACAAAAGGGAATTAAAAAAGAAATTCTGCTTGACGCTATTAATCAGGCTATATTAAATGCATATAAGAAGAATTACGGAAGTAATGCGGAAGTAGAAGTTAGCATAGATACTAAAAAAGGTGAGATCAAAATTATCAATCCAATAACTATAGTGGATGATGATAAGATAGACATACTCGATAACGAAATGACTGTTGAATATGCAAATCAATTTTTCGGAAAACAGTATAAAGAAGGCGATGTTGTAAGGGAAGAAGTTACACCTAAGGATTTTGGCAGAATAGCTACTCAAGCGGCAAGACAAATAGTTGTACAAAAGATAAAGGAAGCGGAAAAAGACATACAATACACTGAATTTAAGAAAAAAGAAACAGAGATTATTACAGGTATGGTTTCCAGAATATCAAAGAACACCGTATATGCTGACATAAGTATATTGGGAGAAAATGATATAATGATAAGTGCCGAGGGAGTATTGCCAAATGGTGAACAGATGTCCGGTGACAATTACGAACTTGGTCAAAATATGAAGTTTTACATCTTGGAAGTAAAAAGAACTAATAATAAGACTCAAATAGTTTTGTCAAGATCTCATCCGGGACTTGTAAAAAGATTATTTGAAATGGAAGTACCGGAAATATTTGATGGAACTGTAGAGATAATTTCCATCTCGAGAGAAGCAGGTTCAAGGACTAAGATGGCAGTCAAAACAAATATGCAAGATGTTGATCCTATTGGAGCCTGCGTAGGAACAAGAGGACAAAGAGTAAAGAATATAACTGATGAGATAAATGGAGAAAAAATCGACATAATAGAATACAATGACGATTTAGCTGAATATATAACAGCTTCATTATCACCTGCGAAGGTAGTTTCAGTGGAAATAGATGAAGAAGAAAAAATTGCCAAGGTGATTGTGCCTGATGATAAGCTATCTCTTGCCATAGGTAAAGAGGGGCAAAACGCAAGACTGGCAGCTAAGCTAACAAATTGGAAGATAGATATAAAGTGTGAATCGGAAATGTTCGGACAGGAATAAGGTGGATAAATAGCTATGAAGACAAAGAAAATTCCACTTAGAAAATGTATAGTATGTCAAAATCAGTTTGACAAGAAACAACTTATAAGAGTAGTCAAGAACAAAGAAGATGAAATATTTATAGACAAGACATTCAAAGCAGGCGGTCGAGGTGCTTATGTGTGCAATAACAAGGATTGTATTGAAAAGCTCAAAAAAAGCAAGGCACTGGATAGGACTTTCAAATGCAAGGTTGATGTCAAGATATATGATGATATATTATCGGAGATAGAAAAAAGTGAATAAGAAGAAGATATCCGCACTTTTAGGCTTTGCCATGAAAAGCAGAAAATTGGTATATGGAGAGCAGAACACATTAAATGCGATAAAGTCAAATAAAGCAAAGATTGTTTTTATTGCAAGTGATATATCAGATAATACAAGGAAGAGACTTCAAGACAAGTCAAACTACAGAGACATCCCAACCATTGATACGTTTGACAGGTATGAATTAGGCGGGATAATTGGTAAAGAATTTGCTGGCTGTTTAGCCGTAACTGATAAAAATTTTTTTGAAGGAATAATTAAATATATTGGAGGCGAAAATATTGGAAAAGAAGAGAGTTTACACAATAGCTGAAGAATTGGGTATACCAAGTAAAGAACTGATAGCAAAACTCGAAGAACTTGACATCAAGGTGTCCAGCCATATGAGTACTCTTACCATTGAAGAGGCTGATATAATAGTGGAGATGTTAAGAGAGGAAAGCAAGCCTAAGACAAAGCCGAAGGAAGAAGCTAAAAAAGAAGAAAAACATAAAGAAACTGAAGAAATAAGCTCTAAAGAAGAAAAACATCAACATACTCTTAAAAATGAAAAAGTTGAGACTAAACAAGATTCTGCTGAAGAAAAAGCTAAGGAAAAGATAGAAGAAAGAGCAGAAGATAAAGGCGAAAAAGTAGGACATAAAGATAAAAAATCTAAAAAAGATAAAAAAGACAAGCACAAGCAAAATGTAATAATAAATACTGAGTCAAAAAAACAGGATACAAAAGAAAGCAAGGAAGAAAAAAGCGAAAGTGAAGAAGGAATAATTCAACTTGATAATACTGTTGTTGTAGGAGAATTTGCGAATTTGATAAAAGTTCCTGCAACTCAGGTTATAATGAGCCTTATGAAGATGGGAATAATGGCAAATATCAACCAAAATATCAAGTTTGAAACAGCCGAAAAAATTGCTTATGAACATGATATACTTGTAGAACTAAAACCACAAGAAGAAGAAACAGAAGATATAATAATTGAGAACGATCAGGAAGAGGATTTGAGTCCAAGACCTCCAATAGTTACTGTAATGGGTCACGTTGATCACGGTAAGACATCATTGCTTGATGCCATAAGAAATACTAAGGTGACTGACAGAGAAGCAGGCGGTATAACTCAACATATTGGTGCCTCAGAAGTCTATGTAAATGGGAAAAAAGTAGTATTTCTTGATACTCCTGGTCATGAGGCATTTACTCAGATGAGATTAAGAGGTGCTCAGGTAACTGATATGGCTATATTGGTTGTTGCAGCAGACGACGGCATAATGCCTCAAACAGTGGAGGCTATATCACATGCAAAGGCAGCTAATATACCGATTATAGTGGCTATAAACAAGATAGACAAACCTACTGCAAATATAGAAAGAGTAAGACAGGAGCTTTCAAACAACGGGCTTTTGGTAGAAGAATGGGGCGGTTCTATAGTAGATGTACCTGTTTCTGCAAAAAAAGGAGAAAATATAGATAAACTCCTTGAAATGATACTGATAGTTGCCGAACTGGAAGAACTTAAGGCAAATCCTAACAGACCTGCTGTAGGTACAGTAATAGAGTCAAATTTGGACAAGGGAAGAGGAGCTGTTGCAACAGTTATAGTTTCAAACGGTACTCTTAAGGTAGGGGATCCTGTCATAGCCGGAACTGCTTATGGAAAGATAAGAGCCTTGTTCAATGACAAGGGTCAAAGAGTGAAAAAGGCGACTCCTTCAACACCCGTTGAGATACTTGGACTTAATGAAGTACCACTTGCAGGAGATCAGTTTGTCGTAATGCCAAGTGAAAAAGCCGCAAGAGCAGTTGGCGAAAAAAGACGTGAAAAACAAAGAGATGAACAGATGAAGGCAAGCTCAAAGATTACTCTTGAAGACTTGTTCGACAAGATGCAAGAGGGAGAAGTAAAAGAGCTGAATATGGTCTTAAAAGCCGATGTTCAAGGTTCAGTAGAGGCTATAAGACAGTCTGTTGAAAAGATTTCAAATGAAGAAGTACAATTAAAAGTAATTCACTCAGGAGTCGGAGCAGTAACAGATTCTGACATCATGCTTGCCTCAGCATCAAATGCGATAGTTATTGGTTTCAACGTAAGACCTGCTGCAAGTGCAGCTGCTATGGCTGAGCGTGAACAAGTAGACCTAAGAACATATAGAATAATATATGAACTTATTGAAGACATAGAAAAAGCCATGAAGGGTATGTTGGAGCCTGAATACAAGGAAGTTGTCATAGGACAGGCAGAAGTCAGAGAGCTATTCAAGGTATCAGGTCTTGGTACTATTGCCGGTTCTTATGTAACTGATGGAAAGGTAAGCAGAAATGCTAAGGCAAGACTTGTCAGAAACGGTATAGTAATATATGACGGGGCTATATCTTCCGTTAGAAGATTCAAAGATGACGTAAAAGAAGTAAATCGTGGTTATGAATGCGGTATAATGCTTGAGAATTTTAACGACATCAAGGAAGAAGATATTATAGAAATATATGAAATGCAAGAAATAGAAAGATAACGAGGATACAGATGAAATTTGAAAGAACTCAAAGAATAGGAGAGGAAATAAAAAAGACAATAACTAAGATGTTAATTGAGGGGCATATAAAAAATACTGTGCTTCTCAATACGCATTCTTTGATATCTGTCGTTTCTGTCGACGTCGTAAGAGATCTCAAATACGCCTATGTATATATCAGTGTACTTGGTCAAGGTCAAGAAGAGATTATTGCTTCACTGCAAAAGTCTGCCGGCTTTATCAGGAAGGAAGTTGGAAGATTTACAAAGCTGAGATATACTCCGGAGCTTATATTCTTGGAAGACAATTCAATAAAAAACGGGGTTGAGATGATATCCAAGATAAACAAGATAGCTGAGGCTGAGCATAGGGAAGAGGTCTTAGATTCGGAAGAAGAGGATTTATAAAAATGCAAAATATAGTTGATTTTATAAGAGAAAATGACAACTTCATAGTGACAAGTCATGTTGCACCGGACGGAGATAATATCGGGTCAAGTATTGCAATGACAAAATTCTTAGTAAATAGCGGCAAAAAAGCCTATCATTTTTTAGATGATAAGATACCAAGCAGTCTTGAATTTATAACAAGCAGAGTCAAAATACACAAAAGCGAAGAATTTGAGAAAATTAAGGATTTTGACAAATATACAGTGATAGTATTAGACTGCGGAAATAAAATCAGAGTAAATGTAAGAGAAAGTATATTAAACAATGCTTTCCATACTATATGCATAGATCATCACGAAAGTAATGACTTTTTTGCCGATATCAACTATGTTGATGATAAAGCTTCATCCACTTGTGAATTGGTGTATGATTTTGCAAAATTATATGATGAGACTAAGATAGACGAAGTAGTAGCTACAGCCCTATATACAGGACTTGCTACAGATACCGGACATTTTAAGTTTGACTGTACTGCAGTAAGCTCATTTTACATGGCTGCTGATTTACTGAAAAAAGGCGCAAAAAAACAGGAAATGATAAAAAGTGTCTATCAAAGTGACGAGTATAACTACAAAAAACTGGAGGCTCATCTCATACTCAACAACATGGAAAAACTTGGAGATATTTGTATAATGACTATGCCAAGCGACATATTGAAAAAGTATAAAGTAGAGCTCAAAGATACTGAAAATATGGTTAATAATACTGTAAATATAAACGGTGTTGAAGTAGGCTTATTGCTGAAGGAAAAAGAAGGCAATATTGTAAAAGGTTCACTTCGCTCTAAAGAAAGGGTAAATGTGGCAAAGATTGCACAATGCTTTTCAGGTGGAGGACACGAAAGAGCTGCAGGATTTACAATGGAAAATACTAATCTGGATAAGGCAAGAGTCGAAGTTCTTAACAAAATCAAAGAGTTTATGTAAGAGTATAAAAAGAGTAAATTATAATGAATGAGCAATTAAACGGTATAATAAATGTAATTAAACCCAGCGGTATGACTTCACATGATGTGGTGTATAAGATAAGAAAGAAATTTAACATCCAAAAGGTGGGTCATACCGGTACATTAGATCAAAATGTATCGGGAGTCTTGCCAATAGTAATAGGTAAGGCTACAAAACTGTCTCAGATGTTGACAGACAAGGATAAATCCTACAGATGTATGATGAGCTTCGGGAAAAAAACGGATACCTCTGACACATATGGTCAAGTAATAGACAACTTAGACAAAAATATAGACTATGATGAGTTAAGGTCTGTATGTGAAAAATATATGGGCGTGATGGAGCAAACACCATCTATGTACAGCGCAATAAAGGTAAATGGAAGAAAACTATACGATATTGCAAGAAAAGGACAGACTATTGACAGCATACCTATTAGAACAGTAGTTATTAATCAGTTCAAGATATTGAAGTATGAGAATAACAGCTTGACTTTTGATATAGATTGCTCTAAGGGAACCTATATACGCAGTGTGGTGGAAGATATAGCTGAAAAACTTGGTGCTATAGCATATATGAATGTACTTATACGCACTAAATCAGGTCAATTTATTATAGATGACAGTGTCCCTATAGAAGATATAGGGGAAAAAGATATACTGCCAATAGATAAAATAGAGATAAAAGGTTCGAGAAACATTGTATTAGATGAGTATCAATTAAAGAGATATAAAAACGGACTTAGAGTCACAAAGGAATATATAAAAAATTTTACGGAAAGTGAAAAAAATATCTATAAAATATATGATGAAGATGAAAATCTGATATCCATAGGAAATTTTGTAGATGATAAACTCAAAAATATGCTTATGATATAAGAATTATAGATTAATTTTTCAAGTGAACAGTAGCTAAGTCAAAACTGATGTGATTTTTAAAGATAGGCTAGATTTTGATTGCTATCAGTCTTAGTTTAAAATGGTAAAAATAATGAAGATTTATGAAAATTTTGAAGTTGAAAAAAAATATAAAAGGTCGATAACAATAGGAGACTTTGACGGATTGCACAACGGTCATATGCCACTTATAAAAAAGACCATAGAAACAGCAAAAAATAAGGGCTACGTTTCTTGCGCCTTGACCTTTAGGTTTAACACGGCAAATTTATCAAATAATAAGGTAAAATATCTTTGTGATATAGAAGAAAAGATTGAACTTTTTAAAAAAAGCGGAATAGACGAGCTTTTTATTATAGAGTTTTGCAACGAGATTAAAAATACCAATGTCTACGACTTCATATCTAAAATATTGGTAGATAAATTAAATGTGAAATATTTGCTACTTGGAGATGATGCAAAGCTTGGTAGTGACAGACTGGATATTCATGGTATTGAAAAAGTTTGTAAGATATGCAATGTTGATTTTTATTCATTATCACAGGTTCAAATAGATAATATAAGAGTGACAAGCTCACACATCAGAAACTTAATAGCAAGTGGAGTTGTAGATGAAAATTTGACCAAATTTTTAGGTAGAGACTATTGCTTTAGCGGAGAAGTAGTGCACGGCAACGGATTAGGTGTAAAGCTTGGATTTCCAACAGCAAATATAATGCTTAATTCATCTTTAGTATTACCTAAATTTGGGGTATATTATGCTGTATGCGAGATAGACGGTAAGAAATACAACTGTGCTATAAATATAGGTGATAAGCCTACAGTAGATAATAATTATCTCGGTTTGGAAGCATTTATATTTGATTTTAACGAAGATATTTACGGAAAGAAAATAAAGATATATTTAAAAAAATTTATAAGAAAAGAAGAAAAATTTAAAAACTTAGATGAACTTATAAATCAGATGAAAAAAGATGTAGAAGATATAAGAAAATTGATGAAAAATGCAATATAAAAACTGAAAAATGGGTATACTAAGAAAGGTAACATTGTTTTTAGCAAAAAAAGGAGAATAGTTGTGAGAAAATGTAGTGAATGTAAAGAAAATGCAGCTGTCCTTTTCATACAAGATTTAAATGATAGGACTAAGCTCAGAGGTTTATGTCTCAGTTGTGCTAAAAAACTTAATATACCGGGAATAGACAATATTTTGAATAATGCAGGCATAGATATAGATAATGTTGACGATATAACTGAACAGATGAATGAGATAAGCCAAACTATGGAAGAACAGTTTGGGGATATGGACTCACTTAAGGTAAATGAGATACTTGGAAAGATTTCATCATCCAACGAGTTTAAGTCAATGATGAAGAAAATGGGGGATATAATTATGAACCAAAACAATAACTATCCTCAAGATAAGGAAGAAAACAAGGACAATGATAAGGATACTCAGCAAAAAAATGATGAACAAAAAAATGCTGAGATAGACTTTTCAGATAATTTGTTCGACAATAAATTCAATATGTCTCAAGAAAGCACAGCTAAAGACGAGAATAAAAAGGATAATGAAGATAATCATGCAAAGTCGGAGAATCCCGATGCAGATGTAAGCGTGATAAAAAATGATGATGTACAAGTTGTCAAAGATAATGAAGATGATGATTTGATAGATATTGCTTCTTTTGAAAATGAACTCAAAAAGATGTTTGGAGGAAAGAACGGATTTTTTGAGATTAACGTATCTTCGATGCCGAATATGTTCGGTGAAGGAGACGATGTTTTTTCAAACAACTCATTCCAAGAAGATACTGCTGAAAGAAAAAATAGTGAGAAATCAAATTCTAAAAAGAAAAATTTGAAAAATATTGAAAAGTTCAGCATCAATCTTACACAACGTGCAAGAGATAATCAAATAGATCCTGTTATAGGTAGACAAAAGGAAATAGACAGGGTAATACAGATATTAAACAGAAGAACGAAAAACAACCCTGTGCTTATAGGAGAGCCTGGTGTAGGTAAAACAGCTATAGCTGAAGGCTTGGCATATAAGATAGTAAAGGCTGAAGTACCTCAAAAGCTTCTTGATTATGAGATAATGCAGCTTGATATGTCTTCAATAGTTGCCGGAACGCAATTTAGAGGACAATTTGAAACAAGGATGAAAAACATCATCGAAGAAGCGAGAAAAGCCGGCAATGTAATACTTGTTATAGATGAGATACACTCTATTATGGGAGCAGGAGATTCTCAAGGCACTATGGATGCCGCAAATATCTTAAAACCTGCTCTTGCAAAAGGTGATATCCAGATAATAGGTGCAACTACAATCAATGAATACAAAAAGCATATTGAAAAAGACAAGGCTCTTGAGAGAAGATTGCAGAGTGTATTGGTGGAAGAACCAACAATACAGGAGTCTATAGACATAGTAAAAGGTCTTAAAGATTACTATGAAAATTACCATAAGATATTGCTTTCTGACGAAGTGATAGAGGCTGCGGTAAAACTTTCAAGCAGATATATAACAGACAGATATTTGCCTGATAAGGCTATAGATATAATAGATGAGGTAGGCTCTAAAGCTAATCTGTCTAATAAGGCTATATATGAAATACAGTCAATCAAAGACAGCATAGAGACACTTAAGAAAAATCAGGAAACAGCAACAGAAAACAACGACTATGAAAAGGCTGCAATGTACAAGACAAAGGAACTCAATCTTGAAGAAGAACTTAAAAATCTTCAAGAAAATGAGTATTTGAAAGTAACTGTGCAAGATGTAGCTGATGTAATAGAGCAGTGGACAAAGATACCGGTAAAAGAAATCAGTGTTGAGGAAACTCAAAAACTGATGGATTTGGAAAAGAGACTTAAAGAAACTGTTGTAGGACAAGATAGAGCTATAGAAGTAATTGCAAAGGCAATAAGAAGAAACAGAGCAGGAATATCAGCAGTAAAAAAACCAAGCTCATTTATCTTTGTAGGGCCTACCGGAGTTGGAAAGACACAGTTGGTAAAATCACTGGCTAAGGATATGTTCGGTTCTGAAGATATGATAATAAGAGTGGACATGAGTGAATATATGGAGAAACATTCCGTATCTAAGCTTGTAGGAGCTCCTCCGGGATATGTCGGCTTTGATGAAGGCGGTCAGTTGACAGACAGAGTAAAGAGAAAACCGTACAGTATCATACTTTTTGATGAGATAGAAAAGGCACATCCTGATGTATTTAATATGCTATTGCAGATATTGGATGAAGGTAGACTTACAGATTCTCAAGGCGGAGTAGTCCACTTTGAAAACACTGTTATAGTCATGACATCAAATATAGGTACAACATTTAAAAATCAATCTTTGGGCTTTGGCGCTCAGGAAGAAGAGTACCAAAGAGAAGAACAAAGAGTCCATGATGCTATGAAAGAAAACTTCAAACCTGAGTTTTTAAATAGAATTGATGAAATAGTAGTATTTAACAGACTTTCAAAGGATAACCTAAGAAAAATAGTAGATATAATGATAAGTCAACTCCAAGAAGTAGTAAAAGACAAGGGAATTAGCATCAAGATAACTGATGAAGTAAAAGACTTCATCGTTGAAAAGGGCTATGACGAAAAATATGGAGCCAGACCTCTTAGAAGGGTGATACAAAAATATATTGAAGATGAAATATCCGATATATTTATCATGAACGACTTAAACAAGTTCAATGTCTTAACTCTACAGCTTTTAAACAAAAAGATAATGGTTGAAAAAGGCATATAAGTTAAAGTAATATAAAGTTAAAGAAGAGAAGTAGGAAATCTACTTCTCTTTTTATATGAATACAAATATACTATTCAATTCATGTTGTTTAAGGACAAAGTTATACTAATCACCATTTATAATAGCAAGTATCAAATTTAAATCTATATTATACATTATATGGGTTTTCAATAATAAAGATTAACAGTCAAGAAATAAGAATGACCATAATTATATTAAATTTTTAGTATAAAAGATTTATAACAAGCAATTTTAGATATTTTCGCTATCAGAATTTATATTATTATCTTCATTATACTCTTTATAATACTTATAAGAGATTTTCAAGCATACAACTACCCATATAGCTGTCAAAATTAACATTAAAAGCAAATTCTATATTCCAGATAGAAATATAGACGCAACAATAAGAATAAGACCGAGGGCAACAGATGATATACCCAAGAATCGTTGAGTTTTTTGCCATACCACGTCATTTACCATACTCCATTTTGTTCTTAGACCGATAAGAGAGTTTCTCCTTAGTTTCGGCATTATATTTCCTGAAACTACGTTAAAAATACCGATACATATACTTATAAATTTGAAGGGATCGACAGAAACTGACTCTTGTGAAGAATAAGTTAAAGCCTTGTACTGAAAGTAAAAACCTAAACAAGCAAAGAAAACTATTGTGTAAATGCTCATTAAAAGCAAGTATTTTTCATTATTTTTTCCATTTTTCTTACTTTCTCTTTTTGCAATCAATATAAATGCTGATATCATCGGTAGTGCTATGATAGGCATGAGAAGAAATTCATATTTGCTTCCCATTCTATCTATGTTACCGGCAAAATTATAGTTAAGTGGAACAGTATCCGGCATAAATAACAAAAATAAGGCAGTACCTAAGATAAATAAAAATGTTAATGAATATAAGATAAGATACAATTTTTTCATATCAATCACCTCTTAAATCTTTAATCCAAAGCAATGCCTCATCAAGTACAGAGGCATTTAACTCATAAATAATATACTTTCCTTCACGCTCATCCCTTATCAAATCTGCGTCTTTTAATATCGCCAGATGTTTTGAAATAGCTGGTAAGCTCATGTCAAAATTTTCTGCTATTTCTCCGGCAGACAATCTTCCTTTTTTCAGCAGATTTAATATAGTTCTTCTTGTAGGGTCAGCAAGTGCTTTCATGGTATTTTGCAGAGACATTTTATAATCACTTCCATCATTTAACCTTTTGGTTAATTATAATTCTGTTTTTATAAAAAGTCAAGTAAAATATAAAAGAGGACTTTACTTTTAAAGTATAAAGTCCTAATATTTATTAATAGCTGTATATTTAATTTTCAATATAGTTGTAAATGACATTATAATTTATACTAATACTAATAGTTAATATAACTATGAAAAAATTCACTTTTATACATTCTTTATCAAACTGTATTGATACAATATTAAAAAAAATTTTTATTAATACTATGGATAGTAGTATAAAATTTATCCTATAAAAATCCTATTTTAAAGTATTTATGGTTATTTTATGCTAACTAATTTTGACTGTTTAGCCGTTGATTTTTCATTTTTGAAATGATATAATTAATTGAAGTATAGTTAATAAAAGCACTTTGAAATAAAGATAAAAATTTTTAAAAAAGTTATGAGGGTAATACTATGGCTGTAAAACTTACATCTGTTAAATGTCCTGAGTGTGGAGCAGCTTTACAGATTGAAAATGGGAGAGAGCAGATTTTTTGCTCTTATTGCGGAGCGAAGATTTTAATTACAAATGAAAATGAATATATTATAAGACATGTAGATGACGCCGGAGTAAAAAAGGCTGAAACTGAACGTATAGTTGAAATGAAGAAGTTGGAAATCATAGAGAAAAATCGTATTGACAATGAAAAGAAAAAGAAGACTAAGATAAAGATTATGGCTATATTAGCAATATTGGCCATGATTTTTCTATCAATAAGTGATAGTGACAAAGATAATGAAGCTTATAAAACTATAAGCGGTTTTTTAATTCTTGCCATTCCATGTGTATGGTTTATTAATCGAGATAGAGATGAATCAGATTTTGGAGATAAGATTAGATTTCCACATTCTTTAAAGGAATATAATACAAAAAGCTATTTGTTTGTTGAATCCATATTAAAAAGTGTAGGATTTACAAATATAAAAACTGTTCCACTCAATGACTTGACTTTAGGCATAATGAAAAGACCTGATATGGTTGAATATATAACCATTAACGGCAAGATGCCTAAATTTGCGTTTAAAAAGTACCATACTAATGCATCAATTGTGATTTCATATCATAGTTATAGAAAAAGTTAGTTTGATTTTAATAGTACTTTGAAAGTTCTGCTCTAATATAAAAATATTAGAAAAAATAGACTATATCAAAAAAACAGTTGAAATTTATAATATTGTGTAATATAATTATTGAGCTTTGTTTTTTAGAAAATGATGATAAATTAAATTTATATTATATAAAAAAGTTTTATTAACTTACAATATAATATTTATATCAAAAATTAATATCAAAGATATTGCAAGACGAGTAGGTCATATGTATTTTTAAGAGAGGGAATGGTTGGTGTAAATTCCTATTTAACTTTGACTGAAGGCTACCTTGTATCTCCAAGTTCCAATAAAGCTTGGCGTTGATTACGTTATAATCGTTGAGACTATGTCGTTATAATATTATATGCGATATACAAAACAAGGGTGGTACCACGATAATTCGTCCCTAATGCTGATTAGACTGCATTAGGGATTTTTTAATACAATAATATATCTATTGAAAGGGAAGAAATTATGGAATTTATGAAAGCAAATGACATCAGAAAATCATTTTTAGATTTTTTTGAATCAAAGGAACATTATGTGAAAAACAGTTTTTCACTCGTTCCAAAAAACGACAAGAGTCTACTTCTTATAAACGCAGGTATGGCACCGCTTAAAAATTACTTTTTGGGAATAGAAACTCCTCCTGCAAAAAGAATGGCAACATGTCAAAAATGCGTTAGAACGGGAGATATAGAAAATATAGGTAAAACTGCAAGACATGCTACTTTTTTTGAGATGCTCGGCAATTTTTCATTCGGAGATTATTTCAAAAATGAGGCTACAGCCTTTGCTTGGGAGTTTGTAACCAAGGTACTTAAGATGGACGAAGAAAAACTCTGGGTTACTGTATATGAAGAAGACGATGAGGCTCTTGGAATATGGAAAGACAAGGTAGGAGTTAATTCTGATAGAATAGTCAAACTTGGAAAAGAGGATAACTTTTGGGAGATAGGTAACGGTCAAGGACCTTGTGGACCTTGTTCTGAGATATATATAGACAGGGGAGAAGAATTTGGTTGCGGTCATAAAGACTGCAAGCCCGGTTGTGACTGCGATAGATTCTTAGAGTTTTGGAACCTTGTATTTACTCAATTTGACAAGCAAGTTGACGGAAGTTACAAGAAATTGGAACATCCTAACATAGATACAGGAATGGGCTTGGAGAGAATGGCTTGTATAATGCAAGGTGTTGACTCTATATTTGATATAGACACAATGAAAAATATAAGAGACAAGGTATGTGAGATTTCAGGTAAAAAATATCAACAAGACGAAAAAACTGACGTATCCATAAGAATAATCACTGACCACATCAGAGCCATCACTTTCATGGTAAGTGACGGTATAGTACCGTCAAATGAAGGTAGAGGATATGTGCTTAGGAGATTGGCAAGAAGAGCCATGCGTCATGCTAAACTGCTCGGTATTGAACAAAAATTCATTGAAACTCTTGCAAATGTAGTTATAGATGTATATCAAGACGGCTATGAAGAGCTTGGACAAAATAGAGATTATATAAACAAGGTACTAAAGATAGAAGAAGAAAAATTCGGCGAAACTATCGAAACAGGAATGAACATATTAAATCAATATATAACAGATGCACAAAAAGCCAATAACTCTAAGATAAATGGACAAGACGCATTTAAATTATATGACACTTACGGTTTTCCACTTGAACTTACTCTTGAAATAGCAGAAGAGAAAAATTGCTCAGTAGATATAGAGGAATTTGAGAATCAAATGGAAATGCAAAGACAAAGGGCGAGAAACGCAAGAGCAAAAGGCTCTGACATAGGCTGGAAAGATGAGATATCAAGTCTTGATTTGTCTTTAACAAATTCAGAATTTATCGGATATGAAAAACTTGAAGATACAGCTCTAATTGCTGATATAATAATTGATGGCAAGCTATCTGACAAGGCGGCTCAAGGTCAAGAAGTCATATTGATTTTTGATAGGACTCCTTTTTATGCGGAATCAGGCGGTCAGGTAGGAGATACAGGTCTTATTAAAAATTCAAATGTGGAAATACAAGTAAACAATGTTACCAAATCAACTAACGGTCTCTTCTTACACCATTGTAAAATAAGCAAGGGAGAGCTTAAAAAAGGTGATAAGCTTGAACTTTTCGTTGATGCGAAAAATAGATTTGCCACTATGAGAAATCACACAGCTACTCACTTGCTCCACAAGGCTCTTAAGGTCGTACTTGGTGATCATATACAACAGGCAGGTTCATTGGTATCACCGGATAGACTTAGATTTGACTTTAATCACTTCGCACAAGTGAGTAAGGAAGAGCTCATGAAGGTGGAACAGCTTGTAAATGAACAGATTTACAATGCTATAGATGTGCAAACTCAGGTAATGGATATTGAAGATGCCAAGAAAACAGGTGCTATGTCACTATTTGACGAAAAGTATGGAGAAACTGTAAGAGTGCTCAGCATTGGCGACTTTTCAAAAGAGTTCTGCGGCGGTACTCACGTTAAGAATTCCAATGATATAGGTATGTTCAAGATAGTATCAGAAGGTGGAGTAGCATCTGGAGTAAGAAGAATAGAAGCTATTACAGGATATAGCGTATACAACTTTATAGTTGAAAAACAAGAACTCATTGAAAATGTGTCTTCTACATTAAAGACTTCTCAAGACAATTTGCAAAAGAGAGCCTCAGACCTTATGGCTGAAAATAAAAATCTGCAAAAGAAGATTAAAGAAGTACAAAGTGCCGGAGCAAAGACTGATATAGACTCTGTAATAAAATCTGCGAAGAAAATCAAGGATGCAAACTTAGTTATCTCATCTTTTGAAGATATGGAAGACGACATATTGAGAGATTTTGCACAAAATATAATAGACAAAGTGGAAAATTCGGTAGTAGTATTTTCAAATGTAAATACTGAAAATCAAAAACTGACATTCCTTTGCATGGTCGCTAAAAATCTTATACCGAAATACAATGCAGGAAAGATAGTAAAAGAAGTTGCTATGGTAACAGGCGGTAATGGCGGCGGAAAGCCGAATATGGCTATGGCAGGCGGAAAAGATGTTTCAAAGATACAAGAAGCGCTGTCAAAGGCTGAAGAAGTATTGGCAAATATCTAATATAAAATAAAAAAGTAGATAATCCCCCTTTTTCAAAAAATAAGGGGGGTTTTACATTTTTGCAGATATATTTTATAATAATATTAACAGTTGATATTTTTTACTGTAAATTATATAATATTAATGTTTTAGTCATATCTTTATATGATTATAGGAATATTCATTTGATTAATGGAAAAATAATTGAAATTAAAAAATCAAAAATAATAATTAAGTATTTTAAAATAAAAAGGGGGCAAACTTATGAAAAAAACTGTTGCGATAGTAGGCAGACCTAATGTGGGGAAATCGACTCTTTTTAACAGATTGGTGGGCGAAAAAATCTCAATAGTGGAAGATACTCCCGGAGTTACAAGAGACAGGATTTTCGCAGATGTCAACTGGTTGACTTATACTTTCACATTAATTGATACAGGCGGTATAGAGACGGATACCGAGGAGATGATACCTGCTATGATGAGGAAGCAGGCTCAGGTAGCTATTGATATGTCGGACGTCATAATGTTTGTACTTGACGGTAAAAATGGACTTCATCCACAGGATTTTGAAGTGGGAACCATGCTTAGAAAGTCGAAAAAACCTGTTATATTGGTTGTAAATAAGGTTGACGGTTCAAAATTGCCTGATGATTATTATGACTTTTATCAGCTTGGATTTGATGATATTTATGCAGTATCAGCGTCACAGGGACTTGGAATAGGAGACTTACTTGATGAAGTGGTAGGGCTTTTCCCAAAAGATGAGCTTGAAATTGAAGAAGACGACTCTATCAAGGTAGCTATAGTTGGTAGACCAAATGCAGGTAAGTCATCAATACTAAATGCCATCATAGGAGAAGAAAGGACTATAGTTTCACCTATAGCAGGTACTACAAGGGATGCAATAGATGAAAAATGCGAAATAGACGGCAAAAGCTACACATTTATTGACACAGCAGGCATAAGAAAGAAAAATAAGATATTTGACAATATAGAAAAGTATTCAGTGCTAAGGTCATACACTGCAATAGAAAGATGCGACGTAGTGCTTATGGTCATAGATGCTACTGAAATGGTATCTGAACAGGATACCAAGATTGCAGGTCTGGCACATGAGGCAGGCAAACCTGTAATCATAGTCATAAATAAGTGGGATTTGATAGACAAAAGCACAAATACCATGAGAGATTATACAGCAGATGTGAGAAATGCCCTCGCCTATATGCAGTATGCCAAGATAGAATTTGTATCGGCAATGACAGGTAAAAGACTTAATAACATAATAACTCAGATTGATTATGTGCTTGAACAGTCGAAAAAGAGACTGTCAACAGGCGTACTCAACGATGTTATAGGGGATGCTGTACTTCACAATCAACCGCCGTCAGACAAGGGCAAGAGACTTAAGATATACTATGCCACTCAGGCAGGAGTACAACCTCCAACATTTGTAATCTTCATTAATGACAAAGAATTATTTCACTTTTCATATAAGAGATACCTTGAAAACAAGATAAGGGAAAACTTTGGCTTTGACGGTACTGTAATAAGGATAATAGCAAGGGAAAAGGGCGAAAACAAGTAAGTTTATATTTGTATTACAAGATTGCGAGAAAAATGTATAAGATATTAAAAATTACAAAAAAACTCAACGGCAATTTCAATTTATATATCAAAGACTACAAGGATGAAAAGGTAGAAGTACATCTTGAAACTCTATACAGTTATAAACTTTTGTCAAAAAAGGAAATGGATGAGAACGAGTTTGAAGAGATGATGTCAGAAAATGAAAAAAAACTTGCCAAACAAAAGGCATTAAAGACTCTAAGCATGGCAAACAAGACTAAAAAAGAGCTGATATTAAAGCTGAAACAGTCGAAGTTTTCAACTGAGGCTATAGACTATGCCATGACTTTTGTGGATAAATACGACTTCATAGATGAGGAAAATATAGCTAAGACCTTGGTAGAAGGCAAATACAGCAAGAAAAGATATTCAAAAAGGGCAATGATGTCAAAACTAAGACAAAAAGGCATCAGCTCGGATGTTATAGGAGACTCCGTAAAAGATATAGGAGACGATGAAGAGTTTGAAAATGCGATGTATTTTGCTCAAAAAAAGCTGAGAACTATAAGAGATGACGATAAGTACAAGGTCAGAAACAAACTTATGTCAGCCCTCAGCTACAGAGGTTTTTCCTATGATATTATAAGAAGAGTGAGCGAACATTTGCTCAAAAACTTTGGGCAAGAAGATGAGTATTATGATGTTTGACTTATTAATATTATTGCTCAAGGAAAAGCAAGGATGAGAAAAGGGGAATAAATGACTAAGAATATAGAAAAATATGAAATAAGTCCTGAACAGATGACTTCAAAAATAAAAATAAGTAATCTTGAATTTAAAACTACAAAGGATCTCAAGCCTTTTGAAGAAATTTTGGGACAGGAAAGAGCCACTCAAGCCATCAATTTCGGCGTGAATATGAAGATAAAAGGATATAATATCTATGTATGTGGCTATACAGGTACAGGCAGAAACAGTTATATCAAAAAGGTAACTCAAAGCTACGCTAAAGAGAACTTTGACAAGAATAAGCTCAAAGATTATGTTTATGTATACAATTTCAAGGATGAATACTCGCCTATAAGTATTTCCTTTCCTGCGGGCAAGGGCAAGGAATTCCAAAAAGATATGGAAGAAATGCACAAGGCAGTAAGAAAAAATCTTATAAAAGATTTTACAACGGTAAAATATGCAAATGAGTCTATGAAGTTTTCCATTGACTATGAAAACAAGGTGGAAGGCATAATTGACAGACTTAACGAAAAAGCCATGAAAAAACGTGTAATCTTTCACGTAGGTGAAGACGGTCTTGTCAGTATGCCACTTAACAAAGACTATTCCATACCTACAGAAGAAGACATAGAAAATTTTACAGATGAAGATTTCGTAAAATTCAAAACTGCTTCCAATAAGCTACACAAAGAGCTTACTAAGGCTATGGACGAGATGAGAAAAGCTGAGGAAGAATATAACTTACTGATTGAAAACTATGACAAAAAACTTGCTCTTAATACGCTTGAAATTATCTTTAAGAGATATTTTGGAGATTGCAAAGACGAGAAGATTCTTTCTTACCTTTTTGATATGAAGGAAGATATAATCAAAAATCTTGATAAGTTCAAACAGGTAAACTCAAAAAATAAGGTGATTTTCACTGCAATGAAGGTCAATAAGGCATTTTTTGACAGATACAAGGTCAACCTATTCATAGATAATTCTCAAAAAGACACATTGCCGGTAATAGAAGAGACTAATCCGACATATTACAATCTCAACGGTTATTTGGAATATAAAAATAGACAGGGCTCATTTATCACTAGCTTTTTGGATATAAAAGCAGGAGCGCTCCAAAAGGCAAACGGCGGATTCTTAGTGATAAATATAAACGACCTGCTCAAAAATCCGTATTCTTGGGACTGTATAAAAAGGACGCTAAAAACAAGGACAGCAACTATAGATTCGCTTTCAGAGTACAATAATTACATCCTTACCACTTCACTAAAGCCTGAAAAGATGGAGATAGATGTCAAGGTAATATTCATAGGTGACTATGAAACCTACGAGTTGTTGTACGATTTTGATGAGGATTTCCAAAAATTATTTAAGATATTGTCTGAATTTGACATAGAAATGGACAACACTAAGGCAAATCAGGAGAAGTTTGCCCGTTCGCTTAAGACTCATTGCGATAAAAAGGATATAAAGCCTCTCACGAGGGATGCTGTATTTGAGATGATAAGATATTCCAATAGATTGGCTGAAGATAAGAATAAGCTTTCATCAAGATACAACAAGATAATGGAATTGGTATACGAGGCTAACTATCTTTCTGAGTCAAAAAATAAAAATATAAGCCAAAAAGATATACTAAAGGCTTTGGAATTTAAAAAGTTCAGAAATAACAGATATCAGGAAAAACTATATGAAATGTACAAAGACGGCACCTTGCTCATTGATATTGAGGGAGAAAAGGTAGGACAGATAAACGGTCTTGTAGTAATATCAGAGGGAGAGTATTCCTTTGGTAGCCCTTCCAAGATAACTGCATCGACTTATATAGGCAAAGAGGGAATAATCAATATAGAAAGGGAAGTAAAAAATACCGGTGCCTCACATGACAAGGGTATAATGATACTTTCAGGATACCTTGGTGAGAGATACGGTAAGGATAAGTCACTATCTTTCACAAGTTCTATAACATTTGAGCAAAATTACGGATATATAGATGGAGACAGTGCTTCATCTACAGAACTATATCTGCTTTTTTCATCCATAGCGGATCTCCCTATAAAACAATATATCGCAGTGACAGGCTCTGTCAGTCAAAAGGGTGAGATACAACCTATAGGCGGAGTAAATGAGAAAATAGAAGGCTTCTTCGATATATGTACTGCCAATGGATTGAACTCAAAGCAGGGTGTAATAATACCTAAGCTCAATGTACAAAATCTAATACTCAAACAGGAGGTCATAGATGCGTGTGAAAAGGGACTTTTCCACATCTATGCAGTATCTACTGTTGATGAGGGCTTGGAGATATTGACAGGTCTTAACAAAAAGCAGATAGATGAAAAGATGAACAAAGTTCTTCAGGAATACACTGACTATTTCGAGGGTGAAGAAGAGGAATAAAAAGAATTTGTTGATATATCACTAATGTTTTTAAATAGTCTTTGATGGTGCAAGATAAGAAATCTTAGCATTATCAAAGACTATTTTTTATTTTTAAGAAATAAGAAAAAAATTTTATAAAAACACTTTCCTTGATTGTGAAAAATTAATATCAGTGCTATAATTAACATAAGTTCAATTATCTGAAATTATACAAAATTATTATTTTTATTTTACTTATACTAAACTCTATTTATACTATAGATTTTATCCTAATGATACTCTTTAGTATATCTTTTGTTAATAGATTTTTAGTGTATCAATTTTTATAAAATAATTCATTTATTCTATTAGATTTTAGTATTAATTAGTGGATAGATTGGTATATACTGATTTCTAATAGTATATTGATATTTTGATAATGAAAGATGGTATTAAAAAGTAAAACTATTGATTATCCTAATAAAATTTAGTATAAGTTCAAAATTTTTCACGCCAGCTATTTTATTTTCAAAGAGGGGTTTAAAATGGATGATTTAATATTGTTATTGGTAGCATCAGGAGGAATTGAGTTTTTTCGTGTAGACGCTTTCTTTATGTGTCTTGCTTTTATTAGTTATGTAGTAAGAGTTTTTGCTTATAAGAAATTGTTAAATACATATTTTGGACTTATACCTGTTTTTGGTGATATAGTATGCATGAGAAGAATTGGCTTAAAATTTAATAACAGTTATACATCAAGATATACGATATTTGGGGTCTTATCAAAGATATCTTTATCATTTTTTACTATTGTAATAAGGCTACTGATAGGATTTTTAGCAGTATATTTTTTCATGGGAATTATAAGTTTTTTTAAGCCTAGTGAAGATGTTCAAAATCATTCTTATTCTAATTTATCATTAGAACAGATAAATATTATTATATTTGTATTGTTTGTTTTTATTATAATAAGTATAGTGTCAATAGGGCTAAATATATATTATAGAAATAAAATTATAAAACCTCTTATTCAACTCAATGTTGATGTTAAAAAACAAGGCTCAATAATATTTTGGTCTACTTTAATACCTTTAGTATTTTATATATGGATATTAAGAGTTAAATCACTGATTAAATTAGATGAAATGATTGAATAAAGCTTATATTGAAATAACATGTTTCTTGGTAAAGGGTTTAGAATCGTGAAAATAATACAATAGAAAATTGATAAAAGGGGATTTCATATGATGTTTTTATTTGATAATGTGCATATTTTGGGAAGATATGTTCAAATAAAAGATTTAATTTTTATTATTTTCTCTATAATATGTTATGTATTAAGAGGCTTTGCCTATAAAAAACTTGAAAACAGTTATTTAGGTTTTATTCCTATTATTGGCGATATTATATGTATGTTGAGCATTGGGAATGAATACGGGTTCAAACATAAGGTAAAATATGTTGTTTCTTCTTTGATATCAGTAGTTGTAAAGCATATAATTCCTAAAATATTACATGCTTTTTTGATATATTCAGGGATGGTTGCCATGGCAGCTTATGCAGATATAATGCTCTCTTTACGAAAATCTAAACCAGTACTGTTAAATTGGCTTTTAGGTGCTTCATGGTGGATAGTACTCATTGCATTAATTATTGTTTTAATATTTATGCTCTTTCTTCTCTTCAACCTTATTTTTAGATTTATGATATTAAGACCTTTAATTGGAGAAATTATTCCTTCTGGAAAGGTAATACTATTTACTTTTATATTTTCTCTCTTTCCTTTTATATTCTATATTTGGATATTAAAAAGCAAAGCACTTGAAGAATGGGATGAGATTAATACTTGAAATATATTAAATGTCTATAGTCAGTATAAATATTTGTCAATAAAGGTTTGAAATTTTAGAATAACGGAAATAATAAAAGTTACTATATACTGTTTAAAGCTGGTGTTATATAAATATTTTGAAAAAATTTCAAAAGACAAGGAGGTTTTTAAAATGTATGATAAGACGATAAGATTGTCAAATGGCATTGATGTTCCCGTTCTTGCACTTGGGACTTGGCTTATAGATGACGACTTTGTAAGCGATGCTGTAAGACAGGCGGTAAAAATTGGATATCGTCATATAGATACAGCTCAGGCTTATGGGAATGAACGTGGAGTAGGTGAGGGAATAAGAACTTGCGGTGTAGAGCGAAGCCAGATGTTTGTAGCTTCAAAGGTAGCAGCTGAGCATAAGACTTACGAACAGGCAACTAAGGGCATAGAAAATACACTTAAAATAATGAATATTGACTACCTTGATATGATGATAATACACTCTCCTCAGCCTTGGATGGAAGTAAATCAATCTGACAATCGCTATGTAGAAGGCAATAGACAGGCATGGAAGGCACTGGAAGATGCGTATAAAGCAGGAAAAATAAAAGCTATAGGGGTATCGAATTTTCTTCAAGGAGATATTGAATCCCTGCTTGAGACTGCAGAGATAAAACCTATGGTAAATCAGGTGCTTTGTCATATCTCCAACACACCAATGTCGCTTATTAAATATTGTCAGGAAAATGGCATAGTAATGGAAGCTTACTCTCCAATAGCACATGGGGAAGCTATGAAAAATGAAATAATAGCAGAAATGGCAAAAAAATACAATGTTAGTATACCGCAACTTTGTATTCGTTATGACATTCAGCTTGGAATGATAGTACTTCCAAAAACGGAAAACCCTGAACATATGAAAAGTAATGCGGATGTGGATTTTGAAATAAGTAAAGAAGATATGGAAGAGTTAATGAATATTGAAAAGATAAAAAATTACGGAGAGCATGGATTCTTTCCGGTATTTGGAGGTAAACTTTAATGGTTAAGACATTAGTGGCATATTTTTCTACATCAGGAAACACTGAAAAATTGGCAAAAAAGCTGGCAGACCTAATAAATGCAGACTTACATGAAATCAAACCTGTAGAAAAGTACAGACCGGCAGACTTAGATTGGACAAATAAGAAAAGTCGTAGCTCCATAGAGATGAATGATAGAAAATTCCGCCCTCAAATAGCAAACAAGGTTGAAAATATGGAAGAATATGATAAGATTTTTGTAGGCTTTCCAATATGGTGGTACATTGCTCCTACAATAATCAATAGCTTCTTAGAGCAATACGAGCTTAATGGTAAGGTAGTTATACCCATAGCAACATCAGGAGGAAGTGAAATAGGAGATGCAAGCAAAGAACTCCAAGCCTCTTGTGTAGGTGCTGAGCTGAAAGTTGGAAAGGTATTTTCACCAAAGGTAGACGATAACGAGCTTAAACAATGGGCTCAAAGCTTTTAGGATAGTATAGAAAACAGGTGTTTGATAATAAAACATCTATACTCAATAATAAATAATTAAAAGTCATCACCTTTAAAGTAAGTAAATTAAGACTTTGAAGGTGATTGTACATTTACATACTATTTATTAAGTTTAATAACAGTTTTAAGATTATAAAGATTAAGTTCTTTTGTGCTCTTTGCTATTTCGTTAATCTAATCATCATATTAAAAAGCTATCAAAAAGCTGTGTAGGTTTATTACGGTAAGAATATTGATAATCTGCAAAACAAATCATTTGCTAAAATAACAATCTTGGCAGTTTAAATGTTGCTTATACTAATCGCCGTTTATAAGACCAAGAATCTATTTTAAACTGACAGTATAAATTATATGGATTTTCAATAACTTTGTTGCAATGAAATTATATGCCTTTTTAAAGAGTTTTTAGTATTAATATCAGATCACGATTTAATAAATTAGTATTTGATATAATTATAGTATCAAATACATAAAAATAAAGTAGGAAATTACCTGTTATTTAGACAATTTCCTACTTTATTTTTAAATTATATTAAATATTTAGAATTTTATATTTTCCAAAAATTTCTTAACTAATTCATTATCAAGCATCTTTTCTCTTGCTTCCGGAGTATTAGCTTTTTCATCGTTGATATCGGCGATAATATTTACAGTTATAAGGTTCTTGTCATCTATCGGAGCTACTATGATAATAGCTTGTCCATTATCACTTTGATTATAGACAATACCTTCTTTTCCATTTAGTGTAAAAGGTTTTACGTCGTAAATTTCTTTAGTACGTTTAACAAGAGAATCCCAATTCTTAGGTTCATCAATTATAGGATAACGATCAAACTCATAGTCGATGATGCTTGCACGCCATGGTTCACCTTCTTTCATAACTGCCCAAAATCCTTGGAATTCTGTAGCTTTAAGTCCTTCAGGAACTGCTACTTTTATTAGTTCTGTTACCTCTACTTCCTTAGCTGTAGTTTCGCTTTGAGCCGAGTTGCCGGCATTTCCTCCTGAGTTTTCCGGATTAGCTCCTCCTGTGCACGCTGTAAAAAGCACTACAGTTGAAAGTATTGCCAAAAATAACTTAAACTTCTTCATTTGTCTTGCCTCCCTTTCATAATAAAATAAAAACATTTGCCTATATCAATGAAAAAAATTGAACTTTATTTTTCTCATGATATAAAATAAAAAAACTTTTCATAAATAATCTTATAAAATAGAAATACATACTTCTATCTTGTAAAGACTAAATTAAGTATATCACAAATTATTAATAAAATCAAATTTTAAGATTATATGCTTCACTTGCCTATACAACAATCTGATACGTATTTGAAATTCTTTTCTTAATAATAAATTACGTTTTCCTTTAAATTAAAAAATTTACAGCAAGAAATTCATATTAAAAAGCAATTAACAGTCATAAAAATATATTAAAGATAAATTGTTTGAAATAACAAAAATTATACTTTAAATAAATTTGAATATTTGACATTATAAATAGTGATTAGTATCAATTTTACAAGTTATTCATGGAAATTTAAATTTTATAAAAAAAGAGTCGAAGTAAAATTCGACTCTAAAAATCCTTATTATGATAGCACCAATTGTGATGCTATATTGAAATATATTACAAGTGCAAAGGTATCTACTACTGTAGTTATAAGCGGTCCTGCCATAATAGCAGGGTCCATCTTAAGCCTTTTTGCAAGTAGTGGCAATACTCCGCCAATGACTTTTGCAAGTATTACAATCAGTAGCATACTTATACAAACTGTAAGCGATACATTTAGTGACATTTTTTCAAAGAAATACAATCTTAAGAAGTTAATAGATGATAGTATAACGCCTACCAAAAGGCTTATGCGAAATTCTTTCCATATTATCTTTGCAAAATCTCTAAGCTGTAATTCTCCAAGAGCAAGCCCTCTTATGATAAGAGTAGATGCCTGTGAGCCGGCATTTCCGCCTGTATCCATCAGCATAGGTATAAAGGATGCCAATATAACCACCGAGTTAAGCACTTCTTCATAACGTCTTATGATTATTCCTGTAAAAGTGGCTGATATCATCAAAAATAAGAGCCAGTATATCCTTTTTTTTGCAAGGTCGACTACACTGCTTGATAGATATTCTTCGTCAGACGGAGCAAGGGCGTTCATCTTTGCAAAGTCCTCTTCATTTTCCTCTTCGATTACTTCCAAGATGTCATCGACAGTTATTATACCTACCAAGCGATGTTCGTTATCTACGACTGGCATTGACAGATATCCGTATTTTTTGAAAAGAGCAGCTACATCTTCCTGATCGTCAATAGTTTTTATATATACATAGTTGACATCCATAAGAGAGCTTACAAGGGCACTTTCATTAGTCAACAACAGTTTTCTTATTTCTATTATTCCCTCGAGTCTTCTGTTGTCATCTATGACATACATGGTATTGATAGTTTCTCTGTCGAATCCTATATGACGAATCCTTTCTATTGCCTGCTTTACCGTCAATTCTTTCTTCAAGTCTACAAACTCTGTCGTCATTATACTTCCGGCTGAAAATTCCGGATAGCTTAAAAGTCTGTTAATCAGCTTTCGTCTGTCAGGAGTTGTGTTTTTAAGCACTTTTTTCACAACATTTGCAGGCATTTCTTCTATGAAGTCCACGATGTCGTCCATGAAGATATTTGGGAGCATTCCCTCTATTTCCTTATCGCTCATTATTTCAACGATGTATTTTTGTCCGTCAGGATTCATATATGAGAATACTTCTGCCGCAATATCCTTTGGTAGTATGCGGAATAATATTATAAGGTCGTTGCCATGTATTGTATCAAAAAACTCAGCAATGTCTACAACATTGTATTTGAGCAATTCATTTCTTGCTTCTACCTTATTGCCCTCTTGAATAAGTTTTAGAATTTTTTCCATTGTTACCTCCTTTTTCTCGGCACACAAAAAATGCCGACAAAAAAGATGTACGGTATTTTCTATGCACTTTTATAATTCAATTTTTTCCCACTTCCGTTCAGTTTAGGATACGGGTCTACCATGACTTTCTCACCACTCCTTTGAAATACAGTCAAGTCATTAAAAAATCACCTTATACAAATTCAAATAATACTAAAAACCCATCAAAAAGCCTTGTAATATTAATTATTGATAATCTGCAAAACGAATAATTTGCTAAAACAATAATCTTGGCAGTATAAATGGTGATTAGTATAAAAATCAATGAATTAATAAAACTCACCAATAAATTATTCTTCATTTATAGAAATTAATAATGTTGCAGATAGTTTATCCACTGTTAATATTTTTGAAAATTTAAAAATTATTATAAGTAAAGAAAAGCCCTACAATAATTTATCAATAAAATATACACAAATAGTAGGAAATAATATCAGCGCAACTTGCATTAGAAGAAAAATTAATGATATTATTCTGTCGCTAAGAAAAATATCATCACTTGATAAGTTGAATTTTTAATTTTTTGATATAAGATGAAATATAATTTAAAAATAAATCAAATTCATTATAGCATATCCAAGAAATTATAGCAATTTCTAAATAAAAAAACTTACATAATCCGTAAGTGTTATTTATGTTAAAATTATAGTACAATCTTCTTAAGAAAAATAAAAGTGTAAATTAATACATAAAAACAATATATTGTATTATAGGAATAGGGGGTTATAATTATGGAAACAGTACTAAAGGTTGAGTCACTTAAAAAATATTATGGAAGTGAATCAAATCTAACAAAGGCATTGGACAACATTTCTTTTCAGGTGCTAAAAGGAGAGTTTCTCGGTATAATGGGAAGCAGCGGCTCAGGCAAGACTACTCTGCTCAACTGTCTTGCAACTATCATCAGTCCTACAGAGGGTATAATCAAGATGATGGATGAGGATATAAGCAAACTGAAAGGAGATGAGCTCTCAAATTACAGAGGTAGAAAAATAGGCTATCTATTTCAAAATTTTGAACTTTTGGAGAACTTGACAGGAAGAGAAAATATATTGCTTCCGCTTTCACTGCACGATGTTTCAGAAAGAGAAAGTATGAAAAGATTGATGATGCTTGTAGAGTATTTGGATATCAAGGATGTACTTGACAAATTCCCATCTCAGATGTCAGGAGGTCAAAAGCAGAGGGTGTCTGCAGCACGTTCATTGATATTGGATCCGCAGATAGTATTTGCAGATGAGCCTACAGGAGCATTGGACTCAAAAAATGCAAATATCTTAATGCAAAAACTCTCAGAGCTTAATCAAAAGGAAGAAACGACTATTCTTATGGTTACACATGATATTAAGGCGGCAAGTTATTGCAATAGAATACTATTCATCCAAGACGGTAAGTTATTTCACGAAATAAGAAGAGATTTTCAAACTGAGAGCCAAGAGGACTTTTATCATAGAATATTAAAGTTGATGTCTACACTTTCAGGAGGTGAAAGGGATGTTTTTTAAGCTTGTAGGTGCAAACAGCAGGAGAAATAAAAAAGACAATGCACTATATTTTTCTTCAATGCTTATTTCAGTCATTGCTTTTTACATCATCTTATCAGTGTCAAATCAAGATGTCATGATATTTTTGTCAAAAATGGAAAGCGATGCTGTACAAAGACTGCTTAGTATAATACCTGTATTATATATTACTACCTTGATTATCTTATTTGTCTTGGTATACTTTTCAAGCAGTATCAAGATGGATAATAGAAAGCATGAATTAGGAATGTATATGACCTTGGGCATGAAAAAAAGAAAACTGTTTTTGATGCTCTATCTTGAAGATATGCGCAATGACTTGTTGGCACTTGCAATAGGTCTTCCCGTTGCCATCATGTTGTCAGAGTTGATAAGTCTTGTTACATCCAAAGTTATAGGCATGGGTATTATAGGGCATAGATTTTCTTTATCCTTTAGTGCAATTTTATTTACAGTTATAGGATTTTTGACGGTAAAATCACTTGCTACAGTTATAATAACTATAAAAACTCTAAGAAAAGAGATAGGTGACTTGCTAAACTATAAGCCTATAGCTGTAAAAAAACAACATAGTAAATTTGTCTACATTTTTTCACTGCTCATAGGGCTAATAATGCTTGCAAAGGCATACTATTACGGTATTACAAAATGGGCATGGGAAGACTTTGCTCAGATGATGATTACAGTTGCACTTGGAACAGCAGGCACTGTACTGATATTTTACGGAATGAGGCTAATCTTAGAGTTCTTTATAAAAATGAGAACTTCCAAAAGACTGCATAGCTTTAATTTCAGACAGATACAGGAGATAGTCATCAATCGTTCGACTATTATAGCACTTTGTTCATTACTTATTTTTGTATCTCTTAGTCTGTTTTCAGTTGGGGTTGCCACATATGTGGGGACTACAAAGGATACACCTCATATAATGGACTATACCTTTATCAATTACAGTGAAAACAAAGTGTTTAACAAAGAATCGGTAAGAGCTGAATTAAAAGAAAACAATCTAAACTCATATTTTACAGACTTGTTTGATATAAGATTAGGACAAACAGGAGAAGAAGCCTTCTTATTTAAAGAGCTGATTTTCGCTCTTGAAAAGGAAGAAAAAAGTAGAGAAATTGAGATATTACTGAGTAATTTTAAAGGACGTGAAAGCTGTCATCTGATTTCACTTAGCGGGTATAACAAGATAAGAAAATTGGCAAATCTTCCTCCGGAAAAACTGGGAAATGATGAAGCAAATTTATATATTGGGGCAGGCTTTTTACTTGATAAGAATGTGATTAACAAGATATTAAAGTCAAATCCCAAGGTAAAAGTAGCAGATAAGAACTTAAAACTTGTAGGAGATGTGCAGTATCTACCTATAGTAACTGATCGTGCAATAACTCTTTCCTATGCTATTGTTGTAAATGACGAAGTGTTTGATTCTTTGACAAAGGGAAATGATTTTAATTATGTAAACGGAGTCTTGGATGTAAAGAAAGTAAAAGAACAAGGCTTGATGAGAGTCATTATGGATATCAATCAAGAGCTTGACAAGACAAGTCTTAAATATGAAAGCTATATACAAAATATAGGAAGGCAGTTGATTCACATCATATCAGCAAGTTATATCACAATTTATTTGTCAATAGTATTTTTAGTAGTGGCTAATACCATAATCGGGGTATTGTTCCTTATGAGCCAAAGAACGTCATACAAGAGGTATCAGACCCTTGTGTATCTTGGAGCTACCTACGATGTAATATGTAAGTCATCACAAAAACAGATAAACAACTTCTTTGGATTGGCGATTTTTGTTGCGGTGATAAACAGCTTTTTCGGTGTTCTATCGCTATTTAAAGCCACTTTACCTTCGAGTGTGAGGGAGGATATAGGCCGTTTAATTATAATTAGCCTGCTTCCTCTTACCTTGCTTATACTGTTTGAATTTATTTACATCTATGTAGTCAAAAAAAGCGGAAACAGCTTTTTGATGACATTGATGGAGCCCAAAAGAGAAGAATAGATTAGGAAAGATAAAGGGATGTGTCCGTATGAAACGTATATTGATAGTTGAAGACGAGGTTTTGATAAGAGATGAGCTTGCTTTGATGTTGGAAAAATCAGGATATAAGGTTGATGTGATAGTTTCGTTTAACAATACCACAAGGCAAATCTTGGATTTTGAAACTGACCTTATTTTGCTTGATCTGAATTTACCTGGAGAAAGCGGATTTCAGATTTGCAGAGATGTCAAGGCGAAAAGTTCTTGTCCTATCCTTGTTTTGACTTCCCGTGATAAACTTAGTGATGAGATTTACTCACTTAAATTAGGAGCAGACGAGTATCTTACCAAGCCTTTCAGACGGGAAAAACTACTTGCTCGTATAGAAAATGTACTCAAGAGGTACGAGGGTAGGGCAAATTTGTTGGAGAGAGACAATTTTCTCCTTGACAAAAACACCTATACCCTCTATGTAAACGGCAGTTCAGTAGTATTGCCCCAAAATCAAGGCAAGCTGTTGGAGACATTCTTGACATCAGATAGGGACATAGTATCAAAGGAGGAGCTGAGTCAAAAACTGTGGGGCACAAGTGAGTTCATAGATGAAAATGCTCTACAGGTCAATATGACAAGACTCAAAAAGGCTATGAGTGATGCTCAGATGTCGCACAAGATAGAAACAGTAAGGGGACTTGGCTATAAATTGGTCAAAGGTGAAGATTTATGAAAAACAAGCTCAATTATCTTAGACAGTACATCCCTTGGCTATTGATAATTTTCGGGATTGAGGTATTTAGTGCTATATTGCTGTGGATAGCTGATGTGAGAGCATTCTATTCAATGCTTGTCCTGATGATTTTATTTACTGTCATTGCCATAGGATTGAGCTGCTATATACTGATAAGACTTGAGATAAAAAGAGAAAAGGCATTTGCAGACTTTCTTTCCAGACATGATGACTATACAAAGAGAAGATTATTAAGTGTATATGGAGAAACACATAAAAATACAGTAGAGATGATAATAAGTTCTGTAGAAAAAATGCAAGCTCAGATAAAAACAGAGAGTATGAAACTAAGTGACTATGAAGACTATGTAGAGATATGGGCTCATGAAATGAAGATATCACTTTCTCTACTTACTATGATATTGGACAATAATCAAGACAATCTAACAGGAGATGTAAAATTCAAATTAGACTATATAAGAAATCAGATAGGGGATAAACTTGCTCAGATTCTATACTATTATAGAATAAGGGGAGAAAAAAGAGACTTCCTCTTTGAAGATTTCAATGTGGCTGAAAGTATCAAAGAGATATTGGAAGACTATATGCCACTACTGAGAGAGAAAAAGTTTGATATTAAGATAAGAGATTTGGACACAAATATCTATAGTGACAAAAGAGGCTTTGAATTTATAATAGCTCAAATACTAAGTAATGCTATAAAGTATGCAGGTGATAATCCAAGGCTTGAAATAGTGATTGAAAAGCAAGAGGACTATACAATACTTAAGTTTACAGACAATGGCTGCGGTGTCAAGGACTGTGATATCAATCATATATTTGAAAAGGGATTTACAGGAGATTCCGGAGATATAAGAAAGAAATCTACGGGTATGGGGCTGTATCTTGCAAAGCATTTGGCTGATGATTTGAAAATTAAGATTGATGTAAAATCAAAGTGGATGAGCTACTTTGAGATTTCTCTTTATGTTAGTTGTAATATCTGATAATGATTTTATGTTGTAATAACTAAGCCCCTTTTAAAAAGTCAAGTAAAATATTTTATATTGCAATTTGTATTTAAATTATACAAACTCTATAATCAAAATATTTACATGCTAATTTAAAAGTTTTATAGTATAAAAAAATTGCTGATATAACAATCGCTATATCAGCAATTTTATGATAAGACATGTTGTGTATTTAGACATATTTATTAAAATATGAATTGTAAATATTTAATGAATTTTTATAATAGGAAAAATGGTTTAATAATTATAGACCTTGTAAATCCTTATTTTTCTTGAACTTACAGTACTGAGCCAACGTATGCCTGTAATTTTATCATATTCACGTCCGGAATGATTTCTCATTCCTACATTTTTTAAGCCTGTCAACTTATTTTTTTTAAGTTCTACTATTATCAATGTATGGGTAGCTGTTGAAGTTTTATCATTATCAATAATGGAAAGCAATTAATACTACTCTCTATATCCTTAGATTTATTTCTCATCTCTTTTTCACCAGCAAATAGACATTGTGAAATAAAGTTTACACAATCTGCATTCTTCCATATAAGATAATTTTTATTATTATCCTTCCGGTATTGTTTTGAATAAGCTACAGCCTTCAGTGCATTTTCTTTCTCTTTTCTAAAATAACTTTCTTCTTCAAGCTTACTCATCTTTATATTTAACTCAATATCTTCAATATAAAATAAGGCATAGTCTTTTATATCTTCAGGTAGTTATCCTTATTTTCTTTTAATATAGCGACATTTCTCTCAGTAGTGCCATCACCGGTAGCATCATAATCCGGATTTAAATTTTCGTTTATATAAATTGCGATATATTCATATCCGTCGGGTTTATTGGAACTGGAAGTTACAGCTGTTGCACGATTATATTCTTCATCATCTACAACAAAGTCCAACTTAGATAGGATATTTGATGTAGACTTTTCAATAAGCTCCTTTTCAGATATTTCAGGATGATCTTCTTTGTACATCTTATAGACTGAGATAAAATCATCCATATTTTCATTAACTTCTTTGATATCTCTTTCAGCTTCCTGAATTGCAGCCTCTTTTCTTATTTTGTCTTTTATCTCAGCCTTTTGAGCAGGTGTAAGCTCCAATGCGAAAACTTTTGAAGTAAAGATAAAGAGCAGAGCAAAGACAGGTAAAAAGGTAAAAACTCTTCTTGTCATAACAGGCCTCCTTTTCATCACAAATATCATAATAAACATCAATAAATACGAGTTAAGAACAGATTATACTTAGCTTGATGCCACTATAATATTTGCTGAAAGAAAAGTCAAGAAGAGTTTTCATTTTTTAATAAAAGAGTAATACTTTTGTGATATTTTTGTTGGTTAAATGAAATATTCTTGCAAAAAGCTTCAATTTGTCGCATCTAAAAGTTGTTCCATTGAATATTTTTCCTTTGTTGATATGTCTTTCATAAGCTTTGATGCATGTAGAACATATTTTTTATCTTTTTTTTGTCCAATTTATGGGGAAGTTGAGTTATAAATCTTATACAATTTTTTATAACAATTGATAGAAATTATCTATAAACTAAATAGATAATGACATTAATTGAAATTATATATGATTTGCGATATAATCATAGAAGTTTTAATAAATATTGTCAGTTACTTTAATAAATTTTAAATCCGTTAGGAGGTTTTGATGAATGCATAATACAATTATTATTTATAAGGATGGTGAGTTAGAACTTCCTGTAGAAGTGACACCTGATAAAGAAACTGTTTGGATAAACAGAAAGCAAATGGCAGATTTATTTGATAGAGATGTAAAAACTATTGGTAAACACATAAACAATGCTCTTAAAGAAGAACTTGACTCTTCAGTTGTCGCAAAATTTGAGACAACTGCTTCTGATGGTAAAACATATAAAGTAGATTACTACAATCTCGATATGATTATATCCGTCGGCTATAGAGTAAAGTCCCAAAGAGGTATTGCCTTTAGAAAATGGGCTACCTCTATCCTAAAAGAATATATTGTCCAAGGCTATGCAGTTAATGAAAAACGATTAAAAGTATTGAACAAGGTCATAGAAATTCAATCAAATATCATTGCTGATGTTCTTGAAATTGAATCTAAAGAAGTTTTCGATGTTATTCAAAAATATACCCAAGCACTTGAACTATTAGATGATTACGATCATCAAATTGTTAAGAAGCCTACACCACCTAATAATAAAACATATCAGTTATGTTATGATGAATGTCGTAAACTCATTGACAGTATGACCTTTAATACTACATCAACTATATTTGGGAAAGAGAAGAGCAAAGGCGCATTAGATGCTATTATTGGCTCTGTTTATCAAACAGCCTTTGGAGAAGACATATATCCATCTGTCCAAGAAAAAGCAGCTAACTTGCTGTATTTTATAGTTAAAGACCATCCTTTTGTTGATGGATGCAAAAGAATAGCTGCAAGTATCTTTCTATATTTCCTAAACAAAAATAATCTATTATTTAAGGATGAAAACAAAATAATTTCTGACAGTACATTGGTAGCAATAACTCTACTATTGGCAGAATCAAAACCTGAAGAAAAGGAAATTATGATTAGTATTATTATGAATTTCTTAGAATGGTAAGTTATATTTACTTAAGCCCTTTACTAAGATAGAAAAAAGCCGGCAGAATTTAGACAGAGGCGTGATATTTATATGTCCAAGATGATGAAATTAATCCATAATCACAACTTGAGTAAATTTGAGTATAAAAGAGAGTTAAAGAGCTTAAGAACAATTTCAAAAATAATTGATAGCAAATAAAGACAACTATCACAATTAAAAAAGTATTTAAATACAGTAATAGATGGAGTATAAAAGTAATGTTTAAAGTATCAAAAGTCTTGCTTAAGTTTAATAGAGAGTTTAAAACAATTAGCTTTGATATCATGATATCCCATATCAGTATAGTATTTACAAGATATATGATACTTGAGTATTTAAAGAGGATACAAAAAGATGTCAGGTATGGCAGAACAAATTACTGCTTGTATTATGATATATTTGATGAAGTAAGAAATATTGAAATTTTACCGGCTTTTAATTTTTTACTTACATTTTTAGAGGTGGATAATTTCTTGAGGGAAGTTGAGTTATAAGAAAAATTTCAAAGTTGCTTAGAACTGTAAGCAAGGTTTTCAAATAAAAATAATATGATAAATCGAAATTTTAATAATTCAATTGACCATATTTTCTAATTGTATCATATACTTTATTATTTTGATGTGGTATACAATCTTCCACCCAATTCCACCAGAAATATCCTCCAACAAATCGCTTATGATATTTGGGCATACTGTAATATTTTTCAGCCATTTCAATTTTACTCTTTTCACTTGCATTTTTTGCTATATTACCACATTCTCCTATACCAAGAGAAGCTGATGGAAAAATCTCTCCGAGACTTTTAAATATACTTTTCCATTGGGGAACATAAGCATTATTATCGTCTTCATAATAACTTACAAAACAGTAATCTACAGAATTTGCTACTTCTTTAGGAATATATTTCTTAGTCCAATCTATCATATCTTTTTGTGGTGAATCAGTGCAATATAAGGTTAATGAGATTTTTCCACCCTTGCTTTTAATAAAATTTGATGCTGAGGATATTTTATCAATAATAAGTTCAGGCTTTTGATTTATCCATTCTGTTCCGTTAATTTCATTTCCAACTTCCCAAATGCTTACATATGGGGATAAGTGCTTATAAGAATCTTTGAACCTTTGAAGATAGCTTTTTTGGTCTTTAAAATTTTTCATTTCAAAAGAATCTACAGGGCATGCCATTATATCTGCATATGCTTTTATGCTTTTAAAAAGTTTAACATATTCAGATGGCTCTATTTCTTTTGACATAACTATTCTTACGGTTGGCTTTATTTTTAGGTTTTTTAGACCCTGTAGTACATCTTCTAATTCAGTAGTGTCGTACCATGCATCATCTATGGTTAATCCATATATCATATTGTACTTTTTCACATCTTTCTTAACAGCTTGTTTTCTTTTATCATTTCCCAAAGCGTAAAAGAAAATAAATGAAATAATTAGTATCAACACATAAGTTATTATTTTGTAAATTATAGGCTTTTTTAATATCATACTTTTATCTTACATAATATTTCCATATTATTACATTCAATTTTTAAATCATATTCTTTCATTCATTTACTCCAAGGAAAACACAATAATGCTATGTTTTTTGTTTTTACTTACTAAAAGTCTTCTCTATGCTCTTTTTCATATCATCATAGTGCATTATTTCTTTAATGCACTCTCTTATTTTACCGTCCTTATCAATCAAATAAGTGGGGTAGCATGTAGCCCAAAATATCAATAGCACAGTCTTTCCATTATGCTTGGAAAGACTGTGAGTATCATCGTATTAATCTTTAAGAGGAAAGTCCAAAGTAGATAATTCTTTGCTGTTTTCAGATGTATCACTTATTTGTTCATCTTTTTTTATATTATCTTTACTTATATCTTGCTTATTGCAAGCAGTCAATGCTAAGATAAATATACTTAGAATTATAATAGATTAAAAAATCTTACTTCTTATCCTTTTTCATGCTCTCTTCCTTATCAGCATTCAATTTTTCTCCGTCTTTTTTTGAATCCTCTATAGTTCCACCTAATACTCGTTTATTTATATAATAAGGGCTGAATGGTTCTACTCTACTTGTCATTGTGACAATTGCAACTTCTTCTCCCTCACGAGATCTTAAGTCTTCTAAGTATTTTTTTGATTCAGCTTCACGTTTTGCATATTCTTCTTCCCAAACTTTCTTAATAGTTTCTTTTCTTTCTTCAGCTTTTTTCAAGAGCTTTTCATAGATTTCAAATTTTTTTGAAAACATTCCTTTATTATGGGCATAACTAATAGCTGTACCTAAGGCTAGGCGTTCACTTGTATAAGTGTTCACAAATGTTTGCTTATTATAATGAAGACAAGATTTATGATTAGATTCTAATATGTCATTTGTTGATTTTTTCAAAACTTTCCAATCGTAGGTATTGTTGGTAGCTTCTGTAATTTTGTAAAGTTCAGAAGTCAAAGTACCTGCATCATTTGCATTGGCATATTGACCGCCACCTGCCTCAGCTATTTTTTTAAGCACTGCATCTTGAGTAGCATTTACGTTAAATCCTATGATTCCTAAGACTACATTTGTTCCACTATTTTTAAGTGTTTGTGCAGCTTCTATAGGATCTCCTCCACAAGTTTCTATACCGTCTGTAACAATGTATAGTATATTTACTGCACCTTCTTCTTTAAACTTACTTAGGTCTTCTCCACCATTTTTGATAGAGTCAGCTATTGAAGTCCATCCTGTAGCCTCTACAGATGATAGAGCCTTGCTTATAGCAGAAGTATTTAATGTTTCTATAGGATGAATAAGCTCATTTGCAGAGCAAGACTCAGTTTTTCCTGAATCAGTATTATTGCCCTTGTGACCAAATACTCTCAAACCTACCTTAGCATTTTTAGGTAGGTGTTTCAATACCTCAGTTATTGAGTTTTTAGCTATATTCATCATGCTTTGACCGTTAATTTGCTTTGCCATAGAGCCTGAGGCGTCAAGGACTATTTCAACATTTACCTGTTTATTTTCATTGACCTTTTCATCTGTAAAAGGATCTTTCATATCTTTTTTGAAAATAACATAGCCAAAGCGATTAATTTCTTCGATAGCCGGGTAGTCGGAACCCACTATATAGAGTAACTGATTGAAGAAATGGTCTATTTCCTCATCTGTAGCATCTGCTGTTAGCTGCTTATCTATCTTGTCAACTTCTGCTCCCATAATAGCAGTCCATTTATCAAAATCGCTTGACTTGTAGTCATATACCGGATATAGTCCTACAGGACCATTCACGATATCTTCATAAGTATAACTTGGAGAAGGAATATCTCCATTTACACCTTGTCCGATTTGATTTTCTTCCTCCGTTTTGCCGTTTGAATCAGATAAATCTTTTGAATCCTTATTGTCGGAAGACTTATCTAAATTTGAGTCTTTATCAGGTTGAACAATAGTATCGGTATTTTTAGGAGTAGGATTATCATTATTCTTGGAACTGCAAGCTGTTAAGGCGCTTGTAGTCAATACCATACACATAACAAAGGCTAAAATTTTTCTTTTCATATTAAATAATCTCCTATAGCAAAGTATAGTTTTTAAAAAAGTTGTGTACTTTAATTTCAACTATAATTTGCTTATTCTTATTAATTAAAAGAATTTTCAATACTCTTTTTCATATCATCATAGTGCATTATTTCTTTAATGCATCTACTTATTTTACCGTTCCTATCAATAAAATAAGTAGTAGGGTAGGTACGAATATCATAAGATTCAAAAACTTTCCCGTCTTCATCCATAAGAGTAGGAAAAGTATAGTTGTTTTTTTTCATAAAAGCTGTAATTCCTTTTATATCAGTTTCTATCTCACGATTAGGAGTATTTATCCCTAAAATAACTATATCTTTATTTTTTCCTTGTTTATATTCTTTGTAAAGCCTTTCTATATCCGGCAATTCTTCCAAGCAATCAGGACACCATGTAGCCCAAAATATCAATAGCACAGTCTTTCCCTTATACTTGGAAAGACTGTGAGAATTACCATATTGATCTTTAAGTGAAAATTCCAAAGCAGATAATTCTTTGCCGTTTTCAGATGTATCGCTTATTTGTTCATCTTTTTTTATATTCTCTTGACTTATATCTTGCTTATTACAAGCAGTTAATGTTAAGATGAATACGCTTAGAAGCATAAGATATGAAAGAATCTTACTTCTTGTCATTTTTCATGCTCTCTTCCTTATCAGCATTTAACTTATCTCCATCTTTTTTTGAATCTTCTATATTTCCACCAATTCCTGTAGCACTTACATAGTAATCACTATGAGGATTTACACGACTTGTCGTTGTGAAAAGAGCAATTTGTTCACCTTTTCGAGACTTTATCTCGTCTAAATATTTTTTAGACTCTGCTTCACGTTTTGCATATTCTTCTCCTAAGATTTGTTTTATCTTATCTCGTCTTTCTTCAATCTTTGCTTGTAGCTTTTTGTATACTCCATAAGAAATAATTTTCTCATTTTCTGCATAACGGACTGCATCTGATAAGGCTGAATGTTCATCTGTTTCAGATCCTGAAAATGCCATTTTATTATAGAAAAGAGAAGAATTGTGCCATGATGTTAATAAATTTAAATTAACTTGTGTAAGAGGCTCCCAGTTATAGGTATTGTTGCTAGCTTCTGTAATTTTGTAAAGTTCAGAAGTCAAAGTACCTGCATCATTTGCATTGGCATATTGACCGCCACCTGCCTCAGCTATTTTTTTAAGCACTGCATCTTGAGTAGCATTTACGTTAAATCCTATGATTCCTAAGACTACATTTGTTCCACTATTTTTAAGTGTTTGTGCAGCTTCTATAGGATCTCCTCCACAAGTTTCTATACCGTCTGTAACAATGTATAGTATATTTACTGCACCTTCTTCTTTAAACTTACTTAGGTCTTCTCCACCATTTTTGATAGAGTCAGCTATTGAAGTCCATCCTGTAGCCTCTACAGATGATAGAGCCTTGCTTATAGCAGAAGTATTTAATGTTTCTATAGGATGAATAAGCTCATTTGCAGAGCAAGACTCAGTTTTTCCTGAATCAGTATTATTGCCCTTGTGACCAAATACTCTCAAACCTACCTTAGCATTTTTAGGTAGGTGTTTCAATACCTCAGTTATTGAGTTTTTAGCTATATTCATCATGCTTTGACCGTTAATTTGCTTTGCCATAGAGCCTGAGGCGTCAAGGACTATTTCAACGTTTACTTGCTTATTTTCATTGACCTTTTCACCTGTGAAAGGATCTTTCATATCTTTTTTGAAAATAACATAGCCAAAGCGATTGATATCTTCAACAGCTGAGTAATCAGAACCCACTATATAGAGTAACTGATTGAAGAAATGATCTATTTCCTCATCTGTAGCATCATCAGTCAGATGTTTTTCTATCTTTGCTACTTCTGATTGCATATTACTTCTCCACTCATTTGTGATATTAACCCATTGACTAACAGAATAACCTCTCTTTTGATGAGGACCTGGGCATAGTCCTACAGGACCATTTACAATATCCTCATAAGTATAACTTGGAGAAGGAATATCTCCATTTACACCTTGTCCAATTTGATTTTCTTCTTCTGTCTTGCCATTTGAATCAGATGAATCCTTCGAATTCTTATTGTCGGAAGACTTATCAGCATCAGAGTCTTTATCAGGTTGAACAATTGTATCGGTATTTTTAGGAGCAGGATTATTATTATTCTTGGAACCGCAAGCTGTTAAGGCACTTGTAGTCAATAGCATACACATAACAAAGGCTAAAATTTTTCTTTTCATATTAAATAATCTCCTTAACTAAACTATCATAGTTTTTAATACACTTTTTAAAAAAGGTACTTAGTAAAAAATCAAAGATTAACTCTTTGATTTTTCACTAAGTTATATATTCATTATAAACTAAAGTTATTAAAAAAATCTTATAAATGACTAAATTCCATTTTCTTCGAACATTTTTTGAGTTCTTACATCCAAAAATGTATCCCAAAGCATAAATAAACTCTTAAATAGTGGTACTGCTAATAACATACCAAGAGGTCCTGCAAAACTTCCTCCAACTAAGATGGAAAAGATTATAAAAAGCGGTTTTGCTCCAACAGTATCCCCAAGTATCTTTGGACCGAGGTACCAACCGTCAAATTGTTGCAATACAAGTATGAATAGTGCCGCCCACAATGCCTGAATAGGGCTGTAAATCAAGGTGATTATAACAGACGGAACAGCTCCCATAAAAGGACCGAAATAAGGAATCATATTTAACACTCCTACTATGATACTAAGTAATAGAGCATATCTCAGTTTTAAAACTGACATACCTATGAAACAGAGTATTCCAATTATAGTAGAGTCTATCAACTTTCCTACCAGGAAGTTGTAAAAGTATGAGTTTACCTTGGAAAAATAATCAATTATTAAATCAGCTTTTTCCTTCTTTGAAAAAGCCCTAATTACTTTTTTCATATAGTCAATGAGCTTTTCCTTTTCATATAAGAAATATATTGATACAAAAAGTCCAAGTACAAAGTTTAGTAATTTTGATGTAAAACTGAAGGCAGTACCAACTATTGAGCTGAGTGTTCCGTTTGAAAAATTGAGTAGCCATTTGGTGATATTACTGCTGTTTTCCTCTATTATCTGTTCTATACCGGATGTTCCAAGTAGAAGCTCCTTATTTGGTATTTTTTCAATATAATCATAGATTATTTTTGGAAAAGTGGCTGATTTATCGTATAAATCCTTTATATTTTGTGTAATTATAGGTATTACAAATAGAGCAAATACAGTCAATATGCCAAAGAAAATAGCGTAGACCAAAAGAAGAGATACAACTCTGTTTATCTTTTTACTTTTTTTCTCGATAAAAATCATCAAAGGATTGAGTATATATGCAAAACCAATACCCCAAAAAAATGGAGTGAGTGTATCTAAAAGTTTTTCCACATATTTGAAAAAAATACCGTAGTTTTCTATGAACTTGTGCAGTAACAGACAGATAAAAACAAAAAGTATCATCTTTCTGTAATCTCTATTTTTTAAAAAGTTATTCAATTCAACCCCCGATTTTCTAACATTTTACTTTTTTGACTATTTTATAAAATGATGGTAAAATATAGCTTAATATTTATCATTAAATATTAATTATTTATACTAATTATATGGATAATTTTAGCACAAAAAATTAATTTTTAAAATAAAAATATCAGTTTTTATTAGGGAGTTTTTATGGAAAAAAAGGTAATGATACTAACAGTCTCAACAGGTGGCGGACATAATAAGGCTTCCAAGGTCATACAAAATCAATTAAACCTTATGAGAATTGACAATGAAATAGTAGATGCATTAAAGGATGTAGGCACTGTGGGGAAGGTGCTGGATGTATTTGTATCTGGAGGATATGAAAAATCTGCTCAATATATACCAAAAGTCTATGGTAAGGTCTATGATGCTGTAGATCAAAAGATAGTAAGAAAGGCGTTTGACTATCATTTTATAATTACCTATATGGAAATGACTATCAAAAAAAAGATAAAAAATGACAAAATCACTCATATAATCTCAACTCACCCGTTTACAGGCATAGCAGTGTCAAGGCTTAAGGAAAAAGAGAAAATTGATATTCCGATATATTCTTTGATTACTGATTATACAGTACATTTGGCACATGTAACTAATGAGATAGATAAGTATATAGTAGCTCATGAAGATACTGCGGTAATGCTTGAGAATGCAGGAATAGGCAGTGAAAAGATATTACCCTTAGGTATACCTACAGATATGAAGGACTATAGTGATGAGGATATTGAAGAATTTAAAAGAAAAAATGAGATAGATGACAGATTTACGGTATTGGTTGTAGGAGGGAGCTTTGGAGCAGGTGATATAAAATCGGTTTACAAACAACTGCTCAAAGTGGATGATATAAATATAATAATAATTTGCGGAAGAAACGAGTCATTGAAAGAGAAGCTTGAACGTAAGGTAAAAGAGACTAATAAGAGCGATAGGGTGAAAATAGTAGGATTTACAGATGAAATAGAAAAATACTATCAGTCTTCTGATGTCATAGTGACAAAGCCTGGAGGTCTTACAGTTACAGAGTGTATACAAAAGGGACTGCCAATGATAATACCTTTTTTCATTCCGGGACAGGAAGAAGGAAATAAGGACTTCGTTGTTAACAATCAGATGGGGCTTTATTCCAGCAAGTATTATAGTGTGAGTTTGCTTATAAAGACCTTGATGCAAGATGGAAGTAGACTACAGGTTATGAAAGAAGCTATGAAAAAAAATCGTAAGGAAAATTCCGCAAAAAATATAGCCGGCCTTCTCCTATAAGAATTAAAATATTGTTTTAATTTTTAAAATTTGAGTATAACATACTTATTGATAATTAATTTGATTTTAAGGAGACGTTATGGATAAGATTAATATTACATTTGCAGGTACACCTTTAACATTATTAGGAAAACAAGCTAAGGTTGGAGAAAAGGCTGAAAACTTTACACTTACAACACAAGATTTATTACCATATAACTTGTCTGATTCAGCAGGAAAGGTAAGAATAATATCAGTAGTTCCTTCTGTAGATACAGGAGTATGTGAATTACAAACTATAGATTTCAACCAAAGAGCCTCTAAGCTTGATGATGTAGTAATAATAACTGTAAGTGTGGATCTTCCTTTTGCAATGAGCAGATTCTGTGCTGCTAAAGATATCAAGAACATAGTAGTTGCTTCTGACTATAAGGAAAGAGATTTTGGAATGAAGTACGGATTTTTGATAGATGAACTGAAACTTCTTGCAAGAGGTATAGTGGTAATAGATAAGGACGACACTATAAGATATGTTGAATATGTAAGTGAAGTTACAAACCATGTTGACTATGACAGAGCAATAGAAGAAGCTAAAAAGCTTATATAATTTTGATTATTTAATATTAAAAAGTCAAAAAATATATAAGTTATAATGTTGTAAAGCTTTCAGAAATATTCTTATTACAGTTGATACAATATCTGTCAATGTACTAAAGTCAGTATATGTATGTTATTATTGATAACAATGGATGTAAAATACAGACTTTATACAAATAATATTTGAAAGTTTGCATACAAAAGGGGCTATTAGAAAATGAAAATTCATTTTTAATAGCCCCTATTTTTATGCAACTGAATGAACTATATTTTTAGCTATACAATGAGAAATAAGCATACAAGACAGTGTATTTACTGCCTCTATTGTACTTACAAAGTCGTTTTCGTAAGACACTCCTCTTTTTTCATAATCCTCGTGTAGCTTATCAATCAATGCTTTTACGCTCTCATAATTAAATTTATCCACTGTAGGAATATCAATCTTTTTTGCACTTTTTTCTTTTACGAATAATAAATGTAATTTAGATTCAAAGTGCATATGCTCCATAAAGTGATTCTTATAATATGCTCTGTCATTATGAGGTGTACAGAAAAAATCTGAAATATAATGAGTTATAATACCTAATCTTAGAGAAAATTCTTTCATACTTATCTTATTGCTATCCATATAAAGCTCTTGAATTTTATTTAAGATATAATCGTATGACACTGAGAAAAAGTGTTTTTGTCTCATATATTTAGGTACTATGTCAGGTAAAACTGAGCCGATAATTATGCTTTTCTTATCAAGTTTGAATCCCATATTTAGATTTACTGATTTAAAGATGTTTTCGCCTATCAGTCTGTGAGTTTGGATTATCATTCTCTATCCTCTTAGTCTTATCAATAATTTTTCTTTTGAAACAACAATAGGAATTTTATACCCCTATTATTTTAAAATATCGTCTAATTTTATAAAAAATTCAAAAAAAGTTAAGAAAATTTATGACTATTATTTAAAAAAGAGGGTATCAACTGTAACGTTCTTTAAAAAACGCCAAATAATACTGATAAATTCTAATTTTCTATATTGAAAAATTAGAGATTTTTTATTTAATTAGTATATATCAATATAAAATAGATAATTTATGTTCTTGATACATTGTTTTAGTTTTGTATAGGCATTGGGGGGATTTTTATTTTTAAATCAGATTGCTTATGTGATTACCAAGTAATTGACTTGTCACAGAAAAAAATGATGAAAAGTTATTTTGACCTTGTAGATTATAAGGCTTGCGAATACAGTTTTATGACGCTATATATGTGGCAACATATCTATAACACTCATGTTATGGAAAAAGATGACACTATGTATGTTTTTGGCCATGATGATAAGGGATATTTTTCTATAGTGCCTGTTTCCAAGAAGAAAAGGTGGGAAAGAGACCTGATAGAGCTTGAAAAAATCTTTCAAAGATGTTTTCATTCAAGCAAAATAGTTATGCGTGCAGTTCCGGAAGAGTACGCAAAGTTCATCGAGGAAGAACATCCTAACAGATTTAACATATATAAGGAAAGGGATGCCTTTGACTATGTATATGAGGCTGAAAAGCTCAGAACATTGTCAGGAAGAAAACTCCATGCCAAGAAAAATCACTTCAACTCATTTATTAAAGAGTATGAGGGGAGATATGAGTATAAGAGACTGACTGAAAAATCGCAGTTTAGTGACGCTATGGACGTTATGAAAAGATGGGCGGAAAATAAGACTATAGATGACACTATTGAGATAGAAAGCGAAATGGTGGAAAAGATATTTAAAAACTATGAGCAACATAAGGATACTAAAATAGGCGGTATATATATCGATGGAAGACTTGAAGCTTTCACCTTTGCTGATATGCTTAAGGAAGATATGGTATGTGTTCATATTGAAAAGGCAAATCCTGAGATTAGAGGTCTGTATCCCGCTATAAATAAAATCTTTCTTTGTGAGGAATATCCGGACGTCAAATTTGTCAATAGGGAAGACGACTTGGGACTTGAAAATCTGAGAAAGGCTAAGATGTCTTACAATCCTATAGAGCTGATTGAAAAGTATACAATTGTTGAAAAATAGTTTAGTTAAAAGATGAAGTTTAAAATCAAAGTATGATTTTAAAAATAAGAAAAGAAATTTAATATAAATAAATTGTCAAAAATCCATAAATTCTGTATAATTAGTTGTACAAAATCTATGGATTTTTAATTTTATTCTATTAAATACAAATACTAAAATTAATATAGGATAATGTATGCTATGTATTAAAAAAAATATAATTATGTACCTCTAAATATGTGCTATATAATTAAATTCATAATAAATATTATCAATATATTAAAATATAATATTGGAACTATTATCTTATTTCTTAATAGTAAATATATATTAATTATTAATATTACGGATTTTTAATTCCTATACATTTAAAAATAAAATATAATTTGTTTAATTAATAATTTTTATTAGGCAGGAAGAATAAAAGGTGGGCAAATGGAGTTTTTAATTTCAACAAGCGAAAAAGAGAAAACGCAGGTTAAGAATCTATGGAAATACTGTTTTGATGATACTGACGAATATATGGACTACTATTTCACTAAGAGATATGAATTTGAAAACAACTATATTATCAAGGATGCTGATGAGGTAATAAGCTCTCTTATGACGAATAAATACAGTCTCAAGATAAATGATGAGATAAAAAGTGTATCATACATAGTTGGGGTATCTTCTTCTCCAGTTCATAGAGGAGGAGGGTATGCAAGTATTCTAATTAATAGAACCTTGTATGACTTGTATGAAAAGGGCGAAGATATTACAATGCTGATGCCTATTGACAGCTATATTTACACAAGATATGGATTTGCAAATATTTACAATATGCTGGAACTTGACATAGCTATAGATAGAATAAAGGTAAGTAAGACAAATCTTAAGGCTGCTTATTATGAAGATGATAAGATGGAAGATATTATAGAGATTTACAATAGATGTATGTCAAATATCTCTACTTATTTTGCCAGAGATGCCTCATATTTCCGGAATATGATTGATGAGATCAAACTTGAGGGCGGAAATTTAATAATATGCTATGAAAATGACAAGCCAATATCATATATGATATTTTATCCTAAGCATGAAGGTGGTGAAACAGGCTTTGTAAGAGAGATGTTTTCGCTCAAAAAATCCGGCTATGACAAACTTATGGAAATAGTAAAATCACACTTCACTCAGATAAAAAGAGTAATTATCCATAGTCATGAAAAATCAAATATATTTCACTATTTTAATGCGGATAATAAAATCACGTATAAAATCAAGCCCTTTATGATGAGTAGGGTATTAAATGCTAAAAAGATTTTCCAAGAGCAGATAAATGAGAATTTAAGATATGTAGCTTTTGAGGGTGGAAATCTGAAAATCAAGCTTATTGATGATATTATACATGAAAATAATCGAATTTTTGAAATAAAAAGTAATAAGGATAATGGCTTTATTTTGGATATTTCAGATTCAACAGAGGATTTTGAGATGAGTATATACGATTTTTCAAGACTTGTCTTTGGATATATTAATTGGGAATATTTTATATTTGAAAAAAATATTGAATTGTCTGATGCTAAGAAGTTTTTGTTAAATCTTCTTTTTCCGAAAAAAAATTCATATTTTAACGATTATGTATAAATATTATTAAAGATATTTAGAACTATGTGCTGTATTAAATGACATCAATTTTTTACTTAATAATCATTTTACTATGGTCTGAATATATTTTGATATAGATAAGTAAATAAAATACTTTACTATAAAAATCTATTAAACTTAAGATTCAAGATTTAAAAAAAATTTAGCTTTAGATAATAATAAAAACTTATGTATTATACTGTAACTAAATAGTTAAAATGCTTATAAAATATAAATATTGGAAAGAAAAAGATGGAAGAAATATTTACTTTACGAGAAGATGAAAACTTAATAAGATTAGATGTTTATCTTAGCAATAAATTGGAACTGTCAAGGTCTAAAATACAGAGTCTTATCGAAAGTGGAAATATAAGTCTAAATGGAAATAAGACTAAGGCAAGTGTGAAATTAAAAGCAGGTGATAAGATATATGTCAACTTTGAAGTAGAAAACGAAGCTGAGATAAAGGCTCAGGATATAGCACTTGACATAGTCTATGAAGATGAGGATGTACTTGTGGTAAATAAGCCAAGGGGAATGGTAACACATGTTGCAAACGGAAATCATGAAGGTACTTTGGTAAATGCACTGCTATACTATCTCAAAGATGATATTTCCTTACAAAACGGTATGTATAGAGCTGGTATAGTGCATAGGATAGATAAGGATACATCAGGTCTTTTGGTAGTAGCAAAAAACGACTTTTCGTCTACAGAGCTTACAAATCAGCTCAAAGACCATAGTATGACAAGGGTATACACTCTTATCTGCAACGGAGTAATAGATGAGGAGACAGTAATAGAGCAAAACATAGGCAGAAATCCAAAGGACAGGATGAGATATTGCGTAATTCAAGAGGGAAAATACGCATATACTACTATAATTCCTCTTGAGATTTTTGAAAAATATACCTATGCTAAGGCTATATTAAAGACAGGACGGACTCATCAGATAAGAGTACATCTAAGACATATCAACAGACCCATAGTTGGAGATAAGCTATATTCCAATTATAAGGAAAAAATAGACGGTCAACTGCTCCATGCAGGAACACTTGGCTTTATACATCCAAGAAGCAAGAAATATTTGGAGTTTAGTGTAGATGAGCCGGAGATTTTCAAAAAGGAATTAAGGAGACTTAGGACTATTGGATAGGAGAGCTGTTTATTTAAGCCCTTCTTCATTACTTAAATTTTAAAAATATGTAATCTTACCAATAATAAGAGTGTTTTATGGAGTAATTATGAAATTAAAAGATATAATCAAGGATTTGAAAATAAAAAAAATATCAGGACAAATTGATTTGGAAATAGAAGATATAGTATACAATTCTCAAAAAGCTGTAGATAAAACTTTATTTACAGCTCTAATAGGCATGACTTCTGACGGACATAAATATATTAAAAATGCATATTTAAATGGAGCAAGAGTCTTTGTAATTTCAGAAGAAGAATTTTTGGAAGAAAAAGAAAATATTGAAATAACTCAAAATTCAACATTTATTTTAGTAGAAGATACAAGGATTGCACTTGCCACTATGTCAGCAGAGTTCTTCGGACATCCTTCAGATAAGCTTACTATAATAGGTATAACAGGTACAAAGGGTAAGACTACAGTTTCCGGATATATAAAGTCAGTATTAGACAATGCGAATATAAGCTGCGCTGTAATAGGAACAAACGGAATATATTTTGCAAATCAGTATTTTAAGACTGTAAATACAACTCCGGAAAGCTATGAGATACAAAAATATATGAGGATTATGATAGATAGTAATGTAAAAGTCCTTGCTATGGAGGTATCTTCAGGCGGTATAATGATGAATAGGGTACATGGTATCAAATTTGACTATGCTATATTTACCAATTTATCTCATGACCATATAGGTGAAAAGGAGCATCCTACATTTGAACATTATAGGGAATGTAAGTCCATGCTTTTTGCAATGAGTAAGCATAGTATAATAAATATTGATGATAAAAATTCAAAAGCCATGATGGAAAAATCTATAGATTACAAGACTTATTCAGTTGACTCAAGTTCAGATTATCAGGCAAAAAACATCATCTACCCAAGTGATATTTCCGATATGAGGACTTACTTCTTACTGAATGATAAAAAATATGTAGTCAATTCTTTTGGAAAATTCGGAGTATACAATGCGCTTTGTACAATTATACTTTGTGAACAATTGGGACTAAGTTATCAAAGCATATACGATGGTCTTAAAAAGGCACATGTCAAGGGAAGGTTGCAAGTTATTGAAGGCTTGACAGATATAAAAGTTATAATTGACTATGCACATAATGAAGTCAGTCTGGAAAATGTACTGCAAACTGTAAAGGAGTTGAAACCTGAAAGGCTGATAGTTCTCTTTGGCTCAGTGGGTACGAGGTCTCAAAATAGAAGAGAGGAGTTGGCAAGAGTAGCTTCAAAATATGGAGATGTGATTATAGTAACATCTGATAATCCTGATACAGAAGACCCTCAAAAGATTATAGACGAGATAGTATCTCATATTTCAGCAGATAAAAAGCAAGATACTTATTGTTATCCTGATAGGGCTGAGGCAATACTAAGAACCTTGGAAATGTCAAAAAAAGGCGATGTTATTGTTCTTGCAGGCAAGGGTCATGAAGAGTATCAACTTATAAATGGCGTAAGAGAGCACTTTTCAGATGAAGAAGAAGTGAAAAAATACATTTTCCTAAATTCTTAATAAGATAAAAAATGTAATAAATACAAATAAAAATATTCAAATTTATGATTTTGTGAAATTTTTGTACCAAATATTTGAAAATTTGAAATTTAAGTTTCATTTTTATGAAAATGTAATTAGTTGATTTCAACGTTTTTTTGCTTCTTAAAGGCTTTTTAAAAACTTTCTATTGAAATATTTAATTTTTTGTATTATAATTTAAAGCGTAAGAAATGTTTTCACATTCTTTACATAGTTAGGCTTTTTATGTACAATTTTTTATTTTCATTTAAGAAAGGTGGAATTATCTTATGGATTATCCTATCACATTAGAAAGCTTTAAGGATGTCGGGCCGATATTAAAAGAGCTCAATCTTGCTACTCACCAAAATGCGCTTTATCTTGAAGCCGGTGAAAAAATGACAACTCTTAAGTTGGATTTGATGCAAAGCTTTGCAGTTGCATTGCTTGTGTATTACTTAGGGGTTTTATTGAAGAAAGTTATACCTCTACTTAATAAGTTTTGTATACCTGCTCCTGTTGCCGGAGGTGTTGTATTTGCGTTTGTGCATCTGATAGTAAGGGAAACTATGCATTTCTCCCTTGGTATTGACACGACTTTCCAAACGCCGTTCATGTTGGTGTTCTTTACAACAATAGGTATGACTGCAAGTATCCAACTTATTAAAAAAGGTGGACTTGGTGTTATAGTTTTCCTAATAGTTGCTTCAGTACTTTGTGTAATACAAGATGCTGTGGGTATGGGACTTGCTAAGGCGTTAAACCAAAATCCTCTACTTGGATTAATATGCGGTTCTGTTACTATGACAGGTGGACACGGTACAGGTGCAGCATTTGCTCCTACATTTACTGAAATGGGATTGAAAGGTGCCAATACATTTGCGGCAGCTGCGGCAACATTTGGTCTTGTTGTCGGATCTTTAATGGGTGGACCTCTTGGAGCAGCTCTTATAAGAAAGAACAACCTTAAATCAAAGGGCGACGAGTATACAGATAAGAAATTGGAAATGGAATCAGAATCTGAACAAGTGAATTTCGAAGAAATATTTAGAGCTACTGCAATAATAGTAGTTGCTGTTGCTATAGGATCACTTATATCTATACCTCTTAAAAATGTACAATTGCCTATAATGGGACCTACAGGAGATCCAATGAAACTTAATCTTCCTGCTTACGTTCCTTCAATGATTATAGCATCTATAATCCTAAATATAGGTGAAGGTACAGGTGCTTATCACATCAACCAAAAGGCTACAGGTGTAGTTGGAACTATAGGACTTAACGCATTCTTGTCATTAGCTCTTACAGGATTGAAACTTTGGGAACTTGCAGACGTTGCAGGACCAATGCTTATAATCTTGGGTGTACAAACAGTTGTAATGTTCATATTTGCTTACTTTGTAACATTTAATGTAATGGGTAAGGACTTCGATGCTGCAACTATAGCCGGCGGACACTGCGGTTTTGGTATGGGTGCCACTCCAAATGGTGTTGCCAACATGACTTCAATACAAGAAGCATTTGGACCTGCTCCAAGAGCGTTCTTCATACTTCCGATAGTTGGGGCATTCTTGATAGACTTTACAAATATGCTTGTAATAACAATATTCATGCAGTTTGCAGGCTAAAATAAGTAAACAAATATAAATACCAAATTTAAAAAAAGTATAGAGCTTAAAATTCTATACTTTTTTTTAAAATTTTTTTTCTTTGAGTAGAAACATCCTAAGTGGGATATGTATTACTTATACAAAATTAATATTGAATCTGAAACTTGCTATAGTTATGGAAACGTTCTTTAATTTTTGGATATTTATTTAAAGATTTCATATTTAATCAAAAAAATGTATGATAATTAACTTAAAGGATATTAGTATTAATCTTGAGGAGGATTTTATATAAGGAAAGCTAAACTGCAATATTAATAAGTCTTTGTATCAGTATTTTGGTATAATATTAAAAAAGGGAGATGATTTGCTATGGATAACAGACCTATAGGTATTTTTGATTCAGGAGTGGGAGCATTTTCAGTTTTAAACAAACTTGTGGAAGTAATGCCAAATGAGAACTACATATATTTTGGAGACAGCGGACATAATCCTTATGGTCAAAAGACAGCGGAAGAATTGCAAAAATTATGTAGTTGTATCGTCGATTTTCTCACAAGAAAAGAAGTAAAAGCTATAGTTATAGCTTGTAATACTGCAACTGTGGCTGCACTTGATTATTTACAGGAAAGATACTATCTGCCAATAATAGGGGTTATAAATCCGGGAGCAAAAGAAGCGTTAAGACTTACAAAGAATAATAAGATAGGTGTTTGCTCTACTGTATTTACTGCAAAGACTCATGGCTATCTTAACGATATCAATAAGGTATCAAATAACGACAAGTCGATAAAGGTGTACGAGGAAGGTAGTGTAAACCTTGCAAATATAATAGAAAACGGCTTTGAGTATAATGATGAAAATGATGCTATAATCAAAGAACTGGTAGGAAGATTTACAGACGATATAGATACACTCATCTTAGGATGTACCCATTATCCACTGGTAGAAGACCTGTTTGCAAAATATTTTAAGGGGAATATAGTTGATCCCGGAATGCAGACAGCTATTGAGACAAGAGAGCTACTCAAAGCTAAAAATATGTTGTCTGATAGAACTGACAATTACAAGGTTCAGTATTATGTTACTAAAGATATACAAAATTTTAAGAATGTTGCAAAAAACCTTACAAAAATTGATATAGACGATATCTATGAAGTAAGCATTGAGGCAGAACTTAATAATTAGTGCGTATTTATAATAGTGTAATATCAGTATTTATGTAGTTTTAATATACAGATATCATCATAAATATCTCATAAAAACAAAATCCGAAGGCATAGCTCTTCGGATTTTGTTATTTAATACTAAATTCTATTTAAAATATGGATTTGATCAATTCTATCCCTATGATAAAATTTAGCATATTTTTTGTTAATAAATTTTTAATGTGTTATATTTTAGAAGATTTTTCCATTATTATATTAGATTTTAGTATAAGATTATATACTTATTTATGTTCTTTCTATAACTGTAAGTTGTATTATTTTTTGAAAATTATTCAATGTTTAGTCATTTCTCAAACTTTCAAGTGCTGAAAGCGACATTGCTTTTTTTGCTGGAATATATCCTGCTATTATTCCTATCAAGGTTGAGAATAGTATGCCAAATATTATCAACCAAAATGGAATATATGATATATATGGCTCTACCATTTCAGTGCCTGCTCCTCCCATAGACATTCCTCCGCCCATGTAAGCACCGGGCATACCCATCATAGAATCTCCTCCGGATCCATTCATGCTCATACCACGGTAAACCATATTTACCACTATTGACAATATGACACTTATAGTTGAGCCTATTATACCGCCAAGCATTCCTATGATTGCAGCTTCATATAAGAAGAGACTCTTTATATCTCTAAGACTGGCACCTATTACCTTCATTACTCCGATTTCTCTTGTACGTTCATAGATTGACATTATCATGGTATTTGTTATACCTATTGCAGCTACCAACAATGATATGCCGCCTATACCTCCAAGGGCACCTTGTATCATGGCAAATTTTTGTTGTTCTCTTTTTATATCATCCATAACTGAATAGAATTGAAAGCCATCTTCTTTAAGTACGGTAGTAATATCGGATACCTTGTTTACATCTTCAATATATATAACAAATTGACTGTATTCTCTTGAATTTGTATATTGATCATCTCTTTTTCTACCAACATCAGCTTCAGCCTTTGAATTAGATTTTTCTATTTCTTTAACTGTGTCTAAGGTAGTGTAAACGGAATAACCCTCTTCAGATTCACTATTTATAAGACCTACACTCTCAACTCTGAATACTTCGTATTTTGGCTTTGTATCACTACTACCAAATTCGCTGTATCTTGAAGCATTTTTTGATTTCTTATACTCAGTGTCAGAAGTAAGCTCAACCTTGTTGGATATAAGTTCTATATTATACTTACCTGTAGGAGAGTAATTCATATACTGACCGTTTTTGTAGTTTTCCATCATAGCGGGAATTTGACTTCCTACCATTATTTTCATCTTATCTCCGGCTTTTAGGAATGTTCCCTTGGAAAGTTTAATGCCTTTTTTTTGTAAAAATTCCGGATCAATACCTACAATTTCTGTTTCTGCTACATAATCACCTATAATAAGTCTTGTGCTTACACGCTTCACAGGAGTCACCTTAGTGACTCCATTGATATTAGCTATTTTCTTAACTGACTTATCATCCATTTTAAGATTGTTTGCTTTGTTGGGATTGCTTCCACTTCGACCTACACCAAATATTGTTATAATGTGTAAATCTGGATTTTTCTTCATCTCGTCATCGAAGTTTTTACTCATACCCAAACCTATTGATACCATGGTGATGATAGATGCAGTACCTATCAATACTCCAAGTATCGCAAGTATACTCCTTGCTTTTCTTCGAAATAGATTCGTAAAAGCCATCTTAAATATTTCTATTTTATTCATCTAAATCAAGCTCCTGAAGTTTTTTCTTCTTTGCACGTACTCTCACAATGATTATAATTAGAACAATAAAAGCTGCTATGGCTCCACCTATGATAAAAGGCATATTGTTATTAGTATTTTGCTGAGGTTGAGGATTGCTGTCAGGTTGAGTAGGCATTGATATAGGATTAAGCTCAAAGTTGAATTTCTTCTCCATAGTATTTGTCTTACCGTCAAGTGTTTCGTAACTGAATGTTATGACACCTGAGATTTTCTTAGGGTCATTAGGAATTGCTGAAAAAGAGAAAGAATCACTTTTTCCAGGTTCAAAAGTTCCTACGAAATAGTTAGCACTGCCTGAAGCTGTAAAATCACCCTTAGCAGTCACTTTTACATTTGATATCTGTGTTTTGCCAAGGTTGTAAAAAGTAGTGCTTATTGAAACAGGTTCACCTTCCATAACATCTTGAGGTTGTGCTACATCATCAGCTCTAAATAGAGTTTTTTGTAATACCGGTATTGATATAGTGTCTTTTGCGGTTAGAGGATTTGCCTTAGTATCTTCATAAGAATAATCTATGTTCATGCCTACAGTCTTAGTGGTAGCATCAGGTTTTACTGAAAAATTAAGTGTTTTTGATACTGATGCAGATGGTCCCATGCTGTCTATATAAAATGAGTTCGATGAACCTACAGCTATAAATGTTCCCTCATCTGAAGTAAGAGAAATTTTTATATTTTTAAGAGTTTTTTCCTTACTTGTATTTACAAATGTCATTGATAGTGGGAATTGTCCGTTAGGTTGGACAGGATTTCCACCATAGCTATAGCTTGTTATCATGATTTGAGGATTTTTTACTCCGTCATTTTTCTTATCTTCTTCCTCTTTTGGAGGTGCATTATAGAATATCCCCGTATATTGAGTAGCAGAAGGTAGAATTTTTTGTGTTTCATTTTCTGTGTTTTCAGAACTTGACGGAGGAGTGGCTTCAGTGGTATTTGTAGGTTCTACACTTATCTTTATTGAGTAATTTTTCTTTTCTGCTCCATCTTTTGGAAATAGTTTTACAGTGTAAGACTTAGATCCTCTTGCAGGAAAATTGTTTTCTACAAAGGTGCTTTGGCTTTGATTCACTATACCTTCATCAGGTGCAACAGTTATTTTTATTGAGTTTATAGCCTTATCATTAGGGTTAGAAATGGAAAAACTTAAATTTGCAGTATCTCCCTTATTTACAATAGCAGGATGTTTTATATTATAGATGTTAAAAGGCTTATACTGTGTTTCATCCTTTTTCTTTTCCGGTTTTACTATCTTTACATAGAAAGTCTTAGAAAAAGTATAGTCTTTGTAGTTGTCTACTGATATGCCGTATTTTCCTGCAAATTCAAAGGTAACAGGATAGTTGCCGTTTTTTGCATCCTTAGATACTTGAACCTCATATGTTACATACACAGGATCTCCGGATACTTTTACACTGTCTAATTTTTGTATTGGACTTGTATTTGACAACAAGGTAAGTTCAGATGGTAGTGTAGCTTTCAAAGTAGGTTTTGCTATTTGTACCCCCCCTGTATTTTTTACAGTTACTATCAACTTACCTTTGGTGTCAGCTGTTAATTCTGAAAAGTTAGCTGATATATCAACGCCTACATTAAAATCTCTTTCTTTTTGTTCCTGATCCTGTTTTTGTCTTTCACGTTCTCTTTCTTCTTCTTCTTTTTCATTTGTGCTGTAATCTGAACTAGCATAAGATACTACATCAGTCATAGGCCTTAATACGAATATCAGCATAAATATCATACATAATATTTTAATTTTTAACTTCATATTTTTTTCTCCTTTTGTACCACATTTATTATATTTCCGTCTTTGATTTCAACTATTTTGTCAGCATAGTCGGCAATTGAATTGTCGTGGGTTACAAGTATTATGGTTTGATTATTTTTCTTACTAATGTCCACTATGAGATTCATTACTTCCAAAGTTGTATTTGAATCCAGGTTTCCAGTTGGCTCATCGGCAAATATTATCTTGGATTTATTTACGAGTGCCCTTGCTATACCTACTCTTTGTTGTTGCCCGCCTGACATTTGACTTGGTCTTCTTGTGTAATATCCCTTAAGTCCCATGTCATCCAGACATTTTTTTGCCGCCTTTTGAGCATTTTTTACAGGTATACCTCTAAAAATTAGAGGAAGAGCAACATTTTCTATGGCTGTAAGTGATGGAATAAGTTGATAAGATTGAAAGATAAATCCTATATTTTTTTGTCTGAAAATTGTGATTTGTTCTTCGCTTAACTTTTCTATATTTATACCACCTATTACTATCTCGCCTTTTGTAGGTTTTTCAAGTCCTGCAACCATATTCAAAAAAGTGGATTTACCTGAGCCTGATTTTCCTAAGAAACATACAAATTCACCACGATTTATGTCCAATGAGACATCATCAAGTGCAACAATTTTTTCGCTTCCCATTCTATATACTTTTCTAATATGACTTATCTTTATAAATGGAGTATTTTTTATATTATCAGACAATATATCACCTCTTTCACATATGTATATTAATTATCTTAAAATGCTTATTATAATAATTTTTAATTTATTGATATTAATTAATTCTATTTTTTAAAAAAATTTTTCAGATAACAAACATACGTTATTTTTATCAGAGTATACTACTTTTAACTTTAAAAATATTTAATAAAAAGTTAAATTCGAGTTACAAATATTTACATAAATTTAAAGATGTGATAAACTACTTAAAGAATATTTTGCAAGGTTTGTGGTTGAAAGTCCATGCCAGACGCAGGCGAAGGGATCCACGTAAGCTGATATAAAATATATCAGTGAGCATAGTGCGTTTTAGATGTAAGACCTACCGCAAAAAGCGAGAGAACTATTAGTGAGGCAAACCCGAGCAAAACTTCCAGTAGGCGAGTGTGGGGGGAAAGACCAGTGTCAACTTGCAAAATATCGGTTTATATGTCCAAAATAATATCTTAAAAGTTGGAAAAGTTATGGAATATCTCTACAAAGGTCAGTATTTAAATGGGGAATACGGGAATAACGCTTTTTCTTATAATAAGAGGAATAATAAGGAAATATATATAGCCCCGATAAAAAAGATTCCTTATAAAGTCGATGACATTCTAAGTAATCTTCTGGCATCTAATAAGACAGCATTTAGCGAGTATGATGATATCACACATGAACATTATGATATCAAGGGTATTGAAAATTTTATTTATTGTGATGATATTGACAAGAAGCTTTATATCTTCGATAATCATAATCATAGCTTTTATTTTATAGCAGGAAATGTTATTAGGGATGTGAGACGAAATCTTCAAGAACAGGAAAAAGAATGGATATTGACATCTTTTCTTGAGAGGAGATATGATATTAAGAAAAGACCTATGATACATTTTGATCAACATAAGGATATGAGAGTTCCTGAGCACACTTTGTTACAGGCTATAGAAATAATCAAAAAAGAAGAGAATTTTTACGACTTAAAATATCAAGGTTTTGAGCATGACTATGGCATTTTATATAGTTATACTAATTATTTTTTGAACGTAGGTAATTTTATAGTACCACTATTGGAAAATGGCTTTATAGAAGATGTAGTAATAGTAGACTCTACTTATTCTATGGATAAATTGGATAAGAATATTGATTCTTATGATGAGGTCATATTGGATATAGACCTTGATTTTTTTAGCCCTGATATGGACTATATAGATGAGGACGAAAAGATAAGATTAATTCAAAGATGCTATCAAAAGGCGAAGATTATAACTATATGTACAAGTCCTTATTTTATTGATTTTGGAAGAGCAAAGAAAAAACTTGAAAATATATTGAAAAATTGTGTAAGGTGAGATGAAAAATGACAGATATTGTTAGAGTAGTGATTTTATCATTTGTTGAGGGATTAACAGAGTTTATACCTGTAAGTTCTACAGGTCATTTGATAATAGTAAATGAGTTTGTAAAATTAAAACCTGAAAATTTTGCGAATATATTTAATATAATCATCCAACTTGGGGCTATAATGGCTGTTGTTGTACTGTACTTTCATAAACTCAATCCTTTCTCGAAGGATGAAAAACACAAAAAAGAAACTCTAAATATATGGAAGAAGGTCATAATAGGAGCACTTCCTGCAGCGGTTCTCGGGCTTTTATTTGATGATATCATAGATGCACATCTTATGAATGCCAAAGTAGTTGCTACCATGCTTTTCTTATGGGGCTTAGTGATAATTTATATAGAAAAGAAGAATATGAAAAACGAAAATACTATAGCAGGTATGACTTATATGACTGCTTTTATGATAGGTATAGCTCAATGCTTTGCCATGATTCCCGGAACATCAAGATCTGCGGCAACTATAATAGGTGCTATGTTATTAGGTTTATCCAGAGTTGAATCTGCAGAGTTTTCATTCTTTTTAGCTATACCTACTATGCTGGGTGCTACATCATTAAAAGTAGTAAAGCTTTTTGTAAAACATACCCCAATAACTTCTTTTCAAATTATGTTGATATTGTTGGGGGTAGTATTATCCTTTGTCTTTGCGCTCATAGTAATAAGGAAGTTTATGGATTATGTCAAAAATCATGATTTTATTGTCTTTGGTGTATATAGGATGATACTTTCACTTATAGTTTTGACCTACTTTCTCTTAAAGTAAAAATAAAGTATATAAAATAAACAATTTGGTTAAATTATTGTAAATATATTTTTTAAATATAAAGAAAATTTTTTCTAAAATATCTATAAGTACACTCAAATTTTTCAATAAATTAAAGAAAAATTGAAAATTAAATAAAATTTTTAAAAGTCTTTGTATATTTTTGTATACAAAGTTTTTTTATATATTTTTGTCAAAAAAACTCACATTGTTTTAATAATAAAAACATTGGGTAAAAGAAAGTCGTAATGAATTTACATAGTTTTGTGACGATAGGGGTTTAAATGCAAAATTCCAATTATTTTGATGATATATTTATAGAAGAAGTCAAAAATGCCAATAACATAGTGGATGTCATATCGAAATTTGTGGATTTGAAGAAAAATGGAGACAATTATAAGGGGCTTTGTCCTTTCCATAATGAGAAAACTCCATCGTTTGTAGTTAATGAAAACAAACAAATATTCAAGTGTTTTGGTTGCGGAGAAGGTGGGAATGTCATATCTTTCCTTATGAAAAAGGAGAATATGAGTTTTGGAGAAAGTTTAAAATACCTATGTGAAAATGCAAACATACCCTATAAACAAACACATACTTTCACTGAAAAAGAGAAGAAGGAGCTTGATGAGAAGGAAAAGATGTATAAACTTCATGTAGATTTGGCTAAGTACTATCTACAAAATCTTCAAAAAAATTTGGATGATTCAAAAGGATATCTCTTAAATAGAGGTATTGATGAAAGGACAATGAAAAAATTCGGTCTGGGATATGAAGATTGGAATTCAAGTTCGATTAATTATCTTAAAGAATTGGGATATACTAAGGAAGAAATGATACATAGTATGGTTTTCAGGGAGAAAAACGACAGAATGTATTCAATTTTCTTTGGAAGAATCATGTATCCTATAATTGACAGGAGAAACAGAGTCATAGCTTTTGGTGGCAGGACTATGAGTGAAGCTCATTCTCCGAAGTATCTAAACTCCCCTGAGAGTATAATATTTAAGAAAAAAAATGAGTTATACGGATTGAATCTTGCAAATAAGTATAATTCTAAAAGATTGATACTTGTTGAAGGTTATATGGATGTCATAAGTTTGATAAAAAACGGTATTGCAGGTGGCATAGCCTCGCTTGGCACATCTCTTGCCAAGGAGCATGTAGAAGTTATAAAAAGGCAAAATAAGAAGGTGTTTATCTGCTATGACTCAGACAGTGCTGGAAGAAAGGCTACTTTGAGAGCCTTGGAAATGTTTGAATCGGAGGGTATAACTGCAAATGTAATAAGAGTAGGAGACTATAAAGATCCTGATGAATTTTTTGCAAATAAGAAGTCCTTGGATTTTATGAGTCTTATCAAAAATGCAGTTTCTCCATTAACTTTTATAATTGATGATTTAGCTTTAAATTATGACCTTAGTGTACACTCTCAAAAACTTGAATTTATCAACCTTGCCTGTGAGAAGATAGTTGTATGTAAGGATGAGGTGGAAAAAGAGTATCAGATTAAAAGGCTATCTCAAATGACGAATACATCTATAAAAGCTATAGGAGTTAAAGTATATGGTGAGTTTTTCTCGCCAAAAAGATTTGAGGAACAGGAAAAAAATGTAAGGGTATTTCAAAAAGAACAGGATATCCCTAAGAAAGTAATTAAAATTTCTGAAAAAATATCAAATCCTAACGAGGAAAAGCTAAAAAAAATGTTAATTGAAAATCCATCAAATATTAAGTTTGTGGATGATATATTGGAACTTGAAGATTTAAAAGATGTTGATATAAGGCAAATATATATCAAAAGATTTGAATATGAGAGAGGCAACATAGACAGTGAAAGTGAGAGATTGCTTAGAAAACTTGCAAAATCTGTAAAGTTTTCAAGTATTCAAAGTCAAATCGAGGAGATAGATATTTTGCTCAAAGATGAAAGAGATATTGAAAAGACTTTAGAAAATGCAAAAAATAGAATAGAGCTTTTGAGAAAAATGTCTGAAATAAAAGAAAGTTTGAAGCTTGATGTTTAAAGTCAGGGTAATTGTGTTATAAATTATGAAATAAATGTATAGATGTTAAGTATTTTACCCTATATTTAAAAAAAGAGGGATGAACTGTGAGCAAAGATATAATAGATATTGATATTATAAATGAAGAAAAACCGAAGGGCAAAAGAGGAAGAAAGCCTAAGGATAAAAGTAATGAAGTAGCATTGACTAAGGATGAAAAAAAGAAAAAGTCAACATCGAAGAAAAAAGATGATGACGAGATGATTCAAAAAGATAGTGATAAAACAAAGAAGAAGACAAAAAAAGAGTTGTCAGGAGATAAAGAGGAAGCTAAGACAAAAAAGAAAAAGGTAAAAGATGAGCTTTCTGATAAAAAACTTGAGAAAAAATCAAAAAAGGCTAAAAAAGATGAAGATTTTGATGACGATATCTTTGATGATGATATAGATCAATACATCGGAGTGACAAATAAGCCTGTTGAGGATGATTCAGAGTTTTTTGAAGATGAGATTATAGAAGATGACATTGAGCCTTCTTTAGAAGATTTATCAGAGGAAGAACTTATAGAAGATTTTGATGAAAATGCTGATTTGTCAGTTTATGATGATAAAGAAGACATATTAAGCGTCATGGAATATGAAAAAGCTGTACAAGGTTTGATAGAAAAGGGAAGAAGAGATGGGTATATCGACTATGATACCATAATGAATACCGTTGATAATTATGATATAGGTAAAGAGAAGATAGAAGATATGTATGACAGATTTGCAAGTTTTGGCATAGATATCATTGACGATATTGACAAGGATTCAGCTAATGATGATGTAAAAGTTGGAGAGCAAAAAAGTGAAGGCGATTTTGATCTGCTAAGTTTAGAACTATCTTTAACAAAAAGTAATGTAGATGATCCTGTTAGAATGTATCTTAAAGAGATAGGTAAAATTCAGCTACTTACTGTGGAAGAAGAGCATAAATTATCAGAGCTCATGGTAAAGGGTGACGAGTATGCCAAGATGAAAATAGTCGAAGCAAACCTAAGACTTGTTGTATCAATAGCAAAGAGATACGTAGGTAGGGGGATGCTCTTCCTTGATTTGATTCAAGAAGGTAACTTAGGTTTGATTAAGGCTGTTGAAAAGTTTGACTACACAAAAGGCTTTAAGTTTTCTACTTATGCAACTTGGTGGATAAGACAGGCAATAACAAGAGCAATCGCTGACCAGGCAAGGACTATAAGAATACCTGTGCATATGGTGGAGACTATCAATAAGCTGATCAGGATAAATCGTCAGTTGGTACAGGAGCTTGGAAGGGATCCAAGACCTGATGAAATAGCTGAACAAATGGGTATGTCTCAAGACAAGATAAGAGAAATAATGAAGATTGCACAAGAGCCGGTGTCTTTGGAAACTCCTATTGGAGAAGAGGAAGATTCACATTTGGGAGATTTCATTCCTGATGACGATGCTCAGGCTCCTTCTGAGGCGGCTGCATATTCACTACTCAGAGAGCAGATTGAACAAGTGCTATGTACTCTAACAGATAGAGAAAGAAGAGTGCTTAAACTTAGATTTGGACTTGATGACGGAAGACCAAGGACACTTGAAGAGGTTGGTAAGGAGTTTGATGTTACCAGAGAAAGAATAAGACAGATTGAGGCAAAGGCACTTAGAAAATTAAGAGGACCTAAAAAATCAAATAAGCTCAAAGATTATTTAGATTAAAGGATAATATATTAAGTATTAGAATGTTGTATAAATATTTATAGTATCTTGAAGTATTAGAAAAAATTTTGATTAATTGAAAGAAAAGTAAGGGAGAAATCTCTTACTTTTTTTAAATTTTGCTGGAATACTTTTTAATTATGTTATATAATAATGCTGATTGGTTTTCATTTATAGGATAGCAATCAGCTCGATAATGTAAAAGAAAATTAATTTGTAAATTTTGGAGTGTACTTATGAATTATGAAATTATTATAGGAATGCTTGTATTTTTATTTGGTGCGGTGTTTGGAAGTTTTTATAATGTAGTAATATATAGACTACCTGCTGAGATGCCAATATCAAAAGGAAGATCGATGTGTTTTTCTTGTAAACATACGCTTGGAGCGTTGGATCTTGTTCCGTTATTTAGCTATATTTTCTTGGGAGGAAAGTGCAGATATTGTAAGACTAAATTTTCACCCAGATATTTCTTTGTTGAATTGCTTACAGGTCTTTTATTTTTGCTTGCTTATTACAAGTATTCAATCAGCTTAGATTTTCTCTTGATGTGTATTTTTTTCTCCATGCTAGTAATAGTAGGATTTATAGATTGGGATACATTTTATATATATGACGATGTATTGAAAATCTTTGGAATAATGCTTGCTGTGGTGCTTGTGATATCTAAAAAGACGGATGTTGTATCTAATGTACTTGGAGCTCTAATAGGAGTTGCTATTTATGCTGCGATTTATTTCTTAAGTAAAATAGTATTTAAACAGGAGGCATTCGGCCAGGGAGACATATATTTAAATGCGGTTATTGGTCTTGTAATAGGCAGTCCATATATTGCAATTGCATCTATTTTTTCTTTTTTTGTAGGACTTATATTTATAATTATGTTTAGAATTTTGGGAAGAAAATTTGAGATGAGGCAGGAGATACCCTTTGGACCTTATATGTGTATATCAGCCGTTATAATAAGTACATTTGGCAGCGACATGGTAAGATTCTACGTAGATAATTTTCTATATTTTTAATCAAAGCTATTTATTATCTTTTTAATTTGATTAGATTTAATTTAATTAATAAAATTGAGCTGTGAAAAGCAGTTTGGAGGCATTATTTTGATATATTTTGAGAATGTATCCAAAATTTATGACAAGAGTGATACTTATGCTGTAAGCAACATAGAATTAGCCATAAATGAAGGAGAATTTGTTTTTTTAGTAGGGATGTCAGGAGCCGGTAAGTCTACCTTGATAAAGCTTCTGCAAAGTGAGCTTAGTCCTACTTATGGAAAGGTAGTTGTAAATGACACTGATACTTCTACCTTATCTTCCAGGACTTTACCTCGTTATAGAAGAATGATAGGAATGATATTCCAAGACTTTAGATTACTGACAAATAAAACTGTATACGAAAATGTAGCCTTTGCCATGCAGATATTGGGAAAATCATCTAAACAGATAAGACAGGATGTTCCTTATGCTCTGCAACTGGTGGGATTGGAAGATAAAGAAGACTCTTATCCCAATCAACTCTCAGGTGGTGAGCAACAAAGAGTGGCAATAGCAAGAGCTATAGTAAACAGACCTCCTATTCTTATTGCTGACGAACCGACCGGAAATCTTGACTTGCAAAATTCTATTCAGATAATGAAACTTTTAAATGCCATAAATGAGCAAGGAACAACAGTTATAGTTGCAACTCACGATAAGGAAGTTGTAGATGCTATGCAAAAAAGAGTTATAAGAATAGAGCAGGGCAGGATAGTAAGTGATATTCAAAGAGGAAGGTATATGAATGATTAAGATAGGATTTTATATAAAAGAGACATTTAAAAGTGTCTTTAGAAACAGAAATACATCTATAGCTACAATTATTTCTATGACATTGACTCTACTTATTTTAGGCATTACCTTACTTATAATACTAAATCTTGACAAGTTTGTACTCACAGCGAAGAACGAATTCAGCGGTATACAGATATTCCTAAAAAATGAAGTAGATAAAAATCAGATGGACAGTTTTGAAAATAAGCTTAGAGAAAATCAGCAACTTAGAGACGTTGTTTTTGTAAGTAAAGAAGAGACTATGGAGAGTTTTAAAAACAATATCGGATACGAGACTGATATTTTTTCAGACTTGGAAAATCCATGTGAAAATTCTTTTATTGCCTATCCAACAGATGCTAAAAATTCAGCCTTAATAGTTGAAGATTTGAAAAAGGATTCGGAAGTATCAAGTATTTCGTTCTATCAAGATACAATTGAACAATTAGTAAAAATTTCAAATATTGCCGGAATAATAAGCATTGCTGTTATTGTTGTATTGTTTATACTTTCTCTTTTAATAATAGAAAATATGATTAAAATTACCATTTTTTCAAGGATGAGAGAGATTAATATAATGAAGGTAATAGGAGCTACTAACTGGTTTATTAGATGGCCATTTGTTCTTGAAGGGGCTCTGCTCGGTTTCATCGGCTCTTTTTTAGCTTTTTTGATTACTGATTTTGCCTATTCAAAAGTCTATTCAGCATTATCTGGAACAGTATTTTTTTCGAAATATATAGTGGATAAGGCGACAATGTCATCGCTTCTTCTTTCACTGTTTGTACTCACAGGGATAGGAATTGGTATTTTGGGATCTGTAAGTTCTTTGAGAAAATATTTGAAGGTATAAAAAATGTCAAAGAAAAAAATAGTATTTTTTCTACTTTTCATCAGTTTTTTTTCACTTATTATTTATGCAGACAAACAAAGTGAGCTGGATGCAATAAATCAACAATTGAAAGATATTGAGAAAAAAAAGATAGAAAATAACAAAAAGATGAGTATCCTAAATCAAAATATAGTGATTTTGGATAATGAGATAGCTATAATTCAGGCTAATTTGGATTACACTAAGAGAGAGATAGACAAGACACAAGCAAAGATAGATGACAATACTAAAAAGATAATTTCAAAAGAAAAAGAGATATATGAAATTACATCAAAGCTCAAAACAAGAATAAGAGTGATGAGTAAGATTAAATATATTGATTATCTGAAGATAATATTTTCGTCTAAGAGTGTAAAGGACTTCTTTTCAAAGTATACAGTCATAAAAAAGATAGTTGATCAGGACAAGTTTGCCATAGAATATTTGGAAAATACCAAGAAAGACTTGGTATCCATATCAGATGATTTGGAAGAGTCAAAATCTATACTTGATACATTAAAAACTGACTATAACATACAAAATGATAATTTAGAGTCAGCAAAACTTATGCAACAAGCTAATCTCGCTATGGTTGAGAAAGATAATGCACAATTGCAGGAGCTTGAAAATCTGAAACAGCATGAGGCTGCACAGCTTGCTGAAGAGATAAGACTGATGGTAATGACGAGTAACTATCAGGGTTCATATACAGGGGGAAGATTAGGATTGCCGGTGGCAAATGTGCGTATCACATCACCGTTTGGCTATAGAATACACCCTATTTTAAATACAAAAATGTTCCATAGCGGAGTTGACTTTGCTGACTCTGCCGGTACACATATCTATGCAGCTGAAGAAGGGCAGGTAATATATGCAGGTCCTAAGGGCACTTATGGAAATGCAGTTATGATAGACCATGGTGCGGGAATAGTAACATTATATGGACACTGTTCTTCTGTAGCTGTACAGGTAGGTCAAATAGTAAAAAGAGGAGAGTTGGTAGCTTATATGGGTTCAACAGGAAGGTCAACAGGACCTCATCTTCATTTTGAAGTGAGGTTAAATGGAGAGTTTGTTGACCCTATGCCATATTTAAGAGGAGAGTAATTATGAATGGTAACACAAAATCAAGGATAATAAATATTTTGTTAGGTTTTTTCATAGGGCTTGCGGTATTTGCCGTAGGAGGAATGTTAGTTGTAAAGGCTTCCGGATTTTCTTTGGAAGAATATATGGAGATAAAACAATTTGAAAATCTAATAAAACAAACATATTATAAGGATACAGACGATATAGACTTTGTAGAAGGTATGAAAAAGGGAATGGTAGAGCAACTTGGAGATCCATATTCAAGATATCTAAACAAAGAAGAGTTCAAGAGAATGATGGAAGATACTGCAGGTAATTTCGTCGGTATAGGAGTCTATATTGCTCCAAACAAAAACGGAGAAATAGTAGTAGTAAGTCCTATAAAAGGAACTCCTGCTGAAAAAGCGGGTATAAAATCAGGAGATATCATCTCTACTGTAGACGGCAAAAACTATGATGCAAAGACTATGAATGAGGCTGTAAAGGCTATGAGGGGAGAAAAGGGTAAGACTGTAGTAGTAGGTATACTTGATTCAAAGAGACAATATAAGGAATACAAGATTGTAAGGGAAGATATAAAGACTGAAACGGTATTTTCAAGGATGCTGGATAATAATTTAGGGTATATTCAAATAAAAGCTTTTGAAGAAAGAACAGCAAGTGAATTTAGAGAACATCTTACAAAACTTAAGAAAAATAACATTAAAGGCTTAGTTTTAGATTTACGTTCAAATCCAGGAGGATTGGTAGATCAAGTTACAAGTGTAGCCGATCAAATTCTTCCTGAGGCTCTAATAGTATATTCATCAAACAGAGTAGGTGAAAAACAGTATGCTAAATCTGATAATAAGGAAAGTCTTAAAATACCGATTGTAATGTTGGTAAATGAAGGCTCGGCATCAGCTTCCGAAATACTTTCAGGGGCATTGCAAGATAATAAAAAAGCAACTATATTGGGAGTAAACACTTTTGGTAAGGGAGTTATACAATCCATATTGGAAATGGATAAAGGAGGATTAGTAATTACTACTGCTCAATACTTTACTCCTAACGGCAATGTTGTTGACAAAAAGGGTATTAAACCTGATGTTAAGGTGGACTACAAGAAAACCGGAGAAAATAAAGATTCACAACTTGATAAAGCAATAGAAATATTAAAACAAAAAGTGAAGTAAAAATTATGAAATTATTGAAAAAAGGTGATATTGTAATAATATTATTGATATTGATATTTTCTTTTGTACTGTTAAATATTTTGAAGGAAGATATACAGGCTCAGGGGCAAAAGATAGTTGTAACTCAAGACAATAAAGTAATTGGAAACTATGTTTTAAATAATAATCCTACTTCAAAATACATCGACTTTGATTTTTCTGTTGAGGGTAAAAAATACAAGGGAACTTTGGAAACCAAAGACTCTAAGGTAAGATTGCTCAGACTGCCTGAAGAAGTTGTACCCAAGTCAATACATGAGGATATGTCATGGATATCGGACAGTAGTAAGATAATAGTAGCACTACCTGTAAAATTGGTAATTTCAATATCAGGTGGGACTGTGGACAGTGAAGTGGATACTATATCAAACTAAATGTAATTACTGATATGTACCTAACTTACGAATAAAAGTTATAAATAATGTAGGTATAGTTATTTAAAATAATTTATCCAATATATTATTATAAAATAGAATATATTACTACAAGACAAATAATAGGGACAAGTGTTTAGGTGAAAATCCTAAAGCTTGTCTTTGTTTTATTTTTATAATTTTTAATCATCGTTAAATGCAAAAAAAATTGTACTGTCTTTAGATTTGTAGTATAATATTATTGTAAATTCAATATTTTATATAATATCAGGAGCGAATAATGGATATCAAACAAATTCTTATGAGTGAGTTTTCACTTAAGAATACTCAGGTAGACAATATAATAGAACTTATCAATGACGGCAAGACTATACCCTTTATTGCCAGATATAGAAAAGAGATGACAGGCGGGGCAAGTGACAGCCTGCTCAGAGATTTTGACGAGAGGCTCAAGTATCTAAATTCGTTATCTGAAAGGAAAGAAAGTGTACTTAATCTAATTGAAGAACAGGGAAAATTAACTGAAAATATAAGAGCCTCACTGGAAAATGCCATGACTTTGCAAGAGGTAGAAGATATATATGCTCCGTTTAAGCAAAAAAAGAGAACAAGGGCAAGTGTTGCAAAGGAGAAGGGCTTGGAAGCTCTCAGCCTTGTTTTGCTTGAAGGTGTTGAAAAAGTGGAAGACAAAGCAGAAGAGTTTATAAATACAGAGCTTGGAGTTGAAAGTGAGAAAGATGCTATAGACGGTGCCAAGGATATAGTAGCTGAGATTATAGCAGATGATTTTGAACTCAAAAAGACTCTTAGAAAACTGCTCTTTGATACTGCTATAATAATGACATCAGCTAAAAAAGATGCAGAGGAAAAAGAAGACTATCCTGTTTACAAGATGTATATGGAATTTAGTGAAATTTCATCCAAGATGCCGTCATATAGAATACTGGCGATAAACAGAGGTGAAAAGGACGACATATTAAAAGTTAAAATAGACTATGATTTTGAGAAATTCGTAGAAATAGCAAAAAATTCCTACATCAAATCAGAAATTCATAGAGAAATAATGACAGATACCATAGAAGACTCATTGAAAAGATTGATGATGCCTTCACTTGAAAGAGAACTGCGCTCAGAAATGACGCAAAGAGCGGAGGAAAAGGCAATATCAGTATTTGGCGAGAATTTATCAGCACTACTTATGCAATCTCCACTTAAAAACAAGGTAGTCTTGGGTTGGGATCCGGCTTACAGAACAGGATGTAAGATAGCTGTCGTAGATGAAACAGGTAAGGTGCTTGATACTACTACAGTATATCCGACAGCACCTCAAAACAAGGTGGAAGAAACAAATAAGGAAATTACAAAACTAATTGACAAATATAAGGTAAACATCATTTCTATAGGAAACGGTACAGCCTCAAGGGAATCAGAGCAGATAGTGGCTGATATAGTAAAGCAAAAGGAAAATGTCTACTACACTATAGTAAGTGAGGCAGGTGCGTCTGTATACTCAGCCTCAAAGCTTGGTGAAGAGGAACTTAAAGATATGAACGTATCTTTGCGTGGAGCAGTATCTATAGCAAGGCGTATACAAGATCCAATGAGTGAACTTGTAAAAATAGATCCTAAATCAATAGGTGTAGGTCAATATCAACACGATGTCAATCAAAAAAGACTCAGTGAAGTATTGTCAAATGTAGTGGAAGACAATGTTAATAAGGTCGGTATAGACTTAAATACAGCTTCTTACAGTATACTGGGCTATGTAGCAGGGATAACACCGTCTATAGCAAAAAATATCGTCAAATATAGGGATAATGCCGGTAAGTTTAAAAACAAGGAAGAGTTGCTTAAAGTTACAAGGTTAGGTCAGTCATGCTTTGAGCAATGCGCAGGATTCTTAAGAGTCAAAGAGGGAGATAATATACTTGACAATACAGGTATACATCCTGAGGCTTATGATAAAACATATAAACTTTTGGATATTTTGGATGTGGATATTCAAAGTGAGAATTTCATAGAAGACTTTACAAAGAAGATAGACAAGACTTCTCAAAAAGATTTGTCAGATAAGCTTGAAATAGGAATGCCCACTCTTATAGACATTATAAAGGAACTCAAAAAACCGGGACTTGATATAAGAGATGAGAAGAACATTTCTCCTGTATTAAGAAGTGATGTTTTGAAACTTGAAGACCTTAGTGAAGGAATGATACTAAAAGGTACTGTAAGAAACGTACTTGAATTTGGAGCATTTGTAGATATAGGAGTGAAGAATGACGGATTGGTACACATATCACAATTAAGCGATAAATTTATCAAAAATCCTATGGAAGTTGTATCTATAGGAGATATAGTAAATGTCAAGGTCATAGGTATAGATCTTGATAGAAAAAAAGTTAGCCTTTCTATGAGAGGAATATAAATAAAGAGAGATTTTAGTCTAAAGTTTAAGTATAGATATTATGAAAAGGAATCTATTATAAGCATTAAGTATAAGGATTTTAAAATATTATTTATTGCTGATATTAATATCAGAATTGTTTATTTTATCTTTAAAGTTTGAATTAAACTATTCAATCCAAATAAAAATCAGCAGTAAATAATATAAGATTTGAAATTATAAGAGAGGATCAATATGTTTATCAACAGTATAAAATCAAAAATAATATATAGTATTCAAATTGTTAAGATATTTTTTACTGCTTTACCTGCATTGGGTTTTACTTGGATGGTTTTTGCTGCATTGTCCGGAAATCCTGAATATTCAGAACTTACCGGGGGGTATATAATTTTAGCTCTGATTTTTGATTATATTTTTGTATCTTCAATTATGAAGATTATGCTATTATCTAAGGCTAAGGTATATGAGAAAGTATTTTTGATGGATAAAGAGGGATTTATAGAAATACAAAAATTAGCTCTAAATGTCAATACAAAAGAGGATAAGGTTATAAAAGAACTTACCGCTCTTATAAAAATGGATGTTATTAGAAAAATTGCCATAGATAGAAATGGAGTACCAAGGGTATTGCTTGACAATGGAATTGCACCAAAGAAGCTTGAGTACGAAACAGTTATTTGTCCATCTTGTGCAGCGAAAGTTACCAAGATAGTCGGAGAAATAGTAGAATGTGAATATTGTGGTAATGATATATTGTAGGATATGGAAAAGCTATGAAGATTGAGATAGATAAGAAAGCCAAAAAAGTCATATATATGCTTGAAAGTAAAGGATATAATGCTTATATAGTAGGTGGATGTCTAAGAGATATCTTACTTGGTAGAAAATCTCAGGACATAGATATTACAACTGATGCCTTGCCAAAAGAAATAATAGATGTATTTAAAGATAGCCATAAGGTCATAGAAAATGGAGTAAAATATGGTACGGTAACAGTGATTGTAGAAGCTTCTCCTATTGAAATTACAACATTTAGAAGTGAGCAAGACTATATTGACGGTAGGAGACCTCAAAATATAAGCTATGAAAAAGATATAAAAGCTGATCTGTCAAGGCGAGACTTTACTGTTAATGCCATGGCATATAATGATAAAGACGGGCTTATTGATTTGTTTGGCGCTAAGAGAGACCTTGAAGATAAAATCATAAGATGTGTAGGCAATCCAAGAGAAAGATTCAAAGAAGATAAGCTCCGTATGCTTAGAGCAGTAAGATTTGCGACTACCTTAGATTTTAAAATCGAAGATGAAACTTTTAAAGCTATAAAGGAGTATTCTCAATATTTAAACGAAATATCAATAGAGAGGATAAATGTAGAGCTTAGTAAGATGTTGCTTTTACAAAGACCATCTCAAGCCATAATTTTGCTCAAAAAAACAGGACTGCTTAAAAATATTTTACCTGTAATTGACGATATGTATGGCTTTTCTCAACAAAACCCCTATCACGAAAAGGATTTATTCTTTCATACTATGGATGTACTTGACAGTGTGAGAGATGATTTAGTATTAAGACTTGCAGCACTTTTCCATGATAGTGGAAAGCTCTATACTAAGACAGTGGATGAAAACAACATAAGTCATTTTTACGGTCATAGTGAGCTAAGTTTTGAAATAGCAAGAGACAATCTTAAGAGATTGAGATATTCCAATAATACTATAGAACTTGTAGCACTTCTTTGTAAGAAACATATGATAGATACAAGGAATATAACGAAAAAAGGCATTAGAAAACTCATATCACTCTTTGGAAAGGATTATATATACTATCTTATAGAATTGCAAAGAGCAGACTCTTCATCTACTACTCTTGGAGGAGATGACGCACTGAAAAATAAGGTGGAGGAAGTGTTGGCGGAAGAAGATATATTTTCTCTAAAGGATATGGATATAGATGGAAATGATATTAAAAACTTGGGATACAAGGGTAGAGAAATAGGGAATATATTGAAGTATCTCTTTGATAAGGTGATGGAAAATCCTAAGATTAATGAAAAAACAATACTTTTAGAAATAATTAAAAGAGAAATTGCAGATAAAATTTGATAAGAATGGACTTTATCAGCAGTTTCTCTTTTTATATAGTGTTATTAAACTTATTTTGATACTTTTATACTAAACTCTATTTAAATTATGGATTTCATTAATTCTATACTTGTGATACTCTATAGCCTATCTTTAGCTAATAAATGTTTAGTGTATCATTTTTTATGAAATATTTCCATTATTCTATTAGATGTTAGTATTATCTACTTTTTATATGGATAATTTTCATAAATAATTTACAAATTAGCATATTGTTTATGACTTTATTATAAATGCACTGAAAAAGATTTATCCCTTATTTTACTGAATTTTAGTATAAGAGTCTATAAAAAAGTGCATATATGGTACGGTGTAGACTATTTCATGCGATACGCAGTGGAAGTTATATCCGTCTTCACCATAGCAAGTACCATGATCTGAACACATAATGCAAAAAGTCTTGCCTCTCTTGGCAAATAAATCAAATAGTCTGTTAATATGAGAGTCCACATATCTTAGAGCAGATGCGTGAGTTGATACGTCGTCAAGTTTGGCGTCATCAGAATAAAAAGAATTAGGGTAGTGGATGCTGTCGACATTTACATACATAAAAATCTTTTCATCCTTCTTTTTTTCAAGCAGTTTTTCTATAAAGTCCAATTGATTTTCAAAACTTTCCTTTATATGGCAGGCAAAGGAAGTGTTCCAATATGATTCCTTGAAAAAACTTGGAAGTATCTTATTTATAGGCGTTCTTTTGTTGAAAAAACCCACTCCGCCTATGCAAACAGTAGTATATCCCACATTTTCCAATCCTCTTATAAAGCTGTCTCCCTCAAAAACATAAGAGTAGGGATGTAATTTACCCAAGGCTCCGTTTTCTTTTGCTACAAAGAGCCTTTCTCTTTCATACAAAGGAACAGGTCTTGAAGGTGATGGCAGATTGCCTATGAACATAGCCATGTGAGAAGGGAAGGTGTAATTTCCCGGAGCATGACATTTTTCCCATTTTCCATACTTATTTATATTTGGAGTATTACCCAAACTTTCTTCCTGAGAAGCCACATCATATCTCAGCGTATCAAGACAAACAAAAAGTATGTCGTTATTTCCTACGACTTCATTCATATTTACGCTCATCTGAGCCTTTTTGGGATCACCTATTACAAATTTAGGTACTTCAGTTACCTGTCTTGGCATTTTTTCTCCTTATAATATTGCTGTTATATATGGTGCTAAATATTAATTAATTTAATATTTTTATTGTTTTTTAAAAGATTCAATACAAAATTGCAATATTTAATAAAACAAAGGAAAGACTTACTTTAATATATTTATAACATTAGTGTAATTAATAGATAATCAAAGTAGATTTTTTCCATTAAGCTGTTTTATCAACTCAATCATCTTTGATATTTGATTTTTATATATGCTATTTTTATCAAATATATCCTTATACATCAAATCACCCTGTGAATTAATCTCGATTATATAAGGCTTTTTAGTATTTTTTTCAAGAAGTATGTCAAAGCCTGCAACATTGAGATTTGGGAACTGCTCCATGGCTTTTTGGCAAAGCAAATTTATATCTTGTTTTAGTTCATCTCCAAGATTTATACTTGAGTTATCAAGGGGCATATTGTTAAGGTGAAGATTTGTAATACTTCCATTTTTGCTACCCCTTGCTTGGATAAAGTCTAAACTTTCAAATTGATATACCAATCTTAAATCATATACAATTCCGTTTACATCATCCTTTGGTATCCAGCGCTCTATTATTGCTCCCTTTTTCAAGATAAAATTCACTAATTTGCAAATCATATCTTTATCACTGATATTAAATAATTTTTTAGTATTTATATATCTGTCGTTTTCGTAGTTCATAGAGGTCTGTATCTTAATTTTATCAGTCCTTTTATTGTATTTTAATGATATTACTCCGCAGGCACCTGAACCGAAATTTGGCTTTATAAATATCTGTGAAATATTTTTTTCTCTAAGAGAATAAATAAGCTCATCAAAAGAACTACACCTAAGATTAAGCATAGGTGTAGTTGATATATTGGCATTTTGTAATATTTGTTTACATTTAATTTTATCCAAGGTATTTTTTATAGACTCAGCTGAGTTCATAAAAAGTATGCCTTCAATATTGGATAGAGAGGTCAAAATATCATTATATCTCTTGATATTGCTGTCTAATTCATCAACGTATATACTGTAGTTTGAAATAGGATCAATTTTTATAAAACAAGCTTGATGAGAAAATTTTCCGTAAAATAATTCTTCAAGATTTTTCTCAAAATATTCATCTATGTCGAAGAATTCAAAATCAACATTCAAATCTGTACAAGCCTTTGAAAAATATTCATACCTCTTATTTTTCTTACCTAATAATACGGACTTCATTATTCTGTCAACATCGGATAATAGTATATTTCTCCGTCATATTCTTCAGCGTCATTAGCTTCGTCAAGTATTACGTTTATACCTGTATTTTTAAGATTTTCCATCATTTTTTCAGAAAGGTAGTGATAAGTGAGGTCAAGTTTTTCAAGATTTTTAAACATTGATATATTATCCAATATCATCTGTCCGCCCTTATCAGTAAGAGTACCGTTTGACAAATCTAAAGTCTTGATATTGTAAAGGTTCTTGCTTTCCACAATTTTTTCTACTATTTCATCTTGTAGCTCACTGTTTCCAAGTCCAAGATAAGACAAGTTTTTAATATAATCGGCTTTTAATATGCTTGCTATATCTTCTATAGTTCCATCAAAACCGTAGTCTTCAACACCGAAATACAGGTTGAGTTTTTTAAGCTTAGGTAGTTTTGCAGCAGCTATCTGTTTGATAACTAATGATGGAAGTCCACCACAGATAATTTCAAGTTCTTCAAGATTATCATGATTGATATCACCAAGAGACAATTCGTTACTTCCCTTTATTGTAAGACTTTTCAACTTAGGTAAAGCCTTTAATAAATCACCATAATATCCTTGTTCTATCCAAGAAACTTCACATTCTTCAAATTCCATATCTCCTATGAACATCTTGCTTATATGTTGGAGTTTATCCTTGTTTTCTACAAAAACATCAAGTAATTGCTGAACCGAATTGTCGTAAGACTCTCCCCAGCAACCTACTATAAGTTCGTCTAATGTGGCAAGTTCTTCATCAGCGATTATTTCATTTGCAAGTGTAAGACTGTCTACATCTTTGCTATCGTCATCCCATATTTGATCGCCTGTATAATAATATTTTTTGCTTTTTAACATTTCAAAACCTCCCGAAACTTGAAATTTAAATAAAATTCTTATGTAAGCAAATACAGTATAAGCATACAAAAGTTTATTGTTAATTTAAAAATTCTTACATTGTTATTTATATCATAAAATATTAAAAATAATCTGTAATTATATATTAATTGCTCCGTTTTTATCTTATATATCTATCTTTTCAATCTATGGATATTTTCATCAATAGTAAAAAAAATAATGAGCGGTGTATAACTTGAATATGAATATACAGAGGATATCTTACACCTTATTTTTTTGATTTTAGTATTTGTTTTAAAATCTGAATGATATTAGTGGGATCGTCATTTGTTTAGCAAAAATATGACTTTTTCATTAAATATATTTAATAGTTATTGACTTATAAAAAAATAATGCTAAACTGAAACTAATAATACTACATATTTATTTGAAAAATTGAAGGGAGTTGAATTAATTATGGAAGGATTAAAGATTAAGAGAAAATTTTTATCTTTAGTATTATTTTTTATGGTATTGTTAATTATGACAGCTTGTAACGTCAGCGTTATAAAGCGTGAAAGCCAAGATAATACTTCTAAAGTTGACAAAGATAATGTAAGCTATAACTTTGTAAGAGATTCATCACTTGATAAATATATTGATAAAAGTTTGCAGGATAAGCTTTTGAATATAAATATTTTTGCTGATAATCCCAGCATTTGCTTTGTAAATGAGGCTTATATAGGGGTTCTTTGGGCTGAAGGAATATTAATTTATGAGAAAAGTACCGGTAAATTAAGCACGGTAATAGATACATGGGGCTTAGGCTTTAAGTATACTCAGGGAGATGAAGCAATTTTAGAAGATGCTAATAATGAATATCTAATTATTTATAAAGCTAATGAAAATAAGGGATATATCTATTCATTTAAAGAAAATGCCCTATCTAAAATTGATGATATAACTAAAGCAAATATAAATAAATTGATGTATAGTGAAGTAGATATGGAAAGATTCAAAAAGATTGAGTCAATAATTGGATTTTCCTCTGCACCAATTATGTATAAAGATAATTATTTTTTATTAAAAATAAACTACGATAATCTAAAAAACTCCTATGTACATGTCTTAGATGAAAAATTCAACGAGGTATTGAAGTTTAGACTGGGTGATAAGTAAAAAATCTCAAATTGTCTATTATAGTAATTATGATATTGACTTATCGAACAAGTCTTTAAATATACTAATGTTTTAGAAATTCAAAAATAGATATAAATATCTTCGTAATAAAAAATCAAACAAGGAATGAAGATATGAATAGAAAAATAGAGATATTGTCTCCTGCAGGAGATATTGAAACCTTAAAGACAGGTGTCAATGCAGGAGCTGATGCAATATATATAGGCGGAAGTATGTTTTCTGCAAGGGCGTCCGCACAAAACTTTGATGATGAGCAGATGATAGAGGCTATAGATTATGCACACGCAAGGGATGTTAGAGTCTATGTTGCAGTTAATACCTTGATTAAAGATATAGAAATAAAGAGTTGTTTAGATTATATAAGATTTTTGCATAGAGCGGGTGCAGATGCGATTATTGTGCAGGACTTGGGATTGACTGGGCTTATAAGGAAGTTCATCCCAAATATTCCGCTTCACCTTTCTACTCAATCTGCGGTATCTACTGTAGATGATATCAAGGCATTGGAAAGTTTGAATGTTCAAAGACTTGTCTTGCCAAGAGAGACTAATGTAAAAGAAATAAGCGAATTTTCAAAAAATACCGACTTGGAACTGGAAGTCTTTGTTCATGGAGCCTTGTGCGTTTCGTACAGCGGGAGATGCCTTTTTTCAGCCTTAAATGGCGGACGTTCAGGTAATCGTGGACAATGCACCCAAGCCTGTAGGAAAAAATACGACTTGGAAGTGGACGGCAAGATAATAAACGGCAAGGAAAATATGTATGTGCTTTCTCCAAAAGACCTCAACACTTCAAATGAGATAGACAAGATAATAGATTCAGGTGCACATTCGTTGAAAATCGAAGGGCGTATGAAGAGGAAGGAATACATCCATGTTTGCGTAAAATCTTATAAGGCTGTAACTGAAGAATATATAAAATACGGCAAGATATCTTCTCAAACTCTAAATGAAGTGAACAATGACTTGGAAAAGGTATTTAACCGCTCATTTACAAGGGGATATGTACTTGGAGACAAGGGAAAAAATATAATAAATACCGCCTACCAAAAACCGCTTGGAGAAAAAATTGCAAAGGTATTGAATTTTGATGCTAAAAATAAGAGGCTGAAGATAAAGTTGACCGAGGACATTCAAAAGGGAGACGGGCTTAGCATAGGCGAAAATGTAGGCAGAATAATTCATCAGGACAGTTCAATATCTGACAGTGCTAAAAAGGGTGAGATTATATCTCTTGACTTTATCAGAGCTATTCCCGAAAATACGATAATATATAGAACTTATGACAGTAAGTTTGAAAATTTGCTTGAGACGGAGCAAAAGATACTGAAAAAACTCCCCTTAAATGCGACATTGGAGCTTAAAATAGGTGAAAAGCCTAAGATGACATTAACTCAGGAAAAAAATGAGATAGTAGAAATAAAATCTCCTGTGGATGATTTAAAACAAAGTTTTAGTATCGAATGTGATGTGGACTTCATCATTGAAAAGTCACAAAAAATGCCTCTTTCAGATGAAAATATAATAAAGCAGATTTCCAAGACTGATACCTATCCATTTGAAATAGCTGACATTCAAATTCAAAGAGATGAAGATATATTCATACCTGTAAAGATTTTAAATGAATTGAGAAGAAAAGCTCTTGAAAGCATATATGAAGAAAAGACAGCTTCTTATAAAAGAGAGAGAGTTGATAAGATAAGTGATGATTTTTTTGTAAAAGCTATAGATGGAAATAATGATGAAAATAATATTTCATTTTTTGTGGATATTCAAGATGAAAAACACTTAGCAGACGTGATGAAAGTTCCAAATGTTAAGAAGATTATAAGTTCTGATATCAATTTGTACAGGAAAATATTTGAGCTTTCTCCTGAAAAAGCAGTGTTTAAACTGCCAAGTATAATCAGACAGGAGGATAGCGATTATATAGCAAAATTAATTAAAACTTTGGATAATCCCAAGTTGATGTCCTCGTCATATTCTTTCTTGAACTATGACGGCTTTGAGATAGCAAATTATCACTTAAATTGCTACAACTCCTTTACTCATAATTTTTACAATGAAAAAGCTATCTATACAGTAGCCTCTCTGGAAAATATCTTTGCCAACAATGATGACTATCTCTATCTAAAAGACAAGTCAAAGGTAGTAATACCTATGTATATCTATCCTGATCTTATGCTTATGGAATACTGTCCTCATAAGGATGAAAAAGGCAAATGTAAGTATAACTATAATTGTAAATTGCCAAGTACATCAATTACAAATGAGCAAAATGACAGATTTTTATTTGAAAAATTCTTAGATTGCAAGGTAGCAATATTATCAGATAAGGCATATACTTTAAGTAAAAAGCAGGTTCAAAATTTTATAGATAATGGATATAGAACTTTCTTAATAGAACTAAAGGGAGAGGCAACAAGAGATATCAGTAAGATATTTGAACTTTAGTAATGATATAAATTAGAGATTGATATAAAAACAGATTTACTAATATTTGTAAATTTAGCTTACAATATTGTAAAGCTGTTTTTTTTGTTGTATAATCTTAGCTTAGAGATTTATTATGTTTTTAATACTAATCACCATTTATAAAGTTATATATTTAAACTTATTAGAATATTATTTTTATAGTTTTCAACAATTTATCCTTAATATTTTTTAGGACTATTTAATTGGTTTTTAGTATAAGCATAGGATACGGAATTTATTTTATTTAGCATTAAAATATAAGTGCAACAATAAAAATAGAGATAAGAAAAACTAAATTACTATAATGCATTATGAAAAGGAAGACCATGAATATAAATATAAAAAATATAAATGTAAATTATGTTGATGTGGGAGAAGCTGAGAATACAGTCCTACTCTTGCATGGTTGGGGCTCTAATATAGTGCTTTTTGACTCTCTTATATCAGCTCTAAAGGATAAATACAGGGTGATTGCTCTTGATATGCCGGGCTTTGGTGGGACTGATGAGCCGTCTTTTGCTATGAATGTTGATGATTATACAGACTTTGTGGCAGAGTTTATAGAAAAATTGAATTTGAAAAAACTATCTCTAATAGGTCACTCTTTCGGCGGTAGAGTGATAATCAAGATGGCAAACAGAAAGTTGAATTTTGACTTGGACAAGATAGTATTGATAGATGCTGCAGGTATAAGACCGAAGAAGAGTCTTGCAGTACAAATGAAGGTAAAATCATTTAAAATAGCGAGATTTATATTTGAAAATACTGCTCTTGGCAAGATGTATCCGAATTTTATCAACAATATGAGAAAAAAGAGTGGCTCTGCTGATTACAATATGGCAAGTGTAAGAATGCGTGAGATATTGGTAAAGGTAGTAAATGAAGACTTGAGCAACTTGCTTTCCAATATAAAAAACAAGACCTTGCTGATATGGGGTGACAAGGACGATGCAACTCCGATTTCAGATGCCCATCTTATGAATAAGCTTATAGCAGACAGCAGACTTGTCGTAGTGGAAAATACAGGACACTACAGCTTTTTAGAAAATCCGACGCTTGTAAATACAGAAATTCAAAAATTTTTGGTCTGATTTTTGGACTTAAGGAGAAAAGATGAATATAATTTTATTTATATCCAATGCTGTGGCATTTGCATTCCTGCTTATTTATCACATGCATATGTATCAGCTCAATTCATACAATAATATTGAGGAAAAAACATGGATGAGAGAAAATTCCTATCCTATATTTGGAAGAATATTCGGGCTTGTAATATCTTTGATACTTTTAGCTGTTTTCAATAACTTTGTTCCTATTATAGGATATGTTTTAGCAATTATACTCAATATACTTACTGCCCTTGGTAATAGGGAGAAGGAAAGCAAGATAGCTCTTAAATACACTCCAAGGGTTAAGAGAATGATGTTTACAGCAACTCTTATCTATATAATAATAAACTTGCTATCTTATTATGTCTTGCATATATTCAATTTGGCTAATCTTTATAAATTTATTTTGCAAATTACGCCTATGTTCAACCAATATTTGTTGATGACTGCAAATTTTCTCAATACACCAATAGAGAGGCAAATCAACAATAAGTTTATAAATGAGGCAAGACAAAAGATAAGTTCAATGCAAAATCTTACTGTCATAGGCGTAACTGGAAGTTATGGCAAGACTACTGTCAAACAGATACTTGGCAAGCTGCTTGCTAAAGATTTCAATGTGTTGATAACGCCGTATAATTACAATACCACTCTTGGGGTTACCATTACTATAAGAGAATACCTAAGTCCATTGCACGATGTATTTGTATGTGAAATGGGAGCAAAGGGAGTAGGTGAAATAAAGGAGATATGTGACATAGTAAATCCGAAATACGGAGTTATAACTTCTATCGGAGAGCAACACTTGGAGACTTTTTTGTCAGTAGACAATATTATAAAGACCAAGTTTGAACTTGCAGATGCAGTACCTGATGACGGAATTGTGTTTTTAAACTATGACAATGAGATTATAAGAAATAAGAAGTTAGACAAAAATATAGTTTCCTATGCTGTAGCTTATAAAAATGCTGATTTTGTACCTTATGACATCAAGGTAGATGAAAACGGCTCAATATTTTACTTGGATATAGATGGTGAAAAGGTAAAATTCGAAACTAAAATTATAGGACTGCACAATGTTTTAAATATTGCAGGATGTATAGCTGTAGCCTATAAGCTTGGAGTCTCAAGGCAGACATTGGTGCAAAGAGTAAGGCAGATAGAACAGGTAGAGCATAGACAACAGGTAATAAAGAAGAATTTTGGGATAATAATAGATGACGCATATAATTCCAATCCAAGTGGTGCCAAGTCGGCACTTGATACCTTGTCAATGTTTGATATGCTCAAGATAGTGATAACACCCGGTATGGTGGAGCTTGGAGAGAAACAGTCAAGCCTCAATCGTGAATTTGGAAGACAGATAGCAAAGGTGGCAGACTATACTATACTTGTTGGAAAAAATCAGACCATACCAATCCAAGAGGGCATAAGAGAAGAAAATTATGATGAAGAAAAACTCTTCATAGTTGATGATATAAAAGAAGCCTTAGATATTGCATATAAGCTGAAGAGTGAAAAACAAAAGGCTATACTTTTAGAAAACGACCTGCCTGATAATTATTAATGTATCATATTCAATCAGTGTTTCTAACATAAAATGATGTTGGAACACTGATTTTTTAATGCGTTTTTATACTAAACTCTATTTAAACTATGGATTTTATTAATTCTATACTTGTGATACTCTATAGTATATCCTTAGTTAATAAATATTTGGTTTATCATTTTTTATGAAATATTTCCATTTTTCTATTAGATTTTAGTATTAACTGTAATTTAGTAAAGTTCAGACTAATACTCATCACTATTTATAATGCCAAAATTGTTATTTTAGTAAATTATTCGTTTTGTGGATTATCAATAATCTTACTGTTATAAAATTGCAAGGCTTTTTGATAGGATTTTAGTATAATGTTAATAAAATGATGGGAAAATTTACTTTTATAAACTTCTAATTTAAGTGTAATTGCAAGATAAACATAGAAATATGTTTCCATTAATAAAATAGAAAATAGTATAAAAGTAAAATCTAATAAAATAATGAATTAAAGTAATTCCAGTGCATTTATAATAAAGAACATATGAACAATACTATATTATCTAAAATTTCAAACTAAGGTAAAACGATTTTATAAAATAGCCAATCACTTGCAAATAATGGACTTTGACTAGAAATATAAAGACGTTTTGATTGAAAAAAATCATCGTTTGCATAATTAAAATTATCGTTTTGATAAGCATTATAAAAAATTTTTAAATTAATACTTGACAGAAAAATATATTTTTGAGATAATGATTGCACAAACAATAAGAAAAGTTATATATGCCCATGATATGGTTGGGCGTCTCTACCGGTTACCGTAAATAATCGAGCTATAGGTTTTCATATTTTCAGAATAGTGTTTTGGTATGCTTTTTGTGTTGCGTTTGATTGGACTATCTGTTATATGGAATCTTTGCTTGAGAAAAAGAGGTAACTTTTTTTATTGGAAAGGTTCAGATGTTACATAATTCAAGTGACAGGATCAAATTATTATAATTTGTATTATCAGGACTTGAATTGCCCTTTATTAAAAAATAAATGCTTATAGATGTATTTTTACTAAGTTCGGACTAAAAGTATTTGTTTAATACTGGACAAACATTATTATATTTTCTGAAGTACATAGTATATAATTTAATAATTGAATGTTTTACTTAAGTTTTGTAACATAAAACGTAGAAAAAAATTATGAAGGAGGATCCAAAAATGGACTCAAAAACAAATGGTTTTCTAAACAAGTTTTTTGAACTTGAAAAAAACAAAACAAACGTAAAAACTGAAATCATAGCCGGAATTACTACTTTTGTTACAGTAGCATATATATTGGCTATTAACCCTAAGGTATTATCAGAACCTTTTGAAATTTTAGGCAATCCCGAGCTTGCAACAAAAATTTCAAATGGTGTATTCATCGGTACATGTCTTGGAGCTTTCATTGGTACCGTATTGGTTGCACTTTATGCAAAATTACCTTTTGCTCAAGCACCGGGTATGGGACTAAGTGCATTTTTTGCCTATACTGTTACCTTGAGTATGGGCTATACTTACGCTCAGGCACTTGTAATAGTATTTATATCAGGTATATTATTCATAGTCATAACTGCACTTGGTATAAGAGAGGCTATCATAAGGGCAATACCTGATTGTGTAAAGACAGCAATTACACCGGGGATTGGTCTTTTCATTACAATTATAGGTGTAAAGAGCTGTGGTCTTATAGTAGGTCATCCTGCAACATTGGTGAGTATGATAGACTTTGCTAAATGGACGGATCCTAAGGCTGATATGGCTTTGATAATGAGTGCCTTACTTTCCCTTATATGTCTTTGTATAATGGCTATATTGTTCCACAAAAAGGTGAGAGGCTCTATATTAATAAGTATGATAATTACTACTTTGGTAGGTATTCCTTTAGGCGTTACTCAATTAAATAAATTCGACTTAAATCTTGCTAATAAATTTGCAGATTTTGCAGAAGTTTCACTTTTCAAACTTGACTTTGCCGGTCTATTTGCAGGTGAAAATATGCTTAACAGTATATTTACAGTTACTCTTCTTGTTTTGAGTTTCTCTCTTGTAAATATGTTCGACTCTTTGGGTACATTGCTTGCAGCCGCAAAACAATCAGGTCTTGTGGATGAAAAGGGAGAAGTAATAAGAATGAAAGAAGCCTTGATGTCAGATGCCATATCTACAGCTACAGGCGCACTCGTAGGTACATCTACAGTTACAACTCTTGTTGAATCAAGCTCAGGTATAGCTGCAGGTGGACGTACAGGACTTACTGCTCTTACTACCGCTTTGATGTTCTTGGCGTCAATAATATTTGCTCCTATAGTTACTATAATACCTAATGCTGCAACATCACCTGCTTTGATTTTCGTAGGCGTATTAATGCTTTCTAACGTTAAAGATATTGACTTTTCAGATATTACAGATGCAGTACCGGCATTTTGTACAATAGTATTCATGCCATTTACTTACTCTATAGCTAACGGTATAGCTTTGGGTCTTATAACATACTGCATATTAAAAATATTTACAGGTCAAGGTGAAAAGATTAAGGCACTTACTTGGGTTGTATCGATAATATTTATTTTGAGATATGCATTTATTACTCTTGGGTAATTAGGAGATGATTATATGCAAAAACAGTCATTTGTCTTAAAAGGAGACATCTGTTTCAGCAAGAACAAAGATGAGATAAAAAATATTCATGACGGATATGTCGTGTGTATAGATGGAATTTCTAAGGGAGCTTATGAAAAAATCCCTGAAGAATATAAGAATTTGGAAGTTATTGATTATTCAGGCAAGCTTATCTTGCCTGGACTTGTCGACTTGCACGTTCATGCACCGCAGTTTTCTTATCGTGGACTTGGTATGGATTTGGAGCTGATAGATTGGCTTAATACCTATACATTCCCACAAGAGGCAAAATATGCTGATATAAAATATGCAAGAGAGATGTATCAGAGATTTGTAGATGATGTAAAAAACGGACCTAATACAAGAAGTATAGTATTTGGAACCTTGCATGTGGAATCTACTATAGAGCTGATGGACATATTTGAAAAATCGGGAATGGTAAGCTACATCGGCAAGGTAAATATGGACAGAAACGGCAGTGAAAACTTGCAAGAAGAAAGTGCAAATCAAAGTGCAAAAGATACTATACGCTGGATAGAGGCTGTACAAGACAGGTATGAAAGGACATTTCCTATTATTACTCCAAGATTCACTCCGTCTTGCAGTGATGACCTTATGCGACAACTAAGCATAATCAGAAAAAAATACAATGTAAAAGTACAATCACATCTTTCTGAGAATCAAGGTGAGATTAAATGGGTAAGTGAACTTTGCCCTTATACGGATTTTTACGGACAGGCATACAGTCAGTTCAATATGTTCGGTGGAGACTGTCCTACGGTAATGGCTCACTGTGTATGGTCTTGTGAAGAAGAACAGGAGCTTATCAAAAAGCAGGGCGTATTTATAGCGCATTGCCCTAATTCCAACACTAATTTGTCATCAGGTATAGCACCTGTAAGGAAATATATCAATGACAATCAAAATATAGGACTTGGCAGTGATGTGGCAGGTGGAACACATACTTCAATTTTTAAGGCTATGGCTGACGCAATATCTGTTTCAAAATTGCGTTGGAGATTGGTCGATCAGAACTATGCACCTATTACTGCTGCTGAAGCGTTCTATCTTGGAACGATAGGAGGTGGAAAATTCTTTGGAAAGGTCGGATCTTTTGAAAGTGGATATGAGTTTGATGCAATAGTAGTAGATGACAGCAGATACACACCGCAAAATCAGTGGGATAATGTGCAAAGACTCGAAAAGACTATATATCTATCTTACGACTCCGATGTAATCCATAAATATGTACAAGGAAGAAAATTGTTTTAAGAAAGTATAATTTTTAAGTAAAACTAATCAATAAAAAATTTAATGTAAAACTTGTGTGTTAAAGGCTGTATCTTTTATGATACAGCCTTTTAAAGTTAATCTCCAAATTCTTCTATCAATTTTTCCTGTAATCTTGCAGTTTTGCTAAAAAAAGGAAGAAATGCTAAAAAAACAATAGAATTAATAATTGTTTTTAAAAGAAAAGATTCATACAAAAAAGTTTTTATAAGCGACATTTCATGCTTAATAGCTAAAAGCCATCCATTGTAATCAGTAGAAAGCCTAGCAAATTTAATCAAATGATCCATTTCGATATTGTATAAATATTGCAAAACAATGTCAGTAACTATTTTATAAATTACTATAGAAGATAGTAAATATATTATTATAATTGCAATATTTTGAAGTTTTGTCAACTTGTATCGATTAATAAAATACAAAGGTATTAGCATGGACATCGAAGAAATAGCAGCAAGTTTATTTACTGAATATCGAGCAGAACTAAAAAGTTTATTAAAATTTCTTGCCATCAAGAGGTCGCCTGTTATAGTATGATTTGAATAAAAATTATGTGAAAAATAAAAATCTGAAATAAGATATATAATCAAAACTATAATAGTTATATTTCGCACTATTCTTTTCATATTTATTAACTTTTGAGAATAAGAATAAATATATGATCTTTTGCTTGGATCTTTAGGTAGATTTCGTTCTACCAAATTATTACACTGAGGACATATCATATATTTTTCTTCATACTCTTTAGGTATGTAATTACATTTATCGCACCACATATCATCACCTATAAAATACTTTGCTAATTTAATTTTATAACTGCAAATAATCTTTCAATCTACAAATTCATTCAATAATTCTTCGTTTATTTTGGATACTTCATTATATTTATAATATCTTACTACGCAGTCAAGACACTTAGCTATAAACAATAAGAGTATATAAATAAAAAATGCTTTATTGCAAAAATTTATATGCCAATTCATATCAGTATTTGGCGGTGCATTGTCGAAGGTCTTGCCAAGTAATTCTTCATCTACAAGGGAAGTAAACATACCGTAGAATTTGAATAAGAATAGTGAGTATATCAATATATTAACAGATAGATTGATAACAAATGAAATAAAATTGGATTTAATCTTATGGTAAAGGTTTGAAACATATATATTCACAAAGGAAAATATAAGATCAAATACAATTATCCCTCCAAGTGAAGAGCAATAAATAATTAGAATTGCCAAATAATATCCTAATAAGGTCTGTCCAAAAATCATTTATAACTTTTAGTTTTCCATTATACATTATCGTATATAAAATAATGTAGAAAGCATGTAAGTATTCTAAAAATTTGGAAATTATATTAAACTTACTTTCAACTCTATCTTTTATTAAACGTGAAATCCTATATATTTCTACTTTTTTATTCTTGTCATTTGGCAGATTATCTTCTATAAGTTCAAAACATTCAGGGCAAATATAAAATTTTTCTTCATCATCAATTAAATGATAAAAACAGTTTTTGCATTGCATATCATCACCTGATTAAGAATAATTAATCACTGAATTTTTCCAATAAACTTTCTTGTAATCGAGATACTTTTTTGTATTTATAATAATTTAGTATTAGGTTAATAGAATTATATAAAAAAATAATAAGAATAAACACAAAAAAAGTGGTATTGTGAAAATTGATTTGCCAAGTAATATCTATAAGAGGTGGTAAGTTTTCAAAAGTTTTTCCAAGGAGTTTATTATTAACATAATTTTTAAATATTTTATTGAATGTCAATAAAAACAAAATATATATCAATATATTGATAAGCATTTTTAATAAAAACATAAAAAAATTGGATATAGTATTATGAAAAAAACATGATAATAATATTTCAACAAAAATCAAAAGAAATATAAATACAAATAGACTGATAAAACAAACAAAAAGTATATCTCGAGTAGATTTATAAAAGTCGGATTCAGGATATGCCGCAGGAGTGCTGATGAACACGAAGCCTTGATATACAAAAAAATATATGAAGTTATAAACAAAGGGCAACAATAATATATATCTATAAAAATCAATAAATTTATTATATAACTTATCTTTATAAACTAATGAAATTTCATATATTTCAACTCTTTTTCTCTTATCATCAGGCAAGTTTTCGTCTATAAGTTCCAAACAGTTAGGACACAAATAATAATTTTTTTCTTTATCTTCAAACATATATTTACAGTTTTTGCATTGCATAGTATCACCTGATTAAGAATGATTAATCACTGAATTCTTCTAATAGTTCTTCTTGTAATTTTGTAATTTTACTATATTTATAATATATTAACAGGCTGTCATAACATCTTGCTAAAAAAAATATAAGCATAAAAATAAAAAAAACACCATTGTTAAAGTTAATATGCCATAATACATCTTTGGGGGTATTATCATAGCTCTTATAAAGTAGCTGAAAATTCAAAAAATATTTGAACAAGTCAAAGAATTTAAATAAAAATAAAAGATATACCAATGTATTGATAGACAGACTAATAATCAAAATAAAAAATGGAGATTCAACATCATAAAAAAGACCAGTGATAAGCCTGTTAATATGAGAAGACATAACAGTTAATATCATTAGACTAAAAAAAACTATAAAAAATATACTTGTTATAGCCCTATAAAAATCAGGAAAAACATTAGATGAAGCAATTCTGCTTAATCTTAAATTACCTCTATAAACAATAATATATAAAAATAGACAGTAAATTGGCAACCTATTTAAGAATTTTGAAATATTGTTATAAATATCAATATGATTATTTTTTAAAATGGATGATGTAGTATATAAATTCACCCTTTTTCTCTTATCATTTGGCAAGTTTTCTTCTATAAGTTCAAAGCAATTAGGACATAAGAAGTAATCTTCCTCATTCTCGTAAAACATATAGTCACATTTTTCACACTTCATACTATCACCTAGAAATATAAAAATTAAATATAATTCAATAAGCGAATGTGTTGAAATCAAGTTAATAAGATAATTCTATCATAAATTTATAATGCTTTCAATACCAAAGGAAAGAATAATATTAGACCATACTCTTAAAACAATGTTTTTTTAAATATTGCTTGCATACAGACCAAATATAAAAAATATATTTTCAAAGATTATATCATCATTGATAAATAGAGGGAGATATTCTTTGTCAGTTTCGTATAATATCATAGAGTTTTCACCTTTTTCAAGGCTTTTTGCAACTATTGTAATTATTACTTTGTCAGAGTCAAGTGTTAGTTTTTCTCCGTTTTCCAAGAAAAATTCACTGTAGCTGTATTTTTTGGAAGTTATAAATTGTAAATTTACTATGTCACCTACTATATCAAAATCATCTAAATAAAAGCTATCACCCTTTATTATGGCTTTTTTTCCCTTTTTTATCTTATCAAATGCAAGGTACATTTCAATCAGTGTTTTTATCTCTTCTTTGCTATGTTCTATGAGGTCATCACTTACAATAGATTCTTTTTTCATTGATTTGACTATCTTGTGTATATTATAGTATCTTTCTTTACTGATATCGAAGTAGTTTTCGATATTTTCCCTTGAAAATGAGCTTATTTTAAGATACTTGCCAAAATGCCTTATATTAGATTTTAAAGATGAAAAGTCAAATTTAAAATCCATTTTATATTTTTTCATCTTTTCTGATAAAAATTTCTCTTCAAATTCATCTCCGTTAAAAGTCAGCAATATTTTATTTCCTAAAGTATCCGTTATAAATTGATTTATCAGAGTCTTTTCATCATTTTGTATATCTTGCGATATAAGTTGTACTATCTTACATTTCTTATCGTTAAAATATGAAGCATAGTTTATGATTACAATTTCGTTGTCAACAGGAGACAGTCCTGTAGTTTCTATATCTAAAAATAGCCTATTATTTTCAAGAACATAGGGTAAAAAATATTCTTCTCTAATCATTGTTTACATCCATGTAGTTTGGTATTTGTAAAGGGGAGTCAACAATTATCTTTGCTCCGCTATTTAGAAGTTGCTCTCTTGAGCGGAAACCCCATGATACGCATATGCAGTCAAGTCCGGAGTTTTTGGCTGTTTCAATATCCACTTCGCTGTCGCCGAGATATACTGAGTCATTCTTAGCTATATTTAGATTTCTTAGGGCATATTCTACCATGTCACTATGCGGTTTTTGGCGTATCTTTTCGTTTTGACCTATGGATATATCTACATAGCCTCTGAAAAAGGTATCAACAAGATTTTTGACAAAGGCGTCAGCCTTATTTGAAACTATTGATATCTTACAGTTGTTTTCTTTGAGTATGCCAAGCATTTTAATTATATTATCATAAGGTAGTGTGCAGTCTATAAGGTGATTATTGTAATATGTCATAAACTCTTGCAGTATATGTTCAAAGTTTTTGTTGTCTACACCATTTGGAACGGATAGCTCCACGAGTCTTCTTATACCGTTACCCAAGAAGCTTCTGACTTCGTCATAGGATTTTTTGCTGTAGCCGTATAGTGAAAGGGCGTAATTTATTGAGTTTTGTAAGTCAGTTACAGTATCAAGAAGAGTCCCGTCCAAGTCGAAGATAAAGTTTTTGTATTTCATAATGACCTCCAAATTCATATTAAATTTCTTAGTAAATATCAATTTTATTTTATTTTAATTTTAATTGTAATTATATTAATATTTTGGTTTAAACTTATTATAATATTTCTTTAATCAATGAATAATACTAATAGCTAATAAAACAATGTGAAACTTAACTTATATAAACTTCTAATTTAATCACAAGATAATCAAAGAAATATTTTTCCGCTAATCAGATAGATATTAGTATAAGTCATCAAGTATCTAATTGGAATAATATATAATTTCTAAATATTTTGCAAATGCTATAATATATAAGCCATAATTCTATTTAATTTTGATATTATTATTTTACAAAAAAAGTTGTATTATGTTGTAATCTCAGTGCTGCTTTGTTGTGTAAGGTAGTCAAAAAGTGCAGACGAGAATATAAGGACAATACCTATGATACTGTAAAGCCCAAGCATTTTACCAAATACAGTCACACTGTAAATTGATGAAAAAATAACTCCTGTATATGAGTATATGCTGACTTTACTAGCAGGTGCGTTCTTATATGCATAGGTCAAGAATATCTGCCCCATACCTGCAAACAAGCCTATGCAAAAAAGAAGTAGTGCCTCTCTCAAATCCGGTAAGACGAAGTTCATCATCATAAAAGGCAGAGAGCAGAGTGTAGAGAAAAGTGAAAAGAAAAATACTATAGTGTACGGTTTTTCGTATCTGTTTGCTACAGTAAGTGCCATATGTGACATGGCAGTAACCATTGATGAAACAAGAGAAATCATAGCCGGTATACTTTCAGAGCTGAATTTAGGTCGAACTACGAGTATTGCTCCAAAAAATGCTACACAGATGCTTAGAATTTTTCCATTTGTAGGTTTTTTTCGATAAAGAATTGCAGTGAAGACGCTGATAAATATAGGTGAGCTATATTGTATGATTGATGCGTCTGCAAGGTACATGTGATTTGTAGCGTAAAAATAACCTGATACGCTTGTAAATCCTAAGAAAGCTCTCAAAAATAGATACTTTCTATTTTCTCTTTTTCCAAAAAAACTACCTTTTTCTTTGAAAATTATAAAAGTTGAAAGAAATAGGGTTATAAGATTTCTAAAAAACATCTGTTGCATCAAAGGAATGGTGGTACCTGATAGTTTGACACAAAGTTGCATTACGGAAAATGAAAAAGCGGAGATAAGAATAAAAAATACCGCCTTTTTTAAGTTTATAGTCATAAAAAATCACCCGTAAATTAAAAAAATTCTAAATGATACCGATATTATTGTGCATTGATAAAATTACATTAAAGGTGTACAATTGTCTGTAGTAAATTACAAAGTATTTTGTTTTAAAATGCTGTAGTGCATATCGTTATTATTGTAGGACCTTTATTATGTTTTTATTATTTAAGTCAGTTATTAATTAATTGGATTAAAAAATAATGAAGTAAATCAATTTGTAGATATGATAACACAAATATGAAGGTATTACAAATATGATTTGATTCTCCGGATATTTGTTATAAATATTACTTTATGACTGAGGCATGAGATAAAAGAATGTATATTTTACAACTTGTGCTTTGTGTGATAAAATTTAATGATGTTTTGAAAAAAACAAGATATGAGAAGGGAGATTTTGATAGATGGAAGATTTTATAAAAAAAATATTTGAAATAGATGATGAAGCTGAAAAATATGAACAATCTCTTGAACAAAAAAAGAAACAGTTGATACAAGACAGACAAGAAAAATTAAATAAAATAGATAAAGATTATGAAGAAGCGGTAAAGATAGAAAAGGAAAATCTTAATCATAGACTTAGCGAAATAGAAAGCTCTGACAATCAGAAGTTGGAGAACTTTAGACAAAAAGCTGAAGTTATTAAAAGGATGTTTGAACAAAAAAAGAATGTGTTGATTGAAGATATTGCTGATTCCCTTTTATAAGGTGGTGAATAGATGTCAGGTTTTAATGCGCTCAATGCAAAGATAGCTGTATTGAGAAGAGGATTGTTTAATAGTGAGGATTACGAAAAAATCTTGTCATTCGAAAAAAGAGAAGATCTTGTAGGATATATTAAGGAAAACCCCATATATAAAGACGAGATGCTGAAAATGTATCAAGAGGTCGTAACTTACAGATATGCTACTGAGTTTATGGTAAAAAAGACAGAGGTTGATATTTTCAGAAAATTGGAGCATTTTTTATTTGGAGAGGACAAGAAACTGCTCTCTGCCATGCTGGTAAGGTATGAGTTTGAAGATATCAAATTAATCTTAAGAAGTATTGTCGAAAAAGAAAGCATTGACCTTGAGAAAGATACATTGATGTACGGCATGGAAAATCATGTGGATTATGATAGCTTATATAGATGCGACACCATAGGTCAAGCACTTGAAGTGCTTAAAAATACGACTTTTAAGAGGGCTTTTTTCGGATTGGCTGATGAGGATATGTTGAGGCTACACTTCCATGTTGAGATGAACCTTGATAACTTGTACTTCGCTATGGTGAAAAAGGCGTATGTAAAACTTAAAGCCGTAGATAAAAAGATAGTTGAAGATTATTATACTTCCTTGGTAGATGCCATAAATATCCAATGGATAATAAGGGCAAAAAAATACTATAATCTTTCCAATGAAGAGATATTTAACTATTGTGTAAGATTTGGAAAATATATAAAAGGAGAGTTTTTAAAAGAGCTGGTATATAGTGCAAGCGTGGATGATGTCTTACAAAAGATTAGTGATACAAGGCTTAGCAAACTATTTTCAGGTGAGGGTTCAAGTGCATATAGGGATATGCAGGCCAGAGCATATGTAAGGCAACTTAATCATCTGAAAAGTTATCAGGATTCAATATCAACTTTTTTGAAATTCATAATACAATTACTTATTCAAAATGAAAATATTATAAGAATATCAGAATCTAAAAAATATGAATTACCTAAGGAGGAAATAAAAAAATATCTTATTACTACTTAAAAATGCCTGTTTTAAAAATAATGAAGGAGGTGTAAAATGGCGGTAGAAAAAATGAAGATGATGAATCTTGCAATGTTGAAAAAGGATGCACACGATGTCCTTGAGGAGATAGTGTTGGACGGTTCTTTTCACATTACAAATTCATCAAATTCGCCGAATTTTACCTTGAGATATATGGATTCTCAGATTTCCAAATTTAGAGAAATGGGGATAGATATCGGCAGAGTTTTACCTTATAACGGAGACAAGATATTTAAGAAGAAAAAATATAAAGATTTACTTGAAAAAATGTTCGAATTTTTCGAAATTAATGAAGAGGATCTTAAACTTGAAGCTTTCAAATATGTAGATTACCATGAAAAGTTGAAGGTCTTGGATGAGCTGTCTCAAAAAATGTTGGATATAAAAAACAGGGAAGAGGCAAACAGATTTTCAAGATCAAAGATAAAGGTATTGCTTAAGGCTGTAAAGTATTTTGATGACAGTGATGTAAATGTATCACGCTTTACTAATCTCCACCATATTAATATGGACATTGGGGAAATAAGCAAGAGTGCATGGATAAAATTAAAAGCAAATTATGAAAATATAAAGGCTTTGGTAATACATCTTGACAGTAACAGCTTCGGTGAGACAGTAATGGTATTTACACCTAAAATATATAAAGATGAGACCTTACATTTGCTTCGTTCTATGTCTTTTAACGAAATTGAGTTGCCTAATGTAGATTTTACATTTAAAGATTTGATAAGCAGCAAGATAATTCAACTTGAAGACTTGGAAAAAGAGCAGGAAAATATTAAAAAGGAAAAAGAAGTATTCAAAGAGACCTATATGCAAGAAATACTATCCTTGTATTACAGGTATAAGATAATAGAAAAAATTGAGATTTTGGAATCTCACATGGTGATGAGTAAGAATTTTGCGATGATCAGCGGATTTGTGCCTGAGTCAAAAACTGCTATTCTTAAAAGTAAGATAGAAAAGATGTCTTCGGATGCCATAGTAAGATTTAACGAAAGTGATGATGTGCCTGAGATATTTAAAATACCTACTATGCTTAGGAATAATCCTATAATAAGACCTTTTGAGACGCTCGTTAAGATGTATTCCGTACCGAATTATAAGGAAGTGGATCCTACGCCTTTTTTTGCCTTAACATATTTGATACTTTTCGGTATGATGTTTGGTGATATAGGACAGGGATTAGTATTTGTAATTGCAGGTACTCTATTGACATCTAAGATAGGCTCCATTGCCAAGATAGTGCAAAGAATAGGTGTATCTTCTATGATTTTCGGAGTATTATATGGAAGTATATTCGGTATGGAGGAGCTGATACCTGCACTTTTGATAAGGCCTATGGAAAATATAAATACCATACTTTTAGTAAGTATTGGTATAGGTGTAATTTTTATGACTATTTCCTATTTCATAGGATTTTACAATCTTAAGCTTAGAAAAGAATATGCAAGGCTCTACTTTGACAAAAACGGGATTTCAGGCTTTGCCTTTTATATGGGATTTTTGCTCCTTTTGGTCAATATAGCTTATTTAAGCGCTAAGGTGGATGTAAATATATCTTCCATGCTTACGATATTAAGTGTGGCTATAATGATAATAACGTCAGTATTCATGTTTATGAAACCTAAGTTGGCAGAAAAATTTGAAGAAGATTTGCATTCAGAATCTGCTCATAAGGAGGAGTTTTCTCCTGTTGAAAGCGGATTTGAACTCTTTGAAACAGTGATGGGATTTTTCTCAAATACCCTTTCTTTCATAAGAGTAGGGGCGTTTGCGATTAACCACGTCGGACTGTTCATGGCTTTTCATGCCCTTGGTCAGATGATAGGTAATAGTGTAGGAAACATACTTATGATAGTACTTGGCAATATTGTTATCTTGGTACTTGAAGGACTTATAGTATTTATTCAGGCTATAAGGTTGCAATACTACGAGCTATTCAGCAAGTATTTTACAGGAGAGGGTATAGATTATGATCCTATCCATGTTGAAATAAAAAGTGAAATTAATTAATTTGTTATATTTAGGAGGATAATAATGAGAGTATCATTGATATTGGTAACTTTAGGTATATTAGCTACAGTTGTAAGTGGCGCTATTTTTATGAAAAAAGCTAAGAAAGTTTCAAAGTCAGGAATGAGAAAAGCTGTAATTACAAATGTTCTTGCAGTTGCAGGACTTTTTCTAATTGGTCTTGTGCCTGACATTGCATTTGCGGATTCAGCTGCAAATACCGCTACAAACTCTGCTTCAGGACTTGGATATTTAGCTGCTGCCTTATCTACAGGTCTTGCTGCAATAGGAGCCGGTATAGGTGTAGGACAAGCAGGTTCAGCTGCAATAGGTGCTATATCTGAAGATTCTTCAATACTTGGTAAGACACTTATCATACTTGGTCTTGCAGAAGGTGTGGCTATATACGGACTTGTAATTTCAATAATGATAATACAAAGATTATAATCAGCATAAGGAGTAATTATGATAAGTTACCTTATTTCAGATAACAGAGATACTTTGGTCGGCATGAGACTTGCCGGTATAACAGGAGTATTGCTACGTGAGAGAGATGAAATGCTCAAGGAGTTCAACAAATGCCTGAATGATAAGAATATAGGTATATTGATTCTTACTGAAAAAGTATTCGATTTGTTGCATGATGAGGTAATGCAGGTTAAAGTCAAGTCAAAATTTCCTCTTATAGTGGAGATACCTGACAGATTCGGACTTAAGAAGGATGAGGACTTTATCACAAAACACATCAACGAGTCGATAGGAGTAAATATATAGCATAGCTTAAGGGGGGATAATGTGATAACTATTGAAGATAAGATATCAAGCTTCCAAAAGATAATCAACGAAGATATCAGTGAAAAAGCTCAAAAAGAAATAGATGAGTATATATTGGAAACTGAAGAAAAGGTCTCAAAATATAAAGAAAAAAAATATGACGAGATAAACAGGATAAAAAGAGAATACAAGTCAAGACTTGACAGCAAGAGTGAATCAATGCATTCAAGGATGGAAAAAGAAGGACAAGACATTCTTCTAAATACGAATAAGGCTATATATGAAGAGTTTTTTAAAGACTTGAAAGAAAAGTTAAAAGAAAAATACACATCAGCAAAAGGTGAACAATATCTTGAAAATACACTTTCAAAAATAAAGGACAGTCTAAAAAGTGATGACACTGTTTATCTATATGATACTTGCTATGATAGAGATAGAGCCATAGTCGAAAAAATACTGCCAAATATCAGTATAGATGTATCAAAAAACATAAAACTTGGCGGTTTTGAGGTGGAAAATGCCGAAAAAACTTGCAGAATGAATTATTCTTTAGACAGCATTATAGGTGAAGAATATACAAATATATTGACTAAGCTCAAGAAAGAATTGGACATTATATAAGATTAAGGGGGAACTAAGGTGAGTTTACCTAAAATAACAGATATAAACGGACCTGTCGTAAAAGCTGACAATATGAGTATCTATAAGGTAAGAGATATGGTAATAGTCGGCGATATGAAACTGATAGGTGAGATAATATCTATAGATGAAGATGTAGCTACTATTCAGGTATATGAAGAGACACAGGGACTGAAAGTAGGCGAAAGCATAGAAAGTACAGGTATGCCTCTTTCCGTGACATTAGGTCCCGGAATAATAGGTAATATATTTGACGGCATACAAAGGCCTCTGCAAAGAATATATGATATGACAGGAGATTTTATTGCCGAAGGTATAGGGCTTATATCGATAGATAAGGAAAAGTTATGGGATGTTGAAATTTTAGCTAAAGTTGGGGATAAACTAACTGCAGGACAGATATTTGCCACTGTTCAAGAGACAAGTTTTATCAATCATAAGGTTACAGTACCACCAAATATAAGAGGAACTGTAACAGAAGTCTTGCCTTCCGGAAAGTACAGTATAGATACTGAGGTTTTGACCTTAGTAGATGAAAATAATCTTACTCATAAACTGAAATTATACCACACATGGCCTGTCAGAGTGCCAAGACCGGTAAAGACAAGAATGCCTATTTCAAAGCCGCTAATTACAGGACAAAGGGTAATAGATGTATTTTTTCCTATAGCAAAGGGAGGAACATCAGCCTTACCGGGAGGATTCGGTACAGGAAAGACTATGACACAACATCAGCTTGCAAAGTGGTCAGACGCTGATATTATCGTATACATCGGATGCGGTGAGCGTGGAAATGAAATGACAGACGTTTTGGAAGAGTTTCCTAAACTTATAGACCCAAGAACAGGCAAGCCTCTAATGGAAAGGACTATACTGATTGCAAATACGTCCAACATGCCTGTTGCAGCTCGTGAGGCGTCAATATATACAGGAATTACTATAGCTGAATATTACAGAGATATGGGTTACCATGTGGCGATAATGGCGGACTCTACATCAAGATGGGCTGAGGCACTTAGAGAAATCTCGGGTAGACTTGAAGAAATGCCTGCAGAAGAAGGCTACCCTGCATATCTGCCTTCAAGAATTGCTCAGTTTTATGAAAGAGCGGGATATGTTAAGACCTTATCTCAAAAAGAGGGATCAATTACTGTAATAGGAGCAGTATCACCTCCGGGAGGAGACTTCTCTGAGCCTGTTACTGAAAACACTAAGAGATTCGTAACTGCATTTATAGGACTGGATAAAAACCTTGCATATATAAGACACTATCCTGCTGTAAATTATCTTACAAGTTACAGCGGATATACAGCAATGATTAAAGAATATTATGACGATAATATATCTCCTGAACTTCTAAAACTTAGAGCTAAAATGATGAAGCTGTTGTCAGAAGATGACAAACTTAATCAGATAGTTCAACTTGTCGGTGAGGATGTATTGCCAAACGATCAAAGAATATTGATAGAGATGGCTAAGGTGTTAAAAAAAGGATTTTTGCAACAAAATGCTATGCACGAAGTCGATTCTTATGTACCTTTAGATAAACAATATAGGATGTTACAGGTAATAGATAATCTTTATGATAGTGCAGAAACAGCAGTAAAGAAGCAGATTGCACTGACAAAAATCAAAAATGACGACTTGTTTGAAGAAGTTATTAAGATGAAATACAACATTCCAAATGAAGATTACGATGAAAAATTTGATGAGTTAAATAAAAAAATTAAAGATTATTTTTTGAAATTGACTGAAAATAATGAGCAAGAATAGTCGGAGGTGGCTATGCAAAAAGAATATTTAAAATTAGAAAAAATAGAAGGTCCGCTCATAGTCCTCAAAGGCGTGGATGACGTAAGTTATGATGAAATGGCGGACATAAAGATAGAAGGCGAAGAACATAGAAGAGCCAAGGTAGTCAGAATTCAAAATGACAGGATTATAGCTCAGGTATTTGAAGGTACAAGCGGTATATCTACTAATAACGTAGCTGTCAGCTTTACAGGAAGACCGCTTGAAATTTCGCTCTCCAAAGATATTTTGGGAAGAACTTTCAACGGACTTGGAGAACCTATTGACGGTAGTGACCCTATAATATCTGAAAAAAAATATAATGTAAACGGCAGACCAATGAACCCTGTTGCAAGAAAATATCCAAGGGACTATCTTGAAACGGGAATTTCTGCGATTGATACCTTGACAACATTGATAAGAGGACAAAAACTGCCTATATTTTCTTCAAACGGTCTGACTCACAATCAACTTGCTGCTCAGATAGTAAGGCAGTCTAAGCTTAAAGACTCTGATGAAAAATTTGCCATAGTATTTGCCGGAATGGGAATAAAACATGATGATTACGACTTTTTTATGAATGCTTTTGAAGAATCCGGAGCACTTTCAAGAGTTGTATCTTATATAAATTTGGCAGATGCACCTATAGTTGAAAGAATATCAACTCCAAGAACTGCCCTTACTGCTGCAGAGTATCTTGCCTTTGAAGAGGGTATGCACATCCTTGTCGTGATGACTGATATTACCAGCTATGCTGAGGCACTGAGAGAGATATCTTCAGCAAGGGAAGAAGTACCAAGTAGAAAGGGCTATCCGGGATACTTGTACTCAGACTTGTCTACTTTATATGAGCGTGCAGGAATGGTAAAGGGGAAAAATGGATCGATTACCTTAATTCCTATACTTACCATGCCAAATGACGACATAACTCACCCTATACCTGACCTTACAGGATTTATAACAGAGGGACAGATAGTTTTGTCAAGAGATTTGTTCCAAAGAAATATATATCCTGCGATAAATATCTTACCTTCATTGTCAAGACTTATGAAGGACGGTATAGGTAGCGGTCATACAAGGGAAGATCATGATCAGGTACAATCGCAACTTTTCGCTTTATATTCAAGAGTTATAGAAGTGCGCTCCCTATCACAGATAATAGGTGAAGATGATCTTACACCTATAGACAAGATTTATATGCAGTTTGGTAGAGAGTTTGAAGAGCGTTTCCTTTCACAAAAATTTGATGAGGCAAGAACTATAGAAAGCTCTCTTGATATAGCTTGGGATTTGTTTAAAATATTCCCTAAAATTGAGCTGGACAGATTGGAGAGTAAGTATATAGAAAAATACGGAAGGTGGTAAAAATGATACAAAATATAGCACCTACAAAGTCCAATCTCTTAAGAACAAAAGATAATCTTAACTTATCAAGGACAGGTTACAATCTGATAGATAAGAAAAGAACAGTATTGATTAAGGAAATGATGCAACAAATAGAAAAGGCTAAGGAAATACAGTCAGATGTAAAAGAACTGTTCGAAAAAGCTTACAGTGTTCTTCAAGAAGCTAACATAACTATGGGAGTAAGGCAGGTACAGGATATTGCGCTTTCTATTGACAAGGCTGAACATTTCGACATAAGCTATAAGTCTATTATGGGACTTGACGTTCCAACGGTTAAATATGAAAAGCCGGTACTAAGACCGCATTACAGTATGTATATGACAGGTGAGGCTATAGACGAGGCGATAATGATATTCCAAAAGATAAAGAATCTGATATATCGTCTTGCTGAAACTGAAAATACTGTATATAAGCTATCTATAGAGATTAAGAAAAATCAAAAAAGGGCAAATGCACTTGAAAAAATGCAAATACCTAATTTGGAAGAGACTGTAAAATATATATCAGAATCTTTGGAAGAAAAAGAAAGAGAAGACTTTTACAGACTTAAGAAGATTAAAAAGAGAAAAGCATAAAGTAAAAGACAGACTTATAAATATTTTCATAAAAAAAGCAGACAAAACTTTGAAAGTTGAGTCTGTTTTTTTATGGAAATTGAAAGTCCAAACATTGACATAAGGGTAAAGTTGATATAAAATATTATCAAAATAGAAGATTAATTTTGAAGAAACGGAGGTTGGTACTTATGTTAGTGTGGATTATAGTATTCTTTTGCATTGCACTTATCGCTCTCATACTTTTAAGAAGTTTTGCAGACGAAAGAGATAGGGAATTAAAAGACGAATATGGTGAGAGTATATATTATGGAAGACGTCACAGCAAATTTTATTGCTTATTAGAAGATTACGCTTATCGTATTGTAGCAGGTATCATCTCTGTTATAATAATAGGAGCAATATTTGCACCGTTTTTCTATGCAACTACTTTAAGATATCAGGAATATAATAGGGTATATGAAAGGCTGAATAAATAATATTATACAATTTTACAAGGTGACTGAATAAATATGATTAATCAGTCATCTTATTTTTTTGAAAACTTTTATTAAATTAAACTATTTAAAGTAGAATTTAATTATATCAACTATAATAAATTTCAAGTATTGAAACACTTCATTTTATCATAATGTAAAGATATGCTTCAATACATAAGTATTTTAAGTATTCAACATATATTGGTTTGTAACTGATAATGTATGATAGAAAATTTATCAATTTTAGGAGGAAAGCATGGAATATAAACAATCAGGTAGTTTTTTAAAAAGCGGATTGATGACAGCCTTGGCTTTTACCATATTATCATCACCGTTTGCTCTGTCTAATCATTCATTGAGATTTGAAAAGGCTAATATCGGCATGACAGAAGAGGTTGTGGAAAGAATTGATGAAGCTTATAACACAAAATACGAATCAAGGCAAGATGATTTTGACAGTACTCACCATACATCATATGATAAAGATGATGATAAAGATGAAAGAGATAAAAATATAGCATGAAGTTAAAATCAGCATAAATGTGACAGTACGAAAATAACATAGATTAGACCCACAATGTCAAAAAACCCGAGTCAAATATATGATTCGGGTTTTTTGCGTAACTGATTGTCTATTTAGTAGTAAATATGAAGCTACAAAATAAATGTTAATAGTATGCTGGTCCTATTTTCAAAGTATTGGAAGGTTGATTATTTTGATTTGTATGGAATAACTTCAGCTATAATCTTAGCCAAGCTTTTAGAATCAACTTGGTAGTGCCCTGTATTTAATTTGTTTACATTTAAGGTAATAGTTCTTTGATCTTGAAAATTTATTTTCTTTTTGCTGATTTCAAAGAATTTTTCAAGACTTCTGTTTGTAAGTTGTTTATTTAGTTCACTTTCAGTGCCTTTTAGCTTACCTGATTTGAAATCCTTGTTCATTTCATCAAGTATTTTGTTAAATTCATCTTCAAACTCTATCATTGTATTTAGTGGTTTCAATTCTACTGAAACATTTACAACATTGCCACTTTTTTCTGCTTTTACTACCTTGTAATCTGCATTGGAATAAATTTTTTCAAAAGTTTCCATGAGCTCAGGTTCTTTTTGCTTTCTGATTTCTTCATCAAATCCAAAATAATTGAAGAAGTATTTTATTTCACTCAAAATATCTTGTCTATGAGTCTCTTTAATAGTATCAGCTGATCTTTTTTCTGACAAAATATCCATGTATTTTTGTGATGCTGTGCCTTTAAAAGTAATATCAAGCTCACCTTGAGCAAGTATCTTTGATATTTTTTCAGGACTGCTTCCACCGTTTCCTGTAAGTTCCAATATTGCAAATATTGCAATTGCAATTACTACAGAAATAAGTCTCCATAAAAGTCTTTTTTTCATAAGTTCCTCCTTATATTTAATAACGGAACTATTTTATCATAGAAAAAAACAAAAAAAATATTATAATTATATTACATTTTATGTTAAAAATATAGAATTTAACAATAAATTTGCAAAAAAATTAAATTTCATTACATAAAAATTACAGATTAAATTATAAATATAATTATGTAATATCTGAAAAGTCTAAACTTCATAAAAAAATAGATTTATAAAATTATAGTAAGGTGTTTTACAGTTATATTAAAAAATGAAAAATAGAGATTTATTTTATGATATAATGACAAAAAATAATTTGTTAATAAGCATTATTAATGATACCAAGTAATAAAAAATGAAAAGTCTTACAGTATGAATGATAATATTAAGTTTTGATAATAAAAAACTTAATATTATATTGCGTAATATTATGATGTTTTTTTGTGGTGACAGCTATGGTATTTTTAATAGTGACTTTTGATAGTTTTAAGAGGAGAGAGTTATGAAAAAGAAGGATTTTTTAGCCATACTTTTTTTACTTTTAAGTATGATAGTTATCTATGGTTGTTCGAATAATAAAGCTTCTACTGATTCTACTGATACAAATGTAAAAGTTACAGATAATAAAGAAGATAAGGATAAAGAAAATGCTAAAATCAGTTCAGATGATGAAAAAGTTAATGATGAAGATAAAGAAGATGATGAAGATGATTTAGAGAATAAAAAGAATGTAAGTAGTGGCAGTGCAGACAGCAAATTCGCCGTGCCCGGTTATAAGGTTGGAGAGATACCTGCTATTGAGATGCCTGTATTGCCGGATCTTTTGATTACTGAAAAACCGGAAGCAAAAATAAAGCTGGATATTACTAAGGATTTGGCATCTGTACCCGGAGTTACAGTTACTCCTGTAAAAATTGAAGACGGAACTATAGTAAGTGGTAATACAGTTGCACAAACAGGTTCAGGTGGAAGCGGTCAGATGACAAAAGGAAATAAGGTGGTACAAACTGATGGAAGTGGTGGAGGACAATATACAGATGGAAATATTAGAATCCAAAATGATGGTGATGGAAGCGGTCAGTATTTCAATAATAAGGCAGGTATAAGTCTTCAAGTTGATGGAAAAGGTGGCGGTCAATATAAGGACGAAAAAAATGGTATAGTTTTACAGGTAAGTTCAGATGGTACAGGTCAGTATAAAGATGAAAAAAGAGATATTTCAATTATGGTAACTTCTGAAGACTCCGCAACATACAATTATAAATCAGGAGAACTTATAATATCATATGAAGGTGATGGTGTAGGTTCATATATTAATAAGGCTTTAAATTTAACTATATATAATGATGGTCAAGGTAAGGCTGATATAACTTTGAACGGAGAGTCAATTACAGTGGATGCAGAGCCTTTAGAAAAACCCGGTAAACTTCCAAAACTCAGCCCTGTTCCTGCTGTACCGCCTATAGAGGCAAACAGTATAATGATAAAACTTGACTCAGGTGTACTATTTGATGTCAACAAATATAATATCAGATCAGATGCAAATGATGTATTGATGAAACTTATAGACGTCTTAAAAAAGGGAAAGATACAAAAGTTTGAAATCTACGGTCATACTGATTCAGATGATACTGATGAGTATAATCAAGTATTGTCTGAAAACAGGGCAAACTCTGTAAAAGATTTTTTAGTTAAAAATGGAATAACAGCAGATATAACGACTAAGGGATTTGGTGAAAAGAAACCAGTAGCTACAAATTCAACTAAGGAAGGTAAACAACTCAACAGAAGGGTTGAGATAATAATACCTACCATGTAATTTATATAATTATGCGATTGTGGATTTACCCGATCGCTTTTTTGTATAGAAAATTAAACTATTATAGATTGTCAATATAAGTGCAAACTTTTGTAAAATTACTTAAGAGTTGCACATGTATTTTAAAGCTACAGCTCAAAAAAAATAATGTTAATACACATAATTTTAATGGATTTTTTATAGTGAGAATTTTGGCATTTTAGGTAATTAATCTAAGTGATTTTAAGAGGTGAAACTTATGAAAAGGAAGAATTTTTTGGTCGTACTTTTTTTGCTTTTAAGCATGATGGTAATTTACGGCTGTTCAAATAATCAAGCCTCAACTGATTCTACAGATACTAATACAAAAGTTTCAGAAAATAAAGATGAAGAGGATGAGGAAAATACAAAAAACAGGTCAGAAGAAGAAAACAAAGAAGATAGTGAAGAAGATTCAGATGATAAAAAAATGAATAGTGATACTGTTGATAGTAAATTTATCGTACCCGGTTATAAACTTGGAGAGATACCTGCTATTGAGATGCCTGTATTGCCGGATCTTTTGATTACTGAAAAACCCGATGCTAAGTTTAAGATAGATGTAACAAAGGACTTGGCATCAGTACCGGGAGTGACTGTTACTCCGGTAAAGATTGAAAATGGTTCTATAGTTAGTGGAGATACTGTTGCTCAGACAGGGAAGGGTGGAAGCGGTCAAATATCAAAAGGTAATAAAGTGCTTCAGACAGATGGAGACGGTAGCGGTCAATATTCAGATGGAAACATTGTAATACAAACTGATGGAGATGGTAGTGGACAGTACATTAATAATAAGACAGGGATAAGTCTTCAAGCTAATAAAGACGGCAGCGGTCAATACAGGGATGAAAAAAATGATATAGTTTTGCAAGTTGATTCAGACGGTAGCGGTCAATATAGTGACGGTATTAGAAAAATATCTATTATGGTAGGTAAGGACGGTTCGGCAACGTATAATTATAATACAGGAGAAGTTTTAATAAGAAACCATGGAGACGGCACAGGTTCATATAGAAATGAAACTTTAAATATGAAAATATATAATGAGGGTAAAGGAAAGGCTGATATACGTGTTAACGGAGAGAAAATTTTAGTTGATGCAGAGCCTTTGGAAAAAGCCGGTAAACTCCCGACACTTAGTCCTATTCCGGCGGTGCCACCTATAGAAGCAAATAGTGTAATGATAAAACTTGACTCAGGTGTACTTTTTGATGTTAATAAGTATGATATCAGGGAAGATGCAAATGATGTTTTGATGAAGCTTATTGATGTGCTAAAAAAAGCAAAGGTGGAGAAATTTGAAATCTATGGACATACTGATTCAGATGATACTGACGAGTACAATCAGGTATTGTCTGAAAACAGGGCAAACTCTGTAAAAGATTTTTTAGTTAAAAATGGAATAACAGCTAACATAACGACTAAGGGATTTGGTGAAAAGAAACCTATAGCAACGAACTCAACTAAGGAAGGTAAACAACTCAACAGAAGAGTGGAAATAATAATACCTACTATGTAATTTATATAATTATGCGACTGCGGATTTACCCGGTCGCTTTTTTATACTATAATCTAATAAATAATGCATTAAAAGTTTATTAATAAAAGAAATTTTAAAGAGTATCATTATTATGGAATTCATAGTTTAAATAGAGTTTAGGATTATATAGCAAACTTATAAATAGAAGGATAATTAAAACAAGATGATTTAATGATATATTTAGCTTTTTAACGAAAAAATTATATCAGCAGATTCAAGTTATTAAAGTTTTACAAAAATTTCAAAATAGAGTATAATTATTAAAGTGTAAAATGTAAATATATTGCTAAAATATACTGTGATAAAAAAGCTGATAAAGAATTTAAAATAACAGTTTTATATATAAAGCGGAGGATAAATGAAACAGCTTGAAATGAGGAGAAAAGATAGACAAAAAGATGAAAAATTTGCCTTGGAAGTAGTGGATAGCTCTCAATTTGCCAATATATCAATGTACGACGGCAAAGAGCCATATTCTGTAGTTATTTCCCATGTAAGAAAGGGAGAGTCTATATATTTTCATTGTGCCAAGGTTGGAAGAAAGATTGATATACTCAAGGAAAATCCGAGAGTCTGTGTAAGTTTTGTTTCTCAAAATATTCCAACTTATGAAAAAGATAATTTTACTACCTTATTCAAATCAGCGATTTTCTATGGAAATGCTGTATTTGTTACTGATGAGGATGAGAAAAAAGATGCTCTTAAGATACTATGTGAAAAGTATCTTCCTGAATATATGGAGAATTTTGATTCTGCAATGAAGAGAAGTTTTGCAGTTACACAAATAATAAGAATAGATTTTGAGTCTTTTTCAGCAAAAGAAAAAAGAGGAAAAGTAGGGGAATAATGATAAAATTAGTAGTTAGTGATTTGGATGGAACATTGCTTGACAGCAAGAGTGAGGTAAGTGAAGTTACCGTAAATATGATTAAAAAATATATAGACAAAGGCATTGAGTTCGCGTTTTGTACAGGTAGAGCCTTTGCTGAAATGGATCATATCTTGGAAAGTATACCATTTATAAGATATGCCATAACTGCAAATGGAGCATATTGCTTTGATACCTTTACTAAAGAAGAAATTTTTAAGACCTTGATGTTTAAAAAAGATATAAAGAAAGTCTATGATGTCTTAAAGGATGAAGATGTACTTTTTGAAGCCTATATAGATGATAAGATATACTGTAATAAGAAATCCGATGATGAAATTATAGAGTATATCCCTATAGAGTTTTTGAACATGGTGAAAAAATCAAGAGTCTTGGTAGAAGATATGGAAAAGTTGATAGATGAGCTTGACGAAAAAGACGGGGCAATTAAAATTCACATTTTTTTTACTACAGTAACTGACAGGGATAAGGTATATCAAAGAATAAAAGATATGCCCTATGATATAGTTTCTCAGAGTTTTAATGAAATAGAAGTAAATGCAAAAGATGTAAATAAGGGAAATGGAGTTCTTGCCCTTGCACAAAAATTAGGTGTGAGCAAGGAAGAAAGTATGGGCTTTGGAGATAATTTCAATGACATCAGTATGAGAAACGGTGTAGGTACCTTGATAGCTGTAGAAAATGCAGTAGATCCTCTCAAGGAGATAGCTGATTACATTACAAAGAGCAATACTGAAAATGGAGTGGCATTTGGCTTGGATAAATTTTTAGGGTAGACTTATGCAAAATGTTATAAAAAAATTAGATGACAACATAGTAAAACTCATATCAGCAGGTGAAGTTATAGAGTCGCCTTGCAGTGTAGTTAAAGAGTTGGTAGAAAATTCCATAGACTCTAAAGCCACATCAGTGGTAGTAGAGATAAAAAACGGTGGGAAGTCATATATTAGAGTTACAGATAACGGATGCGGTATAGATGAAAAATATGTGGTAGAGGCATTTAAAAAGCATACTACAAGTAAGATTAGTACCTTTGATGATTTTATAAATATAGGAACTAACGGTTTTCGTGGAGAGGCTTTAGCGAGTATATCTGCTGTGGCTAAGATATCCATGACTACAAAGACTGCTGACAGTAACTACGGTATAACCGTTGTTATGAATAATGACAAGCTTTTGGAAAAGACAAAGACAGGAGCAAAAGACGGCACGACGGTAATAGTGGAAGAACTGCTTGAAAATGTCCCTGCGAGGAAGAATTTTCTAAAATCTGATAAGGCTGAAGGTGCTAAGATAACAGATTTTTTGATAAGATATGCACTTGCCAATCCTAATATCAAGATAAAGTATATCAATAACTCAAAACAAGTGTTTGCAACTTATGCTACAGGAAAGGTAATTGATGTTGTAGATATTATTTTTGGAGAAAAGCATGGTGACAAGACAATAGAAGTTGAAGAAAAACTCTCCGATTTCTTGAGCATAAGAGGGATAATAGGCAATAATTCCGCCATGTATTCCAGTAGGAAGATGCAATATATATTTGTAAATGGTAGAATAATAAAGGATAAGAATATTACCTCGCATATTGAAAATGCTTATAAGAAGTTTATACCTTCCGGGAATTATCCTCTTTTTTTCTTAGATATATTAATTAAGCCTTCTATGGTAGATGTGAACATCCATCCAAATAAACTTGAAGTGAAATTTTCAGAAGAAAAGTTGATATATTCTTTGATAGAAAATGCTATATCAAATAAACTTGACGATTATAATATGATACCTACTGTAAATATTGCAAAGGAAGAAAAAGAAGAAGAAAATATCTTCGATGATATATTAGAAAATTACAAAATTAAGTCTCAGAAAAAAGAAGAGAAAAAAATTAAGCCTATAGAAGAATATGAAGAACAAAAAATTGTAATTTCTAAGCAAAGGCAAGACGGCGAGTTTATATACAAAGCTGATGTAAGTGCCACTGATGATAAGGCAGCGGAAGATAAAAAGAAATACTATAGTGAAGATGAAGATGGACAAAATGATGAGATATTATCTGCTAAGAAGCAGGTAAGAAATGATGTATTTGAATTTGCACCTGTAGAAGTAAATACTTTATCCATTCCAAAAAAAGTTGTTGAAGAAGAGATAAAAACAAGTGACAAAAAAATCAACTCTGTGGACTTGACCTTGCTTAGCTATGGTGGAAGAGTATTTGATACCTATATTATGCTGTACAATGATGAAGATATGTATATCATCGATCAACATGCAGCTCATGAGAGGATACTGTATGAGAAATTCCTAAGGGAGTTTTACTCAAATTCCATAGTACAACAACAGCTATTAATACCTCAAAATCTTGTCATACCAATAAATTTAGTGGATTATAGCCAAAGCATAATCGAAGAGGTAAGCTCATTTGGTTTTGACTGTGACTTATTTGGTGATAATATAATTTTAGTTAGAGCCATACCTGATTTCTTGGATATGGATGCGAGTCTTAAGTTCTTAGATGAGGTTTTTAACATATACCTTGAAGAAAAATTAAGTCTTGAGCTGATAAAGGATAAGATTGCAACAAAGGCATGTAAGGCGGCTATAAAAGGAAATGATGTCAGTATTAAAGAAGAAGAGATAGAAAAAATTGTCTATGATTTGGAACATTGTGAAAACAAATTTGCCTGCCCTCATGGCAGACCTGTAATTACAAGATTATCCAAATATGAGATGGAGAAGTTTTTTAAAAGAATATTGTAAAAGAGAGATTTATGGAAAAAAATATACTGGATTATAATTTTGAGGAATTTCAAAATATATTAGTTGACAACGGATTTGAAAAGTATAGGGCAAAGCAGATTTATCCACTTGTTTACAAGGGAATAAAATCATTTGACGAGATAAGTAATATACCAAAAAAATTAAAAGATTTTATGCTTGAAAATTTTGTCGTTAATTCTCTAAGTATATATAAGAAATTACAGTCCAAAAAAGACTATACGAAAAAATATCTGATGAAACTTTATGACGGCAATATAATAGAATGTGTGCTCATGAAGTATAAGTTCGGTCTTTCCGTCTGTATTTCATCGCAGGTAGGCTGTCTAATGGGATGTACCTTCTGTGCTTCTACTGTAGGTTCAAAAGTTAGAGATTTGAGCGCAGGAGAGATGATAGGTCAGATACTTGCTATGAGCAATGATGTTGGTGAAAAAGTTTCAAACATTGTTATTATGGGAAGTGGAGAGCCATTTGATAACTATGAAAATCTACTTAAGTTTTTTGATTTGATAATGTCAAAGGATACATTAAATATAGGTGCAAGGCATATAACAGTATCTACTTGTGGACTGGCTGATAAGATTATAGATTTTGCAGACAGGAAGTTGCAGATTAATCTTGCAATATCACTACACAATCCTAGTCAGGAAAAAAGAAGTCAAATTATGCCGATATCGAGGAAGTTTAACATACAGGAGCTGATGGGAGCTGTAGAATACTATATCTCAAAGACAAACAGACGTGTTACTTACGAGTATGCTCTGATTAATGAGGTTAATGACAGTGAAGAGGATGCTAAATTGCTTGCGAAACTTGTAAAAAAACAACTTTGTCACATTAATCTTATTCCGGTTAATTCTACGGATCATAGTAATTATAGAAAACCTGATAATACAAGAATACAAAACTTTATGAATATTTTATCTAAAAATGGGATAAATGCAACTATAAGGAGGGAAATGGGTACGGATATTAATGGAGCTTGCGGTCAGCTCAGAATATCAGTAATTTCAAAGGAGAAGTTATGAAATATTTTTCACTTACAGATATAGGAAAAAAAAGAGAGAAAAATGAAGATAGCTATAATTCGCAAATAAAAGAATATTCCGGAACAACTGTAGGCATTTTTGCCATAGCAGACGGAATGGGTGGATATGAAAATGGAGAGTATGCGAGTAAAAAAGCTATTGAAGAGGTCACAAATTATGTGGATGAAGAATTTCAAAAGCTTGATTTTTCTAATATTTTTGATGATGACATAAGGAAAATACTTGATAAAGCTTTAAACTTAGCTAATAATGTCATATATGAAAAATCAAAAAGTTCTTCTCCTATGGGTACTACATTTGTTATCGGAATAATTATAAATGATAAGATTTTTATTGCAAATGTAGGTGATTCAAGGGCATATATGTTAAACGGTGACAACTTTACTCAAATAACTAAAGATAATTCATATGTGCAGGAACTCATTGAGGAAGGCATATTGGATGAGGATAAGGCAAGAACTCATGAAAATAAGAACGAAATAACAAGAGCTGTAGGATATTATGAAAGCGTTGAAGTTGATTTTTATGTAAGAGAAGTACAGGCATCTGATAAGATATTGATATGTTCAGACGGACTTACCACTATGGTAGAAGATAAGTTGATAAAAGATATTTTTCAACAAAAAACTAATCCGGAAAATATTTGTATGGAACTTGTTTTTCTGGCTAATGCTAATGGTGGAAAAGACAATATTACAGTAACTGTCGTAGAAGTCGAATAGATCTTGGAGAGTGTTATGGAAAAAATAATTTTAGGCGGAAGATACGCACTGCTGGAAAAAATTTCTGAAGGCGGTATGTCCACGATTTATAGAGCATATTGCAATGTGCTTAATAGAGTTGTGGCAGTAAAAATTCTGAAACAGGAATTTTCAAACGACGAGGAATTCCTTAAAAAATTCAATAATGAGGCGAAATCTGCAGCTGCTCTTAATCATCCAAATATAGTAGGCGTATACGACATAGGTAGTGATGACGACGTATCGTATATAGTCATGGAATTTGTAGACGGCAAAAATATCAAACAGATAATCAACGAGAGAGGCAGTTTTGCAGAAAAAGGTGCATTAGAAATACTAAGACAGATATGTGTAGCATTAAAAGCAGCTCATGATCAAGGCATAGTTCATAGGGATATAAAACCTCATAATATTATGATAAATAAATTCGGTATAGTGAAGGTTGGGGATTTCGGTATAGCGAAGGCAACAAGTTCAGCTACTATTACCAAGTCAGAGAGTATAATGGGCTCAGTTCACTATATTTCCCCTGAACAAGCAAAGGGAGAATATGTGGATAAGAGGAGTGATATTTATTCACTTGGTATAGTTTTTTATGAGATGCTTACCGGAAAGGTTCCTTATGATGAAGAAAAAGCTATAAATACAGCCCTTAAGCATGTTAACTGTCAACTTGAAATACCTGAAAAATATAAACATATACTATCTTCCTCAGTACAAAATATATTACTAAAAATGGTTCAGAAGAATCCAAATGACAGGTATCTTGATGTTTCGCAAATAATAGTTGATATAGACAAAATACAAAATGAAAATGAAGAAGTAAATTATTTTGCTGAGAAAGACTCTCATACTAAGGTTATGCCATCAGTGAGACAGCAGGCTGTAGAAGAAGAGGAAAAGCCAAAAAAGAAGAAGAAAAGAGGATATAAAAAGTATTTTCTGTTGCTTGCAATAATTGTAGTGGCATTGTCATCAGCCTACCTTATATCTGCCGGAAATATCTGGGATGCAGTAGTTGGTAATAATGTGAAGATACCTGATATAGTAGGAAAAAATATAAAAAATGCAACAAAAGAATTGGAAGAAGCAGATCTTAAAATTAGGATAATGTCCGAAAAAGAAGATGAAGAGGTTGAAAGTGGTACTATACTTTCTCAAAATCCTGATGCAGGGATAAAATTGAGAAAGGGAGAAGAAGTTTCAGTTGTGGTTTCAAAACAACCGGAAAATATTACTGATATTCCTGATGTAGTCGGTAAGAGCCTTGATGAGGCAAAAAAATTAATTGAAGATAAAAAACTTAAACATTCGGTAAAATATAAATTCTCCAAAGATGTGGAAGAAGGATTTGTAATGTCTCAATCTCCTGCTAAGGAACAAAAGGCAAAATTTGATGATGTAGTGACTATTGAAGTAAGTAAGGGTGAGGAAGTAAAAAAAGAAAAGATACCTAACTTGGTAGGTGCTACACTTGACGATGCAAGGAAGATAACGGGAAACTTTTCAATTGGAAGTATAAGTTATGAGGAAAATACTTCAAAACCGGATGGTAGAGTTCTTTCTCAAGAACCGCAAGCAGGAAGTCAACAAGTTCCGGGTACTCAGATAAATATAGTAATTAATAAGATTGAACCAAGGAAAGAACCTGAACAGGAAAAGCCTAAGATTGAAGCTGAGATAGTTACAAAAAGCCTTGAAGTTGTATTGCCTAAGGGAGACGATCTCTTAATAACAATAGTGGATAAAAGTAATGGGGCTATTGCTTACAGCAACACAATAACAGTAAGAGAAGGCGAAAATGTAAGTGTTCAACTTAGTGGACGTAAGGGAGAATCTAAGGAATTTGATATTTATATAGGCGGCAAGTATTTTGCAACAACAGGAACCATATCATTTTAATAAATGACAATCTATTAAATATTTAATACTATATTTATATAAAATTAGATTTCAAATATTTAAATTATCTTAATAGCTTAATCATTATTTTGAATTATTAAGTGTTATAGTTAAATTTTAATACTTGTATGATGACAAAAGTGCTTATTAATTAGTGTGAGTGAAAAGAGGGTTGTATTATCAAAGGCTTGGTAGTAAAAAAAATAGCGAACTTTTTCTATGTGGAATGCGATAATGTAATTTATCAATGCAAACCCAGAGGATCTTTTAAAAAAGAAAATAAGTCAATAATAGTTGGTGATTATGTAGATATAGCGATAACAGATGAAATTGACAATGAGGCTGTTATAGATTTTGTATATGAGCAAAAAAATATGCTTATTAGGCCAAGTGTTGCCAATATCACTAAATTAATCTTAGTATTTTCTGTTTTGGAGCCTAAGCTGAATTTTTATATAATTGACAGTTTCTTAGTAGTTGCAAAGAAAAATAATATAGATGTAGTAATTTGTTTCAGCAAGACTGATCTTGATAAAAAGCAATCTTACAAAGAGGCTGTTAAGATATATGAAGATATAGGATATGAAACTGTTGAAATAAGCAGTATAAATAATACAGGTATAGAAGAACTGAAATCTAAGATAAGTGGAAATATCAATGTGGTAGCAGGTCCTTCAGGAGCAGGTAAGAGCAGTCTTATCAATGAATTATCCGGCGATTTCAATCAAGCCATATCTTCAATAAGCACTAAATTACAAAAAGGAAAAAATACAACTACCTACGCTACGCTTTTGAAGATGCCTATGAAAGATTCATATATAGCAGATACACCGGGCTTTACTTCAATAAAAGCTACAGATATAAAAATAAATGAACTTAAGGACTATTTCGTTGAGTTTGACAAGTATAGTGAGGGCTGTAAGTTTAAAAATAAGTGTTTACACGAAAACGAGCCATCTTGTTCAATAAAAACAGCATTAGAAGAAGGCAAGATATATAAAAATAGATATGACTCTTATATAAGAATGTTAAGTGAAATAAAAAAATATGAAAATGGGGGAAGGTATTGATGAAATCAATAGCGCCGTCTATATTGTCGGCTGATTTTTCAAATATAGGAAGGAATATTAAGGAAGTTGAAGATAATACAAATTGCAAATGTCTTCATATTGATGTTATGGACGGTATCTTTGTTCCCAATATCTCTATAGGGCAGGTATTTATCAAATCCATAAGAAAGGCAAGCAATATGATATTTGATGTTCATCTTATGATTGAAAGACCTGAAAGATATGTAGAAGATTTTCAAAAAAGCGGGGCAGATATATTGACTGTCCACTGTGAAGCTACAAATCATCTGCATAGGGTGCTTGCACATATAAGGCAGTGCGGTATGAAAGCAGGAGTGACACTAAATCCTGCTACGCCTATAGAAAATATCATCCCTGTACTTGACATGGTTGACTTGGTTTTGGTTATGAGTGTAAATCCAGGTTTTGGAGGTCAAAGCTTCATTAGAAACAGCTTAACAAAAATTGAAAAGCTAAAAAAATGGAAGGAAGAAAAGGGATATAACTATATAATAGAGATAGACGGTGGAGTAAATGAGTCTACCATATCGGAGATATCTAAGGCAGGTGCAGAATTATTCGTTGCAGGCTCAGCAGTATTTAATGATAGAGGTATCAGACAAAATATAGAGAATTTAGAAAAACTTATGTAAGCTAAATTATTAATATTTTTATGAGATTATAGAATATGAAATAAGGATAAAAAATGAAAGATTATGCTGTACTTGTAGTAAACGGCTCTATAAAAGATATTGATTTTTATAAAGATATTTTAGACAATGCAAAGATAGTGGTGGCGTCAGATGGTGCCGCCAATATCTTATATAGATATTCTAAGGATATAGACTATATTATAGGAGATTTAGACTCTATTTCTGATGAAGTCCTTCTCTATTATAAAAATAAGGATGTTGTGGTTAAAAGATATCCTGTAAAAAAAGATAAGACAGACTCTGAGATTTCAATTGATGAAATATACAATATGGGTATTAAAAAAATAGTAATGATTGGTGCAAAAGGTGATAGAACAGATCATTTCATGGCTAACTTAAATTTATTGTACTATGCTGATAACATTGGAGTAAATTTAGTCATACTCGACGAAAATAATGAAATTACTCTAGTCAAAGAGGGACAAAATTATATTGATGTTAAAGTAAATCAAACAATTTCATTTGTAAGTCTTGTAGGTGAGGTACAGGGGATTACTCTGAAGGGTTTTGAATATGAACTGGAAAACCATGACTTACACTTCGGTTCAAGTATACTGACATCTAATGTAGCAAAAAAAGAAAGAGTTTTTGTTGAAATAAAAAAGGGAAGTTTACTTTGTATTAAGGTCAACGAGAATCTATAATCTTGTATATGATATTTAAGTATATGTAATTAGGAATATAAAAAATATTGTAGTATGCTATGTATATATGAAAAAATAATATATGGATTTGAAGCAAGATTTATGCAAATAATCGAAGGGATAAGGAATTTATTTTATATCAAATAGAATTAAGCTGAATCAAGTTCAATTATATTACCTAATTAAATGGATATTAGTATTAAAAATTACTTTGAAAGGTAAATTAATGTATATAACAAATCCGTCTGAAATAGAAAAAAAGAGTTTTGAAATTATTGATGAAATAATAAAATCTGAGCATAAGGGCTATGAATTCAAGAGTAGTTTCGAAGAAAAAATAATAAAAAGATGTGTCCATACATCTGCTGATTTTGACTATCTTTACAATCTTAAAATCTCAGAAAATTTTGAAGAGATAATTAAAAAAGCTATTGAAGAAAAAGCAACAATATACACTGATACGACCATGGCTCTTTCAGGAATTAATAAGACAAGCTTGAAAAAATACGGTATGGAAGTAAGATGTCTTATAGCTGATGAGGAAACAAAGCTCCTAGCTGAAAAAATGAAAATTACACGTTCAATGGCAAGTGTTATTAGAATATTTGAAGATAAAAATCCAAAAATAGCTGTAGTTGGTAATGCGCCCACTTTTTTGTATAAGACCTTAGAAATGTATGAAGAGGATAAATCCAGTTTAAGAGCAATAATTGGTGCACCTGTAGGATTTGTTGAGGCTAAAGAGTCTAAGGATAAGCTTTTTGAAACTAATATTCCTCAGGTAGTTGCACTTGGTAGAAAAGGTGGCAGTAATATTGCTGCAGCTATAGTAAATGCAATATTATATGCCTTGGTGTAAGAAATGGATGAGTTGAAGGAGAGACTTCAAGATTTTTATGAAGTACAACTGGGTTTTATCAATGTAAACAACAAGAAGATAAGGAGAGGTATAACAACAGGAACGGTAGCTACTGCAGTATCAAAGGCAGGAGCTATGTTTATTTGTGATGGGAAAAAAAGAGATTATATAAATATTAAAACTACAGGTGGAAAAAGTCTTGATGTAATCATAGAAAAGTATGAAGAAAATGATGACTCTATACTTGTATATGCTAGAAAATATGCAGGAGACGATATTGACGCAACTAATCTTTCTCTTATTTACGCAAGGGTAAAAAAAAGAGATGACTCTGAAATAAATATAACAGGCGGAGAGGGAGTAGGCATAGTCACAAGAGCAGGACTTGATATAGACGTAGGTCAAAGTGCAATAAACCCTAAACCCAGAGAAAGTATAATAAGAGAGATACAAAGCTTTACTACCTTTGGATTTGATATTACAATATGTGTAAAAGATGGAGAAGTTATAGCTAAAAAAACCTTCAATGAAAGACTTGGAATAGTAAAGGGAATATCTATAATTGGAACTACAGGAATAGTAGAGCCTATGAGTATAGAGGCGCTGAAAAGCTCTATAGAAAAGGAAATTAAGGTAAAGTCCAAAGAAGGTGACAAAATTGTCCTATCTTTTGGAAATATGGGAGAAAAAGCCTTAAATAAACTTGGAATATCATCAGATAAGATATGTATTTGCAGTAATTATGTAGGTGATGCTCTTGAGTATATATCAAATTGTGATAATGTTACAGATGTATTGATAGCAGGAAACTTCGCAAAGGCGGTAAAGTTAGCAGGAGGAATATTTAATACCCATTCACATGTAGCAGACGCTAAAAATGAGATTATAGCAGCAAATCTGGCAGTTCTTAATGCACCTTATGAACTGATAAAATCAGTAATGGAAGCCAATACCACAAGACAGATAACTCAATATATCAGTGCTGATAAGTTTGAAAGAGTATATGATGTATTAGCAAGAAGAGCTGAAGAAAAATGTGATATATTCGTAAAACATGGATTTAAAAATCATATTTTGATGTTCGACTATGACGATGAAATGTTAAATAGTGTCGATATTTCTCTATTTGTATGAGGGTAAAATATATAATACTGAAAAACTTTTAAATCACCATGTAAATATTTTGCTTATGAATGCAATACGATTTTAAAAGTAATTAGCATACAAAATATTTTGCATGACTTTTTAAATGAAGATTAGTGTAAATAAAAAAAGTGACTGTGAAAATTGAATTTTTATTTTCTCAGTCACTTTTTTAAGTTATTAAGGTTTATTTTCAGACGGTGGCTTATTTTCAGCCGGCGGTGTCTGTGTATTATTATCCATTATTAGATTAGCATCATTTTGATTATTTCCCTGGTTACCTGAGTTGTCACCTTGTCCTTGACCATTCGCATCTGGAGGAGTGGTATTTCCATCAGTAGGAGTTGTAGGTTGAGCAGGTTGTGTATCATTATTATTTGGGTTTGAAGGTTGTTGAGTGTTATCAGGTTGCTGAGGGTTGGCAGGATTTTGTCCTTGTTCAGGCTCAATAGGAGTAACCTGATTATTTTGGTTAGGGTCAGTAGTAGGATTTTGTCCTTGATTTTGGTTTTGATTAGTTTTTTCACCTTCAAATAAAACGCCATCAAGATTTTGCTTTTCATTAGGGTTTACACTATCGTTATTTACAGGATCAGTAGTTTTTTCCTCCTTGATAGGCTCATCTGATATTATATCGTTGGCTTCAATCTTAGTAGGTAAATCAAATGACTTATATGATAGGTTAAGAGCATACTTAATCCTATTCATAACATTTCTCCATAAAGTTGCTGGTATTGCCGAAGTGTAGTTAAGTTCTACCGGATTATCTGCACCTATCCAAACAGCTGCTGTATAGTACGGAGTGTATCCGACAAAATAAACGTCTTTTTTTGAATCTGTTGTACCTGTTTTTCCGGCAGCAGGCATCTTGTCAAGTATTGCTGTTTTTCCTGATCCGCTTGTTACTACGCTTTCTAACATCGTAGTCATCTTATAGGCATTGGATTCATCTATCATGGTAAATACTTCAGGAGTATTTTCATATATAACAGAGTCATTTCTGTCAACAATCTTGGTAATAAAAGTTGGTTTGACCTGCTTTCCAAGGTTGGCAATACCTGAGTAAGCTGATGCCATCTCAATAGGTGTTACACCTTTTGTCAAACCTCCAAGCGCCAATGCAAGATTTTCATCATTATTGACAGGATCATCCTCACGTCTAACTAAATGTTTAAATCCCATCTCTTCAAGATAGTCAAGAGAGCGAGTTACGGCTTCAGCCTTAGTTTTCCCCAGAGATTCTAAGGTCTTTACTGCGGCAACATTGGCAGATACTTGAATTAACTTTTTCATAGTAGCATTTCCATAGTAAATATTATATATATTACTTGGCCAATATCCAGTAGGGCTTGTAGAATCACGACGTGGAGAGTCATTTATTATGGAATTTGGTGTCTTTCCATCTTTCAGTGCGAGCAAATATACGGCTAAAGGTTTAATAGCTGAACCGGGTTGTCTCGGATTGTCAGAACGGTCATAAATAAAACTTCCCGCTTGACCACGTCCGCCTATTAATGCCTTTACATAGCCTGTTTTTTGATCTATTACTACCATTGCTGCCTGTGGTTGTATGTTATTATCTTTATCGGTAAATGAATTTGGGAAGTTCTCCGATAGTGAAAACTCATATTCCAATATCTTTTGTATTCTCGGATCTAATGTTGTGTGAATTTTCAATCCACCGAATTTAAGCATTTCATTGGCAGCTTCTTCAGTATTTCCTTGACTTACTAAAATTTTGATTACTTCTTTTTTAACTTTGTCATTAAAATAAGATGATATACCGCTATTATTTCTTGGTGGAAATTTAATAGTTATTGGAGTTGCTAATGCTTCAGTATATCTTGCGTTGTTAATAAATCCAAGATCAAGCATTTTTTTAAGTATTATCTTTTGCCTTGAAATGGTGTCAGGATTTAATTCAGCTTTTGCAGCAACTAAAGACCCTTGTTTAAGCAAGATGTACTCATATTGATCTATTCTACCGATATTTCTAAGTCTTCTGTATATGTCTAATTCAGCGTCAGTAGGACTATATTTTTTTTCAGATTCATACATCTTTAATTGGATAGTTGTGAGGTCATCAGCATCAGTAATATCCAAAAGTTTATATGGTATATATTTTATCGGATACTTTGTAATTCCGGCAAGTACAGCTGCCTCTGCAAGATTAACGTCTTGTATATTCTTATTAAAATAAGATTTTGCCGCAGCTTGAACACCATTGACATTACTACCTAAAAATACAGAATTTAGATAGGCATATAGTATTTGAGTCTTAGAAAATCTCTTTTCTAATTCCATGGCATATACAGCATCCGTAAGCTTTCTCATAGCAGATTTTTTTGAACTGGTAAGTAGGTTTTTGGAAAGCTGCATGGTAATGGTTGATGCACCCTGTTCCAATGACCTTGCCTTAATATCGTGGATAATCGCTCCGAAAACCCTCTTTACATCCACTCCATTATGCTCATAAAAACGTTCATCTTCTATTGCTATGAAAGCTTTTTGAACATCTGATGGAATATCTTCTATAGGGACTATAGTTCTATATACATTAGTTTGAATTTTTTCAGTTATTTTACCTGTATCATCATATATGAAAGAAGTTTCTTCCAATAATGAATCAATATTTTTAGCTGTAGCACTTGGAAAATTACTTGCTATCGATATATATAAGGCTACTAATACCGCACAGGTAGCTATAATAGAAAAAATCAAAAAATAGAAAAAGAAATTAAATATTTTCTTTATTATTCCCAATTTTTTCCCTGGCATGATTCCTCCTGAATTTGAAAGAAAATAAAATTAAAAAAAATTGTACTTTATTATTATATCACAAGATAGTATAATGTTAACATAAATTTTATAAAAATGTAACATAGAATTTTATAAAATTATTGTAATTTACTGGATTTTAATTTATGGAAACGGAATAAATATGAGTGACGAATTTACAAGACTCAAGATAATGATAGGTCAAGATAATTTTGATAAGCTAACAAAAAAACACATTGCTATCTTCGGACTTGGTGGAGTTGGAGGATTTTCAACAGAAGCTCTGGCAAGAAGTGGAATAGGCAAGCTTACAATTGTGGATTTCGATAAGGTAGATATTACAAATATAAATAGACAAATTATTGCTGATAATCAGAGTGTAGGAAAGTATAAGACAGATATCTTTGAAGAGCGATTAAAAAAAATAAATAAGGACATAGTGATTAACAAAATAACTAAAAAATATATTCCAAGCAACAGTGAGGAATTTTTTGATGACTATGATTACATTGTAGATGCTATTGATATAGTTACAAGTAAGATACATCTTATAAAAAGTGCTTATGAAAAAAATTTAAAAATAATAAGTTCTATGGGTATGGGTAACAGGCTGGATCCTTCCAAAATAGTTCTTACTACCTTAGATAAGACGAGTAACTGTCCTCTTGCGAGAGTGATGAGGAGAGAGTTGAAAAAATACAAAATAACTAAGTTGAAATGTGTTTACTCTACAGAAGATGTTATAATACAGGAAAAAAATTTTGTAGCAAATAAGATGGTGAACGGTTCGAGTGCCTTTGTTCCTTCAGTTGCCGGTATTACTATGGCGAGTGAAATAGTACGCTTTTTTTTAAATGAAAAATAAAATTGGTAACAAAATTAAAATGACTAATTAGTTTTTTAAATGCTATGAGGTTCATATTTTTATATGATTAATAGGGATAATTTGTTTTTTTTAATTAAAAGATGTGAGCAACGGGTCAAATCTGATAATGGAAAAAATTTTAATAATTGGGACATATGTTAAGAAATTAAATTTAAAATGGGAGAATTATATGATTAACAATCAAATATTAAAGATTCTATATGAAAATAGAGATGACTATGTATCAGGAGAGAATCTTGCAGGAATATTTTCTATATCAAGAGCAGCAATTTCAAAGAGAATAGAAAAATTAAGGCAAAAGGGTGTAAATATACATTCAGTGCCAAATAGAGGATATAAAATAGTTTCAATGCCGGATTTTTTGATAGAAGAATCTGTTACTATAGGTGTGCTGGAAGGTCAGATAATAGGAAATCACATAGAGGTCTTTGACGAAATAGATTCTACAAATGAGCAGGCGAAAAAAATCGCCAAAAACGCAAGAGAAGGCACTATTGTAGTTGCAAATATTCAGACAAATGGGAAGGGAAGAAGAGGAAGAGAGTTTGAATCAAAAAGAGGTGGATTGTATTTTTCTATCATTCTTAAACCTGATGTAGCAATAGAGAAAGTGCCTTTTATAACTCAGCTTGCAGCTTGTAGTATATATAAGGCTTTAAATGAAATGGGAGTGGATATATCCATAAAATGGCCAAATGACATAATTTTAAACGATAAAAAAATTTGCGGTATACTTTGTGAAATGAGTTGTGAGATTGATTATTTAAGTTATGTAGTTGCAGGCATAGGTATAAACATGAAGAAGGTGGATTTTGAAGAAGGACTTGAGAAAATAGCCACATCATTGGAGCAGGAAGGTTATGAACTCGATAATTTAGAGCTTTTTTGGAATATTTTAAAGTACTTTGACTATTTCTACAAAAAATATACTATGCATGATTATGCTGAAATGCTCGATATATTAAGAGAAAACTCATATATTATAAATAAAAATATAGATGTGCTTACTTCAAATGAGAAAAGAAAAGCAAAGGCAAAAGATATAGATGAAAAAGGATTTTTGGTTGTGGAATATGAAAACGGAGATATAGAGCATATAAACTATGGAGAGGTAAGTGTACGAAAAAGATGATGAGATAAGAGCTCAGATGAAAGGAAAAGATCTATGAAAAATCCCAAAAAATTGTTTGACAAAAAGATTACCTGTCTTAATTGTCATACATATTTTGAGACAAAAAAGCCCATTTTAAGCAGACTTAGAATAATTGATGCAGAAACTGACGGACACAAAATATATAAAGAAAACTCACCGAATTTGTATGAGATAAATGTATGTCCAATTTGTGGATTTGCATTTGATGACAGACTAAACAATCCCTTATATGAGGAAGACATAAAAAAATTGTTGTCGTATTTTCAAACTGTGAAAAATTTTGAGCAGTATTGTCAGGAGAGAACTATACAAGATGCAATAAGAATATCTAAACTTGCTCTTTATATTGCAACAACAATAGAAGAACCTAAGACACTTAGGGGAGTTCAGTATCTGAAGACTTCTTGGCTATACAGAGAAATAAATGATAAGAAAAATGAAGAGATGTACCTTAGAAAGTCAAAGGAGTTTTTTGAGGATGCATTTGAAAATGAAGATTTTGAATATTTTGGACTGAGATTGCACGTTCTTTACAATATACTTTCTGAGACTTGCAGAAAGCTTGATTTATATGAGGATGCTGCAAAATATTATTCTAAGCTTTTTAGATGCTCAACTACACCAAATTATATGAAACAAAAAGCTCAAAATAATTGGCTTGATTACAATAATAGGTAATAAATAATGTTTGGAGGTAATCATTTTGAAGGTATTGATACTTACCAATAAAGTAGGAGGTGGTCATAACACCACCGCCAATGCTCTAAAAAATGAGTTCGAAAAATATGATAATGTTGAATGTAGGACTATAGATTCTTTTGAATATATTTCTCCTATATTACAAAAAAGTGTGGCAAACGGATATTTATGGTCTACTGCGATATTTCCGGGACTATATAAACAAGGATACAGATACCAGGAATTGATGGATGAAGCACCTGATACCGATATGTCTGATAACCCTGCTTATTCATTTTTGACACAGAAGCTACTTAGCTACTTTGATAAAGAATTTTATCCTGATATTGTTATAAGTACACATATATTTTCAGCCCAACTTATCAATATTATGGTAGAAAAATCACTGATAGATGTTAAATCTGTAGGCATAATAACTGACTTTACAATTCACCCTCACTGGTGTAAGCTTTATAGCATGGATTATTTTGTTACTGCAAGTCAACTGCTTGATTATCAGGCTATAAAAAAAGGCATTCCTAAAGAAAAAATACTGCCATTTGGAATACCTATAGATGAAAAATTTTCAAATGTAATAGAAAAAAATTTCGCTAAAAAAGAACTTGGATTAGATGAAAATAAAAGTACAATTCTTGTTATGTCAGGATCTATGGGCTATGGAAAAATTGATAAATTAGTAAAAAAAATAGATGCTATGACTGAAGAATTTCAAATAATAGTTGTTTGTGGTAACAGTATAAAAAATAAAAAAAATCTTGAAAAATACAAGTTTGCACACGATATTTATATATACGGTTATGTAGATAATATTGATGTTATGATGAGTGCAAGTGAGCTCATTATAACAAAACCGGGCGGACTTACAAGCTGTGAAGTACTTTGTAAAAAATTACCTATGATAATGATTAATCCGATTCCTGGACAGGAAGAAAGGAATGTAGATTTTCTTTTAAATAACGGATGTGCCATGTATGCAACTAAAACTTTTCCTATAGATGAAGCCTTTTATCAGATGTATATAAATAAAGAAAAATTTGATAATATGAAAAAGAATATAGATTTGATACGAAAACCTAATGCTACAAAAGACGTATGTGAATTTTTGGTAAATCTAAATAAAAAATAGTCAACAAATAAAAAATATAATAAAAATATAATTTTTTAGTTAAAAAAATTATCAAAAATGAAAAATATGGGAAAAAATTAAAATAAACTACCATTTCTTTCTAAATCCTTGTAGTATAGATAGTTTTATATTAGATACCAAAAAAGCTTATTTTTTCTAAATCGAAATATATTTTATTCTAATGCATAAAACGTTCATTTTAAGTGAAAAAAACACTTGACTTTATTTAAAAATTCAATATACTATGTGTATATAAAAAAATAATAACCATATGAAAATATAATTAGTAAAAGTAGTTTTTGGAGATTGAAAAGTTTGTATATATCGTTAATCATTGTTTTAGTATCATTAAGACTTTAATATATTTTTTTTACATTTATCAAGAAGATAATATTTCATTGTATCAAATATTATTTGAATTAATAAAAGGCTAGTTTAAAATTAAATTTCTATGGTTATGTCGGTACTTAAATATTTAAATTAGAAAGGAAAGTGAATATATGCCTGTATCAGAAGCGCAAAAAAGAGCCAGCAAGAAATGGAGTCAATCAAATAAGGACAAGATAAAGATAATTACTTATAGAAGTTGTGCAAAAACTTTTATAAAAAAGATAGCTACGGCTGAAGAATTGGATTCCTTGATGGAAATGATAAATGAAAGAAAAAAAGAATTGGCTAAATAGTTTTTGTCTTCAAACACCCTACAAAATGAATAGTAGGGTGTTTTTTTGGGTATTTTACTATAAGGATTGTATTAAATTTAAAAATTAATTTATTATACTGCAATTAGAAGAGCTTTTAAAAATTTAAGTAGTGATTTTTATACTATAATAGTTGTTAAATGTAATAGTATTTTAGATTTTATTAGGCTGATATAGTGTTTATTTAAGGGGAAGACATGCAAGAGTATAGTAGTATTGATGAATGGTTGTTTTCTATGCTTTTGAATATAGAAAAAACAGAAGTGTCAAAACTGAAAGAATATAAGATTTACGAATTAATGAAATTACTTAACCATAATAATGACAATTATCATATAGATACTTATGATGAATACTACGAGGATGTAGATGAGACGTTAAGAGAGAGTAATTGGAACTTTTTTGAAGAACTCTATACGGAAGATGACAGATTGTTTGACTGTGGTGGAGTGTTGGATGACGATGATTTAAACGATTTTGATAATTTGATAGTAATTAATAACTCAACTTTCCAAAATAAATAATGTGTTTTAAGTACTGAAATATTAATATTAATATAAATATAAATAATAATATACAACTTGACAAAAATTTTAATCATATTTTGTAAATTTATATCATCTATATCATAATACTATAAATATTTGATTAATAATTTTAGCTTTTTATTTAAATTCAAATTAAAAAGCACCCATCTTGCTTATATATGTGTTAGCAAAAACACATATAATTCTTATCAGAAAGGCGCTTGCACATATGACATCAAATATTTTTGATTTTAAAAGACTAAATTTTCTTTTATTATTTCTTTTAGAGTTCTTATATTTGATATGTTAAGCTTAGATATGTACCTTATAGCTATAGTAAAAAGATTAAAGCAAGTATATTTATATAGTTGCTGTTATCATACTTTAGACTCTTTATTTAAGCTTATTAAAAAATTATCGCAATTTATCTGATATGATATTATCTGTAATAGTAAATACAACTTGAGTATTTAAAGAGAATATGGCTGTTTTTATTATGGTATATTTGCTGAAGTAAGAGATATTGAATTGTTACAAGCTCTTAATTATTAACTTAAAATTTTTGATTATATAATCAAACAATGTATTCAAATCAAAAATTTTATAATAAGTCAAGTTGTATATTTTATTTTACTTCTTTCCTATAATTTAAAGGATTTAGTGGATACTTCCATGTGGGAAAGTTTAATTAAATCTAATATAAAGGAGCTTTGTTTTGAAAACGATAAGTACGAAAGCTAAATCATGGATTAATCTAATAGTATTTTTAATAACATTAATTATAAACTACTTAACAGCATCCGGCTTAATTAATGGAATGAGTCAAAAAGTCGTGTCCAATAAATATAATACACTAATTACACCTGCGGGATTCACATTTTCAATTTGGGGGTTAATTTATTTTTTAATTGGGAGTTCTTTAATTTATATGTTAGTAAAAGTTAAAGAAACAAAAGTTAAGAATTTAATTGGCATTTTAACACCAATATTTTTATTTAACTTATTATTTAATATTTTATGGAATATTAGTTTTTCATATGAAAAACTCGGTTTTTCTGCTATATTTATATCTTTAATGCTGATAAATCTTATTTTAATTAATAAAAAATTATATGATCATAGGAAAGAGATAGAATATAGACTAACAAGTCTTGCTTTTGGTATATATGCAGGATGGTTAACAATAGCTTCATTTGTTAATATGCTTGCTTTTCTAATAAGTATCAATTGGGATGGCTTTGGATTTTCTCAAACAATCTGGGCTCCAATAATTTTATTAATGACTATATTTATTTCTATTTTAATAAATATGAAATTAAATAATGCAGTATATTTTTTGCCTATAGCTTGGGCTATTTTAGGAATAGTAATGAAAATGATTAGAGCAGAAAATACAATGACTTATGGACCATACATCATGCCATTAGGAATTGTTGGAATTGTTATACTAATATTACTTTCAATAATCCAATTTAAGAAAAATAATTACTGTATTATAAAAAAATGAAAAACAATTAATTCTACATTGTTAATAAGTAATGAGTAAATATATATAAGAGGTATAAGTTGAAGTCATATAGTACTGTGTTGTCAAGTGCAAGTGCAGAGATTGTAATTGAAAAATCAAGGTTTATAGGACAATCTTTTCATGTTGAAGACTTAGAAGAGACTGAAAATATAATAAAAGAAGTTAAAAAAAAATATTATGATGCAACTCACAATTGCTTTGCCTATATAATTGGGGAAGATATGAGCATTGCAAAAGCAAGTGATGATGGCGAGCCGTCTTCAACTGCAGGAGTGCCTATGTTAGAGCTGTTGAAAAAGCTTAATCTGACTAATACTCTGGTAATGGCTACTAGGTATTTTGGTGGCATTAAATTAGGAGCTTCAGGACTTATAAGAGCCTATGCAAAGACTGCAAAGATATCGCTTGAGGCGAATAGTATAGTAAATAAGGATGTTTTTAATAGAATTATATTGGAAATTGATTATAGTTTGATTGGAAGGATACAGAAATTTCTTGAAAATAATCAAATAATTCATGATGCGCCTATTTTTACTGAAAAAGTAGAGTTAAACCTATATGCAAAGGATGAAAAAATAGAAGGATTGCAAAAAGATTTACTTGATCTAACTAATGCTAATTGTAAATTGGTAATAGGAGATAAGTTGTATCTAAACTTTGTTGATGGAAAATATTTAAAAAATTAGTTAAAAATATGTATATATTGTTCCAAATAAGTCATTTATATATAAAAATAAGATTGAAATTACCATTTTGTTACAGGTGAATAAGTTTAGAAAAAAAGGATAGAAATATCTGTAGTTGATGACAAGAAAATTAAAACTTTAGCAATAGTCATCAGGAGGAATTATTATATATCAAAGATTTTTAACTAAATGTAGAAAGGAATTTATATGGGATTTGTAAAAGAGTTTAAAGAATTTGCCGTTAAAGGTAATGTAATGGATATGGCAGTAGGGGTAATAATAGGTGGAGCATTCGGCAAGATAGTTACATCACTTGTAAACGACATAATGATGCCTCTTATTTCAAAGATAACTGGGGGAATAAACTTTACTGATTTAAAGATAGTGCTTACTCCAGCTGATGAAGCTAATAAGGTTGCTGAAGTTGCGTTTGCTTACGGTAACTTTATCCAAAACGTATTTGATTTCTTGATAATAGCACTTTGTATATTTGCAATGGTTAAGGCTATAAATTCTTTGAAGAAGAAAGAGGAAGAAAAGCCTGAAGAACCGCCAAAACCTTCAAATGAAGAACTTCTTCTTACAGAAATAAGAGATTTGTTAAAGGAAAAGAAGTAAATTTTTATTGAAATAATTTAAATTTATGCTATAATAGTCGTGTAGGTATAGATTTTTAGTAATAAAATACTATTTTTCCAGATAAAAATTGATAAATTTTTTGTCGATATGGAAAAGTAGCCTTTTAAAAGAATTTATACTAAGATATTTATCTTTAGAGCTAAAAGAGTTTTTGTATATTAATGCAGTTAAGTATTTTAAGGAAAAGGGGTGTGTTGTGGAGATAATATTAGCAAAGTGTTTTCTTATAACTTTTGTCTTATTTATTATGGCCATGATTTTTGACTATTCTAAAAAGGTATTTTACAACATAGACAGCTCCGATATTTTCTCTAAAAATGCAGAAAGACAATCTGATGAAAGTTTTGCTTCTTCAAGAAAGAAAGCTGTTCATTCCAAGATAAATGACTCTAAGTCACACAGGGAAAGAAAAGATAGATACGAGGGAAGATACGCAGATTATAAGGAATACAGAAAGTATAAAAAAATATGATAATTTTGAGATATTACCTCGGTAATATCTCATTTTTATACTTATTAGCATCTATAGTTTAATGGATAAAATACTTGCCCCCGAAGCAAGTGATATAGGTTCGACTCCTATTAGGTGCACCACTAAGTAATGAGGTGTTTATTTACATCTCATTTTTTGTTGATAAAATTTTTATAATGCTTCCCTAGTTGTAAAAATATATTGACAAAACAAGGCTTGTAATATAAAATTAAAATGTAAATAATATTTTTGAACTATCTTGCATTTAGCGCTCTTCTTATTAAAATTATTTATAATACATAAATACAAGTTTTTGTAGAGGAGAGTTTATTGTTAATGCAAGAAATGGAGGGAACAAAATGAAGAAAAAATTAGCATTAGTATTTGCTGCTGCCTTTGTAGCATTCTCACTTTCTGCATGTGGTGGTGGAGAAAAACAACAGGCAGACAATAATGCTCAGAAACAACCAAATACTGCTACTGAGCAACAAGCAGACAGTAGTAAAAAAGAGGATGAAAATAAGGCTAAGGGTTCATCAGATGCAGCTTTTGATGTTGAAATTACAGATGATATCAAGGCTAAAGCTAAAGAATTTTCTGTAGGTATGGTAACAGATACAGGTGGAATTGATGATAAGTCATTCAACCAAAGTACATGGGAAGGTTTGAACAAGTTTAAAGAATTAACAGGAGCTGAAGTAGGCTATGTACAATCAAATAACGAAGCAGACTATGTACCTAATCTAACAACAACTGCTGACGAAGATAAAGACTTGGTTATAGCTACAGGATTTTTGTTTGAGGACTCTGTAAAAAAAGTTTCTACAGACAAACCTGACACAAAATTTCTTATAATAGACACACCTATAACTGATAAGCCCAATGTTACAAGTGCAAGCTTTTCAGCAGAAGAAGCATCTTACCTTGTAGGTGTTGCTGCTGCAGAAACTGCAAAGGCTGCCGGAAAGACAAAAGTAGGATATTTGGGTGGAGGAGACTTCCCATTAATCCAAGCGTTTGAAGCAGGATATGAAGCCGGAGTTAAGAGCGTTGATGACAAAATGGAAATAGCAGTAGAATATGTAGGCGGTTTCAGTGATGCCGGTAAAGGACAGTCATTGGCAAGTAAGATGTATGATGGCGGTGCATATGTAATATTCCATGCTGCCGGTGGAGCAGGAAACGGAATGATTAAAGAAGCAAAAGACCGTAGACAAAACAAAGAAGAAGTATGGGCTATAGGTGTTGATAAGGATCAATATGCTGACGGTATATATGAAGGAGATAAATCTGTAATACTTACTTCTATGGTAAAGAGAGTTGACGTTGCAGCTTTTGATATATCGCTAAAAACTCTTAAGGGAGAATTCCCTGGTGGAAAAGATAATCTTTACAACATAGCTAATAACGGCGTAGGAATACCTGAAAAAAATCCTAACCTTTCTGAAGCTGTATTGAAAAAAGTTGAAGAAGCAAGAGAAAATATAAAATCAGGAAAAATAAAAGTTCCTACTGTTCCAAGCAGATTACAAAAGAAATAAACATAAATATAAATAAAAATATCCACCTCTAAATTGGTGGATATTTTTATAAGATTTACAAAATAGTTTTTAAAATACTATTGAATAGATTAACAAATTATATTAATTTATACATAAATTCAAACTAAACTAATATTTATTTAATATATGGATAATACTCGTTAATGTTCTTTAAAAAACAGTATATTGTTTATGTTTAATTCTAATACTAAAAACCTAACAAAAAGCCATATTATTCTATAAAAGCAAAATCATTGACAATCTGATAAACGTGTAATTTGCTAAAATATTATTCTTGGCTTTATAAATGGTGATTGGTATAAATGTACTAAAAATATTATATCCATTATTTTATTAGAGTTCAGTATAAAATAATATTGGATTAAATAATTTCATTTTCTTTTGTTATTTCAACAATTTTTTTATTGTGTATATGCCTATATAATGATTCATAGTATTAAATTTGGAGGAAAAGATGGATAATATGAAAAATCGTCTGGACGAACTGGAACTTCGTTTACAAATCTTGGAGAAAGAAATCCAAATTTTACGAAATGAACAAAAACAAGAAATAGCTAAGGATATTATATTAGCAAATGAAGACCTTACAAATAACGTTATATCTCAAGACAAAGCAATGTTGGATATACAGTTGACTGAAAAGATTGGCGAAGCTACAGTATCTGATAAAGTTTTAAATCAAGCATCTCCTAAAGAAAATGAAATAAAATCTAAACAAGCTCTAAAAAAATCAGAAGATAATGAATCGTTGGTTGGAAAATACCTTGTAGGTGCTTTAGCTTCACTGTTGATATTTATTGCTGCAACATCTTTTGTTGCAATGGTGTGGAATAAAATAAGCCCTGAGATAAAACTTTCGGTAGTAGGAATTACCGGTTTAGTATTAACTGTATATGGTTTAATAATGACACTTAAAAAACCGAGCAATGTCAGTTCTATTATTTTAGGAACAGGTATAGGTCTTGTTTACATTGCTGCAGTATCAGCGAGCTTGGTATTTCTTCTTATCAGTAATGAAGTATCAGCACTGCTCTGTGTACTTTGGACTTTGATAATCCTATTTTCTTATAAATTCACAAAGCTGTATTTCACAATAATTATTGCATCTATTGGAAGTTTTATTAATTTGTGCTTTGAGCTTAATTATGTAGACTCTAATCATGATATTATGTTAATCATAGTTCATACTGCTGTTGTTACAATAATGTTATTGTATATGAGCAACTTTTTAGATAAAACTCGCAATGCTATAAGTATATTTTTTGCATTTTTTAATTTTGCAGTAATATTTTTTATTATATTTTTTACTTGGAACATTCAATATTCTTTAGAGTTAACAATAGTAAATATAATTATAATACTAATTTCAAATTGGATGTTTAGATTATCAAATAGAGAAAATATAAAGTACGCATACATGGTTTTAACTGTTATATCTACTTTATTTTTATTTTTAAACATATATTTTAGTCTTTCATATTCACTTAATTTAAGCTCTTTGCAAACATCACTTGTATTTTTTGCAGTGATTTTGATACAAGTTATAATCAATCATGTTTTCTATTCTAAAATAGAAAATTCAATGACTATGTTCTATGCATTTCCGCTCTATCTGGTGCTGGTAAGTATCAACGGAGATATATTTGATTTTCGTGGAATGGGAGCTGTAGCGATAATGTTATTGTTCGTTTTACGTAAAAAAATAGCAAACAAAGCTATTGTAATTTCTTATATTATGCTATTTGTATTTTTGGATTTTTGTTTATCTTATGGGCAAAATACGCTATACGCACTGTTATTTATGATTGCTAATTTGATATTTATGTTTTATATTTTGAAAGAGGAGAAGATAGAAAAATTAGTATATAAAAATATAGCTGTTTCCATCTTACTTTTGAGTTATTTCAAAATTTCAGGCATTATTTGTAATCTGATAGAATTAAAAGATGAAAATTATGAAATTCAAGATTTTATTGCATATATGATGAATGTAATTACTGTAATTTTTGTTTACAAAATATCTTATTTAAAAAGTAAAAATGAGAATAAAGCACCTCTTTACAAACATCTTGGGCTTTATGTATTTTCTATTTTGTTATATTTTTTTGGGATTGGAGAAATGTTCCAAGTCAGTTCAGCAGTTTTGCGTTTTGTTGTAACACTTGCTACTCTTGTTGTTTCGCTGTTCCAAAGTCATTTGATTTTAAACGATTATAAGGAAATTCCAACTGATGTCGGGATTTGGATAGTTTCAAAATATTTAATCTTTGCTTGGCTAACATTACGTGCATACTCAGAGCTTCCTATTGAGTCGGTATCATACAGTGTTGTTGGCTTGTTACTTGCCATAGTGGCAATATATGCAGGATTTAGACGTAATATAAAAATTATTAGACAATTCGGTCTTTGTATCACTATGTTGATGGTAGCAAAATTTATCTTTGTAGATCTTCATGGAGAAAACTCTATTACAAGAGTCATTGCCTTTGCAATTGGCGGAGTACTATGCTTTATTATAAGCATTATATATAATAGACTAAGTAAAGAGTGATAAAGCGAGTATGTATTATGATGAAAATATAGATAAATTATAATATTTTAATGGGAGATAATATGAGTAAAGACTTTATAAAAATAGAAATTGAGGACTTACTAAACGATTGGGAAGAAGCACAACTTTGTATGGCTACAGATGTAATTACTTGTTATGGGAATAAAGTAGGCTATATGTACCGAGAAGAGCCGGATAGAGATACTAAACTTGGGGAATTTGACAGTGGATGGCGTTTTTTTGCCGGAGATGAAGATGATGAATATGTAAATAATCCTGCAAATATTGAAGTATTTAAATTAAATACAATTTGCAACTACAACAAAGATATCATTCCTTTCTTAAAAGCGCCCTATGGTAGTGCATTTTTTAGAAATGAGGATGGAGTATTTGTTGAAGAAAAACTTGAAGCTGATAGAGAATAATATATAATACTGGAATACCGGTAAAAGCGCTGATAATTAAAGTTAGAGATTATAATATTATTGTTGGTCATACTATAGCAAATGACTTACTTTCAAATGGATTTACGTTCAAAGGTAAAACTCCAAATGATAAAGTTGTAAATAAACAAGATAGTCATTTCTATTATGGCGAGACAGTTGAGCTTATTAAGGTTGAGAAATGCTATGTTTATGTGAATTTAACACCAAAATATGAAGATGAAGCAAGACTTAAAGATTGTATTATAACTTACTATGCTATTACATCAAAAAGCAATTTATTTTCAGATATTAAAATATGTGATAAAAATATTTCAAAATAAAGGCTCAAATACTTTGAAAAAATGAATATTAGAGATATTTTCTCACTTTCTTAGACAACTTTTAAAGAAAGTAAGGGAAATGAACATTTTTTGTTAAGAATGCAAACTTATCCGTATATGTTATGGAAGAGATACTCAATAGAAGTTACTTTTTTGAGAGAAAATAATTTAAAGCAGTTAGAAGTCTATGCCCAACACATACTTTGGGAATAGAGAGTAATAAAAACTTAAATAGATGACCCTAAAAAGACTTTAATTATACTAAACACAACAAATATAAAAGTAATATTAAGAATATTGATATTTAAAAAAGTTAGATATGATTACGGATATTTACATTAATTATTAAAAAAGACTGTCAAATAATTAAAAAAATCTATCAAAACCATCTATAAGCTTATATTCTATCTATTAAAGGAGTAAGTTATGACAGATAATATATTTGGAAACTTAGATACAAGAAGTGGAGAAATTATCAATCATGAACTGTCAGATGACAATAGCAGTTCAATTTTATATGATGTAAGATGGAAAGGAAATATCCATTTTATAGTATGTGGATGGAATAATTTCGCTTGGTATTATGTAACAAGGAATAATGAGCAGATATCTCTTACATATCATTGCAGTAGTTTTGACGATAAGACACTTAAAAATATTCAAAATATAATAGATGAAATTGAAGATGGAAAATATAAAAATAAAAAGACAGCGAGTGAAAAAATTAAACTTATTATAGAAAATAGAAAACTGTACTCACTGATGAATAATACAAAATGGACTGAGCTTATAACATCAATTAAAGAGGAAATGTATGATATACCAATAAAATATAAAACTTTATTCGAAGAAGACAGTCCTGATACTTATTGGACAATAAAAGGCGATGAACAGTTTGACTATTTAAATATGAAGTCAGTTGAGTGGTTTAAGATTGCCTGCGAAATAAGAGATGTTAGGAACAGAGGACGATTAATTAATGATGAGATTATAACATACAATAAGAAAAAGGAGATACTTAAAATATTAGAGAACTTACACATTCCATTTGAATATGATGAGAAGGAAAATGCCTTTATAGTTTATGGATATAGATAGTGATTTAAAATATAATAGTTTATAGATAGAAGTATAAATAATATATGTAGATAGATATTATTTACTTAGATAATTTAATAATAGATTTTCAAGCTTAGAGCAATACTTTTATGAAATTATATATTTACATTGTTAGATTATTGCTAATTCAGTAACATATAAATATAAAAAATCACATAATAAAATAATAGAGTTCTTATATATTTGAAAATTGTCGACCTAAGATAGGACTAAAAAATGGGGGGATAGACAAATGTGTAAAATCAGCCTTTAAGAGAGATTAAAATTTAAAATCTAAAAATAAATATGATGAAAATTTATTAAAAATATCAAGGTCGACAAAAAAGTACTTTCAAAATCAGTAAATATGTGATAATATTAAGTACGGATTCGAATATTACCAGATTGGAATGTAAATTTTCTTTTTCAAGACTTTCTATTCTGCTAAGAAGTTTATTCGAATATTACCAGATTGGAATGTAAATTCATTTATCTTATATACCGTTTTTAACCTTGCTGAAGATTCGAATATTACCAGATTGGAATGTAAATTGAATTTGCTCATCTCTTGATTTTACATAAAGAAATATTCGAATATTACCAGATTGGAATGTAAATAACATCAGTATCTTGCATTGTTGAGACAGAGCGTCAAATTCGAATATTACCAGATTGGAATGTAAATCCAAAAAATAAAAGCGACTCAAGCGCTCTTTAATGAATTCGAATATTACCAGATTGGAATGTAAATTTACCACCTGGAGTTGGGTTATCATCTATCGTGTCTATTCGAATATTACCAGATTGGAATGTAAATATACCATAGCGGAGCGCATCGCTTGAAAATTGAGCGTATTCGAATATCACCAGATTGGAATGTAAATGCGATGATCAGGGCAATTATCATATTAAAAAGTGCCATATTTGAATATCACCAGATTGGAATGTAAATTGAAAATGATTTTGATAAACTGTTATCATATCTCGCTTTATATGAATATCACCAGATTGGAATGTAAATTTCGACAATGATACACTTACAAAGATTGAAGAAGTGGATTTGAATATCACCAGATTGGAATGTAAATAGGATATCCCTATCAGCAATAGCCTTATTTTCATATATTTGAATATCACCAGATTGGAATGTAAATTTTGTATTGATTTTTCTTGTATTCTATGCTAATATGTATTTGAATATCACCAGATTGGAATGTAAATTTATATCCCAATCCTGTTTCATAGCCTTTCTTGTAATTTGAATATCACCAGATTGGAATGTAAATTGCATTAAGACCGCTTATCTCATACACATTTAGCGTCTATTTGAATATCACCAGATTGGAATGTAAATGATGGAATGATAGAATCAAGGCATCTGAAAGATAGTATTCGAATATCACCAGATTGGAATGTAAATTATAGCACCATCCTTTTTAAAATGGCGCTTTTTTAGGATTCGAATATCACCAGATTGGAATGTAAATAGCCCAAAGCCTGGTTTAGGGCTATTATTATGTACAATTCGAATATCACCAGATTGGAATGTAAATAATGCAAGGATGAAGATAAACAGAAACGGAGTCACATATTCGAATATCACCAGATTGGAATGTAAATTTGGCAAAATGGTCTTGTAAATCCGCTTTTGAAAAACCAATTCGAATATCACCAGATTGGAATGTAAATGAAGCACTTTAGCCTATGTCAAGTTTAACTTGAATTTAATTCGAATATCACCAGATTGGAATGTAAATTTGAATTTCTTAGAGGTGTTGCAATTACTATTTGTGGATTTGAATATCACCAGATTGGAATGTAAATTAGGGAGCATATTGAATGCTATTTCAAGAGTATATGGATTTGAATATCACCAGATTGGAATGTAAATTACTTGACCATCTTGTCATATTTATTATTTGAATTGCATTTGAATATCACCAGATTGGAATGTAAATTAGCATTTGTCAGTATTTTAAGTTGTGACAAGCTAAGATTTAAATATCACCAGATTGGAATGTAAATTAGCATTTGTCAGTATTTTAAGTTGTGACAAGCTAAGATTTAAATATCACCAGATTGGAATGTAATTTTTTTTCATAATTTCGTCGTTTACAAGTTTATCTACAGATTTGAATATCACCAGATTGGAATGTAAATTCATTTTATCATTAAGTATTATAATGTTATTTTCATTTGAATATCACCAGATTGGAATGTAAATGAACAATCTATTCTTTTAGATGCAGTAGTCTTTCTCAATTTGAATATCACCAGATTGGAATGTAAATTCTCTTGATATGTTAAATGCAATAAAATCTCTCAGTCATTTGAATATCACCAGATTGGAATGTAAATGAGTATTCTAATTTTACAAGTTCCGTTGTTTGTTTTTATTCGAATATCACCAGATTGGAATGTAAATTGTAATTTGATACTAATTGCCACGGCGGAGCCAGTTGATTTGAATATCACCAGATTAGAATGTAAATTACGTTAGACAGAGCGGTTATCTTTTCTGCTCCTGTAATTTGAATATCACCATATTGGAATGTAAATGCATTTTTCATAACCAAGTCTTCTATAGCTTTGTTTGATTTGAATATCACCATATTGGAATGTAAATTATAGGTAGCTCCTGTATGTCATCTTCGATTATTGCCTATTTGAATATCACCAGATTGGAATGTAAATCGTCGCATTCCTGTAAAGGCAAGCAGGTGGAAAAATATTTGAATATCACCAGATTGGAATGTAAATTGAGTATAGAATCCTAAAACATTTCCTTCATCATTTACATTTGAATATCACCAGATTGGATTTTCAAATTTATCAAAAAAAATAAGGATTTTCAAATTCTATGATTTGAGAATCCTTATTTTATCTTTTATTTTAGTATTACTTTTTATAACTTTTAATAAATATTTAGATTATTTACTATATCTATCTCATAAGCGTCGTTGGATTTTGTGAGATTATTTATTGCTTGAGTGCAATAATATTGCGGTTTATTTTTCAAATATTTTGAGAAGGCTTTATTTATTGTCTCGTCTTTGAGCATAGCTACACTTATCTCAGCTTTTACTCTATATACTATTCCTATTTCATGAGGATTTTTAATCTTATTTGAATGAGTTACGGCATTTTTAAGATACTTAAGTGCCTCAGCGTAATTACCTTCCTTGCAAAGTATCAGAGACATAAAGGCTTCTTCAATGGATCTCCTCCATATAGAATCAACCTTTGTATAAAGAGTATCAGCTTTTTCAAAATAGTCCTTAGCTTTATCATAGTCGCCCATATCAAAAGCTGCCTGTCCAGCATTTATAGTGAAAACAGCAAGAGATATAAGTGAGTTTTTACTTTCGCAAATATTTATTGCCTTTTCATAAAATATGATTGCATCTTTAAACTTCATTTCAAATCTTCTTATCTCACCTATATAGTTGTATGCTGCTGCAATATTAAGTGAGTATTTCTCTGCAACCTGTTTTGTGATATTAAAAGTGTTTATAGATTCATTTAGCAGTTTTTCCGCCTCATCATATTTTTCGCACATTATCTTGTATAGACCTTTTAATCTTAGTAAAATTCCAACTTCTTTATGGTAGTTAAGGTCAAGTGCAAGGTCTATGCCAAGCTCGATATATTTAATCATCAATTCTTTTTGATAAGTCTGAATATAGTAAAATATCATCTGTTTATAGCCTTCAAGAGTATAGTCCTTGTAGTCTATGTCAATAGCCTTTGATATCACATCTTGTATAAGCTTGGTACCTGTCTCATAGTCACCTTCTCGTATAAGATATCTACCTTTTAAGTGAAGATAAGCTATTTCTAACTTAATTATCTCTTGAGTAGATCCTTCTTTTTTCTTAGCTATTTTTAGCATATTTTCCACTTCTTTGAAGTTAGAGAGAGTTTCTTGCTTATTGAAGTAGGTAAATTTATAGTCTTCATATCCTGTTGGTGTGAGGATAGGGAATAGTTCATGAGAAAAATTTAAATATGAATTTAGAACTTTTATCTGATATTTTAGAGCCTTTGCTTCATTTTCAGCATTTTTATAATGATATATCAATTTATGATAAAGAGCGGTATCTACAGGAGTATTTTTCAGATAGCTCTCAAGTAAATTACCAATTTTGTTATGAAGTAATTTTTTCCTACCCTCAGACTGCTTCATATAGACAAATTCTCTTAACTTTTGGTGAGTAAACTTAAAACTGATATTTTCTAAATCTTTGATTTCCATTAGAATGTATTTTTTTTCAAGTTCTTCCACTATGTCAAGTATATATAGTTCGTTAAAACCTGTAAGGTCACTTAAAATTTTTAAGGGAGCTTCATCAAAAAAAAGTGAAGTTATATTTAATATCTTATTACTTTCTTCAGATAGGTATAAAAACTTGCTCTTTATGACATCCTGCATCTTAGAAGACATTATATTGATATTTCCATTTGACTTTAAAATATTAATATACTCGGTTAGGAAGAATGTATTTCCTTCAGTTTCTTCATATATCTTATCAAGTATTTTTCTATTGGTAGGATGTTTAGGATGAGCGTTTTTGATAAAGTTGTCTACTTCATCTTTAGAAAATCTCTGTAATTCTATATGGAGAAGTTTATCATATAATTTCAAAGAAGTTATCAGATTTTCAACGTACTGATCATATTCATTTCTATAAGTTGCGATGAAGATAAGCTCTGATTTTTTCTGATGAAGTGAAACAGTGTTTAAAAGAGAGACACTCATGGAGTCAGCATATTGTAGATCTTCAAATATAAGAATTATTTTTTTATTGACTGCAATTTTATCAAATATGTTACAAATAACATCGCCTATCATATCATATTTTAAATTTTCCAAATTTTCTACCAAACTAGCATAGGTTATGTTTTCATTTTTACTATAGTCTGGAAATATGGATGATAAGATATTTTCCCATAGGGGTGGTATAGATATCTTGTCGTTTAATAGTGCTTCATATATTTGTGATATGACTGTATTCCAAGGTTTTAAAAAGAATTTTTTTTCGCCAATATAACAGTTAGCGTGAAATATAAGTATATCTTGATTATTTACCCTGCTTAAAAACTCTTCTTTTAACCTTGATTTACCTATGCCTGCTTCTCCAGAGATGATTACTGACTTTGAAGTTTTGCCTTGAGCAAATTTTTCGAAGTTTTGCTCCATAAGTCGAAGTTCATTTTCTCGACCAAAGAAGAATTCTTTTGAAGATTGCTTATTATTGTAAGAAGAGTCGTTTACACAATCAAGAATCTCGTTGAAAATTAATCTAGTTTTTTTATCAGGTTTAATTCCAAGTTCTTTGGAAAGTACGGAAGAGAGTTTGTTGTATATGTTAATAGCATTTTTGTAATTTTTGTTTGACTTGTAAAACTTCATCAATGTTCTATAGGCTTTTTCATCAAACTCATTTGTTTCTATCAATTTTTTACAGTACTTTTCAATATTTGATACATCCTTATTTTGAAGGTCAAGGTGAATTTGGTTATATATTTTTCTTACAAAATTTTCTTTGTAATTTTCTCTTATCATTCTCATCCAGTCTTCAAACTCTTGAGAATCTTTAACAAAAAATCCTTGTAAAAAATCCCCTCTGTATACTTCAAATATATTTACTTCATCATTGTCAAATAACATGGTATCTGAAGATATATCAATATCCGGATTTAAAATTACCATAGACTTGTCAGGCGATATTACTATATCTTCATCAAAGGATTTTTTTATCTTATATATAGCGTTTCTGAGGTTTTTCTTGGCGATGTCGTCCTTATCGTCACACCACAAAAGTCCACAAAGTTCATCACGACTTGCTCTTTTATTTATAACGAGATAATAAAAAAGTGCTTTGACTTTACTATATGGGAATAAAACTTCCACATTGTCCTTGCTAACTAAGGGAGTACCAAACAACTTCACATTAATAGTACTCATAAAAATCACCTCACTTTTAAAATTCACAATAATTATTTGTATTTCTATTTTTCATTTGTCAAATTATACCATACAAGCATTTAAAAATCAATAATTGAGAAAAAATGAAGAATAAAAATAAAAGACTTTTTGCAAAGATAAAAAATCTATTTTCGCAAGAAGCCTTGTTTATTAAAATTCAAATTCTATATATTTTTCCAATTCCAAAGCAGCTATAGCACCATCTGATGTTGCAGTTACTACCTGTCTAAATTCTTTTTCTATGCAATCTCCTGCTGCATAGACTCCATCCATGACTTTCATATCCTTCCCTACAATAAAATATCCTTGAGGGTTTAATTTTAACTGTTTTTCAAATAACTTTGTATTTGGGATATTTCCTGCAAAGACGAAGATACCAAATGTGTTGAAAGCATTATTTGGGAAAAACTGTGTTTCTTCTCCAGTTATCACATTTTCTACAGTAATTGAGCCGACTAATCCATCGCCTGTTATTTCATTGATTTTACTATTAAGCAAGAAAGATATTTTTTCGTTTTGTTCGACCTTGTCTTGTAATATTTTAGTAGCTCTAAAGCTATCTCTTCTATGAATAATAGTGACTTTCGAAGCATACTTTGTCAAAAAAAGTGCTTCTTGAAAAGCGGTATCTCCTCCACCGACTACAAAGACTTCTATGTCTTTGAAAAATGCTCCGTCACATGTAGCACAGTAAGATACTCCGGCACCTGCGAATTCATCCTCTCCCTTTACTTCAAGCTTTCTGTGACTTGCTCCTACTGATAAAATTACTCCCTTTGCAGAAAAAGTCTTATCTTTAGTCTTTACAGTTTTTATTTTTTGCGAAAAGTCAAAGTCTATGACCTCATCTCTTAAAAATTTTGTTCCGAAAGTTTCAGCCTGTTTTCTCATTCTCTCCACTAAGGTTGTACCTGTATCACCTTCAACTATTCCAGGGTAGTTTTCTATACCATCGGTAGATACTATTTGGCCTCCAAATGATTCTTTTTCTATAATTAGAGTACTAAGTCTTGCTCTTGAGGCATATATTGCGGCAGTGAGTCCGGCAGGACCTCCGCCTATAATTATAACATCATAATTTTCCATTTTTTCTCCAAAGACAATAATATAATAAAAATTGTTTATGATTAATAAATTCAATAGTAATAAGTTATGAAAAAAGTAAAATTCATTTTTAAGTCTAACTGTTTAATCAGCTATCTTAATTAAATTTATCCTAATTTTAAAAGGTTAATAATTAAAGCAGTTTTTGAATTTCTTCTTCAATCACTTTCATATCTACAGTAGGTTCAAATCTTTCTATAACATTACCTTCTCTATCTATCAAAAATTTTGTAAAATTCCATTTTATATCCGGACTTGTCTTAAAATTTGGATATTTTGTCTTTAAAAATGCTGTAAGAGCAATGGCTTTAGCTCCTTTACCCAATCCCTCAAAGCCTTTTTGCGATTTTAAAAAACCATATAGAGGCAGTTCATTTTCACCATTAACATCAGATTTTTGCATCTGTGGAAAAGTAGTTCCAAATTTAAGAGAGCAAAATCCTGCTATCTCTTCATCTGTACCCGGAGCCTGACCTCCAAATTGATTGCAAGGTATATCTATAATTTCAAATCCGTTTGAGTTATATTTACTATACATTTCCTGTAATTCATTGTATTGTGGAGTAAATCCGCAAGTTGTTGCACTGTTTACTATCAATATTACCTTTCCTTTATAATCAGACAACGGCACATCATTACCCTTGCCGTCTTTTATAGAATATTCGTATAAGCCCATCTCCATCCTCCTGTTATAATTCAAAGCTGATACCTAACTTATAATATCCAAAATATTAAATAGATAAACATTGTTACAAATAATTACGTAGAGTATTAAATTTGTCAAAAATATTTAATATATCAGTGTCTTCTTCAATTTCGTTGAATTTTCAAATGTCTAAACAATTTGAAATATTTTTATGGTGTTGATTATAAGTGTGAAAAAATGATATAATGAAACAACAAAATTAATACTTATTATTAAAATCGGAGAAAATTATGAAAAAGATATTTTTAGTAATTATTATGCTAATTTTTATTAGGGAAAGTAGTATTTTTTCTCATGCTGAGAGCTTTGACATCTTGGATAAGTATATTGCTCAGTATGTAAATGAGAATCATTTTGAAATTTCATTTGAAAATCCTTTTGAAAGTCAGGTTGAGGAGAAAGTTTCAAATGATATTCAATCAGAATCTCAAGGTCAAAATGTATATAGTCAAAGAGTAGTGCTTGGTGATGAGCAGATACTTAATGACGAGTATAGGTATCTTATAGATGGCAAGAGAGTTGGAGCTATTGTAAATCAGACGAGTGTAAATGCAAACGGACAAAATCTGAAAGATGTGCTATATAATTATAAAAATACGAAACTTACATCTCTATATGCACCTGAACATGGTATTGACGGTAATATTAAAGCCGGTGACTATGTGAGCACTCGTAAAGATGTATCGACAGGACTACCGGTGTATTCGCTTTATGGAGATACAAGAGAGCCTTCTAAGGCTATGCTTGACAATATAGATGTAATGCTCTTTGATTTACAGGATATTGGCGCAAGAACCTACACATATATCTCAACTATGTACAAATCAATGGAAGCGTGTAAAAAATACAATAAGACCTTTGTAGTATTGGACAGACCTAACCCTGTTTCTTGTAAGTATGTAGAAGGTTTTATGCTCGAAGATGTGGCAAAGTCATTTGTAGGAATAGATAATATGCCTATGGCTCATGGGATGACTGCCGGAGAGCTGGCAAGATACTTCAATAGAAATATAGGGGTAAATCTTGTTGTTGTTCCAATGAAAAATTATTCAAGAGATATGATATGGCAAGATACAGGGCTTAGATTCAAACAGACTTCACCATATATACCTGATATCAAATCAGCATTTGGCTATATGGCGACAGGTTCATCAGAGAATATGGGTATAGGTATGAGCGACTTTTTCAATTGGTCAGGAGGTAAGGACATAAATTCAAGTCTTCTTGCTCAAAGACTTAATTCTTATAATCTTCCCGGTGTAAACTTTGTAGCACAGACAAAGGGACAAAGTGGAGGAGTAAGATTGGATGTGTATGACTATCACTTATTTAATCCGGGAAAAACAGGATATTATATAATAGCCACTGCAAACGAGCAGAAAAAACTTGTTACAAATCTCTATGAAAAAAACGGAAAACCGAGTATGTTTTACAAAATTACAGGCAACAAGGCATTTGCTAAGGCTATAGATGCCAAAAAATCAGCTATTGAAATAGAGAGTATGTATAGAAATCAAGCAGATAGCTTTAGAGAAAATACGAAAAAATACTATTTGTATAAATAAGGAACAACAATGTCAAAATCTATAATGTTTGTAGGCACTAACTCATCTGCCGGTAAGAGTCTTTTTGTCACTGCTATGTGTAGAGTCTTGTATAATAGAGGATATAGGGTAGCACCTTTCAAATCTCAAAATATGGCACTCAACTCCTATATTGATAAAGACGGCAACGAATTTGGGAGAGCGCAGGCTATACAGGCTTTTGCTTGTAAAATAGATCCATCCGTCTATATGAATCCAATACTTTTAAAACCGAATTCAGACAGAAAATCTCAAGTTATCTTGCTTGGTAAAAAGGATGAAATATATGATGCAAAGACATATTATCAAATAAAATCCAAGTATCTTCCGCATATAAAGTTTGCATATGAGAAGCTTGAAGAAGAGAATGATGTAATTGTTTTGGAAGGTGCCGGCTCACCAGCTGAAATCAACTTGCTTGACGGTGATTTTGTCAATATGGGAATGAGTGAAATTGCAAAATCACCTGTTATTTTGGTAGCAGACATAGACAAGGGTGGGGTATTTGCTTCAATATACGGTACGATAATGCTTACTCCTCCAAAGTGGCGTTCTAACTACAAGGGGATAATAATAAATAAATTCAGAGGTGATGTAAGCATTTTGCAAAGCGGCATAGAGCAAATTGAAGAAATGACTGGAATAAAAGTAATTTCTGTTATGCCTTATGTAGATGTAGACATTGAAGAAGAAGATTCCTTAAATTTTAAGAAAAAAGTTATAAAATATGAAGATGACAAGATAAATATTTCAATATTAAAACTAAAAAATCTTTCAAATTTTACAGATATTTCACCGCTAAAGATAATGCCTGACATTAATATCAACTATGTCCTGCCCAATGAAATAGATAAAAAGACGGATTTGCTGATAATACCGGCAAGTAAAAACGTGACTGATGATATAAAGTCAATGAGTGGCTGGGAAAATATTAAAAACTATGCTCGATATGGTAATATAATTGCTGTTGGTAACGGTGTAGAGTTTTTATGCCAAGAAATAAATGATGAAGAAATAACTACAAGAGGGCTTGGTATTTTTGATGCAAAAGCAAAGCATTGCAAGGAAAAGATATTAAGAAAAGAAATAGTTTTAGAAAAAAGAACAGGCTTACTTGAAAATATAGATAAAAAATTAGAAATAAATTATGTAAAAACATCTGATATTAAAACAAAAGATGTCTTGCATGAAGACAGTGATGGAGTAATCGCAATACAAAAAGGCAATACTGTTGCTTTTTGCGGTTTTGGGATATTTGAAAATACAAGCTTTATAAATCAAATTCTAAATAATATAAGAATAAGTAAGAATATAAAAGAAAATAGAGAAGTTATTGACTTTTCAGTCTATAGAGAAGAGCAAATTGCAAAATTAGCAGAGGAATTTGAAAGATACGTAGATATAGACGAGTTGGAAAAGATTATTAAAAATGGATTGTAAAGAGGGATGAAATGGCGGAATTTAAAGATTTAAAGATAAAAGCGGAGCTTGTATCACAGTTATCAAAATTAAGGATAAGTACACCTACTCAGATACAGGAAGAGGCAATACCTATAATATTGAAAAAGAGAAATCTCATAGCAAAGGCTCAGACAGGTACAGGTAAGACGCTTGCTTTTCTTCTTCCTATTATGACAATGACTGACGAAAACTTAAGATTACCTCAGACTGTCATACTCAGCCCTACAAGAGAGCTTTCCAATCAGACAAAAAAAGTCTTTGACGACTTGAATGTGGATAAGAAATTAAGCTGTGCCAATATAGTTGGCGGGCATGACTTTAAAAAACAGGAAAATAAGTTTGTAAGTAATTCTCAAATTATTGTTGCCACTCCGGGTAGACTGTTGGAGCATATAAGAAGTGGTAATATCAATATGAAACACATATCAAGGTTTATAATAGATGAGGCTGATCAGATGCTTGAGTACGGTTTTTTGGAAGATATAGTATTGCTCAAGGATAAACTGCCAGATAAGTTGCAAATAGTGTTATTGTCTGCTACCATGCCAAAGCCTATAATAGATTTGGCAAAAAAATTGATGCAAAATCCTGTTAAAATTGATGTTACTAAAGAAAAGACAGTTACAGAAAATATAGAACAGATTCTGTTCCATACAACTGAAAAGTTTAAAAATGACACTCTAAAGTTTGTACTTGAAGAATACAGACCTTTTATGTCTATAATATTTTGTAACTCAAAGAAAAATGCGGAAAAGTTAAATGAGTATATGAGTATAAGCGGATATGACTGTGATATAATACATGGAGATTTTTCGCAGAAGAAAAGAGAGCATATCTTAAATGAATTTAGAAAGATGAAGTTCCAATATCTTGTATCTACTGATTTGTCAGCAAGAGGATTTGACATAGATGGAGTTACTCATGTAATTAACTATGAGATACCTACCGACTACAATTACTATATCCACAGGATAGGACGTACAGGTAGGGCGGAAAAAACAGGCATAGCCATAAGTCTTATAGATGAAAAAGACGAAAAAAAGATAGAAAAGATAAGCCAAAGATTTAATATAAAGACTAAGAGTTTTTACGATAGAGGTCAAAATGAAAGAAAGACTTTAATAAAAAAAATGGAAAAAGAAAAAAATAAATAATGAATGTTAATATTTAAAAGAGTATGACTCTTAAGAGTACAAATTTATTATATTAAAGAAAAAATTTAATATTCTTTAATATAATAAATTAGAATTTCTAAAAATAGTGAAAAAATCATAAGCTATTTTCATTAAATTTGTTATGCTATAAATATGATAAGAGAGGAACACTTACTTAATGATTGTGTTGGGAGTAGATCCGGGCATTGCTATAGTTGGATATGGAATAATAGAATACAAGAATAACAGTTTCAAGGTGCTAAGCTACGGAGCTATAACTACTCCTGCCAAGACCAAGCTGTCAAGCAGGATAAAGATAATACACGATGATATCAATGAACTGATAAGAAAATACAACATAGAAGCCTTGGCAATAGAAGAACTGTTTTTTAACAAGAATGTCAAGACTGCCATAGATGTTGCCCATGCAAGAGGAGTAATAATGGTATCTGCTGTAAATAACAATATACCGGTATATGAATATACTCCCTTACAGGTGAAGCAAGGTGTAGTAGGTTATGGAAGAGCTGAAAAGAAACAGATTCAGGAAATGGTAAAGATAATTTTAAATCTTAATTCCATTCCAAAGCCGGATGATGTAGCTGACGGACTTGCTCTTGCAATATGTCATTGTCACAGTATAAATCATAGTGATTTATTCTTAGCATAGGAATTAGTGTTTCTAACAAGTATTTAAAATCCAATAGATTAATTGACAATTAATTTCTAATAGTGATATAATTGAGAAAAATAATAAAGTGAAAATAACATTATATATAAAATATTTTCAATAATGGTGGTAGTATGAAAGAAAAATTGGAGATACAAAAAAAACAAAAGATAGGCTATTTTAGAAATAATGTAGTTGAAGAGATTATAAATATCAGAAAAAATACTGTTATGTTCAGGTTGTATGAAAATGATGCTCTTTGTATAAGTTACTTGGAAAACAGTGAAGATGATGATTATGGTTTTTATTTAGCAGAAAAAAATCAAAAACACCCTTATTTTAATGCTAATACTTTGAATATACAGAGAAATATCATAGCTAATGTTGAGAGAATTTCAGATAAAAAACTCTTTGACTTGTTGCAAGAGATAGGAGAAAAAATATCTCATCTTTCTGATGAGGTAGTAATCAAATATTATCATACAGATGTAAGACATACCTTGACTAACCTAAAAAAACTTCATATCAACAGTGAAAATGCAAAAAATGTATTTGAAGTGGAATATAAGGGGGATATCTTTACATTTGAATATAGAAAGATTGTCGTAGACAATATAGTGAATGATATTTCAAGATTAATCAAACTTGAAAAACAAAAAGCTGTTCCAAAAAAATATACAAAGTTTATTATACCAACAAATTTAAATGCTATTTATGATTTTTTTGAAGTCTTTTTGTCTTGTGAAAATGTAATTGGAAAAGAGTTAATAAACAAAAAGATATTTTCTAATAAGTTATCGCTATATACATCATTAGATTTTGATGATACAAAGTCTGAAAAATACGGTATACTTCCGTTTTTCGATTGGGAGGGAAGTATCAATGTATATTGTAAAAACTTGCTTATAGAAAACGGAATAATCCAAAAACCATACGCAGATAAGACTTTAGCAGCGAAATATCAGGTAGAAAATACAGCTTGCTCGTATGGAGTAAGAGATGAGTTTCCTCGTTGTGTACTATTGGGAGCCTATATCAATCCAATTAATGAGACTTTGCAGGAGCTTGCAGGAGATGGTGCTGTATATATCGAACAAGCTTATATAAGTTTAAAAGGTGATGTAGTATTCATAAATACAAAAAAAGCATATTTGTATGAAGATGGTAATTTAAGCGAGAAAGTTGAAAATTTTGAAGTTGAGATAAATGCGTATGAGCTTTTCAGGGATAATTTCTTAGGAGTGTCAAAAGACTTTATCTTTGGAAGTGATACAAAGAGAGGTATAGTATTTGAGCTTAAATAAGTCTGCTTGAATATTTATTCAAATATTTATTTTTTTAGTATATCTGTTATATTAAAGAAATAAGAAGAAATAAAATCAAAAATACTATATAATTTAACAAAATTTAATATATTTATAATTCTTAGAAATATGATTTCAAAATATTATATAGAAAATTATATTAGATATTTTTTGAAAAAGTATAAAGTTTGAATAGAATATATCAATCTTTTTGGAAGTGAAAAGTTAAATATAATTTACTGATGAAGACAAAGTTTAGATTAATTTTAACAGTTATACTGTCATTAATAGATTTGTAATAAGGTGGGGAAGATGGTAAACATAGGTAATAGTTGGGACGAGTTGTTAAAAGAGGAATTTGAAAAACAATATTATCTTGACATAAGGAGTTTTTTGAAAAAAGAATACTTTAGTAAGACCATATATCCCCATATGAACGACATATTTAACGCATTGAAATTCACGGCATATGAAGATGTAAAGGTGGTAATCTTGGGGCAAGATCCTTACCATGGAGAAAATCAGGCAAATGGACTGTCTTTTTCAGTGAAAAAGGGAATACCTCTACCACCATCTTTGAAAAATATATTCAAAGAGATACAAAGTGATTTGAATGTTAATATGGATATGACAAATGGAGATTTGACCTATCTTGCAAATCAAGGAGTACTTTTACTAAATTCTTCATTAACAGTGGAAAAGGCAAAGGCAAATTCACATTCAAACATAGGTTGGGAGATATTGACAGATAAAATAATAGAAAAGCTGAATGACAAACAAAGCCCTGTAGTATATCTTCTTTGGGGGAAGAATGCCCAAAAAAAGGAAATACTTGTAACAAATAAACATCATCTGATATTAAAGAGCGTACATCCAAGTCCGCTTTCTGCTCATGGTGGATTTTTCGGTTGCAGACATTTTTCAAAGTGTAATGAATTTTTGGCAAAAAATGCTCTTGATGTAATAAATTGGAGCAATGTATAATATAATATGACATGGGAATATTAAAATGTTGGTGCATTTCGTGGTCTTCAAAACCATTGTGAGAATCAAAAATTCTCTTGTAGGTTCGATTCCTGCATATTCCCGCCATATTTTTTATTGTTTTTTGATAAAAAATCTAAGGATGAAGAAAATATAACAGAGAAAAATGATGAAGAAGGGGAGTCTAATTATGAAAAGTAAGAAAATCAAAAATATTGCATGTATAACTTTTGTTATAATTGGTATTTTTTATTCTAATATTGTTACAGGGAATGCAAGTATTAAAACTACAAGAAATAGTAAGTCAGGTAATAATAACATTAATGAAACAAGTAAAAAAGAGGATAGTCAAGTAAATACTACTGAGGAAAATAAAATTGATAAAATAACACATACATATGGAGATGATGGATTATTTCGTACCAAGGAATTTAAAGATGGAAAAAACCATATATTAATTGAAAACGATAAAATGATACTTATTTCAGAAAAAGATACAGATGGTGACGGTCTACTTGATTATATGGAAGAATTGATGGGGTACAATAAGAATAAAAAAGATACTGACGGGGATGGACTTAATGACGGATTTGAGTATAAGTATCTAAATACAGATGTTTTGAAGAAAGATAGCGACGGCAACGGCATATCCGATGCTGATGAAGACTATGATAAGGATGGAGTATCAAATATAAAAGAACAGGAATTAGGTACAGATCCTAATTCGCTAGACTCAGATAATGACGGTCTTACAGACTATGAAGAGTTAAATAAGTACCATACGAATCCTCTTCGCCAGGATACAGATAGGGACGGATTAAGTGATAGTGAAGAGATAAAAATAGGTCTTGATCCGAACAAGGCTAAGACAGATGGAGTTACTATAGATAGTGAAAGACTCTTTGAGCAGTCAGCAGATGAGAGTACAAAAAGTAGAGGGGTACTTGAAAGTTACAATTGGCTTTCTCCATCTATTTCAGGAAAAGTGCACCACGATATATCAGACAATGTAGGACTTGATTTAGTTGAATATCCTTCTTTTAAAGATAATAAAGGTGTGGTAAGTGACATTTTGAAATATAAAACTTCTTATGATATTCCTGTTAAATTGACTTTTAGCTATAAGACTTACTATTTAGGTGATATTAAAAATCTTACCATAGTATCATATATAGAGGGTGAATTAAAAATAGTGGATACTACTATAGATACGGCTAATAAGAAAATATATGGGATGATAGAAGATGCCGGAGAGTATTTCGTAATAGACATAGATAAATTTTTAAAAGAATATGGTATAGATGTATTTGCAGGTATGTCAACATGGAGAGATGTACCAGGAAGTAAAATGAATGAAAAAACTAAGATGGTCATAAATCTTTTAAATATCTTAGAAAACAAGGACAACAAGACTTATAATATAGAAAAAATAAGAGAGAAATTGGGATTTAAGGAGATTGATTTAAAAAGTTTTAGGAAAAAATTACTCAAAAAACCCAAAGAGGGATATTGGCTTATACTTGATGATTACAGTCGCATAAGATTAAAAGGAAAAATAGCCGACATAAAAAACAATGATACTGATAGGGATGGTTTAACTGATTCTGAGGAACTTGGAATAGGTGTTGATATAGACATGAGTGATTATATAAACTTACTGCTTGATAGACATTCCATTCCGAGAGAAAATTATAATGGTGAAAAATCAATAATCGTTTGGCGATTCAACTCTAACCCTACTGAATTAGATACAGATTTTGACGGTCTACCTGATGGAAACATACGTTATAGTGATATATCTGGAAATTTTGACGAGGAAGATTAATAATATTTTGAGGTAAAAATATCAATATTGATATATAAATAAAGATAGTATAATTGCTTAAAAATTTAATTATACTATCTTGTTTTCTAATGTAATATTAACTTGTAGTATTAAAATTATATTTATACAAAAAGCTAATACTAATATTTTTTATTTATTATAATGACTTTCTTACTTCATCTATAGCCTCTTTTGCAAGTTTGTCAACGAGTTCATTGTATTTTATGTTGGTGTGAGACTCTACTTTTACAAATTGTATATATAGTTTTTTATACATTTCAATGCAAAATTCCCTATACGCCTTTGTAAGGTGATTATTTGTCTTCCATGAGCCGTTTGCCCACATTTCTATTCCGCTGTAGTCATAATATATCGTCACTGATTTCATTTTCATATCTACAGCTTTTTGAATTACAAACATGGCTGCCTTTACTTCGCCAGATACATTTCTCATAGATATCACTGACTCATCATTTGAAGCAAATTTAAAACTTTCACTTTCGCCATTATAAAACATTATTCCTCCGGAAGAAAAATACTTTATTTCATTATCATAACTACCATCTACATAGGCAAGCATTTCATCTTTTCCAAGACTTCCAAATATCTCATCTTCACTTGTATGGTATTTTATCTTGTCATCTTCTTTAACTTCATCTTCTAAAAATGACTTTGCTTCTGACAAGGTCTTAAAACTTTTGAATACAGCATTTTTATATCCAGTGGTATTTTTTTTACATTCTTCCCAAGTTTCAAATATTCCGGTCTGTCTTCCTTTTTTTACAGCATAAAATTTTTTTTCCATATTCATCCTATTTTTAAATTAAGTATTTATAAAAAACAATATTTATGTTATTATTATATCACGAAAAGCTTACAAAGTTAATTAATTATTGGTGAAATTATGAAAGATGACAAGAAGGAAGTTTTTTTCGCTCTCGATATAGGTACCGGAAGTATAATGGGTATATTGGGAGAAAGGGACAATGGAAAGATATTAATAAAAGATGTTGCGGTGGAAATGCACAAAAAAAGAGCAATGTATGACGGGCAGATACATGACATAGACGCTGTTGCTCAGATTGCTGAAAAAGTAAAAAATAAACTTGAAGAGCAGTCAAATATCAAGTTGACGGAAGTTGCAATTGCAGCTGCAGGTCGCTCCCTTAAGACTATAAATGCAAGTGTTGATGTTGAGTTTGATGATATTACAGAGATTGACGCTCAGATAATGAAAAACGTCGAGGCAAAGTCTTTGCAAGAGGCGGCAAATATGCTCAAAGACGCAGAAAGTGACAATATATCATACTACAATGTAGGTCATACGGTTATGACTTATAAATTGGACAACTATGAAATTAAAAATCCTGTGGGACACAAAGGTAACAAAATATCTCTTGAAGTAATAGCTACTTTTTTGCCCAAGATAGTTGTTGAGGCTCTTAATTCAGTTATGAACAGGATAAATCTAACAGTTTCTTATATGACTCTCGAACCTATAGTGGCTATAGAGGTTTGCGTTCCTGAAAATGTCAGGTTGTTAAATATAGCTATGGTGGATATAGGAGCAGGTACATCAGATATTGCCGTCACAAAGGACGGAAGTATTACAGGATATGCTATGACTTCAACAGCAGGAGATGAGATTACTGAAAGTATATCACAAAATTTTCTGCTTGATTTCAACTCAGCTGAAAAATTAAAATGCAATCTTTGTAATGAAGATACTCAAGTTTTTACCGATATAGTCGGTATAGAAAATGAGATGACAACTTCTGAAATTTTAGATAAAATTAAGAGCTCCATATCTCTTGTCGCAAAAAATATAGCAGATGAGATAATTAAGCTCAACAAGAAAGCGCCAAGTGCTGTATTTCTTGTTGGTGGTGGCTCTTTGACTCCCGGTATTAGAGAATTGATTGCTGAGTATCTTCAGATACCAAGTTCAAGAGTGGTGATAAAATCTGTAGAGTCAATAGCTGATATTGAAAATAAGCACCATCTTTTGCAAGGACCTCAATGCGTTACGCCTGTTGGAATACTTTCTTGCAGTATAAAAAATGAAAAGCAGGATTTTATAACGGTAAAAGTCAACGGTAAAAAAGTCAAGATGTTTCGTTCAGTAGATTTGAAGATAAGTGATGCACTTCTTTTAGCGGGTTTTAACCCAAGAGAGCTGATATCAAGAAGGGGAAAATCACTGTTGATATCTATAAACGAAGAAAAAAAGTTATTTAACGGTGAGTTTGGTGAAGAATCCAAGGTATATTTAAATGATGTATCAGCAAATATTGACTTCAAAATATCTGATGGTGACGATATTACAGTGCAATCAGCCACTAAAGGAAAAGACGCAGATATATCTGTAAAAGAAATAGTCGAAGAAAAGTTAATAACAGTAAATGGAGAGAAACGATCGTATTATTACAATATCATTTTAAACGATGAAACTTGTACAGATATAAGTCAAAGTTTGAAAAATGGAGACATCATATCTTATGATGTGCTTGACAATACTGATAAACTTAGAGAGTATCTTAATATTTCTAATGAAAAAATAATAATAGTAAATGGGGATATTGCAAAGTATAATTTGCCAATAATGGATGGAGATACTGTAGAAATAGAAGAAAAGAAGAAGTATGAAAATTTACAGAAAAAAAACTATGATTCGTCAGTACAAATTATCTGCAACGGTAAATTATTAAAGATAAATTCAAAGAAAGAAGATATAATATTCGTAGACATATTTGACCATATTGATTTTGACAGGTCAAGAACCCATGGCAGTCTTACCATGACAATTAACGGAAAAGATGCGGGTTTTACTGATGTACTTAAAGACAATGATAATATACAGGTATATTGGAATGAAAATTGATATTATTATATCAAAGTTATGATATTCTATAATTGATAGAAGTTTTTTATTAGGCTTAATAATGAAATAATAATTTAAATTTGCCGTGTTTTAATTTAATAATATAAATGAATTATGGAAGGAGAATGTTTATGAAACATTTAGTGCTTAATTTAGGTGAAAAGTGTGATGGTAAAAAGTGTTATGTGGTGGTAGACAGAAATATTATTATTTCAGGTCAGACAGGATGTGGTAGGTCAACTTATGCCAAGTTTCTCGCATCTCAAGATGATATGGTAGAGTTTACAGATGATGTGACTACCCTTGATAATCTAAAACCTGATACTAAACTTGTAATTTTGGACGATGTATATAAGGTTGAAGATCAACTTGCACTACAAGAAAAGATAGAAGAACTTAATAAAAAAGACATATATGTCGGACTTGTGGTAATATCCAGCAGACATATTAATAAGATTGATATCAGAGAAGCTTATGTTTTGAGAATAAAAACCGGATTGGAAAACAGTAGAAGTATCATATTTGAAGACAATAACAATATGACACAGTTAATTTTTGAAATATAATAAAAATTAAAAAATATCAGCGTTTTTATTGCTGGTATTTTTTAATTTTCTATGGAAAAATAATGTTGTTAAGAATTTTATGCTAATTAGCTGATAATACTAATAAGCGTTTGTATTACCAAGTAGTTATTTCAAATGACTCTTGTAGATATTTTTGATAACTTTTTTGTAACATAACTACATGGCTTTTTAACACACTTTATTATAAAATATTGTTTTGCACCTGAAAGCACTTATTTTCAAGTGCAAAACATATTATTTACAGTTTAAAATCAATACCATATTTTAGCTTAAACAGGTAACTGCTGATATAGTTATTTGTTGAGACAAAAGTATTTGAGGCATTCCCTTTATTTATAAGTAGTGATTTTTCTGATAAATCATGGAGTTTTTGAGTGTCACGAGATTTTATCCATATATTTTCTTTTGTATTTGCATAGAGAGCTACTTTTTTTTCGGTCTTAATGTAGAAGAATTCTTCATCAAGATATTTTAATTTATCAAAATTATTTTTTTCTAATAAGACATTAATTTTTTCTGTTAATTCCTTTTGATTAATATCACTTTCATTTTCAAATAGTTGTCTGTTTAAAAAGCATTTACAAAGATAAGATAGAATTTTGTCATCGTGATTGCTCCAATTAATAATGTGATACATAAAATATCCGTCATCTGTAGTGAGGTATTCTCCTACAGTTATTTTTTGCCCTAAAATTAGCTTTTTAAGTACTGTATCACAAAAAATATCCACCTTGTTAATAAGCAGTTCATTTGCTCTTTTAAATATGAGTTTAAGGCATTTTTCCATATGTTGTTTGATATTATGTTGATATACTTCCTTATGCATAAAATATCGTGCCATTACATACTCTTCTAAGGTTGACATATATTTCTCATTTATAAATATTTTTAATGTATCTTCTTCTTCCTTTACTCCAAAGGATTTAATTAATCTTTGTATGTCGTATCTACCATTTGTCACACTAGTAAAGTACGAATCTCTAAGCAGATAGTCCATTCTGTCGGCATCAGTCTGCGAACTTACAAGAGTTGCTATTATATCGAAAATTTTAGATTTCTCATCATCTTTGTATGATTTTGAGATTATGCTTATCAATCTTTTGATAAACTCCTCTCCATATAATTCCACTATTTTTTTATGCAAAGAAGTGTCTTTATCACTTATTATTTCTTTTGTCCACTGTTCGTGAGATTTTACCCCAAATATTTTTTCGAATGTATGGGAGAAGGCTCCGTGCCCAACATCATGCAGTAATGCCGCTATATAAGCGAGGTTTTTGTCTTCTTCTTTTACTTCGTAACCAAGTTTTTTTAGCTCTAAGGTAAAATGTGCTATAAGATTTTTCATAACATGATATGTGCCAATTGAATGAGAAAATCTTGTATGAGTAGCTGTAGGGAAAACCAAGTATTCGCAACTTAGCTGATGAATACGGTGTAACCTTTGAAACTCGGAGCAGCCTAATATTTGTTTTATCTTATCGTCAAATTCTATGTCATTATGTATTACATCTCTAATTACAAAGCTCATTTCCTCTCCTAAAATATTGAATTAATTATATTAGAAATTTAATTATTTAAAATAAAATAATTACTATCAAAAATTTTAAATATTATATTGAACATCATAATTATCTTAGCAGTTATAAAAATTTCATAATTATATAGCGAAAATAAACTCTACGTTCCTATATAACAAATATCGGTCATTATCTCATATATTATCACATCTAATTTTTAACTACAATAGTATTTTTTGAAAAGCATGGTATAAAAATTTAAAATCAAATAATTATTATCATAATGTAATTATTACAAAATCAATTGAAATAAGAAAAAATAAAAAATATTTTTATAATTGTTGAAAAAATTAAATTTTGGGTATATAATGTTCCATGGAAAAAGTAAAAACTATTATCAATAATAAATAAGTTGATATTAATTGATAATAAAATAAAAATTATGGAGGTAAATTTATGGCATCTTTAAAAGGAACAAAAACTTTGGTAAATTTGATGGCTTCATTTGCAGGTGAATCTCAAGCTAGAACAAGATATACATTTTTTTCAAGCATAGCAAAAAAAGAGGGATTTGAAGAGATAGCGGCAATTTTTATGGAAACTGCTGAAAATGAAAAAGAGCATGCTAAGGTGTTCTACAAACATGTAGTAGAAAATATGGAAGGTGAAAATTTCCCTGTAGAAACTGAAATAACTGGAACTTTCCCTGCTATATTGAGCAATACTTATGACAACCTTATGGCTGCAGCTGCAGGTGAAAATGAAGAATGGACAGTTGCTTATCCTAAATTTGCTGAAATTGCAGATGAAGAAGGATTTAAGGAAATAGCAGCATCATTTAGATTGATAGCAAAAGTTGAAAAAGAACATGAAGAAAGATATAGAAGACTTGCTAATGACGTAAAAAACGGCACAGTTTTCAAAAAAGAAGATATAGTAGCATGGAAGTGTAGAAACTGCGGATTTATCTTCGAGGGTAAAGAAGCTCCAAAACTATGTCCAGCATGTAAGCATCCTCAAGCATATTTTGAAGTAAGAAAATAATATAAATCTAATAAATCAAAAAAGATACCTTATATTTAAAAATGGGGTATCTTTTTTATTGATTATATTAGCTTAAGTAAGTTATACTATTATTAGATTATACTATTCGATTATATTCAATTAAAAACTTATACTATTATCTATTTAATCTATGGATAATTCTCATAAGCATTTTTTAAAAATTAATATATGGTTTATGGTTTTATTACAAATGTACTTAAAGTATTTTATCCATTATTTTACTGGATTTTAGTATTAATTAAAATAATATAAAACTTCTATTATAAATTGTAAAAATATTATCCAAAATTCAATTGAATTCAAATATTAAAAAAATTAAATTAATAAATCATACACCTTCTAGTCAACTAACTTAATAGGTCTATTTTCGCAAAACTCATTGCAATATTCACAACAAAGTTTACAGTTTCTCAGTTTACAGGTTAAGTCTGTACATGAGCGTTTACAGAATATGCATTCTATATTTTCTTTTTTTGCTTTATCCTTAACGTTTATAGTAAGTCCATGTTCAATAAAATCAGTAAACACTATCACCATATCTACCTCAGGCATTTTAAGGTTTCTCATGCCTTTTTTACGACCTTGCCAATGTATGTAATCTTCAATACCAAAGTCTCTAAGCGTATTAGGTATTTTTCCTAGTGTATCAGCTCCAACCAATAATGCTTTCATAATAATCTCCTGTAAAAATAAATTATATTATAATAATTAGTAAAGATAGAAAATTTAATTGATAATAATTATTAACAACAAATATTTTATCACAAAAAAATAAAAAGTCAATACTAAATATTAATAATTTTTAATTAATATTTAGTATTAAATAAATTTATGTTTAAAATATTGATATACTTTCAGATAATAGCTCTTAAAGAAGATAGTTAAGTAAAAATTACTTTGAATAAATTGTTTTATATTTGTATAAAATTCTTGAAAATCTGCCGAAAATAAAATATAATAGACAAGTAATTTTAATTATTTTTTGGAGGAAAAGATGAAAATTGTAATAAGCAAGACTCATGAAGAATCATCAAAAAAAGCAACAGTACAAATTTTAAGACAGGTTATTGAAAAATCTAACTCTGTGCTTGGTTTTGCTACAGGTTCATCTCCTGTTGTAATTTATGAGAATCTGATAAAGTTTTATAAAGAAAATATACTAAGTTTTAAAGATGTAACTGCGTTTAACTTGGACGAGTACATTGGAATAGAAAAATCACATCCTAACTCATATTATTATTTTATGAGAGATAATTTGTTTAATCATATTGATATAAAAGAAGAAAATTGCCATATTGAAAATGGCTTGGCAAGTGATATGAACAAAGAATGTGAGTCTTACGAAAACTTAATAGAAGAAAAAGGCGGAATAGATCTGCAAATTCTTGGAATAGGGGCAAATGGACATATTGGTTTTAACGAGCCTTCGGATAAAATCTCTCCTATGACTCATGTAGTAGAGTTAACTCAAAGTACAATTGAAGCAAATTCAAAGTATTTTTCAGATATAAAAATGCCTACTAAAGCTGTAACTATGGGTATCGCTACTATTATGAAGTCAAAAAAGATAATATTGATAGCTTCCGGAGAGGCAAAGGCAAAGGCAATTTTTGACACTGTTCATGGAGAGATTACTCCGGAAGTGCCATCTTCAATATTGAGATTACATCCCGATGTTACAATATATGTAGATGAAGATGCGTCAAAGTTACTGAAATAATATAAAGATATAAAAATATTTAATTTTGTAATAATTTTGTACTTTATAGTAAGTTAAATATTTCTTATAAAATGTTTAGATATGGGGAATAATGCAGATTTTTTTGAAGAGAAATAAGCATTAATTTTTGCTATAATATCAAATTGCAATTCTACTAAAATGTTTTTACTTATGTAAGATTAAATAGTTCATCCTTTGTTATATAAACTAATACTTATATTATTTAATTGTCGGATATAATAAACTTCTATTTGTTGATTTATTGATAAAGATGAGTGTGAATATACGGCACATTATTTAATGATTGTATGATTAATTATTATAACAAAGGATTTTTTAAAGGAAATAAAATGATAACAATATCAAATATAAAGTTGTCCATTAATGAAGATGTGGATATTATCAAGGATAAGATAACAAAAAAGCTAAGGTTGAAAAATAGGGATATTAAGTACAAAATCCTAAGAGAGTCTATAGATGCAAGAAAAAAGGACAATTTATTTTTTGTATATCAGGTACTTGTGGATATAGATGAAAAGAATATTGACAAGAACATACTTAGTGATAAGGATGTAAATCTGTACAAAGAAGAAAAACAAGAGATATTGAAAAAAGGTAGTATAAAGCTGACAAAGCCTATATTGGTTGTAGGTATGGGACCTGCCGGACTTTTTTGTGCATATAAACTCGGCTTATATGGATATAATGTGATACTTATAGAGCAGGGCAAGGATGTAGAAAGTAGAAGTGAAGATGTTGAAAAGTTTTGGAAATACGCTGTGTTAAATGAAAACTCCAACGTTCAGTTTGGCGAGGGAGGGGCAGGTACTTTTTCTGACGGAAAACTGACTTCAAGGAGTAAGGACAAGAGAGGTCAGTATGTGCTCGAGACTTTCTACAAATATGGAGCTGATGAGAGCATTTTGTATAAGCAAAAACCTCATATAGGTACTGATGTATTGAAAAATGTCATAAAAAATATGAGAAATGATATTATAAAAAATAAGGTAAGTGTGCGATTTGAGACTAAACTTGAAGACTTTACAATAGAAAATGGGAGAGTGAAGTCTGCCATAGTAAATGGTGAAAACATAGATGTTTCAATGGTGGTGCTTGCAGTAGGCCATAGTAGTAGAGATACTTTTTTGATGCTTGAAAAAAACGGTATTTCAATGCTAAATAAGCCATTTGCAGTAGGATTTCGAATAGAGCATTTGAGAGAAGATATTGATAAGGCTCAGTACAAGAGCGATTATAATAATCCAAAACTTTCTTCAAGCGAATACTTTCTCACAAATGCTATGGATGATTATAACAGGAGTGTGTATACATTTTGTATGTGTCCCGGAGGATATGTGGTGCCGTCTTCATCGTCTAAGGGTGAACTTGTGGTAAACGGTATGAGTTATAACGCAAGAGACGGTGTAAATTCCAATAGTGCTATACTGGTAAATGTTAGAGAAAGTGATTTTGATTCAAAGATATTGGGTGGAATGTATTTTCAAAAAAAATTCGAGAAAAAAGCTTTCGAACTTGGAGGAAGTAACTATCAAGCGCCAGTGCAGAGATTTGGAGATTTCTTGGCAGGTAAAAAATCTGAAAAAATAGGTAAGGTAAGGCCTACTTATGAGATAGGCTACAGTTTTGCAGATTTAAATGAAATATATCCAAAAGAGTTTAATGATTGTATAAAAAAATCAATTCTTGAAATGGACAAGAAGGTAAAAGGTTTTGCAATGGACGATGCGATACTTACAGGTATTGAAACCAGAACATCTTCACCAGTTAGAATAGTAAGAGATAAGGAGAATTTTACGAGTCTGTCTTTGGAAAATCTCTATCCTTGCGGAGAGGGAGCCGGATATGCAGGAGGAATAGTCAGCAGTGCTATAGACGGTCTGAAAATAGCTGAAAAAATAATCGAAACTTATTGTTAAAATATAATTAGTTTTTAAATAAGATTTTTTTAGGTCTATATCAATGAAAATTTATTATTTTTCTTTGTAAATTTTAGTAGTATTGACATTGAATTTATAGTATAATTGTTATACATGATTGTAAGCTTTTAAAGAACTTTTTAAAGAGAGATTTATAGATGTATAATTATGTAATTTTAATACAATGCTAAGTTTTTATATGAGTTAATATTAACTTTTTTATTTTTATTTTGTAAGTCTACTATTCAAAGGAACTTAGCATATATGATATTTTGATTAATTTATACGTTCTTTGTATAAATTATTTGAGCAATAACAGGAGGAAAGTATGGTTTCTAAAATTGAAGATATACTTGAAGCAGTCACAAGTAAATCTTTAACATATCAACAAAAATTATATACTATAGCAAATATTGCAGAGAGGCTCTTTGATCCAAGAGATTTATTAGGATATACAGATGAAGAGATGGAATATATCAATAATCAGATGATTTGTGACCTTAATGAGGGTTATGCGATGTATAGACCAAGATATATACTCCCCGACTATGAGGTATATATAAAAAATGGTTGCAAATTCTTGGATTTGAAAGCTCCGACCAATCTTGATGAATGTTTGGACGGTCTTTTGATTTTATATTCTCATGTACCGTCAATAACTTCATTTCCGGTATTTATAGGTCATATAGATACTTTGATTGAACCATTCATTACTAATGAAGAAGAAGATTATGTTAAGATAAAAAGATTTTTAAATCATATAGATAAGGTGATAACAGATTCTTTTTGCCATGCTGACATAGGACCTTACAGTACAAGAGCCGGAAAGATGATATTAAAGGCTATAATAGAACTTGAAAATGCAACGCCTAATATGTCTATAAAGTATGATAAGGAAAAAACTGACAGAGAATTTGCCAAGTTGGCAGCTCTTGCTTGCCTAAAGGTTTCAAAGCCGTCTTTTGCAAATGATCCTTATTACACTAAAGACCTTGGAGATTATGCACTTGCAAGCTGTTATAATGCTCTTCCTCTTTGTGGCGGAGCCTATACACTTACGAGACTTAGACTTGGTACTATAGCAAAATCAGCTAAGACAGTTGATGATATGATAAATAATGTCTTACCTAAGGTTGCTAAGCTTGCGCTTTCAACTATGGATAAGAGAATATCGTATATAGTTGAAAAGTCTAATTTCTTTGAATCAAGTTTCTTGCTTCATGAAGGCTTTTTAAAGAGGGAAAACTTTACAGGAATGTTTGCCATAGTAGGTCTTGCAGATGCAGTTAACAATTTGCTTGAAAAGGAAGGTATAAGCGAAACATTTGGCAAATCTTCTCGTGGTGATGAAATTGCAACTTCCATAATGGAAAAGTTGCAAGAAGTAAATAATGCTCATAGAGGAGTTTACAGCGAAAGAACAGGAGACAGATATCTTTTACATGCACAAGTTGGTGCTTCACTGGATGAAGAAGATAAGAATAACACTCCTGCTCATAGAGTTAAAGTAGGTCAGGAACCTGCTCTTTTGGAACAGTTGAAGCAATCTGCTCCTTTCCATAAGTATTTCCCATCAGGTACAGGAGATTTATACGCATTTGACCAGACTTATGAAGATCACCTTGATGCACTGCTTGATATAATAGAAGGAGCATTTGCACTTGGATATAGATATATCACGACTTATGAGAAAAATACTGATCTTATAAGAGTTACAGGTTACCTTGTGAAAAAAAGTGAGGTTGAAAAGGCAAGACGTGGAGAGGCTGTACTTCAAGATACAACGTGGTTTGGTAGTGGGACTGATGAAAATGCTCAGGTGTTCGACAGGACATTAAGGACTATGGAAGCCTAAGAGATGGAAGATTTAAAAAATATATTTTTACCTGTTCACAGAATAATACCATTTTCCAATGTTGAGGGACAGGGTAATAGAACAAGTATTTTTTTACAAGGTTGCAATATCAATTGCTTATATTGCCATAATCCTGAGATGATAGGATTTTCAAATGATGATACGCATAATATGTCAATAGAAACTTTGATTGACAAAATCAAAAACAATATGCCTTTCATCAGGGGGATTACTATGTCAGGAGGAGAGGCCACAATTCACAGTGATAAATTGGTAGTTCTCTTTAAAGAGGTACACAAATTAGGGCTTAGTTGTTATATAGATACCAACGGATACTTTGGTATAGATGAGAAAAAAGAGATGGTATACCATACTGATAAGTTCTTGTTTGATGTCAAAGGCTATGGAGCAGGACTAAAATATCTATGTTTTGATAGAAAAAATCACTCAGGGACTTTTACAGATAATTATGGTCATGAAAATGACAATAAGACTTATGATAATTTTGAAAAGCTTGTAAAGCTTGTGAAGATGAAAAAGGTTGAAGAGGTAAGGCTCGTATATATCAAGAATTTTTACGATGCTCATACTGTTGTGGATAAGATAGCTGAAATTATAAAAGATGAGGAAGATATATTGTTCAAACTCATTAGAGTGCATGTAAAAGGTGCAAGAGATCCGAAGTCTCTTGCTTCCTGTATGCCTACTAGACAAGATGTAGACAATCTTGAAAAATATGCAAGAGAAAAGGGAATAAAAAATATTTTTACTATAAATATGTAAGTTATATTTTTATTTTGACTTTGTAACTTCCTTATGTCATGAAGTTATAGATAATATAATTATAATTGCCGTTTTTCATATTATGATGACGGCAATTAAATCAACACAAGGAGTATTGTTATGGAATATGTAATAGAAATGCTTAATATTACAAAACAATTCCCGGGTATAAAAGCCAATGATGATATCAGTATACAGTTAAAAAAAGGCGAAATTCATGCCTTGCTTGGAGAAAACGGAGCAGGTAAGTCGACGCTGATGAGTATACTTTTCGGCTTGTATCAACCTGACAGCGGAATAATCAAGATAAACGGAGAACAGGTCAATATCTCCAATCCTAATATTGCAAACAAGCTTGGAATAGGAATGGTGCATCAGCATTTTAAATTGGTGGACAATTTTACAGTTGTTGAAAATATCATTCTTGGCATGGAACCAAAGAAGAGTTTAGGCAGAATAGATCTGAAAAAAGCCAAGGAAGTCGTAAAAAAACTCAGTGAGCAATATGGACTAAATGTAGATCTTGATGCTAAGATTTCAGATATCACTGTGGGAATGCAACAAAGGGTGGAGATATTAAAAACTCTCTACAGAAATGCAGACATACTTATCTTTGATGAACCTACAGCTGTGCTTACACCACAGGAGATACAGGAGCTTATAAGTATAATGAGAAGACTTATAGATGAAGGAAAGTCTATAATACTTATAACTCATAAGTTGAAAGAGATAAAACAGGTAGCTGACAGGTGCACAGTACTTAGAAAAGGGAAGTACATAGGTACTATAAATGTAGCTGAAACAACAGAAAATGAGATGGCAAAGATGATGGTTGGTAGAGATGTCAGCTTCAATGTAGAAAAAGCTGAGTATCATCCGTCAGATGTGGTCTTAAAAGTTGATAATATTACTGTGAAAAATGCAAGAAATATAGAGGCTGTAAAAAATGTCAGCTTTGAAGTGAAAAAAGGTCAGATTTTTTGTATATGCGGTATAGATGGTAATGGTCAAAGTGAAATAATTGAAGCTATAACAGGACTTTCAAAGGTTGAGAGCGGGAAGATATTCTTAGATGGAAAAGACATAACAGATAAGAGTATCAGACAAAAGACTCTTAGCGGCATAGGTCATATACCTGAAGATAGACATAAGTACGGCTTGGTGCTTGATTTTAATCTTGAAGAAAATATTGCCCTACAAACTTATTATACTGATGAGCTTTCACAAAAAGGAAGAATCAAGTTCAAAGAAAGAACTGTTCTTTCTGATAGATTAATAGAAGAGTTTGACATCAGGTCATCTCTGGGCTCTAAGACAGTAACAAGGCAGATGTCAGGTGGGAATCAGCAAAAGGCTATTATTGCAAGAGAGATTAACAGAAAGCCTGAACTTTTGATAGCGGCTCAACCTACAAGAGGATTGGACATAGGTGCGATAGAATATATACACAAGAGACTTGTGGAAAGAAGAGATAACAACGATGCGGTATTGCTTATGTCACTGGAACTTGATGAAGTAATCGACTTATCAGATGTGATTGCTGTAATACATGATGGAAAAATAACCGGTATAGTTGAATCGCATGAGGTTAACGAAAATCTCCTTGGACTTATGATGGCAGGCCTCAGTAAGGAAGAGGCTATGAAGCAATTGCAAGAAAATAAAACGGAGGCCAAGTGATGAACGATAAAAATAAAAATATACTCATTCCGCTTATAGCCATATTCTTGGGATTTTTATCCGGAATAATAATAATGATAATTACTGGTCAAGATCCGTCAGTATTGTTTAAGTCTATAATAAGAGCGGTAACAGGAATAAATATTGACAGAATAGGTTCATCTAAAGGTTTTTTTACTCCAAGAATGTTAGGTGAATACTTTGTATATGCTATGCCTATAATATTGACAGGCTTATCAGTTGCATTTGCTTTTAGAACAGGGCTTTTCAACATAGGGGCTGAAGGTCAGGTGATGGTTGGTGCCATGGTATCTGCAATACTTGGCGTGCTTATTGATTTACCTGCTATATTACTACTGCCTATAGTGGTATGTGGAGGAACTTTGGCAGGAGCCGTTTGGGGATATATTGCCGGATTTTTAAAGGCTAAGTACAATGTTCATGAAGTTGTTGTGACGATAATGCTCAACTATACGGCTATGTATATGTCAGCAATGTTTTTGAAGATGCTGCCTGGTAGTACATCAGTAAAGACAGTAGATATACACAGTGGAGGACTATTACAAAGTGAGTTTTTGAAAAACTTGACAAGCGGTTCAAGACTTCATTTCGGATTTATACTTGTGATTTTATCTATTTATCTTTTTAACTATATTATTAACAAGACTAATTACGGATATGAACTCAAAGCTGTAGGATATAATCCTTTTGCTGCAGAGTATGCAGGTATGAAGGTAAAGGAAAGAGCAGCTCAGTCTATGGCGATTGCGGGAGCTTTTTCAGGACTTGCAGGAGTGTTGCTTGTTTCAGGAACATTCGGCTATGGTAGAGTCTTGCTTGCTTTTGAAAACTACGGTTTTGATGGTATAGCAGTAGCTCTTATAGGCGGGAATACAGCGCTTGGTTCATTATTTGGTGGCTTGCTTTTGGCAGCGCTTAAAGCTGCTCAACCTCTGATGGGAGCGAAGAATGTACCTGATGCCATAGCAGTCATTATTTCATCAATGATAATAATATTTATTGCGATGAGAGCAGGAATTTTAGATATATTGGAAAAAATAAAAGGGGGTAAGAAATAATGGATTTGTTAGCGTCAATAATTCAATCTACCTTAATTTATTCAGCTCCGATAATTATTGCAGCAATAGGGGGACTATACTCTGAAAGATCAGGTATAGTAAACGTAGGTATTGAAGGTATAATGATGGTTGGAGGCTTTGCAGGAGCGACTGCCTTGGCATTTCTTGAAAATACTTTTTCTATTGCACCATGGATATCACTTGTAGTTGCACTTATAGCAGGTATTTTGGTTTCGTTGATACATGCTTACCTATGTATCAACCTTCGTGCAGATCAGACTATATCAGGTACAGCTATCAATATATTTGCTGGTGGTATTACCATATATCTTTGCGGTATAATTTTTGGACAACAAAGGACTTTGGCATTTAGACAAGGATTTACTAAGACTAATATACCTTTTTTATCTGAGATTCCTATAATTGGAGATTTCTTTTTCAAAAGGATGTATGTACCTGTATATTTAACTTATATAATAGTTATTATAACTTGGTTTATTATGTATAGGACTACATTGGGACTTAGACTTAGAGGTACAGGTGAAAATCCTCACGCAATAGATTCATTAGGTATGAACGTGTACAAACTTAGATATATAGGAGTGCTTACTTCAGGTGCTTTGGCAGGACTTGCAGGAGGACTGATGGTTCTTACTCAAGATACGCAATATACGATTACGAGTATACACGGTATAGGATTTATAGCTTTGGCATCGTTGATATTTGGTAAATGGAGGCCTTTCCCTACATTATTTGCAGGTTTATTTTTCGGATTTGCTCAGATATTCGCCTTGTATTCAGACTCAATAGCAAAGAAGTTCAACATAAGTGCTATAAGTCTGATGCCAAATGAGTTTTATCTTTTACTACCTTATGTGATTACAATTGTAGCGCTAATAATATTTAGCGGTAAAGATGTAGGACCTAAGGCTGCCGGAGAGATATACGACAAGAGTAAGAGATAAGTCGGATAGTTGTATAAGAAATTTGGTTCTTTGTCAATAGTGGGGGTGTAAAAACACCTCTACTATTGACAAAGAACCCTTTTTTCTCTTGATATGGCGGTAGAAGTATATTTACTACTCTATAATCTTTTATCTGCATTTTATGATTATGGCAACATGTTGGTCTATCATCTATTCTTGTACATAAATGCGCTATTATTATTTTGCACTATATTTTTGATATACTTTTTTATATTTTATCTCCTCCATATTTATTATAGAGCCGATTTTAACTACGCAGAATGTAAATTATCAAGTGAGAAGAGTCGAACTGAATGTGAAAATCAAAAACAATATGACAAGGCAACGGCTGTTCTTAAGGAAACGAAAGATGCTCTACTAGCAAAGAAGACGAATGAACTTTTGTAACAGTAGGCTTATATTGCTAGCACTAGCACTAATGACGCTGAACGTCTCAATAAACTCGATGAACTAGCTAAGGAAATAAATCAAAATAGTGGTGCAGACCTCCTGACTTATTTCTGCCTGTCAAATAGTTATCGACCAGTGGATAAACTTGCAGCTTTGCAGTATATGAAAAAAGCTAAGTAGCTATACGAGAATCAGGACAAAAACTCGTCTAATTATGATATCGACAGCTATGACTTTGACCGCAATATTGAAGACATCCAAGCTGAAATCAACGCTAAAAAAGATAAAAAAAGCTAATACTCTTGACTAATTATTTATAATATTTTATAATTTTGGCAACTTTTATGGCAAGTTGATGTAGATTAGCTTGCCCAAAGGAGGACATTAAAATAATAATTAATATTAATATTTTTTAATTTTGATTTTTAAAATAATAGGGAGGGTAATAAAATGAAAAATAATAAAATATTGAAAATAATGATAGTTAGCTTATTAATCCTAGCCAATTCATTAATACATTCAGTAGCTCATGCTGAATATATTGATAGGGCACATAAGACATATATATATTTTGCTCCGGGGATAGATATTTTCCCGGACAAAAAGGTTGATGGCAAGATAGTCAGTGGCCTTGGTGGAGTAAGATATGAGAAGCCAATTATGGATCCAGCTAGCTATGCACCAAAGGAACCGTTTACGGTGGCAAAACTTGCCAGTGTCTGGGCTCGCATCTTGGAACTAAAGCAAAACCCTGGAGCACCAGTTCCTAAAGATGTCAAAAAGGGGAAATGGTACTATGATTCATTCGAGAGATTATCTAAGACTCACATCTTAGACTATCTTGTTGATAAAAATGGTAACATTAATCCCAATAGACAACTCTATATTTATGAGGTGTTTAGAAGTATCAAATACTATTGGGATTATAGTGGCTTCAGCCAAATCAAGGATGAGGCCGCTGGGTTCATTGAAGATAACTATGGACCGCAAAGTAAAATGCTGGCCATGTTAAATAAACGCAAGGAGGGATTTAAGCGATTTAAAACACGTCCTTGGTATGATGATGTTTCTGAGGTAGTCGGAACTGGTTTTGTATATGGTATGATGAGCGGTAGTGAATTTGCTCATGTTGAGACAAAAGCTACTAATGGTGATGCCATGATGCTGTTCTGCTTTTTTACAGGCAGATCAAGGTGGGATCATGCGCCTGGCTATCAAGACGACGTCAAGATTAAGCCGGGTTACAAAATCACCACTGACTATGAGAGAAGCGCGTTACAATCTCGCCCGCATGGCTTTATTAATTAATGATGAAATATAAAAAAGTAGGAGTGAAGTGTTATTTTCATTCCTACTTTATTTTTAATATTTTCCTATTACAAACATTGTAAATGATGCAGTTGCAAGAAGTTTATCATCTTCCTGTCTTGTTACTCTCACATCTACCACCATCGTGCTGTTTCCGTTATGAACTACTTCACCGGTAGCTATCATAGTACCGTTGTCTACAGACTTTAAAAAATTTATACTTGAGCTAAGAGTGACAATTTTCTTACCATAAGATACACAGGCAGCTCCGGAAGTGCTGTCAGCTAAGGTAAAGATAACACCTCCATGCACCATGTCATGTGCATTTAACATATTTTCTGTAATTTTCAAACTCAATTCAGATTTTCCATCATAAGCCTTTACTATTTTCATATTTTCAATTACAAGAGTCTTTAATGTTTCATCTTCCCTGTTTAGCTTGTCTAACATTTCCTTTAAATTTTTATCCATCACTATTTTAAATTTTCCTTTCTTTTAGTAAGAAAAAAGTCAATTCTTATTAACTCAAGTTAACTTTTTGATTATTTATCTTTACCACCTTTGCAGGTATACCTACAGCTGTGGCATTGTCAGGAACATCTTTTAAAACAACTGCATTTGCCCCAATCTTGGAATTTTCTCCTATTGTTATCGGGCCTAAGACCTTTGCTCCTGAGGATATGATGACATTATTCTTTATAGTTGGATGTCTTTTACCATGATGATTGCCTGTACCTCCTAAGGTAACATTGTGATATAAAAGAACATCATTTCCTACTTCAGCAGTTTCTCCTATTACTACACACATACCGTGGTCTATGAAGAGTCTCTTGCCTATTTTTGCAGCGGGATGTATTTCTATTCCTGTAAAAAATCTTGCAAGTTGGGATATGGTTCTTGCTATGGTCACTAAGTGAATACTGTGTAAAAAATGTGCTACTCTATGCCAAAACACTGCATGTATAGAAGGTGTATTTATCAAAATGTTCAAATAGTTGGTAGCTGCAGGATCCTTTTGCTTAACAACCTTCATATTTTCAATCAAATCTTTTAAAATACCATATCTTTGATTAGCCATATCCCAATCCTTTTTATATCAAATAATCATACTCTTATAATTTACCCAAAATATTTTTATATATCAAATAAAGCTTCTGTGCTTAGATATCTTAGTCCTGTGTCAGGGGCAATAAACAAGACTTTCTTTCCATTGCCTAATTTTTCAGCTACTTTTATTGCACCAGCTAATGCCGCTCCTGATGATATACCTACAAGTATTCCCTCTTTTTGAGAAAGCAATCTTACTTTTTCATAGGATTCTTCATCACTTACTTGCACAAATTCATCTATCAATGATAAATCAAGAATATCAGGTACAAAACCTGCAGAAATACCTTGAATTTTATGTGGTGAGTGAGTTCCTCCTGACAATACTGTTGATTTTTCCGGCTCAACAGCTACTATCTTGGTATTATATTTTTTTTCTTTCAATACGCTACTTACACCTGTTATAGTTCCACCTGTTCCTACACCTGCTACAAAGGCATCCAAAGTATCAAAGTCATTGATTATTTCTATAGCGGTTGTATTCTTGTGTGCAAGTACATTATTTTCATTTTCAAATTGTCTTGTGAGTATATATCCGTCTTGAGATGCTATTTCTTCTGCTTTTGCCATAGAGCCTTTCATACCTTGTGCTGCAGGCGTGAGTATAAGCTCAGCTCCATAAGCGGCTAATATTTTTCTTCTTTCTATACTCATAGAGTCAGGCATTACAAGTATGCATTTATAACCAAGTGCGCCTGAAACCATGGCAATTCCAATACCTGTATTACCGCTTGTAGCTTCTACCAAGGTATCGCCTTTTTTAATTAAACCCTTTTCTTCAAAGTCACGTATCATATAGTAAGCTGCTCTGTCCTTTACAGAGCCTGCAGGATTAAAGTATTCAAGCTTTACATATATATCAGCGACATTGTCGCCAAGTCCTAAATTATTCAATTTTACTATTGCTGTATTTCCTATTGTTTGTGTAATGTTATTGTAAATCATGTTTCCTCCTTAAGATAAAACATAGTATTTCACTATGAATTAAAAATAATAAAAATTTCAAAATAAAGTGATTTGAATTCATACTAAAAAGTAAAATGTCACATATTTTAACTATTAAAAAATATAGTGGCTTGTACAATACTAAAGTCTAATAAATAATGGATAAAATATTTTAGATACAATCATAATAAAATCATAAATATTATACTATTTTTTTAATTATTGTTGAAGATTATCCATAGATTAAATAGAAAATAGTATAAGATATTAGTCTATGAAAAAGCTTTTTGCTAAATAACTGAAATTATAATTGTGCTATATTATGTCAATAGTAATCTATATACCGAATCAAAATTAATAACATTTTATTGCTTAAAAGTATAAAAAATATAAAAAAATCAATAAAAAATCTCTATCATAAATAAATATGATAGAGACGAATAAAATCCGCGGTTCCACTCTAATTGATTAAAAAATCCACTTTATCAGATACTTACATATCCTATCTCTATAACGGGAGAAGCCCGTTGCAGCCTCAAAAACTTCGGTGCAAAACTCCAAGGTGCACTTCACAAACAGCATTATGGAAATTTTCACCAACCATTTCCTCTCTGAAAAAACACTATAAGTTACTTTACCTCTTCAAAGTCTTTTTCAAAAACTATTTTTGTATTATATTGCAATTTTTTCATATTGTCAATAGAAAAAAATAAATTTTTAAAATTTTGTTGAAAAATATATTTATATGGATAATGAAAAAATATGCTTATTTAGTTTAAATTATAAAACTATTTTAATATTCCACATTTTTTAAGAACAGTCCCTTTGCTTTTGCTGTAGCTCCTGCTTTTGTCCTGTCTTTGTACATCAGTATTTGGCTTATATCATCATTTTTTTGGTGTAAGCCTATTTCTATCAAAGTTCCCACAATTATGCGAACCATATTGTACAAAAATCCGTCTCCTGTTATGCTAAAAGTCAGTACATCGTCATAAATTTTGGTGATATCTGAAGAATATATTGTCTTTACTGTATTTTTAGGATTATTTTCTTCAAATGTGTAAAAAGAAGTAAAATCATGTGTGCCAATTAGCATATTAGCATTATATTTCATAAGTTCAAGATCAAGTATTCTGTTTATATGCATAGAATATTTATCCCAAAAAGGACTTTTTATATCTCTGTTAAATATATGATATATATATGTCTTTTTCTTTGATGAAAATCTTGCATTGAAATTTTCATCTACTTCTTTTGAAGAGAGAATTCTTATATCATCAGGCAATTTGCTATTTATAGCTTTAGCAAACTTTTTAGCATCTATATTGGAAGTAGTGTTAAAGTTTGCAATCTGCGATAAGGCATGTACACCTGCATCAGTACGACCTGACGCTATTATATTTATTTTTTCGCTACATATCTGGCATATAGCCTCTTCTATTTTTTCCTGAATAGAAATTGCGTTTTTTTGCCTTTGCCAACCGGAGTAATTTGTTCCTTCATAGGAAATTTCAAGTAAAATATTACGCATGGCTAAAAACTCAACTTTATAAAACTTATGGCAATGACAATTAGCGGAAAAATTAAGATAAGTGCTATTGCTATACGATCTCTTTTTTTGTATTTCAGCTCCTTGAGTCTTGTTCTACCTTCTCCACCATGATAGCATCGTGATTCCATAGCCATAGCAAGTTCGTCAGCTCTTCTAAAAGCGCTTATAAAAAGAGGAACAAGTAATGGTATCATGCTTTTAGCCCTACTTAATATGTTCTTACTTTCAAAGTCAGCTCCTCTTGCTATTTGAGCCTTCATAATTTTATCGGTTTCATCAAGTAAAGTAGGTATAAATCTAAGTGCAATGGTCATCATCATAGCTATCTCGTGCGCAGGAAGACCTAACTTTTTAAAAGGATTGAGCACCTTTTCGAGTGCATCGGTAAGTTGTATAGGTCTTGTAACCAAAGTTAAAAGTGAAGTTCCTACAATCAAAAGTATGAGTCTAAGCAACATAAAAAAACCAAGTACCAGCCCGTCATGAGTTATTTTTAAAAATCCATATTCAAAATATATCTTTCCCCCTTGAGTAAAGAGCATATTTAGTATGAAAGTTAAAATCAATAGGTAGAAAATCGCCTTAATCCCTCTAAAAATGTATATGAAGGGAATTTTTGTGATAGATATAACTCCCATCAAAACAGCTATTATAAAGATATAAGATACGAATGAATCGGTTATAAAAAGTGACACCATAAATACAAATGTAAAAAGGAGTTTTACCCTCGGATCCAGTCTGTGTATTATAGAATTTGTAGGATAATACTGTCCTATTGTTATATCTTGTAGCATTATGACCTCTTTAAATTTTTTACAATTTCATTTTTAATATCATCAATTGTCAAAATTTCGCTTGATATTTCAAAGCCTTTTTCCCTTAATTGATTTGCCAATTGAAGAACTTGCGGTACATCAAGACCTATCTCCTTAAGTCTTGTTTCATTTTTAAATACTTCTATAGGAGTATCGAAAAATTCAACCTTGCCATGATTCATAACGAGGAGTCTGTCAGCAAGTTTGGCGACATCATCCATGGAGTGAGATACCAAAATAATGGTGTTTTTTTCTCTTTCATGAATTTCTTTTATATTGGATAAGATATCATCTCTCCCCTTAGGATCAAGTCCTGCTGTAGGCTCATCCAATATAAGAATCTCAGGTTTCATTGCAAGTACGCCAGCAATAGCGATTCTTCTTTTTTGACCTCCTGATAAATCAAATGGTGACTTGTCCTTTGATTTTTCGTAGTCAAGTCCGACAAGTGACATGGAATATCTTACCGCTTGATTTATCTCTTCTTCACTGAGTCCAAGATTTCTCGGACCAAAAGCTATGTCTTTTTCTATAGTTTCTTCGAATAACTGATATTCAGGATATTGAAATACAAGACCTACCTTTTTTCTTATATCTACAAGCGAAACGTCCTTTGCAGTTATGTCAAAGTCGTTAATCAGTATTTGCCCCTCATTTGCCTTTAAAAGACCGTTTAAATGCTGTATGAGAGTAGATTTTCCAGAACCTGTATGCCCTATAAGGGCTATGAATTCTCCGTCATTTATTTCCAAACTTACATTATCTATGGCTTTGGATTCAAATGGAGAGTCAGGTGCATATATATGGGTTAAATTTGTGATTTTAATTGACATAGACTATCTATCATCTCCTCAACAGTAAGAATATCTTGACTAATTTGTATGTCATGTTTTTTTAATTCATTACATAATAAAGTCATAGGTGGCACATCCAATCCTAAGTTTTGAAGTTGTTCAACATTTACAAATACTTCTTTTGGAGTACCTTCAAGTACAATTTCTCCCTCTTCCATGACATAAATATAGTCAGCATCTACAGCTTCTTCCATAAAGTGAGTTATGTGTATAAGAGTTATATTTTCTTCCTTATTGAGCTTTTTTACTGTACTCATCACTTCTTTTCTACCACGTGGGTCGAGCATTGATGTGGATTCATCCAATATTATGCAGTCCGGCTTCATGGCTATTATACCTGCAATGGCTACTTTTTGTTTTTGACCCCCAGAAAGCAAATGTGGTGCCTTTGTAGCAAATTCACTCATTCTTACTACTGCTAAAGCATCGTCCACTCTTTTTCTTATCTCTTGAGAGGGGATCCCCATATTTTCAGGACCAAATGCCACATCATCTTCAACGACAGTAGCAACAATTTGATTATCAGGATTTTGAAATACCATTCCGCATTTTTGTCTTATTTCAAAAACTTTATCATCATCTTTGCTATCAAGTCCATCTATGAGTACAGTCCCGCTTGTAGGGCTAAATATCGCGTTTAAATGTTTTGCAAAGGTTGATTTTCCTGAACCGTTGTGACCAAGCACTACTATAAACTGACCTTTTTGAATTTGGATATTTAAATTATTAACAGCTCTTCTTACAGAGTCAACATTTTTATATTCATAAATTAGATTTTTTACATCTATAAAACTGCTCATCTTACAGACCTTTCAAATATTTTAATATTGTAGTTACAGTATTTCGAAAAATATTTACTTTTGTGGTGATATTTAAGCACAATGTAGCAGAAAATATCTTGCTAATGATAGCACAATATAGGAAAAAATTCAATCATATATTAGTATTTGAAAAGTAGGAATTTTATACTTAAATAGTAAAAATATTATTTTTATTCTTGACAAAAAGCAAAATTATGGTAAAATAAGCTTAAATAAAAAACCTTATCAAGAGAGGTGGAGGGAAAGGCCCTGTGAAACCCGGCAACCCAACTTTTTCAAAAAGTGAAGGTGCCAATTCCTGCAAGTTTTTACTTGACAGATGAGGACATAAGAATTTTTTTTGATTGTCTTATAGCCTCGTGTATACGAGGTTTTTTATTTGCTAATTTACTTTTATATAGATATGTTATACCGTTAATGTTTATAAATATTACGGTGAGAGGAGACAAAATGAGAAGATTATTTACTTCAGAATCAGTTACTGAGGGGCATCCTGATAAGATATGTGACCAAATTTCTGATGCCATACTTGATGAGATGATAAGACAGGACAAATTTTCAAGAGTAGCTTGCGAGACTGTTACAACTACAGGGGTTATTATGGTAGTTGGAGAAATAACTACACAGGCTTATGTGGATATACAAAAAACTGTTAGAGAAACAGTACGTGAAATAGGATACGATAGAGCAAAATATGGTTTCGATTGTGATACTTGCGCTGTATTAAATGCAATAGATGAACAATCGTCAGATATTGCTATGGGAGTAAACGACTCTCTTGAGGACAAAGAGGGTAGGGGAAATGCAAAAGATAGCGAAGAAAGACTTGGAGCAGGAGATCAGGGTATAATGTTCGGATTTGCTTGCGATGAAACTCCTGAGCTAATGCCGCTTCCTATTTCTCTTGCACACAAACTTGCATTTAGACTGACTCAAGTTAGAAAGGAAAAAGTCCTCGATTACCTTAGACCTGACGGTAAGACTCAGGTTACTATAGAATATGATGAGAATCAAAATCCGGTAAGAGTAGATACTATAGTGATTTCTACTCAACATGATGAACATGTTAGCAGGGAACAGATACAACAAGATATGATTAAATATGTTGTAGAACCTATAGTGGATGCAAAACTTTTGGATAAGGATACAAAATATTTGATTAATCCAACAGGAAGATTTGTAATAGGAGGGCCTCATGGGGACTCAGGACTTACAGGAAGAAAGATAATAGTTGATACCTATGGTGGATATTCAAGACACGGTGGTGGAGCATTTTCAGGTAAAGATCCTACAAAGGTCGATAGATCTGCTGCATATGCTGCCAGATGGATAGCAAAAAATGTTGTTGCTGCAAGATTAGCTAAGAAATGTGAAATACAACTTGCTTATGCTATAGGAGTTGCTCAACCTGTATCAATACTTGTAGAAACATTTGGTACAGGAATAGTATCTGATGAAAAAATAAGTGAAGCTATAGCTAAGACTTTCGATTTAAGACCGGGAGCCATAATAAAAGAGCTTGACCTAAGAAGACCTATATACAAAAAAACTGCTGCTTATGGACATTTCGGTAGAGAAGATGCAGACTTTACTTGGGAAAAGATAAATAAGATAGACGAATTACTCAAAAATATACAAGCTTAAAAAATTTTTTAAAATAACTCATCTTTATTAGGTGGGTTATTTTTTATTTCATAAATAAAGCATATAATACTGATGTTAAGCAGCATTTATAATATCAAATATATGAACTTATTAAAATATAATTTTTTAGTTTTGGACAACTTATATTTAATATATTTTAGGACTATTTAATTGGCTTTTAGTATGAGCTATTATAGAACTTTTGAGCATCTTATTTTTTGATTGCTATTTCAAGGATTTTATTTAAATTTATCTATTCTTTGACTTTTGATATTTTTGATAGTATAATGGAAAAAACTTAAATTACTACAATTTGGGAGTATATGATGGAAAAACAAAATGTAATAGTAGTGGGACTTGGAATATCAGGATTGGCTATAATAGACTATTTTTTAAATACAAATACAAATGTTACAGCCTTTGATATGAACAAAAATATAGATAAGTCAAAAATTGAAAAATATAAAAATACTAATGTAAATATAATATTAGGAGAACAACCTACAGGTGATGAAGATGCAGATACAGTATATCTTTCTCCAATTGTAGACATGTCAAATGAATACGTTCAAAAATTCAAGTCAAGAAAGATTGAAGTTACAGGAGAGATAGAGCTTGCCTATGATTGTGCTAAAAAAGCAAAATTTATAGGAATAACAGGAACTAACGGCAAGACGACTACGACAAGTATGGTGGGAGATATTTATAAGCTATATGATAAAAATTCATATGTAGTGGGAAATATAGGAAATGTAGCTTTAAGTTCAGTGCTTGCTGCGGATGACAATGCAAATTTCATTACAGAATTATCAAGTTTTCAACTTGAAAGTATTATAGATTTAAGAGTCCATATAGGAGCAATATTAAATATCACTCCTGACCATTTGGAAAGACATAAGACCTTTGAAGAGTATAAAAAAGCCAAATATCGTATTGCTGAGAATCAAACATCAGAGGACCTTCTAATTCTCAACAAAGATGATGAAGAAATAGATATAAAGGATGTAAAATCAAAAATAATATATTTTTCCATGAAGGAAAAATTGGAAGATGGAGTCTACTACGATACTGATAGAGAGGCTATAATAAGTAGCTTATTTGGTAAAAATCAGGAGATAATAAAAAGAGCTGATATTAATCTTTTAGGAGATCACAATGTAGAAAATACGCTTGCTGCAGTTGCTATAGCCCTATCTGACAATATACCGCTTGAAATTATAAGGCAGGCTATTAAAAACTTTGTAGCTGTAAAACATAGATTGCAGTTGGTAAGGAAGATAGGAGAGGTTTCATATGTAAATGACTCAAAAGGTACGAATGTGGACTCTACAGTAAAGGCGTTAAGAGCAATAAATACCCCTATCATATTGATAGCAGGAGGATATGATAAACATGTTGACTTTGATGAGGTAATTAAGGCTTTTGATGGAAAAGTAAAGGCATTGTTACTTTTTGGAGAGACAAAGTATAAAATAAGGGATACAGCTTTAAAATATGATTTTGATAAGATTTATATCTTTGACAATTTGAAAAACTGTGTACAAAAAGCACATGAATTATCTCAAAAAGATGATACAGTTTTACTTTCGCCTGCTTGTGCAAGCTGGGATATGTATAAGAGCTATGAGGTAAGAGGAGATGAATTCATCTCTTTAGTCAATGATTTAAAATAAATTTATTATTTGTAAAATGTGATTGTATAAGTTTTCGTAATTTGATATAATAATCTGCATGGTAGATTTATTTTATATCATAAAAAGGGGATAAACATGTTTGATTTTAATAAAATTACTATAGATCAATTGTCAAAGACGGACTTACTTGCTATATTGCAAGCACTTGACTATACTTATGAACATAATAAGATAGAAAATTTCAGAATTTTGAAAGATTCCATAGTTTCAGATATGTGCTCAATAGCTGGTATAGCAAGTCAGGAAGAACTGTTGGAAGTTTTGATGAAATAGATTGAAAAATGAAATTTTGATTATAATGTATTATGATGGAAATTTAATCTAAAATAAATATATGCCTATGGATTGGAAATTGATTTTTAATTCATAGGCGTTTTTAATCCAATGACAAGGTTTATTTGTAATAGAAGTTTCTTTAATTAAATAAATTTAAAATTTCTAAATACAGCTTATTTTATTATAGATGTATCTGTTTTATTAAATTTTTAGCTTTGCAATTTAAGTATAATACTTAATAAAAAATTTACATCAGTAACAAAATTATGGTTTTAGTGAAATTAATTATAAAAAAGCTATATAGATATCCAAGTATTAAAAGTGTCTATTTAAAATTTATCCTGTAATGGTGAAGAGGAAGAATATGGTAAGCTTAAGTGTCAATAATTTGAAGAAAACTTACGGAGTAGATGTAATATTTGACAATGTGAGTTTTACAATCAATGAAAGGGAGAAAGTAGGCATTGTCGGCAAAAACGGGGCAGGTAAGACTACTTTGTTTAATATAATAGCAGATATTGAAAAAGCTGACAGTGGTGATATATTCATAGCCAAAGATTCAAACGTTGGCTATATGAGCCAAAATGTAAATATTTCAAGCGAGAAAACTGTTATTGAAGAGGTATTGACAGTTTTTGAAGATTTGATAAATTTGGAAAATGAAATAAGAGAAATAGAACATCAGATAAGCTTATATCATGATGATGTTCAAAAAAGTGAAGAGCTTTTAAAAATTTATTCAAGAAAAACTGAATATTTTGCAGAAAATGATGGATATTCCTACAATTCACTTGCAAGAGGTGTACTAATAGGTCTTGGATTTTCTTCAGAAGACCTGAACAAGGATGTCAATTTGCTATCAGGAGGAGAAAAATCAAGGCTCTTGCTTGCAAAGATACTGCTTAAAAAACCTAATATACTGCTGCTTGACGAACCTACAAACCACTTGGACATGGATTCCATCAGCTGGCTTGAAACTTTTTTGAAAAACTATAACGGTACAGTGCTGATAATCTCCCATGACAGGTATTTTCTAAACACTCTTACTGTCAAAACCATTGATATGAGTAGAAAAACTGCAAAGATGTACAACTTTAGTTATGAGAATTATGTAATAGAAAAAGAAAAAGATGAAGAATTAGAGATGAAAAACTACGAGCTGAATAAGGCTGAGATAAAAAGACAAAAAGAAATAATAGAGCAGCTGAAGGCATTTGGTAGGGAAAAACAGGTAAAGCGTGCAAGGTCAAGGGAAAAAGCATTGGATAAGATGGAAGTTATAGACAGACCGGTAAAAGAGAAGCTAAAATCTAATATTATGTTTGAAAGTAGCGTAAAATCTGGTAAAGACGTAATACAGGTTGAAAATATATCCAAGTCATTTGGTGAAAGAAAACTTTTTGAAAATGTGAGCATGGATATATATCGTAGTGAAAAAATAGCTATAATTGGGGCAAATGGAGCAGGAAAGACTACATTTTTTAATATATTACTGGGTCTTGAAACTCCTGATAGCGGTAGCGTAAGATATGGTACGAATGTAAATAAAGAATACTTCAATCAGGAACGTACAGATTTAAATATGGAAAATAACGTAATAAGTGAGGTGTGGAACTCATATCCTAATTTAAAAGAGGTTCAAGTCAGAAATTATCTTGCCGGATTTTTATTTACAGGGGATGAGGTATTCAAGAAAATTGATGACCTAAGCGGTGGTGAAAAATCAAGGATATCACTGCTTAAATTAATGCTTTCAAAGGCAAACTTACTTTTTATGGACGAACCTACAAACCATCTTGATATTGCATCCAAAGAAATACTTGAAGATGCAATTTGTGCATACGATGGAACTGTTTTTGTCATATCGCATGACAGATATTTTTTGAACAAGGTGCCTGACAGGATATTTGAGCTAAAAGACGGAAAGTTTACTGAATACTTGGGAAATTACGACTATATGATGGAAAAAAAGGCTGAGATTGAAGATTACAACAATTTTTTAAAATCCCAGGAAAATTCTCCTACCAAGACACAGATAAAAACTCAGAAAAAGAAAGACAAGGAACTGGAAAAAGAAAGAAAGAAACTAAAAAATGATGAGAAAAAGTTGCTTGATGAAATTCACCGGTTAGAGGAGAAGATTGTTCACATAGACAAGGAACTATGTAAGGAAGAAGTGTATACTGATGCACAAAAAATGAAAGATTACAGTAGAGAAAAAATAGAGATTCAGGATAAGATAGAAGATCTCTATGAAAAATGGGAAGTTTTAAGTATAATGCTTGAAGAAGAAGACTAAAAAAATCCATATCACGAAACAATAGTTTTTTGTGATATGGATTTTTCTTTGTTACTGTAATATTTACTCGAATTGAATATCATATCTGCTGAGTACTTGTGCAAGAGGGGTATGTATCTTTTCGTTTTTAACATATATATTAAAATCGTCATCTTGCTTTTCAATCTCAACAAGGAAATAAATAAAAAAGTCATTATCTTCAAAGCTATAATTGTAAATATCTGAGCCTTGATTATCAAATATATCTTTCATTTTAGCAATTCTATATGAAATCTCTTCACTAAACTTGGAGTCACATGAGTTTAAAACTGAAAAACGTATATATTTAATATTTTGTGGTATTTTAGACAGGTTTACAAGTATTGTTTCATAGTCATTAATACCATTTCCGCTTATAGTGTCACCTGTATGAAAGAGTGCTCCAGTTTTTGAAGTTAGGTTGTTATAGAATATGAAGTCATGTCTACTTAGAAGTTTCCTGTTTTTATCCAGCATTATTGCCATCAAATCTATATCTGGCTTTTTTATTTTTTGCTCGTTTCTAAATTTTAAGGCAAGTAAAAATTTATCATCTTTATTTAATGTTAAAACGGTATTTTGCATATAATCTCCAATATCAGTAGTAATTTTCCAAGTAACTGTGTGATTTACCATCCAAGTTGTATCCAAGAATACAGTCTGTATATACGTTTTGTGCTGAGGCAAAGATATTTTTATCAACATTTGGATTTGTGCGTTTCATATTTTCTATTAATTCTTTGACCTCGTATCTCTTGGAGCCTGTTTTTTTAGCTGCTATCATACATGCACAGTTAAGCATGTGAAGTCCGGCATTTTGTGTATATTTTATAATATTTTTTTCTTCAATCAAAAATAAAGGTCTTATAAGCTCAATTGAGTCAAAGTTTTTTGACTTAAGTTTTGGAAGCATTGTTTTGTAAGAGCCTGCATATAGTACATTTAGCATTGTAGTTTCAATAACATCATTAAAATGATGTCCAAGAGCAAGCTTATTGCAATTGAGTTGTTCAGCTATATTATAGAGTGCTCCTCTTCTCATCTTTGCACACATATAACAAGGGTAGTCGCCTGCAATTTTATCAGCTATTGCAAATACATCAGTATCAAAAATTTTTATCGGAATCTCAAGATATTTGCAGTTTTCTTCAAGTAATTTTCTGATATCCTTATGATATCCGGGATCCATTACTACAAATTCAACCTCAAAGTTTACATTGCCATGTTCTTTAAGCTCTTGAAAAAGTTTTGCCATCAGCATGGAGTCTTTTCCACCTGAGATAGCTACAGCAATCTTGTCACCTTCGCTTACAAGTTCATAGTTTCTTATAGCTTTGGTAAACTTATTCCATAATTCTTTTCTATACTTTTTTATTATACTTCTTTTTATCTCTTCCAATGAAGACCTGTTTTGATTTACTTCCAAAGTCCTGCAAAAATTTCCGCCAAGTGCCATTTCTTACCTTTCATTTACCTATCTGATTATTTATATAAAGTCTTCAATTATTTAGCCCTTAACATCAAAAATGTTAAGGTATAAAACATAAAAATATATTTTAATTTATTAGAAATGCAAAATAAATTAAAAAGTTTTAATGTAGATATTTGTAATTATGACAATCTCAATTTAATAAATAGAAAGTTTGTTATTTTATTACAAACAAACTTTGATTACAAGTATTAAAAAGTAATTTTTTAGATTTTGTACTAAGATATAAAATTATTTTTTTAGTAAATTGATTAAAATTCTATATATTTTAAGAATATGAATAAAATTCTTTATTTTCATTATTAGCTATATAAAGAGTAAAATTGTACTAAAATCAATCTAATAAATCAAATATTAAATTTATAATAAAAAAGACCGTGGAATCCACAGCCTAATTTATTATACAGCTCTTTGAACTTTACCGGAACGTAAACATCTTGTACAAACCTTCACTCTTCTTGGTGTACCGTCAACAATTGCCTTTACGCTTTGAAGATTCGGTCTGAATACTCTCTTTGTGTGGCGGTTTGAATGGCTGACATTATTTCCGGAAGTCGTACCTTTTCCACATATTTCGCATACAAATGCCATATATTATACCTCCAATACTTATTTATCTCATAATCAACGAAAGATATCATAACACAGTTTTAAACAAAAATCAAGACTAAATTTTTACTTGATGAAATACTTTTTTTCCTTTTCGAATCATTATAACGTCATATTTCATCATTGATATATCCACTATAAAGTTTGTATCGGTGATTTTCTCGTCATTTACGGTTATACCGCCTTGCTGTATAAGTCTTCTGCCTTCAGCATTACTTGGACTTAGATTTGTAAGTTTTAAAAGCTCTAAAATATTTATTCCCTTTTCCAAGTCATCTTTATCAACTGTTGTAGTAGGAGCATTTGCAGAAGATGCGTTTGAAGAAAATATAGCTCTTGCAGCTTCTAAAGCCTTGTCAGCTTCTTCTTTTCCATGAACCAATTTTGTAGTCTCGTAAGCCAATACTTCCTTAGCTTCGTTTATTGCACTGTCCTTTAATGCGCCAAGCCTTCTTACTTCATCCATAGGTAGGAAAGTCAATAGTCCCAAGCATTTTTCTACTGATGCGTCTTCTATATTTCTCCAGTATTGGAAAAATTCATAAGGAGAAGTCTTTTTTTTATCCAACCACAAAGCACCTGACATAGTCTTACCCATCTTTTTGCCATCTGAAGTTGTAAGCAGATTAAATGTGAGAGCAAATGCCTTTTTTTGTGATTTTCTTCTTACAAGATCAGCTCCTGCAAGTATATTTGACCATTGATCATCGCCACCGCATTGAACCTTACAGTCATACATCTTATTTAACATGTAAAAGTCGTATGCCTGCATTATCATATAGTTAAATTCCAAGAAGGAAAGTCCTTTTTCCATTCTGCTTTTGAAACATTCAGCAGTCAGCATCCTGTTAACTGAAAATTCGGCACCAATTTCTCTTAAAAAAGGGATGTATTCAAGATTCATCAGCCAATGTGCATTGTCTTCAAGTATAGCCTTGTCATCAGAAAAATCAATAAATCTTGATAGTTGTTCCTTAAATCTTTCTCCGTTACTTTTGATGTCTTCAGGCGTAAGCATCTGTCTCATATCTGTCCTACCTGAAGGATCGCCTATCATAGTAGTGCCTCCACCAATCAGTACGATGGGTCTATGACCGGCAAGTTGCATATGTCTCATAGCTATTGCCTGTAAAAAGTGACCTACGTGGAGTGAATCTGCTGTAGCGTCATATCCTGTGTAAAACGTCACCCTCTCATTTTCGAAAAGCTCTCTTAACTCTTCCTCGTGAGATGTTTGTGCTATAAATCCTCTTTCTTTTAAGACGTCAAATACATTTGACATAAAAACACTCCTTTCGATAGATCATCTTATTTAAAATACAAACAGATTGCTTAATTGCATATTTTCTATCATTGTTATATAATATCGATTTTAAAATAATTAAATGATTATTTCGTAAATAATCTAATTACAATTAAATTTCCAAGTTTTATTATCTTTTCAAATTAAGGATGACTGATATTATACTACAGTTAATCAGTATTTTGCAATAGTATATAGAAAACTCTTATATAAACTTATTCTTATATAAGAGTTTCATTGTTTTCAAACAAATTGAATAAATTTTATAACTTTGAGTCAAATTAATTTTCTCATTAGATATATAAGTGTAAACTTATCCTATAATTTTGCTACTTAACTGGAACATTATAATAACGCACTGATCTATCTTGCCAAGACCATACTATCAGTTCATTTTTATATATAAACATATCTGATTGATTGTTAGGGACTGTTATATTAGCTATTTCTACACCTTTTTCATTTAGAATTTTGACCTCAGAATTATTTTTATGCTGACTTAGTACAGCTACTATACTTCCGTTTGTTACAACTCTTTTCATAGCTGAGTAAAGTAGTTTAGGCTTTTTGTTAGAAACTGTAAACAGTTTAGAATAATTTTTATCTCCCATAAAAAATATATTATTTTTTACAGGGAAATAATTAATATTTTTGCTAAGAATATTATCATCAAATTTCGCATTTGAACAAATTAGCTCTGTAGATTTGTTTTTTAGTGAATAAGAGTAAATTGAATATAGACCTTTGTTTGCCTCTTTCTTATAGTAGTATATCTTGCCATCACCCATTACCATATTTTGTACATCAGGTATCAGCATTTCTTTTTTATTGTTGGTATTTTTGATTGCTACAATACCCGGAGCTTTTATGGTGTTTGAATCATCGTCTTGATTTTCCTCATCATAATCACCTGGATTATTATATTGGTAGTTTACGGCATAAGTATAGTCTTTAGTTATTGATGAAAACAGAGGAGCCATTTTCAAAATATCACTGCTTTCATATAAATCCTTGTCAATATCATTATCAAAAAGACAATACCAGTAACCATTTACTCCTTCATTCATAAAAAATGGATCTGAAAAACTTTCTATCCTATTTTTAAATGGATCAATTTCATGTGTTCCCTTATAGGAAGCATTCATATAGATAGACTTATCTTTATTCAATTGATTTATATTTATTCCACCCATAAATCCCCCGCCAACCCAAGCTATGCTATATAGCTTTTGGTCGCTTAGGATTTTAAAAACAGGAAGTTTAACTCCATAGGGATCTCCAACTTGGTTGATTTGTTTTGCCTTTTCTCTACTAAAGACTGATTTAGAGTAAGTCTTGTAGTGGTCTAAATCCCTATAAGCAATGTTATAGAATATATATTTGTTGTACACGGCAATATCAGATTCAAATGCCTTTATCGGTAGTTTTACCGTAGCTTTAGGATATAATTTTGTTACAGCATTAGAAGGGAAGATAAATATGGATATAATCATAAGAAATATTGATAATCTTAACAGCTTTTTCATGATAAACCTCCAAATTTTAATATATTTTGCTTAATAAACCTGTCCGATTAGCCTTAACCTGTAGTAGAACTTAGTTAAGAAAGCAAAAAGTAAATTATACTTATCAATAAGACTGTTTTAAATATTATCGAACAAGTCCAATAGAAAAAATCTTATACTTATAAATTTTTAATGAAGTCCTTATATATCTTATCAAATTCTGATTTCCTGTCCTTTGGTATCTTGTAGACTATCTTAATATAGTTTTCTTCATCTAAACTGTCACTTGCAGAGAGTATTTCTATTACTCTATCTTTATTTTTGATACTTAGAGCAGATTTTAACAATTGTATATTAAATGAAATGCTATCTTTATGCTTTAATATCTCTTCTTGGATGTAGTCATCAAACTTTGCTATTACAATGGCTTGTTTGATGTTTATTAGGTTGTCGTCCAACATTTCAAAAAAGCCTGTATTCAAATTATTTAAAGAGATGTAGTTTTGTACCATTCTTCCGGTAATGCCAAGATGCGAGGCGATTACATCCCTAGTCTTTGTTCCCTTGCTCTTAGATTGCTTGATTTTAACGTATTTTTGCAATATAGACTGGGTTTTTTCGTATGTTGACAGTTGTCTCTGTATCCAATTAGTATCAATTATTATTTCCTTTGCCATATCTTCTGTGATTTCATCGTCTTTTTTGATTATGGCGGGTATCTTGAGATATTTGTCATCCTTGGTTATCTCATATAACTTTTTGTAAGCTCTTACTCTATTGTGGCCTGATAATATCATATAGTCTTCATCTTGTTGCCATACTACTATAGGATGTAAAAGGGAGTTGTTATTAATAGAGTCCACAAGTTCCAAAAACTTATCGTCATCGAGCTTTGAATAAAAGTTCCACTTACTTGGAGCTTCTTTGAGCTTATCTACATCAACAGAGCTTACGCTTTCGTGCTTGACATCTATGTCAAATCTCGATACTATATTTTCTTTTTCATCTTCATTTTCAGAGATTTTAGACAGGCTTTTGAATCTGTCTTTATTTATTATGGATTTTTTTACAGGCATAGGACCTCCACATTAATTAGAAGTTTTTTCCAAGACTTCAACTGCAAGACTGTTATATGAAATTGAAGCTCTTGAGTTCTTATCAAATTCGCATATTGGCATACCTTGAAATTGGCTCTTTTTTATATTTATATCAACAGGAATGTTATTTTCAAATATCTTGCTTGAAAATAAATCCCTAAGCAACTCTCTGGTTTCTCTTGTTGTAGACTCTCTGTTATCCACCTTTGTTTCAACTATTCCAAGTATTTCAAGGGACTTGTTATATAGCTTTACCTCTTTGATAAAGTTGGATAATGGTTCCAAACCCTCTATACCAAATGCTGAAAGCTCAACAGGTATGAGTACATAGTCTGATGCTACTAAAACATTGTAATTTAGCAATCCCAGAAAAGGGCAGGTGTCAATTAAAATATAATCGTAGATTTCTTTTAAAACAGTATCTTCAAGTAATCTTTTCACAAGAGTCTCCTTGAAGTTTTTATTGACTAACTGCATGTCAATTGCAGATAGCATATAGTCAGAAACGATTATATCTATGCTATTATATTGAGTTTTTTTGATAAAGTTAATGAGACTTTTTTCTTCGCTCAATGCCTTGTAGAGGTTGGTATCTTTGTCAGGGGCAATATCGTATGAGCGTGTAAGATTCATCTGCATGTCCGCATCAATAAGCAATATTTTCTTCCCAAGAGTCGATAGGGCATAGCCGAGGTTGGAAGTAAGAGTAGTCTTGCCTGAGCCACCCTTGTTATTTGATACGGATATTATTTTTGTCATTAGCAATCTCCTATCTTAGTTTAATATGTTAAATATATTATATCAAAAATAGTTTTATATTACAAATTATTTGAATATTACAATATTTTTAATTTTAAATTAAATTTTATTATGTATTATTTTTAAAGTACTATTATTCAAAAAATATCAATTAATACTAAAAAGCAATTAAATAGTCCTAAAATATATTAAAGATGATTTTTCCGAAACCACAAAAATTATATTTCAATAAGTCCAAATATATGACATTATAAATGGTGATTAGTATAAGTATTTGATGACCTATACATTTTTTAAAAAAGCATTAGTATAAATGTATAAAGATAAAGAATATTTCTTAGTAAATAATAAAAACTCAAGAAATTATCATATGTTTTGATAAATCTTGAGTTTTTATTTGATTTATATTAATTTTCCAACAACTTTAATATCATTTGCGGGAGTTGGTTTGCCTGACTAAGCATTGAAGTACCTGATTGTTGAAGTATATTGTATTTAGTAAATTCAGACATTTGTTCAGCTATATCAGTATCTTGAATTTTCGACATAGTCTGTGTTACATTTTCAGCTGATGAATCCAAAGTCTTGATAGTGTGTTCAAGTCTGTTTTGTGACGCACCAAGAGAAGATCTCATTGAAGATATTCTTGATATTGCATTGTCATATACATGTATTGCTGCAGTAGCAGATGATGCTGTTGTCACATCCAATGCATATTCCTTCTTATATTCGAAATTACCGTTTGCATCTTTTTGTGGTACATTGCCAACTCTTTTTTTAATTGACATATTTTGTAGTTCATCAGTTGTTCTGTATTTTGCGTCTTTTACATATTGTGGAGTGACAGGTGCACCTGTTTGTTCATCTATGGTAGTGCCATGAGTGTGTCCCACATATACCTTGTTTATGTCAAATGCGTCACCACCTTGAGTTACTCCTGATATACCAAGTGAAGTGGAAGATAGGGTTTGGAACTTTACATCCATCATCTGATTAGCATTTGCACCAAGCTGAACAGGTATATTCATATTTGGCTTTGCTGTTCCATCTTCATTGTCAGCCGTGAACATCTTCATCTTGTTAAATTCTGTGGCTTCACCTATTCTGTTAATTTCAGAAGTAAGTTGATTTATCTCTTTTTGAATTGATTCTCTGTCCTCGAGTTTATTTGTATCATTAGCTGCTTGAAGTGACAGCTCCCTCATTCTTTGCAACATTGAATGTACTTCATCAAGGGCAGTTTCAGCAGTTTGTATCATAGATATACCGTCAAGAGAGTTTTTTGAAGCTCTTTGTAGCCCTGCTATTTGCATTGCCATTTTTTCAGATATGGCATATCCTGCAGCATCATCTTTTGCGTTATTTATTCTTTTTCCGGAAGAGAGTTTCTGCATTGCAAGACTTTGCATATTTCCGGTATTTTGCAGATGCCTTAATGTATTCATAGCATAAGGGTTGGAATTAAGTCTCATATTTTTGCCTTTCTTACATTGTTTATAGAATTTATTTTGAGTCTATACTTTCTACATATTGAAGCACTTTTGCGACTATATCGTAAAGTTGGTGGGGGATTTCATCTCCTATACTAAGCGCCATGAGAGAATTAAGCAAATCTTCGTCAAAATATGTCGATATTCCGTCAAGTTTTGCTTTTTCAAGCATATTCATAGCCACATATCCGCTACCCTTTTCACTTACAACAGGAGCGTTGTATTGCTCGTCATATTCAAGTGCTACCGCTTTTTTACTTAAAATTTCATTTTTTTCTTTGTTATTCATAATGCTTCTTTCTTGAAATTATAAATGATATATCGACATTTTTTAAAAAATATTAAATACTGTAATGATTAAATGAAAAAATCTATATTTCCGCTTGTACTGTTATTATCTTCAACAAAAGACAACTTTGCATTTTCTTCAGGTGATGATATATCTATAAAGTCGATGTTGTAACCAAGAGAACTCAAGTTTTTGTCCGATGAGACATCTGACTTGATTTTCTTCATTGAATCATCATTTCCGGAAATTTTTACAGAGAGTTTTTTGTTTTCTACTTTGATAAAAAAGCCCATTTTTCCAAGATTTTTAGTGTTTAAATCTATTAGTACACTCATATCATCAGGATTAATCTTGCCTTTTTTACCCTTGTTATTTTTTGCGAAAACATTGGCATTATTTGACTCTCCGTTCATATAAAAAGGTATTTGTAACATATCATTGTTTTGAGAGAGTTTTTGGCTTTGTCTTATATTTTCTGACAGATTTTTAATATGATTTTGAAGTATTGATTTCTCAGGTTTTTTATCAGAATTTATTACATTTTCTAAGTTTGAAAGCTCTTGAAACATATTTTGAATATTTTCTCTAAGTCCATCTTTTGTCTTGTTTTTCTGATTTTCAAGCTGTCTTTGTATATTTTTGGCTACTCTTGATACTTCTTCCATTTCATATTTTTCAGAGTCTTTTATTATTTTATCCAATATCTCTATATAATTGTCTTCATTTTTGTATATATCAATGCTCTTCTTTACATTTTGCAAAGTAGGGGATTGATTATTAGAGATTATATTTGCTACAGCAAAATTTACATCTCTTTTTTCCATAGAATTGAAAATATCAAATATTTCTTTTTGCCTTGCATTTTGAACATTTACTATATTTGAAAGAGTTCTAATGTCTGTTGCCATTGGGTCAATATTGTCATTTAACATCTGAATTATATTTGAAGCCCTCATATTAGCTCTCAAATATTGGTAGTGTGAGTTTATCTCAACTTTTATATCAATGCTTTGAGTGTATGTCGTTTGATAATTTAATTTTTCAAGTTTCGGTTCATCTTCAAAATTTTGCTTGAATATTGAGTTTTTACTTGCAATGTAATTTAGTGAAATATTATCATTTCTATAGTCAATTAGACTAAAATCTATGCTTTCAATCTTATTTAAAACTATGGAAGCTTTTAGCGAAATTGAATTTTCATAGCTCGCAAAATTGTTATTTAAGCCATCTCCAAAGAATTTATTATACAAGTCATTATTTGTATTAGATAAAGAAAGTATTGATTTTACTGAGATATTTGATAATATAGTGTTGGAGTTGATCTGTTTAATAGCATCCAACAGGCTGATTGCCATTTCATTTTCTTTTTCAGTAAAAACTACAGAAGCTATATCTTCCATAGATTGAATAATACTGTTTACCTCATTGAGTAGCTGTCTTATATCTATAGAAGAGATATCTATGTCTGATTTTATCAGCATTGCTGCAATATCTTTGTCAAGTAGATTTTGTAACGTCGATAGGTCATCTCTGATTTCTTTTATTACAAGTATATCTTGTTTATTTATATCCTCGCCTTGCTTTAATATAGCTTTTGCAATACTTATTTCTTCACTTGTAAAGCCCATGTCTTTGAGGGTATTTAGTATTTCATCTTCCATTGACTCAAGCTGTTTATCAGTAGGAATTTCAGTTTTTTGACTATAAGACACATTTGATGAACTTATATATGATGTTGAAATGAAATTTTTGATATTGTATAGTGTATCAATAGATACATTCTCATCTATTTGCAAAGATTTTGCCACATCTTCATCAGTTATATCTCTTAGATTGTAAAGTTTTGAAAATACATCATGTATAGTATCAATAGTATCTTTATTTATTTCAACGTTATTTTGTTCAAGAGATATGATTATATCTTGAATATCTTTGCCCATCTTAGAACCATAGATATCCATGGAAATTTCTCTTGCTTTATCATAAGAAATAGGGCTTTTCACCTTATTTTCAAGTATAGTTGTAAACTTATCTGAAAGTGAAGATTTAGTAGATTTTGCCATGTTGAAAAGGTCAAATATAGATTCATTTCTAATGTCAGTATTACTGTTCATAAGATTAACAATAAGGTTTATATCTATATTTGCAAGATTATTTATCGAGCTTTTAAGTGCAACAAATTTTAGTATATTCTCTTTAGTTGCAGGTATATTGCTGTTTTTAAGATGTTTCAGAGCGTCAAGATTTTCTTTAGTAACAGGAACATCAACTTTTTCCAGTTCTTTTACATCTTCGTCTCTTTTTTCCCTTTCCTCTTCGACTTTTTCATCACTTAACTTAGTCATAGACTCAATCTGAGATTTTTTGATTGTCAGTATCTCCCTTTGACTTACTGTCAAATCATTTTTTGTGACAATATCCAGTATCATATTGTCATCAGTCTTCATCCTTATATTTTTTCCATCTTTTTCAAGTACAGTTCCCTTTATCAGCATATTTGATGATGAAGAAGAATCATAGATGTCCTTAATTTTAGTATTTATATTAGCATTTTTAGTGTAAATATTGTTAATCATTTCAAACCTCTAATTTTAAGGTATTAATTTGTAAAAATCTTTATGATTCATATCGTACACATTGAAATAATTATTTAGTGCATAATTTTCTCAATATTTTAAAAAAATATGTTTTGTTTTTAAAAAAAAGTGTATGAAATTCTAATAGATACTAAAATAGTAAAAATTAAGGAGAAGATATGAAATATAAAATAATAAAAACATTGATAATTACGACTTTTGTTTCGTTAAATATGATAGCTTGTGATGCTAAGAATGTGTCTAATAATTCAAAAACAGTAAATACTGAAATAAAAATGCAAAAAATCGAAAAAAAAGTGGAAGTGAAAAAAATGAATATGGAAGATTTGCATAAGTTGCAATCAGAAAAAAAGAATGAAAAAGATATATTGATAGTTGATGTGAGAACTGCTGAGGAGTATGAAGCAGGTCATATAAGATATGCAATAAATTACTCACTTGATGATATATCAAAAGATGTAAGTAAGCTAAGTGAATATAAGGATAAACAGATAATAGTATATTGTAGAAGTGGAAGAAGAAGTGCTCAGGCAGCAAAAATATTGCTTGAATCAGGATTTAAAAATGTTTCAGATGCAGGTGGTGTAAATTCTTATAAGTATGATTTGCTAAAATCATTTACAAATGTCAGCTTACAACAGTTTAAACAAAAAGCTAATGAAAAAAATGTGCTTATAGTTGATACAAGATCAAAGGAAGAGTTTGCAAAGTGGAATGTCAAAAACTCTATCAACATTCAGTTGGAAAAGCTTGATGAAAATTTGAAGAACTTACCAAAAGATAAGAGTATATTGATATATTCTTCTAATGGATATGATGGAGTAGAATTTGCTGAAAAACTTGCTAAAAAAGGATATAAATCAATATATAACCTTATTTCAAATCCAAGCGAGAAAGTTTTAAAATAATATCAGGGAGAAGAAATGAAAGCCGAAGAATTGCAGAAAATGCAGTATGAAAAAGAAAATCCAAATGGATATTTATTGATTGATGTGAGAGAAAAAGACGAGTATGATTCAGGGCATTTCAGATATGCGATAAATTATCCGGTGTCGGATATAATGACAAAGAATAAAAAACTTGCTATTTATAAGGATAAACCTATATTAGTCCATTGTCATAGTGGTGGCAGGAGTGCTTATGCCAAGATGGTGCTTTCACTTTTTGGCTTTAAAAATGTAACAAATGTAGGTGGAGTTATAGAATATAATTATGACTTGATTACAACTCACACCAATCTTTGTATTAGTCAGTTTATAGATAAAATCAAAGAAGATAATATTGTAATCGTGGATACAAGGAGCAAAGAGGCTTTTGAGTCATGGAATGTGCCAAAATCTATAAATATACAAATTGAAAATATAGAAGAAAATATTGACAAACTCCCTAAAAATAAGGATATAGTGATATATTCTGCAAACGGATATGATGGGGTAGAATTTGCTGAAAAACTTGCAAGTATGGATTATAAAAAAATTTTTAATTTGATTACAAAGGCGGAAGAAAGCGAAATATGCTAATTCTATATACTGAATTTAAGATTAAAAAAAAGAACAAAGTTTAGTCTTATAATATAAATTAGATATATTATTATAAAAAGGTTTTGTATGGAAATTTTGAAATAAATCAAATTTTCAAGTACAAAACCTTTTTTATTTTGAATTTGTTTTTTTTCACAAAATATGGTAATATATCACTGATAAGAAATCTCATAAAATAAATTAATTGCTAATATCGATTAGCTCTGGCTTAAAAGTAGCATATATTTTTAATTTAAAGAAGTTAAAATTTCAGTTTTAAAAATGAGAGTTTCTATTTTACATAAGTCTTGGTATTTTTATATAAAGGGGTTTATTATGAGCAATAATGAAGAACTTAGAAAAAATGTTAAGTATTTTGAACTTTTGTCGAATTCCTATCCCAATATTACTTCAGCTGTAGAAGAAGTAGTCAATTTAAAAGCAATACTTAATCTTCCAAAGGCAACAGAGCATTTTTTGACAGACATACATGGGGAGTATGAAGCTTTTAATCATGTAATGCAAAACGCATCAGGAGCTGTTAGGAGAAAGGTATATGAAGAACTTGGCTCTACAGTAAGTATAGATGATTTGGAAGAACTTACTACCTTGATTTATTATCCAAGGCAGAAGCTGGAGATGATAAATTCAAAAAAACGTAGGAAGATGAATAACTGGTATGAACTTACAATATACAGACTGATAAAGGTGGCAAGGGCATCAGCATCTAAATATACAAGATCAAAGGTAAGAAAGATGTTGCCAAGAAACTTTTCCTACATTATGGAAGAGCTATTACAAGAAGATGAACATAGATTTAATAAAAAAGAGTATTATACTCAGATAATTAAAAGTATAGTAGAGTATAATCAAGCTGAGGTGTTCATAGTAGAGATATCGGAAGTTATAAAAAAACTTATGATAGATCATCTCCATATCATCGGTGACATCTATGATAGAGGTCCAGCACCTCATGATGTAATGGATAGATTGATGACTAAGAAAAATCTTGATATCCAATGGGGTAATCATGATATACTTTGGATGGGAGCAAGTGCAGGTAGCCAGGTATGCGTGGCCAATGCAGTAAGAATTGCACTGAGATATTCAAATCATGATGTAATAGAAAACGGATACGGTATAAATTTATTACCTCTTGCTACATTTGCATCGAGGACATACTCTAACGATAATTGTGAAAAGTTCATACCTAAGGAAAATTCTAAAAAACAGTTTGACATAGATGAAAAACTCTTTGCAAAAATGCACAAGGCAATCAGTATAATTCAGTTTAAACTTGAGGAAGAAGTAATAAGAAAAAATCCGTCATTTAATATGGATAAAAGAAGAATACTTGAAACTATAAATCTTGCAAACTATACCGTTGAGATAGAGGGTAAGACGTATAAGTTAAATGACTCAAACTTCCCGACAATAGATCAGAAAAACCCAACAAAGCTTACTGAAGAAGAAAAGATGGTAATAGAAGCAATTACTGACAACTTTATAAATAGTGAAAAATTAATAAGACATATAAGATTTATGTATGCAAAAGGCAGTATGTACTTGACGTTTAACAATAATTTACTTTTTCATGCATGCGTATTGCTAAATGAAGATGGTTCTTTCAAGAAAAAAAGAATAGGAAATAAATATTACAGTGGCAAGGAGCTAATGGATAAGTATGATGAAATGGCAAGAGAAGCCTATTTTTCACAAAAGGATGTTGATTTCCTTTGGTTCTTATGGTGCAATGAAGATTCTACCTTGTTTGGAAAAGACAAGATGACAACATTTGAAAGATATTTCATAGATGACAAGGCTACTCACAAGGAAAAACTCTCACCTTATTATAAACTTATGGGTGAAGACGATGGTACTCTTGCGATAAAAATACTTGAAGAATTCGGACTTGGCGCCAAAGACTCGCATATTATAAACGGTCATACTCCTGTAAAATTGAGTAAGGGTGAGTCTCCTATAAAAGCTGGAGGCAAGCAATTGGTAATTGATGGAGGATTTTCAAAGCCTTATCAAAAAACTACAGGTATTGCAGGATATACACTCACTTACAATTCATATGGTTTGACACTTATAAGTCACAAGCCTTTTGAATCTGTAGAAAAAGTAATTAATGAAGGTTTTGATATAAAATCAACTAAACAGGTAATAGAAACTCTTATTGATAGAAAAAGAGTTGCAGATACCGATACCGGCAGTGCTATCAAAGAAAAAATTAATAACCTTGAAATGCTTATATCTGCGTACAGTAAGGGAATAGTAAAACAAAAAGATTAGGAATACTCATGACTATTAGAGAAATTTATTCATATTGTATCAATGAATTGGAATCAAATCAGGAGAAGTTTATAGATACTGAGCTTCTCCTGTCATTTGTATTAGACAAGGACAGAATTTATATTAAGACAAATCTTGATGAGAAAATTACATCAGTTGAGGAAAAACAGATAAAAGTCTTTGTGAAACAGTTGAAAAATAACAAACCTATACATTATATAATAGGACAAAGAGATTTTTACGGATATGATTTCTTGATAGATGAACATGTACTTATTCCAAGGAGTGATACAGAGATATTGGTGGAAAATGCTATAAATATCCTGGCTCATAAGAAAAAAGCATTAAAAGGATTGGAAATAGGAGTAGGTAGCGGAATAATATCTATTACTTTGCTAAGAAAACTTAAAAATCTCAATATGACAGCAATAGATATAAATGAGTACGCTCTGAATATCAGTAAAAAAAATGCTGATAATTTAGGTGTTACAGATAGATTGAAGTTGATAAAATCAGATTTATTTGAAAATGTTAAAGGCAAGTATGATTTTATAATCTCAAATCCACCTTATATTGATGAGAAAGATATGTCGAGTTTGCCTGAAAAGGTTAAAAATTATGAACCTTGTTCAGCGCTTGACGGCAGAAAAAACGGTATGTATTTTTATGATGAGATAATTAAAAATGGAAGGGCATTTTTAGATGATAACTTCCATATATTCTTTGAAATAGGCTACAATCAGGGCGAGATGATAAAACAGTCATTTGCAAATTTTGGATATGAAAGAGATGTAAAAATAATTCAGGATTATAGTGAAAATGACAGGGTAGCAATTTATGGAGAGTAGGAGAAGCTATGCTTAGAGAATTGGTGAGGAAAAATCACTTTAATTTTGTAGATGAGGTTTATACTTGGAGAGAATCGATAGTAAAGGCCTGTGAACCTTTGGTAAATGACGGTAGCGTAAAAGGTGACTATGCCTTTGAAATTATAAAGAATATAGAAAAATACGGACCTTACATGATAGTAATGCCCGGGGTTGTAATGCCCCATTCTCAAGAAAATTCTGACTTTGTAAATAATACAGCTATCTCATTTATGAAACTTGAAAAGCCTGTTTGCTTTGATAAAAACGATGAAGACTCCTTTGTAAATTTATTCTTCACATTGGCAGCTTGCGATAACAGAGAGCATCTTAAAAATATGAATGAGCTATCTTCCATACTAAGTAATGAAGATCTTATGGAAGATTTACATAAGGTAAAAGATGAAAACGACCTACTTATGCTTGCAGATAAATATAATTTATAAATGTATCAGGTAAAAATTTAAATCTGTTTTATTATAGTTCTTATGTCAAGTCAATTTAGATATTTATAAGCTATATAATGTAGATATTATCTATAGATAAATCCTTTTTATAGAATATATTTTGCTTAGTAAGAATACTGTTTTATTTATTACGTTGTATAAGTTTATTATGAAAATATACTTTTTTGGGGGTAAATATCTCGAAATTTAGGTGAAAAAAAATAAAAATTATGATATAATTCAAAATCAAAGATTTTATATTTAAGGAGATTTTATAATGTTGAATATATTGCTATGTTGTGTTAATGGCTCTGGAACAAGTCTAATGATGAAAATTAATTTGGATAAAGTTGTTCAGTCACTTAATGTTGATGTAGGGAAGATATATCACTGTACTTTATCAGAGGGGAAGAATATTGCTAAAGAGTACGATATTGTATTTTGTCCGCTTTATTTTGTAGATATGTTTGAAGACGCCAAGTCATTAGGAGTACATATTATTGGGCTAAAAAATCTGATGTCTAAGAAAGAGATGGAAGAAAGACTGATTGAAACAGGAAAGATATGATAAATTAATAAGATGGCAATTTGACAATAGTCTTAAAATATTGAACTTAGGGAGATGACATCATGAATATAGAATTAACTCGATTTCGCATCAAAGATGGTAAGTCTCAAATAGTTGATGAGTGGATGAATTTTTTAAATGATAATATGGATGACGTCTTACTTACTTTAGATGGAGAAAAGATGTATGTTGAAACTATTTTCAGAGAAAAATGTGATGAAGCTGAGTACCTTTATTGGTATTCTATTCAAGGGGAAAACGGCATAACTTTGGAAGAATCCGAATCTTGGATAGATAAAAAGCATATCGAATATTGGAATGAGTGTATTGATAAAAACTATTATGTTGATATGTCAATGCAGGTGTCTATGATTCCAAGACACATAGCCAATCTAATGACTGATGATGTAAAAATATAGTGTTAAGAATAAAAAATAAATAAAAAAATTTAAGGAAGTAAAAAGCGTATAGCCTATACTTCCCTTTTTAGCATTAAAGAATTTGTTTGTTCAAATCAATCATATTTTCCAAGATTTTAACTAAGAATTCATAAGTCCTGACAGCAGAGCTTATACTGACATGTTCATCAGGTGTGTGGACTTCATACATAGTAGGGCCAATAGAGACTATGTCAAGGTAAGGCATTTTTTTGCAGAAAATCCCGCATTCGACTCCGGCGTGTGCAGCCTTTTTCTTCATAGGCTTTGAGTACATTTTTTCAAATGTTTCAGCGACCAAGTTGCTGAATTTAGTTTCTTTATATCTCCAACCAGGATATACGGAAAAAATATCAATATCAGCGTTTAAGATATTTGCAAGAGCTTCGTGTTTCTTAGCTATATAAAGTACCTGACTGTCTATGCAGCTTCTTACTCCGCAGTGGAAGGCAATTTTCCTGTTTTTCTCATCAGTAGTAATAATTCCAAGATTGTTAGATGTATCTACAAGGTCTTGGATCTCCAAACTCATTTGCATAACACCGCTTGTGTATATCATAAGAGCATTTATCAGTTTTTGTCTTGTAGCATAGTTGAACACCTTTTCAATTTTTTCATTATTATGGCATAGCTGAAGTTTGAAATCTTCATCTACTTCCTTGAGTTCGTCTTTTATTTCTCTTTCAACAAATTTTATTATATCTTCAATTGCTGATTTTTCAGCTTTATCAAAGACCATTACACATTCACATTCTCTTGGTATTGCATTGACTTTGGAGCCACCATTTATACTTTCTATTTCAAATTCCGCTCTTTTATTTAGCTCATACAATATTCTTCCCATTATCTGTATGGAGTTGCCTCTGTTTTTATTTATATCTCCTCCTGAATGACCTCCTTTAAGTCCGTGGACTTTGATATTTGCTGTAAGAAATTTTCCGCCTACAGGGGTGTATTCAACTGGTAAGGAAAGTAAGGTATCGCAACCTCCTGCGCTACTGAGTAACAGTTCGTCATCACATTCCATATCAAGATTTATCATATACTTTGCTCTCAGATTTTGCTCTGCTGTTTCAAATGCTCCAAGCATAGTAGTTTCTTCATCTACAGTAAATAAAGCCTCTATTGCAGGGTGTTTTACATCTTTTGCTGTAAGCAATGCCATCATATAAGCAACAGCAATTCCGTTATCAGCACCAAGCGTAGTATTATCCGCATAGACATAGTCATCCTTAACTATTAGTTTTATAGGGTCATTATCAAAGTCATGTGTTGAGTCTGCATTTTTTTCGCATACCATATCTATATGTCCTTGTAGAAGAACAGGCTCTATATGTTCATATCCTTTAGTAGCTTTTTTTCTTATTAATACATTCTTACACCTTTCTTGTATAAAGTCAAGGTCGTTATCTTTGGCGAACTCAACTAAAAAATTGCTAATTCTATCCATATCTCCAGATTTTCTTGGTATTTTAGAAATTTCTTCAAAATATTTAAAGACTGAGTACTTGTCCAATTCAGAAATTTGACTCATTATTGTTCTCCTTTTTTAAGAATCCTAAGTTAATTATATTTAAATATTTTTTTATTTGACTAAATCATTATAACTGCATATAAATATTTATTATAATATGTGTAAAACAAGCTTTTTGAAAATAGTCAAAAATATTCTAACTTTTCTTTAAATTATATTATTGTGTTAAAATTTAATAGCATAATCAACAAAATATTTTTACTTTATTTATAGTCAAGCCATAAATCATATGCTATTTTTTAAAATTATTTATGAGGATTATCTATTGATTAAACAGATAAGAGCATTAGTTTATAACATATTGATTTTACAATTAATTTAACTAAAAATCAAGAAAAATAAAAAATCCATAAACATAAAGTATGTCTATGGATTTAATTTTAGTGAACTATAGCTTTTTGTGTTTCTTTATCAAATACATGTATTTTATTAGTATCAAGAGCAAATTTTACAATGCTTCCTACTCTTGCACCCGTACGTGGATTGACTCTGGCAGTAAAGTTTACATCTTCTATATCAAAGTATAAGAACACTTCTGCACCCATCATCTCGTATACCTTTATTTCCATGTCTATGACACTACTTTGATCACTTGCATTGATAAATACTGGTTCATCATGGATGTTTTCGGGTCTTATTCCCATTACAACTGTTTTACCGATATATCCCTTTTCCTTTAAAATTGACGCCTTAGGTTCAGGTAGTTTAACATCAAGAACGGTATTTTTCAAATAAACATCTCCATTTTTCTCAGTTACAGTTACATCAATGAAATTCATTTGAGGAGAACCTATAAATCCTGCTACAAATAAATTATCGGGATGGTCATGCAACTCTTGCGGTGACGCAATTTGTTGTACTATACCATCTTTCATTACAACTATTCTGCTACCAAGTGTCATAGCCTCTGTTTGGTCGTGCGTTACATAGATGATTGTAGCTCCAAGTCTTTGATGCAACTTGGAAATTTCTATACGCATTTGTACTCTCAACTTTGCGTCAAGGTTTGACAGAGGTTCATCCATCAAAAATACCTTTGGATTTCTTACTATTGCTCTTCCCATGGCAACCCTTTGTCTTTGTCCACCTGAAAGTGCCTTAGGTTTTTTGTACAAGTATTTATCTATATCTAATATCTTTGCTACTTCAGTAACTTTCTTTTCTATCTCATCCTTAGGCACTTTTCTTATCTTAAGACCAAATGCCATATTGTCAAAGACGTTCATGTGTGGATATAGGGCATAGTTTTGGAATACCATGGCTATATCTCTGTCTTTAGGTTCTACGTCATTTACTACCTTATCATCTATCTTCAGTTCACCGGATGAAATTTCCTCAAGGCCGGCTATCATTCTTAGAGTTGTAGATTTTCCACAACCTGAAGGTCCGACAAAGATTATAAACTCCTTGTCTTCTATTTCCATATTAAAATCTTTTACAACATGATTTCCGTCCGGATATATCTTGTTTATATTTTTTAGTGATAGACTTGCCATTTCTCCTCCTTATAATCTATTTGTTTTTTCTAAGAGAGTGTGGATATAACCAGTTCTTTTCTTAAATTCTTTAAAATCAGTAAGTTTAAATGTCCAGTTGTGGTCTCCTAATGTACCTGGAGTATTCATCCTGCAGCTGTCATCCAAACCCATAATATCCTGTACTGGAAGTATTGCATAGTCAGCTATGGACTCTAGACACATCTGTACAAAGCCTGAAGCGATATCCTTTGTATCATAGTTATGTTTTTGAAAATACTCAACTATTTCTTTTTGCTCATCCTTATCCTTACTTTGATAAAAGCCTACAACTGTTTGGTTATCATGAGTTCCTGTATAAATAATCAAGTTTTTCTTGTCTTCAAAATTATTATTTGTTTCTTTTGGCTCAAATACAAATTGTAAGATTTTCATACCCTTGAGATTAAAATCATCTCTAAGTTTTGCGCCTTCTTTTCTCAAATCTCCAAGGTCTTCAGCTACTATTTCAAGATGTGGAAATTTTTTTTGTATCAGCTTGAAAAGTTCGTATCCAGGCGCTTCTATCCACTGACCTTTAATTGCAGTTTTATTTCTTGCATTTATCTTCCAATAAGTGTCAAATCCTCTAAAGTGATCTATTCTTAATATATCATAGAGTTTTGAACTGTAGTCAAGTCTTTTAATCCAAAAATCAAAGTTATGTTCTTTAAGATAATCCCAATCATATAAAGGATTACCCCATCTTTGACCTTTTTTGGAAAAACAGTCAGGAGGTACTCCGGCTATGAATTTAGGATTTCCATTTTTATTAAGCATAAATGATTTTTGGTTTTGCCATACATCCAAGCTGTCCAAACCTACATAAATAGGGATATCTCCCATAATCTTAAGTCCTTTGTTGTTGGCGTATTTTTTCAACTTCATCCACTGAGTATAAAAGATGTATTGGATGAAAATTTCATAATTTATATCATCTTTGAATTTAGATAAATCGGCTTTTTTGTCCTTTATCCAATTTTTCATATCTAAATCCCAGTTGTTCCAACATTGCAGATTATTGAATTTTTTAAAAGTCATGAATACTGCATAGTTGTATACAAAGTCAAAATTTAAAAAATCTATATATGATTTTTCTTCATATAATTTTTTCTTTTTAAAATTATTATATGCCTCTTTTAAAATTTTGCCCTTGTATTTTCTTACCTTTAGATAATCTATAGTATTTGTCTGTTTAATCTTGTCTGGTAATTTGTCTAACAATCCGTCTTCATACAAAAGATATGGACTTATATATAATTCTTCACCTGCAAATGAAGAGTAGGGTTGATAAGGTGAATTTCCATAACCTAAAGGATTGAGCGGTAGCAATTGCCAAATTTTAAAACCCATATCATGAGATATGTCTACAAATTCATAAGCATCCCTTCCAAAATCGCCTATACCATAGTCAGACGGCAAAGAAGATATTGACATCAATATCCCTGATAATCTCATATTTTTTACCTCTTTCTAACATTAGGGCAAGATAAAAGAACTTGCCAGTAATTCTTTAATTCAAAATGCTTTTAGCCTTTTACAGCTCCAGCAGCAACACCCTTGATTATATGTTTTTGTACCGACAAATAGAATACTATTATAGGAACTATACCAAGTACAAGCATTGCCATCATTGCACCCATATCTCTGTTACCGTTACTGCCGACCAACATCTGTACTACTACTGGTACTGTCTTGTAGTTTGTGCTTACACCCATTACAAGATATGGGAGTAGGTAGTCGTTCCATACCCACATAGCATTAAGTATGGCTACAGTTATAGCTGTAGGTTTAAGGATTGGAAATATTATATAGAAGAAGTGCTTTATAGGGCTACAACCGTCAATCATAGAAGCCTCTTCAATTTCTATAGGTATTGATTTGATAAATCCACTGAACATAAATACTGAAAGCCCGGAGCCGAATCCAAGATATAAGAATATCATTCCTACAGGATTGTTCAAATGTAGTGTATCAGCTACCTTTATAGTTGGAAACATAACCATTTGAAAAGGAACTATCATTGAAAATACAAACAGATAATATATTACCTGCGTAAGTTTATTTTTAACTCTTGTGAGATAGTATGCTGTCATTGCTGAAAACAATACTATTACACCGACAGATAAGATGGTAATGAAAAAAGACCAGCCTATTGCTACAAAAAATCCTGTTTTTTCAAGACCTGTAGAATAATTTTCAAGACCTACAAATGTTTTTGCATCAGGTAGTGAAAAAGGTGAATCACTTATGAAGAATTTTCCTTTTAAAGAATTTATCACTATAAACGCAATAGGAAAAAGAAAAATTATCAATAAAACTAATAATATTACAAATAAAATTCTGTCAATAGTCTTTTCTTTCATTATTCTTCCACCTCCTTATTTCTTGTAAATCTCAATTGAACGTAAGCTATTATTGCTACTATTATAAAAAATACTACAGCCTTTGCCTGTCCTACACCTTCAAAACCTACTCTTGAGAACATAGTCTTAACTATGTTCATAGCAAGCATCTCTGTCTTATCAAGTGGAGCACCTGCTGTAAGAGCCAAGTTTTGGTCATATAGTTTGAAACTGTTGGTTAGTGATAAGAAAGTACATATTGTTATTGACGGCATTACCATAGGAATGGTTACATTCTTAAGTATTGTCCACTTAGATGCACCGTCAATTTCAGCAGCTTCTATTAGGCTTGGTGGCACATTTTGAAGTCCTGCTATATAAATTACCATCATATAACCAACCAACTGCCAGTTCATAAGGATAACAAGTCCCCAAAATCCTAATTTCTCGCTGGAAAGAAGGCCTTGATTTATTAATTTAAGCAAAATTGAGTTTAGCATTACCTGCCATGTATAACCAAGAACTATACCGCCTATCAAGTTAGGCATGAAAAAGACTGTTCTAAAAAGATTTGTGCCTTTAATGCCTCTTGTTAGTATAAGAGCTATTGAAAAGGCAATCACATTGATAGTTATTACGCTTACTATAGTAAAGATTGTTGTAAATCCGAATGCTCGAAGAAATTTTTGACTGCTTGAAAATGCAGTTATATAGTTTGAAAAACCTACAAATTTTGCATTGAAGATAGTAGTGAATTTTGTGAATGATAACCAAACACCAAGTATGAAAGGAAATAAAAATACTGTAACAAATGCAATAAGAGTAGGTAAGACAAAAAACGGAAAATATTTTTTTAGAGCTTTTTCCATAACTGTTCTCCTATTTCAAAAAAAGGAGGCTAAGCCTCCCTTGTATTAAGAATGATTATTGTGCACCCTTCTTTTGTTCTGCCCAATATTGTACAAAAAGATTTTTTACTTCGTCAAATGTCATAGCACCTGCAGTATATTGTCCAAGAGCTTGTCCAAAGCTGTCTTTAAATGTTTGGCTTGGGAATGATGTGAAGTTCCAGTCAACATTGTACAAATCTTTATTTGACATATAAGCCACAACTTCTTTTGCAAGTGGATCATTTGGAGCTTCTTCAGCTTTGAATGTATCAAAAGGAGTGATAAATCCAAGATCCTTTGTTACAAAAGTCTTACCTTTTTCGCTTGTAAATAGCCAGTTGATAAAGTCAAGAGCTGCTTTTTGATTTTCAGGAGTAGTCTTTGAGTTTATTGAGAAGAAGTTTTCTGTTCCTATACAAAGACCTTGTTTTTCTTCTCCACTTACACCTGTGTATATAGGTAAGAATTTGATATCTTCAGCCTTTACTACGTTTCCATTTACACCTGATATTTGGCTCCAAGCCCAGTTACCGTTTTGTATCATTGCAGCTTTTCCAAGTGCAAATTCAGACATTGAGTCTGATACAGTCTTTGAAGTGAGTGACTTAGGATCTACAGTAGAGTTTGCTACATAAAGGTCAAATATGTTCTTATAATTGTCAGCATATTTGAATTGGACTTCTGCCATATCCTTTGTCTTATTATCTCTGTATTCATAGAATATAGGTAGGTTTGCAAGGTGAGTTTGCCATCTCCAGTCTTCTCCAGGAGAAAGTGAAGTTGAAGCAAATACACCGTCTATACCAAGCTCAGATTTTTTTGCTTGCATATCTTCAACTACTTCTTTTAATTTTGCAAAGTTATTAATTTCAGAAACATTCTTTATCTTTGCATTAGGAAGTGCAATGTATTTTTGCATTATAGCGTTGTTGTATATTATTCCGTATCCTTCAACCACATAAGGTATACCATATACTCCGCCATCACTTGTTACTGCCAAATCCTTATTTATAAGGTGTTTGTACAATTCAGAATCTTTAAGATCAAGCGTATAATCTTTCCAGTTTTGGTAGCCTATAGGTCCGTTTATTTGGAAAAGAGTAGGAGCATCGTCTTTTGTTATTTCAGCCTTAAGTGTAGGTTCGTATTGACCACTTGCAGCAGTTACAACCTTCATATCTACGCCTGTTTCTTTCTTGTATTCTTCAGCTATCTTTTTCCATGTTTCTTCAACTTCAGGCTTGAAGTTCAAATAATAAATTTTGCCTGAGCCTTTAGCAGCATCAGTCTTTGTTTCTGTTTGGTTCTTATTTTCAGCAGGTTTCTCACCTGAATTATTACTTCCGCCACCACATGCAGTCAGCATTGAAACGGCAGCAACAACTGCCAAAGCAGCAAGTAAAGTTTTTTTCAACCTTTTCATTAGTTACCTCTTTCTACAAATATAATAAATAATAGTTTGAAATAAGTATATATTTTTTAAACTTGTACATATTAAAGGAATAGTTTCTTTTGTTCATTACAAAACAAAGTAGAGCCTTTATATGGTAAAAAAGGGGAAAAATATATACGTTTTCCGTTTGTTCGCACAAAACCCCCCAAAAGAAGATAAATTTAGCAAACAAAATTATATAATTGCACTTATCCAACGCCAAAAAAAAGCAGAGTAAATTCGCTTAAGACGTTGATTTTGTTATATTTAAAATCATACCATATAACTGTAATGTAGTCAAGTAAAAAAATGAAAAATAGACCTAACTAAATTGAGTAAATAATAGCTATTGATTTTATAATTTAATGATACTAAAATCCTGGTATGATTAGCTTTTTGTCGGTTACATCAATGATTAGCTTGAGTTTATTGTCATATCCTGTTTTAAAAAGTAAATTATTAACATGATAGTTGAAAGTACTTTTTGCAATATTAAGTCTTTCGCATATTTCCTTAGGAGAGTATCCGTTTATCATTTCTTTCAAAACTTCAAGTTCCTTTTTTGTAAATTCGTCACTATTTGCAAGTCCTATTTTAAGTATAGGAGTTGAAGTAGGAAATATTTTTTTTCCACTTAATATTTTTTCAATGATAGTTGAAAACTCTTCTATATCTCCATCCTTATACCAAAATCCTTCGCAGCCATATTCTTTAGCTTTATCTATAAAACTATAGTCAGGCATTGAAGTCACAATGATTATTTTTATATTAGGATAATATGACTTTATCTTTTTGGCTGCATCCAGTCCACTTTCTCTTTGATAGGTAAAAATATCCATTATTATTAAATCCACATTGCCTTTTGCACAATACATCTCTGATAAAGCTGCATTTTCAATAGAAGATACAAGGTTGTATCTGTCATTTTTCTCTATTATACTCTCAAGCATCTTTTGCACTATCTTTTGGTCTTCTACTAAAAGTATATTGACTTTATCGGTAGACTTATAATTAGAGTTACTTTCTGATTGCATAATATTTCAAACCTCCCTCCAGCTTTTTCTATTTTAGTTCTTAAATCTTTCAGTCCTCCACCTTCTTCTATTGAAGTTGTGACTTTATTAGAGTTATCAGAGATTGTTATAAGTACATTATTATCATCTTCATTTTGGATTTCCACATTTATAACAGTGGCATTTGCATGCTTTACTGCATTGGTAACTGCAACTCTCATAGCTGTTATTATAAGATAGGACATATCTTTATCTTCAGGTAAATTTCCACTGATGTTAATTTCACATCCCATGGCATTTGATGCGTCTATAAGTTGACTCAAGTTAGTGTCCTCGTTATTTGTTTCAATAGGGGCGCTTAGCCTTATAAGTAAATCTTCCCATAGATTTAGACAGTATTTCTGGTTTTTTCTTTCTCTCATATATAAGTTTGTAGCAACTATTATTTCGCCAAGTTTGGCATGAATATACATTTTTTGCATTAATATTTCTTCTTCTTTTTTTATATTTACTATATCGTCTAGGAGAGAAGTCAATTGTTTTTTCTGATTTTCAAGAGCTGTATTTTTATCTTCTAATTCAATGGAAAGATTGTAGGCTCTTGTAATGTCGCTAAAAAAAATTTGTGTATACAACTGACCTTCTATTTCTAAAAATGATTTATTAAATTTGTATATCTCACCGTTTTTAAGTTGAATTATAAAATCGTTTCTATTCTCAAGGAACTTAACATTAGGATGATTTAGCTTGTTTTCAACTATGTTTACTATTTCTTGAACATTAGGGCTGTATTCTTCAGTTATCATATAAATTAGATGATACATTTTCTTGTTTATCAAAAGTGGTATATTTCCTGAATTTATTATGCTTATTGCTGAAGGAAGATTGTCAAAAGCTTCTTTTATAGAGCTGCTTTTTATTTCGTTTTTGTAGCTTATTAGTGAATTTATAATGTGAAAAATGCAGACAATGTAAATTAGTAGAAGTAATACTATAGAAAATAAGTTGTTCCAGTGTATTACAGGTCTAAAAAAAACTTTGTTATCAAAATTTAGTTCAGAATTTTGTAACATTTTTGATATATCCAATATTTGACTGCTACTTATAAAAATCAATAAAGAAACTATTATAAAATCCCTTATCTTCCTTTTGTACATATTATTTAAAATAAGATAGATTATTTCCAAAATTATAGACAAAAGATATAGAATGAGTAAAAACCTTTGTATATTTTGGTTGTAATACAAGTTATACATGGTATTTCCTCCTGTCTACTTCAACTGTCATAATAAATAAATCTTCATCAGAGTTAATGTTGCAAGAAAATTGTGAGAAAAATTCCGGATCTATTAACTTTGCTACATTAACATCGCTTATAAATTTTACAACATAAATATCTTCTTTTGAAGATAGAAAAATATATAGATAGTTAATGTCAAAGAAAATAGGTTCAATAAAATAATACATCAGTTCATAGATGACCAATACAGTATCAAAGTCTATGTCAGTATCTATAGTATTTTTTATAGAACAACTGACACCATTATCTTTTAAGTAATTGACTGTTTCCTGAAAATGAAGTTCAAAATTTTGAGGTGCTTTTTGAGTCATGTCTTGAGATATAAGTATCATACTGCTGCAACGTTTTACATAGATAGCAGTAAAATTTATTTTTTTCCATAAAGCTATATTTTCTTCATGTTTTGAAATAGCCGATATATCTTTCTTGATTGAATTGATTTGATTTTTAGTTTTGGTATTAATTAAATCATATATACGAATGCGTTCTTCAAAAGCAGCTTTTTTCGATTGAACTTCCATTTTTGTTTGTATAAGGCTAATGTCGTTTTTGAGTTCTTCATTTATTATACTTAATTTTGCAAGCATTTTAATTACTTCAGACATCTCTTCCTGCCATATAACATATCCACCGCTTATGCTTTGAATATTATACTGCCTATTATTTTTTAATATATACTTTCCGTTAAGTATGAGTTCATCAATTATTTTTCTATCCGGTGAAGTTAGCGGAGATGAGCAATATTTGACATTAGCATGATAATCAATAATAGAAGTATCTTGTTTTGAATAAGTAAAAAACTCCTTGTACAGTGTATTGGATTGTATTAAGCCCCGAGATATACAAGACTCCCAAAAGGCAACATAAAAAAATGTAAATGCTGTATTTAAATCTATAAGTTTTATAATAAAGTGGTTGTGATTATAATTGAAAAAAATCGTGTAAGATATTCCTGAAAGTATTATTATAAATGGTAAAATAATCTTATCAGTTTTTTTATTAAGAATACATTTTTCAAATAAGATATATAGAGTAAGAAGTAGTAAGAATAAAACCCAAAAAGCAACCATATAGTATACTTTTCCGTATTTATATACTCTGTTTAAGAGGTCATACTTTGTAATTATGAACATTAACGAATGTCTATTGTTTGTAAATACTAATGCTATTAAAATAAATGCCGGTAATAAAAGCAATTTTAAACTTATTGGAAGATTGTAATGTTCGCTTTTATCCATAGAAACTGATATATAGAATCCAAAAAGAGGTATGAGTATTATAGCGAAATAGTAACTGTACCATACTAATATCATAGCCGGAATATCACCATAAAATACTGTATATCTTATAGTACGAGCAAATGACCAATATAGCAACAGTATACCTATGCATAAAAATAAGCTTCTTGTCTTAGGTAGTATTATTCTACGTTGTATAGAGATTATCCACATAAGCAAGAGTGTGGAAATAATAATGAAATTTGAAATATAGACTATTCCTTGCAAACCTTTTTCGTTAGGATTTATCAGTCGTATAATAAGCATAATGATAAACAAAACAACCGATACGTGAATTCTTTTTAATTTAATATCTTTCATGAAATATCATTCCTAATAAGTAAAATAAAAATATATAGATAAAAATTCAACAATAGTATCGAGAAAATATCAAAACATCAATTGATGTATGTAATAAAAAAATTAAATTCTATTGGGAAATTATAACATAAAAAAATATAAATAAAAATCGATTTTTAAAATAATATGTAAAAGTTTATTTTTATTCTGACAGGGTATACAAAAACTTCAGTAATAATTATTAGGAGAACAGACTAATTTGCTTTCAGGAGGAAGTATGCAAATAGAAAAAGAACAGTTCAAAAAAGACTTAATAGAACAGATACAAAAAGATCACTCCCAATCCTTGGATACGGTATCAGCATCTGAGGTATATCAATCTCTTGCAAAAACTATAAGGTATTATATAGCTGATACATGGATAGCAAATAAGGATAGAATAAAGGACAACCTTGAAAAGCAGGTATATTATTTTTCTATGGAATTTATGGTAGGCAAGCTTTTAAAGGAAACATTGATAAAGTTAGATGCTCTAAAAGTAGTAAAAGATATCTTAAAGGAGTTCGGATTTTCTCTTGACGACATACTCGAGGAGGAAAGGGAGCCTGGCCTTGGAAATGGGGGGCTTGGAAGACTGGCTGCATGTTTTATGGATTCATGTGCCTGTTTGGGGCTTGCTGTAAATGGAAACGGTATAAGATACAATTACGGTATGTTTGAGCAAAGATTTATAGATGGCAATCAGGTAGAGTGGCCAGATGATTGGCTTAGAAATAAAAATCCGTGGGAAATAAGAAAAGAAAAGAGAATGGAAGTTGTAAAGTTCGGTGGTACTGTAAGAATGGATACTAATTTCAAACCTGTCCATGAAGGTTATGAAATAGTGCATGCAGTACCATACGACACTCCACTAATAGGAAATGACGGAAAAACTGTAAATACCCTTAGACTATGGTCAGCTGAATTATCTTTGGATGACAGTCAGTTAAACTCAATAGAGTACAGTAAACTAGAGGAAAAAAAGTTAGAGATACAAAAAATTACCAATGTACTTTATCCTGATGACTCTACTGATGAAGGTAAGCTGCTTAGATTAAAACAAGAATACTTTTTTGTTTCTGCTGGTTTACAAAGAATAGTAAAAGACTTTAAGAAAAAGAAGCTTTCTATAACTGATTTTGCAAATAAAGTAGCAGTGCATATTAATGACACTCATCCTGCACTTTGTATCCCTGAACTAATGAGAATACTTCTTGACGAAGAAGGTCTTGAATGGGAAGATGCTATTGATATAACAATAAAAACTGTAAGCTATACAAATCATACTATAATGCAGGAAGCTCTTGAAAAATGGCCGGCTCATTTTTTCAAGAATTTACTTCCAAGAATATATATGATACTTGAAGAACTTGACCGAAGATTTAATGAACAGTATGCAGGACAATTAAATGAAGAACAACTTAGAAATATATCAATAATAAGAGACGGATACGTTAGAATGGCAAATCTGTCAGTTATAATGTCGCATTCTATAAATGGTGTAGCTAAACTTCATACAGAGTTGTTGGAAACGGAAGTTATGAAGGATTTACACTTCTTATTCCCTGAGAGATTCAATAACAAGACAAACGGTATATCTTATAGAAGATGGATAGAATCTTGTAATCCTGAGCTAAGTAAATTGTTAGATGATTCAATAGGCAAATCTTGGAGACATAATCCTTTAGATTTAGCAAAACTTAATGATTTTAAAGATGACAGTAATATGCTTGACAGGATAGAAAGAGTAAAAAATATTAACAAAGAGAATTTTTCAAACTTTATAAAACAAAAATACAATTTTGACATAGATCCAAAATCTATCTATGATGTTCAGATAAAAAGAATACATGAGTATAAACGTCAGTTGCTAAATGCACTTAATATCTTGCTTTTGTATCATAGAATACTTAGGGAGCCTGATTTCAAGGTGCAACCTACAACATTTATATTTGGAGGTAAGGCAGCAAGCTCATACCATAGAGCTAAAAAGGTAATTAAATTTATCAATTCCTTGGCTTATCATATCAATACTGATCCAAGAGTAAATGGAAAAATAAAGATATTTTTTATTCCGAATTACAACGTATCTCTTGCTGAAAGGATAATTCCGGCTACAAATGTCAGTGAACAGATTTCAACAGCTACAAAAGAAGCATCAGGAACATCAAATATGAAGTTCATGCTTAACGGAGCAATAACACTTGCTACACTTGACGGAGCTAATATAGAAATTAAGGATCAGGTAGGAGATGACAATATTGTTATCTTTGGATTAAATAAGCAAGAGGTACTTGATTTGCAAAGTGGAGCTGTTCACTACAATGCTTCAGATATTTATCAAAATGATTCTGATATTAAGATGGTAGTTGATTCTTTGGTAAATGGATTTTTACCTTATCTTGGCTATGATGGTATAGACTTATATGATTCACTGCTCAAAGAAAATGACAGATATTTTATATTGAAGGATTTCCATTCTTATAGAGAGGCATCAAGAAATATAAGACGCATGTATAAAGACAGAAAGGTATGGAATAGAATGTCGCTTATAAATACTGCAAATGCCGGAGTATTTTCTTCTGATGAAACAATAAAAAGATATGCAAAAGAAATATGGAATGTAAGCGGTAATTTTTAAAAGCTTAGAGTTTTATAGTTATGTTATTAGATTTTAATACTCAACTTATGCTATAGTCTATTTAAATCATTTTAAATATTTCCTTAGAGAAGTTATATTAATGGAAAATAAAATTTTTTATAAATAGAGTTTTTAATATTCTATTTTTAATAGTCTAAAAAAAGTAAAATGATAGAAATAGTTATAAAAGAAGTTTTAAATTAAGCTCATTGAATTTTTGATGAGCTTTTTTTGTGATATTTACAGGTCTAAGGATTAAATAAGGTATTTTATATTTCAAAAATGCAAAAAATATGATATAATCATACGGTATAGAATTTATATTTGACATTTTTTTTATTTAAAGTTAGATTTAAATTTTAAATATTATTATAATTCATGTATTATAAATGTGATTTAAAATATAGAGCTAAAATTTACTATATTTAATTTAGGGATTACAAGAGTAGATTTAAATAAAATAATAAGCTTTAGTAACTGGAATGGAAATAGGAGAAGGTATGAGTTTTTTTGATGATGAAAAAGCAATGTCTATAGTAGAGTCTTATTTATTTACCTTTTCTGATCCGGTAGATGTAAAAGAAATAGTTGATCTATTCAGCCTAAATGATATTTTTATTGATAGGGAATATGTAGTTCATATAATTGAATTGTTGACTCAAAAATACACAGAAAAAAGTTGCGGTTTGCAAATATTAAAAATAGAAGATAAGTATCAACTGCTTACAAAAAAAGAAAACTTTAGATATATAGAAAAAGTAATAACTGTGACAAAAAAGAAAAGTCTGACTCAGTCAGCTATGGAAACACTATCTATAATAGCTTACAACCAACCTGTTACAAAATCTTTTATAGAAAAGATAAAGGGAGTAAAATCGGATACAACAATATCAAGATTAATTGAGGCAAATCTTATAGAGGAAAGTGCAAGACTTGATACAGTAGGCAGACCTGTGTTATATAAGACAACAGATTTATTTCTGAAATATATGGGGCTTTCTTCTTTAAATGAACTACCCGAATTTAATAAAGATACAGACAAAGGACTGAAAGAGGAGGAAGTTAATGCCGAAGATTAAAAATATTATAATTATGCTAATCATATTGATATTTTTTTGTGGTAATACATATTATGGAGAAGCTTATGATATAAAGCCAAGTGATATAGTCTGCAAGTCTGCTGTAGTTATTGAAAGCGAAACGGGAAAGATACTGTTTGATAAAAATGCTAAGCAAAAAGCTTATCCTGCTTCAACTACGAAAATAGTAACAGCTCTTCTTGCGATAGAGAATTTAGATTTAGAAAAATCTATTACAGTTCCTGAAGATTTTCAATTAGTAGATGGAAGTTCTATGTATCTTTTGCCTGGTGAGACATTTACTGTAAGAGAACTTATTCAAGCTGTACTTATACACTCTGCAAATGATGTCTGTGTACTCTTAGCCATGGAGATATCAGGTTCCGTAGATTCTTTCGTTCAATTGATGAATCAAAGGGCTATAGAGCTTGGAGCAACAAATACGCACTTTGTCAATCCTCACGGACTTCATGATGATAATCATTATACGACGGCTTATGATATGGCTATAATGGCAAGAGAGGCTATGAAAAATGATGAATTTAGAAAGATAGTTGGTCAAAGCTCTCTTATATTACCTGAAACACCTAAGACTCCTGAAAAGAGAATATATAACAACACAAATAGATTCTTGTGGTCAAAATCAGAGATAATATATAAAAATCAATATATTCCTATTAAGTACGATATTATAGATGGAATAAAGACAGGGTACACCCTTGAAGGGGGTAACTGTTTGGTAGCAAGCGGTATTAAAAATGACATGAGGCTCATCAGTGTAGTATACAATTCCAACGGTTTCGAGATGTATAGAGATTCAAGGATTATATTGGATTATGGATTTGATAATTTCAGCGTTCAAAATATAATAACAGCAGGTGAAGTACTGGGTAGCGAAAATATAAAAAACTCCATACAAGAAAAAGTGGAATATTCTATAATGCAAGATGTTTCAAATTTGATGAAAAAAGGAACGAGTCCGGAATTTGAAAAAACTGTCAAGTTAAATGAATTAAAATTACCAATAAAAAAAGGCGATAAGATAGGTAGTTTGGGAATCAGCATTGATGGTGAAACTGACTACTATGATTTGATAGCTTTAAATGATGTAGAGTCTATATTCACTTTGAAATACCTTAAGAGTCTTTTTGCAAATCAGGGCTCATTCATTCATAAAGTTATAGTTATTATTGCAATTCTTCTGTTTTTAGTAATTTTAGCTTTTACTATTAGATTTATTAATATAAGAAGAAATAGAAGAAGAAGATATAGAAAATATAAAAAATATTAACAAATAACTATAGAAAAAAGACTTCAAATATGATAATATAATGTAAATAAAATTCTTAAAGAGATTTTAAAATAAAAATAATAAAAACAAAAAGCTCTTTTAGATATTTTTATCTAAGAGTAGGGTAGTTATGTTATTCCATAACTGATAATTATAAGGAGGACTAAGTAATGGTTAAACTGTTAGCAGGAAGTGCAGGAAGCGGAAAAACAAAAATTATGATTGAAAAAGCAAATAAGGAAATTGAAAATGTAAGAGGTACTTTTGTGTATATTGAAAGTACAGACAAACATTCAAAATTACTTAACAGTAAGATAAGATTTGTATCTACTGATGAATTCCAACTGTCAGGTTTTGATTCAATGTACGGCTTTATCTGTGGTCTTACATCAGCAAATTATGATATACAAAAAATATATATTGACGGTATATTAAAGATAGTAAATGTAGGAGAAGATAAACTTTTACCTTTCTTGGAAAAAGTTGAAAAGATAGCTAATAGAACTGAAACAGAAGTTATAGTTTCTGCAACTATACAAGACGAAGAAGCAAAGAAGAGTCTGGCTAAATATATAATAGAAGATTAAGACTCTAAGATTACTTCAGCATTACTTATAAAATAAAAAATAATTTGGGTAGAAGATATCTTCTACCCTTTTAAATTGGATTATTCAAAATTAATGCTTGAAATTATATATAAATTATGTTATCATAAGACGTTGTAATTTTATATTGCACTTTCTACTCTCTTTTATAGAGAGTCAATAGTCCGAGGGAGGTGAACTAAAAGTGAAAAAATATGAACTAATTTATATTTTGAGAACTGATTCAGATGATGAAACTAAACAAAAAATTCAAGACAAACTAAGAAGTATCATTGAAGAAAATGGCGAAGTAGAAGTTTTTGATGTTTGGGGAAATAAGAAACTTGCTTATCAAATCCAAAAATTAACTGATGGATACTATGTCCTTGTTAAGTTTACGGCTGGTCCTCAAGTTCCGAAAGAACTTGATAGAAATCTTAAAATAATGGATGAGGCTATCCGTCATATGATTATCAATGTAACTGATAATAAATAGGAGAGTACACTATGAATACGGTTATAATGATAGGAAGACTTACAAAGGATCCGGAGCTTAGGTATATTGCATCTACGGGTACTGCAGTTACAAGGTTTTCAATAGCTGTGGACAGATCTTTTGCTAAAAAAGATGCTGAAATAACTGCAGATTTTTTCAACGTTGTCGTGTGGGGGAAAATAGCTGAAACATGTGCTAATTATCTTAAAAAAGGTAGGCTTGTAGCACTAAAAGGAAGGCTACAAAATAATAACTACACAGATAAGGACGGAGTAAAGAGATATACTGTTGAAGTAATAGCTGAAGAGGTAAAATTTATCGACTGGGGAGATAGCAAAAAACCTGCTAATGCCGGTGGAGGCGGATCATATTCGCAAAATCAAGCGCAAGATGAATTTATGCCTGAAGGCTTGGATGACGAAGGATACAGAGCATTGTCAGATGATGACGTGCCGTTTTAGTTTAGATTGAATGGAGGTGTACCATGGCTGATAAAAAACAAGCAACTCAAAATTTAGGGTTCAGAAAAAGAAGAAAAAAAGTGGATCCGTTTGCTGGAGATAAGATTAATCAAATAGATTATAAAGATGTTGCTCTTCTAAAAAAATTTATATCTGAAAGAGGAAAGATACTTCCTCGTAGAGTGACAGGAACATCTGCAAAGGCACAAAGAAAGCTTACTAACGCTATAAAAAGAGCAAGAATAGTAGCATTGTTGCCTTATACTGTAGAGTAAACTAGGCAAAACAAAAGGGACTTTTGAAAAATTATTTTCAAGTCCCTTATTTTTATCTATTTTTTTACCATACTTATAAAACCGCTCTTTGGAGGTACCTGATATCCACCTGCATAAGATGTGATGTCATTTGTAGATATAAAAGCTTTTAGATTCTTTTTCTTGAAATAATTATATACTTCTTGAATTCTCTTTCTTTTAAGATTGATTAATAGCATTGCCTTTTCTCCGTCTTTTCCTTCACCTCTAAATACGGTAACACCAAATCCTAAATTCCTAAGTTCGTCTACAGCATTTTTAGTATCTTCGTTGCACGACAGAACTATTCTCATCTGTGCATCTCCAAACGCAAGTAAACTCTCTATTTTTGAACCAACAAAGTTTCCTGTAGAAAATCCTAATCCATAAAAAATTAAGTATATAGGTTCATTTAAAGAATCTATGACCTTTCCTAAAACAACTATATAGATAAGTACCTCAAAAAAACCAAATACAGCAGCAAGTTTAGGCATACCCTTGGTAAGAAGTATGGTACGCAGAGACATAAAGCTCACATCACATATTCTGGCAAAAAAAACAAAAAAACACATAAGGACGGTACTGACACTTAAATTCATAATAATCTCCTAAAAATTAAAATAAAAATACTTGTAAATTTTATCATAAATTTTTAAATTTTAAATTAAGATTTTGTAACAAAATAAAAATTAAATTCTTTTAGAACGTTCCAATGAATCATAAAAGTATTGTATATCTGAGAAAATATCATCTTTTGTTCCCTTAGTTTCAGTACCAAATAAAATACGAAACATCTCTTGAAAATCAGCTTTTGAGTATTTTTTTATTATAGCTTCTCTTTTTTTATCATCATTTCTTTCATATAGCAAGTTTTCATTATAGAAAAATTTAAACTCTTCCTTTGTAGTAATTCCGGTAAAATTGCTCTTAGATTTTTTTGACTTTTGTGAAGTTTTGATATTTGAGTTTAAAGAAGTAGGATTAGTTGAAATATATTCAGTTAATTTTTCAACGGAATTCACATCATATTTAAAAAGTTTTCCGCAGCTAAGTATTTGTCTATGTTCATAAAGTTGACTATATATATTAATCAAGTCTTTCAGTATTTTTTCACTGTTTTTCATTTTAAGCCTTCTCCAAAATATTAAGTAAATGTTCTGTTATTTCATCATACTCTTGATGCGACTGGGCAGATGATGTTAGATACGGTATACCGTAGTTATTCTTGTCAGTCATGTTGTTAAGATCTCTTATCTTAGTATTAAAAATATATGACTTAGCAGAATTATCAAAATTAAGCATATAATCTTTAGGGTTTTCATTAATATTTATATTATTAAAACGGAGTTGTTCGTTTAATACCCTCAATAAATGTTCTGTTTTTTTACTTGACATTATATTATGCTTAGTTTCTAAAATCCCAAGTAAAAGAGGTGATTTACCGAAGATTTTTTCAAGGAGAATCCCACCTATATTAGAATCATAGGTGTATTGTAATATAGTTCTATCAACTAATTTTACAAAATCTGTAACACCACTGCTGCTTATATCGTCAGCTATCGTAGGTATTATGTAATAATCAGATTTTAAAAATACAGATTGTATAAGTGTATTTATTCCGGGAGGACAGTCAATTAAGATATAATCAAAATGCTCGTCCATCTTTTCTACATCTTGAAATATTTTTGCTATTCCTACCATACTCATTGAAAATCGTGAAATTTGCTCAGCTATATCATTCAATCTACCATTTACTATATCTATTTTTGTCGGTATAAAGTACAGATTTTTTGTCTTTGTCTTTAAAATAGATTTTTTTAATATTCCTGCAACTTCCTTATCCTCGCTCTTATTTTTTAAAATATCAAGCTTGCTAAATCTCCTGTAAGCTAATATATACAGCTCTACAAGATAGTTGAATGAGTATTCCAATGAAAGACTTTCAAGGGATATACCAAGTGATTGTGCACATATCTTACTAAGTGAACCTTGTGAGTCAAGGTCAAGCAACAAAACTTTTTTATTATGTTTTTGTGCTAAATTAATTCCTATTTGAAAAACAGAAGTGGTCTTACCTACACCACCTTTATGATTACCGAAAAAAATCTTTTTTGCCATAGTTCATCCTTTTAAGTATATAATTATATGTCTATTATTTTACCAAGATATTCATTTCTCTTAAAGAAATAAGACATTCTTGAACATCACCATACAAGTATTGTATATCATCATTACTTAGAGTAAAAGTATTTTCTTTTATCTTTTTATCAAACAAATGTTTAATAAATTTAATTTGACTTTCATCCAAATCATAATGGTCACTCCACTCTTCCATCGCTTCCTTAAAAGGAAGTAGTTGGACCGTCATGATATGAGCACCTTTATCCACTATTTCATCAAAAGGAATTACACTATAAAGTTCATTCCAGTCACCCCAAAATGCAGTGCTTATTACAGGCTTTACAATCCCATCTACATTTTCTAATACATATTGCAATGTTTCTTTTTTTGCAAGTTCAATAATTTCTTTGGGAGCACCTTCAAAAAAATCCAATGCATCTACATCAGTATGAACACAACTACTATCCTGAAAAACTGCAATAATATAATCTTTGTGAAAAGTAATAGTAGCTCTGCAACCTTCAGAATCATTCATACTATAGTTAATTTTGTCCCAAGAATGCTCATAATTAAGCTCAGGATACATACCTACAGCTACAGCATGAGTTAATGACGAAAGTATGCAAGCTTCATATAGTTTTTTGGGATTCAATTCAATTTTTATCATTTAATTAAACTCCTCTTATTTTTTAGTATTCCACGGATATTATATCATATTTTTTTATATTGTATAGAATAATTGATAAAATTAAAGTATAATTATTAAGTAATATTTGAAATAAAATTATCTTATATTTATTAAGCTTAGGAGGCATATGAAAGAAAGAGTAAAATATATTGATTTTTTCAGATTTTTAGCAATAGTAAATATGGTGATATACCATGCTTATTATGATTTGAGATTTATATTCTTAATAGATAATTCTGTATTTGAAAGTAAACTTTGGTATATCCTACAACAGTATGTATGTATAAGCTTTATTTTTTTGTCAGGACTTTCATGTAACTATAGTGAAAAGTTACTGAAAAAAGCTCAAAAATTATTGATTATAAGTATTTTAATAACTGTCATTACAGTCTTGATATCTAAAGAATTGGCAATTTATTTCGGCATAATACATTTTTTGACAGTTCTTACCTTATTGCTTCATTTTATTAAAAAAATAAATTTAAGCAATAAAAATAATGCTACTTTATTTTTTATTTTTATGGGGCTTTTTATTTTATTTAAGAGCAAAATGCTTTTTACAATTCCTTTTTATAGAAAATTCTATATTATTATGACTAAATTGCCTTTTTCTTTTGTTATTGGCTTTCCAAAAAATAGTTTTTACTCTTCAGATTATTTTCCAATACTTCCATGGATTTTCTTAGGGATGGCAGGATATTATTTTTATGGCACAAAGATTGCAAAAAAATTGGAAGAAGTGTTTCAAAAGATTAATATGCCTAAAATTATAACATTAGTATCAAAAAAATCATTATTAATATACATTCTACATCAAGTCGTAATATTGTTGGTATTGCTTATTTACTTTCTTCCGATATTGACTTTTTTTGCAGGTTTTTTTTGAATCTTTTATATGAATTGCTACTTAGTTTATTATATTAATAGCATTATAAGATTTTTAAAATTTATTTTTAAGATGAATCACCCAATTACCTACTTAAAGTAAAAGGGTGATTTATATTATTTTTAATTAATTGTTATTTTTAATTATACTATTTATAAACTCTAAGTATTTGTCGTTTTCTTCTATAAATTCTTGGCAATGATTATAGTTTGACTTTACATAGATTGTAGATTTTCTATAAGTTGACTTTAATGTTTTTACGCTTTGATAGCAAATATCATTTGTTCCATATCTCATGATAAGATTTTTTTGTTTTATTTCGTTAATTTTTGGAAAATCAAATGATAATATATCATCAGATAGTTTCTTTAAAGAATTTAAGGAAGAGTTTCTTACTGTTTCAATAGCTGTTTCTGAAATCTTTTGAAAAATATACGGATGTTGCTCTCTTAATGTATCAATATCTTTAATCATATCTACAATTTTTGTTTGTGCCATTAACCTTGTTATCTTGTCGAGTTTTAGCAAAGGAGTGCTGTCAATAATGCAATGTTTAATTGATATTTCTTCTTTTGAAAAAATATTCATAGCTAAAACTCCACCTAAAGAAAGAGAAAAAATTAGTTTAAAGTCGTCAAGTTCATGTGATTTAAGTGTATTTACAATTATTTCTGATTGTTTTTTTAGAGATAAATAGGGCTTGAAGTAATCTTCACTGTTCATATCGAAAAAAATCAGACAATAATCATCAAATTTTTCTGAAAAAAAGTCGAAAATATTATTGCTTGCACCAAAGGGAATTATAAGCAATATTTTCGGTAGTGTTTTATCATTTTTTATAATTATGTCGTTATTTACCATGATAACCTCTTTATAATTGTCAAATTAATTTTGTTTTAAAATCAATTGATAGTAACATAGATATATTTCAAATATTTTTTATATTAAAAAGATATATTATTTAACAAAAACATAATATATGATATTGTAATCTTAAAATAATTAGATAATTATAATATTGATTATCAAAAAAGTCAATTTTATACGTTTAAATTAAATTCTGTATGACAAAACTATAGAAACTGTGATATAATATCTGTCAGTTACAGCTATTTATGTAGGAGATATGAATATGACCATTAAATCTGAAAATAAAGAAAAATCTTTATTTTATCTTAGTATGAGGGATATCACTGATTATGATTCAAGATGGAGTGATAAAAATGTTGAATCTTATGTGAGATTTGATTTGAAAAAGGCTGATAATTACGAATATTCTAAAAAAAGAAATATTTATAAATTTAATGTTGTTGAAGTCGAGGAAGAGGCTAAATTAATTTTGGGAGAAAGGTGATAGAATGTCGGATAATAAAAGAATCAGAATAGGGAAGATAGTAAAAACTCACGGCTTGAAAGGTGATTTTAAAATTTATCCGTATACTACTGACACATCTTCTTTTTCATCATATAAGACTATTTATGTTGATGCTGTTAATAGCTATTCATTTGAATATGTCAAACAAAATAACAACGTGCTCATTGCTAAATTTAAAGGGCTAAACAGCATTGATGATTTAGCTTCACTTATAAATAAGGATATTTTCATTGATTATAGTGAAAAAAGGGAGATGGAAGAAGGAGAATACCTGATAAGTGAACTTATTGGGCTTAAAGTCTATGATGATGAAAATCTGATAGGTGAGATAAAGGACGTCCTATTATACGGAGCCAATGATGTATTTATTGTAAGTGATGCGGAGAATAACGAAAGACTCATACCTAATGTAAAACAATTTGTCAAAAATATTGATATAGAAAATAAAAAAGTGATTGTAAATCTTATAAAAGGAATGTAGATATGACTTTTAATATTATGACTCTTTTTCCTGCTATAATTAGTGCTTACATCAATGAAAGTATAATAAAAAATGCAATTGAAAATAAAATAATCGAAGTAAATATTTATAATATTAGAGATTATTCCCGAAATAAACACAAAAAAGTAGATGACTACCCCTATGGTGGGGGAGGCGGTATGTTGATGACACCACAACCTATATACGATTGCTATATGGAAATTAAAAAGAACAACGAAAATACTAAGCTTTTCCTTTTTTCTCCTAAGGGAAAAATACTTAACAATAAAATGTCGTATGAATATGCTAAACTTGACAATATTACTTTGTTATGCGGTCACTATGAGGGCATAGATCAAAGGATAGTAGATATGATAGTAGATGAGGAAATATCAATAGGAGACTATGTGCTTACAGGTGGTGAATTAGCATCTCTTGTATTTTTGGACAGTGTTTCAAGAAAGATAACTGGAGTGCTATCCTCAAGTGAAAATGTTCAGGATGAAAGCTTTGAAAATAATTTATTAGAATATCCTCAATATACAAGACCTTATGATTTTATGGGAGTAAAGGTACCGGATGTTCTTATCAGCGGTAATCACAAAAAAATAGACGAATGGCGAAAAAATAAATCATTAGAAGAAACAAAGAAAAAAAGACCGGATTTAATAAAGTAAAGAGGAAGATGTAATGAAATTATTTGACAAGGTTATAGACCTGCCTAAGATAGGTGAAAAAAAGCAGAAATTACTGAATTATTTAGGCATTTACAATATATATGACCTGTTGAATTATTTCCCAAGAAAGTATGAAGATAGGAGAATATTTAAAAAAATTTCTGAAATTAAAGTCAGAGAAAAGGTATGTGTTCATGCTAAAATAATAAGATATGAAAAAGTAACTTACAAGTTCAAAAAGTCTATTATAAATATCTATGTTCAAGATGATACAGGTACAGCATGTATTAAACTTTTCAATAATAACTTCATATTGGCGGATTTGGAAAAGGGAAGAGAGATATTTTTTTATGGACTCTCTGAGGAGAATATCGACATATTACAGTTTAACTCACCTGAGATTGATTTTGACAGTAAGGGCAAAAAGACAGGTCTTATATACCCCTTATATCCACTAACAAAAGGTCTTAGAAATACTGAAATAATTAACATTGTCAAATATGCCATTGAAAATGCTGATTTGAATGATTTTGAAATGTTGGATGAAGATATAAGAAAAAAATATAGGCTATTATCAAGTGAAGAGGCAATTAAAAACATACACTTTCCAAAAGACATTGAAATCTTAAAACAAAGTAGATATAGATGTATCTTTAATGAATTTTTTGATTTGAATATATTTTTGGGAAATTATAAAAAAAATGTTGTAGAAAAAAAAGGCATAGCTTTTGAAAGAGTGGATTTAAGCTCTATTATAAAAAAACTTCCTTTTAACCTTACTGCGTCTCAAAACAAGGTGCTTAACGATATAATGTCGGATATGAGCAGTCAAAGTCCTATGAGAAGATTAATTCAGGGTGATGTTGGTTCAGGAAAAACTGTTTTGGCTTTTTTGAGTATGTACAACTGTGCCAAAAACGGCTATCAATCTGCTCTTATGGTTCCTACTGAAGTTTTAGCAATCCAACATTATGAATCTGCTCTCAATTTTTTTGGCAGTGAAGATATAAAGGTGGAGTTGCTCACCAAAAGTGTTAAGTCTAAAGAAAAAATCTATAAAAAAATAATGGATGGAGAAGTTGATGTTGTAATAGGAACACAGGCACTAATTCAGGAAAAAGTTCAGTTTTCAAAGCTTGGACTTATTGTTACTGATGAGCAACATAGGTTTGGGGTTAATCAAAGGAAAGAGTTAGAGCAGAAATCAGAAGAACCTGCAGATGTCATTGTAATGAGTGCTACTCCAATTCCAAGGACACTTTCGCTTGTAATACACAAGGACTTGGATATATCAGTAATAGATGAATTACCAAAAAACAGGATAAGAATAAAAACAGTAGCGGAAAATAAGAAGAATGAAAATAAGGTTTTTGATTTTATCCAAAAACAGATTAAACTTGGAAGACAGGCCTACATAGTTTGTCCTCTCGTAGAAGAAAATGAAGACATGGACTTGATTTCAGTAGATGAACTTCACAAGAAAATTCAAACAGTTTTTGGTAATGACATTAAAATAGCGAAGTTACACGGAAAAATGAAGTCATCAGAAAAGGAAGAGTTATTGAAAGACTTTATGGAAAATAGGATTAATCTTCTAATTTCAACCACTGTAATTGAGGTAGGAATTAATGTGCCAAATGCTACTATTATGGTAATATATGATGCTCAAAGATTTGGCTTGTCACAATTGCATCAGCTAAGAGGAAGAGTTGGAAGAGGAGATAAGCAGTCTTACTGCGTTCTTCTTTATGAAAAAGCAAGTGCTATAACTATGGAGAGAATAAAGACTATAGTTAACAGTAACGACGGATTTGAGATTGCAAGGAAAGATTTGGAGCTTAGGGGTGCAGGTGAAATATTTGGGATAAAACAACATGGGCTTCCTGAATTTAAGATTGCAGATATTATAAAAAATGCGGACATACTTGAATTATCGCAAAAATGTGCTCAAGAAGTTTTAAATACCTTGGATGATGATAAAATTAGAACTATAAGATTGATATTGTATGATAAAATGAATATTTCGTAAAGGGAGAGAATATGAGACTAGACAAATATCTGAAACTTACAAGGATAATAAAAAGGCGTACAGTGGCAAAAGATGCAGGAGAAAGTGGAATTATAAGTATCAACGGTAAAGTTGCAAAGCCATCCAAAGAAGTAAATATAGGAGATATAATAGAGATTCAATTTCCGAAATCATCATATAAAGTAAGAGTACTTGATATTAAAGAACACTTAAAAAAAGAAGAAGCTGAATCAATGTATGAGGTGCTTGAAAATGAGTCGATATAAAGATAGCATTAGTTCAACTAATAATAGTAATAAAAAGAAAGATATAGACCATTCAATGACCGTTATAATAGTTCTTATAATACTTATAATAGGTTATTTTTGTCTTTCCATATATAATCAGGAAAGAGACATAGAGTATCTTAAAGGGACTTACAAAGAAATTCAGGAAGAAATGAAGGAAAAGGAAGAAATACTTAAAAATGTACAAAATGAGCTTAAAACTGTAGACAGTGATGAATTTGTAGAGAAACAGGCACGGGAAAAGCTTAAAATGGTAAAGTCTAATGAAAAAGTATTTATTGATACAAACAGAAAAAATAATGTTCAGGAAGATTAGGTGAAAAGATGAAAGTTGCTACCGTAGATATAGGCACAAATTCTATGAGACTTTTAATAGCTGACTATGAAGACAATGAAATTTTTAATAGAAAAAAATATGTTGAAGTCACAAGAATTGGCAAGGGGGTCGATGAAAAAGGAATGATTTCTGGTGAAGCTATAAACTTTAATACTGATATATTGGATAAGTTTATAAATATAGCTCAGAGCAAGAATTGTGAAAAAATAAGAGTTATCGGAACCTCAGCTCTTAGAGACTCAAAAAATTCAGATGAATTCATAAAAAAAGCTTATGAAAAAACAGGAGTAAATGTTGAAATAATAAGTGGAGAATTAGAGGCAAATCTTGGTTTTTTAGGAATAAAATCAATATTGGATGAAAAAAAATATACGCTTACAATTGACATTGGTGGTGGGTCAACTGAATTTATACTTGGAAACAGGGATGGAGAATTGATTTTTTCTAAAAGCGAAAACATAGGAGTAGTAAGGCTTACTGAAAGATTTTTAAAATCAGATATTCCAAGTGATATTGAAATAACAGAAATGGATAAGTATATTGAAATAGTATTGGATGAAACTATTGAAATACTTAAAACTTATGATATAGGTAAGGTTATTGGAATTGGAGGTACTGCAACATCCATATCTTCTATGATACAAAAAATGGAGATATATTGCTCAGATAAGGTACACAATTCAAAAATCTATTATGATGAGATTATAGATATATATAAAAATCTGAAAACAATGACACTTGAAGAAAAGAAGAAGATAGTAGGTCTACAAGCAAAGAGGGCAGATGTAATCTTTGCAGGTGTTTGTATAATGAAAAAGATTATGTCCATGCTTGGTATTGAATGTGTTACTGTCAGTGAGTACGACAATCTTGAGGGTATGATATATTTTATGATGTAATTTTAGCATAGTAATAAATAGAAAAGGAGAATAAAATGACACAGTTGGAAGAATATAGAGAAGAAATAATTGAAGTAGATAAACAAATAGCTAAATTTTTAGAAAAAAGATTTGAGATTGTAACAAAGATTGGAGATTATAAAAGAGAAAAAAATATGCCTATTCAAGATTTAAAAAGAGACGAGGTTGTGATGAAAAATGCTATAGACTCTTTAATAAATGATACATATAAAAAGGAAGTTGAAAAAGTATTTCAAAATATAATCCTTACATCAAAGAGCATTCAGTACTAATTATTTTAATTCTATAAAAAAAATATTATTTGAATTATCTTTTGAAAATTGGGTATAAACGCAGTTGATTTTAAGCAAAAGGATGGCTGTTTTTGGAGACTGAAAATGATTGAAAATAAATTTTTGGAACTGATTGATGAAAATTACTATATGATTGCTATTTTTAATGATAAGGGTAGTTTGATTCATAAAAATAAAAAATTTAATAAATACTTTAAAAATGTATCATTATATGACGATTTTAAAAAAAATATACTTAGTTATGACTGTAATGAAGAAAGAAGAAGAGCTTACGTTAAATCTCCTGATTTTGACGGTGTTATAAAATTTGAAATAAGTACTAAAGATAATTATTTTATGATAACAGGTACAAAGCTCAACTATGATAGATTGATGAATATGCTTAAGCATGTTGAAAGTGTGGTAACTGAAGAAGAGGATGATGTTAAGTTTGTAAATTTCAATAAAAATAAACTTAGACCTTATTCTACTTTTATGGTGGATGATACATGGAATATTAAATACTTTTCTGATAATGTTTATGAACTTTTTCATATTGAAAATCCATACTTGAGAGCAATGAATGATATATTTGGAGATGAATTTTTAGAAAAAATAATTGAAAAAAGCGACTTTTTAGATATATTTAATGATTTATGTATAGAATATGATGATAAATTGGCTGTAGTTACAAAATCTCAATATGGATATACAATAATAAATGTCTATCCGTACTCCAATAAAGCCTACAACAAGTTTGAAGAAGTTACTTTATTAAAGTATAAAGTAGAACAACTTGAAAATGAGTTGATAAGAAGAAAAAAATTGATTGATTTTCAAAAAGATATGATTAAAAATTTGAACCAAAAAACAAAATACAGTGAAAAATAAAATTTTTTTTACAAAGATGAGAGGGAAACCTCTCTTATTTTTTGCTAAATGACCGACATATAATATAACAAATATAATTTTATTTTTGAAATTATTGACAAAACAATGCTTACAGACTATAATATATTTCGAAAAACTTTACAAGCAATTTATTTAAAATGAAAATACTTGTAATTTAGTAATATTAACATATATTAAAACAGACATAAGATATTGATATATAAAGATATTAGAAATATATAGTAGTTATAATTTTTATAAAGTTTTAAAAACTTGAGGGAATATGGAAATAAAGGTAAATTCATATATTAAAAATTATACAGGACCATCACAAAATTATTATAATACTACAAACAGATTTGATTCGATATTAAAGGACAAGTTAGGACTTACTAAAAAGCAAGATTTTAAGATAAATCAAGACGAAACTTTGATATTTGATATGGACGAGTCTCAAGAACTTGATAACTTTTCGAAATTACTTGTAAAAGACGTTTCTTCAGTTGTTGTAAACGGGCTGATAGATACTAATGATATAAGAAAAAAATCAAATTATTCTGCATCTTATCTTGATGATAAGTTAAAAAATACTCCTTTGGAAGGACTTGGAGAAGATTTTAAAAGAGCAGAAGATTTATATGGAGTAAATGCCGTGGTTTTGGTGGCTATGGCAAAGTTGGAATCAAATTTTGGAAGGAGTAAAATAGCTCAAGAAAAGAATAATCTCTTTGGATTTGGAGCATATGATGCAAGTCCATATACATCAGCAAAATTTTATTCATCAAAAAAAGATAGTATTTATGATGTAGCGAAACACCTGTCAAATAATTATTTAAAACAAGGTGGAGCTTACTTTGAAGGATATTCTATAGATTCAGTAAATAAAAATTACTCTACAGATAAGGCATGGGCATCTAAAATTAAGAAAATTTCATCAGAAATAATGAATTTATAAATATGACAATTATATAATATGAGGACATGGTGGATAGAAGAACTCGCAGTGAAAGAATAAAAGAAAACAGAGCAAACAGAATGAAACGTGCGGTAGATATAATTGAAGGGAGAGTTTCTACTGTAAATACTAAAAATCTTAGACGTAATAAGATGATTATTTTTGGTATACTGATTTTTTGGGCTTTTTGCTATATTTATTCTTTAAATGACAGCAAAGTTTTTTCTTTTAATAACAGCCAATTCAAAGAAAAATATGAAGTTTTTGTAGAAAAAAATAAAGATAAGTTTGAATATGATAAGGATATTGACAGATTGCTAAAAAGCAAGACTGAGTATTCTTATGTCCAAAAAAGTTCCCAAGAGACTAAAAACTTGATAGCAACTTACGAGCAAGGTGTATTTAAATCTAATATTAAGAGAGTAGGAGTGATAGGGAAGGATTATAATAGTGATATCTTTGATAAGTCTTTTGTTGAAAATATGATTTTAGCAATATCATTGACACTTGATATAACTTATGAGGAGTCTTTCAATTTACTTTTAAAAATGGGTATAGTAAATACAGATTACGGTTTAGTCTATGATAAGAATAATATCATTTTGCTTTATGAAGGGAAGTCTTTGAGTTTTTATGTAAGGGATGAAAATGTCATATTCAATATAGAAAACGAATAATCGAAAGGAATGTCGATATTGGCACGTTTAATAGTTAGTAAAAGTGACAGATTAGTTGGAGAAGTAGTGGTTAGCGGTGCAAAAAATGCCGTATTGCCAATAATTGCAGCTACTTTATTAGTAGAAGGAAAAAGTGTTATAAAAGGTGTGCCTAATTTGAGTGATGTAAATGTAATGTGTGATTTGCTCAGATACTTAGGTGCTGTTGTTGAATTTGAAAATGATACGCTTACTATAGATGCTAAAAATATTACAAAAAATGAAGCTCCTTATGAACTGGTTGGTAAGATGAGGGCATCATTTTTAGTGCTTGGACCTTTGATTGCAAGGTTTAAAAGGGCAACAGTATCAATGCCGGGAGGATGTCCTATAGGAACAAGACCTATAGATTTACATTTAAAAGGTTTTAAAATGTTAAACACTAAGGTAGAGATAGAGCATGGATGTATTGATGCCTATACTACAGATCTTATAGCTAACCACATCTATTTAGATTTCCCATCTGTTGGTGCAACAGAAAATATAATAATGGCAGCATCTTTAGCTGATGGAGTTACAGTAATTGAAAATGCCGCAGAGGAGCCTGAGATAGTTGATTTGGCTAATTTTATCAATGAAATGGGTGGAAAGGTAAGAGGAGCAGGTACAAATACTATAAGAATAACGGGTGTAAAGAAATTAAACGAAGTTGAACATACTGTAATTCCTGACAGAATAGAAGCAGGAACATATATGGTTGCAGCTGCTGTGACAAGAGGGGACATATATGTAAGAAATGTTATAAATGACCACTTGCGTCCTGTTATTGCTAAACTTATTGAAGTTGGTTGTAGGATTAGTGAAGAGGGAGATTTTGTTAGAGTTATAGGGCCTGACATAATAAAGGCTACAGATATTAAGACTATGCCACACCCAGGCTTTCCTACTGATATGCAATCTCTATTTATGACCTTGCTTTCTGTAAGTGATGCCAGTTCTCTCGTTACAGAAACAGTATTTGAAAACAGATTTATGAATGTTAATGAATTAAAGAGAATGGGAGCAGATATAAAGATAGAAGGAAAATCTGCACTTGTAACAGGAGTTAAGGAGTTACAGGGAACATCAGTCAAGGCAACTGACTTAAGAGCAGGCGCTTCACTTATATTAGCAGGACTTATTGCCAATGGAGAATCAGAAATTTCCGACATACATCATATAGATAGAGGCTATGTAGATATAGAAAATAAGATAAGAGCACTTGGAGGCAAGATTAGAAGAGTTGAAGATTAATATAGATTTAAGTTTGGTAGTTTAGAATATTCGAGATAATTATAAAAATTAAGGAGATTTATTATGGCTTTTTCACCGGATATAGGTATAGATTTAGGTACAGCTTCAGTATTAGTGTATGTGAAAGGCAAGGGGATAGTATTACAGGAGCCGTCTGTTGTGGCTATGGATACTAATACTGGTAAGGTATTGGAAGTTGGAGAAGAAGCACAAAGGATGCTTGGTAGAACTCCGGCTCACATTGTTGCGATAAGACCTTTAAAAGACGGTGTCATATCTGACTATGATACTACGGAAAAGATGCTTAAAAACTTCATTCATAAGGTTACAGGTGGAGTTGGGCTATTCAAATTTTTTAAACCGCAGATAATTGTTTGTATACCATCAGGTGTAACTGAAGTGGAAAAAAGAGCAGTTATTGATGCTACTATGGAAGCTGGAGCAAGAGATGTATTTCTTATTGAAGAACCTATTGCAGCAGCAATAGGAGCGGGTATAGACATTTCTCAGCCAAGTGGTAATATGATAGTGGATATAGGTGGCGGTACTACTGATGTTGCTGTTATCTCTCTTGGTGGAATAGTAGAAAGTACATCAATAAAAATGGCGGGAGACAAGTTTGACGAGGCCATAATAAAGTTTATGAGAAAACAACATAACCTTCTTATAGGTGAAAGAACTGCTGAAGAGATAAAAATGACTGTAGGTTCTGCATTCACAAGAGGTAAAGAAATATATATGGAAGTTAGAGGAAGAAATCAACTATCAGGTCTTCCTGAGACGGTAAAAGTTTCGTCTAAAGAGTCTTTTGATGCTCTTAGAGATTCAGTCATTCAAATAGCAGATGCTGTACACTCAGTATTGGAAAGAACTCCTCCTGAACTTTCTGCGGATATCTCAGATAAAGGTATACTTATGACAGGCGGCGGATCACTTTTGTGGGGACTTGATAAGCTTATTGAAGCAAGAACAGGAATAAAGGTTGATATAGCAGAAGATGCTATTTCTTGTGTTGCTAAAGGTACAGGAGAAGCTCTAAAATCACTAAAACAATTAGGAAAAACTTCAAATTCAAGAAGAAGATAAGATTATTTTATAGGTATTTTGTAAAAATACCTATTTTTTTATTCTAAAATATTAATTTTTTAAATAAAATGACGATATATTATGTAAAATTATGTTTAGGAGTTATTATGTTTAGAGGAATATATACGGCATCTTCAGCAATGCAGACCAAACAAAAGCAAATAGAAATAATATCCAACAACATTGCAAATGTTGATACTACCGCATATAAAAAAGATGTTGGAGTAACTGAGGCTTTTTCAGAAAAATTGCTGATGAAGAGGGAAAATGTTGAAGGTTATCTAAGAGCAGATTCAAATAATGTCAAAACAAGTAACAAGACTTTAAAAAATGGTCTTGTTAAGACTGATATTGATATAAGTAGAGGATATCTTACTCTTGAAGATAAGAACGGTAAGGGTTATTATAAGTCCGCAAGTGTTGTAAGAGATGATGAAGGATATTTAAGAACTGTATATAACGAATATAATTCTAATGATATAACAAAATTTGGAGCATATTTGCTTGATGAAAACTCAAATAAAATAAATATTCCTGACGGTGATATAACTGTAGATAATAGAGGAAATATAGTTTCAGGTGGCAGACAAATTGCAAAATTAATAGTGCCTGAAGCAAGAAAGTCTATAGGGACAATTAATTCAGGAGCTTTGATTGATAGAGTAATGATTAACTATAATCAAGGGGCGCAGGAAAGAACTGAAAATCCTATGCATATATCACTGGAAGGAAACGGATTTTTTAAGGTGAAATTGGATAACACTGATGTTGTAAAATACTCGAGATCTGGAGTATTTACCATGGATAACTCGGGTGTATTGAGGGACTTCTTGGGCAATATAGTTCTATCTGAAGACGGTAGTGAAATAAAAGTGCCTACAAATTCACGTTCACTTGAATTTAAAAGTGACGGAACTGTGGTTTCGTTGAATAGTGACGGACAAAGAGAGCAGATTGCCAAATTGGCATTGGTAGATATCCATAACAAAGAAGATATGCAAAAGTATGGACATAGCTACATGCAGATGACAAACAATACTCAAGCTATAGAACATCCTTTTGCCGGTAAAGTTTTGCAAGGATATCTTGAGAAATCAAATGTAAGTGCCATTGATGAAATGGTCGATATGATACAAATGTACAGAGGATTTGAGTCAGATCAAAAAGTTATAAATGCTTATGATCAGATTATGCAAAAGGCTGCAAATGAAATAGGTAAGATATAGTTTTATGAAAATTTAATTTATTATAATCAGGAGATAAAAGATGAGAGCATTGTGGACTGCTGCAAGCGGTATGAAAGCGCAACAATTGAATGTGGATGTAATATCAAATAATATTTCAAATGTAAATACTACAGGATTTAAGGCACAAAAGACTGAATTCAAAGATTTGTTATACACATATTCTAATCCGGTAAGCAATGAAGCTAAAATGGGACAACCTGTAAACCTTCAAGTTGGACACGGTGTAATCCCTGTTGCTACATCAAGGATATATACTACAGGAAGTGCTGACAAGACAGATAATCCAACAGACCTTGCCATGGTTCAGGGGAACGCATTTTTTGTAGTTGAAGATCCTAATGCTCCAGGAGATGAGACGAAGCGATTTTACACGAGAGATGGCAGTTTTAAATTTTCTGTTGAGGACAATCAACTTACATTAGTAACTTCACAAGGTGAAAAAGTGCTTACAACAGATGATGGCTATGTACAAATACCTGAAAACAGTAAGGACTTTGCAGTAAGTCAAAACGGAACTGTCACTGCAAAATCTGCTGAGGGAGAGCTTCTTGAACTTGGACAGCTAAAGACAGTTACCTTTGTCAACCCTGAGGGGCTAAAAGCTGTAGGTAGCAATTTCTATGTACCAACAGACAATTCCGGTGAACCTGTACAGGAAGAAAATGAAACAAGAGAATCCAAGATATATCAAGGCTATCTTGAGATGTCAAATGTACAATTGGTAGATGAAATGGTAAGAATGATTACAGCTCAAAGAGCTTATGAAATAAATTCAAAAACAGTACAAACCGCAGATGATATGCTCAATACCATCAATCAATTGAAGAGATAGGAAGGAGTAGATTATGGATATAAGTAATTCATATGATTCATATATATCGCCTATTCAAAATATAGACAAAGAAAAGATAAAGAATTTAGATAAGAAAAAACTTAAAGAGGCTTCTCAAGGTTTGGAAGCTGAATTTTTAAAGGTTTTTCTTAAACAAAGCAAGAAGCTTATGTTTGACAATCAGAATAAGGAAAATAAGGCTCCAGGAAAGGATATAATGACTGACTTTATGTTCGAAAGATTAGCAGAACATATGGCAATGTCATCACCTTTAGGTCTGTCCGAAATGATAGTGAAAGATATAGAGAAAAAGTCTTCACAAAACAATGAAAGTAATAATAGGCTAGAAAAAACAGAAATTTAGTTCAGTTGTAATCAGTATCATAACAATATAAATTTTAAATAATAACTTATACTAAAAAACGATTAAAAAATCCCCAAAATATATTAAAGATGTGTTGTTCAAAACTACAAAAAATTATATTTCCATAAGTTTAAATATATGACATTATAAATTGTGATTAGTGTTAATATAAAACATTTATATATAAGAATAAAAAAAGCTCCGTATGAAAATACGGAGTATTTTTTTAGCCTGGAGGCCATTGAAGATTTCTACCTGAAAGTATGTGAAAATGAAGGTGGTCTACTGTTTGTCCTCCTTCGCTACCTGTATTACATACAATTCTAAATCCTTTTTCCATATTTTGCTTGTCTGCAATATTTTTTATAGAGTCAAAAATTGCATTTAATATACTGCTGTCGTTTAATTCCAATATATTTGCAAAGTGTTTTTTAGGAATTACAACAATATGGATAGGGGCTTGCGGGTCAATGTCGTTAAATGCCAAGACATGTTCATCTTCGTAAACGACTTTGCTTGGAATCTCTCCACTTACAATCTTACAAAAAATACAATCCATAATAACCTCCTTTTAATTCTTTATACTAAATATCTAAATAAAATAAGTACATAAATATCTTATACTAAAATCTAATAGAATAATGGAAATATATCATAAAAAATGATGCAACAAAAGTTTTTTAGAAAAAGATATGCTAAAGAGTATCCTAAAGGTAGAATCCATAGTTTAAATAGAGTTTAGTATTAGAAAAATATGTGTATAAAATGAGATATTTATGTTTTAATAAAATAATATTTTTAATTATAATCAGCACTAGTTAAAATATTTTTTAGATGTAACTAAAATTTAAAAGTTAAAATTTACAATATAGTCACATTCCTATCCTTGACCTCAAAATACTTTATATCCTTGTCTATGTCTATCTTTTCAGTAGTGGTGATAAAGGTTTGAATATTTAGCAGTTTTTCTATAAGCATTTTTCTTCTATCTATATCAAGCTCACTGAAAATATCATCCAAGATTACTACCGGATATTCTTTTTTCATATTGTAAATAAGTTCAATTTCTGATAGTTTCAAAGCTATAGTGGCAGTTTTTTTCTGACCTTGTGAACCATATTTCCTTATATCTATATCACCAATCATAATCTCAATATCATCTTTGTGTATGCCCTTACTTGATGTACCTCTTATAATATCATCGGCTCTTGAAGATGATAATAAGTTAAATATATCTTCTTTTTTTTCATATCTGATATTTGGTGAATAGTTTATTATAAGATTTTCTTTTTGAGAAGATATTTTTCCATGAGTTTCATTTGCTATAACTGAGATTTGTTTGATAAAATCCTTTCTATAAGCTATGATTTTTTCCATATAGGCTGACAACTGTTCATCGTAAATATCAAGCATTATATTATCAGGTTTTTGGGTTTTCAAAAGGGAATTTTTATTTTCCAAAGTCTGATTATAGTCAAGTAATATATTATAGTATAAAGGCTTGATCTGCGATATTTCCTTGTTCATAAATCCACGTCTAAAAGATGGAGTATCAGATACTATTTTTGTATCTTCAGGAGAAAATACGACCACATTTACTATTCCCATCAAATCACTGATTTTACTTATCGGATTTTTATTTATATTTACAGCCTTCTTATCCAAGTTGGATATTCGTATATCTATAGTGTAGGAGTCATCTATGTTTTTGATGGATGATTTTATATATGCACTATCTTTGCCGAAGTTTATTACTTCCTTATCTCTATTTGTCCTGAAAGACTTTGCAAATGAAAGAAAGTGAACAGCCTCAACTATATTTGTCTTTCCTTGACCGTTTTGACCGATAATCATATTGATGTTTTCAGAAAAGTCCAGTGACAAATTTTCGTAGTTTCTGTAATTTTTCAAATTTATATTATTTATCAGCATCAAAGACTACCTGTATTAGCTTATTATTTATCTCAACTACGTCGTTTTCTCTTATTTTCTTTCTTTTTTGCAATTCTACCTGACCGTTTACCTTGACTTTTCCATCAGTGATAAGTGCATGAGACTCTGCTCCTGATGAAGTTATATCCGCTAATTTTAACAGTTGATCCAATTTTATAAATTCTGTATTTATAATTATTTCCATTAAATTCTCCCGTTATTTATTTATAATGATAAAGCAATTATACGTAATAATTAAAATAATTGAAAGTTTATATTGCAGTAAATGTAGGCTTTGACAACTATTTAAGAAAATTATACATCATTGTAAATACAAAATCAATAAACAAATAATATTTGTACAGAAAATATGTAGATATTTTAAATTTCTAATGTTATTATATCGGTAATAAGTACTTATTAAGGAGGAAAAATGAATTTTTTAATGAGTTTTAATGTGGCTATGGATTACTTGGAGACAGTCTTGGACCAGGAGATAGATGAGGTAGAAATACTCAAAATTACAGGCTATTCTTATCCTATGTTCAGCAGAATATTTTCCATATTTACCGGCTTTACTCTCCACGAATATATAAGACTTAGAAGACTTACTAAAGCAGCTATGGAAATAAGTGAAAGCAATATAAAAATTATAGATATTGCCCTAAAATATGGTTATGACTCTCCAAATTCTTTTACATCAGCCTTTAAAAAATTTCACAATACTTCCACGGTTAATGTCAGAAAAGGTTCAGCTATAAAAGTTTTTTCAAAGCTTAGATTAAGTCTAAGTATTCAAGGAGGAGAAAAGATGAATGCAAGAATTGAAGTAAAAAAAGCCTTTAAGGTGGCAGGTGTAAAAAAAGAAAATATAAATTCAAAATTATGTCCTGAAGTTTGGGAAGAACTATTTTCAAAAGCTGATTATAAACAGCTTTCAAGTTTAGGGAACAAGATGAGCTACGGTGTATGTTACGATGTGCAAGATGTAAATAAGATTAACTATATGGCAGGTTTTGATGTAGAAGATATTGAAAAAGCAAAAAAGCTTGGACTTGAGATAATGGAGATACCGCAAGCAAAATATGCTTGTATAGAACTCGTAGGGAAGGTGCCGGAATGTATTCATATGGGATGGAAGTTTGCCATGGAGACTTTTTTACCTGAAAACAGATATAAACATTCAGGATCTCCGGATTTTGAAGTATACTTTGAGGGAGATATGTATAGCGATGACTATGTTATGGAACTCTGGATACCTATTATAAAAGAAGAATAAAGTAAGTCATAATTGCTAAATATTTAAAATTATAAAAAAAAACAAATTAATAGTAAAACTTAAATAGTAAATAGTATTAAAATATTGATTGACAATATTATTTTCTTATTGTATTATTTAGTTTATTAATTAAAAAAATATGAACTGATAATATGCAAATCTATATCTAAAACCGTAATTTTAAGGTAAAATGTGAAGATTTATAAGTTTAGAAACAGATATATTTACTAGCAAAAGTAAATTATTGATGATATAAACAGCTTCGTCTTCTATTAATTTCAATTAGATTAATAATAGAGTAGCTTTTGTATATTAGATAATAATATATGGAGAAAATGATGAGTATTGCAGTTAAGCTAAAAGAAGAAATATTGTTAAATGCTAAGTTGATAAATAAGCAAGAAGCCATGTCTCTTGTTGATGAGGATTTGGAAATACTTTGCAAATGTGCTGATGAGATAAGGGAAAAAATGTGTGACAATAAATTTGACCTTTGTTCCATTGTCAACGGAAAAAGTGGAAAATGTTCAGAAAATTGCAAGTTTTGTGCTCAATCTTCGTTTTATGATACCAAAGTTGAGGTCTATCCATTACTTGAAATAAAAGAAATGACAAAGCTTGCTAAATACAACAAGGAAAAAGGGGTCTTGAGATATTCCATAGTAACATCAGGTAGAAAATTAAATGACAGTGAACTTGACTATATGTGTACAGCTACAAAAGACATATTAGGAAACATGGATGTAAAGGTATGTGCGTCATTTGGACTCTTGGATGAAGAGGGCTTTGCAAAGATAAAAGAAGCAGGTATTGTTAGAATTCATAACAACCTTGAAACTTCAAGAAGGAATTTTCCCAATATATGTACTACACATAGCTACGATGACAAGATAAGGTCTATAAAAGCTGCTCAAAAAGTTGGATTAGAAGTTTGTAGCGGCGGTATCATGGGACTTGGAGAGACATATGAAGATAGGATAGATATGGCTCTTGATATCAGAAATTTAGGAGTAAGGTCTATTCCAATAAACATGCTCAATGCTATAGAAGGAACTCCTTTTGAAAATAACACAAGACTTAGTAACGATGATATGAGAAGAATAGTTGCAATATTTAGATTTATCAATCCGGGTGCAGCTATAAGACTTGCCGGAGGTAGAGGCTTGCTTGAAGACAGAGGAAAATCTTGCTTTAAATCAGGTGCTAATGCTGCTATATCAGGAGATATGTTGACTACGACAGGTATTACTATAAAAGAAGATATTGATATGATAAGAGAGCTTGGATATATAGCAGAAATAATAGAATAACAATTATTAAATCTTATAAAATTCAAAACATTTAATTTATGAATAAATTGCTATAACAAAAAAATATAAAAAATCACCCAGCTTGTGTAAATTATTAGTGAGGGTGATTTTTTATTTGTATAGCTATTTTATAAGCTTTTGTGCTTCTTTGAAATGTTCATCGCTTGAAGTGTGGACTATGTCAAATAATACTGTTTCAGTATTTGATATTACGGCATGTATTTTGCTCATCATATCAAGGGCGTTGTCATAATTGAACTTGAATCTTGATGCCACCGCATCACTCACTATTGTGACATTATATCCATTTACTACCAAATCTCTAACTGTTTGATATACGCATACATGAGATTCCATACCTATAACTATTATATTTGTTCTGTTATGTTTTTTCAAAGCCTCATCAAGTTCAGGACAAAATCCGCTGAAATCCATCTTTTCATAAACTGCAGGATTGGCTGCCGATTTTAACAATTCTTCACTTGTTTTTCCTAAAGCTCTCGGGTTTTGTTCTGTAAATATTACAGGTATATCGTAAATATTTGTAAGTTGTAACAATGCTTTTGAATTTTTCATAAATGTTTCAGCATTAAACATTGCTTTTATCAATTTTTCTTGGACATCTATGCCAAGTAAAACAGTATTGTTTCTATTAAGATAATATCTTTCTTTCATTTTTTCAACATGACCTTTACCTTGTCCATGACCGCACATAAAATTACCTCCTAAAGAAATTTTAAAAAATTTATTTAATTTTATCATAAATAAGAAATTATATCAAATACTAAGGAAGTAAAAGTAAAAAATTCAAAAAAATTTAAAAAAACTATTGCAAAAATTTTTTTTTGTAATATAATATTAACTGTAGTTAGCACTCGATGTTATTGAGTGCTAACATTGAAAAGTAAAATATTGAATTTTAAGTTGTTTTAATGACAAACAGTAGAATTTAATCAAATAATAACAAATTTAGGAGGCATTTATCAATGGAAATAAGACCATTAGCAGACAGAGTAGTAATCAAGAAACTTGAAGCTGAAGAAAAGACTAAGGGTGGAATAATACTTACAGGTAGTGCGAAAGAGCAACCTCAAGAAGCTGAAGTTGTAGAAGTAGGTCCTGGTGGAATAGTTGACGGAAAAGAAGTAAAAATGGAAGTTAAAAAAGGTGACAAAGTATTATTTTCTAAATATGCCGGAACAGAAGTAAAAATTGATGGACAGGAATACACAATTCTTAGACAAAGTGATATATTGGCAATAGTAAAATAGTTTAAAATTATATTGGAGGAATTATAAATGGCTAAAGAAATTAAATTTTCGGAAGAAGCAAGAAAATCATTGGAAAGAGGCGTAAACAAACTCGCTGATACTGTAAAGGTTACACTTGGACCTAAAGGAAGAAATGTAATATTGCAAAAGAGCTTTGGTGCACCTCTTATCACAAATGACGGTGTAACTATAGCAAAAGAAATAGAGTTGGAAGACACTTATGAAAATATGGGAAGCGAACTTGTAAAAGAAGTTGCTACAAAGACTAATGATATAGCTGGTGACGGTACTACTACGGCTACAGTATTGACACAAGCTATAGTAAGAGAAGGTCTTAAAAATGTTGCTGCAGGATCTAATCCTATACTTTTGAGAAGAGGAATAAACAAGGCTGTAGAAATAGCTGTAGCTACATTGAAAGCAAACTCTAAAAATGTTGAAAATAAGGAATCAATAGCTCAAGTTGCTACAATATCAGGTGGAGATGAAGTAATAGGTAGACTTATTGCAGACGCCATGGAAAAAGTCGGTAAAGACGGTGTAATAACTGTTGAAGAATCAAAGACTATGGATACAGCTCTTAAGACTGTTGAAGGCATGCAATTTGACAGAGGATATGTATCAGCTTACATGGCAACAGATATAGAAAAGATGGAAGCAGTATTGCAAGATCCATATATATTGATAACTGATAGAAAAATAAGCTCTATACAAGATATACTTCCACTGTTGGAACAATTGGTACAACAAGGAAGAAAACTTGTGATAATAGCTGAAGATGTAGATGGTGAAGCACTTTCTACACTTGTTGTAAACAAGTTGAGAGGCACATTTGAAGTAGTGGCTGTAAAGGCTCCGGGATTTGGTGACAGAAGAAAAGAAATGTTACAAGATATAGCTATTCTTACTGGTGGACAAGTTATATCTGAAGAACTTGGATTTGACATCAAAGAAACTACTATAGATCAATTGGGAAAAGCAAGCTCTGTAAAAGTTACAAAGGACAATACTACAATAGTTGACGGTGTTGGAGAGCAAGCTGAAATAGAAAAGAGAGTAGAACAAATAAAGGCTCAAATTGAAGAAACAACTTCAGAATTTGATAAAGAAAAACTTCAAGAAAGACTTGCTAAATTGTCAGGCGGAGTAGCAGTAATAGAAGTAGGAGCTGCTACAGAAACAGAACTTAAAGAAAAGAAGCTTAGAATAGAAGACGCTCTAAACGCAACAAGAGCAGCTGTAGAAGAAGGTATAGTTGCCGGTGGAGGAACAGCATTGATAGAAGCTATGAAGGCTGTTGAAAAAGAAATAGATAATGAAGTAGCTGAAGAAAAAACAGGTATGCAAATAGTTGCAAAAGCGCTTCAAGAACCATTGAAACAAATAGCTATAAATGCAGGACTTGAAGGAGCTGTAATAGTTGAAAATGTAAAAACTTCTTCTGCTAATGAAGGATTTGATGCATTGAATGAAAAATATGTAGACATGATAAAAGCCGGTATCATAGACCCAACTAAAGTTACTCGTTCAGCACTTCAAAATGCGGCATCAATTGCAGCAATACTTCTTACTACTGAGGCTGCAGTAGTAGATGTTAAAAAGGATGAACCTGCTATGCCAATGGGTGGCGGAATGCCGGGAATGATGTAATAATCTGAAAATTTAATTATATAAATTAATTTTTTTCATAAAAAAGCACTTATTAGTAGATAGGTGCTTTTTTGTATATTTTTTTATATAGTCTTTTAATAAAGAAAAAATTGATTTAGCATTTCTACAACGCTGTTTAACATTGCTTGGAAGTTAAAAAATAAAATTGTAAATCTGGGCTTGATATGGTATAATGACACGAGGTTTTTGTTATATATCAAGTTATTTTAAAGTATAATTAGATTCTTGTATTTATAATATAAAATTTAATTTTTAGAATAAGGACGAAACAAAATAAATTATATAGTATTTTAAATGCTTATCTTAACACTAAATCTAAAATTATGAATATATAGTTGTTTAAAATATAATATATACATTTTTTTAAAAGAATAGATGATAAAGTGATAAAAATTGGGAGCAATACAATATATGATAAATAAAAATGTGGATTATAAAGAGATTATAGGGCAGAAGCTGAGTAAATATAACTTGCAAATTAACTATCCTATGAAGAATGTTACGAGTTTTCATATTGGCGGAGAGGCTGATTTTTTTGTAAGACCAACATCAGTTTCTGATATAATGGAAATATTGAATATAGCAAAAGATTATTCTTATCCTGTATTTGTAATGGGTAATGGGTCAAATCTGTTGGTATCAGATAAGGGAATTAGAGCAATAGTTATACAACTTACTGACAATTTCAATAAGTTGACAAGAATTGATGACTATACAGTAGAAGTTGATGCAGGTATGTCAATGACATCTTTGTCTAAATATTTCTTGGAACAATCTCTTGAGGGTTTTGAATTTGCATGTGGAATTCCCGGTACATTAGGTGGGGCTGTTACAATGAATGCAGGTGCTTATGATTCTATGATGAGTAAGGTTGTGACAGAGGTAATTGCTCTTGATAAAGATATGAACTTAAGAAAGATAAGCAATGAAAATATGAAATTTTCTTATAGAAACTCAATAATTTCTAAAGAAAATATGCTTGTGCTTACTGTAAGAATAAGGCTTGAAAAAGGTAATTACGATGATATAAAAGCAAAGATTGAAGACTATACTTATAGACGTACAAGTAAGCAACCACTATCTGCATATTCTGCCGGTTCAACATTCAAAAGACCTGAAGGTCATTTTGCAGGAAAGTTGATAGAAGACAGCGGGCTTAAGGGGATAGTTATGAATGATGCTGCTATTTCTTCACTTCATAGTGGTTTTATAATAAACACAGGTGATGCTACATGTGAGCAAGTAATTAACTTAATAACATTTGTAAAGCAGGTAGTATTAAATAAATTCAATGTTATGTTGGAAGAAGAAGTAAAAATAATAGGAGAGTTTTAAAATATAAGTATATTTTAAATTTAGGACAATAATATGAGTATAATTAAATCTGGCAAATTAAGTATAAATCAATTGGAAGAAATAATATTCAAAAATTTGGGATATGAAAGAGATGACATCATTACAAGACCTTTTATAGGACAAGATTGCGGTTGTTTCCTAGGAAATGATGATATTATTACAGTAACTTCAGATCCTATAACTGCAACATCAAAAGATATAGGAAGGTTGGCTGTTATAGTAAATCTTAATGATATAGCAACATCTTTTGCAACTCCCTTAGCAATTACAGTTACAATTTTAGCACCTGTTGGTACAACACAGGAAGAGATAAAGAAAATTATGAGTGATATTTCTGATGAATGTGTCAAAAATAAAATACAAGTGATAGGAGGTCATACTGAGGTAACTTCAGCAGTAAATAGACCAATAGTAAGTATAACAGCTTTTGGAAGAATAGAAAGAAGTAAATTTAATAATATTTCCAAGGTTGAGTCAGGTCAAAAGATATACATGAGTAAAAGCATTTCTTTGGAAGGCATAATGATAATTGTTAAAGAGAAAAAAGAAGAGTTAAAAGATGTCTTATCTGAAGATGAAATGCAAAAAGCTGAGAACTTCTATGAAGAATTAAGCATTATAAAGGATGCTTACGTTTTAAGAAATAATGATATATCTTTTCTTCATGATGTTACTGAAGGTGGGATTCTTGGTGCAATTTATGAGATGATGAGATATTGTAACAAGGGTTGTGTAATCAACTATAATGATATAAAGATTAATAACATTACAAGAAAAGTATGTGACCACTATAATATTGATCCAACAAGACTGATATCAAGCGGATGTATGTTGATAATAACAGATGATATATTGGAAGAAGAGATAGATGGAGTAAGCTTTACTCAGATAGGAGTAGTTACTGATGATAATATGATTTTCATCAGAGATGGAAAGATGAATGATATTACTGAACCTGATTCTGATGCCATATATGAAGTATTATGATTAATTTAAGTGTGAATTAGTATTATATTTTATGATGTTTTGAATAATTCGAAATGAGGGTTTATGAAAAAACTTCTATTAGTAGACAGTGAAGTTTTGCCGGAAGTGTATTCAAAGGTAGTAATGGCAAAACAATTACTGATTTCAGGTAAGGCTAAGGGTGTAAGTGACGCTGTAAAAAAAGCCAATATAAGTAGGAGCTCTTATTACAAATACAAGGACTTCGTCTTTAACACGACGGAGCAGGTAAATGAAAAAAGAGCCACGATAGAAGTATCTCTTGAACACATTCAGGGAATACTTTCAGAGATATTGGATATATTGGCAAAAAATAAGGCTAATATTTTGACTATAAATCAAACTATACCACTTAACAACGTAGCAACACTTACAGTGACTTTAGACATGTCTCAGATGAGCATGGATATTGAAAAATTAATATCAAAAGTAAAAAACAAACACAATGTTTTGGAAGTAAAACTTTTAGGAATAGAATAACAGAGGTTGACAGATATGTTGGAGGAAAAATTTTTTAGAAAACTCGTAATTGCAATAATGTTAATATTAATATTATTTGTTGCCTTTTCTTATGGTATGTTTTATAAAAAACAGCCAACTCTTGAAGTGAACAATGAGGAAACTATATCAAAAAAGACGAATAATATGCCTGTAGAGTTGTTTCAAGTGTTTTCCATGACCAAAGATGATTTGAAAATAAAACTTGGAGATCCTAAACAGGCTGGAGATGATTCTGATTATGATAATAAATATTTAGATTATTCTCAAACATGGTTTGGCAAGAGTTTTGTAGCGAGATACTATTATGGAGATTATTCCAGAATGTATCAAACTAATCTCAAATTGAAGAATGAAGATATAAAAAGTGTCTATGAAGAGATGAAAATACAGCTTGGTGAACCGGTTGTAGATACATTTTTTGATAGTAAAATTGAAGATTTGGACATGAGAATTACCTATTGGGTAAAAGACTCAGTAAGATATGCAATGGTATATGATGAGTCTGTACCTTTTGTGAAGATGAAACTTGAATACTATAAAAATCCAGATAATCACAATGTAGGAGAAAGACCTATAATAATACAAAGAATGGATAAGGTTACAAATTTGGTAGATGGCGAATCTGTGAGCGTATTACTTGTTGGAGAAAAACCGGAGTATACAAGCACATATTACAAACATGTATATGTCATAGTAGGTACTAAAAACGGAAGTTACCTTGGAAGAATGCCAAACAACAATGACGGAGGTTTTGCACCTAATTTTACAATTAAAAGTATTAACGGTGTAAATACTATCTTAGTTGAAACAGATAATGAATATACAAAATGGTATGTAGGATTTGAATTTAAAGATAAGAAACTTAATTCAGTTTATTCATCTGAAAAAAGTCCAAATTAGTATGAGTTTATACTAAAACTAAAAATCTATTAAAAAACCGTGTAATTTTATTACAGTAGGATTGACAGTCTGTAAAACAAGTAATTTGGTAAAATAACAATCTTGGCTTTATAAATGGTGATTAGTATAAACTTGAATTTATAGATTTATAAAATTAAGATATATCAAAGAAAATAAAAGATTAGGCAAAAGCCTAATCTTTTATTTTTCTAAAATTTGCAAGAATGTAGGGTATTTCTTCAATTATATCTTGAGCAAGTACACTGTTCATATCATTTGATAATTTTCTTGCAATATGTGAATGGATAAATACTGCAAGCAAACAAGAGTCAAGTATTGGAATAGATTGACCTACAAAAGAAGTAATCATGCCACAAAGTGCATCTCCCATTCCACCTGTTGCCATCTGAGGAACACCTTCATCACATATAAAACTATCTTTTCCATCTGTAATAATGGTAGTATCGCTTTTTAGGACAAGAATTATATTTTTATATCTTTTAGCAAATTCTACTGCGAATATATCTTTATTTTTTATTACATCAGCAATATTGCAATTACAAAGTCTTGCAAATTCTCCAAGATGAGGAGTTAGCACTATGGTAGAAAGATTTTTTCTTGTATTTAAAAAATTTATATTTTCAGCTAATACATTCAGTCCGTCAGCATCTATTATCACAGGAGATATTGAGTTGTTTAATATATGCTGTAATTTTTCTTTGCTAAAATCTCTTATGCCAATACCTGGACCTATTGCTATGACATCACAAGTTTTGACAAGATTTTCAAAATCCCCTTTATAGGAGTCTATATCAAGCACCATTACTTCACTCATCTTTGAAGCAACTATGGGAAATATTTCATTCTCAACTGCCAAGGTTACAAGTCCGCTGCCTGATCTCATGCATGCATTTGCACAAATACAACCTGCACCTATATACCTATGACTGCTCCCAATAATCAACACCTTACCATAGGTTCCTTTATGGGATGATTTTTTACGAACAGGTAGAAAATTTTTTACATAATCAAGTGTCAAATATTTCAATACTATCACCACTAAACTTTAATAAACTAATCAAATACTTATTCATAACTAAATTTATTCTAAAATAAAAATAGAGTAATATTTTATAATAAATTTAAAGTCTACCATTTTAGTTGCTTACTTATATTTTTAATCTCAAAAGGCAGAATATGGTTTTAATTTCTGAAAGTTAGATTTTCACCATCCATAGAATCAATTATACAAAGGGATTCAAGTCTAATTCCATGTTCCCTAAGGTATTTTCCACCTGATTGAAATCCCTTTTCTATAACTATCCCAACTCCTTGAATATTAGCTTTGGCTTGTTTTAACACGTCCATCAAACCTCTGATAGCTTGACCCTCAGCCAAGAAATCGTCAAGTACCAGTACATTTTCTCCAGGTTTAATAAATTTTTGGGCAACAGTTATTGTAAAATCTTTACCATAGGTATATGAATGAACAGTACTTGTAAAGCACTCACCATCCAAGTTTTGACTCTTAGCTTTTTTTGCAAAAACTACAGGTACATTGCCAAAATGTTGTGATGTAATACTTGCTATGGCAATTCCTGACGCCTCTATAGTAAGTATCTTGTCTATCTTTACATCAGAAAATAAAGACTTAAACTCTTTCCCTATCTCATTTAAAAACTCAATATCCAATTGATGATTCAAGAAATTGTCAACCTTTAAGATTTTTCCGTCTTTAACACGACCTTCATTTAATATCTTTTGTTTTAAACTCTCCATTATCTCCTCCTGAAAAAATAATATGACAAGCATAATACTATATTAATAATAAAAAAACAAGTGAATACTAAATTGTTTAATTACATTTAAAATTATAAAATATATTATAATATAATATGATAAATTAAATACAATAATAGCACAAAAACTATTAATAAAACTTGTATATTTTGGAGTACATACTTTAATAACTTTAACTAATACTAAAAACCTAACAAAAAGCCATATTATTCTATAACAGCAAAATTATTGATAATCTTATAAACGTGTAATTTTCTAAAATATTATTATTGGCATTATAAATGGTGATTAGTATAAATTAATAAGTATGATAAACTAAAAAAATAAACTAATTTTCAAAGAAATTTTGTATATTATGAATTAATTTTCTATTGTCTTCTTCTTCAAGTATACAAACTCTAAAATATTTGTCGCTAAGACTTTCAAAACTACTACAATTTCTAATTATTTGCATTTTTTCAAGCATATAGTCATACAAAAGCTTGGAATTTTTTGTTTCATCAAGTATTTGTACCAATATGAAGTTACCATAGCTATTATATGCTTTGAGATTTTTAATATTATTTAGACTTTCAAATAGATATTTCCTTTGATTTGTGATTTTTTCAAAACTTGATTTATGAAAATCATAATCAAGAAACATCTCTTTTCCTACTATATCTGCAAAAATATTAATATCCCAAAGAATATTAAGATTTCTTATGAGTTCTTCTTTAATAGCATTATTGGAAGTTATACTGTAACCAAGTCTCATACCCGGGCAGGCAAAAAATTTACTTGTACTTCTGATTATGAACAATTTATCGTATTTTTGTGTTATGTCTACAGCACTGTATTTATTCATATCTGTAAATTCCACATAGGTTTCATCTATAACTATGTTTGCAGTTGTATTTTTAAGGATTTGTTCAATATCATCCTTAGAAATTACAGTTCCTGTAGGATTGTTAGGATTGCAGATTATCACTGTATCTATACTATTTGATTTAATATTTTTTATAAAAGCATCAATATCAATTTCAAAATTACTTTCAGCCTTAAGTTCATAATAAAAAATATTTGAATTTACATTAAGTAATTCATTTCTATATTCATCATAAGCAGGGGACAAAATAAGTGCATTTTTGGGTGAAAGTATTTTTATATATCCGGAAATAAAGGAACTTGCACCGCAACCAAGTAAAATATCTTCATAATTACAATGACAATATTCTTTAATAGCATATTTTAAGTCCTTGTATTGAGGATCAGGATAAATGCTTATTTTTTCTACACTATCTCTTAATTTTTGAATAGCCTTTTTGCTTGGGGCAAAAGGGTTGATATTTGAACTGAAATCTTTGAAATCTTCAATACTGCAGTTGAGTTTTTTTGAAAGAGAAAAAAGATTGGCTCCATGTGCTGAGCTTGACATGACTATCTCCTATCTGAATTTATAAATTAATTTTGTATTGTTGTAAGACTATTTTAAACATTGAAATTGTAACATAAAATTAGAAAAACTTCAAACAGCAAAATAATAATTTTTACTAAGATATTTTCTCTAATTCTTATAATTTTTGTGATATTATGATATAATCATAGTGTTTTGATTTAAATACTATGAGCTCAATTAATAGTTTATTCAAAATATGAGGGTCTGTAAATAGGAATTATTAAAAAATAATCGATTTAAGACAAATTTGTTATATATAAATCATTATACTAAATGGAGATTGGTAAAAGCTATGGGTGACAATATGAAAAATACTATGCTCAGTGATCTGGTAAGACCTCATAAACTTCAAGATGTTTTTGGTCAGGAGCATATCACTGCGAAAGGTATGATTATAGATATGGCTATAAGTCGAAACAATATTCCAAATATGATATTTTATGGTGTACCTGGAGTGGGAAAAACAACCGTAGCGAAGATAATAGCAGAAAATACAACTATGCCTATACATATGTTTAATGCTACTCATTGTAAGACAGACGATGTGAGGAAGGTGATATTATCATATACAGACGGGATATTTAAACAAAAACCCCTGATTTATATAGACGAGTTGCAAAACTTCAATAAAAAACAACAACAGATGTTGCTTGATTATATTGAAACTGGTCAAATAGGCTTTATTGGTGCGACAACTGAAAATCCTTATCAATATATTTATAAGGCACTACTTAGCAGATTAATAGTTTTAGAATTTCATCCGGTAGCTGAAAAGGATATAGAAAAAAATTTAAAGCATATTGTGGAAAAATTAAAAGGACAAATAAAAATAGATATAAGTCAAAAAGCTGTAAAGCTCATTGCATCATATGCAAATGGAGATGTCAGACGTTCTGTAAACTTACTTGAGCTTATCTTAGATTTATATTTGGAAGATAATGAAATAAAAATTGATGAAGAGATTCTAAAATCTCTCAATTTATCAAAACAACTCACTTATGATTTAAATTCTGACAGTTATTATGATTTATTAAGTGCATTTCACAAATCTGTCAGAGGATCAGATGAAAATGCAGCCTTACATTACCTTGCAAGGGCTATAAAGGCAGGAGATATTAAAGCAATTTGCAGGAGACTTTTGTGTATTGCAAGTGAAGATATAGGAATGGCATTTCCAAATGCAGCAGCAATAGTGAAAAATCTCGTGGATTCTGCCTTATTCTTAGGCTTACCTGAGGCAAAACTTCCACTTGCCCAGGCTGTAATCTTACTTGCAACTGCTCCGAAATCCAATTCTGCTACACTTGCTATAGATAAGGCTCTTTCAGACATTGAAACTATGAGTATAGGAGATATACCGATGCATCTAAAAGATGCACATTACTCCGGAGCCAAGAAAATGGGTAGAGGGTTAGAGTATAAGTATCCTCATAATTATGAAAATAATTATACTCAGCAACAATATTTACCTGATGAACTCAAAGACAGAGTATATTATATAGAGCAAAAAAATAAGTATGAAAATGAAGTTTTGGCTTATAAGAAAAAAATAGGAAAGATAAAATAGATTTAGAAAAGAGATGATTGATATTATAGAATTTAAGGGCATTGAAGAAAAAGATTATTTTAAACTGACAGCTCTTATAGAAAAACTATCTGATGAAAGTAATTTTTACCCATTTACTTCCAGTGACTACAATGTAAGTGATGAAAGTCAGAGACTTTTTATACAAAGATTAAATAATGAAAAAAACTCATGTATATGCGGAGCATATTTTAAAGGCGACATGGTAGGCGTAGTATATCTCTACGGAGGTAACAGGATACGTAATTATCATTCCACAACACTTGGGATAGGTGTACTGAAGTCACATACTAATCTTGGTATAGGAAAAAAACTTATGCAAAAAGCCATAGACTATGCCTATAATTCGGATGTGATTGGTAAGATTAATGTTCAAGTAATAAAAGAAAATATTAGAGCTATAAGCTTTTACAAGAAGAACGGTTTTGAAGTCGAAGGAGTTGAAAAGAGAAGTCTTTTTATCGATGGCATATTTTATGATGCTATAAATATGGGGCTTATAATACATTAAAAATATAAGTTGATAACTATAAAATTAACTTGTATAAATATAACTTTACTTAATAAGTGCAACATTAAACTAAATAGTAATTGTTGAGAAAATAAAAACTTGTATAATATAGTTCGTTACTAAATCTAAAAAAAAAGATAAAATATTTTTTAATACATTATATAATTAAGTCATAAAATATAGACTCTTTTTAAATATTATTGATGAACATTATCCATAGACTAAATAGATATAATTATTAATGCTATATTGGAACTACAAGATTAAAGGGAGATAAGATGAAGGCTTTTGGTGGATTTGTACTTTTAGATATGAGTAGCTTTGAAAAAAATGAAATACTCTTCAACCTTAAAAATATGTGGAAGATGAATATCAATGCTGACACAAAAAACTACAAAGAAAGCGAAAATATGCTTAGATTTGAGTTTGAAGATACTGATTGTGTCATACTTTATACTGAAAAAAAACTCAAAGATGAATGGATGATTAGCAGGGCGAGAATGAACTACAACTTTGAAAATGCAGTGCAGATTTGTCAAAATAATGTAGCTTACATCACGATAGGAGTTACAGGAGATGGCAGATATGTAGATTTAGCAATATTGTTTAACAAGATAGCTGCAGCCTGTCTTAATATCAACAATGCAAGAGCAATATATTGCAGTCATAATGTCATGGAAAAGTCTGATTATATAAGAGAAAGCTATTATCTGAAGAATAATTATTTGCCAATAGAAAATCTTATATATATAGGCTTTATACAAAGAGAAGATGAAGTAAATCATAAAGTAATAACATCAGCATATTCTTTAGGAATGAAATTTTTTGATAAATGTGAGCTTGAAATAGTAGAATCAGACGAAGATATAGAAAAATTGAGAAATAGAATGCTAAATATCGCATACTATATAATAGACAATGACATTCTTTTTACTGATGAGGAGACCATTACTATCAGCGAAAAAGATGATAATGGTAATGTGATACCTACAAAATATACTATAAATCAGGAAAAGTCTGCAAATGTAAACTCAGTTTATAGTTTGATAATTAAATAAGAATTATAAAAAACTCAGTATTAATTTGTAGTTTAACAGAGATTAGTGTTATAATAAAATTGTAAAAAAGCAGACTATAATAAATTTGAAATATGAATATAATCTGCTTTTTTATACTGTATTTTTATATTCTATAAAAATATCCAATATTAGTGGATAAAATAGTTCTTGAAAACTTATAAAAATATCATAAATTAAAGTACATATAATTTATACTATTTATTTAATTTATATAATTTTTTATTTTCATACATTTTCTTATCGGATGATTTCAACACATCATCTATATCCATCATCGATGAGGGGTCAAATACATCATATCCTATTGCATAGTCAAGTTTTATCTTGCCTTCTGCAGTGTCAATTTCTATATTTTGCTTTTTTAACATATCTACATCTTTATAAGAAAAATCCTGTTTTGTAATTATTATAAACTCGTCTCCTCCTACTCTATATACATCTGAGTAGGCTATATTTTCCTTTAAAAAAGTACCTATTGTTTTTATAGCAAGATCCCCGTAAGAGTGACCAAGGTTGTCATTAATCTCTTTTAAATTATTCAAATCAACCGAAATTATTGTAATTTTTGTAGGGTTTTTCCTTAAAAAATTCATATCATTCTCAAAAGAATATCTATTTTTAAGAGATGTTAGAGAATCAATAGAAGCTATTTTCTCATATATTTTTATGGTAGTAGATTTTTCTTGTATCTTGAAATAAATATTAGTTAAAAAGTATACCTGAAAACATATTAGTAATAACACACAACTTAAAATTACAAGAGAAAAATATCTTTCTGTCCCTATAAAAAGTATTATAAAAGACGATAAAATTGCAAAAAATATAGGTAATGATAATATAAATAGACTGTTTCTTTCAGTATATTTTTCAGGTCTTGAAAAAATAATTGCTATTACAACAATAATAGACGTTATTGCAAGTATTACATAAGTAATTGGTGCCATTTCCTCAAAATCAGCATATTTAAATATTGTAAGCGCAAGTTGAATAAAATAGTTGAGGAATACAGCAATGATACTCAACTTAACTGCTATATCAAATTTAGGGTTAAGTTTGTTTTCAATCAATTTTAAAAAAGGGTATGACAAAAACATCATTGATATATATTCAAGAAAATGTATTAAAATCTTATAATCACTAAGCCAATATATAAAGGTCTTATAGCCGGAAAAAGAATAAATTGATAGTATAAAAGATAAGAGAGCAATGTATTTGATTTTTTTCATTTGCTCAATATTTTCAGTAAGTTGCTCATTTCTAAAAAAAGATCCAAATAAAATTATAAAAGATATTATTGACAATATAAGAAGAATAAAGGTAACAAGAATATAAAACAGTTCATTTTTTATAAGAAAAATGTTAAAATTTATTCTGTTCCCTATATAAATATTGTTTAGGACATATCTGTTACTATGTTTTAATTTTGGTGTAAAGTGAATCTTTAATAAACTGCTTTCTGATTGAGATGGAAGGTCTATTAATGTATAATCATAACTACCACCGTTATATATCAAAGAATCATCTGGAACTTTGTACTCATAAAATACATCACTACCAAGTGAAACAGTAAAATCTGTAGATCCTGTAAAAAGTGCCACTGATTTTTTATGCAAAGAACCAAAATACTTCAAATCTACATAAATTGAAAAAGGCTCTTTGGTAAAAACTTGTTTTGGTGTATTTACATACTCAATTCTATTGTCATTGTATTCTAACCTAATATGTTGTGTGATTTTTTCTACAGGTACAAAATCTTTGGTGTTTGAGCTATTATTTTTTAACTGTAAGGATACTATCAACAAAAACACAGTTGATATATATGTCAATATTATTAAAAATTTAATTATGAAGCTATTTTTTTTGTCTCTCATGAGATCTATCCTAATTGTATATTATAAATAAATTAACTTGTTTAATAAATACATACATAAGCTTAATTTAATACTTATATATGAGTAGTTTATCGAATATTTTTTGTAAAACTTAAGTTTCAGTTTAAGTAGAAGTAATATAATTTTTTACATAAGTTATATAAATCAGCTTTTAAATGTTGAAATTGACATATATTTAAATATTTTCTTGTCATAAAACAGCAGTAATTTAAATATAAAGTTTAAGGAGGAAATTTATGAAATTAAAATTTAGCAACTTTTTTTCAGCCATGCTTGGTGTGATAATCGGCGCAGGAATTACCTTGTCAGTAGTCTTGCCTCAGGCAAACAGGATGAATCTTACAAATACCAGCAATAATGAAATAAATAAAACCCAAACTCAACAGTTGTCAACTACTCTGAATTCTGATTATGAAAATCTTTATAAAAATGTTGTGAAAACATCCATGCCTTCTGTTGTAGGTATTACGACGGTATTTTTGGACAATACATCTCAAGATTCATACTTTGAATTCTTTTTTGGAGATTCAAATCAAAGTAGTCAAATAAGACAAGGTCTTGGAACAGGTGTTATTGTGGATTCATCAGGATATATATTGACCAATGCCCACGTTGTCAAAGACGGACAGGCTGAAAAAGTTAATGTGCTTTTCAATGACGGTACATCAAAAGAGGCGCAAGTCAAATGGTATGACACAAATTTGGATTTAGCCATAATAAAGGTTGAAGGGGAAAATTACCCTGTAGCAAAACTTGGAGACAGCGACAAAACAGAGGTTGGAGATATTGCTATAGCTATAGGAAATCCGCTTGGATTGCAGTTTGAAAGAACAGTAACTCAAGGTATAATAAGCGGATTGGACAGGACTGTACAACTTGACGCAACTACTACAATGAGTAATCTAATACAAACAGATGCTTCAATTAATCAAGGAAACAGTGGTGGACCATTGTTAAACTCAAAAGGTGAAGTAATAGGTATAAACACTATAAAGGCTGCAGGTGGAGAAGGCTTAGGTTTCTCAATCCCTATCAATACAGCAAAACTTTTCGTAGATATAATTAAAGAAAACGGAGAAATAAAGGAAAAACCTATAATAGGTATAAAAGGTATTTCTGTAGATCAGTTAAAAAGCTCAGAAGAGTTGAAAATTGATTCAAAGACAGGAGTATATGTCTACAGCGTATACGATGAATCTCCTGCAAGCAAAGCCGGACTTAAAAAAGGCGATATTATTATAAAGATGAATGATGACGAAATAAAAAATATGCTTGACCTACAGTCTTCACTTTATAAGAATGGTCAAAATATTGAAAAATCAGTAGAGTTGACTGTACTAAGAGATGGCAAAGAGATAAAATTATCTACAAAACTTATGTCCCAAGAGGAGCTTAATAAAAACAATAATTCTCTAAAGAGCATATTTGGAACAAATAGCAGAAATTAGAAAAAATTTTATTTTTATATTATTTTATCTAAACTAGAGTATTTGAAAACAATAGTAAATTTAAGAAAAGATAAAATATTTGAGAAAAATATAAACAAGTAAAAATTAATTTATCCAATTATAAAAATCATTAAAAGAAAATAAGTTTTTATCTAATTTAAGTAATAATTAAGTACAAAATTTGATATAAAGTAAAAAGGCAGATTGTGTTACAGTCTGTCTTTTTTTTATAGATATAATAATATATAATACTAATCAGCATTTATAATGCCAAAATTGTTATTTTAGCAAATTATTTTTTTGCAGATTATCAATATATTACTGTTATAAAATTACACGGCTTTTTGATAGGATTTAAGTATAAAAATGCTTTAATAAACTTTTCTTTTATATTGTAATATTTAGCTATAAAGTGTATAATAAAAATCATTAATTTAAAGATTAGAAATAGTATTAGGAGATATATGTTTGAGTTAAAAGACTCTTTTTTAGATATGTATAGTTTCTTTGATATAGATGAGGAAGATTTTACATATATGAAAAAGGTGGAAGATGAGTTAAAATCTGAGTATGAAAAATATGATAAAATAAAAGAGTTCAATCAACTGAAAGTATTAAGGGCAATGCAAAAAGCAAGGCTAAGTGATATACATTTTTCTTCGACTACAGGCTATGGATATAATGACATAGGTAGAGAAAAGGTTGAAGAGATATTTGCTAATGTTTTCAATGCTGAGGATGCTCTTGTAAGACCTTCAATTGCAAACGGCACACATGCACTTTCCATTTGTCTCAACGCACTGTTAATGCCGGGAGATACTATGCTTGCAATAACTGGTAAGCCCTATGATACCCTTGATAATGTAATAGGCATAGTCGATGAAGAGATGTCTCTAAAAGAATATGGTATAAAATACAAGCAAGTTGACTTGATTAATAATGGAGATTTTGACATTGACAAAATAAAGGAAGAGCTTATAGCCGATAAAAGTATTAAGATGGCATATATACAGCGTTCAAAAGGATATTCAACAAGAAAGTCTATAACTGTAAACGACATAAAAAAAATAGTTGAAGAAATCAGACTTGTAAGACAAGATATTACAGTAATGGTAGACAATTGCTACGGGGAATTCTTAGATTATATTGAGCCTACTGATGTCGGAGTAGATATAATGGCAGGCTCTTTGATTAAAAATCCTGGTGGTGGCTTGGCCATTACAGGCGGATATATAGTTGGAAAGCAAGCACTTGTAGAAAGATGCGCCAAAAGACTGACATCTAATAGCATAGGTAAAGAATGCGGCCTTACATTTAATACAAATAGGATTACACTTCAGGGGCTATTTATGGCACCAAGTGTAGTAAATGGAGCGATTAAAGGAGCAGTTTTGACTGCAAAGCTTTTTGAAAACGACGGCTACAATGTGTTTCCTAAATCAAGTGACGAGAGAAGTGATATAATTCAGTCGGTAGTTTTTGAAACAGAAAAAGAAGTTATAGAATTTTGCAAGGCAATCCAAAAGTCTGCACCTGTAGATTCTTATGTAACTCCGGAGCCGTGGGATATGCCTGGGTATAACTGTAAGGTCATAATGGCAGCTGGAGCATTTGTTCAAGGTTCATCTATAGAACTTAGTGCTGATTCACCAATAAGAGAGCCTTATACTGTATATTTTCAAGGCGGACTTACTTATGAGCATTCAAAGATTGGTGCTATGATGGCTTATAAAGCAGTTAAAAACATATAGGGAGATATTTATGGATATTAATCTATTAAAAAATAACAACCTGTTATACACTTTGAAAAAAGAAGAACACAGCGTTGAAAAATTGATGTATATTTTTGAAAATCATGATGAGATAAAATTTGTTTCTCTTGCCGGCTATGATTTGCGTGGAAATGCAACTGACGCAAAAATACCAGTAAGCATAATAATAGATGATATAGAAAATTTTTTGAAAAATGGTGTTCAAACAGACGGCTCAAGTGTGGAGCTTAGAAAAATAGCTTCTCTCAACGATGCTAAGGTGACTATAATCCCGGATATGGACTGTGATTGGCATGTAGATTATAATTTCTATCACTTGGATGAAAATACTCAAAAGCCTGTTGGTACTCTAAGAATGCCGTCATTTCTCATGCACAATGACAAGATAGTCTGCTCAAGAGGTGTGCTAAGAAGAGCGGTTGATAGTATAAAAAATCATATGAAAGATGTACTTAACAACAATAAGAGCGTGAGAGAAGAGATTGGAATAGCTGATGAAAAAGTAGAAGAAGTTCTGCTGTCATCTGCTACAGAATTGGAATTTTGGGTGAAAACTCCGGAAGAAATAAGGGATATAGAAGAATTATCTACTTCTCAGGTACTCAAAGAACAATATTGGAAAAGAACTGAGGGCAATGTCAGGACAGCTATGGAGTATTGCCTTTTAGTTATGGAAAAATACGGACTTTCTCCTGAAATGGGGCATAAGGAAGTAGGTGGAGTACATTCAAAGCTAACAGAAAATGGAGACCATGTGCATATAATGGAGCAACTTGAGATAGATTGGAAGTATTCAGATCCTATTACAACAGCTGATAACTTATATATAGTTAAAAATCTTGTCATGGATATATTCAACAGTTACGGTTTAGAAGTAACTTTTGATGCAAAACCTGTAGATAAGGTGGCAGGAAGCGGAGAGCATACTCACATAGGTATGATGGCAAGACTAAGCAGTGGAAGGATTGTAAATATCTTTAACCATGTTGACAAAGAAAAATATTATATGAGCAGTATAGGTTTTGGTGCATTGGCTGGAATACTTAAAAATTATGAGGTGATTAACCCTTTTGTTACAGCTACTACTGACGGATTTAATAGACTTAAGCCGGGATTTGAAGCTCCTATTTGTATAGTGACATCTCTTGGAAAGTCACCTACTATACCTTCAAGAAATCGCTCAATATTGATTGGGTTAATAAAGGATAATGACAATGATAAACAGACGAGATTTGAGCTTAGGGCTACAAACCCCAATTCAAACCTTTATCTTGTAATATCTGCAACATATCAAAGTATGATGGACGGAATAAAAGCTTACTGCGGTAAATATGACATAGATTTTATACAAAATGAAATGTCCAAAGAAGCAAATGAGGATGCAGTATATTTGGAAAAAGATAGAGTCTACAGAACAGAAAAAAATGTCTTTGAAGAGTTTACGCAAGAAGAAAGAAATACCTTCTTTTCAACTCCGCCTGCAACAGTATATGAAAATATTATTGCATTTGACAAATATAAAGATAAGGTAGAAATATTGAAAAAAGATGATGTATTTACAGATGAGATTATACTTTCATATAAGACTTCGACTCTTGAATTCTGGGCTAAGGAATTAAAGGGAAGGATAGTAGAGTCAAATAGGGATAAAATTAGAGACTTTGTCAGAATTCACGATCACCAAAGTATATCCGATCTTGATATTGTTAATTGGACAAGGATAGAGAACATCAAATGGGAACTGATGAAAGATACTGTTGAAACAAAATCACTGTTTTCTCAAATTGATTCAGCCATAGATGGAGAGAGATATGAAGAGGCATCGAATTTGCAAAAGATTATGTCTCAAAAAGTGGGCGAACTAACTGACTTATATAGTAAATATAAGAAAAATATTTTTTAGAAAAATAAAAAGTTAGTACTTACTTTATAGCCCTAATATCAATTTAAGCTATTTATAATCAAAGTATAGATTATATTTATAGGAATTTTATTAATAATATATACTAAAAATGGAGAAAGAAATGGATATAAGAACTAAAAAATGGGAAATACTTTGCAATGAAGAAGAACTTGCAAGAATAGCATTAAGATTAGGAGAACAAATTTCAAAGGATTATGAAAATAAAAAGTTACTGGTAATATCAATACTTAAGGGAGCAATGTTTTTTACATCAGACCTTACAAAAAATATTAAAATTCCAACAAAGATAGACTTTATGATGACGTCAAGTTATGGAGATGGAAAGGTAAATCTTGGTGAAGTAATAATAATAAAGGATATAGATTATTCACTTGAAGGTTATGATGTTTTGATAGTTGATGATGTTCTTGATACAGCAATTACTATGGACTTTTTGATTAAGCATCTGAAGAAGAAAAATCCTAAGTCTATAAAAAGCTGTGTGCTTTTCAACAAGCAGGCAGGTAGAAAAGTTGAATTATCGGCTGACTATGTAGGAATGGAAATAGCAGATAAATTTCTCGTGGGATATGGATTAGACTATGAAGACATATATAGGAATATTCCTTATGTGTTTTGTGTATTGAATGAAGATAGATAGAGGATAATTTATGGAGCAATATCAATATCTAAGCGAAATTTATGATAAATCTATGGAACTTTCAGGCATTGATTATGACAAATGGTTTGGAAAAATACAGGATTTGCTTGGAAATGATAAGGAAAATATAAAGAATATATTGGAATTGGGTTGCGGTACCGGAAATATAACTCAAAGACTTTTGGAATACGGATATGAGGTAGTTGGAGTTGATATAAGCGGTGAGATGCTAAGCATTGCAAAGGAAAAACTTGGAAATTTTTCTGAAAAAGTAATATTTATGCAACAAGATGTCTGCGATTTTGATTTTGACATATACGAAATAGACATGATATTAGCTGTAAATGATCTGATTAATTATATTACGGAGGTTGCAGATCTTAAAAATCTCTTCGCTTTTTGTTACGAACATTTGAGAAAAGATGGTGTATTACTTTTTGATATAAGTTCGAAATATAAAATAGAACAAATACTTTCTAATAATGTTTTTTTTGAAGAGGACGAAGATTATTGTATGATATGGCAGAACTCATACGATAATGATGAGAAAATAATAGATATGTATATTGACATCTTTAAACAAAATCAAGAAGGCCTTTATGAGCGCTATCAGGAGGAACATGCTCAAAGAGCCTATGATGAAGATGAAATTATAACAGTTCTAAAAGAAATAGGATTCCAAAATATAAAAACGGAATATATAATATCTGATAAGGATGAAAAGAAGAGTGAAAGAATATTTTTTTTGATGAAAAAATAAAAGATACGGATGCAGGACATACATAAGTGATTATGTCCTCATCCGTTTTTAAAAGGATGAATATGATTTATATAGTAGGCATAGGCACGGGCTTTGGAGAGTATAGTGACCTTACTTTAAGAGCAGTGCAAACAATAAGGGATAGCGAGATAATCATTGGAAGTAACAGGCAAGTGGATTTAGCAAAAAAATATAATCATAATGCACAAATAATAAAATATGAAAAGATAAGTGAGATAATACAAATTTTAAAAGAAAATATTAACACTACAATATCGGTATTGGCATCAGGAAATCCAAGCCTCTACGGTATTGCAGATTATATTATTAAAAATATGAGCCCATTAGAGGATATAGAAATTATACCTGGTATAAGCAGCGTGGAATACCTGTTTTCTAAGTTAAAAATAACTATGAATGATCTTTATATTACCTCTTTTCATGGTAGAAAACTTGACGAAGAGATGGTATTAAAATCTAAAAAAACAGCTTTTTTTACAGATAATAAAACAAGTTTGTTTGACATTGCACAACTTTACTTAAAAAATGGACTTAATCCCATTTTTATAATAGGCGAAAATCTTTCCTATCCAAATGAAAAAATAAGCAGATTAAGGGCTGCTGATATAAAAAAAGATGATAAATTCGAAATGTATATATTGATAGTTATCAATGAATAGGAGTATATAAATGGAAGCTTTTTTTCCTGAATATATAAAAGTAGAAAATATAAAATACTATAGGAAATCAAAAAAAATTCAAATATATTTGACATCGAAAGAATTTATAAAACAGGAGATTTTGGATGAAAAAGTAAGAATAATAAGTGAGAAATTTGATATAGTTGATGTGGAAATGATACCTCAATATTTAGTTTCTCAAGAAGAAAAAGAAAAACTTATGGCTTATTCCAATAATTTAAGGCTTAAGATAAATAGAATATTCCCTTCAACTAAGGAACTAAATGGAAGTCTTAAGATTGACTATGTTGACGATAAATACGAAGTTATAATTACAAAATCCCCAATATACACTATGCTTATTACTAAAAATGCCAAGCAAATAATAGAAGAGTCTATTAAGTCAGAACTATCTTTAGATATAAAATGCGAAATAATATTAAAAGAAGATAATGTTGATATGGAAGAATACATTAAAAATCAAAAAAACGAAATTTCAGACATATTAAACGATGCAATTAAGCCGAAGATAGAAGAAAAAGCTAAAAAAAATACGGCTCAAGTAAGAAAAGTGGAGATTAAGGGTGATGCTGAAAAAATATCCAATATAAATGGAGAAATGGAAAATATCATAATCTCAGGACAGGTATATTCTTGTACAACTAAGGATATAAAAAATGACAAAAAATTAATGGAGTTCGTATTAAGTGATGACAGTGGAGCAATTTATTGCAAGAAATTTTTAAATCAAAACGATGTAGTATTATCCAACGGACAGTATGTTAAGATAAGCGGTAATGCAGAGCATGATAGCTATAAGCACGAAATAGTGCTAATGGCTAAGAAAATTCAGGAAGTAGTAAAAATTGCCAAAAAAGACCTTTCACAAGAAAAGATGGTAGAACTGCACGTTCACACTAATATGTCACAAATGGATGGTCTTACAAGTGTCAAGGAACTGATGAGCAGGATTAAAAACTATGAACATTCTGCAGTGGCAATAACGGATCATGCTGTTGTACAGGCATTTCCGGATGTGATGGAAGTGGCAGCAAAACAAGGAATAAAGCCAATATATGGATGTGAGTTTTATGTTGTGGAAGATACTCAGGAACATATAAAAGTAAGAAGAAAAGCCGATTTTGATGGAAAATATGTGGTTTTTGACCTTGAAACTACAGGGTTTTCCAATAGAAATGACGCAATAACCGAAATAGGGGCTATAAAGGTTGAAAACGGAGAAATTATTGAGGAGTTTTCTCAACTTATAAATCCTGAAAGACCTATACCTGAAAAAATACAAAAACTTACAGGAATAACTAACGAAATGGTACTTGATAAGCCAACAATATCTGAAGTTTTACCTAAGTTTTTAGATTTTTGTAAAGACAGTATTTTAGTTGCTCATAATTCAGACTTTGATACAGGTTTTGTAAGAGAAAAGTCAAGTGAAAATAATCTGCCTTATGATTTTGATGCTATTGACACTGTAATATTATCAAGACTTCTAATGCCTGATCTAAAAAATCATAAGCTTAATACCATAGCAAAGGAGCTGAATGTTTCTCTTGAAAATCACCACAGGGCGGTCGATGACGCTACAGCGACTGCGCAAATATTTTTGAACTTTATTTCGAAGTTAAAAGCTATGGATATTGAAAACTTTAATGAAGTAAATGAAAAAATAAACAGCATTGATACTAGTAAGTTAAGACCTGCAAATGCAGTAATCCTTGCTAAAAATCAGGCAGGAATCAAGGATTTGTATAAATTGGTTTCACTTGCTCATACAAAATATCTCTATTCAGGCACTCCTACAATACCTAAGTCGGAGATAAAAAATCATAGGGAAAATATCCTTGTAGGTAGTGGTTTTTATGAAAGTGATGTTTTTTCAGCTATATTGAAAAATAAACCTGTAAAAGAAATTGAAAGTATTGTGGATTTTTATGACTATATAGAAATAAATCCTGTAACTACAATGAATTCAATGATTAATGATGAATCTGTAAGAAATGTTGAAGAAATTAAAAATATAAATAAGACCTTGTATCAAATTGCAACGAAAATGGGGAAGACGGTAATTGCATCTTCAAATTCACATTATCTAGATAAAGAAGAGCAATTATTCAGAAAGATACTCAAGTCATCAATCAAAAAAAGGGATGAAAGTCCTGACAATGACTTATATCTAAGAACTACAGATGAAATGCTTGAGGAGTTTTCTTACCTTGGTGAAGATGTAGCAAGAAAAATAGTTATAGAAAATACAAACGCAATAGCTAATTCGATAGAAGAAGTAATTCCGGTGCCTGATGGGACATTTCCACCTGTAATAGAGGGTTCAGATGAAGAATTAAGAAATATGTGCTATGAAAAGGCAAAGAGGATTTACTCGGACAATCTTCCTGAAATTGTTGAGAAAAGACTTGAGAAGGAATTAAATTCAATAATAAATAATGGATATGCAGTGATGTATATAATAGCACAAAAGTTGGTGACCAAATCGTTATCTGACGGTTATCTTGTAGGATCAAGGGGTTCTGTAGGTTCTTCGCTTGCAGCTTATATGAGTGATATTACAGAAGTAAATGCACTACCGCCACATTATATTTGTCCAAAATGTAAAAACAGTGAATTTATTTTGGATGGCTCATACCCTACAGGAGCGGATATGCCTGATAAAGACTGTCCTATTTGTGGAGAAAAATACTATAAGGATGGTTTTGACATTCCTTTTGAAACTTTTTTGGGTTTTGAAGGAGATAAGGAGCCTGATATAGACCTTAACTTTGCCGGAGAATACCAACCTAATGCTCATAAATATACACAAGAACTTTTCGGTGAAGACTATGTATATAGAGCAGGAACTATAGGAACAGTAGCTGAAAAAACAGCATATGGCTTTATAAAAAAATATGAAGAATTGAAAAGTGAAAAGTTTTCAAATGCTCAAATTGAAGTCCTTCAAAAAAAATGTACCGGGATAAAAAGAACTACAGGACAACACCCTGGGGGAGTAATGGTAGTACCTGATTATAAAGATATCTACGATTTTTCACCTATACAATACCCTGCAAATGATAAGAAATCAGGAACATTGACTACACATTTTGACTATCATTCAATAAGTGGAAGAATATTAAAACTTGATATTCTAGGTCATGACGGTCCGTCGATAATAAGACAACTTGAAGAATTTACCAATACTGATGCAACTAAAATTCCTTTGGATGATAAACTTACTATGGGACTTTTTGCAAATACGGATTCTCTTGGATGCAAACTTGATGAGATTGACTGTCTTACAGGTACTCTTGGTATACCGGAATTTGGAACTAAATTTGTAAGGCAGATGCTTATAGATACAAAACCGGGTACTTTGGGAGAACTTGTAAGAATTTCAGGCCTTTCTCATGGAACGAACGTATGGGTGAATAACGCTCAAGATCTTGTAAGGGGAAATGTTGCTTCACTTAAAGAAGTCATATGTACCAGAGACGACATAATGAATTATCTTATACTCAAAGGCTTAAAGCCTAAGACGTCCTTTAAAATAATGGAAAATGTCAGAAAAGGCAAGGGGCTAACTGAAGAATATGAAAATGATATGAAAGAAAACAAGGTGCCACAGTGGTATATAGACTCTTGTAAGAAAATAGAGTATATGTTTCCAAAGGCTCATGCAGCAGCTTATGTAATGTTATCATTTCGTATAGCTTATTATAAAATTCACTATCCTGAGGCATTCTATGCAACATATTTTACGACTAAAGTATTTGACTTTGATGTTAATATTATTTCAAAGGGACAAGATGCCATATTGGAAAAGATAAGAGAGATTAACAGTCTTGGTAATGATGCTTCGGTAAAAGAAAAGGGTTTGCTTACGGTATTGGAAGTTGCTTTTGAGATGTGTAAGAGGAATATTAAACTTGAAAAAGTAGATTTGTACAAGTCTGATGCAAAAAAATTCAAGCTTTCTGAAAATAATACCATCATACCTCCGTTTTTGGCGATACCGGGACTTGGTGATGTTGTTGCAGAAAAGATATATCAGGAAGCAAGGGAAAGTGAATTTATATCAGTTGAAGACCTGAAAGAGAGAACAGGAGCATCAAAGACTGTAATAGAAGAATTAACAAACAGCGGATGTATAGATAATTTATCAAATACAAATCAGCTTACCTTCAATTTTTCATTATAAGTCTTTAAATTTGATGAAGAGAAAAATTTAATTAAACATTAATAAGAGAAAAATAAGCGTTTAAATTTTCTGAAAATGTATATAAATTTATGATAAAATATGATAAAATTTTTAATGTATTTTAGTTTTAAAGTATTAATGGCAGTTTGTAGTGTCATTAAATCAAAGAAAAGAGTGAAAATTTAATGTTAATATTATTTAAACGAACCTATGGTAATTTTATTTAAACAAGTGATTTCATAATACTTTAGAAGTATTTAATATTTTAATCGACTGCTGATTAAATAACAAATTAAATTTAAAATATGTTGTAGGTATTTTAATAATAAAGGAGAAAGATATGTTGAAAATAAGATTACAAGGTAAAGATGAGAGAAATTATGAAAAAGGGATATTGGCATTGGATGTTGCTAAGGATATTTCAGAAGGACTTGCCAGAAGTGTAGTTGGAGCTAAGATTGATGGCAAGGTATGTGACCTGATGACTCCCCTTACAGATGATTGTGATATAGAATTTTTAAAATTCGCAGATAAAGACGGAAAGATGGTGTTTTGGCATACATCTACTCATATAATGGCTCAAGCAGTTAAAAGACTGTATCCTAATGCAAAGCTTGGTACGGGTCCTGCGCTTGACAACGGCTTTTACTACGACATAGACTTGGAAGAAAAGTTGACAGTCGAAGATTTGGAAAAGATAGAAAAAGAAATGAAAAACATAGTTTCTGAATCTCTTGATATTGTAAGAAAAGAAGTTTCAAGAAATGAAGCTATTGAGATAATGAAAAATAGAAATGAAGACTATAAGATAGAAATAATAAACGGCTTGCCTGAAGATGCAACTATCTCACTTTATCAACAAGGAGAGTTCATTGACTTGTGTGCAGGTCCACATCTTCCAAACACAAAATATGTCAAGGCGTTTAAACTCACTTCGATTGCGGGTGCATATTGGAGAGCGGATGCGAACAATAAACAACTTCAAAGATTGTATGGTGTTTCTTTTGAAAAGAAGAAAGAATTGGATGAATATCTAAAACTTCTTGAAGAAGCCAAACTTAGAGATCATAGAAAACTTGGTAAAGAATTGGATTTATTTTCAATGCACGAAGAAGGTCCGGGATTTCCATTCTTTCATCCAAAGGGTATGGTGCTTAGAAATACTTTGGAAAAATTCTGGAGAGAAGAGCACGAAAAAGCAGGATATGATGAAATAAAGACTCCTATAATTCTAAATGAAGCTTTGTGGCACCAATCAGGACACTGGGATCATTACAAGGAAAATATGTACTTTACAAAGATTGACGGTGAAGACTATGCTATAAAGCCTATGAACTGTCCCGGTTCAATCTTGACTTATAAGACTCATCTATTTAGTTATCGTGACCTGCCTTTGAGATGGGCTGAGATGGGACAGGTGCATAGACATGAGCTTTCAGGAGCCTTGCATGGACTTATGAGAGTAAGGACATTTACTCAAGACGATGCTCATCTTTACGTTTTACCTTCACAGGTAAAGGATGAGTTAATAGGAGTAATTGAGCTTGCAGATTATATATATAGCATATTTAACTTCAAGTATCATGTTGAATTGTCTACAAGACCTGAAAACTCTATGGGAACTCAAGAACAATGGGATATTGCTACTAATGGTCTAATAGCAGCCTTAGAAGAGAAAAATATAAAATACATTGTCAATGAGGGAGACGGTGCTTTCTATGGACCTAAGATAGACTTCCACTTACAAGATGCCATAGGTAGAACTTGGCAATGTGGAACAATACAGCTTGATTTCCAAATGCCTGAAAGATTTGACATTCATTATATAGATAGCAACAATGAAAAACAAAGGCCTGTAATGCTTCACAGGACTGTTTTTGGAAGTATAGAAAGATTTATAGGTATATTGATAGAGCACTTCGCAGGTAAATTCCCACTATGGTTATCTCCGGTACAAGTCAAGATATTGCCTATATCTGACAAATTTGTAGATTATGCTTACGAAGTCCAAAAAGAACTTAAGAAACTTGGTATAAGAGTAAATGTAGATGCCAGAGCTGAAAAAATAGGATTTAAAATAAGAGAAGCCCAACTTGAAAAGGTACCTTATATGCTCGTAATTGGAGAAAAAGAAGTTGAGAATAACACACTTTCTGTACGTTCAAGAGATTTGGGCGACCTTGGAAGTATGAAAAAAGAAGAAGTAATTGAAAAATTTGTAAAAGAAATTGAAGAAAAGAAGATAATCACAGCAAAAGAAGATTAAAAAATTCAGCCCTATCGTTTTAAATATGATAGGGCTTTTTTGAAATAGAGGTAGACTATGGATTTTGAGATAGTATCACCATATCAGCCTACAGGAGATCAACCTAAGGCTATAAAGACAATGAGTGATTCCATAAATAGCGGAAATAAATTTCAGACCTTACTTGGAGTTACAGGCTCAGGTAAGACCTTTACAATGGCAAATATCATAAAAGAAACTAAGAAACCTACTTTAGTTATAACTCATAATAAGACACTTGCCGCACAACTTTACAGTGAGTTTAAGGAGTTTTTTCCTAACAATGCTGTAGAGTACTTCGTAAGTTACTATGACTACTATCAGCCTGAGGCTTATGTAGCTCATAGCGATACCTATATAGAAAAAGACTCTGCAATCAATGATGAGATAGATAAGCTGAGATATAGTGCTACTGCTGCAATACTTGAAAGAAGAGATGTTGTAATAGTTGCATCTGTTTCTTGTATTTACGGTCTTGGTGATCCTACAGATTATTTAGAGATGATGGTTTCATTGAGACCAAATCAGCAAAAGGATAGAGATGAAGTAATAAGAGAACTTGTGGATATTCAATACGAAAGAAATGATGTAAATTTTGTAAGAGGAACATTTCGAGTAAGGGGGGATATACTTGAGATATTGCCTGCAAATACTGATGAAAAAGGAATAAGGGTGGAATTTTTCGGAGATGAGATAGAGAGAATCTGTGAGATTAACTATCTTACAGGTGAGATAATTGCTCAAAGAGAACATGTATCAGTATTTCCAGCCTCACTCTATGTGACAAGTAAAGAAAAGATGGAAAGGGCTATTCAAGGTATTGAAAAAGAATTAAATGATAGGATTCAATACTTTGAAGATAATAATATGCTGGTGGAAGCTCAAAGAATTGCTCAAAGAACAAAGTATGACATTGAAATGCTAAGAGAGATAGGCAATTGCAAAGGAATAGAAAATTATTCTCTACATCTTACAGGAAGAAAGGTTGGAGAAAGACCTTTTACTCTAATTGACTTTTTTCCAAAAGATTTTTTGATAATAATAGACGAATCCCATGTAATGTTACCACAATTGCATGCAATGTATGCAGGAGACCATTCAAGGAAGAAATCTCTGATAGATTATGGATTTAGACTGCCGTCAGCCTTTGATAACAGGCCTTTAAAATTCGAAGAATTTGAGTCTATGATAAACCAAATTATGTTTGTTTCAGCTACTCCTGCAAAATATGAGTTGGAACACTCATCATCTTTCGGTGAACAGGTGATAAGACCTACAGGTCTTCTTGATCCTATAATAGAGGTACGACCTGTTGACGGTCAGATAGATGACTTGATAGGGGAGATAAATCTTAGAGCAGAAAAAAATGAACGTGTGCTTGTAACTACGCTTACAAAAAAGATGGCTGAAAAATTGACCACTTATTTGGAAAATGTTGGGATAAGGGTAAAATATCTTCACTCAGATGTTGATACCTTGGATAGAATTAAGATAATAAGAGATTTGAGAATAGGGGAGTTTGATGTACTTATAGGTATAAATCTATTAAGAGAAGGACTTGACATACCTGAAGTATCTTTGGTTGCTATACTTGATGCCGACAAAGAAGGTTTCTTGCGTTCAGAAACATCTTTAATTCAAACTGTAGGAAGAGCAGCAAGAAATTCTAACGGAAAAGTAATAATGTACGCTGATAGTATTACAAGGTCAATGAAGGTAGCTATAGATGAAACACTAAGAAGACGTACAATCCAAGAAAGATATAACGATGAACATGGTATCACTCCTACTACTATATACAAAGAAGTACGTGATTTGATAGTTGCTACAAAGGCTGCAGAAGAAACTACAGCTTATGGAGTCAAAGATACTCTTGAAATTGAAGAGTTGAAGCAAAGGATTATAATATTAACAGAAGAAATGTTGAAATGTGCCGAGAATTTGGAATTTGAAAAGGCGGCAAAATTAAGAGACACTATAAGAGAGATAGAAGAAAGGATAAGATGATGAAAAATATAGCTGTAGTAACCGGTGCATCTTCAGGAATGGGAAGAGGAGTAGCTTTAAAAATAGCTCAAAGATACGAGCTGGATGAAATATGGCTAATAGCAAGAAGAAAAGATAGATTAGTTGAATTGGCTGAAGAAATATATAATGCTTATCATATAAATTGTGTGATAATACCTGCTGATTTGACAAAAGATGAATCTATAAATAAAATAATAAATAGATTGGAAGAAGTAAAACCCAATATAAAAATACTGGTAAATGCTTCCGGTTTTGGACTCATGGGAGAAAGTGCAAAACTGTCATTGTCAAAACAAGAAGATATGATAAAGCTCAATGTCTTGGCATTATTTTCCCTTACTCGTATATGCGTGGAATATATGAGTAAGGGAAGTGGGATAATTCAGTTTGCATCATTGGCAGCGTATTGTCCTCAACCTTATCTTGCTGTATATGGAGCTACAAAATCATTTGTATTGTCTTATTCTGTTTCACTTGCACATGAACTCAAAAAATATGGTATAAGGGTGAGCATAGTTTGCCCCGGACCTGTAGATACCGAGTTTTTTGATGTAATGCAAATAGATAAAAACAGTATAAAAAATATAGTCAAGAGACTGCTAATGCAAAGTTCCGAAGATGTAGTATCAAAGACTATTAGAGCTTTTGAAAAAGGAAGGACAAGAGTAGATACAAGAATAATAACAAAATTTTTCTCAATAGTAATGGGGATACCTATGCAAAAGCTTGGTAGTATAATAGTCGCTGGTCTATATAAGAGTCTTAAACTATGAAAATAAATTAAAGTAAGATAATTGTGCCATGAAAAAACACTAATCAAATTTTGATGTAATTTCAAAATAAGATTAGTGTTTAAATATTATTGGCAATAATCCATAACTTGACCTATATTGTCATGGATAACAATATCTGCATCTCTGTCATATGCAGTTTCAGACTTATTTATAAGCACAAGTTTAGAACCTTTAAAATATCTTATAAATCCTGCAGCAGGGTATACTACAAGGGAAGTTCCGCCTATTATCAATACGTCAGCGTGGCTTATAAAATATATAGACTTTTCTATTACCTCACTGTCAAGGCTTTCTCCATATAAGACTACATCAGGTTTTATTGTACCTCCACATGAATCGCATTTAGGTATATTGTCTGACTTTATTATATAGTCAAGCTCAAATTTTTTAGCACATTTTGTACAAGTGTTTTTGTGTATAGTACCATGTAGTTCAAGTACATTTTTTGAGCCTGCCATTTGATGAAGTCCGTCTATATTTTGTGTAATTATTGCTTTTAATTTTCCTTCTTTTTCCAAATTAGCTAATGCCATGTGAGCCTTATTTGGCTTTGCGTCAGGGTACACCATCTTAGATTTGTAAAATTCATAGAAAAATTCCGGATTAGTAACAAAAAAATCATGACTTACCACAGTTTCAGGAGAATAGGTCATCTTGTTTTTTTCGTTGAATATCCCTTTTGATGAACGAAAATCCGGTATGTTGCTTTCTGTTGAGACTCCTGCTCCCCCAAAAAATACTATATTATCACTATTTTGTATCACTTTTTTTAACTCTTCATACATAGCTATCCCTCCTGTTCTAAATATGTAATTATTGAAATTACAATGTTTTTCAAAAGTTATTGAAAAATTATAATATCATTTACAAAACTATTATATCACAGCTGTATTAATTTTTCTTCAATTATTTGAAAAATACTTTATAATCAATATAAATTTGTACAACTTATTGAAAAAATGCTGTGATTAATATAAAATATAAGGTGTGATTATTTTAAGGTATTATATACTAAATAGTGTTATTATAAGTTTGATTTTATGTAATAAGTTTGGATTTAGTATTTTAATTTAAATTAACATTAACATTATTAATATTTAGATATAATAAAATATTATATGTAAACTTTGTTTAAATTATATTGGGGATATATAAGTTAAATGGATGCAACTAAAAAAGAAATAATAGAAAAAATAGATATAATAGAAAAGTTTATGGATAATTTGAAAGGCTTTGTGCCCAAAATAGTCTTAGCTTTAATAATATTTTTTTTAGGTTATATAATTGCAAGAGAAACAAAAAATTTATTTAAGAAAATAATGAAGAAGAAAGGTGCTGATATAACTGTTGTAAGTTTTTTCTCTCAGGTTTTGTTTACAGCTATAATTATTTTCTTTATAATAATTGCACTCGGAGAACTGGGTATGCAATCATCCTCTTTTGTTACAATAATAGGAGCTATAGGTGTGGCAATAGGATTGGCATTGCAAAACAACCTTTCAAATTTTGCTTCAGGAATAATAATTTTGATGTTTAAACCATTCAAATCAGGTGACTTTATAGAAATGCAAGGAGGAGTAACAGGTACAGTATACAATATTAATGCTATGAATACATCGCTTGATACAGTAGATAATAAAAGAATCTATATTCCTAATTCCTTGCTTACATCATCATATGTCGTGAATTACTCTCAAAATGATGAAAGAATAATGGTGATTAACACTAAGATTACTTATGAATCTGATCATAATTTGGCTATGAAGATTATAAGAAAAATATTACAAGATTGTGAATATGTCAAAAATACTAAACCTATACTTTGCGAAATAAGTGACTTGAATATACACTGTGTAAATATAATTTCAAAATCTTCTATAAATACTAATGATTATCTTCCTGCTTATTATCAGGTTATGAAAAGTATTAAAGATGAGTTTGACAAACAAAATATAAAGTTTGCTTATTCTAATAATATTGCTTCACTTTCCAACTCTTAAATATGTAAAAAATTGATTTAATAATATTAATTTATGGAGTTATAAATGAAAAAGTTTTTGCTTATACCGTTACTTATAAGTATGAGTATTATCTTAGGAGGATGTTTGAAAATATCTACTCCTGAAGATATGCTTATAGCACCTGAGCTCAACAAAGAAAAAAAGGATATGAAAGAGGCTGTTGAAAAGTTTAGACCTGCTAATACAAATCTATATCCGGTATATTTTTCTGAAAATAAAAAATCTGTTAATATGATAGTAAGTGACTTGGATGAAGATTCAGTTAGTGAAATAATATCATTTTACAAAAATAAATCAGACGATAAAATAGGTATGTTTATATTAAAAAAAGAAAACTCCTTATGGGTAAAATATGCTGATACTATGTTTGATACCTATGAGGTAAGCAATGTAAATGTAAGTGACTTAAATGGAAATAATAAAAAAGAAGTAATAGTTGAGACATACGAAAATAATTCAGGCTTTAATACCAAAAGTTACAGTATTGCATATATAAATCATGACAATAATATTGACTTTATAAAAGAAATTCCATATATAGTTCTTAAGATATTTGATATAGATTCTGACGGAATAAAAGAAATATTTTCTGTTACAAAGAGTAATAAGGATTCAGGATATATTATGAATGTTGACAGATTTGACGGTCATATGATAGCAAATAAGGAGAAAAAGGAATTAAAAAGAGTTGAAAACCCTTATGATATTACTGTAGGATTGCTGTATGATGATAAGATGGCAGTATTTATAGACTATATGAAAAATAACACCTTTGAAGATACAGATATTATTATATATAATAAAAATGCTAATATGTATGTTCCTTTGTCAGAATATGAAGAATATCAAAATAAAGGCTATGTATTCAATATAAGATGCAGAGATATAGATAATGATGGAGTTATTGAACTTGCATATAAATATAAAGCGCCTTCGTATAAAGTTCCTGTACAAGACTTTAAGGCAGGGCTTGTGTATGGCTATTTCAAGATGGATAAAAACTATAATTTGACTCTTGTTAGAGAGATTTACGATGATGATAACGGATATTCAATAAATATACCTTCAAGTTTCAAAGGAAAGTATACTATAAGTGAGCCTAAAGATTCATTAGATATTAATATTAATTTCATTGATTCTTCAGGTAAAGAGTATCCTCTTATTGAAATAAAATATATAAGAAAATATGATTGGCAACAAAACTCTCAAATTAGAGAGGAAATGCAAATGATAACAGAAAATCAGTATTACGTTGTTGCAGGAAGAGTATTGGATTATAGTCAAAACTTGAAAGGAGTAGAGAAAGAAGATTACTTGCGTATGAGATCTGATGCACTTATACTTTCAAATATTACTAAAGAGAGAAATTTTTAATAAAATAAGGTTTGGAGAAGAATATGAAGATATTGGTACTTGAAGATGAATTTTCTATAAGAAGTTTTGTAACTTTGAATTTAAAAAGAGAAGGCTATGATGTCATAGAAGCAGGTTCAGGAGAAGAAGCTATTGAGTTATTTGATAAAAATCAAGATATCAACATAGCTGTACTGGACGTAATGTTACCTGGGGGAATTGATGGATTTGAAGTGTTGAAATACATCAGGACAAGATCTCAAAATATAGGTATAATAATGCTGACAGCAAGAACTAATGAAGAAGATAAGGTGCTTGGATTAGAATATGGAGCTGATGACTACATTAATAAACCTTTTTCTCCTAAGGAGCTTATTGCAAGAATAAGGGCTTTAATAAGAAGAGTTACCACTATTGATATGGTTAAAGAAGAAGTTGAAAAAGTTCATAGTGGCGAATTTACCCTCAATTTTTCTGAAAGAAAGTTTTTCAAAGGTGAAGAGGAGATAGAACTTACTCCAAAAGAATTTGAAATATTAGAGCTTTTTATGAAAAATAAAGGAAAATCTCTTTCAAGAGATGAAATACTCGACAGAATATGGGGAAAAAATTACTACGGTGATTTGAAAGTAGTTGATGTAAATATAAGAAGAATAAGAATGAAAATAGAAAAAGATTCATCAAATCCATATTATTTAAAGACGGTTTGGGGCTATGGATACAGGTGGGAAGAAGATGAAAATTGATTTAGGTATATTGCAGATACAAGAGCAACTTGACTCGAGTATTCAAACAAGAATGCTTAAAAACTTTGCATTTATGATAGTTGCTACTGTATTATTTTTGGAAATAGTGATAATATCCGTAATCAACAGTTATTATTACGGAGGTGTTGAGCAGATACTCAAAGATAGGGTAAATTTATCAGCAGAGTTTTTAAATAAGACTGCAAACTACTCATCTGCTGAAGAAAAATCAAATATCATGTTTTCATCTTCAATGACATCTTATGAAAATAAATTTTTGGTACAGTTTATAAGTGTAGATAAGAATCTTATAATTGATTCCAATGGTTTTACCGACAATATGGAGATAAATACCCCTGATGTAAATGCCGCTTTGGAAAATAAAATAGAATTATATAGAGGTAAAAATGCATTTACTGGAGAGAGAATACTATCAGCAAGTAGACCTTTGATAAGATACAATAAAACTGATGGTGTTATAAGATTTGTGGTGTCTTTGGAAAAAATTGATGTTGAAATACGAAATTTTGTAATAGGAAGTTTGATTATAGGTATATTGATAATAGGTTTTTTTATATTTACCTTATCACTTATTTCAAAATCTATAATCGTACCCCTTCAAAAACTGAACAAGACAGCCGGTGAGTTTGCCAAAGGGAATTTTGAAGCTTTAGCTGAAAAAAGATATAATGATGAAGTAGGTCGTCTCGCAGACACTATGAATTTTATGGCTAAAGAAATTAAAAATACGGAAAAATTGAAAACAGAGTTTATTTCTTCAATATCTCATGAACTTAGAACACCTCTTACTTCTATTAAGGGATGGAGTGAGACCCTGCAGATGAGTGAAGGATACAAGAAAGATTCAGATGTTGCCATAGGGCTGAATATTATTTATTCAGAGGCAGAGAGGCTCAGCAATATGGTTGAAGAATTGCTGGATTTTTCGAGATTTCAATCTAATAGTATGAAGGTCATAAAAAAACCTGTAAATATAAAGGAAGTTATGTTTCAAGTTTACAGGCAGTTTTCAAATAAAAGAACTTCAGCTCAGATAAAGTGTGACTTTTCAGGGAAAGATACTATAGTAAATGCTGATCCGAATAGACTAAAACAAATATATATTAACCTTTTGACAAATGCTATAAAATTTACCAAAGAAGAGGGCGGGCTCATAGAGATGATTGCCATAGGTTATGACGATAAGATTGAAACTATGGTAAAGGACAACGGAATAGGCATAAAGGAAGAAAACTTACCTCATGTAATAGAAAAGTTTTATAAAGTGAGCAATACAATGCCCGGCAACGGACTTGGCTTGTCAATTGTTGATGAGTTGGTAAGACTTCAAGATGGAAGAATGACCCTTGAAAGTGAAGTTAATGTTGGTACAACAATAACAATAGTATTTCCTGCTATTATAGAAGATGCAGAAGATGAAGAAAGTAGGTTTGAACAAACTAAGGAATTTGAAGAAAAAAATGAATCTACACAATTTGATATATAACAACTCTATACTAAAATTGATTAAATAGCTATATAGACATACTGCAGAATTAATAATAAAATTTATGTAATATAGATTTTCTTTTGTTAGTATTATAGAAGTAAAAAGATTTAGTAGGGTACTTTTTCAATATTTTATTTGATTTAGTAGTTATTAGTATATATAGAAAAAAGGCAGTAAGAAAAGGGGCTTCCATTTCTTGCTGCCTTGATTATTTTTTGCTCTTACAAATCTTCTTCAGAGTTTTCTTTAATTATAAGTTTTAATTTTTCTATTCTGTTATCTGAAACAAGTTCAACTTTAAAAAGCAAGTTGTCAATAGTAACACTTGGCTTTTCTCCCTCTTCAGGAATATAACCAAGATTTTCTATTACAAGAGCTGATATAGTATCATAGTTTTCATTTTCAAGTTCCAAATTAAGCTCTTTATTTACTTCTCTTATTTCAGTAGTACCGTTTATAAGATATACATTATCACTTAATTTTTGGATACTTTCTTCCTCGTCATCGTGCTCGTCGTTAATATCTCCCATTATTTGCTCTATCAGGTCTTCTATTGTAACTATACCTGAAAAACCGCCGTATTCATCTACCAATATTGCCATATGGTTTCTATTTTTTTGCATTTCTTTAAACAACTCATCAATATTTTTCATTTCCGGAACAAAATAAGGCTTTTGGATTAATTTTTCAATATCAATATTATCAAAACCTACTTGTCTTGCTTCTAAAATCAAATCTTTTATATTCAGTATACCTATTATATCATCTATGTTTTCCTTATATACAGGTATTCTTGAATAATAGCTCTCCAAGAGTTCATCAATATATTCTTTTAAAGGCTCATCTATATCAATCTTATAAGTGTCTTTACGGGAAATCATAATGTCTTTCGCGGTAATATCGTCAAAAGAAAATATTGAATTAATCATTTCCTTTTCTATATCATTAAAAACACCTTTTTCACTTGCTGTTTCAACAAGTGCTTTTATTTCCTCTTCTGAAACTTTTTCTTCAAATTCTTTTGAATTGGAATGAAATATTTTCAATATTAAATTATTGAAAAAGTTGATAAAGATTGAAATAGGGGACAAAATTAGAGAAAGTATATATATTAATGTAATGAAAGAAGGTTTTTTCTCGTTAAATAAAGCAACTTTCTTAGGTATGACATCACAGACTGATATAATTAAAAAAGTAAGAACAACTGCCGATACTGCAACTTGCAAATTATTTAAAGAATCTAAATATGAAATTAAGTTTTTGTAAAAGTGAAAACTAGTCAATATAAGTACCAAGATTTTTAAAAAATAAATTGATATATAGTAGTGATCGGTATTATTCGCTATTTTTGATATTATTGTATTTTCTTTATATTCATCCTCTTTGTATAAAGTTTTTATCTTAGTTATTGTAGATTCAAGTATTGATAGGAAAGATCCTAAAAAAATTAATGTAATAAGAACAAATAAAGAAAAATAAACGGTGTGTGCCGTATCGCTATTCATTAAACATCCTTTCGAAGTAAATAATTTGTATTTTTCAGAAAAAATAACAACAAAATATGATTATATTTTTAATTTGAAACTATATTTAGTACTATTGCATGTTTAAGATATAAATAAAATTTTATGAAAATTTAATTTTAAGCGTATAATAATTACGAGATATTTTCAAATATTTTAAAGATATATTATGCATTATTCTATTTAATACAAGTATGAATATTCTTATATAGAAAGTACTAAATAAATTTGGATACAAAAAGCTAATCAAATTAAGTTCATCTATAAATATATAGAATATAACAAAACAGATATTATAAACATTTAAATTTTACAATAGAAAAATTAAATAAATCATAAAAATTATAATTTAATATTTGATTTAGTTTTTCCATAAAAGAAAGTTTTAAGTGATTTAAGATCAAATTGTTGAGGAGATATAATTTGTTCTGTAGCTCCAACAAAAAGAACTCCATCAGCTTTTAGAGAGTCTGAAAAATTTTGATAAATTTGGTTTTTAGCTTCATCTGTAAAATATATCATTACATTTCTACATACTATTAAATCACAGTTAGAAATAAACGGATCTTTTAATAAATTATGCTTTTTAAATACTATTCTTGATTTAATATCATTACTTATTTCATATTTACCCTCATTATTTTTTTTGAAGAACTTTTCTTTCAAAGTAGGGGGTACATTTTTAAGGCTTGCTTGAGAATATATACCAAGTTTTGCCTTTGCCATAGCGCCATCATCTATGTCGGTTGCATGAACGGTTATTTTATTTAAAGGTAATAATGTAGATAAAATCATTGCTATGGTATAAGGCTCCTCGCCTGTTGAACAGGCTGCACTCCAAATTTTTAATTCTTTGGTATTTTTCATGAGATTAGGCAATAGTTGTTCTTGAACTAATTTCCATTGTTCCGGATTTCTAAAAAATTCAGATACATTTATGGTTAAGAAATTTATAAATTCATCAAATTTTTCCTTATTTTTATCTATCATATTAAAATATTCAAGTAGATCATTAAATCCATTTCTTGATGCTAAAGAAGTAATCCTTCTTTTCATCTGTGTTTCTTTATAAGAGCTTAGATTTATAGATGTTTTTTTATAAACCTTGGCTTTAAACTGCTCATATATGTCTGGCATTAATTCACCTCATAGTAATTTAAAAAATTATAATAATATTTTAAGTTAGAATAAAACTATCTAAGATATACAACAATTTAACTTACATTAAAGTAGAATATAGTATATCTATAGTTAGACGTCTAATACTAAAAACCTTTTAAAGCACCATATAAATATTTCACTTATGAATGTCATACAATTAAAAAGTAAACAGAATACAAAATATTTTGCATGACTTTTTAAATGGATATTAGTATAACAGTAAGTAAATTTAAGTATAACTGTAAAAAAACTTCACATATAAGTAATAACCTAATTTTACTGGTTAAATATTTATATGTGAAGCATAAAAAGCTTTATAACTATTCAGCTGAAGGTTCTTGTGTTTCAGTGTTTTCTTGAGCTACATTCTCTTGTCCAACACTTTTTTCTTCAAGTAACATACTTAATTCTATTTTTTTATCTTCTTCATTAAGACCTATTATCTTAACTTGCACAGTATCTCCTACTTTTAAAACTTCACCTGGATTTTTTACAAAATCTTCAGAGATATTTGATATGTGAACAAATCCGTCAACAACAGGGTATAGGTTTATAAATACTCCATAGTCTTTGATATTTTTAACTTCACCGTCTACTATATCTCCAACTTTATGATTCTTCACATATTCATCCCAAGGATGAGGTTCCAATGACTTGATGGATAGAGACAATCTCTTTTCTTCAAGAGAGAAATTTAAAACCTGTACATCTATTTCCTGATCAATTTTGAACATATCTTTAAGTTTTTTACTTCTGTTCCAAGAAACTTCACTTACATGTACAAGACCTACCATTCCGCCTATATCAACAAAAACGCCATAATCTTTTACATCTTTTATAATTCCCTTAAAAGTCTTTCCTTCTTCAATTGTTTCTGAAAGTTCCTTTAATTTTTCATCTTGAACTTTTTGGAGTATGGATTTTCTTGAAAGAATGAGTCTTCTCTTTTTAGGATCAACGTCCAATACTTCAGCTTCAAACTCTTTAGATAAATAAGTTCTAGCTACATCTTCACCCACATATTTAAGTTCTATTTGGCTAAGAGGTATAAATCCTCTAACATTTCCTTTATAAGATACGATAAGACCCTTAGAATTCACTTCAAGACCCTTAACAGTGACAATCTTACCTACTTCAATGTCGTCCCAAGCGCTTATTTCATCTACTCTCTTTTTAGAAAGAACTATATCCCCGTTATTTTTGTCAACTTTTATTACAAAAAGTCTGACCTTATCTCCAACATGAATATCTTCATCATCAAAGACTTCAGATTTTGGAAGATATCCATCTGTTTTATATTGTAAGTCAATATAAAAAGCGTCATCTTTTTCCAATATAACAGTTCCTTCTACCACCGTACCCTTATAAATCTCTTGATAGCTGTTGTCTTGTTCAGCTAACAGTTGTTCCATACTTTCATTTACCATAAATTCCAACTCCTCAAAAAATATTTGTGAACATAAATCTTAAAAGTGAAATCAATTATACATTAAATTTAAATAACGCAAAACTATTTTCACATAAAAACATGCATTAATCTAATCAATTTCATTTTTTAAAATGTCTAACATATTATCTCAATTTTATTGAGCTTTGTCTATAGTTATTTTTAATAAATATTAAAAAAAAATAAAAACAAAACCGATTAATTAACAATGAAAGGTAAAAATTTAAATCACATTAACACGTAGTATATAATTACTACAATTTAGATAGTTATATAACCAAAAAAAAAAAAAATATTCAAAAAAAAAAAATATTTTTTTAAGGTAAATTTAAAAAAACATCTTGTAAAAAAATAATTATTAGGTTATAATACTCATATATTAATATTACTATAGCCAAATGAAGATAATATAATTTGTTGGAATTTAAGGTATTTATAGATTATTTTGGTTTTATGAAAGGCCGAGAAGTTTACAAATTACAATTTATTACATTAGACTATAGTTTATTAAATTATGGGAAAATTATATAAAAAATTTAATAAGAAAATTGAAAGGAGAAAATAACCTTGAAAAAGATATGTAGACTTGGGTTAGTATTTATACTCTTGTTTACACTCGTTCTGAGCAATATATCTTTTTCCAATTACGTGTACGCTTTAGAAGATGTGTCAGATAGCTTAACTATATTAAGCAAGTCTGTTTATCAAGGAGGTAAATTAGTAAATGTTGGAGAAAAAATTGATACTACTAAACCATTCACGGTAGCATTCGAGATTAAAGTTCCTGTTAAAGGTGATAATCCGGTGCCGGCTAAATATGTGAAGCATGGTGATTTTGCCAATATAGAATTTGGTGAAGGTATCACTATACAGGGAACGGGTGAACAAAAGTTTAAAACAAATGATGGAATTGAACAGGCTACTGCTAAATTTAGCAATGAAGCCAATGGTAAGGCAAAAGTAAATATTAAATTTGATGGTGATCCACATATTTACAGTGGACAAGCTGATAATAAAGGTGTAATTTGGCGTAATGTCAAAATGAAAATGTCTGCTACATTTAATGTAGATACATCTAAGGCAAAGAATCCAGACGGCTCTTATGAAGTCAAGGTATTTGGCTTGGTATACAAGACTGTAACACCTATAACTGTAAAAGCATTGACCAAAAAAGGTGATGTTGATGTCAAAGATCAAACTGTACAATGGACAGTAAAGTTTAAAACAGATGGAGGAGATGTAAAAGGATTTAAGTTTCTTGATGAGCTTAAGGACATAGGACCTTATGTTAACGGTACTTTTAAAGTAAACGATACAAATGTTAATCCTGAGTACAATGCTAATAAAGAGCTTAGATATACATTTACTCAACAAACTAATGATGTAACTGTTGAATTTAAAACACAGCTTACACCAATAGAATTCAGATCTAAAGATACAAAACTTAAAAAAATTAATAAGGTACAAATCCTAAATGCTCAAGATGTTTCATTATCAAGTGCAACAGGAGAACCTCAATGGTCACCTGTATGGATAAGTAAGGGACATGAAAATATTAAACAAGAAGCCGGTAGTGAAGCTACTTGGGTAATAGAGTTTAACAGAGCTGAAAAAGCAACCCTTAAGAACGTAGTAATAGAAGATGTATTGAAAAAATCTATACTAACAGAGAGAAAACAGGATTTTGTAAGTGCTACTATTGAAAAATTTGACGGCACTACTTATGGAGCTCCAACAACTATAGTACCAACACAAACTTTAGATAATGGAAATCAAAGACTCAAATTTAATGTTGGTGATATAGATAACGGAATAAAAATAAAGATTAAGGTAAAAATCGACGAAAACTTGGATATGACTGTAGGAAATAGATTCCAAAATCTAGTTTATGCAGGATGGGAAGGAGTTGGAGTTGATGGCAAAGGAGATTTTAGAGCTTCAGCGTCATCTGCCTTTAATATAGGTAATTATAAATTCTTCAAAGGTTCAGAATCTAAGAATTATATAGGTGCTGAAATGAAGTGGAATTTTGAGATGGCAAAAGCTAATGGAACTCCTGATACTAAGGTTTATGATTTGATGATATTTGATGATTCAATGGGATATGATCAATTCAAAGCTGCTACAAAATCTGTAGATCCGGGAGATTCTTTCCTTACGAATGAAAAGATAAATGAACTTATACCTGATAGTGTAAGATTCCAAAAATATGCTGAGGGAAGCTTTAGAGGTCCTGCAGAACTTAAAGAAAAGGTTTATAAAGTTAAAGCTAATGGTAAGTATGTTGCTGATTTGATAGAAATTAGCGGATTCCATAATGTTAGTGGAACAGGAGATATTAAATTCTATTTAAATAGCTATATTACTGACCCTATCTATCTTCTTCATGAGAATGCTAATGGATCAAATGGAAGATGGGAAACAAACTATGCTAAGTTTGTACAAAACGGAAGAGTATTAGACTATGATGATGTATGGATAAGACATAACAGTAGAATGTTGGAAAAACGTGCATTATCAGTAGAAAGTGCTAAACAATTCAAGGCTGATTATTCAGCAGCAAGTGCAAATTTAGATGTAAAAGCAACAAAAGCACAAGACGTAGATACTAAACTTACAGCATTTAACCAAAAGACAAACAGTGTAATTTACAGATTAAGTGTAAATGCTGATGGTGTAAAAAATATAGGAGCTTATACTAATCCTATAAAAGTAAAAGACATACTTCCTGAAGGATGGGAGTTTGTAAATATTAAAGATTCTAAGAAATATGTAGTATTTAAAGGAACTGCGAGAGACAATGATATTACTGACGACGCCGATCTTACTAAGGTAGATGAGGCTGTCTTGGCTGAAGGTAACATAGTAGAGCCTTCCAATTTCGATGCAAGTTTTAATGGTAGGGAAGCTGTATTTACTTTCAGTGATATTGATGGACCATATGTAATATTACTCGAAGCAAAACCTACTGATGAGAATCTTGCTACTCAAAAATATCAAAATGGTGTTGAAGAGTTAAATACAGCAATAATTTCTATGCTGGATAAAAAAGCTACACCAAAAGAATGGACAAAACCTGCTTATGCAAAAGTATTTGTTCAAAAGAAATTCCTTGAAAAGAAGTACAATAAAAAGGAAGATGGTGTATTGGAATGGTTTGTTGATTACAAACCAAATCCTAACGTAGAAACTAATGATGTTTGGCTTGAAGATACTCTTGGAGCAGGAATGAGTCTAAGAACATTCTCTGATGGTCAATTAAACTTAGACGGCGGTAATTTCACTATGTCTGAAAATACACTTGATGATGAAGGTAAGGTAGTAAGCTCTGCTCCAATTGCGGATTTTGCACAATATATATCTTACGATGATGCAACAAGAGTATTAAAGATGAAGATACCTAATAAAGACAAATCTTACAGATACACTTATATAACTGATCTTACCGGAGCTGCTGGAGCATCAATAACTAACACTGTAGCACTAAAAGGTCGTGTTAAAAATGCTGTATCAACAGGTTCTTCAAATAGCTATGTAATAGGAAATGCTGACGTAACAGGATCTATGGATAAAGTTACAATAGAAAAATATTCATGGATAGAGATTAATAAGGTAAATAAACAAAATGAGGCACTACAAGGTGTGAAATTTGAATTAACTAAGAATGACAGAACTAAGGTAGAAAAAACTACCGGACCTGATGGTAAATTGAGATTTACATCACTTCCTTTAGGTACTCATAAGTTCAAAGAAACTGCAACTATAAGCGGTTACAAATTGGATTCTACTGAGCATACTGTAGTTGTTTCTAAAGTAGGAAATGATATTTCAGTTGTAATCGATGGTAAGACAGGTACAGATACTAATAAGATCACTATCGAAAACTCGAAACTTGATGACGGCAATCTAATAATTACTAATAAGGTAACAGGAGCCGGAGATCCAAATAAAGATTTTATATATACAGTTACATTTACTGACGATCCTAATGCAAATGCAAGCACTAAGTATAAGTTTACAAAAACTGACAAAAATGGTGTTAAAACTACTGGAGAAATCACAAGTGGTGGAACTGTAGAACTAAAACACAGTGAGAAAATCGAATTTGCTGATCTTACTGGTGGAACAAAATATAAGGTAGTACAAAACAACTATGGTCCTGAATATACGACTAATCCAACATCAAGAGAATTTGTTGGAACCATAGTAAACAGTCAAACTCAAAGAGCAGATTATATTAATGATAAAGCATTACCAAATGCTGAAGGAAATCTTAAGATAACTAATAAGGTAACAGGAACAGCAGGAGATCCTAACAAAGATTTCAGTTACACAGTGACATTTACAAATGATACAAGAGTAAATCCGACATATAGTTACAAGAAAACTGATAAAGACGGCAATGTCTCAGGAATTCAAACAGTAACGGGCGGAACAGTGACATTTGTATTAAAACACAATGAAAGTGTAGAATTTGAAAAAGATATACCTGCAGGAGTAAAATACAAGGTCGAACAAGTAGATTACTCAGGTGATGGATATACAACTAATCCAACATCAAGATTATTTGATGGAAGCATAGTGGCTAATCAAACACAAAGAGCAGACTATGTAAACAATAAAGATTTGCCACAAGCAACTGAAGGAAACCTTAAGGTAACAAATAAGGTAACAGGAGCAGGGGATCAGAACAAAGATTTCAGCTATACAGTGACGTTTACAAATGATACAAGAGTAAATCCGACATATAGTTACAAGAAAACTGATAAAGACGGCAATGTCTCAGGAATTCAAACAGTAACGGGCGGAACAGTGACATTTGTATTAAAACACAATGAAAGTGTAGAATTTGAAAAAGATATACCTGCAGGAGTAAAATACAAGGTCGAACAAGTAGATTACTCAGGTGATGGATATACAACTAATCCAACATCAAGATTATTTGATGGAAGCATAGTGGCTAATCAAACACAAAGAGCAGACTATGTAAATACTAAAACACTTCCTGTAGTACCTGGAAACTTAAAAATAACAAATACTGTAACAGGATCTGATGGTGATCCTAATAAGGATTTTTATTATACTGTTACATTCATGAATGAACCTACTCCAGGAACATATAATTATACAAAGAGTGACGGTTCAACAGGAACTATATCAAGTGGTCAAAGAATAACATTAAAACATGGCGAATATGTAGAGATAAAAGATATCCCAAGCGGAGTAAAATACACAGTAGTAGAGGACGACTATACACATGACGGATATACTACAACATTTACAAATGCTAACGGGGAAATAGAAAGTAATACTACTAAACAAGCCGATTTTATTAATCACAAAGAAACATTGCCTGGTGTAACAACTCCAACTACCTTACACATTGGAAAGCTTATAACAGGTAGCGGTGCAAATGCAGATGATGTATTCAGATTTGAAATAGAGTTTGGTAATGGAAATCCATCTGAGGAATATGATTATGATAAAAATGGCGTTTATGCAGGTAAGATAAAAAGTGGAGATATTTTCGAACTTAAGGCAGGCCAAAATATTATAGTAAAAAATGTTCCGGAAGGTATAGGATATACTGTAAGGGAAATTGACTATTTGGATTATACTCCGGAAACTACAGTAATAACAAATACAATTCAAGCCCATCCAATTATCAACTCAGTGATATTCAAAAATGACAAACAAGCGGCACCACCTTTTGGTAATTTAGTAATAGATAATACCGTAACTGGAAATGGGGGAGACCCTACAAAACCTTTCAGATTTACTATAGTAATTGGAAATGATCCTAACGCAGTCTACAATTTCGAAGGTTCTAAGACAGGAACTATAAGAAGTGGGGACGTAGTAGAGTTAACTCATGGACAAAGAATAGTAATAAAGGATATCCCAAGCGGTACAACTTATAACGTAATAGAAGATGACTATACACCGGACGGATATACAACAAACTATACAGGAAGTACAGGAAATATAGTAGCTAACACTGATGTTAACGCAAGCTTCGTCAATAGAAGAGAAGTTTCTTCTGATGGAGGTTCTGGCGGTGGCGGAGGTGGCGGCGGAGGAAATTCCGGCGGCGGCTCAGGAGATAGGGATAGAGATAGAGATAGGGACAGAGACAGAGATCCAGAACCTAAACCTACACCGACAACTCCAGAAAGACCTAGTCAACCAGAAAGACCAAGCCAACCAAACCAACCAGAAAGACCAAATCAACCAACAAATCCGGATGTAAACCCTAGGAATACTAATCCACAAACACCATCAACCGTTAAAACAATAGAAAATGGTGGCAGAATACCAAGAACTAATAATCCGGTATACAATATTGTGGATGAAGATGGTACACCACTTGGTAGAGCGTTAATAGATCCTAAAAATGGAAAATACACTTTCATAAGCGATGATGATGAGAGAGTACCTTTGGGAACTGCAAGAATAAACAAAGATAATACCTTGGAAATATTAGATGAACCTGTTGCAAAAGGGGCTGCAACATTGCCTAAGACAGGAAATGAAAATAGCGAAATGCTATACTATTTAGGTGGAATGTTAATGATACTTCTATCTATAAAGCTAAGAAAAAAGAGAAAATAAAACTCAATAACTAACTAATTAGCAAACAAAAAACAGACCTCATAAAGGTCTGTTTTTTGTCTTATATTAACTGTTTTTTACCTTCTTGATTTCTTCAATGAAAATAGGCAGTACATCCATACCGTTTCCAACTATACCTACATCAGATACTTCAAAAATAGGGGCATCTTCGTCTTTGTTTATTGCAACTATATAATCTGAACCAAGTATGCCTGAAACGTGTTGAGTTGCACCTGAAACGCCGCATCCTATATATAATTTAGGAGACACAATTTTACCAGATTGACCAACTTGTTGCGTTCTTGCTACTAGACCACTTTCTGTTACCGGTCTTGTTGCACCTATAGCACCACCTAAAGTTTTTGCTAATTCTTCAACAAGTGCAAGTCCTTCAGGAGTACCCATTCCTCTTCCGCAAGAAATAATTACTTCTGCTTCTTCAAGATTAACAGTTTCAGCAATTTCAGTTACGGATTCTTTAATAATAGTATACAAATCTGAAGATTTTGGTAAATCTTCTTTTATAATCTCAACATTGTCAGCTGGAGATAATTCTTTCTTGAATGCCCCGTTAGCAAGGAACACCAAGTCTGTTTTATCTGATTCATAACATATATCTTGTAGTACTGCTCCTCCGTAAACAGAAGTAGTGTAATGAATTTTATTTTGTATTTCTAATTTGGAAACACCGGCTATACAAGATATAGATAACTTAGCCCCGGCATAAGATATTATATCTTTTGCTATTGATGCAGTAGGGGAGATAAGCAACTTAGGTGAGTATTTATTTATTAACTCAACAACAGCATCCCCATAAGATTGGATATTGTATTGATCAATGGCAACTTCAACTATTTTGTTAACTCCATAGTCCTTACATATCTTTTCAGTAGATTCATCAAATTTTCCTAACAAAACTGCTATAACTTCAAGATTGTTAGTTTTTGCAAGTTCTACTCCCTTTGACAAGGCTTCGAGTGAAACATTTATAGGAGTAAATTCATCACATTCCACATAAACCATTAAAGTATTTGAATTTTTCATATTATAAGTTCCTCCCAAATTATATCACTTTAGCATCGCTCATTAGACTTACAGCTTCCAAAGTGGCTTCTTCGGCTGATTTACCAACAATCTTAACACCGGCTTGTCTCTTAGGTCTTGAATATGTCTTATTTATAGTTATCTTTCCAGTTTCAACTGAAATTCCTGTGATTTCACTTATTTCTTTTTTTCTTGCCGCCATTTTATTTTTTACTGTAGCATATCTTGGGTCATAAAGCGGTTTGCTTACAGTGACAACACATTGAGGATTTGCCTGAATCATTTCATAACCTGTTTCAGTTTCATGCTTTCCTAATACACTGCCATTTGTATATTCAATATCAACCAAATCGGTGATTACTCCTACATTTAAGACATTAGCAAGCATGATACCTACTTGTCCTGAAGTATAATCTGTAGTTTCTTTTCCACAAAATACTATATCAAATTTTGTAGAGTTTTTATCTTCAAGTTGTTTAATCCCTTGAGATAAGGCATTTGCGATAGAATAAGTGTCTGATTTTTGATAGTCATCACTTACTATTATGGCAGCCTTATCTGCTCCTACTGCCAAACAGTTTTTAAGAGCATTTTTAGCATCTTCAGGTCCTATTGTAAGTACTGTAATTTCTCCTTCACCTAACTGTTCTTTAAGTCTTACAGCCATTTCCAATGCATAAGTATCAAATGCGTTTTCCACACTTTCAATGCTGTCAGGTGTATATTTCCCAGCATTTTCGTCATATCCTATTTCTATAGAATCATCAAAAACTTGTTTTACGCAAACTAATATATTCATAAAATTCTCCTTGAATTAAAAGTTGATTTAGGGTAATTTTAACCCTAAATCAACTTCAATATACTTATAACAATATTATAAATAACTTAATATTGAATAAAATTCTATATGACTTTTATTTAATAAGTTTGTTTATATTTTTCCTATAATGTTATTTGAAACAACTATTCTCAAAATTTCATTAGTTCCTTCAAATATTTGGAATATCTTTGCATCTCTTAACAATTTTTCAACAGGATATTCTCTTGAGTAACCATATCCACCAAATGCTTGGATACCGTCACTTGCAACTTCAATAGCAATATCAGAAGCATAGCATTTTGCAATTGCTGATTCCATAGAGAAGTTAAGTCCCATATCCATCTTAGTAAGTGAATGAGCAACCATTTGACGAGCTGTTTCTATCTTTATTTGCATATCAGCGAATTTAAATTGCATAGCTTGGTTCTTTATGATAGGTTTTCCAAATTGCTTTCTTTCTTTTGTGTAAGCTATAGCTTCATCCAAAGCTCTTTGAGCTATACCTGTAGCAACGCAACCCATCCATGTTCTTGCTTGGTCCAAAGTTTTCATTGCAATTTTAAATCCTTCGCCTTCTTTTCCTACCAAGTTTGCAGCAGGTATTCTACAATCTTCAAGTACTACGTCAGCAGTGTTTGATGTTCTTATACCCATTTTATCTTCATGGTTTCCAGTACTTAAGCCCGGAGTTCCTTTTTCTACAAGGAACATAGATATGCCTTTTACTCCTGCTTCTTTATCAGTCATAGCTGTGATAAGGTAAACATCGGCAACTTCAGCGTTAGTTATGAAGCATTTTCTACCGTTAAGTATATAAGAATCTCCATCTTTTACAGCTGTAGTTTTTCCTGCACTTGCATCAGATCCTGCACCCGGTTCAGTCAAGGCAAAAGCTGCAAATCCACCATTAAGTATTATTTCGCAAACTTTCTTCTTTTGTTCTTCATTTCCTGCTATCAAAACAGGTTTCATTCCCAAACCGCTGGCAGAAATTGTAGTTGCAAATCCTGCATCGGCTATAGCCATTTCTTCTAAAAGAGCAGCTATGTCAACTCTGGAAAGACCTACGCCACCATATTCAGCAGGAACTTCCAATGCTGTATATCCTTGCTCTATAGCTTTATCATACATTTCTTTTGGCCATTCACCTGTTTTATCAAACTCTTTTGACTGTTCTCTGACTTCATTGTCACAGAATTTTTTGATATCTTTTAACAAATCTTTTGCATCTTCAGAAATAATATAAGGCATAATATAATCCTCCCTAAAAATATAAATTTTTAAATAATGAACAAACTATTAATCTACTTTATAGCATACTTTACCAGGGTTTAGTATCATCTTAGGATCAAATACTTCCTTGATACCTTTCATTAGTCTCATTGAGACTTCGCCTGAAAAATCTGCCAAGTAATCACGCTTACCAAGACCTATACCATGTTCTCCAGATATAAGACCTCCCATTTCCGCAGCCTTCTTGTATATGTCGTCAAAGAATTCTTTAACTTGCTTTTTAAATACATCCAATTCCATATCATTTGAACAAGTGTATATGTGTAGGTTACCATCTCCCGCATGACCGAAGCTCTTAACTGTAAAGTCAAACTTTGAACCCAAATCATATACATATTTCATATAATTAGCAATTTGATTTACAGGAACAACAACGTCGCATTCGTCAAGTAACTTAGTTTCAGCTTCTATTGCTTCCAAGAAAGAGCTTCTTGCAGCCCATGCATCTTTTTTCTTAGTAGGAGTATCTGCTACAAGTACATCAACTGCTCCACATTCTAATACTACTTCAGCAGCTTTTTCTGTGATTGCTTCCAATTGTTCTTTTTCTTCCCCGTCAAAAGTAAGAAGTAGGTAAGCACCAACATCAACACCTTCAACTTCTTTAGGATATACAGCTCTTCCAATATATCTTTCAGATGCCAGTACTATTTCTTTTTCCATGAATTCAACTGCTTGAGGGTTCAAGTGATTTAAGAAAATTTGAGGTACTGTTGATATACAGTCATCTAGGTTTTCATAAGGAACTATTAAGCTAACTGTTTCCTTAGGAGCCGGGATTAATTTAAGAGTAAGTTCTGTAATAATTCCTAAAGTACCTTCAGAACCTATCATTACATTTATCAAACTGTATCCTGTGCTTGTTTTTGAAACTGTAGCACCAAGTTTTACCACTTCACCAGTAGGAAGTACAACAGTCATTGCTCTAACATAATCTCTTGTAGTTCCATATTTTACAGCTCTCATACCACCCGCATTAGTAGCAACATTTCCGCCTAGAGTTGCAAATTTTTCTCCAGGATCAGGTGGATAAAGTAGACCTTGTTTTAAGGCATCTTCAGCTAAATCATTTAACAAAACGCCTGATTCAACTTTTACAACAAAGTTTTCTTTGTCGTATTCCAAAATTCTATTCATTTTAGTCATATCAAGCATTATACCACCATGCATTGCAACGGCTGCACCTGTAAGTCCTGTTCCAGCACCTCTTGGAATAACTACTACATTGTTATCGTAGCAAAGTTTAACTATCTTAGCTATATCTTCTGTATTTGTAGCTTCTATCAAAACTTCCGGATATGCTTTACCGTATATTGGCATTTCATCGTGAGAAAAATCTTCATTGATTTCATCTCCGGTATGTACCTTTCCTGGTACTATCTTCTTGAACTCTTCAATAAGTTCCGGAGTAACTTTATTATATTTTTGTTCGCCCATATTTTTCCTCCTTAAAATATATTTTCAATTTTATATTAAGTGCAATTTGTTAAAATAAAATCACACAAAAATTGACCCTACGAAAACGGATTGTCCTAAAAATACCACTAAGCCATAGATTACTATGAAAATTACGAAGTATTTAACGACTGAGTTTAATATTTTACTTTCTTCTCCAACTATATTTGCTGCTGCTGTAGCTACAGCTATACTTTGAGGAGAAACAATTTTTCCTGCTGTAGAACCAAGTGTATTTGCTGCAACAAGCCAAACCTGATCCATTTTAAGAGATTCTGCTGTAGAAGCTTGTAGCTTTGCAAATAATACGCTACTTGAAGTAGAGCTACCTGTAACAAAAGTTCCGATTGCTCCAATAAGCGGTGAAATTAAAGGATACATATTTCCTGTTACTTTTACCATAAAGTCAGCGATTTCTTGAGTCATACCTGAGTATCCCATTATTTTAGCTGTTGCAATAACAGAGATTATTGTTATTACAGTTTTGACCATTTGAATTATTGATTTTTTCAGAACAGTCATTATCTCAGCAAAAGGACATTTTTGTATAAGTCCACCAAGAATACCGGCGAGTATAATCAACACACCGGGAGTAACTAACCAAGAAAATGTGTATGGTGTTGCACCCTTACCGGTGTATATCATTACAGATGATTTAACTGAAGCTAAAGGACCTCTTATAAAAGGGAATATTGAAGAAGTAATCACCAAGAATAATAGAACTAAGATAAAAGGACTGCAAGCAACAAAAGCCTTATTTGAGGATATGCTTTCTGTGTGAGATTCACTAACAGGGATGTCAAAATCAGTTTCAGCTTTACCAAACTTTCTTGTTGCTACAATTGTAACAGCCATACAAATAACTGAACCCAGTACAGAAGGCAACTCAGGACCTATCAACCTGGCTGTTAAGTACTGAGGTATTAAAAAACTTAAACCTGAGAGCAATGTTATTATACCTACTCCTTTAAATGATTCAGAAAAGCTTTTTCCGCTATGTTTTCCAACCATCGCAACAAGGAAGAACGGTACCAAGATATTCATTATGGTAAGTTGAACTACTATACTTGCAGCAGTAGTAACAGGATCTAGACCTGTAATATTTATAGCAGTTACCGCCGGTATCCCTATAGAACCAAAGGCAACCGGAGTAGTATTTGCAACCAGACAGACAACTGCAGCAAAAAGAGGCTCGAATCCTAAAGCTACAAGTATACCGGCAGGAATAGCCACAGCAGTACCAAAACCTGCCATACCTTCCATGAAAGCACCAAATCCCCATGAAATTATAAGCACGAGAATACGCTTGTCTCTTGATACAGATGCCAACATTTGTTTGATGACTTCCATATATTTTGTATGTACCACAAGATTATAAACAAAGATTGCAGCAATAATAACCAAACATATAGGCCAAATTGCCATTACCATACCTTCAAGGAACGCTGTAAAGACATCCAAAACATTCTGTTTCCATATGATTATTGCCTCTAATACAGCAATAACAAGGGCAACAGGGCATGCTTTAAACCCAGGCATTTTTAGAAAACTAAGAACAATAACTAAAAAAATTATAGGCAACAATGCCAGAATAAAATGTAACAACAAAACCACCTCCATATCAAATTTTATATTTGAATTATATTACTATTATAAAATATTGTCAATAAGTAATGAATAAATTTTAGCAAAATTATTTTTTTGAAATTTCATTTTTAGATAATTACCAAAATGATATTTTAAAATTCTTTTGCTCAACTTTTCTGATAAAATTATTATGATTTTAGTTGAAATTTAAGTATTTAGTATTTTTTTAATACACTACCTGACACACAATATTCAAAATAATTTTTATTGAATTTTGCATATTTATCAAAAAAATGAAAACATTGAAAATGCTATGTAAAGTATGACGTTTTTTTAAAATATACTCAAATTTCAATACATTTAATACATTTTTTACCTTGAAAAGTGTAATTTTTTGATTTAGTTTTTTAATGAGATTGTATTTATTTGTATCACTGTTTTATATTCTGCTTATTTTTTTCTATGAAACTGTAGTAAAAAACACTTGTATATTTATTTTTTTATTGTTATAATAACTGCTAAAATAAGATAAATAATTACAAACTTGTATCTAATATTAAATAGATAAAGTTTATTAAGTGGCTCACTATATTAGAACTTATATATATTTTTAGAAAGCGTTACTAAATGAAATTTGTGTTTGTGCATTTTTTGACTTATGTACCTCAAATTCTCAAAATAATTATATTTAAAACTAAAAAAATCAAGATTGAAGTTTTGGTAAATAATGTATCAGTTTTAATGATTTATTAACTTGTAATAATTTAACGAAGATTTTATTTATAAGGGGAGGTCTATATGAAGAAAAAAGAGATTATTGCTATGATATTAGCTGGTGGTCAAGGTAGTAGATTAAAGATGTTTACTGAAAACTTAGCAAAGCCTGCTGTTCCATTTGGAGCAAAGTACAGAGTAATAGATTTTGTAATTTCAAACTGTGCTAATTCCAATATTGATACTGTAGGTATTCTTACACAGTACAAACCTTTTGAATTACACAACCATATAGGCATCGGTGCATCTTGGGGTCTTAATAGAAGAGATGGTGGTGCGTACATATTGCCGCCTTACATGAGTGAAAAAGAACAAAATTTTTATAAGGGTACAGCACATGCTATTGAACAGAATAAGGAGTTTATTGATTCTTTTAATCCGGAGTATCTTTTGGTTTTGTCAGGAGACCATATTTACAAGATGAATTATAAAAAAATGTTGGATTTTCATAAGAAAAATAATGCAGATGCCACAATTGCAGTTATAGAAGTACCTTGGGATGAGGCTCCAAGATTTGGAATAATGAATACTAATGAAGATGGAAGTATATATGAATTTGAAGAAAAGCCGGATAATCCAAAAAGTAACTTAGCATCTATGGGTATATATATATTTAATTGGGAGCTTTTGAGAAAAGAGTTCGAAATTTGCGAAACAGAAGGAAGATCTAAGGTTGACTTTGGACAAGATATAATACCTTCGTTATTAAGGCAAGATAAGAAGTTATTTTCTTATAAATTTAAAGGTTATTGGAAAGATGTCGGTACACTTTCTTCGTATTGGGAGTCAAACATGGATTTACTTGATATGGGTAATCAACTTAATCTTTTTGACAGCTCTTGGCAGATACGTTCTCATAATAAATCATTACCTCCGTTATATATCTCAAAGGATGCTATATTGGATAACTCCATAGTTTCTGACGGAGCAATAATAAAGGGAACTGTTAGAAACAGTGTTATTTCCTCAAGTGTTGAAGTAGAGGAAGGTGCTATTGTAGAAGATAGTGTAATAATGAGTAATACCTTTGTTGGTAAAAATGCACGTGTCATTAAGTCTATAATAGGAGAAAATGTCATGATACATGAAGGTGTAAATGTTTGTGATAAAGATGGAAAACTTTATTCTGTTGGAAATAATATGGAATTGAGAGGTGAAATAAGTGAGTAAGAGTGATTTGATGGCTCTAATGAGTTTAAATGAAGATAATATAGATATGAGAGATTTGACAGATGAAAGACCGGTGGCTTCTCTTCCTATTGGTGGAAGGTACAGATTGATAGATTTTATTTTATCCAACATAACAAATTCAGGAATATTCAATGTAGGACTGTTTGCACAGAGAAAAGTTCGTTCGTTAAATGAACATTTAGGTGATGGGGCTCCATGGGATTTGGATAGAATAAAAGATGGATTATATCTTTTTTCAAACAGCTATGAAATCAATGAAAAACTTGCAAGGGGAGATATACAAAATATTAATGAGAATATAGATTTTATTTCACGTTCAAATCAAGAATATATTTTAGTTACAACTCCTTATATGATATACAATTTCAATTTTAATACTCTTTTTGATAGTCATATTAATTCCGGAGCGGAAATTACTGCAATGTATAAGGAGATTGATGACGCTCACTTGAGTTTTTTTGGTTCGTATATATATACCATCACTAATGGAAAAATAAGTAGTATTGGTAAGAATATGTGTTCTAAAAGTAAGCAGAACATTTCCATGGACTGTGTTATAATGAAAAAAGATGCATTTTTAAAGATGATTTTAGACACTGTACAATCAGGTGAACATATGTATTTGATTGATGCTATTAATGCCCAACTTTTAAAATCAGAAGTAAATTTATTTAAGTTTAACGGATATGTAAAATGTATAAATGATATAAGAAGCTATAGAGAATTTAGTCGAGATATCTTAAAAGAAGAAGTTTCTGACGAAATATTCAGAAATCCAAATGGACTTATTTATACTAAGATTAAGGATGAAGCTCCTACTTATTTTTCAGATGATTCTAAGGTTGAAAATAGTATTATTTCATCGGGATGCCTAATAGAAGGAACAGTAAAAAATTCCATAATATCGAGAAAGGTTAAGATAGCAAAAGGTGCTGTTGTAGAAAACAGTATAGTTATGCAAAATTGTATAATTGAAGAAAATGCTTATGTTAGTAATATGATAAGTGATAAAAGCGTTACGATTACAAGTTCTAGAAAACTTATTGGTGATTTTAATATGCCTGTTATAATAAAAAAAGGGGGTATAGTTTAGATGAAAATTTTATTTTGTGCAGCTGAATGCTATCCTTTTGTAAAAGTTGGTGGATTAGGTGATGTAGTTTACTCCCTCCCAAAGGCACTTGTAGAAAAAGGTCAGGAATGTTCTGTTATACTTCCTTTGTATGAAAGAATAAGACAAGATAATAGAGACTTAGAACTTATAGATGAATTTTATATTTCTCTCGGATATAGACATCAATATGTTGGAGTATTGAAAAAGGTGATGGATGGTATAAATTTTTACTTTATAGATAATAAACAGTATTTTGATAGAAATACTGTTTATGGAGAGCCGGATGACGGAGAGAGATTTACTTTCTTTTCAAAAGCTGTTATAGAAACAATTATAAGACATTTCAGAGATTATGATGTGCTTCATGCACATGACTGGCAGACTGCTATGACTATTCCATTAGTTAGAGAATATAATATTCAACTAAAAACGGTATTTACTATTCACAATTTAAGGTTTCAGGGCGTGTATCCTTTTAGCATGGTATTTGATATGCTGGGACTTCCTCCATACTACGCTACTGAAGAAAAGATGTTGTATTTTGGAAATGCAAATTATTTAAAAGCTGCTATAGTTTTCGCTGATAAAGTTACTACTGTAAGTCCAACGTACCTTGAAGAAATAAAAAATGAATATTATGGTGAAGGTCTTCATGGACTTATAAAACAATATGAGTATAAGATGGTGGGTATATTAAATGGAATTGACTTTGATACATTTAATCCTGAGAAAGATAAGTTTTTATCTTTTGAGTACAATAAGAAAGATATAGAAGGGAAATATAAAAATAAAATAGCATTTCAAAAGGAAATGGATCTTCCGCAAAATGAAAATATTCCTATTATAGGTATGGTTTCAAGACTTACAAATCAAAAAGGACTTGACCTTGTAAATGCAGTAATTGATGAAATACTCTCAATGAATGTGCAATTTATAGTTTTGGGCACAGGCGATAATATGTATGAAAATAACTTTAGGGGAAAAGAATATGCTTATAGAGATAAAATGAGAGCCATTATAAAATACGATGACTATTTTGCTTCTAAAGTTTATGCATCAAGTGACCTTTATCTTATGCCTTCACAATTTGAACCATGTGGTTTATCTCAGATGATAGCGATGAGATACGGTTCACTTCCTGTAGTCAGAGAAACAGGAGGTCTAAATGATACTGTGAAAGCATACAATATGTATACCAAGGAAGGTAATGGATTTACTTTCAAAAACTATAATGCACATGAAATGCTTTTTACCCTTCAAAAGGCTGTAGGACTATACTATGATAATAGAGCAGATTTCAATAAACTTATAGAGTCAGCTATGAATGAGGATTTCAGTTGGGATAAACCGGGAGAAGAATATATACGATTGTATGAAAGTATATTGTAATAATTATTGCAGAAAAAAAGCGGTTAGACTTTTCATAACTAAGCAAATTATAGTTGCAGAAAAAATTGTTTAAATAATTATTTTATACTAATATCTATTTAATCTATGGATAATTTTCATCAATAGTTTTTTTAATAGTATATGATTTATTACTTTATTATAAATGTACTGAAAACACTTTATCCATCATTCTATTAGATTTTAGTATTATTTGCACTATTAAGGAAGACTATAAAATAACCCTTGAGAATTCAAGGGTTATTTTATGCTAATCAACGTTTATAATGTCATATACTTAGATTTACTGAAATATTATTTTTTTGGTTTTCAACAACCGTACTTACACTAAAAACCTATCAAAAAGCCATGTGGTTCCAGTTCAGTAAAATTATTGATAATCAGAAAAACATGTAATTTAGTAAAATAGAATTCTTGGCATTATAAATGGTGATTAGTATTAATATATTTTTAAGATTATTTAATTGGTTTTTAGTACTATATGAAAATTTTATTAACCAAGAGTAGTAAAACTAAACTTTCTTAGAACTATGGAAAATATAATTTTATTATTCATACTGCAACTTATATAATCCAAATAATAAAATAATTTTCCTTAGCAAAATCTATCCATTAATTTAACAAATAGATAGTATAATATATTTGTTGAAATGATTTTTCTGTTTACTTCACATTTTACAGATTAGGTAGCAAAGAATTAATTAGGCTTCAATATTTAAATCGTATGGTATACCAATGCTTACAACTTCTATTTCACCACAGTATTTGGTCTCGTTTACAAGTGCATTTTTTGCCTTGTAAAAAGTTATGGTTTTATCTGCTTTTATACAAGTTCCAAGTATTGTACCATTGTCTGCTTCCAAACCAGAAGGTATATCAAGAGATACAGTGTATTTTGAGTGTTGATTTATAGTATCTATAGTTTGTGCAAATAATCCTGATACTTCTCTTGCTAGCCCTATACCAAATATCGCATCAACTACAGCATCACTTCTTTCAATTTGATTTTTCAATATCTCAAGGTCAATTTCGTTATTTTTTATAAGTCTGTAATTCAACCCCATATTTTTTAATATACTAAGATTTTCTCTGAAGTTATCAGTTTGCTTATCTAAATTGCCAATTATATTAAGATAAATCATTTTTCTATCTACAAATAAATGCTTTGCAAGTACAAGTCCGTCACCACCGTTATTTCCTACACCACATACTATAGTATAGGTCTTATAAGGCTTGTTTTTTAATATGTTGTAACTATTGAGTCCTGCATTTTCCATCAAGATAATAGAAGGTATTCCGAGCTTATCAGTAGCAAAGGCATCAGTCTTTTTCATTAAATTACTGCTAATTATATCACTTACTCCTATCATATCTTACTCCTTCATATACTGCATATATTTCTTTATATGATTTATTTTGTATAAAAAGATATATATACTTCTCCTTATATTTCCTTTTAGGTCATAAGGATAATCAAAGGTATTTGCTTCCTTTTTATCTCTTATTAGTTGTCTTACCTTATCTTTGACTTCTTCATCCTTTACATATTTGAATACTATTGAATTAGGAATAAGATGCCAGTATAATTCTTTAGTTTGTTTGACTAGAGGTAAATCTTTTTTTAGTATCAAGTCATCAACTAAAATCTTTGCAATATTTTGACAAACAGCTGTAACTGAATAGTTGCTTCTACCTTGTCTGACATTTACTTCAAAAATCTTATATTTATTATCTCTTCTGTCATATTTCATATCACAGTTGCAAAAACCTGTAAAACCTATTTTTTCAAGAAAATCTTTTATTTTTTCCATAGGTTCATCTACATACTGCATTATTATTGCAGCATCATTTCCTATAGCAGTTGGAACATGTTCTTCTAGTAAGACTCTTCCCATAGCCATCATTTTTACTTTTTTGTTTCTATCGCAATAAAATGTTGGTGTCCATATATCCGTATCTTCACCTTCTATATATTCTTGAATTATCAGATTATCATCATAATAAGTTGAATATATAAGTTTTACAACTCTTTCAAATTCTAACTTATCTTTTACCTTGTATACTTTTTCCATACCTTCAAATCTGTCACTCCAGAATAAAACAGGATTTGTCGGTTTTATTATAAGAGGATACATCAGACTGAAATCTGTAATTTCCATAGATTTACTCAAAATTTTTGTCTTTGGATAGTCAACGCCCATTTCTTCACAAAGAGCATAGAACTCTTCTTTGTTCATAAGTTTATTTTTTAAATCTTCGTCAATATAAGGAATGACAAATATGTCTTTTAAACTGTCCTTTGATTTGATTATCAAATCTACATAGTCATCTTTTGTTCCTATTAATATTGGAATTTTTTCCTCATTATTTAAATCTGTTCCAAGTTCCTTCATAGATTCTATGAAATGATTAACTTCGGTAAGATTTTCATCAATATAAAAATCTATGATTTTAGAGTGATCTGTTGCTCCAAGTTTCATCTTTGCAATTGCTATACTTACAATGCCATATTGCTCATGAAATGCTCTAGCTACCGAATAAGCATTGATATCTCCACCTATCAGGACAGGTTGAATTTTATTTGATATATCCATCAGTTCCTCCTCTTAATATTATCTTTTTGAAATAATTTTTCTCAGAAACTTTGTCAATCCGTTTTCTTTTGTTTTGAAACTACTAAAAATTAACAAAAATGGTGATATTATCAGTACGATGACCAATAAAAAAAACCACTTAATTTTCCTTAACATACTTATACTCCCGATAAATAAAATAAATCCACTATTTCTTAGTAATTATATCATAGTAAAATTTTTTTTAAAATACTTTTATTAATTCATTTTACAAATTTTTTAAAAGTATAATATTATTATAGGAAAGCTTAAAACTTAAACTAAAATATATAAAGAAAAATATAATTTTATTGGGAACTAAATTATTTTTTAGTATAAGAAATTCAGAAAAATTAAAAGAGTGAATTATAACAAAAGTAGAAATCAATCAGTAAATTTGATAATAATTCTATAAAACTTAATCTAAAATAACAATATAATACAAATATGAAATATAAGAAAAACTTAGTATATTAATATTTAATTTTATTTTTTTAGAATAATATACTAAAAAAGTGGTATATCAAAAAAGTAAAACATAGTAAAAAAATATGGATTTATCACTTAACAAAAAAACAGTATTGTGTTATAATATTAAAAGTTTTTTTATTTTGTTTATAATCATTGTAAATTCAATGATTTCTTTTATAATTTTTAAATTATATTTTTAAAAAATATAGTTTTTATGATATTAATTGATAATATTTATTATAAAAATACATTTATAAAATCCTAAGGAGATAAAAATGGCAAAAATTTTAGAAGTCAGAGATCTATGTGTTTCTGTAGAAGGCAAGACTATACTGGAGAATATAAATTTGACAGTAAACTCAGGAGAGATTCATGTTCTAATGGGGCCTAACGGTGCAGGTAAGTCAACACTTATGAATGCAATAATGGCTCATCCAAAATATAAAATAGATTCTGGAAGCATTACTTTCCAAGGAGAGGACATCACAGAACAAAAAGCTGATGAAAGAGCAAGAAAAGGCATATTTATGTCTTTTCAAAACCCTGAAGAAATACAAGGTGTTAGCGTAGAAGAATTTCTTAAAGAGGCGCTGAATTCACAAAAAAAAGATTATAAAGGCGCACTTAAATTTCATAAAGAATTAGTAAAGAAGATGGATGAACTTAAAATAGATTCTTCTTATGCTACAAGATATGTTAATGTTGGATTTTCAGGTGGTGAAAAAAAGAAAAATGAAATGTTACAGATGTCTATTTTAGACCCTAAACTTTGTATGTTGGATGAGACTGACTCAGGTTTGGACGTAGATGCTGTAAAAATTGTATCTCAAAGTATTAAAGAATATTTTAATGAGGATAAAGCAATAATTATAATTACTCATCACAAGGAAATAATGGCAAATATAGTACCTAATTTTGTTCATGTAATAAAAGACGGGAAACTCGTTAAGACCTCAGATGCAAGTCTGATAGATGAGATTGAAAAAAATGGATATGCAAATTTATAATTAATAGAGGATAAATATATGGAGCAAATTCAAGCAAAGAAAAAGAGTGTGATTGCTGACATAGATAGAGGAATATATGATCTGAAAAATGAGTTTACCTACTCTTTAAAATCAGATAAGGGCCTAAACGAAGCAATTGTACGTGAAATATCAAAAAATAAAAATGAGCCTAATTGGGTATTGGAAAGAAGATTGAAGTCTCTTGAAATATTTGAAAAGACTGAAAATCCTCCATGGGGACCGGATCTTAGCGGTTTTGATATAGATGAAATTACAACTTATATAAGACCTAAAGCTACACTTGCAAATAATTGGGATACTCTTCCAGAAGACATTAGAAATACTTTTGATGTACTTGGTATTCCTGAGGCTGAAAAAGAAAAGCTTGCTGGAGTAGGGGCTCAGTATGATTCTGAGGAAGTATACCATTCAGTGAAGGACTATTTGAAAGAACAGGGAGTTATATATACGGACTTTGATGCAGCTATAAGGGATTATCCTGAAATAGTAAAAAAATACTTTCAAAAAGCAATTCCGCCAACTCTCCATAAATATGCTGCGCTACATGGAGCGGTATTTTCAGGAGGAAGTTTTGTATATGTTCCTAAGGGAGTTAATGTAGATATACCACTTCAATCATATTACAGACTTAACGCTCCGGGTGCAGGTCAGTTTGAACATACTATGATAATAGTAGAAGAAGGAGCAAATTGTCACTTCATAGAAGGGTGTTCAGCCCCTAAATATGATGTTACAAATCTACATGCCGGATCTGTAGAAATATTTGTTGAAGAAAATGCTACAATGAGATTTTCAACTATAGAAAACTGGTCAAGAAATATGTATAACCTAAATACGAAGAGAGCAATCGTCAAAAAGAACGGTAAAATTCAGTGGGTTTCAGGATCTTTTGGTTCTAAGGTTTCTATGCTTTATCCTGCTTCTATATTAATTGGAGAGGGTGCTAGTAGTGAGCTTACATCTATAAGTTTTGCCGGTGAAGGTCAATATTTGGATAATGGAGCTCAAGTGTTTCACTATGCACCAAATACAAGATCAAGTATGAATACAAAAAGTATATCTTCGGGAAATGGAGTTTGTGTTTTCAGAGGAGTAGTAAAAACTTCAGAAAATGCTGCTGGAAGTAAATCTTCAGTAAATTGTGATTCTTTGATGTTAAGTGAAGAATCTCGTTCTGATACAATACCTGTTATTGATTTGTATACTGATGATATAGATATAGGTCACGAAGCAAAGATAGGAAAGATAGATGAGACATCAATTTTTTATTTGATGTCAAGAGGAATAAGTGAGCAAGAAGCAAGAGCAATGATAGTAAGAGGATTTGCTGAACCGGTTGCAAAAGAACTGCCTATAGAATACGCAGTGGAAATGAACAATCTTATAAATATGGAATTAGAAGGAACTAACGGTTAGGAGGAAAAATGAAAGCAAACTTTCTTTCATCACCTACTTTTAGATATTTAGGCGGTAATTTTGCACAAACAGAGTTTGAACAGGTAAATCCAAAACCATGGTCAGAACTTGAAAGTGATGATGTAAATGAACTTAATGATGCCTTTAAAGATAAATTGGTAGGAATAAGTACAGAAGCTATAAATTTAAATAAAGAAAAATCTAATGCTAGGAAAATATTTAATATAACTAAAGATCAGGACTTAAAGTTAATAAGGTACGAATTTGATTCTCAAAATAATGTTTTACTTGATGATATAAAGATACAGGCGAATGAAAATACTAAAAGTAGTTTTATAATTGATTATAAAAACATAGAAAATGTAAAGACTTTTAGAAATTCTTTTTTATATGTTTATGCTAAAGAAAATTCAGTAGTAGACATTTTTTTGATATCAAGACAGGATTCCATAGCTAAGACTTGGCAAAATGTGGGAATAATTCAAGAAAAAAATGCAGAAGTTAATTTCTATGTAGTAGATATGGGAATAGGAGAAAAGATTCTCTCTCATCATTCTTATCTTAACGGAGCAAAAGCTAAGCTTAATATAGAGGGTTCATATTTTACAGATAAAGAAGAGAACTATGATGTATTGTATAATGTTGATATATTAGGTCAATTAACAAAAACTGATATAAATGTAAATGGTATACAAAAAGATGATTCAAAGAAAATTTTCAGAGCTGTTCTTGACTTTAAAAAGGGTGCCAAAGCCTCTGAAGGTTCTCAGACAGAGTATGTAACTCTACTTGATAAGACGGTACGTTCTAAATCTCTGCCGATAATTCTTTGTGGTGAAGAAAATATTACAGGTAATCATGCAGCAAGTGCAGGACAAATTGATGAAGATATGGTATTTTATATTATGAGTAGGGGATTTTCAAGAGAAGAGGCAAAATCACTAATTGTAAAAGCAAGATTGATACCTGTAATTGATAAGATACCAGATGAACAAATTAAACAAGAACTATTGGAAGAATTGAAATTAAAAATGCTTAGATAATTGGAGAAAACAATATGTTATTAGATGATAAAATTGAAAAAATTCGTTCAGATTTTCCTTATCTGGACGAAAAAAACATGGGTAGAAAAATAATATACCTTGACAATTCAGCCACATCTCAAAAGCCTATAAGTGTTATAAAAGCAGTAGAAGATTATTATAAATATGAAAATGCTAATCCACATAGAGGAGCTCATTATCTCACTGTAAAAGCTACAGATGCTTATGAAGGTGCAAGAGAAAAAGTTGCAAAGTTTATTAATGCAAAATTACCTGCAGAGATTATATTTACAAGAAATACCACTGAGAGTTTAAATCTGATTGCATATAGCTATGCACTTGAAAATTTAAATAAAGGCGATGAAATCTTAATAACAATATTGGAACATCATAGTAATTTTGTAACATGGCAATATGTTGCTGAAAAAACTGGAGCAGTATTGAAAATTGCTTATCTTGATGATGATTTCTGCTTAGATATGGAAGATTTTAAAAATAAACTTTCTGATAAAACAAAAATAGTTGCTTTCACAGGAGCATCAAACGTAACTTCTTATATGAGTGATGTGGAGGAAATTGTAAGACTAGCTCATGAAAAAGGTGCAATAGCAATTGTAGATGCTGCTCAACTTGCGCCTCATAAGGCTGTTGATGTACAAAAAATGAACTGTGATTTTCTTACTATATCAGGGCATAAAATGCTTTCTCCTATGGGAATAGGAGTTTTGTATGGGAAAAAGCAACTACTTGATAAAATGAAGCCTTTTATGTACGGTGGTGAAATGATAGAATATGTTTACGAAACTCATTCTACGTTTGCAGAATTACCGTCAAAGTTTGAAGCTGGTACAGTAAATGTTGGAGGAGCTGTGGGACTTGGAGCAGCAATAGATTATATAAATGAAATAGGTATTGATAATATATATCAAAGAGAAAGTGAACTAGTATCTTATTTAGTTTCAGAATTAAAAAAAATACCGTATGTTGATATTTACTATCCTCTAAAAGCTAAAGTTAAGGGTGCAGCAGTCGCATTTAATGTTAAAGAGATACATCCACATGACACTGCATCAATATTAGATAGTTATAATATTGCGGTGAGAAGTGGACATCATTGCACTATGCCACTTCATGCTTATTTAAAGTTAAATGCCAGTTGTAGAGCTTCATTGATGTTCTATAATAATAAACAGGAAATAGATGAATTTTTATCTCATTTGGAAGATGTTAGGAGGACTATGGGATATGGACTTAAATGATATATATCAACAAATTATTCTAGAACATTCAAAATCAAAAAAAAATAAACATGAAATTAAAGATTTTGATTTTGAAGAACCTGGACATAATCCAAGTTGTGGTGATGAAATAAAAATACAGTTAAAACTTTCTGATGATAAAAAATTTATTGAAGATGTAGCATTTACAGGAATAGGTTGTGCTATTTCTCAGGCATCTGCATCAATAATGTGTGATTTATTAAGGGGTAAAAGTATAGAAGAAGCTAGACAACTATGCGAAACTTTTATAGGTATGATTAGAAGAGAAATTACTGATGAAGATACACTTGATGTATTAGATGATGCACTTGCACTTCGTAATATAAGTAATATGCCTGCGAGAGTAAAATGTGCAATACTTGCATGGAGAACTTTAAACGATATAATAAATGAATCAAATCAAAAGATTCCGGTTTAGTCCGGGATTTTTTGATTAACAATTATTGAATAATATTTGTAATATAAAAGTTATGAAAAGAATTAAAAAATTCTCTTGTTTTTATTGTTTACATAATATATAATGGTTAGAATTTATCACAAGTAAAAATTTTATTTGTGGACTTTATCATAAAATAATAATATTAATTGGGTGGTCATATTATGAAGATACTTTATGGAAAAGAAGTAGAAAATCACTTAAGCAAAACTATAATAGAAAAATTAAATTTGCTTCGAGAAAAAAACAAAATTCCAAAATTAGCTATACTTAGAGTAGGGAAAAATGGCAATGATATATCATATGAGAAATCATTGAAGAAAAAGTTAAACAGTTTTAAGATACCCTATACAGCTTATGAGTATAGGGAAAATATAGAGGCGGACATTTTTAAATATGAAATAGAAAAATTAAATCAAAATGATGAAATTGATGCAATTATGCTATTTAGACCTTTGCCTGATCATCTTGAGAGAGAAAATGTTACTGAGGCTATTCTTCCGGATAAAGATATAGACTGTGCCACTTTATACAATCAAGGAAAGCTATTTGCCAAAGAAGATTGTTTGTATTATCCGTGTACCCCAATGGCTGTAATAGATATATTAAAGTTTTATAATATAGATATGATTTCTAAAAATATAGTTATTGCAGGTGCATCTCAAGTAGTGGGAAAGCCTCTGTCTATGATGTTCGCAAAGGAGAAGGCTACTGTTACTATTTGTAATTCAAAGACCATAGATATGCATAAACTTACAGTAAATGCCGATATTATAATATCAGCTATTGGTAAAGCTAAGTATCTTACTAAGGATTATTTTTCTGACGGTCAAACTATTATTGATGTTGGAATAAACTTTGATGAAAATGGAAAAATATGTGGTGATGTAGATTTTGAAAATATTGATTTTGAAAATATTAAAATTACTCCTGTTCCAAATGGTGTAGGTGTAATAACTACGACGATTCTAGTAAAACAATTGGTTGAAAAATATTTTAAATTGCGTTAAAATTATATTGACGGTGTTTTAAGTATTTTACTTATTTAATTTATTTTATTTTATTTTTAGTATAAGATACATACCTGGGATTATTAAAATAAATTCCTATTATTTTTGTGTATCGTTGAGAAGGAGAACTTAAAAATGAAAATTTTAGTAATTAACTGCGGAAGTTCATCTTTAAAATATCAATTTATTGATATGAAGGATGAGAGTGTTTTGGCTAAAGGCTTAGTTGAAAGAATCGGAATAGACGGTTCTGTTTTAAAACATGAGAAGATAGGAATGGAAAAGCAAACTATAACTGCTGATATGCCAAATCATGAAGTAGCTCTTAAGCTTGTGATGGATGCACTTATTAATGATAAGCATGGGGTTATAAAAGATTTTAAAGAAATAGACGCTGTTGGACATAGAGTGGTACATGGTGGGGAAGATTTTGCAAATTCAGTTCTGATAGATGATAAAGTGATGAAGTCAATTGAAGATTGTATAGATTTAGCTCCGCTACACAATCCTCCTAATATAATAGGTATAAAAGCTTGCCAAAAACTTTTACCTGGTGTAAAGATGGTTGCTGTTTTTGACACTGCTTTCCATCAAACTATGCCTGATTATGCCTATATGTATGCTATACCATACGAATATTATGAAAAATATAAAATAAGAAGGTATGGTTTCCACGGTACATCACATAGATTTGTCAGCAAAAGAGCAAGTGAATTGATGGGCAAAAAGATAGATCAGTGCAATATAATCACTTGTCACCTTGGAAATGGTGCTAGTTTAGCTGCAATTAAAAATGGAAAAACTATTGATACATCTATGGGCTTTACTCCGCTTGAAGGTCTTATAATGGGAACAAGAAGTGGTGATATAGATCCTGCTGTAATTCCATTTTTGTCAGAAAAAGAAAAGATGTCAATCAAAGAAATTGATACCTTGCTTAATAAAAAATCAGGAGTTCTTGGGGTATCTGGAGTGAGTTCAGACTTTAGAGATATTGAAGGTGAAGCTGAAAAGGGAAATGATAGAGCAAGATTAGCGCTTGATATGTTCCATACAAGAGTTAAAAAATATATAGGTGCTTATATGGCTGAACTTGAAGGAGTAGATGCTATCGTATTTACTGCAGGGCTTGGAGAAAATTCAGCTGAGTCAAGGGAAGAAATATGTAAAGGATTGGAATCTTTAGGGATAGAGATAGATGTTGATGCAAATAAGGTGAGAGGAAAAGAACAGCTTATATCTAAAAAAGATTCAAAAATAAAAATATATGTAATACCAACAAATGAAGAACTTGTTATAGCAAGAGATACACTTGAGATAGTAAGTAAATAATAAATGAAATCTCCTTATCTAATATGTTTACATTCCAATAGATAAGGAGATTTTTTTACTTAAAAAAAGTTAATTTCATTAAAAGGATATAATCTAATCAATGCTTTACCAATAATCTCGCTACTTATATCTATAGTTCCTATTTCATCAGCACGAGAATCAAATGAGTTAGGTCTGTTGTCTCCCATAGCAAAGATTTTTCCTTCAGGCACTATCAAATCAATACTACCGTCAGTGTAATCTCCGTTTATATAAGTTTCATTTTGTAACTTTTCATTTACATATACATTTCCATATTTTATTTCTATATGATCTCCAGGAAGACCGATTACCCTTTTTACAAGATCCTTATCCTTACCTTTTTCATCTTTAATATGAGACTTAAATACTACAATATCTCCCCTTTTAGGTGTAGAAAACCAATATGCTGTCTTATTAAGTATGATATAATTGTTATTTTGTAAGGTAGGGTACATAGATTCTCCTTTTACAACAGTAGGACTTATGAAGATAGTTATTATAAAAGCTACTACTATTGCAAAAAGAATAGATTTTATCCACTCTAAAATCTCTCTTTTAATATTCTCGTTCATATTTGCTCCTTGAATTGTATTTTTACTTGATGAATAATTTTTTAAGATATAATTATTTTTTTCTTAATTAAGTTTAATTATTTTGATTTGTAGAAACTTCACTTGAAATTGTAATAGTTTTTACATTACTTTGAATATTTTCCGGTAAATTAGGTTCTACTTTTATAGAATTATCCTGCAACAACTTAGTTAGACTTATTGGTTTTGTAGAAATCTTTTCTATCTTTTCCAAATCAACCTCATTACCTCTTATTTTAATCTCTTGCGGAGATACGGTTAAATTCAAAAGGCTCATGTTAAAATTAGGTTTATCATTTAGAATATCAGCATAAATAGGAACAGATTTTTCCTTTTTTACTGAAACAGTAACTAAAATATCTGAAAAATCAGAAAACACACCACTTATTTCATTACCATTTATATCCAAAAATTTTAACTTAATCCATTTAGATAAAGTTTCTTTGCTATTTTCTAAGTCTATTTGAGCTTCAACTCTTACAATTTTATCTATTAAAGATTTTGGACCTGATATTGTTACAGTGTCTTTAGATAATTTTAATGAATCTATAACTGTATTTTCTGCCAACTGTCCTACAGAATAAACTTGAATTTTTTCGCTTTTGCTTATATTATCTTCAATATTCAAGTTTAATGTTGAAGGTGTAATAGTGTATGTTATTTCAGGATTTTCAGAATTAACAGAAATTTTAGTGACATTTTCACCAATTTTTGCATTTTCTATTGTAGTTTGTAAAATAACACCTTCTTTGATTTTTCTTGCAATTATTGAACGTCTACCTTTTAGCTTTACTCCAGCTTCCAGTTTTTGGTTAGGAGATAAGATTAGGTTATGATTATTAAGTTCTCCAATATTAGTTATTTTGACCTGTACGGAAGTCAATTCTCTGGTATCTACTGGATCAATATCAATCATAACATAAACCCAAACAAGGAATGCTATTATTAAACAGGCAGACTTAATTTTAAAATTTGAAGTGTTACTCGGTTTCATTGTTCGTACTCCCTTCATCAGGGTCAGACTTTGTTTTTTCACTTATAAGATTTTGTGTCAGCATATTACGAAGTCTCTCTTCATTTAAGTCTCTATATAACTTGCTGTTGATTGCGATGGAAATACTTCCGGTCTCCTCTGATACCACAAGAGATAAACAGTCTGATTTTTCAGTTATTCCTAATGCAGCTCTATGTCTTGTACCTAAGTCTTTGTTGAGATTTTTATTTTCAGTTAGAGGCAAGAAACATGCTGCAGCCTTAATATAGTTCCTTCTTATTACTACTGCTCCATCATGTAATGGTGTGTTAGGGATAAAAATATTTATTAATAGTTCTCTAGAGACATCAGCATTTAAGTCAGTACCTGTTTGAATAATTTCGTTTATACCAGTTTTTCTTTCAAAAACAATCAAAGCGCCTATTTTTTGCCTCGATAAGGATAAAGAAGCTTGTACAACTTCGTTTATAGTGTCGCTTTCCTTAGAAATTGAATTAACTCTGCTCATAATATTTGTTCTTCCGAGTTGTTCCAGTATTCTTCGAAGTTCAGGTTGAAAAACAACAATTATTGCCATAAGCCCAACAGTCATAGTATTGCTTAGTATCCAATGGAAGGTACGTAAATTAAGTATTTCAGATATTCTAAGCGCTATAAAAATTATAAAAATCCCTTTTACGAGTTGTTCAGCTCTTGTTTCTTTCATTAGTTCATAAAGTTTATATGTCAAATAAGCTATGATAAGTATGTCTATAATATCTGTTATTTTTATATGTGTCACTAAATCAATCAGCGGATATATAAAATCTGAAAACACATTCTACTCCTTCCTCAAATTTGTTCTATATCATATACTGATGTATTATAAAACATCAACATATTAAATAATGCTTTTTAATTTAGAAAATATTTTTTAAAAAATATAATAAATTAAATGTTAAGGGTATGATTAAATGAAAAAAAGCTTTATTTATAATTTTAAATATATTAAAATTCATATACAGGAATTTTGATAGTTCTTCTAAAAAAATCTAGAGCATGACTTGTAGCAAAGGCTCGTATTCTTTGTCTGTTTCCTCTTAAGTTTACTTTCTTTACAAAGATATCACCTTTTATATACAAACCTATATAAACCAAACCTACCGGTTTTTCATCAGTGCCTCCATCAGGCCCTGCAATTCCTGTTGTAGATATTGCTATATCAGAATTTGAAGAAAGTGCTGCTCCTCTAGCCATTTCAATAGCAGTTTGCTCTGAAACAGCACCATATGTTTCTAAAGTCTCTTTACTTACTCCTAAAATGTTAATTTTAGATTCATTTGAATAAGTAATATAACCTTGTTTATAGCATTTACTTATTCCGGATACATTAATTAATCTGGATGATAACATTCCTCCAGTACAAGATTCTGCTGTTGAGATGCTTAAGTTATTATCAATAAGATATTTACATACGCTGTCTTCAACAGATACATCATCTCCTATGGCGTAAAGGTCATCAGCTAAAAACTCTTGAATTTTGGATATAGTTGGAGGTAGTAATTTCTCAGCCTCTTCCTTTGAAGAAGCACAAGACATAACTCTTAGCGTTAATCCTTTATCCTTAAAGTATGGAGCTATTGTAGGATTACTCTGATTATCAATTATAGGAAGTACTTTTTCCTCCATCTTAGATTCGCCAATACCTATAACATTTATAGTTTTATGGGCAAAATACTTGGAAGAAAATTTTTGAAGATAAGGAATAACGGTATTTATCATCATAGGCTTCATTTCCCTTGGAGGGCCGGGTAATATTATTATAATTTTACCCCTATGTTCAATTATACACCCGCTTGCAGTACCGTTAAAGTTATCAATAATTTTGCTATCTTTTGGAAAGTATGCTTGACTTAAATTTCCTTGATTTAGTTCCTGCATTCTATTTTTAAACCACATTTTTAGTTTTTCAACTTCTTCTTTTACAAGTATCATTTCAAGATTTAAAGATTTTGCTATAGTTTCTTTAGTAAGATCATCTTTAGTAGGACCAAGTCCTCCTGTAGTTATTATTATATCGCTTTTTTCATAGGCTGATTTCAATTCTTCTAACAATCTACCCTCATTATCCCCTAAAGTATTTATTCGGTAAACAGAAATTCCGATATTTTTAAGTTCATTGGCAATGAAAGTTGCATTTGTGTTTACCACTTCTCCTAGCAATAATTCGGTACCAACCGAAATTATATGTGCTACCATAATTCCTCCAAATAATTTTATCTTGAAAACATGTAATATTTTATGACAAATTACTTAAATATAACTTATCAGTATTATAACATAAATGTAAAAAATTAAATATAATTTATTAACTTAGTAAAAAAAATTTAAAATAATTACGATATTCTAAATAATGCTGTGTTAAACTGTACATTGAAAATCAGTTTTTGATATATTGATAAAAAAAATATATTAAATTAAATAATAGTATTGAAAAAAATTCTAACATTATATATAATTTAACCAAACAATAAAGTTGTTTAGATTATCATTTTGAAGAAAAGTTAATAACTTTATTGTAATTGAAAGGAATATTTAGTGTTTAAGCAGTCAAAAAATCAAAGTGAAAAGGCTTTTAAAGAGATTATAGAAAAAAGGATAGTACCAATGTTGACTGAGTATCAGCCTTTTAATGAGCTCATGAAGTATATTTCGTGTGAAGAGATACAAACATCTATTGACAATATAAAAAAACTTATAAAAGAAGAAAAAACACAGGTATTGGCAGTGAATAATCTTCATAAAGAAAAGGCAAAAATCGCTCCTATAGTACTTTATCTTTCAGGTCAAATCAATTCTGGCAATAAGTCTGCTGAAAAAGAGATGGATAAGATTAAGGAGAGGATGCTTGAAATAAATGAAGAAATTGAAAAAAAAGAGATAGAAATCCAAGAAATATTGGTAAATAAAGAAAAAGAAAATATTGAGTTGTTAAGAAAGACATTAAATGAATCTTATGATATAATAAATAATGATGAAAAAAAATTATATCCTCTTCTTGATGAAATAGAAGTAATGAGAAAGGAACTTGAAGATAAAAGGATATTAAGAGACAATCTTCAGGGCAGGATAAATTCCACATATTCATTCATACATGGTTTTATGGGTGGGAAAGAAACTGAAAAATTTGATGAGCATATGCTTGAATAATATATGCTCTTCAATAAAACTGTTTATATTTTTTATTAAGTGGATATATAAGGATTTTTAAAGAAAATTGACTTATAATTTAAAGAATAACGGAAAGTGAGTAAATGATGCATATATCGTCTAATAGGGCAGTGGCACGCATCTCATTAAGTAATATATTACATAATATAAATGAATTTAAGAAGCTTAAAAGTGAAAAATTAAAAATATGTGCTGTAGTGAAGGCAGATGCCTATGGGCATGGTAGTATTGAAGTATCGAAATTTATAGAGCCTCATGTTGATTATTTTGCTGTATCTACTGGAGACGAGGCAGTTGAACTTAGAGATTCTCAGATAACAAAACCAATATTGATATTGGGATATGTATTTGATAATGAAATAGAAAATTTGATAAGAAGTAATGTGGAGTTTACAGTATATAATTTTCAGATTGCTTCAACTATAAATGATATAGCAAAAAAAAATAATATTACTGCAAAGGTGCATATAAAACTGGATACGGGCATGTCTAGGATAGGCTTTTTGCTACAGGACAACTATGTTGATGAAATAAAAAAAGTAAGTAACTTAAGTAATATAAGCATAGTAGGCTGTTTTTCTCATTTTTCCAATGCTGAAGAAACAAGAAATGAAATAAATGAAATACAGTATGAGTTGTTTAAAATGATGTGTAGAGAAATAGAAAGTCAAAATGTATATTTAGGTATAAAACACATATCGAACTCCGCTGCATCTGAGAAAAAAGAATATGACCTTGATATGATAAGACTTGGTATAGGTATGTATGGATACTCTTACAATGATATAAAAAATGAGAACTTAGATTTAAAGCCAGCTATGAAATTAGAGAGCTTGGTTTCAAATGTCAAGTTGCTTAAAAAAGGTTCTAAGGTAAGTTATAATGGTAAATATACTCTTAAAAATGATGAATGGATTGCAACCATTCCTATAGGATACGCTGATGGTATAAGCAGATCTTTATCTTGTAAAAATTTTGAGCTTGTTTTAGATAATGGGTTAAAGGGTATATCGGTAGGAAATATTTGTATGGATCAAATGATGATAAAATTACCTGAGAGAGTTGATATAGGTACTAAAGTGTATATATTTGGTTATGATATTGAAAGCGGTTATAACATCGCAAAACTTGCAGATACGATAATTTATGAAATAGTATGTGGTATAAATAAAAGAGTAAAGCGTGATTACGAAATTTGATGAAAGGTTGATTTTTGAAGGAAGGAGGATGCTACATGGATAACAAGGTTATAAAAAGAGGAGATATTTTCTATGCAGATTTAGCTCAGGGGCAAGGTTCCGAGCAAGGCGGTATAAGACCTGTTGTAATAGTTCAAAATGACATAGGAAATAAATTTTCTCCTACTACTATTGTAGCACCTATAACATCTAAGTTAAATAAAGCAAAATTACCTACTCATATTGAAATAAAAGCTAAACAATTTGGTTTGGAAAAAGACTCAGTTATGTTAATGGAACAAATTAGAACAATAGATAAGGTAAGATTAAGAGAATTCTTAGGTTCTGTAGATGAATATATAATTGATAAAATAGACAACGCTTTGAAGATTAGTTTGGCATTAAATTAGAAATGTTACTTACATAATAGTTTCAATAGATAAGAATTATTACATATAAATAACATCGGTCCAAATTTTAGATTTTTTAATAAATTTAAGATAACAAACTAAGATTAAGGAGGTTTTCAATGCTTGACTATAAAAAAGCACTGTTTATTTATAATCCAATGTCAGGAAATAGAGAAGTTGCGGATGAACTAAGTGAAATAGTAAATAAATTTATGATTAATAACATAATACTTACAATTATAAGACTTGACAGTGCCGTATATAATAAACTTAGTGATTTGATGTTATCTTTGGATTATGATTTTATAATAGGTTCAGGAGGAGATGGCAGTATTTCTACTATTGCTTCGAAAATTTTGGGCAATTGTATAAAGAAACCCTATGCTGTTATCGGATCAGGTACTTGCAATAACTTTGCTTCAAACATAAATATGCAACCAGCTTTATATAAGGCTATAGAGCAGATTTCTAAACAAAAGACATCTACTGTTGATATCGGATGTTTGGATTCTGGTCTGATTTTTCTATCTTCCTTAGCAGTAGGTATATTTGCTGAGACATCATTTGAAACCAATTCTGATTTGAAGGAGTGGTTAGGACCCCTTGCTTATTATCTACAAGGAATAACGAAGCTTTCTAATATAAAAGCAGATAAGTTTATTATAAAAACAGAAAGTAAAGTGATTGAAGAAACCGCATATATGGTATTAGTCTTAAACGGTAATAACGTTGGAAGTATGACAGGAATTTTGGATAATCAGGTAGATTTAAAAGATGGTTTATTTGAAATAATAATTGTAAAAGAGGTTCAAAATCCTATTGATATAGCAAATTTACTTGTTCAAGTTGCAAGAGGAGAAGATTTTACAAAAAATAGTTTTATACGAGTTGAAAAGGCATCTACCTTTGAGATAGATTCAGATAATAGGGATCTTGCTGTCAGTTTGGATGGAGAAAAGGGACCTTGTCTACCACTTAAAGTTTCCGTAAAGCGTGAAGCTTTAAATGTAATAGTTGGTTAGATTAAAGTATTTTAGAAAGTGTGATTGAAATAACTGAAAAAATAAAATCACTTATATCGAAATTACCGCATAATAGCGGTGTTTACTTGATGAAAAATAAAAATAATGAAATTATATATGTAGGAAAAGCTGTTTCTTTGAGAAATAGAGTTAGACAATATTTTCAGTCTCAAAGTAATATGCAGGAAAAAGTTAAGGCGATGGTTTCCCATATAGAAGAATTTGAATATATTGTTACAGATTCTGAGATGGAAGCTTTGATACTTGAAAACAATTTGATAAAAGAATATAAGCCTCCTTACAATATTTTACTTAGAGATGATAAGACTTATCCATATATAAAAATTACAATAAATGAGGATTATCCAAGAGTTTTAAAAACGAGAAAAATTGAAAAGGATGGAGCAAAATATTTCGGACCATATTCTAATGCTTTCATAGTAAATGATATAATTGAGCTTATTCATAGCACTTTTAAATTGAGAACTTGTAGCAGAAATATACAAAAGTCTATAGAAAAAAAAGAAAGGCCATGCCTAAGTTACTATATTAATATATGTGACGGACCTTGTCTAGGCTCTGTTGATAAGAAGGAATATGAAAAGACTATATTTGAAGTAATTAATTTTCTGGAATCTAAGAGTGACACTATTATTGAATCTTTAAGACAGAAGATGTATGATGCTTCAAAAAAACTTGACTACGAAAAAGCCATGATGTACAGGGACAAAATAAATGGTATGCAAGAAATGCTTGAAAAGCAAAAAATAGTCTCAACCAAAAGTTTTATGGATAAGGATTTTTTGGCTGTGGAGCAGGGTGAAGATATTTCCTGTGTTTTTATTTTTTTCATAAGAGGAGGAAAGGTAGTAGGAACTGAAAATTTTATATTTGATATTGATATAAATAAGGATGAAAGCGAAGTACTATCTTCATTTGTTAAACAATACTATATAAATTCAGCCTATATTCCAAAAGAAATATATGTAAGTCATGAGTTTGAAGATTTAGATGTCTTGTCTCAGCTTTTGAGCAATAAAAAAGAAAGTAAAGTAACAATAAAGCTTCCGCTCAAGGGCGATAAGAAAGATATGATTCAGCTTGTGAAGAAGAATGCGGTTGAAACAATTTCAAGAAAAGAAGCTGTTGATAAGAATAAAAAAGACAATATTGAGTCAATAATGAAAGAATTAAAAGAGCTTTTGTCTTTAAAAACAGAAATACACAAGATAGAATCATACGATATATCAAATATCCAAGGGGTGGATAGTGTGGGCGGTCAGGTAGTGTTTGTTGATGGTAAAAAAGCTCCCAAACTTTACAGAAGATATAAAATTAAAACTGTGGAAGGACCTGATGATTATAGCTCACTAGAGGAGATATTAAGTAGAAGAATTAAACATGAAGATCTACCTGATTTGATTCTTTTAGATGGAGGAAAAGGTCAGGTTAGTGTTATTAGACGACTTTTTGAAAGGGAAAAGATTAATACACCTGTTTTTGGAATGTATAAAGATGACAGACATACTACTATGGGATTATGTAGTGATGATGATTTATTTGAGTTAAATAAGCGTAGTAAATTATATAGATTTATTTCTTCTATTCAAGAAGAGGTTCATAGATTTGCAATTGATTACCATAAATCACTTAGAAATAAGAAAATGAACTTTTCTAAACTTGACAATATTAAGGGAATTGGTGATAAGAGAAAAAAAATGTTGCTTTCCTATTTTAAATCAATTAGTAATATTAAAAATGCAAGTATTGAAGAATTAGAGAAAGTTGTTGACAAAAAGAGTGCTCTCTCTGTATATGAATATTTTAAATATCAATAAGTTTTAGTATTTATAAAATAATGAGTAACTGTGGCATTAAAAAGAATGTAAGGAGAATATATGGAGAAGTTAAATAATAAGAAAGTCATGACATCTGACTTGATTAAGGCTTTAAAATTAGACATTATTTACAGACCTGAAGGTGTAGAAACATATATAGATACTCCGGATATAAATAGGCCAGGATTACAGTTGGCTGGCTTTTTAAAGAACTTTCAGTATGAGAGAGTTCAGATAATAGGGCAGACTGAATATTTATATTTTAAATCACTTACTAATGAACAAAGAGTGGAGTCCATTGACAAACTAATGCAGTTTGATATCCCCTTACTTGTTATTTCAACTAAACAAAGTGTTCTTCCTGAGATATTGGAATCTGCAAAAAAGTATTCTAAAATCATAGTAAGTAGCAAAGAGACTTCCACGAAGACTGTGTCTAAAATTTCGTATTACCTAAATGAAAATCTTGCTCCTGAGCTTTTGATGCATGGTGTGCTTGTGGATATAGACGGAATAGGTATACTGATAACAGGAGAAAGTGGTATAGGAAAAAGTGAGACTGCTCTTGAGCTAATTAAAAAAAATCACAGACTTGTAGCGGATGATGCGGTAAGAGTTATAAAACTGGATGAAGATACATTAATTGGCAAGTCGACTGAAGTAGTCGAGCATTATATGGAAATAAGAGGACTTGGAATAGTAGATATACGATCCTTATATGGTATAGGAGCAGTAAAAAACAGCAAAAAAATTGATATGGTTGTAAACCTTGAGACTTGGGATGAAGGTAAGTATTATGATAGACTGGGATTAGACGAAAATTTTACAACTATATTAGATACAAAAGTTGAAGAGCTGGTAATACCTGTTAGACCTGGAAGAAATGTCAGCACTATATTGGAACTTGCGGCAAGAAATAAGAGACTCAAATCTTCCGGATATAATGCTGCTGAAGAATTTAACCAAAGATTATTGAAATCTCTTGAAAAAAATAGAAAGGGGGATTAGAAGTTTGAAAGTTAGTACTCAATATATTCACCATAGTTGTTATACTTTAGAAATACAAAACTGCTTTTTTATATTTGATTATTTTGAAGGAGACTTACACTTACCTGAAGATAAAGACATTTACTTTTTTGTTTCTCATGCTCATGGTGATCATTTCAATAATAGAATATTTGATTATTTTGATAGGGTAAAAAAATATATTATATCATCTGATGTGCTTTTAAGTGAAAAAATATCATCAAGTGATAAAGTGGTTATAGTTGAGCCAAATACAGATATAACAGTTGATGAAATGATAATTAAGACTTATCTTTCAACTGATGCCGGTGTGGCTTTTATGATAGATATATTTGGGAAAAATATATTTTTTGCAGGAGATCTTAATGACTGGTATTGGGAAATGGAAGACAGTGATGATGTTAGAGACGATATGCATAAGAAATTTGTAAATGAAATTGATAAGTTGAAGAATGTTAAAATTGATATTGCATATTTTTTAGTAGATCCAAGGCAACAAGGACAGTTTGACTTAGGGGGTAAACAGATATTAGATTTAAAACCAAGATATTTTTTACCAATTCACTTTTGGGAAGATTATAATATAACAAGCAAGTTTAAAGAAAAATATCAAAGTTTGTTCAAAGATACTTCAATATTTGATATAAAAGAAAAAAATCAAATATTTAAGTTTGAAATATAGTGTTTTTAATTTCTTGTACAAGGGTATAATACCCGAAATAGGTTTAGGAGGTAATTCTATGAGAAGAAATAACGATGTTAATTTATTGGCTGTAATACTTGGCTCTGTAGTAGGTACTCTTATAGGTCTTGTTGTAGGGCTTATGATTGCTCCAAAAAGTGGTAATGATTTAAGAAATGAACTTGTCTCAACTGGAAGGGACTTTATGAAAAAAGCAAAGTCAAGAAAAGATGATTTGTTCGATGCTCTTGATGATGAAATTGAAGAAATTGGAGATTTTGCCTCTGATATATTAGACGAAAATTAAAATTAAAAATAAAAAAGGACCTAAGAAATATCATATTTTGATTTTTCTTAGGTCCTTTTAAGTTATATTATTTTTGCTCTTGAGTTTCCAGTTTTTTTCTTGTCATTTCTAAACCTAAAAGTATCGCTATGCCCAAAATAAAACCTAATATACTAAAGCTTGAAAGTTCAAGTGCCGGTAGAGGGGTTTTGAGAGTGGTTGGCCCCATACCTATTGCATAAAGAGAGCCTATCATAAGTCCTATTATGAAATATAAAGTTTTGCTTTTATATTTTTTAAGCGCCATTCTAATTAAACCTATAGATAAAGCCAGACCTGTCAATATTCCAAGACCAAGACATATTATTCCGGGTAGTACAGAAAGGTTGAAATGTAATAGCTCTTTTATCCCGGTAATTGTTGGAGCGTAAACTCCTAAAATTAAAAGAAGTGTCGCACCTGAAATACCAGGCAATACCATAGCTGTTATAGCTACCATACCAGAAATAAATACATATCCGTATTGAACTAACTGTAGATTTGTAAAGTCTACAGAAGAACCACCTGAGATGTGATCTCTTAAAATAGAAATACTTACAACCAATATAAGCCCTATTACAGTAAATATTAGATTTCTATATTTTCCCTTTAAGTCTTCTTTTTCAGAAATTATTATAAAAGGTATTGAAGCTGAAGTAAGTCCTAAAAAGACACTGCTTAAAAGATATATCTTGCTTTCAAAAAGGTTTGATAAAACTGTTACTGATATAGCCATACCTATAGCCCAACCAAGAAGTAGTTTAGCTATAAATGGAATAGCAGATTTTCTTTTTTCAATGTCTTTGGAAAATATATTGTGTACATTGTCCAAAAGTTTCTCATAAAAACCAAGTATAAACGCAATTGTACCACCTGATACTCCCGGCACACTGTCAGCCAAAGCCATACAAAAACCGTAAAACATATTTAATATCATTAAAATCTCCTTAATAAAATTTAATGCTATAGTTTAACATTTAATACTAAACTATTTAATAAAACTATGATAAATATAAAGTATAAAGTTTAAAATTACTTATATTTTTAAAATGTTTTAATTCCAAATTTTTTATCCAGTTTAAAAAATCTGACTGCATTATTGTATGTTGACTTGAAAAGCTGTTCTTCGCTTATTTCTTTTAATTCAGCTATTTTTTTTCCAGTGTAAATTACGTTTGACGGTTCATTTTTCTTTCCGCGTTTTGGTTCAGGAGACAGATAAGGCGAATCAGTTTCAATAAAAATTCTATCTAATGGAGTATACTTTGCCACTTCTTGTAAGTTAGTAGATTTCTTAAAGGTTACAGGACCTGCAAAGGAAAGATAACAACCTAAATCAAGGTATAATTTAGCCATTTCTTTGCTTTGAGAATAGCAATGAAGCACACAGTCCACATTATTCTTATATTTTTTCACCATTTCATAAGTATCGTTGGATGCATCTCGAGAATGTATGATAAAAGGTAAGTCTAATTTGTTTGCAAGTTCCATCTGTCTTACAAAGACATCTTCTTGAACATCTCTTGGTGAAAAGTCATAGTAATAATCAAGACCTATTTCACCTATTGAAACTATTTTCTTATTAGAAACAGCAAGTCTCTCAATTTCATTTATAGCTTCTTCATCCATATATTTTGCTTCGTGTGGATGGAATCCTACAGCAGAATAGATAAAATCATATTTTTCAGATAATTCCACAGATTTTTTTGATGTAGGAAGATCACACCCTGGATTGACTATAAGAGAAATTTTTTTGTTAATAATATTTTGCATTATATCATCAAAATCTTCTTCAAATTGCTCACTGTCAAGATGAGCATGAGTATCAAATATCATAAAATTCACCTATTTCTATTAAAATAATAATGCTATTATTATACCGAAATTTTAAATTATTAATAAATAAATAAATATTAAAATTCTATAGTAATATAATTCAGTTATTTAATTTTTAGTAAAACTATAAATATCAAAAAAAGATTTTGGATATATTAGAAATGTTTTATAAAATGATTTATTTTGCCTAAATATTCTCATAACATCATTAAAGCATAGATAGTATTTTTACTAAATATAAATCTATAAAATCTAATATAATTATAATCACTTATAATACCAAATATTTATGACTAATGACATTACAGTTTATAAATTATCAGCAATTTTACAGTAATATAATTGTATGACTTTTTAACAGATTGTTAATATAATACTACTATCTATTTAATCTATGGATAATGTTAATCAATAGTTTAAAATAATAATATATAATTTATGAAGCTATTATAAATGCACTGAAAGTATCTTATCCATTGTTTTATTAGATATTAGTATAAAAATAAAAAAGAGCAATATTACATACTACTGCTCTTATTTTATTAAAAATAGTATTTTAGTATATCTTTTTTACTGTATTAATAATTATTTGTTATCTACGACACTATTGCAGTATCATCTATACCGTCAGCATTTAAGACTATCAGATTTTCATCATCGCTTGTAGCTGCTGAAAGTATCATACCATGAGAAACAAGTCCTCTTAGTTTTCTTGGTTTTAGGTTGGCAACATATACTACATTTTTCCCTACAAGTTCATTAGGATTGTAGAACTTTGCTATACCTGATACAATCTGTCTGGTATGATTTCCTGATTTTATTGTAAATACGAGAAGTTTATCAGCTTCAGGATGTTTTTTTGCTTCAATGACTTTTCCAACTCTCAAGTCAAGTTTGTCAAAATCATCTATAGTTATCTCAGCTTTTCCTACAAAATCATCAGTTTTTTCTTCTTTTGGAGCAAACATATCATTCATTATTAGTACCTCTTTTTCTACATCCAATCTTGGAAACAATATTTCACTTTTTCCTACCTTTATGTCAGTAGGAGTAAGTCCGAATTTTTTTCCGCTTTCGTATGTTTTAAGTTCATCAGGAGTATTAAGCTGAGCAAATATGCGTTTTGCTGTGTGATGTAGTATTGGACTAATCATAATTGTTACTATTCTCAATGTTTCAGCCAAATCATAAAGTACACAGTTCAATTCTTCTTTTGCACTTTCATCTTTTGCTAATTTCCAAGGCATCGTTTCATCCACATACTTGTTAGCTCTTCTTATCACCTTCCATATCTCTTCAAGGGCTATGCTAAATTGCATTTGGTTCATCGCTTTGTCTACAAGTTCAGGCATTTGTTCAACTGTAGATACCAAATCATCGTGAAAAGCTGTTTTTTTACTTATTGTAGGTATTATGCCATTATTGTATTTTTCTATCATTGAAATGGTTCTTGAAAGCAAATTTCCTAAATCATTTGCCAAATCTGAGTTAATTCGGTTTAAAAACGCAGAGTTTGTATAATTTCCATCTTGACCGAAGGTAAATTCTCTCAGTAAGAAATATTTAAGAGCATCTATTCCATATCTATCTATTATAGGTTCCGGATAAACTATATTTCCTTTTGACTTACTCATCTTATCTTCTCCAAATAATATCCATCCATGTCCGTAAACTTTTTTTGGAAGTGGTAAATCAAGAGCCATTAGTAGGGCAGGCCAGATTATAGTATGAAAACGCATTATTTCTTTACCAACAATGTGAAAATCTGCCGGCCAATATTTTTTAAATAAACTATCATCATCGCTGCCATAACCAAGAGCTGTTATATAATTGGAGAGGGCATCTATCCAAACGTAAATTACATGTTTTTCATCGAATGGAACCTTTATTCCCCAGTCAAAGGTAGAACGTGAAACTGACAAATCTTCCAATCCTGCATTTATAAAGTTTGTCAACATTTCTTTTTTTCTGCTTTCAGGAAAACAAAAATCCGGATTATCTTCATAGTACTTTTTTAATCTATCCTGGTATTTTGAAAGTCTAAAAAAATAAGAAGATTCTTTTCTTGTTTGAACTTCTCTATGGCAATCAGGACACTTACCGTCAACTAACTGTGATTCAGTCCAAAATGACTCACATGGAACGCAGTATTTACCTTCATATTCATCTAAATAAATATCTCCCTTATCATAAAGAGTCTTGAAGATTTTTTGAACAGCATCGCTATGTCTTTTATCAGTAGTTCTGATAAAATCATCATATGATATTTCCATTTTTGACCATAAAGCTTTAATATCGTCTATCATATTATCTAAATACTCTTTAGGCTTTTTTCCTAGCTCTTCAGCTTTTTTCTGTATCTTTTCTCCATGTTCATCAGTACCTGTTAAGAACCTAACATCATAACCTGTGAATCTTTTGTATCTTGAGATAGCATCAACTGCAACAGTAGTATATGTGTGGCCTATATGAAGTTTTCCGCTGGGATAGTATATAGGTGTAGTTATATAAAAAGTTTTCTTATCTTGACACATTTGAATCCTCCAATTTTTTACAAAAATCATACCATATATAATACAAAAACTTAAGCAATATTACAAGGATTTTTGAAAAAGTTTTTAGTTTTGTTAGACTTAAATAAAAAAATATGATATTATTTTCAAGGAAAAAATTTTAACTTACATATTCTTACTGGGAGTTTAAATTAAAATGAAAAATATCAAAGGTATTTTATTTTGTGGAATAATAGGCATTGTAGCTTATCTTTGTGGCAATTATATTCCGGTTGTAGGTGGACCTGTTTTCGGGATGATTTTTGGAATATTGATAGGCTTAGTATTGAAAAAAAGAAATGACTTGGATAGTGGGATAGCATTTACTTCAAAAAAAATATTACAGTATGCTGTAATATTGCTTGGATTTGGTTTAAATCTTAAAGTTGTATTACAGGTAGGGGCAGTATCTCTCCCTGTAATTTTATCTACAATATCTTGTTCACTGATAATATCGTATTTTATGTCAAAAGTTGTTGATTTGGATAAAAAAATTGCAATTTTAATAGGTGTAGGTTCTTCCATATGTGGAGGCTCTGCAATAGCTGCAACTGCACCTGTAATAGAGGCTAAAGATGATGAAATTGCTCAATCTATATCAGTTGTCTTTTTATTTAATTTAATTGCAGCCCTTGTATTTCCAACAATAGGAGATATATTAGGATTTACAAATGAGGGCTTTGCGCTTTTTGCAGGTACAGCAATAAACGATACTTCATCAGTTACTGCAGCTGCTTCAGTTTGGGACAGTGTTCATGGTACAAATGGAGCAGTGCTTGACAGTGCAACTATAGTAAAACTTACAAGAACCTTAGCTATAATACCTATAACGACGGTTTTGGCAATAATGATGAATAAAGATAAAAATAAGGATAAGAGTAAAATAAGTATAAAAAAGATACTTCCAATGTTTGTGTTATATTTTATTTTGGCATCTCTTATTACTACAGTTTTAGAGATATTAATAGGACAAAATATTTTTTCAAAAGATATAGTTGAATTAATACATTCTTTTTTTAAATCAATGAAGCATTTAAGCAAGTTTTTCATAGTTATGGCAATGACAGCCATAGGGCTTAATACTAACTTGGATAAACTCATTAAAAGTGGGAAAAATTCAATATTGCTCGGAGGAACATGTTGGATAGGGATAATTTTTGTAAGTATATCTGTACAAAAAATTATAGGTATATTTTAAAAAAAGCTTAGTGTAGTAAAATCTACACTAAGCTTTTTTTAAAGATCTATTATTTTATTCTTAATAGCATAAATAGCTACTTGAGTTCTATCTTGAAGTTCTAATTTTTTAAGTATACTGGAAACATGATTTTTAACGGTTTTTTCACTTATATTAAGTTTTTTTGAGATAGATTTATTATTTAAGCCTGAAGATATTTCCTTCATTACAATCAACTCTCTTCGAGTTAAGAGTTCAAGTAATTTTTTATCATTTGTATTTTTCTTTTCATTAGTCATATGCTTTATAAGTTGAGTTGCTAAAGTAGGTTGTATATAGCTGCCTCCCTCATTTACTATCTTAATAGTTTTTATCAATGTATCTGAATCAGAGTCTTTAAGCACATAACCATTTGCCCCTAAGTTAACACTTTGAGAGATATATTCAACATCATCATATACAGTAAGCATAATTATTTTTGTTTTCGAACCATATGCTTTTATTTTTTTTAGTGTTTCTATTCCATTTAATTCATTCATATTTATATCAAGTAAGATAACATCAGGTTTAACATCTTTAATCACTTCCAATGCTTCTACCCCTGACTTTGCTTTAAACACTATCTCTATATCATTTTCCATATCGAGAATTTTAGAAATTCCTTCTCTTATCAATTCGTGATCATCTACTATCATCACTTTTATAGCATCACTATGCATATACGTCCTCCTTATTAGGTATTTTAACATTTATTGCAGTACCTTTTGAAAACTTTGAATCTATATTTACATTTCCGTTTACGAGAGCTACTCTTTCTTTTAAAGAAGACAGCCCAAAAGAATTGGTGGAATTAATTTTTGTTGTATCGAATCCTACACCGTTATCTTGAACAATCATATCAATATAATCTTTAGATATTTTTACATAGATATAAGCTTTTTCAGCCTTAGAGTGTTTTATTATATTATTCAAAGATTCTTGAATAATTCTAAAACAAATTATTTTAAGATTGGAGTTTTTAATTTCACTGTTTTCATCAATACTTACAGAAAATTTTATATTACAATCTTCTTCTGTTTTTGATATAAGTCCGTGAATGCTTGAAGAAAAACCAAGTTCATCAAGAGAGGTTGGTCTTAAATCATACATTATTTTTCGGATTTCCTTTATTACACTTCTAAGTTGAAATTTTAACTGTTCTATTTCTTTATAGATGGTGGTGTTAGGAGAATCTTTTTCAATAAGTTTTCTTATTATGTCTGATCTTATTACTAGTGATGCAATAGTCTGAGCAGGACCATCATGAATATCTCTTGCTATCCTATTTTTCTCATTTTCTTGAAAAAGTATCCACTTGGTAAATAAGTCTTCGCTTTCAGAGTCAATTGATGAATCAAGTTTCATATAGTCGCTCATTATCTCTATTCTACTTAGTAATTCATCAGCCTTTGAAACAAGTTCATTATTTTTTTGAATTCTGTTTTCAAAAAGTTCTAATTTCTTAATTATAGAATCTATCTCCAACTGCTTCTTCATAAGATCTTGTTGGAGATTATAAGAATTGTCATACGCATCCTTTATATCATCTGAATTGTACTTATCAAAATCACTACTTACAATCAATAGTGTTTTTCTACTCTCCAACTCCAATTTTTTTAACTTTTCTATTTGAGCATTATACAATCTTATATCTCTTCTTACTTCTGCAATATCAGCTTTAACCTGTCTATTTTCCTTGTTTATCTGTTCTGTAATTGCGAATATCTCTTCTTTTCCGTCATTCATAGATGTAATTATGCTATCTAAGGCTAGATTGATGCTTTTTTTATGATCTGATTCTTTCTTCATAAACTTACATCCTTATTTAAATTTTCTATTTCTTCAATCTCGTTATCATTAAGTATATTATTAAAGTCTAACAATATCATTATTTTATTATTTTCTTTTACTACTCCGTCTGCAAATACATTGCTTTTGGAAAGAATTTCAGGAGTAACCTCAATGTTATCAGTAGAAACATGTATTATTCCTGATATATCATCAACTAAAAAACCTATAGAAAAATTATTTATTGAAACTATAATAATTTTTTGATTTTTATTATCTAAATTAGACTTAACACCAAGCTTATCAGCTAGATTTACAATACAGATTACTTCTCCTCTGAGATTGGAAATTCCATCAACAAACGATGGAGCGTTAGGTACAGCTACAATATCTTGTTTCATGCACACTTCTTTGATTTTCAAAATATCTGTACAATAGCTTTGACCGGCTACCTTAAAAACAACTAAAGTTCTATTCATAAAATAATACCTCAAAATACTAAGAATTAATGCTTCCTAAATTGGATAAGAGAGAATTTTTTACTCTTCTTATATATTCTTTTCTGTAATTATTTCTTATTTCTTCATCTTCTTCTGATAGATTTCCAGTTTTGGATAATCTTGAATATTCATTTATTTTATCAATTAATTCTGATTCACTAAGTTTTTGGATATTTTCCATATTACCTCATCTTTATAAATAAAATAAAATTTTATATTATTAAATACATGATATTCTAACATAAAAATAAAACTTTTTAAATATAAAATAAAACAAATTTTTTAAAATTTAAAGTCTAAATACCTATAAATTTTGAACTAAAAATTTAAAACTTATTGTTAAAGTAAAAAAATATTGACAAATTTTAAAAAAAGAAGTATCCTGAAATGGTAAATATTAGGAGTTTTATATAGAATCATTTTCATAAATAAAATTTCTTATTTATTTGATTACTATATAATTTACTAAAAATTACAGATGTTTTTATATTTTATGTATGGTTTACATCTTTATTATTTTAGGAATGCTAAATAATATATTTGGAGTAAGTACAATCTTTGTGCATTTTAGTTTTCAATTATCCTAAGGTGTAGATTTTACATAGGTGGAATAATATTTTTTTGGAGGTGCATTTATGGCTGGTAAAAGTATTGATATGATTAATATCGGAGATACTGCAAGTTTTACTAAAACAATTACCGAGACAGATGTTTATTTGTATGCAGGTATTACAGGAGATTTAAATCCTGCTCACATTAATGCCGTTTCTGCAGGAGAAGGTATGTTCAAAAACAGAATAGCGCATGGTATGCTTACGGCGGGTTTGGTTTCGGCTGTTCTTGGAATGCAATTGCCTGGAGAAGGAACAATTTATATGGGTCAAGAATTAAGTTTCAAAAAGCCGGTATATTTTGGAGACACAATAACTGCTACACTTGAAGCTGTTGAAAAAATAAAAGACAAAATATTGAAATTAAAGACTACTTGTGTAAATCAAAATGGCGAAATAGTATTGGAAGGTATGGCTACAGTTCTTCCTCCGCCAAAAAAATAATAAGTTTTTAATATCTATACAACCTTCTTACATAAAATAGAATAATATTAAATCTGAAATAATGAGAGTTGTAGAAATAATACCATAGTAATATTCTTGAAAATAGCGTTTTCAATTATATTATTTATATATAAATAATATTTTTTAATAATCTGTTTTTAGTGAGAATGATGATAAATGTAAATTTTTTTATATTTATAGTTTATGTTTTTTTAAAAACATTTTATGATTTAAGATTAATGTGAGTAGATAAAATGATTTTATGATACTATGTATTTTTTACTCTTATATTTTTGTTTTTTATCTTTTTGTATGTATATTTGGTTGAATTTTTAGTGATTTTTATAAAAAAGAGGTGTCGAATAATGAAAGTTAAGTTTTTAAATGCTAGAGAAGCTGTAGATTTGATATCAGATAATTCTGTTGTAGCTACAGGAGGTTTCGTAGGTATAGGAGTTGCAGAAGAAATAGAAGAAGCCTTAGAATTTAGATACAATGAAACTAAAAAACCTACGGGAATAACACTTTACTATGCAGCAGGTCAAGGAGATGGAAAAGATAGAGCGGTAAACCATTTTTCTCCGGAAGGACTTTTAAAGAGAGTTGTAGGAGGTCACTGGAATCTTGCTCCTAAATTGCAAAAGTTGGCTCTTGAAAATAAAATAGAAGCATATAACTTGCCTCAAGGAGTTGTATCTCATATGTTTAGAGACGCAGCTTCAAGAAAAAAAGCCACAATCAGTAAGGTTGGATTAAAAACATTTGTTGATCCGGATTTTGAAGGTGGGAAATTAAATGAGATTACAAAAGAAGATTTAGTAAAGAAAGTAACTATAGAAGGAGAAGAATACTTGTATTACGAAACTCCAAAATTGGACTACGTTATACTAAAAGGTACATTTGCTGATGAACTTGGAAATATAAGTTTTGAAGAGGAATTGGCTTCTCTTGATGCTACGAATATGGCTATTGCTTGTAAAAACAACGGAGGTAAAGTAATAGTTCAAGTAAAAGATATAGTTAATGCTAACTCTCTTGATCCAAGATATGTTCTTTTGCCAAATTCTTTAGTTGACTATGTTGTTAAGTCAAGTGATCCCTTTAAATATCATGAACAAGTATTTGGAGAGTACTTAGATCCTTCATATTGCGGAAATACTAAAAAACTTCTTAGTACAATGGAAGCACCTAAACTCGACAATAGGAAAGTCATAGGTAGAAGGGGTGCCATGGAAATGAAGGCATATGCGACAATAAACTTAGGAATTGGTATTCCGGAAGTTGTTGGAGCAGTTGCAAATGAGGAAGGTGAAGGAAACAAGATAACTCTAAGTGTCGAAGCTGGAATTACCGGTGGAGTTCCACTTGGAGGAGGAAAATTTGGAGGAGCTGTAAATCCATATAGTATAGTAGATCAAGATACTCAGTTTGATTTTTATGATGGTGGAGGTCTTGATGCAACTTTCTTAGGGCTTGCTCAATGTGATGAAAAGGGAAATATAAATGTTTCAAAATTTGGACCGAGAATACCTGGTTGCGGAGGATTTATAAATATTTCTCAAAATACAAAAAAAGTAATTTTTTGCGGGACATTTACTGCCGGTGGATTGAAAGAAGAAATTAAAGACGGTAAACTCACTATTCTACAAGAAGGAAAAGAAAAGAAATTTATTAAAAAAGTTGAACAGGTAACTTTTTCTGCTGACTATGCAAATGAAACAGGTCAAGATGTGACATATATAACTGAAAGGTGCGTTTTAAAACTTACTAAAGATGGTTTGATGATAACAGAAATAGCCCCTGGTGTTGATATGGAAAAAGACATCTTGGCACATATGGATTTTAAACCGTTAATATCTAAAGATTTAAAACTAATGGATGAAAAGATTTTTAAAGATGAATTAATGGGATTAAAATTACTTTAATTATTTTATAATCTAACTTAGATTTTTATATAGTCGTATAGTTTATAAAATTTCGCATTAAGTTTATTAATCTATGCGACTATATTCAAATAATACTTGTATATTTTTAATATAACATTTAGGAGGATATGTTCTTATGCAAGCTATTGGTATCTTAGGGATAATTTTATCTCTTGGCCTCTTGATGTATTTGGCATTTAGGGGTTTTTCTGTTGTTGCAGTTGCGCCGCTTTTAGCGCTATTTGCAGTTTTAATCTCATCTATTTCTGTTGGTGAAGATCCACATTTAATGGCTCATTATACAGAGATATTTATGGTAAGTATGGGCAATTATGTAAAAAATTATTTTCCTATATTTTTACTTGGTGCAATTTTTGGAAAAGTTTTGGAAGCTTCCGGATCAGCGGATGCAATTTCTAAATTTATAACATCAAAATTAGGAAAGGATATGGCTATATTAGCAGTTGTTCTTTCTTGTTCTGTACTAACTTATGGTGGTGTTTCTTTATTCGTTGTATCTTTTGCAATTTATCCTATAGGGGCTAAGCTTTTTAGAGAAGTAGGTATACCAAAGAGACTTCTTCCTGCTTCAATAGCGTTAGGGGCTTTTACTTATACAATGACTGCAATACCTGGAACTCCGCAAATACAAAATGCTATTCCGATGAAGTTTTTCGGAACTGATGCTTTTGCTGCCCCGGTATTAGGTATAATTGCTACTGTTGTTATGTTCGGACTTGGAATGTTATGGTTGACTAGGAGAGCAAAATCAGCTATGGCAAAAGGTGAAGGATATGGAAATCATGATGAACATTTTAAAGTAGGTGAAGAAAGAACTGACTTGCCAAACTTTTTTGTAGCCACTGTTCCTATACTTGTAGTACTGGTTATAAATTTTGTTTTATCTAGAATGGTCATACCAAATAGTGATGGTAAATATCTTGAAGAAGTATACAAGACTACTCTTAAGAATGTAACAGGTAACTGGTCTCTTATAATAGCTCTTTTGATAGGTGTAATTGTTACCATAATACTAAACTATAAGAGATTTGATAATGTTGTTGAAACTCTTACTGCAGGAACAAACGGTTCTTTCTTGGCTATATTCAATACAGCATCTGAAACAGGTTATGGTAATGTTATTTCTAAACTTGCAGCTTTTACAGTTATAAGTGCAGCAATAATGGGATTATCTTCAAATCCGTTGATAGGTACAGCTGTTTCGGCATCATCTTTGGCTGGTGTTACTGGTTCGGCATCAGGAGGTCTTTCTATAGCTTTGGAAACTATGGGTGCACAGTTTCTAGATATTGCAAAGGCTCAAGGTATAAATCCTGAGGTTTTGCATAGAGTTGCAGCCATAGCATGCGGTGGTATGGATACACTTCCTCATAATGGTGCAGTAATAACGCTATTAGGAATTACAGGTATGAAACATAAAGAGTCATATGCTGATATAGGTATGTGTACAGCTGTTATTCCAACTATAGCTGTCATCATAATAATTATCTTTGCAGGTTTTGGTGTGGTTTAAAAAGTTATTATATTTGAATTTATAAAATATAATACTAAGTTGATTTTTTTAACAATAAAATTTTGAAATACAATACTTGACACAGTGTTTTTATATAGATATTTTTCTATAATATTATTAAATCAATTTAAATAATTTGATTAATACTGTTGTCAAGTATAATATTTAAAAAACTTTGTTATTAAATTTACAATCTATATTAACATAATTATAGGATTGATATTAATATAGTAATGGTTTATTTTTTGTATAAAAATTTATGATAATGTTTTTTCTATAAAAATTTGTTTTAATATTTGTTGTAGTTAATTTTAAGTTTGTATTGAAAAATACTAATCATTATGTTATAATCATACGGAAATCTAAATTATTACTTATTCTTTAGTTTAATGTTTTTCTTAGTGTTTACTTACTTACTTATCTTTTGTGTTTTATCGTAAAATTATAAAACACAAAATTAACATTTTAGTAAACGCTATATTTTATTTTAAAGTAGGAGGAACTTATGAAAAATGTTGTTATAGCAAGTGCGGTAAGAACACCTGTAGGAAGCTTTGGAGGAGCATTACAACCACTTTCAGGTATTGATCTGGGAGTAATAGCAGCAAAAGAAGCTATTAAGAGAGCTGGGATTGATCCTGCAACTATTGATGAAGTTATACTTGGAAACGTACTTCAAGCTGGTTTAGGCCAAAATCCTGCGAGACAGGTAGCAATAAATGCGGGTATACCTAAAGAAGTTCCGGCTATGACTATTAACAAAGTTTGTGGATCAGGACTTAGAGCTGTTTCTTTGGCTGCACAACTTATAAAAGCAGGAGATGCTGAAATAGTTCTAGCAGGAGGAACAGAGTCAATGACAAATTCTCCTTATGTATTACCTAAAATGAGATATGGTGCAAGAATGGGAGATACTTCAGCTGTTGACGTAATGATAAAAGATGGTCTTACTGATGCTTTTAACGGATATCATATGGGTATTACTGCTGAAAATATAAACGACCAATGGAGTCAAACAAGAGAACAACAAGATCAATTTGCTGTTGCCAGCCAAAATAAGGCTGAAGCTGCTCAAAAAGCCGGAAAATTTGATGAAGAAATAGTAGGTGTAGAGTTAAAAGATAAAAAAGGGAATGTTACTGTTATAGATAAAGATGTATTTATTAAATACGGTCAATCTATGGAAACACTTGGAAAACTTAAACCTGCTTTTAAAAAAGACGGTTCAGTTACTGCAGGTAATGCTTCAGGCATAAATGATGGTGCGGCTTGTTTAATAGTTATGAGCGAAGATAAGGCAAAAGAACTTGGTATTGAGCCTCTTGCAAAGATAGTATCTTATGCTTCAGCAGGTGTAGATCCTTCTATAATGGGTATAGGACCTGTTCCTGCAAGTACAAAGGCTTTAGAAAAAGCGGGATTAAAAATTGAAGATATAGATTTGGTAGAAGCTAATGAAGCGTTTGCAGCACAATCTTGTGCAGTTGTTAAGGATCTTGGTTTAGATCCTGCAAAAACAAATGTAAACGGTGGAGCTATAGCTATAGGTCATCCTATAGGTGCTTCTGGAGCGAGAATACTGACTACTCTACTTTATGAAATGAAAAGATCTGGTAAGAAAAAAGGTCTTGCTACACTTTGCATAGGTGGAGGACAAGGTACAGCTTTAATAGTTGAAAGATAGTTATATCAAAATCTGCATAGACTAAAGTCAAGTAAACACACTATGTAGTCGTTTACTTGACTTTAGTATAAATTGATATACATATAATACTCTGTTACTCAGTGTTTTTTGTATATTAATATTTTGTGTAAATATTAACTATATAATTTTATTTTTATAATTAAATATATATTATGTTTATACATTTGTAATAGTATATATGTTAATTTTATTTAATTTTATTCAGTTTGCTTTTTCTTGTAAAATTATTATATATATAATAATTTACATTAAAATATTTTTAATAAAGGTTTTTATAGATATATAAAACTGTGATGTTTGTATTTTGAGTTAAGGAGGAAAATAAATGGAATTTGGTCTATCAAGAGAGCATCAATTGCTTAGACAAATGTATAGAGCATTTGCTGAAACGGAAATCAAACCTAATGCCGCTGAAGTTGATGAACTGGAAAGATTTCCAAAAGAAAATGTTGAAAAAATGGTAAAAGCTGGATTTATGGGAATACCAATAGCAAAAAAATATGGCGGAGAAGGTGGAGATAATCTCGGTTATATTATGGCTGTTGAAGAGTTATCAAGAGTTTGCGCTACTACAGGAGTTATACTTTCTGCGCATACTTCTTTAGGAGCAGGACCTATAGAAAAATTTGGCTCTGAAGAACAAAAACAAAAATATCTTGTACCTTTAGCACAAGGAAAGCATCTTGGTGCTTTTGGGCTTACAGAACCTAATGCAGGTACAGATGCATCTATGCAACAGACAACAGCAGTAAAAAATGGAGATCACTATGTACTTAACGGATCCAAAATATTCATAACTAATGGTGATGAAGCTGATACTTACATTGTAATGGCTATGACTGATAAATCTCAAGGAAATAGAGGAATATCATCATTTATAGTTGAAAGAGGGTTTAAGGGATTTTCTACAGGTCCTCATGAAAAGAAAATGGGTATAAGAGGTTCTGCTACTTGTGAACTAATATTTGAAGATTGTATTGTTCCTGCTGAAAACTTGCTTTCTCAAGAAGGTAAAGGATTTAAGGTTGCTATGCAAACTTTGGATGGCGGAAGAATAGGCATAGCTGCTCAAGCTCTTGGTATTGCTCAAGGTGCTTTGGATGAAACTATAGCTTATGTTCAAGAGAGAAAACAATTTGGAAGATCTCTATCTAAGTTCCAAAATACTCAATTCCAATTGGCTGATCTTGCAAATATGATAGAAGCAGCAAGACTCTTAGTTTACAAGGCTGCATATTGTAAAGATAATGGGCTTCCTTATTCTGTTCCTGCTGCGCATGCAAAATTGTTTGCAGCTGAAACTGCAATGAAAGTAACTACAAAATGCGTTCAATTATTCGGTGGATATGGATATACAAGAGATTATCCTGTTGAAAGAATGATGAGGGATGCGAAGATAACTGAAATATATGAAGGAACAAGTGAAGTTCAAAGAATGGTTATATCAGGTTCATTGTTGAAATAAGGAGGATAGATTATGAATATAGTTGTTTGTATAAAACAAGTTCCGGATACTACTGAAGTAAAGTTGGATCCAAAAACGGGAACACTTATAAGAGAAGGTGTTCCAAGCATAATAAATCCGGACGATAAAGCCGGCTTGGAAGAAGCGTTGAAAATTAAAGAAGCTACTGGAGCAAAAGTAACAGTTGTTACAATGGGACCTCCTCAAGCAGATGTTGCATTAAGAGAAGCTTATGCAATGGGAGCGGATGAGACTATCTTATTGACTGATAGAGCTTTTGCAGGTTCAGATACATGGGCTACATCTTCTGCAGTTGCAGGGTTAGTAAAAAAACTTGACTATGATCTTATTATAGCTGGTAGACAAGCCATAGATGGAGATACTGCTCAAGTTGGTCCTCAAATTGCTGAACACCTTAATTTACCGAGTGTTTCATATGTAGAAGAAATACAGGAAATAGGTGATGGATTTATAAAAGTAAGAAGACAATACGAAGACAGATATCAAATTCTAAAAGTTAAAACACCTTGTCTTATAACTACACTTGGAGGAATGAATCAACCAAGATACATGAGAGTTTCAAGAATTTATGATTCTTTTAGAGAAGAAGGTATAGTAAAAGTTTGGAATGTAAATGATATAGTAGTTGATCCTGCCAACCTTGGTCTTAAAGGATCTCCAACAAATGTTAAAAAGAGCTTTACAAAGGGAGCTAAGACTGCAGGAAAAGTTTTTGATGTTGAAGCAAAAGAAGGCGCAAAGATAATTTTGGATAAACTAAAAGAACAGTTTTTAATATAAGGTGGTGTTGATATGAATTTGCAAGATTATAAGGGTGTTTTTGTCTTTGTAGAACAAAGAGATAACCACATTCAAAATGTTTCTCTTGAACTTATTGGTAAAGGAAAAGAATTAGCTGAAAAAAGAAGTACTGATGTTACTGCGGTTATTGTTGGAAAAGGAGTAAGTTCACTTACATCTACACTTTCACACTATGGCGCAGATAATGTTATAGTAATTGAAGATGATAGATTAGGAAGATATATGACTGAGCCTTATACAAAAGCACTTTTTGAAGTGGTTCAAGCAAAAAAACCTGAAATTATGTTATTTGGTGCTACTTCTATAGGAAGAGATTTGGCTCCAAGAGTTTCTGCAAGGGTTCATACTGGACTTACTGCTGATTGTACTGGTTTGGAGATAGATGAAGAAACAGGACATCTTTTGATGACAAGACCTGCCTTTGGTGGTAATATAATGGCAACAATAATTTGTAAAGAATTTAGACCTCAAATGGCTACTGTAAGACCAGGTGTTATGCAAAAACTTGATGAAGACAAGTCAAAGCAGTCTAAAGTTGAAAACTTTAAAGTAGAATTTAAAGATGCGGATTTTAATGTAGAAATTCTTGAAGAAGTTGTTGAAACTAAGAAAAAAATAAAAATAGAAGATGCAAAAATCCTTGTATCAGCAGGTAGAGGTTTTGGATCAAAAGAAAATATAGCACTTGCTGACGAGTTGGCAAAGACTGTAGGAGGAACAGTATCAGGTTCAAGAGCTGCTGTAGATTCAGGATGGTTGGAAAAAGAACTTCAAGTTGGACAAACTGGTAAGACAGTAAGACCGAACTTGTATTTTGCTCTTGGTATATCTGGAGCTATACAACATCTCGCAGGAATGGAGGAATCTGATCTTATAATTGCAGTGAATAAAAATCCTGACGCTCCTATGTTCCAAGCAGCAGACTTGGGAATAGTTGGAGATATTAACAAAGTTATTCCTGAATTAACTAAGCTTATAGAAGCTGAAAAAGCCAAAAAAGAAGTTGAGTAAAACTTAAAAATGATGATTTGCATGATTTCAAATCATCATTTTTTGAAAATATTTATAGACTTAATTTTTTTGTCAATATAAACTCAAAAATTTAACAGATGCAAAAACCTTTTAAATATTTTGATGTTTTATTGTTATATATTAACGAAATGTGCATAATTATCTTTTTAATATAAGGTATTTTGCATATATTATAATTTAAAATAGTTTGTATTTAGAAAGGAAGGAATACTATGAAAATAGCAATAATCGGATCAGGTGTTATGGGTAGCGGTATAGCTCAAGTTTTAGCAAAGAAACATACAGTTATAATAAGAGATGTTATACCTGCAGCTCTTGAAAATGCAAAGAAAAGTATAACAAAAAATCTTGAAAAGTTGGTTTCTAAGGAAAAAATGACAAAAGAAGATATGGATGCTACTTTAGCTAGAATATCAACTTCTGATAATATTCAAGATTTGAAAGATTGTGATCTTATTATAGAAGCTGCTACTGAAAATGAAAAGATCAAATTAGCAATATTTGAAGAACTTGATAAAGTTTGCGATGAAAAGACAATATTAGCTACAAATACATCTTCTCTTTCTATTACAGCAATAGGTGCAGCTACAGGTAGACCTGAAAAAGTAATAGGTATGCATTTCTTCAACCCTGTTCCGATGATGGCCTTAGTAGAAGTAATTAAGGGACAACTTACAAGTGATGAAGTAAAAAATAAGATAGTTGAATTATCCAAAGAAATAGGAAAAACTCCTGTTGAAGTAGATGAAGGACCTGGATTTGTAGTTAACAGAATATTGATACCTATGATTAATGAAGCTGTAGGTATATACGCTGATGGTCTTGCAACTCCAGAAGCTATAGATACTGCTATGAAACTTGGTGCAAATCACCCTATGGGACCTTTGGCTTTGGGAGATTTGATAGGTTGGGATGTTTGCTTAGCGATAATGGAAGTTCTATATAACGAATTTGCAGATCCTAAGTACAGACCTCACCCTCTAATGAGAAAATTGGTTCGTTCTAAACAGCTTGGAAGAAAGAGCGGTAAGGGTATTTACCAATACTAAAATGTATTAATTATATAATTTAAAAAATAGATATTGACCTTATTTAATATTTATGTAAAATATTATAGGTTAATATCTATTTTTGTTTTTTATTTTAATTTTATATTAAACTCTATTTAATTCTAATCACCATTTATAATACTAAGAATGTTATTTTACCAAATTACATGTTTTTCAGATTGTCAATAATTTTGCTGAAATAAAATCACATGGCTTTTTTATAGGTTTTTAGTATAAACTATGGATTTTATCAATTCTATACTTGTGATACTATATAGCATATCTTTAGTTAATAAATATTTGGTGTATTCATTTTTTATGACATATTTCCATTATTCTATTAGATGTTAGTATTAGTAATAGTATTATAGTTATTTTGTAAATTTATGTTTTTTATTCGAAAATATTTATTGACAATTTTCTCTGAATACTCATAAATTTGAGGTCTATGATAGAATTCTTGTATATGTAATGGAAAAATTTAATATATAGATATTATTTAATAACTCAACTTTCCCGCTAAAATTATCGCAATTTTAGTTGAAATTTAAACATAAATTTATTTTTTAATATTATACTTGACACACAATTTTCTGAATAATATTTATTGAAATTTGCATATTTATCAAAAAAATGAAAATACTGAAAAAACTATGTCAAGTATAATATTGTTTTTTTAAAATATACTCAAATCTCAATGTTTATAATGTGTTTTTGATGTGGGAAAGTTGAGTTAATAAAATTAACTTTGATGATATGTAATAATTATTAGTATTTACAAAAATGCTTTATATAATTTGCTATATTATAATAGAAAGAGAAGAAAATTATGTACATAAGTAATCATGGTGCAAATATAGAATATTTCGCAAAAAAATTTAATAAAAAAGCTAATGAAATCATAGATTTTAGTAGTAATATAAATGTTTTTTCTCCAGATATAGATTATGATGCTATTTTTAAGCATGTTAAAAACAATATTAGTAAATACCCTGATATAAATTACAATAAGTTGAAAGAATCAGTATCGTCTATATATAATATTGATTCGTCTTTTATTTATGTCGCTAACGGCGCAACTGAAGTCCTGTATGACATATTAAGTTTGGACATATTTAAAAATGTAGGTATATTTCATCCTACGTTTAGTGAGTATGAAAGAGCTTGTAATTATTTTAAAAAAAATGCAATAGAATTAGATATTAATTTATTTGATAATATAGATAAGATACATTTTAAAACTATAAAAGATAATATTTTTAAGAATTGTGAACTTCCGGATATTCTTATTATTTGCAATCCCAATAATCCTACAGGGAAAATATACAAACTTGAAGCTTTACTCGATTTTTGTAAGAATAATAATATTTTTTTGTTAGTAGATGAAACTTTTATAGATTTTTGTTATAATGATAAATATTCTTTAAAAAGATATATTTCAAGTTATGATAACCTTATTATTATAAATGCAATAACAAAATTTTTTGCGATGACTGGCGCAAGACTAGGATATTGTTTTTGTAGCAGTTTCGAATTTATTAAATTATTGAACCAGGTAAAAAAACCATGGAGTGTCAATATATTAGCTGAAAGTATAGCTATTGAGCTTTCCAAAATTGATAGAAATTTTTATGATTCTACTAAAAAATACTATACATCTGAGATAGAAAGGTTATATAATAAGTATATATTTCTTAATAATTTAGACATTAGTCTAACAAATACGTGTTTTTTTTGCATTAAGTTTTATAATATATCTGTAAAAAAATTACAGATGGATTTACTTGAAAATAAAAATATGCTTGTCAGAGTCCTTGATAATTATAAAAATATGGATAATAATTCAATAAGAATAGCCATAAAAGACATAGAAAATAATGATAAGATTTTTTTGTATATAAAAAAATATTTGGAGGATAATATTAATTATTAAAGATTATGAAACAAATAGTTATAATATGTGGACCTACTGCTGTAGGAAAAACAGCTGTATCTATACAACTTGCTCAAAGGCTAAATACAGAGATTATTTCATCTGATTCTATGCAAATATATAGAGGGATGGATATAGGTACAGCAAAGATAAGAAGAGGAGAAATGCAAGGTATTAGACACCATATGATTGATATAGTTGAACCTTGTAATGAGTATAGTGTGAGCGATTATTCAAATGATGCTCTTAAAATTATAGAAGTATTGTTTTCTGAAAATAAAGTTCCTTTAATAGTAGGAGGAACAGGTCTTTATATCAACTCCTTAATTTATAAAATGGATTTTAATTCTTCAAAAAAAAACCATGATATAAGGAATAAATATAAAAAAATCCTTGAAGAAAAAGGTGTTGATTTTCTATATGATATTTTAGTGAGTAAAAACTCTAAAATAGCCACTACTATAGAAAAAAATAATGTTAAAAGAGTAATTCGAGCATTGGAGATACTTGATAATTCAGATGAAATAAGAGCCTTTGAAGATGTAAAGATATTTCAGGATTATAAAGTTAATATGTATGTGCTTAAGATGAATAGAGAAATTTTGTATAAAAATATAAACAAACGTGTAGATTTGATGATAAATGATGGATTAATCGAAGAAGTTGAAAAACTTATGAAAACAGGATTGACATCTGAGCATCAGTCTATGAAAGCCATTGGTTATAGACAGATACTTTCTTATTTAGAAGGAGGTATTTCAAAAGAAGATGCTATAGAGTTGATAAAGCGAGATAGCAGAAGATATGCAAAAAGACAGTATACATGGTTTAAGAGATATGATTTTTCTAAATGGATAGATGTTGAAAATAAGGATGTCGATAAAATTGTTGATATGTTATATAATGATATAATTGCAAATAATATAGATTAATAATAAAAATTCAGATAAAATAGGCAAAATATGGTATAATTAATTTGAGAATTTTTTTAAAATAATTAATCTTTTTAAATATTTATGGAGGACTTATGAAAAATCTTAGATTTGACTATACAAGTGCAAGTAAGTTTGTAAAACAACATGAAATTGAAAATATGATACCTACAGCAAAGCTATCTCAAGAACTTTTGGCTACAAAATCTGGAGCCGGAAAAGAATTTACAGGATGGTTAAATCTACCCTCTGACTATGATAAGGATGAATTTGAAAGAATACTTAAGGCATCAAAAAAAATTCAACAAGATTCTGATTACCTAATAGTAATTGGTATAGGAGGTTCATATTTAGGAGCAAGAGCAGTTATTGAAGCCCTATCAAATAATTTTTCAAACTTTATGACTAGAGAAGAAAGAAATCTTCCTAAGATAATTTTTGCCGGAAATTCAATATCTTCTACTTATTTAGCTGAACTTACTGAGTTTTTGAAAGATAAGAGTTTTTCTATAAATGTAATATCAAAATCAGGAACTACTACTGAACCGGCTATTGCTTTTAGGGTTCTTAAAGATTTACTTGAAAGTAAATATGGGAAAGATAATGCAAAAGCAAGGATATTTGCAACTACTGATAAAAGTAAGGGTGCGCTAAAGAATTTATCTGAAAAGGAAGGATACGAAACTTTCGTTGTACCTGATGATATAGGGGGAAGATATTCTGTTTTAACAGCGGTGGGATTACTTCCTATAGCTGTTGCAGGGATAAATATAGAGTGTCTTCTTAAGGGTGCGGAGGATGCACAAAAAGAGTTTGCAAAGACAGATATAATGCAAAATGATGCTGTTTTGTATGCCATATTGAGAAATATTTTATATAGAAAAGGTAAGGTTACTGAAATACTTGTAAATTATGAACCACAGATGATGTTCTTTAGTGAGTGGTTCAAACAACTGTATGGCGAGAGTGAAGGAAAAGATCAAAAAGGGATTTTCCCTGCAAGTGTTATTTTTTCTACGGATCTACACTCTATGGGGCAATTTATACAAGATGGAAATAGAAATATTTTTGAAACAGTAATTAATATAGGTCAAGCAAAATCTGATGTAATAATAAAAAAAGATGAGCAAGATTTGGATGGACTTAATTACTTGGAAGGAAAGACTATAGATTTTGTAAATCACAACGCCATGAGGGCCACTATGCTTGCACATATTGACGGTAATGTACCTAATCTTGTAGTAAATATAGAAAAACTAAATTCATACAACATGGGATATTTGATTTATTTTTTTGAATACGCTTGTGCTATAAGCGGATATATCAATAATGTTAACCCTTTTGATCAGGAAGGTGTTGAAAGTTATAAAAAGAATATGTTTGCTTTATTAGGTAAGAGTGGTTATGAAGAATTGAAATCAAAATTGGAACAAAGATTAAAATAGGTACTATAATGAAAAAAACTACTAAAATAGTGTTTTTGGCAATTATGCTCTCTTTTTCTTTGATATTATATTATATTGAAAGCATGCTGCCACCTTTAAATATTTTGGCTCCAGGAGCTAAATTAGGACTATCAAATATACTTTCATTGACATGTTTATTTATATTTGGATTCAAAGATGCGATGGCAGTTCTTTTGATGAGAATATTTCTATCCTCTACATTCTATGGTGGTATGTCAACTTTTCTATATAGTTTTACTGGTGGTATTTTCAGTATTTTATCTATGGCAATGGTTAAAATGATGAACTTAAAGTCTGTAAGTCCAATTGGAATTTCAATAGTAGGTTCATTTTTTTTCAACATAGGTCAGCTTATTGTATCTGCGATGGTTTTATCTAATATAAAAATTTTTTACTATCTTCCTTATATGTCCTTGTTTTCTATATTAACCGGATTTTTTACAGGTCTATCTTCATCGTTTTTGATAGATCATATTAATAAAATAATTAAAACAGTAAAAAGATAATTAAACATAAATATCTTATTATGTTTTTTGAAGAAAGGTTGTTATATGAGCAATTATAATTGGGATTTGTCATTGATATATAAAGATGACAAACAGATTCTAGATGATATAAATAAAGTAAAGACACTGCTTGAAGACTATGATAATGTTAAAAATAGTGAGAATATTAAACAGCTATTAGAAATAATGGAAAAAACAATGATAATAGTCTCAAGATTGGTCGCATATTCTAATATGAAGAGGGATGAAGATACTACGATTTCTAAAAATCAAAAGCTTGTACTTGAAGTGGAAGATTTATCTTCTAAAGTTGATGAAAAATTTTCTTCTTTTAACCCTTTAATTCTTTCTTTAGATGAAAAAAAGATTGAAGAATTTTTAAAATCAATTGATAAGTCTGACTATAAACAAGTAGTAGAGAGAATACTGAGAAATAAAGAGCATATCTTATCAAAAAATGAAGAATATCTTTTCAGTATAGCTCAAGATATTGCGTCTGATTCAGAAAACAGTTTTTATATGTTGTCTTATGCAGATATGACTTTTCCGATAATTGAGTCTGATAAGGAGAAAAGACAACTTACACATGCGAATTTTTCATCATTTCAATTTGATAAGGATAGAAAAGTTAGAAAAGAATCTTTTGATAAGATGTATGATACTTACGCAAAGTATATAAATACATTTGCGAGTGACTATTATGGTCATGTTAAAGCAAAAGAGAAATTAGCTAAGGTAAGAAAGTACAATGGCAATCTACATGAGGAATTGTTTCAAGATAATGTAAGTCTTGATGTATATGATACATTGATAGAAGCAGTCCATGATTATATACCTAAGTTAAGTGAGTATATAGATATAAAGAAAAAAGCATTAGGGCTTGAAGATATATCAAACTATGATGTTTATGTTCCTATTACTGATGAAAACAATGATAAATTTACATTTGAAGATTCTAAAAAATTAATTTTAGATGCACTATTGCCATTGGGAGAGGAGTATCAAGTTCTCTTGAAAAAAGGATTTGATGAAAGATGGATGGATGTTTATCCTAAGAATGGTAAAAAATCAGGAGCATATTCTTTTGGGGCATATGACACAAATCCATATATACTCTTAAATCATACTGATGACATGTTTTCATTATTTACAATTGCCCATGAAATAGGTCACTCTATTCACAGTTACTATTCAAGGAAGAATAACCCATATTTCCAATCTAATTATACAATATTTGTAGCTGAAGTGGCTTCTACTACAAATGAGTTATTACTACTTGATCATATGATTAAAAATACTAATAATGATGAAGAAAAGAAAAATTTAACGGTATATAATATTGAACAATTCAGAACAACGGTATTTAGGCAAACAATGTTTGCAGAGTTTGAAAAGATAGTACACGAAAAAGTTGCGCAAGGTGAAGTAATGACTGCAGAAAGTTTAAATGAAATCTATTATAATCTAAATAAAGTCTACTATCCAACCTTAAAACTTGATGATAAAATATCATTAGAATGGGCAAGAATACCACATTTCTACTCTGATTTTTATGTTTATAAGTATGCTACAGGTTTTTCTTGTGCCACATTTTTGTCTCAAAGCATCCTAGAAGACGCTAAAAACATCACAAAATATATTGATTTTCTAAAAGACGGCAATAAGCACTATCCTATTGAACAGCTACAAATTGCAGGAGTTGATATAACGAAAAAAGAAACTATCCATAAAGCACTTGATGTATTTAGTATTAAGATTGACAGCCTTAAATAATTTATTGATAGATTCATTTTTTTATCAAGCATAATTAAGTTCATTTATAACTATGGAGGTTTTTATGAAACTGGAAGATGTTTTAAATATGTTGAGAGAAGACGATAAAAGGATTACTAAGGCGAAAGTTGAAATAATAGAGTTTTTTATAGAAAATAAGGACTTTATTACTGTAAATGAGCTTAGAGACAGACTCATTCATGGTGCTGATATGTCAACAATATATAGAAATCTTGAGGTGTTTTGCGATATTGGATTCCTTGAAAAAATGGAAAAAGATGACAAGAGGTGGTACAGACTCAAAGAAGAAAATTCAAAAAATAGAATGTATATAGTTTGTGATGATTGTGGAAAAAGAAGAGTTTTAGAAAAATCTCCTGCTGTAATAGTTGATAACAATGTCGATGGTTATGAAATTACAGGATATAAATTTGAGTTTAAAGGCTTGTGTAAAGATTGTAAAAATGAAAAATAAATTAGAGGTGGTATATTGGTAGGAAATACAAAAAAAATAAGTAGTAAAGATATACTAAATGAAATAAAACGTATGGTTAGTTTCTTATCATGCATTGATATTACAGATGAATTTAACTATGAAGACATGTTTATTTATGACTGTATGATTCCATCAAATGTAGTTGCAATAGCGGAATATAATGGTCATGATACAAAGATTAGGACTTTGGATGAAATAAACTTAAGAGAACATGAAGTTGAAAGAATGGTTGGAAATTTTATTTATAAAATAGAAGAAGAATTACTCATTAGACATGATTTTGAAAATATAAGGGTGGATTATAAATTATATACTTTTTTAGATTATTCAGACTCAATTAAGTTTGTGATAATAGTTGATTTTTCTGAAAAATCTGTTCATGAATTTTTCAAAATTAAAGATATTGTAGTAGATACACAATTAAGTGGTAAGTCAAAGTATCTTTATTAAGCTTTATATATAGGGGATTAATAATGGCGTTAAAACTATTTGAAAATTTATTTAAAAAAGATCAAACTAAAAAAAATGAAGAAGAGAATTTAAAAAGTGAAATGGAAGACATTCAGCTTGATGATAAGCTAAATGATGAAAGCTTTGAAGATGAATCTCATCTAAATGCTTCTATGGAAGAAACTGCTTCTGAAGAAATTAAAAATTTTGATGAAGTAATAGATAGTGAAGATTTAAGTGTAGTTGAGGAAGAAATAGAAGTTCAAGACATAGTAGAAACAGAAGAAGTTGAAGAAGTCAAAGACACTGAAGTTATTGAAAAAAAAGGACTATTTGCTAGACTTAAGGAAGGGCTTAAAAAGACAAGTGACTCTTTCACTGAAAAGTTTGATAATTTATTCAAGGGTTCTTTGAAAATCGATGATGATTTGTATGAAGAACTTGAAGAGATATTAATTACAAGTGATATAAGTTTTGATACTACACTTAAAATAGTAGAAAATTTGAAAAAAAATATCAAGAAAAAAAATATTAATGATGTAAATTTGGTAAAGTCTGAACTTAAAGAAGTTTTGTATGAATTACTTGAAAATAATAAATCTATTCTTGATGTTGAAAATCAAAAAAACATAATTATTATTGTTGGAGTAAATGGAGTAGGAAAGACAACTACAATTGGAAAGTTAGCTTCAAGATTTAAAAATGAGGGTAAGTCTGTCTTGCTTGCAGCAGGAGATACTTTTAGAGCTGCAGCTGAAGAACAGCTTGAAATTTGGTCAAAGAGAGCCAAAGTTGATATTGTAAGGCATAATGAAAGTGGAGCAGATCCTTCTGCTGTAATTTATGATGCTATACAAAGAGCAAAGTCAAAAAATACAGATATACTGATTTGTGATACAGCCGGAAGACTCCATAATAAAGTAAATCTTATGAATGAACTAAGTAAGATAATGAGGATTATAAATAAACAATATCCTGAAGCAAAAAAGGAAGTCTTGCTTGTTATTGATGCAACTACAGGTCAAAATGCACTCAATCAAGTAAAAACTTTTAATGAAGCTGTTGAACTCACAGGTGTAATACTTACAAAGCTTGATGGTACAGCAAAAGGCGGTGTAGTGCTTTCTATAGTGGATGAATATAAATTACCGGTCAAATTTATAGGTGTAGGGGAAAAAGTTGAAGATTTACAGGAATTTGATTATAAAAATTTTGTAGACGCACTATTTTAAGTGAAATATCTCTTACTTCTAAGTATTTTAATTACATCAGAGAGGAATTTTAAGTTATGAAAATTGTTATTCTTGATGCGTACAGTGTTTTATACAAGGACTTATCATTTGATTTTTTAAGTGAACATGAAGTTGTATCCTATGACTTTACAGACAAGAATGATATTATAAAAAACATTGGAGATGCTCAGATAGTATTTACAAATAAGTGTGAAATAACAAAAGAGGTAGTTGATGCATGCCCAAATATAAAATTTATAGTGGAGCTGGCAACAGGATATAATAATATAGATGTTGCTTATTGCAGAGAGAAAAATATTGTTGTAAGCAATATTCCTTCCTATGCTTCAAGCAATGTATCTGAGTTAGTATTTGCGTTTTTATTAGATGCTTTTTATAATATTAGAGAATATGACACAGCTGTAAAAAATGGTGAATGGAGTCAATCAAAGATATTTACTTTGTATAAACATGTAACTCATAACCTAGCAGGGAAAACCATAGGCATAGTAGGATATGGAAACACTGCGAAGGCAGTTGAAAAAAAAGCCTTAGCATTTGATATGAACGTACTTATTAACAGGAGAAAATCAGATTTATCAGATAAAAAATTTGTAAGTTATGATGAACTTTTACAAAAATCAGATATTATATCTCTTCATATTCCTTTGACAAAAGATAATGAAAAATTTATAAATAAGAATACTATTGCAAAGATGAAAGATGGGGTTGTATTTATCAATACAGCAAGAGGAGGATTAATAGATGAAGAGGCTATCTCTGAAGCATTAAATTCAGGAAAGATTTCAAAGGCATATATTGATGTAACTACAAAAGAGCCTATAGAAAAAAATAATGTATTGCTAAAGAGTAAAAATATAGTGATAACACCTCATATAGGGTGGGCTGCATACGAAACAAGGAAAAGAATGCTGGAAATTTTAAAAGAAAATTTAGAAGCATATATTTCAGGGAAACCAATAAATGTGGTAAATTAATAAGTTAAGAATTTTAGATTTTAATTTTAAAATACTTAGAAATATTTGTAAAATTCTAAAATCCGGTTGACAAAATATAATAAATTTTATATAATCTATTGGTTAATTTATATAAGTGTGTTCCTCTGGTGGCATTTCATTAAGAACATATTTTTTTGGAGGATATAATGGAAAAGATAAGAGAAATTGAACAAAGACAGTTAAAACAAGACTTGCCTAACTTTGGTGCTGGTGACACTGTTAAAGTTCACATAAGAGTAAAAGAAGGTAAAAGAGAAAGAATCCAAATTTTTGAGGGTGTTGTAATTAAAAGACAAAACGGTGGTATCAGAGAAACTTTTACAGTAAGAAAGATATCTTTCGGTGTCGGAGTTGAGAAGATATTCCCTCTACATTCACCATCTATTGAAAAGATTGAAGTTACAAGAAAAGGTAAAGTAAGAAGAGCTAAGATCAATTACTTGAGACAACGTTCAGGTAAAGCTGCAAAAGTTAAAGAAGCTGTAAGAAACAAATAATCATGTTGAGGCTACCAATTTATGTTTTACTAAGTTGGTAGCTTTTTATTTAGTTTAAAGGATAATAATTATGGATACAACAGAAAAAAATTCTATCAACTGGTATCCCGGGCATATGAAAAAAACAAGAGAAGGCATAGTTAAAAATTTAAAACTAGTGGATCTTGTTATTGAAATTTTAGATGCGAGAGCCCCCATAAGCACAAAAAATCCTTATATAGATAATATGATATCAAATAAGAAAAAGATTATCGTATTGACTAAAAAAGATTTGACAGCTGAGGATACCTTAAAAAAATTTATTGATTATTATAAAGAAAATAACGATTATGTTATATCTATCAATGCAATTGATAAGACAGGAACTTCTGCTTTAATGAAATTATTGGATACCATAAAAGAAGAAAACTATAACAAAAATAAGAATAAAGGTATAATAAATAAAAATTTAAGAATTATGATAGTAGGTATACCTAACGTTGGAAAGTCAACATTGATAAACCAAATTATAGGCAAAAAAAGTGCTAAAACGGGCGATACACCGGGTATAACTAAATCCCAGCAATGGCTTAAAATAAAAGGTAATATTGAATTACTTGATACTCCTGGAATATTATGGCCTAAAATTGAAGATATTTCAGTTGCAAATAAGCTTTCATTTTTGGGAAGTATTAAAGATTCAATTGTAGAAATAGAAGAGATATATTACGAATTTATTCAATATTTAATAAAAAATAATAAGCAGATAAGATTGTTTTCAGAGTTTGATATAGATATTGATGAGACAGATTTTGAGAAAATATCTGAAAAAATAGCTGCTAAGAGAGGATATAAAAAGAATAAGGAAATAGATTATTATAGACTTTCAAATGCCGTTCTTAACGACTTTAGATCAGGAAAATATGGTAAAATTCAACTTGATTATATTTAAAGTGCATTTTTTATAAATTAATATATAATATTTTGTAAATAATCAGGAGGTAGTTATTTTGATGGATTATGATGTTATAATTATAGGCGCCGGTGCCAGTGGTGTATTTGCTTCATATGAGTTTACAAAGATGGATACAAATGCAAAAATATTAATGATAGACTCAGGCAATCATATAAACAAGAGAGTTTGTCCTATTTCGGAAGGAAAGGTTAAAAACTGTATTAAATGTACACCTTGTAATATAATGAAAGGTTTTGGGGGTGCAGGGAGTCTTTCTGACGGTAAATATAATATTACCAATAATTTTGGTGGAGATTTATACAAACACATAGGAAAAAATGAAGCATTGGATTATATGGAATATGTAGATAAGGTGCTATGTGATTTTGATGGACAATATGTGAAATTATATTCAACAAGTAACAGTAGTATAAAAACTCTAGCAATAAAAAATGATTTGCATCTTTTAGATGCTAAAGTGAGACACTTTGGAACTGATAGAAATATAAATATACTTAAAAAAATAACAGATTACATTTCAAAAAAAGTTGAAGTTATATATAACACAACGGTACAAACATTGGAACATAAAGATGGTAAATTCTATATAAGCACTGATAAGAAAGGAGACTTTTCGGCAAAATATATAATCTTGGCTGCAGGGCGTTCAGGATCTAAATGGATAGGTGATATATGTGACAAAATGAATATACCTACAAAGAAAAATAAGGTGGATATTGGAGTAAGAGTTGAGTTGCCAGCAGAAGTATTTAAACATATTACTGATGAGGTATACGAGAGTAAGATAGTATATCAAACAAGAAAATATAATGACTTGGTAAGAACATTTTGTATGAACCCTTATGGTGATGTAGTAGCTGAAAATACAAATGGAGTAGTTACGGTAAACGGACACTCATATTCAGATCCTTCTTTACAAAGTGAAAATACAAACTTTGCATTACTTGTAAGCAATACATTTACAGAACCGTTTAAGAACAGTAATGAGTACGGAGAATCTATTGCAAGACTCTCTAATATGTTGGGTGGCGGAGTATTACTCCAAAGATTCGGAGATTTAAAAAGAGGAAAAAGAAGCACTCAAAGTTCAATACAAAAGGGATTCATAACTCCTACTCTGGATGCCACTCCAGGGGATTTAAGCCTTGTAATTCCAAAAAGACAGTTAGATTCTATTATTGAAATGATTGAAGCCTTAGATAAGATAGCCCCTGGAACTGCGAATAATGATACTTTATTATATGGGGTAGAGGTTAAATTTTATAATTCTAATGTTGAAGTTAACGAAAATCTTGAAACAAATATAGACAATTTTTATGTAGTTGGAGATGGTTCAGGAGTAACTCATTCATTGTCACAGGCTTCTGCAAGTGGAGTATATGTTGCTAGAAAAATTGATGAAAAAATTAAAAACAATATATAAAAATTTTTATAGATTTTTTTGAAACTTATGTTATAATATAAGGACTAACTTATAAAATACGGAGGATATAAAATGTCATTGGATTTGATAAAAAAAGAAGGTTATAATGCCGAATTAAAATTAGTAATACCAGCGGGAGATTTTGAAAAATACTGTAATGAGGCTTATAATAAGAATAAAAGTAAAATTAATATTCCGGGATTTAGAAGAGGTAAAGTTCCGAAGAATATGATTGATAAATATTATGGCGAAGGATTTTTCTATGAAGATGCTATTAACATGGGATTTAGTAAAGAATATTCTGAGGGTGTTGATGCATTATCAATAGAGCCTGTTGCAAGACCTGAAATAGATGTAGAAGAGATAAAAAAAGGACAAGATATTGTAATAAATGTTAAAGTTGTAATCAAACCTGATATTACTGTAGAAAATTATAAAGGTTTGGAAATTTCTTTCCCAAAAACAGATGTGACTGAAAAAGAAATTGATGAAGAATTGGAGTCAATGAGAAACAAAAATGCCAGATATGTCACTATAGAAGACAGAGCCGTTAAAGATAAAGACATAATAAGACTTGATTTTGAAGGCAAAAAAGACGGAGTACCATTTGATGGTGGAAAGGCTGAAAACTATTCTTTGATAATAGGTTCTAAATCTTTTATTGAGGGATTTGAAGAACAATTGATAGGCATGAAATTAGGTGAAGAAAAAGTAATAAATGTAACTTTCCCTCAAGATTATATGGAAAAAACTCTTGCAGGAGCAGAGGTCACATTTGATGTAAAGATAAATGAGATTCAAGAAAAACAACTTCCTGAACTGGATGATGAATTTGTAAAAGATGTAAGCGAATTTGATACATTAGATGAGTTGAAAGAAGATATTAAAAAATCAATACAATCTAAGAAAGAGGCAAAAGCTGTTTCTGAATTTGAAAACGAAATTATAGATACAATTGTAAAAAATACATCTATGGACTTACCTGTTGAAATGATAGATTCAGAAGTTGAACATATGATGAATGAATTTTCACAAGGTTTAGCATATCAAGGTATGGACATTAATATGTACCTTGGCTATATAAATAAAACTGCCGATGATTTGAAAAATGAAATGAGAGGAGAGGCAGAAAAAAGAGTAAAAGGGTCAATGGTGCTTGAAAAAATAAGAGATATTGAAAATATCTCATATCAAGAAGAACAACTTGAAGATGAACTTGCTAAAATGGCTAAGCAATACAATATGGATTTAAATAAACTTAAAGAAATACTTCCTGAAGAGCAAAAACAATATATTATTGACAGTATTCGTACAAAAAATACCATAGATTTTCTTAATAAACAAACAAAAAGAGTTTAATTTTGTTTATAAGAGTGTATCTAATATATGTTAGTTACACTCTTATAATATTTTATAAGTGAAATAACATTTTTATAAGGTAATACTATTGTTATGATAAATTTTTAAAATAATGCGAATTTTTAAATAAATTGATTTAAATGAGAATTTGCATTTTTGTGAAATAGGAGATGTGAAAATGGCATTTATTCCTTATGTAATAGAACAAACAAGCAGAGGAGAAAGAAGTTACGATATATATTCTCGTCTTTTAAAAGAAAGAATAATATTTTTAGGAGATGAAGTAAATGATCAAACAGCATCTTTGATTGTTGCGCAGCTATTATTTTTAGAATCAGAAGATCCTGATAAGGATATACACTTCTATATAAATTCACCTGGTGGATCAATAACAGCAGGTATGGCAATATATGATACTATGCAACATATCAAACCTGATGTTTCTACTATATGTGTAGGTATGGCAGCTTCCATGGGAGCATTTTTGCTAAGTAGTGGTAAAAAAGGCAAGAGGTATGCTCTTCCAAACAGTGAAATAATGATTCATCAACCTCTTGGTGGAACAAAGGGACAAGCTACAGATATACAAATACATGCTGAGAGAATCATAAGATTAAGAAAGAAATTAAATGAGATAATGGCTGAGCAGACAGGGAAAAATATTGAGGTAATAAATAGGGATACGGAAAGAGACTTCTTTATGTCAGCTGAGGAAGCTAAAGACTATGGTCTGATAGATAGCGTTATGCTTGGAAGAGGAAAGTAGTATTGTAATTTATTAAAAGGTGTTTATATGTCTAATAAGAAAGATGATAAGATAGCAAGATGTTCATTTTGCGGTAAAAAGCAAACTGAAGTAAAGAAATTAATCTATGGAAACGGTGTTTATATATGTGACGAATGTGTTGCAATTTGTCAAGATATGATTGACGAAGAAAAACAAAATTATAAATCTGATTCATATGATATTAATTTACCTAAACCTAAAGAAATCAAGAGTTTCTTAGATGAATATATAATTGGACAAGAAAGCGCAAAAAAAGTACTTTCTGTTTCATTATATAATCACTATAAAAGAGTTTATAATCTTGAAAATAAGAAAGATGATATTGATATACAAAAAAGTAATATACTATTGCTTGGTCCTACAGGATCCGGCAAGACACTTTTAGCTCAGACATTAGCCAAAATAATGAATGTTCCTTTTGCCATAGCTGATGCTACAACTCTTACAGAAGCAGGTTACGTTGGGGAAGATGTCGAAAATATATTGCTAAAATTAATTCAGGCTTCTGACTATAATATTGAAAGAGCGCAAACTGGGATAATATATATAGATGAAATAGATAAAATAACAAGAAAATCTGAAAATGTTTCAATAACAAGAGATGTTAGTGGAGAAGGTGTACAACAGGCTCTACTTAAAATAATAGAGGGGACTGTTGCCAGTGTTCCTCCACAAGGAGGAAGAAAACACCCAAGTCAGGAACTTATACAGATTGATACAACTAATATAATGTTCATAGTTGGTGGTGCTTTTGAAGGAATAGATGAGATAATAAAAAAACGTATGGGAAAAAATTCTATAGGTTTTGGAACTGAAATAGTATCAAAGGAGCTTGTAAATAAAGAAGAAATATACAAAAAAGTTCAAACTGAAGACCTTTTGAAATATGGTCTTATTCCTGAATTTGTAGGAAGGTTACCTATAGTTGCCTCATTAGATCCCTTAGATGAATCTGCATTAGTTAAGATATTAAAAGAACCTAAAAATTCACTCGTAAAGCAATTTAAGAAATTATTTGAGCTTGATAATGTTGAACTTGAAATTGATGACGAAGCATTAATTGAAGTGGCAAGAAAGGCTATAGAGAGAAAAACCGGTGCGAGAGGTTTAAGGAGTATACTTGAAGAGACTATGATGGATATAATGTATGATATTCCATCAAGAGATGATGTTTCAGCAATACTAATAAATAAAGATTGTATTATTAAAAAATCTGAGCCTTTGATTAAAATTAAAAATACTAAAAAAGGAGCATAAAGCTAGGTATGGATTATATCATAAATGCTACTGACAAGAATAGAGAGCTATCAGTTTTTGTTGCAAAGACTACAGATATGGTCAATACAATGAGAAGTATTCATGATCCTAGCCCTGTTGTTTGTGCAGCTATAGGAAGAAGTATGACTGCTACTTCTATGATGGCTATAGGTATGAAGGGTGAAAAAGATAAGATTACCACTATAATAAAAGGTGATGGATTTATAGGTAATATAACTTGTGTGTCAAATCATACTGGTAATGTTAAAGCTTGTGCTACTAATTATAATGTTGATTTACCGCTTAGAGATGATAAAAAACTTAATGTTGGTGGAGCTGTAGGCGTAAATGGTTCATTGACTATTATAAAAGATTTAGGGCTTAAAGAACCGTATATTGGCAACAGTCAACTAGTCAGTGGAGAAATAGCTGAAGACTATACAAACTATCTTCTTACTTCTGAACAGATAAGATCTGCTGTTGGGCTTGGGGTTTTAGTAGATGTAGATTATACTGTCAAGCATGCAGGAGGATTTATAGTATGTGTAATGCCCTTTGCTGACGAAGATACAATATTAAAAGTTGAAAAAAATATAAGTAATCTATCATCTGTAACAGATATGATGAAAGACGGAAAAAGACCTGAGGATATTGCAGATATACTTTTATCTGGTCTTGGATGTGATATTTTATCAAAGAAACAGGTAGCTTATGAGTGCGATTGCAATAAAGATAGAATTGAAAAGGCGCTTATATCACTTGGAAAAAATGAAATAAAAAAAATATATGATGAAGATAAAAAAGTTGAGGTCCAGTGTCATTTTTGTAATAAAAAATATAATTTTGATGAAAATGAACTCTTAACTTTAATCAAAAAAATAAGTTGATTGTAAAAGATTTAAATGGATATATAAATCTTTGAGTAGTTGTGTTTAAGATTTTAAGAATAAGGAGAGAAAATGAGCATGGATAATGTAACCGTTTATACAAGCACATCTTGTCATTACTGCGATATGATAAAAGATTATTTGAGAGAAAAAAATGTGCAATTTGTTGAAAAAAATGTAGATCAAGATTCTGAAGCGAGAGCATTTTTAATAAAAAATAGAATAATGGGAGTTCCTACAACTTATATAGGTGATGTTCAAGTTACAGGCTTCGATAAAGAGAAGATAGATGAATTGCTTGGATTGTAAAAATATTTTATCAGAAAATCTAAAAGAAGTTTATATCTTTTAGATTTTTTTTGGCAATTTATAATCTTTTATCAGTAGAATAAACAACAATATTAACAAAAATATCTATAAAAGATAGTAAAGCGGTGATTTTTTTGAAAATAGTAATAATTACAGGTATATCAGGTTCTGGAAAAAGTGAAGCCATGAATGTTATGGAAGATTTAGGTTATTATTGTGTAGATAATCTTCCGCCTGAAATAATACCAAAGATAGTTTCATTAGGTGACAATTCAAAAGGGAAGCTCGATAAAATTGCTCTTGGTGTTGATATCAGAGGGTATCAATTTTTAAAAGAAATAAATAATGCTATTAATTTTTTGAATGAAAATAAATTTGAATATGATGTAATATTTCTTGAGTCTGAAAATGAAGTTTTAGTAAAAAGGTATAAGATGTCAAGGCGTAGGCATCCACTATCTAAGGGAGAAAACGTAATAGAGGTAATAGAAAAAGAAAGACAAATGCTTTCTGAAGTTAGAAAAAAAGCTAAGTATATAATCAATACTTCAAATTTTTTGCCTATAGACCTTAGAAATGAAATAATTTCAATTTTTGATGAAAATATCAAAGATACCGGTTTCTTAATTACTATAATTTCATTTGGTTTTAAATATGGAGTACCTATAGATTCAGATTTAGTATTTGATGTAAGGTTTATGCCTAACCCATACTATGTTGATACTTTAAAAGAAAAGACAGGAAACGAAAAAGAAATTCAAGATTACGTTATGAATAGTCAAGATAGTATAACCTTTTTAGAAAAGTTAAAAGATATGCTCCTTTTTTTATTACCTATGTATATCAAAGAAGGGAAAAATCATCTTGTTATTTCTATAGGATGTACAGGTGGAAAGCATAGGTCAGTTACTGTAAGTAATCTTATCTACGACTTTTTAAAAGATCAAAAGTATAATGTGTTCAAAAAACATAGAGACTATTTAAATTGAGGTAAAAATGAAATCAAAGGCAGTTTTCACTATATTAGGCGGAGGAACAGGTCAATCAAATATATTAAGAGGTCTTAAAAAGTTTGATGTTGTACTAAACTCTGTAGTGACCATGGCTGATGACGGAGGCAGTTCAGGTATCTTAAGGAATGAGATGAATATATTACCACCAGGGGATTTGAGAAATTGTATACTTGCGCTATCTGACACAGAGCCTGAAATGGAAAAATTATTTCAGTATAGATTTCAAAAGGGTAGCTTAAAGGGTCAAAATTTTGGTAATTTATTTTTAGCTGCTATGCATGATATACATGGGGATTTCAAAAAAGCTATATCATATACTTCTAAAATCTTAGCTGTAAGAGGTAATGTATATCCTGTAACTTATGACAACATAAATTTGTTGGCAAGACTTAAAAATGGGAATATAGTGTATGGGGAGTCTAATATATCAAAAGAAGTAATAAAACAAAAATCTAAGATAGATAGAGTATATTTTGAACCTGAGTACGTAAAAGCCTCTGAGGATGCAATAAAAGCAATCAAAAATTCAGATGTAATAATTGCCGGTCCAGGAAGCTTATATACAAGCATCTTTCCGGTTATATTGATAGATGAAATAAAAAATGAATTAGAGAAATCAACGGCAGTAAAGATTTTTATCACTAATATAATGACTGAAAATGGAGAGACAGATGAATTTAGTTCGTCTGATTTTTATAAAGAGTTAGTTAAAAATGGATGTTCAGATCTTTTTGATTATTATGTATTAAACGTAGGAGAGATACCTAAGGATATTCATGATAGATATAGAAAAAAAGGGCAGGATATTGTAAAAAATAATGATTATGATAAAAGTTATTTTTCAAAAAATAATATTAAAATAATTGATGAAAATCTTGTGTTTATAAAAGATGGACTTGTATTTCACGACAATATAAAAGTCTCAAAGATAGTAGCTGAAATATTTGAAAGGACATATGATAAAAAACTCTCCTTTATATGAAAGATGGTAGTTATGACTTTTTCTAATGAAATAAGACAAGAATTGTGTAATATAAAAATAAATACTAAAAAAGAGATGATGTACTTTTTAAATTCCGTATTACTTTTTTCAGGTAACATATCTTTATTAGAAGGAAAAGCAGAGACTTTTTCTATAAGTGTAAATAATAAAGATGTAGCAAAAAAAATTGCCCTTATTTTTAAAAAAATATTTAGAATAACTCTTGAAATAAATCAAAAAAACAATTATAATTTTGGTAGGGATTTTTTGTATAATTTACAGTTTCCTGAAGAACACAAAACCTCCTTAAATAATGTACTTGAGGATTTATTAATCATACAAATTCATGGAAATTTATGTAACTTTAAAAGTGATGAAATCAATGCTGAGATTTTAAATTCTGAAGATGGCAGTAAGATCTTTTTAAGAGGAGTCTATATGGTATGTGGGTCACTGACTAATCCTGAAAAAAACTATCATCTTGAGTTTACCACTCATAATAAGAATCTTGCTTCAGATTTTTCAGGATTTTTGAATAGTTTTGAAATAAAGTCTCATATTGTAGAAAGAAAAGATTTGTTTGTCGTGTATGTTAAGGATAGCGATAGCATCTCTGATTTTTTAAATGTTATTGGTGCTCATGATAGTATGTTTAGGTTTGAAGATATTAGAGTGAAAAAAAATCTTAGAAATAATGTTAATAGGATTGTGAATTGCGAAACTGCTAATCTTTTGAAAATAACAAAGGGTTATATCAAACATAAGAAAGCTATAGAGTATATAATTAATAAACGTTCAATAGATTATATTCCTGAAGACTTAAGGGAACTAGCCTTACTAAGGTTGTCAAATGAATCTTATAGTCTAAAAGATTTGGGGGAGAAGTTATCTATTCCTCTTAGTAAGTCAGGAGTAAATTATAGATTAAAAAAAATAGAAGATATTGCTATGGATCTGTATAGGGAGGAAGAAGAGAAATGATAAAAAGAGAAGTTACTGTAAAAAATGAATCAGGATTACATTCAAGAGCTGCTGTGATTTTTATTCAGCACACAAACAAGTATAAGTCAAATATACTTATAACTAAAGAAAATTCTACAGTCAATGCTAAATCCATAATGGGGGTTATGGCCTTATCTGTTGGAAAAGGCGAGTCTATAGAAATAAAAGCTGACGGACCGGATGAAAAAGATGCGGTAGATGATTTGGTTAATTTGATAGAAAACGAATTAATAACAGTCTAAGTTTGATATAGATGTCGTTTGATTTGTTATTTTTTCTTTTGTAGTCTAACGTTATTTAATTAGTTGTTTATTGATACGTTGGACTTTTTTTATTTATTATGAGAGGATTAATATGAAGTTAAAAAAAGTACACAGGCTTGCAGCTATATCTAAAATTTTATCAGATAATCCAAATAAGATTATAACTTTTAATTATTTTTCTGAAAAATTTTCTTCAGCGAAATCAACAATAAGTGCAGATATATCGCTTATTAAACTTATTTTTGATGATCAAAAGTTAGGAAAAGTAATTACAATTCCTGGAGCAGCCGGTGGTGTTAAGTATATCCCAACTGTGTATAAAAAAGATTGTATAGAATTTTTAAATATGCTTTGTGAAAAACTTTCTTCTAAGGAAAGAATATTACCGGGAAGATTTTTATACTTAATAGATTTAATATATGATCCTTTTATAGTAGAAAAAATAGGGAAAATATTTGCGACAGTTGTAGATTATTCTAAGGCTGATTATCTGGTGACTATAGAAACAAAAGGTATACCTGTGGCTATAATGACAGCTAAAGCAATGAATTTACCGCTACTTATAATAAGGAAAAATACTAAGATATCTGAAGGTCCATCAATAAATATAACCTATGTAACTGGAAGAAATAACAATAAGATTCAAACTATGTCTCTTCCTATTAAAAGTATAAAAAAAGGCTCTAAAGTAATAATTTTGGATGATTTTATGAGAGGTGGGGGTACTATCAAGGGTATGCATGAACTTATGAATGAATTTTCTGTTGAAGTGTTAAGCAGTATAGTGATAATATCTACCGATGAGCCTGAATCTAAAAAAATATATAATTATGAATCCTTATTACTTCTTGATGAACATAATGAAGATAATATTTTAAAACCATCTCCAAATATCATAAGCAAATTAGAAGAGTAGTGTATTTTCAATATATTAACTCATTACTTCGCATAATGCTTATTATGCGAAGTAGAATTATCGCAAAAATAAATTCTCAAATGCAAAGCTAAAAAGCTTTCATAGGATATATTGTCCTTATTTAATGTTAATCTTCTTAGTAATTTGCAAACCACAATATTGTGTAAAATCAATTACTTAGATTATCAGAACTCAATAAGGTATTCCTCCACTCATTCTTATGAGTCGGGCGTGCTTTCAAACCGTACACGTAGGGTAAGCTACACGCAAGTATCATTAATCATCGCTCATACATCAAGACATGATGCAGTCGTGGCGGTCGATAGTCGTAGACTATTGTTACATTTATTATTGTATTTTCATTGTACAATGTATAGTTATAGTAAATTACAAGTGGATATTTCAAAATTTGTATAAAACTTTAATCAATCCAAATTAGCTTGTTTAATTATATTTACTATAATTTTTCTTTGGCTCTGCATTTTTTCGGACTTGCCACCGATATTACTATTTTACAATAATAATAGTTGCATTACAAGAAATACGCTTATTGAGTTCTGATAATTCAAGTAAAATACTTTTTAAAGTATTGAAAAATAAATCCTTTTCTGTTATAATCTCTCCAAGTGGCTATACTTGCAATCTCTATATTGTAATGTCAAGTAAAAGTTTTTTTGGGGGGTTACCCTTTATAATTTTTACAGATTTTAATTAAATATACTTTATACATTGAAGACATATTCATAGTGGCTTTAAGTAGCTTTAAAATCATAAAATATAAATATTTATATTGGCTATACAGTAGCTATACATTGTCTATATAATGATTATATATTTATACTGTCTATACAGTGGCTATATATTGTCTATAGTTGATATAAAATTATATTTAATTGACATTTAAATTAGTGGATTTTACTCTATACTCTATTATGCTAATAATATGCTGAAGTTGTAGCTACTTCCAAATAGTTTTTTGGCGATTACTATTTTGGTTTTTACATTAAAAAATTACTTTAATTCAATAAATACTCTTTTCTTTTAATCAAGGAAAGAGTATTTATTGTTTTAGTAGTGTTTTTTCTCTTTCGTTTATATACTCTTTAAAATTTAATATATCTTCTTCGTTTGCAAATTCACGGATAAATCTTTTAGCACTTGCTCGCAAAACAATTACTTTTCTTTTATCTTTATTATTTTGTTCCCATTTTTTATTTGCCCGTCTCTTTGCCTCTGTCATAGGCATAAGTTTTGCTCCTTTCTGCCATACTTAAATAATACAGGTTATACCAATATATGTCAAGTTATTTTTTTAAAAAAATATATGATTATTTATTTAACAAATTTTTTTCAATAAGATTATTTTTATTCTTTATTTTCAATATCTACTTCAAATAGTTCCAATAACTCTTTCATCTCAATTACTCTTTGGTCTGTAGGGTTATTCTTTATATATTCAATCAGTTCTTCATGAGATGATACACCAAAAATATGTAGTAATTTATTTTACATAGTACCCCCCTATTTCTTCATACCAAAAATTATAATATAATTAAAATAATTTATCAATATTGAAAAAGAAAAAAATACCCGAATAAGGAAAAATTCCGGGTATTTATCTTGTTAGAATTTTTATAGATGATGTATTTTATATTTACAAATTACATAAACTCAATGTATTTGTCTTTAAATATATTTTTTATAGTTGAAAAATTGTTAGTTGATTTAAAAGAATGTATAGCGTTTATATAGTGTAGATTTTTTATTTTTAATGAATTAATGTATTCTTTTTGTTCTAAGAGTGCATTAACTATAAGGATATGTGTATCATCAGATATTTCTACTTGTCTTATTTTTTCAATATTACTTATATTTGAATCACTTACAAGTATTTTTACATCGGATTTTACAACGCTGTCATCTATATCTTCGGTATAACCAAGATTGTGTATAAAAAATACTGGGTCTTCTTCAATTGAAGCCTTATATGGTATATCTGTACAGTAAGTTATTTTGTCTGAGTCTTTGTTTACATAGTAATCTTCTTCTTGTATTATTATCTTATTGTCACACAAATTTGATAAGTAGTCCCTATCTTCTTGTTGTATGCAATAGACATTCACATCAAATAAACTCAATATATTTGCTATATTGAGTGAAGTTAAAAAGCTTGTATATTCAAGGTCTTTACTAATACAAGATACAGATACATTTACCATATTTTCCTTTATTATAAATAATTCTTCTTCAAGATCAGCCTCATCTGATTTGATGTATTCATAATTTTCATCTACCTTAGCATCTAAAATATCTTGCATTATTGCATTGTTATTTACAATAGCAAGATTATAAAAGTCATTTAATTTAAATTCTTGTATTTCTTCTTTGCTGTAATCATCAGACAATACTATAAATTTACAATCATATAAACGTTGAAAGCTTCTGATTTTAGATATAGTTTCAACAACATTTTTATTAAATAAGTCAAAGTCAAGAATCACAAACTTATTTGTACTTAATGATTTTATGCTGTTGTTTAAAAAAATTTCTATATTATTAAGTGTTGTTATGTTATGTCCTGAAAGATTATAATTGTTAAAATTATCTTTCAAATATTTAATTTTTTCATCATCTTTAATTATATATCCTATATTCATATCTTTTTCTCCTTTTATAAATCAGAATTTTCAATTAATTCATCAATTTTATCTGCATTATTTTTAATATAATTTTGTATATTTATTGATTTTTCATATAATTGTTGATTATCAAATAATGATATCTCTGCATAATCAAAAACATCATCATAATTTTTCTTATCAACAAATTTTGCACTCCCATGCTGATTTTGTCCTGTTGCTACAGGGATATATATATCCTCTGTAACTTTTACAACTTTTGTCTTATACCATTTATTGTTTATAAAAACAAGCGAGGATACAATAAATGATATAAGTTCAAAAACTAATAAGACTAAATAAGTTATTAATTTCGTGTATTTCATCAAAAGTGTAAGTATTGATAGATTATTAAAAGCTTCTTTATCAAGTATAAATATTAGCATAGGTGCTAATATTAAAGACAGTGCTGATAACATACAAAATGTTAGTACAAAAATCTTTTTATTGTTCTTATTTAATTCCAACTTAATCCCCCACTTTATTTTTCAATAACCCAAAAGGGACCTCCTACATCAGCCCATTTTATTGCTTGTTGTGGAAATTTATTAAAGTCCCACGACATATTTGTTCTCTTTGTTGATGCAGGATCATTTACAAGAACTCTGCCATCTGATGTTATACCACGAAGCACTATAAAGTGTCCGTTTTGAGTAAAGTCTCCAGGTCCCATCAAAGCGACGACAAGTTTGCCTTCTTGTAGGGCTTTTTTGAGTTTTGGTCCACTACGTCCAATACCTGTACATTTTAATTTAAACATTTTAGAAATTTCAGGAACCATCTTATGGTATGAACCATTACCGTTACAAGCGTGTCCTGCTTTTGTAGCTATATCCATCATTTCAGGTGGGGGTATATTTTTGCCGGTCAATGTTGACACAACCATAGACATTGATGTAGGACCACAAGCAGCATAAAAACTTGTAGATCCAGCATATGGGTGTTCTGCCCATCTGCTGTCTGTTTGATTAAAATATATACAACTACTTCCATTTTCTATAGTGATATTTGAATATTCTTGTGTCTCTATAGTTTTTACATTTCCGTTTTCATCTACTATAGTTTGTTTTATTCCCTCGTTTTCCATAAATGCTATATCTTGCTTTTGTACATATCCTGAATCACTTTTTATCTGTGTTACATTGTTAAAATCCAAGCCTGAAAAAATATTTCCTAATATAGCAAGTGGTGTTAAGCAAATAAATGCAAAAATAGATAAAACCAAGAAAAATATTGAACCTAATATCCCAAATATTATTTTAAACAAAAAGGTCTCTTCATCTGAAGATTTTTTTGTTATTATTCCAATAGCTATATTTTTAAGTAGTTCTTTTCCTATCAATGCTAACATAGACATTATCTTCCTCCTGCCTTTCCAAATAGGCTTAATTCTTCAGGTGTAAGACTAAAAGAGATTTTCATCTTTTTAGATCCACAAATAAAGAGTGCATTTCCTCTTTTTTTACTTAGTAACAACTCTTCTTCTGCCTTTGTAAGTTTGTATAGTGTTGTTGTCTCGGCTAAGTTTCTTCCGTCTGTGCCGAAAATAAACTTATATGTTGGTATATCAAGCAATGCTTGACCATATTTTTTCACTTCAGGAGACAAAAAATCCACAACGGAGTGACTTATAATAGCTATTGATGCCTCATACTTTCTACTTCTTTTTTCAAAATTTCTAAGGTAAATCAAAGATTGTGGTGTTCTTTCATCTACCATAAGGTAAGCTTCATCGCAAACTAAAAGTACCTTTTCAGTTCTATCTCTTGACATTATCTGCCAAGACCAAGTAAGAATATTAAAATACTGAGTGGCTTTTAATTTATCTGTAAATACTTGTGTTGCTGATGTGTCTATACAAGTTATTCTTGATTCAGATTTAAAATTACTATGACCATTAAAAAGGAATCTGTCATCACCATAAGTTATGTTGTACAGCAAACTCAACAATTTTTTAAATATATTTTCTTCTTCTTCATCGCCTGTTTCTTTCTCTAAATTTTCTATATATTCATACAAATCTGTCATTATAGGAAAGTCATAACTTTCAAGATATTCAACTTCGGTGTCCCAATCTATTCCAAATTTTTCATAAAGCATTATAATACATTTTTTTAATACTGCTTTTTCTATTTCAGATATTTCAGGCAAATATAGTGAGAAAAATACATCCAATGTTTTTAAGTGTAGTGCCAAACCTCCGCCTTTGCTGTCATCATCACTATATAAATCATCTTCTATGTCATTATCTTCATCATCAACATCCCTTGGTACAGGTCTTATTTCAAGCGGATTTATAATATCTGATTTTCCGCTTATACCACCGGCATCTATTATGTCTCCACCAAGATTTTTAGTAAGGTATCTATACTCTCCCTCCGGATCTATACAGATTATTTTTGTACCGTTTAGCCATTCTTGTTTTATAATCTGCTTTATAGCGGTTGATTTACCTTGTCCGGCTATTCCCATTATGACCATATTGGAATTTGTCCTGTCTGCCGATCTTAACCAGGAATCAAAGACTACCAATCCATCGTTGGAATCTCTTCCAAGAATATAACCGTCATTATCGTTTAATCCTGAAGATGCAAAAGGAAAGCCACCTATAACACTTGCAAGCGGAACAATTTTTTGTGTTATTTTTTCTACATCACTTGACTGTGTGTAGAAAGCAGAAATCTGTTTAAATCCCTCTTTTTGAAGTGCAGGAAGTATTCTTGCTTTACATCCAACAGTTGCAAGTCTTGTCTGAACCTCCTTACAAGATTTTTCAAACTTTTCTTCATCGTCTCCTATTGGCATAACGCATATACTTAGCTTTCCAACAGATTCGCTATTTTGATCAACTTGTTGCATCATTTTTTCAGAATCTTTATATGATTTTTCAGCTCGCTGCTTATCTATGGCTTCTCTTGCAGAATCAGCAATCATCTTTTGTGTAGCTATATTATTTGATAATGCGGTTATAAAACTTGTTGCATCAATAGGTGTATATGTCATAGATGTGTAAGTATTTTGAATGTTAGTAATTTTACTTAAATATCCATAATCAACCTCATTAGGATATTTAGTAACTCCATAGACCTTTGCCTTGTTATCTCCAAAAAAGAGATGAGTTCTGAAAAACTCAAGACCTAATGGGGATATAGCATTTATTAAAGAGTTATTAGGTACAATTTTAACTTTTTCTTTTTTCTTAAACATCAGTTTATCCTTTCTTTTTTCAATATTGAAAAATAAAAAATTACATAAAAAAACAACTCTGTTTGGAGTTGAATAAATTTTAAAAAACTAATATATAATTTTAATATATTTGTACTCTATTTCTTAAATAAGATATTAAGATTAAATATATTATATAAGTATTATTATTAATAATATATTGGGTATACTTTCTGTACCTATTAAGATTATTTTAAGAAAATACACTAATCTATATATAAATTATCTAATCTAAAAACATACATATCTACTATACGCAATATTTTCGATTTTAAGGACATTAATTATATTTAATGATCAAATAACATTAACTAATACAAAAAACTCTTTAAAACTAATAATAATGAGTTAAATAATACTTACTTTATTAGAAATTGTCTAAGTCATTTTTTGATAGTAAAAATTCTTCTAAATTTATCTCAGGCGATTGAATTGTTAAATAATTCTCGTTGAAATTATAGTTCTCTATATTTTCATCATCATAAAAGGAGTTTTTCTTCATAAGAAATTTCTCCAGTTCAATTCCTGTTATCTGCGGTGTATTTATATAATTATTATTTTTAGATTTATTAATTTTAGTTTTTGAGTTGTTGATACTGTTATATATTGCAGTAAGTAAATATGATTCTTTATTTAATATCTTTGTTTTGACCTTACTTATGCAATCATAGACATATATAATATTATCTTTGCTAAGTCTTAGTAAGGTATTACAAAAATCATTGATACTTATAAACTTTTTATTTACTTTGATTTTATCAAAACATAAGCTTTTTGAAATAACTCTTATATATTCATCAATAAAGTCACTATTATTAAATTCTGAATAACTTATATTTTCTTTGAATTTATCTATTGTTTTTTGAATAAAATCTTTTTTAATCTCTCTAATCTTATTTTTTCTTTGCTGTAATACATCATTTTGTTTTATTGTAGGTTTAGACTTTTTAAGTGAATTTTTATTATTTTGTTCAATATTAATTTTATTTTCTTTTATTAAATCCTTTGTTCTTCTGATTAGAATATTTTTCAAATTATTATTTTTCAAAGAATTTAGTTTTTCTTCAATATCTTCTTGCTTCTTAGGAAAGTATATAAGGTTGGATTGTTTATATCCTTGTTTTTTCTGAATTATATACCCCTTATCTTCAAGTTCTTTAAGGTATTTTATTATAGTTACCTTTGAAAAATTAAACTTCAGCATTAATTCCTTTTGAGTATATATAACACATATATTGCCATTTTTATCTTTAAAATTATTTTTTAATGAGTAATAATATCTGTTTAATAACTCGTTATATATTGCTATTCCTCTATCATTTATATTATTTAAGATCATATAAATGTCTCCTATCTTTTAAAAATTTTTGAAATTTTATAAAAAACTATTGACATTCATATAGCTTTAATCTACAATGTAAATTAAGATTAAAGAAGATTAGATTAGATTAAAGCTTAGATTGATTAAAGCTATAATTGATTAAAGCTATAATTTAAAAAATACCACTTGCCAAGGTGGTATTTTTTAATGTCAATTTTTTTGTTATTAATATTTAGTTTAATATAGGAAATGTCCTATTGTAATCCATCTCGCCATCGAAATTGGAATAGGTTGGATTGTGCATCATATTGCACAATCTATATATTTCTTTCTCACTTATAAGTTCAATTCTTATCTGTGAAGATTCAAAATTATTTTTAAAATCTCTTGCTCTCTTTAGAAGTTCAGCAGTGTTATTCTCATCATCCCAAAACACAAAATAGAATTTAAATTCACTTGCTGAGTTATCAAGAGTTATCTGTTTCATTTTCTTTATTTCTTCATTTATCAATCTTTTTTCAATATCTGTATCTGCAATCTTGTATAATGATTCATATTTATATATCAAATATGAAAGGTCTACAGGCTTTGGAAAAGATATCATTTTAAAACTTTTTCTTTCTGAAGATAATGCAGCGGTTATATTCTTAGTGAAAATTTTCTGTTCATTAATCGACATCATCTCAAGAGATATGGGTGCTACTTCAAGGTAGACAAACGCAATATTATCGTTAGTAAACAGGAAGCAATCCCTTATATCTTTCACATTTGTAAAATCCTGTGCAGTTGCCCTTATTTTTTCCTCATAAGTTGGTTCATTATTTTTAGCAAATACAAGTTTAATAAGTGCAAATACACTTCCGGCTATTAATATTACAAAAAGTAAAATTAGTAATATAACTTTTATATTCATATTTATATTCAGCTCCATTCGTCTTTTGCTATATACTCATATTTTTTTTGAGTTTTCAGATACTTGAAAAAAAACATTAGTATATCAAGTATAGACAGGTTATTTTCTTTAATTACAAGTAAAAATGCAAATATGGATGAAATTGTCATATAGGTTATGAAAAAAAGTATTTGCCTTATAAAAAATATAGATAAAATTAGATTAGGTATATTTATAAAGGCAATTATTGTAAATGCAAGAAAAATTGACTTAGTTTCAAGTCCTTTCAAAAATTCCTTATTTGTATTTAATCCTTGTGGAATATATAACTTTTCTTTTTCTTCAGCATTAAAAATGTATTTTATTTCTTCCATATCAATCTTCACCTCCCAATTAACTCTCTACTGCAAAATGTAAAAGTTCTTGGTTTAAAATTATCTCATCACTATCCTTTCTAAAGGATTTGATAAAAAGATCATAATATCCGTTTTCTTTAACCAATATCACACCCAATCCGGATATTTTTTTTATTTCTTCCTGATATTTGTTTTGTATCAAGTCTCTTTTTTCCTCCGGCAAAACTATCCAGGATTTGTGTACATACTTTAAATTATATTTACTTTGAAGTAGTGCTTTTTTTACATCTGAAAGTTTAAACTCAAAAGCATTAAACTCATATTTATTATTCAATAATTCAAATGTAACTAAATCCATACCACCAAAGCGACCTATTTCGAAAGAATATCTTTTTATATTAATTCTTGTCTTATATTTTTCAAAGAAACTTTCTTTAAGGTCTTTCTCATACAAAAACAAGCATATCACCCCCCAAAATATGTTTGTGCAAGTTCCTTTATAGTAAAAGTGGATATTGCAAGAATATCCACTACAATCATAGTCTTTATTTGTTTTATATAGCTTTCTTTTTCATCAGGATTCATTATCATCTGTAGTATCAGGTACAATATTCTAAGTGTTGAACCTACACCTACAAGTCCTATTAATAGATTGGTTAAATTATCTAACATCAATTCACCTACTTTCTATTTTCCCATTCTTCTTAAATTTCCTAAAAGCATTGCCATGCTTGAAAGTCTTCCACCAAAACCGCCTCCACTTGTAACTAACATAAATTCTTTTAGCATTTCGGCAACCGCTGCACCTGCCGACAAAGCTACTATTGCCCAAAGAGGGTTTCCTGTAAGCAAAAGCAAAAGCCCAAGTTTCAGTAAGGAGACTTTTACTATTACAGTAAATGCCATCTGTAAAAATTTAGGCAGATAACTTGCAAACATTCCACCATTAGTATCCATTACTCCCGATGCTACAAATGGGAAGCCTATTTTTAAGACCAAAAGTAGAACTCCTGATTTCATACAAGAAAACCATGTTATTAGATATATTACTATTCCTATCAAAATGACAAGTAAAAAGAAAAATCCAAAACTTTGATCTTCAGGTAATAGTTTTTCAACAGGATTTTCACCCTCTGGTATTGTTTTAATAGATTCATAGATTACAGTACCTACATCTTGGATAACCTTTATGAAATATTCATATACGGAACTAAATGTCAATATAAGTGCAAGTGACTTTATAAAATTAATCACTAAAATATGTGGAGGATTTTCAGAATCACCATCAGTCCAAAGGACATAAATGCTAAAAAGTTTTTTTGCAAATTTAAAGCAACAATATGAAATTGCTATGCCTTGTATACTTGAATTTACACTGGATAAATCTATACCCTCCATTGATGATGTAGGATTTAATACAAGATCTAAAAGTTTACCTGATAGAGTTTCCATCAGGTAAGTTAGACCATCTTTTATCACATCTTTTAAAAATCCTGAGAAAAAATCAAACATAAGAAGCTCCTATTTTATTTGTAATAGTTAGCAATAAGATTTAGCAATCCTGCTATAGTTATTGATAGAATAAACCCTACTCCAAGAATTTTTAGCCTATTAGACCAAGTTTTTTTGTCTTGCTCATCAGCCATTGACATTCTTACTGCAAAATACGTTCCAGCTACTGCGGAAACAATTGGAATTATAACTAATAAAGCACTTAAAATATCCTCTGCAAGTTTTTGTGAACCTGTTACTAATTTACTATTTCCTATAGAGGCAAATGAAGTTATAGAAAGTATACAAAACATGGCCAAGGATAACAATGTTGTCCTTGCAATGTTTTTTGTCTTTTGTGATGTTAATATTTTTTTGATATTTTTAGATATTTTGTTCATTTTCAATACTCCTCTTGTTCATTCAATTTAAATTTTAAATCATTTAACTTATCTTCCATTTGTCTTTTCATTTCTTTATATGCCTGTAATTTTTGCAACGCTTTTGGATCTCCTGACGTTGCTTCCAATAAAACAGACTCGATAGCTTTATTTATTAAAACTATCTTTTTTTCAAGCAAATATATATTAAGTTTAGTGATTATTTCATCCCAATAATATACTTTTGGAATATCATTATTCTTATTTTCTCTTTGCATATTTTTTAAAAATCTCAATCTTGTATTATGTTTTTCATCACCCATCGAAAATATAGTATTAAAATTCCATAAGCTAATGTCAGGGCAATACATAACAGCAGGTTCAAGACGTGATAAATATAGCAAATATGGTCTTTTAATTTTTTTGATTTCGTCCGGAGAAAGTAAATCTCTTGCTATTAAATTCACACTACTTCCACTTGATGTTGAAGTATTTATACTTCCACCATTATTTTGATTTGATGATATTGAGTAACTGGATGTTGTATATTTTCCAAGCCTTTTTGCAAGTTCTTCAAGTGTTTCCATATCATCAGTTTGTAGATATATCCAGTTTTCGCAGTTATATCTTATTATTGAAGCAACTTCTTTTCCATACTTTTCCTCAAGTTGCTTAAATGACTGGATAAACAAATTAAAACGAATATTTCTACTACCTGAAACAGTTAATTTTGAAGACATATTTGGTATTTTAGTAAAATTACCAAACTCTTCTAAAAGAATATTGACCCTTTGTCTTAACTTTCCACCCAATTTATCAGCTTGTGCAACCAATGAAACATACAGTTGATGTATAAATAAACTTGCTATAGAGTAGTAGGTTTCTTTTTCATCAGGAAGTATAATAAAAAGGGCTACCTTTTTTCGTCCAATATCTTTTAAATTTATATTTGTATCCGAAGTTATTGAATTTATATTTAAATTTGTAAATAACTTCAAAGTAGTTAAGGCTGAAGTGTAGAAACTTGATCTTGTTTTCGCATGTGCTATCTCTGACATAGCAAGTAGGTCAATTGCAGGATGATTTTGATTTATAGAATTTAGATATCCTCTTAATTTTTCAAACAAGATATATGGACTTCCACCATCATCGTTTCTGTAAACAGCCATTTCAATAATAAATCTATATACATTAGCTAAATTCTGATACTTATATTTGTTTATATTTTCAAAACATACTATAAAGATACTTGAAGCTATTATACTTGCTTCACCGTTTTTCCATATAGGCTCGCCTTTTTCATTGTCAGGCATTAGACTTTCAGTAATATCCCATACCTTATCTATTGCGTCTTGGATATCTCCTTTTTCAAGAGCATCAACTACAGGTTGTAGAAAATTATATCTGTCGGACTTTCTTGTATCTTTAAAATCAAGAGTCCTAACTTCATAACCTAATTCTTCTAAATATGAAGAAGTATAGTCATGTAGTTCGCCTTTAGGATCGGTAATTACAATGGACTCGCCTGCCAGTCCAAGTAAACCTATACTTTGCAAAACTAAGCATCTACTTTTGCCGGAACGAGTAGCTCCTATAGCAATAGTATGTGTATTGTTATCTATACAGTAGATTTTTTCTTTCCTATCAGATAGTCTTTCGTAGCCAAATACTATGCCGGCTTTCATACTTTCTCCTTTCTTATAAAAATTTATATTTAAAAATTATGGTGGTACTCTTATCTTCATAATCCTCTCCTTAAAATTGACATAAAAAAAAGAGAAACAAATTAATGTTTCTCCTATGTATATATATAATTTTATCTTTCTAAATCAATATCATCTTCAGGAAATATATTTAAAGTATCTCCAAACATATTATTTATATTTTCAATATTACAAAATAGACCTCCTATATCTTTAGGTTGTCTTTCAAAGCTAATACTTTGCAATTTATCATCTATACTAATATTAGGTATTTCTTTAACTTCAGGAGTTTTTCTAAATGAAAATTTTTCGAGTTCTCCATTTTCATTGTATTTTTGTATAGACAGTATTGGCTCACATATGGAACTATTTCTTATATATAGGTCATCTCCTCTTACAATAAAGGTTTCAACATAATCAAAATTATTTTTATCTTTTACCAATCCCAATTGAATATAAGTATTATCATTTATTTTTGTTAGTAAATAGTTGCTTTTTATTTTTGTATTTTTATTAGTTTGTTCATATAATGTACTATATTCTATATTTTCCAAAAAATATCTAAAATTATCTACTCTTTGTTTTACCTGATGAAGAAGATTAGGGTTATAAATTTCTATTCTTTTATAAATGTCTTCATCTGTTTTATTAAGAAGAAATTTATAAAGTTTCTTTCCGTTTAACCGTGGATTAGTAGCATAATGTAATCCTAATAAGTGAGGAAGTTGTCTATCTAATAAAGTTATTTCGAATGAATTATTTTTTGTGGTAATAACTATATCTACCTTATCAAATTTATTATACCACTTAAATATATTGTTTATTTCATTCATATCAATCTAAACCTCTTTTATTGTAAATTAAAAAAAGCAACTTAGTAAAAAGTTGCTTTATACGAAAATTTTAACACTTTTTAAAGTACGATGACTTCCACACCGTGTCTGGTCGCCCGAAAATCTTCTAAACGGACATACATTTTCACTATGACCGAAATTTCCGACCCCTCGGCTAAGGGTAAGGGCATGCACAACCCCCAAACCTCATTCGTTTTAATAATTATATTCTACTCCTAAAATGCAATTATTTCAAGAGGAATATTATTACAAATTACAAACAAATACTCTACTCACCTTGATTACTTACATCATTACCTCTCTGCCCATCATACAAACGTTGGTATCTCTCCCAATATTCCAATACTTTTTTCATTTCTTCATCAAAAACACCACATTCTTTTTCTTTCGAACGTTGCATGTAATCTTCCCAATATTGATCAATAATTTTCTGACAGTCATCAAGAGCTTCATCACTTAAATCTTCTTTGTTGTATTCTATATCTTGCCACGCTTCTACAACAAATTCTATATTACCATATTCAAGCAAATATACTAAAAAAGTATTTTCTTCAGGAAGTGCCCCAAACCAGCAACGCTCAAACCATTCATTCGCATACATTCTTTCATCACTACCGTTATTGTTTGTACCGTCAACTAAATCGCCTATAAAGTTTTCTATAAGCTCCTCAACAGTTAAACCATGTTTTGCTACCTTTTTAGAAACACGTTTTACATCAGCGTCTGACAGATTTATTTCAATCTTTCTTGGTCTGATTGTCATTTTTTCTTCTTGCAATTGTTCCCATGTTCCGTACATAATAGCCTCCTTTCTGTTATTTAATACAACTTAAATAACTTGATTATGTTATATTCATTGTGTATGTCATATATTATTCTGGCTTGATTTTCTCATACTCTTTTAACTTGTTGGAATTTTCCTCTACATAGCTTGCTATTAAATCTGAGACAATATCGCTTACGCTACGACGGTCAACATAGGCTATTTTTTGTAGGTCGCTATAAGTGCTTGGATAAACTGCAAGACTTACTCGTTTCTTCGTTTCTCGCTCTTTCTTTCTTTCTGCCATTGTCCTTATCCTCCTTTTGTTATAATAAGTTATATAACTTATTCATATTATATAAGTTATATAACTTATTATAACACCAAAAAATTGTGTATGTCAAGATTTTTCGGAAAAATATATGATTATTTTATTAACAAATTACAAACATTGTAAATTAAAAAAGACTATCTTTGCGGATAGTCTTTTTTAATTCCAATATGGTGATATTCTAAGATTAATAAGAAATAAAGAAAATGTTTAAAAATAAGTAAATATTTAAAATTTACATTCCAATATGGTGATATTCTAATTTTTAAAGAGTTTCTAAGAAATTCTTTATGGTAGAAACATTAACCTTATTTCCTAAGTATAACCATACCATACTTAAGTTTATATTTCAATACTTTAAAAAGTATTTTTAAAAATTTTTTATATTATTATAACTCTAAAATATAGTTATCATCATCTATAATTCTTACTTCTTCAGGCAATGAATAGTCCTTATTCTTTTCAATCAATTTATCCAGGAATTCAAATTGGTTTTGAACATAATTATCTTTAACACTATGTTCTTCATCTGTTAGCCAGTCAGATATTCTATATATACTGTCTCTAACTTCTATCTTATCTAAGTTTAACTGTTTTATATTCCTTAATAAATCTTCTAAATTCTTCATTTTTTACCTCTATCTTTCTAATTCATAAAAATCTTCTTCTAATGACTCGTTTTTAAAAAAATCAAGTTCCATATTTTGTTCTATGATATTTTCTTTAGGAATATTAGATTTAATCTTATCAGTAAGTTCCATTGATATACTTTTTATACTGGATAATGTCTCTTTTAATTCTTTAGCTTCCATATGATTACTCCATGAAGCTATATATTCAAAACTGTATGATGAAGTATCTATTCCTAGGCTTTTGCTTACCATATAAGCAACGGATTCAGCTTGCACCTCTTTGATATCTCTAGTTAAATCATTTGTTTCATTGTGCAATATTGAATGTGCAAGTTCGTGTATAGCTGTTTTTATAGTTTGATGATTTGATAATCTTTCTTTAATGACTATCTCTTGCTTATCCAAACTGAAATATCCTTTACAATTTGGTGCAATTATATTGTCAAATCTTATAGGTACTGATGATACTGCTTTAATTGCATTCATATAATTATCAAATATTTTTTCATTTTCAAAATTTGTTGTCAAGGCTTTTGCAATTTGTGGAAGTTCCTTACCTTTTGTTTGGCTAACATCAAAAACATTTGTTTTTGTGTATCCGGCTAAATATTTTATATCTTTTAAAATTTCATTACCATTACTATCTTTTAGCTTATTACCTTGTTCATCTAATACATTTTCTTTTTTTGTTTTTATAATTGGTGCAATTATAATTATAGCTTTTTCGCCTTTTTGTACCTGCCTTTCAAAGTCTTTTTGCCACTTCCTATATCCTGCAATAAGTGTCGCATCAGGTCGTTGCATTTGAATAAGTACACAATTTGAAACAGAGTAGCTTCTGAATTTACTCATAGTATCTAAAAATTCTTTAAATTTGTCACTTTTAAATACATCCTTTACACCTTTTTCTATGTCTTCAAGCAGTTTATCTATTTCTGCTTGTTTTTTCTTGATATATTCCTCTTTATCCATTTTACTATTCCTCCAAAAAAATAAGAGATAGTCTACCATCTCTTAAATTTAAAGTTATCAAAGTTATAAATATTTATTTTTCTTCGTCATCTTCTATATCAAAAGGAAGTATGAAAGGATTATTTTTTATATACTCAAATTCTTCTTTTGTCAGTCTTTTAAACCTATTTACTAACGAAGATAAGACTTCTTTTATAAGATCATCTTGGTACTCCATATTTTCAAGGTCCTTTAAAACTTGTTCATAACTTTTATTTTTTGTTATAATCTGATTTAAAACAGACTGTTCTTCAAATGTAAAATGTACCACTGTACACCTCCCTATCTTATCAAATCATCATCTATATCCTGATAATCAAATCCAAATATATTTTCTTCAGGAATTTTTAGTATATCTTCTTTTAATAAATTATTTAGTTTAGGATTTTCAATAAAATGATTTTTCTTAATATCATTAAAATTTATTTCCTGAAAACTAAACTTTGAACTTTCTTTAAAAGAATATACCTCATTTTTACCTATTATTATATGGTCGAATATAGGTATATTAATCATATCTGAAGATTGTATAAGCTTCTTTGTAAGTATTTCATCCTCTACACTTGGAGTAGGTATTCCGCTTGGATGATTATGGAATACAATAAAACTATAAGCATCTGTATTTTTTAATATATCTCTATATAGTGGTAAAGACTCTACTACAGACGCATTGACACCACCTTTAAATACAATATTTTCTTTAATTATATTTTTATTTTTATCAATAGCTATATATCCAACTACTTCTATTTTTTTATTTTTGTATTTAAGTCTCAAATACTCTTTTATATTTTTAATATTATCTACTGTCTTATCAGGATATTTCTTGTTTAAAAAATAGTCCAAAAATTCATCATAATCTTTAGATTCAGAGTAATCTTTTGTGTTTAGTATCTTATTATTTTTATAAGGTATCTTTTTTACTCTAATAGGTTCAATACAATTGTATTCATCATAAACTTTGTTTGATTTTATGTCATATTGAATTTTTGCTGTAATATTTATATTAAATGTATTCAACTTTTCTTCAAGTTTTTGCAAAGCAAAATGATTATTTTCATCTTTTGGACTAATTAAAAACACACTATTTACAGGTAAATATAATATATCCCTTATTATATCACATATTTTATTTAAATTTTTTTCAATACTTGCATAATACATAGGTTCATTTTTTGTAGTTACGAACATCAGCCCTATGTTATCTTTTTGAAGCTTTTCAACATTACTTAAATAATGAGATATATATTTAAGTTCAGTTATAGACAATATCTCTTTTATATTTGAATACAATATAAAGTTTTTTAGTTCTTTTACTGTAGGATCATTATTTTGTATCTTTTCATATAATTCAAACTTGTCTTTACAAGAAAATTCTTCATATAAAGTCATATCATTACTCCGATTATTCAGTTTAATTCACAATCACATGGTTTAAAAGGATTTTGTGTCTTTATGATATATTTACTTTTACAATATGGACAAAAAATGATTATCTCATCTGCGATATCCAAGGTATCTTGGTTTACATAGTAATTTAAAAAGTCTGTAGATTTTTCTCTTTTGGCAATTTCAATTATTTTACCATTTTTTAAAAGCAGCATTTGCCCAAGGTGGAAGTTTTCCAAATATTCTCCTGATGGAATATATATCTTACTTTTTTCTCTATTCAATCTCATTTCTCTTGTAATATTCTTGTTATTTATAAAAGTTTTGATATCCATATCAATACCTGTTGCTTTTGCTTTAGATTTTTTTATATGTTCAAAGACATCTTTATACTCTTCTTTTAAGTCTTGTGTAATTGTAGAAGTAGGTAAGTCATTATCTTTTATTTCAATAATTTTACCAGTTGATGTATCTTGTACTTGTACATTAAAGTTTAGTAGTTTTAATATATCTAAAGGTACATAGATACTTTTGTCCAAATTCTTTTTTATTTCTTTTTCTAATTTTATCTTTTTTTCAATTCCATCTTTTAGTACACTTACATTTTTTGAATCAAATTTTCCAATAATAATAGTGTCGTCTTTTGACAAAACGACACCATTATTATCTACAGTATATGAAATTTTTGCAAGATCAAAGGTCTTTCTAAGCGGAAGCATATATGAGTTATTTTCTTTATATAACATCCCTACATACTGTTTAAAAATATTGTTGTTATCCTTGAAATATGCTTTCTCATCTGTAATGTTCCTCAGCTTTAATTCAATTCCGTTTATATACACATATTGACTGTATTTGGGCTTTTCTACAGCCTGTATTTTATATACTTTTATTACTATATTTATTGCAAAAATAATACATAATAAAAATAACATATGTTTAGCTATTTTATTCATAATTTTCTCCCATTTCCAACTCGACTAAATTCAAATCAACATCATATACTTCCTGCATAGATACTTTAAAGAATTTAGCTAATTTAGCCACTGTGCTATAATTTGGATTGTAGTTATCTTTATTTAGTTCAATTGAGTTCATTGCGTTCACACTTACTCCAGTTACTGCTGAGATATATTCTCTTGTATATTTAGATTTATTTCTTAAATATCTTGCTCTGCTTATTCCTCCTGTTGAATTTCTTATTTCTCCTACCATCCTAATTCACCTTTTTTAATAGATTTTTTATATTATAATGTAAATAGATCAAATTCATCATCTAAGTTAAATTGTACATTATTTTTCTTAACTATATCTTCATTGTTTTTTAAACTGTCAGGAATCATGAAAGTTAGCTTGTCCTTTTCATAGCTTTCCTTGCTTTTTTGTATGGCTTCATTGTCTTTTAATATTTCTTCTTGGAGTTCCAAAACTCGTGTCTGCGGCATTTGTAATCCAAATATTCCTGCGTACGATGATTCAGCTTTTTCATTATACCCTGTAAACATTCTTACAGGTTTTGAAAATACTTCTGTTATAACATCAAGTGTAATAGGTATTTCATTATTTATCACAAACACTTTTTCACAAGATTTTTCACATTTAGTAAATATTGGTGAGATTTCAAGCACATTTTTCTTATATGTCGCAAATACAACATTTCCTTTTGTTTTTAGCAACTTTTCAAGTTCGTCATCATCAATATTTCCTTTGACAGATTTATTTTTTGTTATGTTTACGAACTTATCAAATTGCTGTGCAAATATTTTATTGATTTGTATATAATCAGTTACATTTGAGTTATTGTCAAGAAAATAATTATTATTTACTTCTTCAAGCTTTTGAAGTTGCGAATAACACTCCAAGGCATTTGTCTTTACATCAACACTTTCTCCTGAATGTGGTAATACAGCCACATATCCTAAGTTTTTATGTGGGTATTTTTTTGATAATATTGAAAGTAGTACAGGTGATATTCCTGAACCTGTACCTCCACCAGTAGAAAAACAAATGTAAATATGTTTAAACATTGGGAATTTTGTATTTATAATATTATCTATATTTTCAAAGTGTTCTTTTGTGTAATTTAAAGCCTTTGCCCTATTTCTTCCACAACCTGTGGCACCAGGTATGTGGTATTTTAAATTATCAGGTATATCAAGCAAATCTACATCATCATTTGTAGAGTTAATATAAAAAGTTTGAAATCCCTTTTGCTTCATCTCATAAGCAATGTTGCTTCCTGCTTGTCCAATACCTATAAACAGTAGATCTTCTCTCATCTTACTCCTCCTTATATATTAACTGTTTTATTCCTCTATTATGCTTTCATTTATATTCGGATTTTCTTCGATGGTATTTTTTTCTTCCTTTGATTTATCTCCCCAGTCTATGAAATCAACTTGTTCAGCTACCAGTTCTACAGAATATCTTTTAACTCCATCTTTGTCAGTATAGTTATTGTTTTGAAATCTTCCTTTTATAGCTACCTGTCTACCTTTTTTTAGATATTTTGAACAAGTTTCAGCTATTTTCCCCCATACAGACACATTAAAAAAATCTGCTGTAGTTTCATCATCTTTCTTTGCAAAAGGTCTATCTACAGCTATTGAAAAATTACATAAAGCTGTGTTATTAGAGCCTGTATATTTTAGTTCAGGTTCTTTTGTGAGCCTTCCAATCATAACAACATTGTTCATAGTTTCCTCCTTAATAAAAAATGACACTTTTAAGTGCCACAAAAAATTAAAATTTAAATATTTCTGTTTAATACATTAATTCCTTTTTCTGTTATATAGTATCTTTTTTTCTTCCCATCACGCCCCCCCTCTGCTATATACTGTTCTTTTTCAAGCATTTTAATCTTTCTGTGAAAAGTAATTTCTGATACTAACTTTTTTTCATTAAGTTGTGATTTTATATTTGATTTTGTAACACAAAACACATCACTCGTAGCCTTATTTTGATATAAGAATTTTAATATCAAAAGTTCATAAGATGTCATAAATCACCTTACCTTTCTTGCTCATAACCCAAGCTGTTCCCTTTTTTAATCTCAGCTCTAATGTTCTTCCTATCACTTAAAGAGTTACTAAGTAGTTTTACCTTACCTCCTGTCTTTTTTCTTCTCATTCCATCAATAATTTTAAATATATATCCTATTGAGTATATTGTCTGAGTTTCTTTATATTTTTGTTCATATAATTCCTTTTTTTCTTCGTATTCCATCTTAGCTTTATTCCTTGATTCCATATATTGACGATTTTTTTCAAACCTTTCTTCAAATGCTTCTTTTGTAAATCTCTCCGGAGGATATAGCTTATTGTTTCTGCGTTTATTACCAAATTTGTCTGTAAAAGTAATATATTTTCTTTCATCATTATACTTTACTGTTATACCATCCTCAGCAAGCCTCATCTCAAAATCTTCTTTACTTACAGATTTGTACTTGGCTTCATTTACTTTTTTAAAAAGTTCATATTTCCAAGAAAAAGGCTTATCAAGTTCTTGATCACTATCAATTTTTAGATAGTCTGAAGATATTTTTATATCTCCTGCATCTAATAATATAGAGTTTTTATCAAGACTTACATCTAATCCTAAGTATTTAATTTTATCTACAGCTTCTTGCATTGTCTTACTTGTATTAAGGCAATACTTTATTACGCAGTATAATTTTCTTTCATAATCTTCAGTCAAATTTGGATTTTCTCTAATTGACTTATTTATGACTGCAATTAAGTCTTTGTAATATTGCTGCATATTTTTATTTTCAAAATTATTTCTGTAGTATTTATCATCTTTTCTTTCAAACTTTTCGCTGAATCTATTAATAGATGATAGTTTTTCAATGTTTTTTCTCATAATTTCAGGATCAATATTTTTTTTATTAAAATCAAATCTCCTGGACATTTCTTCCTGATTAATTTCCAACTTTTCAAGAGATATCTTCTTGTTTATATCTCTTATATTTATTATATATTGTCCTGATTTATTTTGATAAATCCTATATCCTGCCATTTTTGAGTTGTTAATAAAATCTTCCATACTTACAGAATTTTTTATTAGATATTCAATAGTGTTTTTAGTTTTTTGCTTCCATGACTTATTGTTAATTTTTAAGTTTTCTTCATATTCTTTTTTCTCCTGGGCTGTCTTTTTAGAATTTATCTTTCTTTCCTGCTTTATTTTAAGTATCTTTGCTATCTTATCCGGAACTTTACATCCATAGTCAAGGGCTATCTTATTTAATTTTATCTCCATGTCCAAAAAGTCTTTTTTTCTATCATCAAGATGCCATTTCTTACCTGTTACGCTGTTTACACTGTTTATAAGAAGATGACAGTGTATGTTGTCGGTATCTTGATGTATTCCATAAAAGTTTTCAAATCCATCAAATCTCTTATCTTCAAGGAATTTATCAATTATCTCAACAACTTCTTTTTTACCTATAGTATCTTTTTCACTAAATGATATAGCATAGTGTACAAAGTTATTTCCTGAAAGTTTATTAAATTCATTTTTTGTACTCATAAATTGATTGAATATATCATTGACACTATCAAGATTAATAGTATTGGAACCTAAGACTGTAGATTTGTTAAAAACATAGGATATTCTTGTTTTCATAGCTTTTAAAGACTGGTTTCTCTTTGAATTTGTATTTTTATTATATGTTAAGTCTGTAATAGTTGGCAAAGCTATTTTACCTTTCTGACATTGTTTTTAAAGTCCTCAAAACTTTTCTCTATGTCTTCAAATTTATCTATGACTTTATCGAAGTTAAACTCTTTTATCTCTCCGGAATTAATTTTTTTTGCTATCTGATTAATATTCACACCGATTTTTCTTACTTGGAATATCAAGGCATTTATATTATGCTGATCAATCATATAAAGATCAGATATGGTATTTCTTTTTTTCATTTTTGCTAATACAGAGTATAACAGTAAATTTTTTATAGACATATCATTGTCGATTGCTTCTTTTTTTATAAGCTTGTATAAATCATGTTCTATTCTTATATTTATAAGCTTAGTATTACTTACAGGTAGATCATCTTTTTTTATAAAAATACTGTCCATAATCTCTCCTTTATATTACTTTAGTAAATGATAATATTCTCAATTAAAAGAAAAATCTTCGATTTTTGTAGTACAGAGGGCGAGGGAAACTTCCCGGATTTACACTCCAAAAATCGAAGATTTTTGCACGAGCTTTACAAGCTCGTATTTCTTGCAAAAGAAAAAAACACATGGTAAAAAAATTTTTATTTAAAATAAATGAATAAAATTCAAAAAGAAAATATATAAAGGATTATATATTTTCTTTTTGAATCTTTTTAAAGATTTTTTAAATGATAAAATTATCATTTAAAAAATCTAATATTGAAAAAAATAAAAAAATTTACTTTTAAAGGTGTAAATTATATATATTTAAAGTTATGATTTATAGGCTTACTGATATATTTTATTGTGAAGTGTGATTTTTTAATACATATTTGGTATGCTACAGTAAAATATCAATAACATATTTTTTTACTATATCACAAACCTATCAATAACATATCAAAAACCTATCAATAGGGTATCATAAACATATCTCAAACATATCAATAATACATTACAAACCTATCAATAATGTATCATAAACCCATCAAAAATAGTTAAAGAATATTGAAAATACTTGATTAATTTATTTTTATCGAATATTTGCTATATAAAATAAACCTATCAATAACATATCAAAAACCTATCACAAACACATCATAAACCTATCAATACCACATCATAAACCTATCAGGTATTTATGTTAGATGTGTTAGGATTTTTCAAGAACCGGATAATATTCTTCGTCTATTTCAAGGTTTTTATCAAATTCATAATCAATCTTAGGAGTCTGACCATACATAATATGCTGTGTTTGCTGTACAACTTCTTTTTGCATAGCTTCAAGCTTATCTGTAGGCACTTTTGTTGCCTGATGAACTATGTCTATATCTACACCTGCACTTATCATTATATAGGCATTATTTTTTATAATTTCTTCATAATGTTTTTCTTGTTCTATTATGATTTTATTTTTAGTTTGAATAATCTGAGTCATTGTAGATTCATAGCTTTTTTTCATTTCATTTAACTTATCTTGCATCTCTTCAATTGAATTTATAACAGCTTTTGCTTCATTTTTTATAGCTTGTTCTTCAGCATATAACTTATCTAATAAATTTGACTTTTTTTCAGGAGATATTTCTTTCTTTTCTTCTGTTTTATTTATTTCAACTATATCTTTTTTAGTCTCAGTCACAATTTTTTCTTTTTCAATATTATTTTTTTTTACAAGGTCATCATTAAAGTCTTTTAATGTAGGCTTTTCTATGTCTACTATATACTTTTTATCAAATTTTTCCAATTCTTCTTTTAATGATTTTGCAGCTTCTTGTCCATGATTACAAGGTATTTTTTCACCATTTATCAGTTTATAGCCATCTTTATCATTATCAAAGCCTATTGTGATATTTTTTATATTAGGATTTTTTTCAAGATACTTTAATATCATTTCATTACTATTAATTCCCCAGGTTGCTATAAAAGTTGAATCTTTGATATTGATGTAATTATTATTATTTTTTTGAATTGTCATATAACTCATCATATCAATAGGTGACTCAAATATATACAGCTTATTATTTTTCCCTTTAAATTCAAATGGATAATCTCTTTTTGAGCCTCCCGTAAATCCTTTCATTCCTCTATGTTCTTCTTTGTTAGACGTTGTATTCCAAGATGCACCAACAAAGTTTGAATCATAGTCCATAACTTTAAATATTATATTGCCTGTTTTTGCTTGTTGATATATCTTATGTTCGTTAAATGCTCTTTGTATAATTTCATTGTCAATGCCTCTTGTTTGATGTAGATATGCAAATACCCTCTTATTATTTTCTGCCTTTTCAGGATGTATAAATTCTTTCTTTTCATTTACTGCATCTGTTTTCTTAGGTATAATTTCTGATATTTTTTCTTTTTCAATATTAAATGACATCTTATGATCCTTTTTATTTTCTTGTAAATTATAAAGATCTACAATCTTATCTACAGCTTCTTTCCAAGATACATTATCAATAAATTGGACAAATTGAATAACACTTTTACTTCCTGTTTTCATCGCAAAGCAATTCCATACATTTTTAGATGGTGTTATATATGTTCCACCATTATGTGGTATCTTGAAATAATCAGGATTATTTGGGCTAACTTGCTTTACTTCTATACCAACCTTTTTTATATAATCCATAATTGGCATATTATTGATTTTTTTTATTATATCTGCACTGACAAATTTAGACATAAGATCTACTCCTTAATATTGAAAAATAAAAAATATCTCGTTTAGTATATGCGTCATTAGCACATAAGGTGCTAATGGCATTCTACTTAAACTTTTTTTCATCAGTTTATAGGTGATAAGTAATATTAAAGATACTATGGAGAGTATATAAAAAAAACTGCCCAGTTTATATCTTACATATAATGATGCTATACTGAGCAGTTTTACATCTCCACCGCCTTTAATTGGTGAAAATGTAAGGATTAAAAATAGAATTAAAGAGACAATTATATAACTGTAGCTTTTATAGTAAATGTTTAATATTATTCCTAAAATAAACGATAATAGCATTAGTTTATTTGAGATTATTCTATTTTTTATATCTGTATATGTTGCTATCATCAGTATTATTAAAAAAGTAATATTAAATATATCCATATTCATCTCCCTAATCTTCGTCAAATCTAATTACCTTAGCTTTTGCTTCCACCGGCATATCAAATACCATAGTTTTGTTACCAAGCATTGGTGCATATTTAAATGTTCCGGCAAATTTACATGTCATTGTCGAAGTGCTTGGATTATTTATTTCTATAGTGTTTACTGTAATATCAATATTTTTCTTATTTCTCATCTCGTTGACAAATATATCTTTAATATTACTGATTAACTTATCCTTATCAGGTGTATCAAAATTTGCAATGTAATCTGAAGAATACTCATCAGTAAGATTTATATTTATTTCATTTACAGCAATATTTTTAAATTCTGAAGCTACAGTATTTCTTAGGCTATGGACACCATAGTAATCTATGATCAATGTTATAAAAAAAAGTGTAAGAAATAATCCGGAGAGCAATATCATATAGGTAAATCCGCCATTATCTTCATCGTTCATCATGATATTTCACCTCATTGTAATTCAGATTTTTTGTAAAAGACTTCAGATACACCTGTTTGTTCTTTTTGTATGTTCATATCATAGGTAAAATCTCCAAATCCACTTAACTTTATTTTTTCAATTGCATTTATTGAAAAAGTAAATTCATCTCTTAACTGTATCTTCCCATTGGGCTTTATATTACCGTTAAAGGCGTAATTTACACCTTTGTCATTTATCTTAGCACGATTGATTAAATCATTTACAAAACTATGGGTATCAGGAGTAATTTTTCCGTCATATTCCACACGTTCAACAACTCTTGTAGCAATAATATTAAGCTTTTCTCTTAATATAAAAGGTGGCGATACTGATATCACCACACTTAATAAGAAAAAGAAAACTATGATAATAAAAAACAGTTCTATATATCCATCCTCATTTTTCAACTTTTTTTGTATTTTTGACTCAATAAGTTTAGCAAGGTAACATAATATATTTTTCTTTTTCAATTTTAATCACCCTTTGATTTTTATGCAAAAAATGATTGAATTTTAGTAAATATTGCTTGAAGTATTCCCGGAAATAGTGCATTAAGGGTCGCTGCAATTAAGGCAAGAATAGAAAATCCGATACCTAATTTTGCAAGCCAAGAAAGTCCACCGCCATCAGGTTCACCTTTTTCATTAGATATGCGTCCAATTACTTGATTTTTTAATACTTGTGATTTAATGATTGCTTTTTGTAACATTATTTTTTCCTCCAAAACTATTATAATATGATTAACTGTGCTATTATCAATAATTGTTTTAAATTTTATCCTCCTCCTTTTTAATCTCAAATACAAATATATTTAGTATAAATATACTTGTATTTAGGATTAAAAAAATCAGCACTTACCTTTAATTAAAAAGTAAATGCTGATATTATAAATACTATGAATTCCGTCACTGAAAATATTACGAAATATGCAATTAATATAAGAGAGTAATTTCTCACTGTCTTTTCTATCTTCTTACTCGTTCTTTCAAGATTAAGCATAGACAAATCTTTTAATTCTCTTTCAAGTAACATAAAATAGCTTTCTTGATTTTTACCCATAGTGACATTAATAAGACCGGTTATGAAATCATTCATAATCGGAGTATTTAATCTGTCATCAAGTAGTTCAAGGGACCTTATAAGATTATCTTTTTGATTTCTCATAGAGTTCATATCAATGATAGTAAGTTCTACGTCACGTTTAAGATACGATGCTATTTCTACATAATGTTCAAATATCATCTTTATATCTGAAGTATTTTTTAGTGATACCATGAAAAAACGTATAAGGCTTGGTGCCTCTTGTTCTATTTTTATTCTTCTTGTATTTAACATCCTATTGATTTTATCCATTGAATCAAAAAATAGTATAAGACCTAATACAAGCATAATTACAGACATTACTATATTTTTTGTTACAAGAAAAAATAATACAATTGGGATAAAAAGCATAAAATCAAATATATTTCTACTAATCCATTGTTCAGGAGTTATTTCAATGTTTAAAGAAAATAGTTTTGCTTCAAACTCATCTCTTGAATATTTGGACAGCTTTATATATTTTGCAAATATATATTTTGGGTTTTTAAATACTTTCTTTTTTATCTTTGCTTTTTCAAAGGATTTAATTGCATCTTTTTTTTCAACATTAAACAATATACTAAAAATATTGTATAGTATGAAAAATATGACAATAATTATAAGCGGAAATATTATTCTATACATAAAATATTCTCCTTATATTGTAATTGAGTTTACTTTTCTAAGCATTTTTAAAAATAGTACAGCTTGCATAGTCATGAATATTGCAAGCATAGGTTTAAACAAAAAGTGCTTTGAAAAAGTAGCACCAATATCTCCATATCCATATACAAGCAGTGCTATAAGAACATTCATCAACACTATTGTTGATGCAAATACTTGTATCATTGTTTTTGACTTATATTCCCAAATTGTTAAAAATGACTTCCTGTCATTTAATAACATTGTAGTTGCTTGTAGTGAATTATCAAATCTGCGATCTTCCTCGCAAAGTGCAAGTTGTTCAGTCAACTTTTTAAGCGATGGTGTTTCTATTTTTTTATTCATATTTAATATAGCATCTTTGGGAAAGTAGTTGTATATTTCAACTTCTTTTATAAACTCATCAAATAGTGATTTTATAGGTTCAGCAAATCTGTTCATATTTTCTTTTATGGCTCTTCTTATGTCATGATTTGCAAGATATGAATTTTTTATCAGTTCACTGTATTTTATAACCTGCTTTTCTATTCTTATTGCTATTTGATTTTTCTTAAAATTCAAGTATTCAAGATAGCATATTGGAAATATAATAAACATTGTTATTGATATAAAGAAGTTTTTGAAGATAATTCCAAGTACAATACCTGCTACAGAAAGTATAATTAAGATTACTTTAATTTCATTCATACTGAAGTCATAGTTTACTTTATTTAAAAACTCAATATTTGAAGTAAGTTCATCAATTTTTTTAGATATGAAGTTGTTGGATTTCTTTTTCTTAGCAAACATTGACCTCTTTATATTAGAAGATTGTCTCTTAAACATCTATTTTTACCTCCTTCGAATCATATACTATATAGTCTTCTATATAGTCAACTTCTTCGCTTATTTTAAAATGTGGATTTACATTTGCTTTTATATATTCTACATCCAATCCGCCCTCATATAGCTGTTGACATAGTTTAAACGATGGATAGGCAAGTTTTTTATGTTCTCCAATAACTTTTAAATTCCCATTTTTATCAGCAATTGTACCGGCTTTCATATAGCGGTATAGTATATTTCCAACTACCTTTTTTTCTTTTTTATCCCATTTCACTGCTTCAAAGATTTTTTCACATTTTCTTGACTTATCTTCTTTAAGCTGCCTTTTAAATACAACGATAGGAAATGCTTCGATTATTGCTTCCATTAGGCTGTCTTCAGATAGTGACATACTATCAGATTTTTGTGCCATTGAAAGAAGCCTTTTATATGCACCTGTAACTGATTTTACATGACCAGATGATACAATCGTGTGACCTGTTTGAGATGCATCTATCGCCTCTTTGGCTTCCTTGCCACGCATTTCGGCAGGTACTATAATATCGGGATGATATCTTAAGGCTGTTTTTACCAATAAGTCCTGGTCTACATTTAAGGTATTATGTGAGTTATTAGCTGTAGAGTATCTTGTCTTAGTGTGTATAGTCCTTGATATCTGTTTATCAGCTTGATTTTTTACAATAAAGTCAAGTTCTCTTGTATTTTCTTCTATGGTATAACATCTCAATTTATTATCTTGTAATACATCTTCTAAAAAAGATGACATATCTGAAGATTTACCTGATGATGTCGCCCCACCGAACAGTATAGACACGCCATTTTTCAGGCATGTTTTTATAAATTCTGTTTCCTCTTTTGAATATGAGTCATATTTGTGTATCAATTCATCTACAGTTATTTTTTTTCCTTTTAACTTTCTTAGCGAAAAAGTAACACCCACATCATCATCAACTACAGGTGTTATTGAAGCTGTTAATCTAAGTCCTGTACCAATGAAAGAGTCTAATGTTGGTGATGCTTCGTCTAAGATAGCACCTCCAAGTGCCATCATTTTTTTTATTATATTTTTAGCGTGTTCTGGAGACGTAAACCCTTTTTCTAATATATAAAAGTCATCCGATGTTATCACCTCTATGTTATCCCAAGAATTTCCATTCATTTCTTCAAACTTAGGATTATTAAGCCAATCATCTATAAAGGCAAAGCCAAATATATCATTATATATCTGAGTTATATTTTGAGAATATTTAGAAAAAGATTCAAGTAATACTATCTCAAGATAAGATTGTATTGCCTTTACATTTTGTTCACTTTTTACCTGGACAAGTTCTGTTATGGTATCTCCATATCTTTTTATGAGTTCATCCCTTATACTGTCCATATCCCTGTTATATACTTCATCCAAGGAATTTAAAGAATCTTTATTAGACTCCGTTTCTATGTTATTTTCTTTAATTCCTGAAAAACTGATATCTTCCATATTTTATCTCCTAAGTATTTTTGATATAATACTTTTTTTATTTTCAACTTTTCTATTGTTTATAAGGTGTTCAAGATTTTTCATATCTTGAAGTAATTTTTTATTAATTGTATTTTCTCTCTCATTTTTTAAAATATTAAAATCAAAGTTTATAACCATATCCACCTTACCATAAATATTTTCTATGGTTGGCAGGTTTATAATGGACTCCTCGTGCTTATTTATTATTTCAATAATATTACTTTTATCAATTAACGACTGTATGACTGATCTATGAGATTCTGAAAATGATAAAGCTTCAGGTCTGCTTTCCGTTACGTTTATAAGTTTTTCTGAGTGTTTTATTGCAAAATAGGTGAAGTTATCAATTATCATCTCTGTTAAGTCTATAATTACATAGTCAAATAGTTGATTTACTTTTTTAAAGAAATCTAATAAGATTTTTTCATCCTTTGTCAGCTTTGTTATAGCGTCATACTTTGTTATGTCATCTTCATCCGCCAAGGATAAGATATACATACTATCGTTATATTTAGTAAAATACTCCTTAATGTCCTCTTGTGAAAGTGCATTTAAAATAGACCTGCTTTCAGGTACTGTAACACCTAAACTTCTTTGTATAGAACCATATCTCCTTTCTAAAGATATAAGACCAACAAATTTATTTTGCATTGATAAATACTGTGATAGATGTATTGCAACAGTAGATTTTCCTGATCCGTTTTTTCCAAATACTGATACTATCATTTTAGCTCCTTTTTTATATCTCAAGTTCATATTCATCAGTAATATGTTTATAGATGTCCTCTTGAAAAATTTGTGCAAGCCCCATATCATATCCGTATGTTTCATCAACTTTTTCAACATCTGTAAACTTTTCCAATACAGTACCTATATTAGTAAATATATTTCCTATAGCTTCTTTTGCTTTTTCTTCACCAAGAAAAGAATCTAACTCATCCAATCTTTCTTCCCATAAGTCTTTATCTCCTATAAAAGATAGTAATGCTTCTTTTACAAGTTTTGCTTGTGCTTCGTTAATTTCTATAAGCATGGATATCACCTTATCAGTTTATTTTTTCTAAATGTATCTTTCCTGAGTATTCTAATTTCACAAGTTCCGTTGTTTGTTTTTTCATTAGTTACTTTTAGTACAACAACATTAGGCACTATATTTGACTTGTCTTTTGCATCTTGGCTGTTGGTATCTTTAGCTTGAGAAGTCAATATATATGCAACTTCAAGTTTTGCAAGTTCTTTTGGTGCAATTACTTCATTAACTACACCTGCTTCAGTTTCCTTTTTTACATATCCATATACCTTTACCATATCACCTGAAGTTATTTTTCCTGCGACAGACGATGATAATGTGGCAACAGTTACTCCGACAAGGTTGCCTTTTGAAAACAAGGCTACATCATCCTTATTTGTAATTTTATCTTTTGATATTATGTCATTGTTTGATATATCTACTTTGGAATAGTTATCAATTATTTCAGTTTCATCAGATATTACTACATTACTATCCTTAATATAGTCAAGTGGAAATTCGACTTCTTCAATCATATCTTTTGTGATTTTAGTTTTTGCTGGAACAGATTTTTTAAGTTGATATACTTTTTTGGTAACACCTGTAAATCCGCTTTTGAATTTTGGAAATAAGATTACAGCTAATATAATTACTATAAATAAAACTATTAGAGCAATTAACACACCCTTATTTTTTATTTTTAAATTCATAAATTCCTCCTGATTTTATGTTTATTAATATTGAAAATAAAAAAAGAGAAGCCATAATTAGCTTCTCCATAAGTTACTATTATATTAAGTTATCTAATCAAATCATCATCAATATTATGATGTTTTATTTCATTAATACTTTCTTCATTTATATTAATCTTATTAAGATAGTTATCTTCAGATATTAAGCCTATATTATTTTCTTTTTCAAAAATATTAGGATTTATCTTAGAAAGAACATCTTGAGGTACCTTTAAATCAGTTATATCTATTTTTTTGTTTAAATATAACAAATTATATAAATCAGATTTTATCTCCTTTTCAAAGATAGCGACTACATTTTTTATTGGTTTTAAACTTATATCTCTTATATCTTCTTTTAATATAGTATTGGGAACATAATAATTAGAGTCTATAGGTTTTATAAAACCCATGCTTGCATATATATTTCCTATTAGCTTTTCAGTTACTAATAAAGTTTTACTATTGTTGTATTCTCCAATCATTTTTACATTGCTTTTTAAGTTCATAAGCTTCTGCAAAACATCTAATTTCATTGATGTTGTACCATCGCTCGAGAGTTGAATATTTTTTAAACTTAGTTTTTTATTTAAGCACATTTTATAAAAATCACTACTTTTGATATTAGTAACTTTAATACCAGTAAGGTGTAGAAAGTGTCTTGGAAGAAATACAGCTTCAAAAAAGTCCATTTTTGAATTGTTGTTAAATATAAACAGGATATTCTTATTTACAAGATTTTTTTCATAGTCTTTTGCACAATTTGTTATGATATTAATAGCTGTTTTTTTATCCAATGAAGCCTCCTAAAAATTTAAAAAGGAAGTAAAAACACCTCGATGTTATATACTTCCTTTTAATGACTGATTTTTCTGTTGTCCACCAACCAATTAGCACATTCGTCTAACAAGAACACAGTTTTTTCTGTTGTCTGCCAACCATCAGCACATTCGTCCGACAAGAATTTTGGATTTTAAGGTGTCAGTCCACCTATCTTTAATTGGATTCTACCATAAATAATGATGTTTGTCAATCTGAGTTTTAGCACTTACATTATCATTATCTAACTAAATCATCTTCAATTATTTCAATTATTCCATCATTTGAATTTTTTAAGCTAAAATATACTTTATGAATATAAGTAAAGATTTGAAATAAGTACCTACCATTTTATATAAAATGCTTCATATTATTCCATCATGAAAGAAAATATGGAGTTAGGGAAATTACTAAATCCAATGCCCTAAATAAAAGAAAAAATATTAATGTATGAAACATTACAGTTAAAACAGATATCATGAATATAATTAAAATAAAATCTAAAACAGTGGTTCTCTGTAAATCCTTGTTTTTCATGTGTTAATACCAACCTCTCCGCTTATTATCTAATCAAATCATCTTCAATAATCCCCTCATTTGAATTATATATAATAGCATTATCATCTATTTCTAAAGAATATTCATCTTCCATAGATACATTCTTTCCTGAAATTGAGTATTCAGTACCCTCAAAGTCAATAATACACTCTCCCGTTTCATTCATAGTATTCCCAGTTCTACCATCTATGGTATTTGCTATCGAAAGCAATACTTTTTGTTCTTTAGATGTTAATTCTCCCCATTTTTTACCTATTAAATTTTCCATTGTTATTCTCCTTTTTTTATTTTCATTTTTTTCTAAAAGTGTAAAGAAAAGGTCATGTGCAGTAGGTTTACACTTTTTTTGAAAATTCTCACCGAAACAATCAGTGTTTGACGCTTTATAAAAGTGTAAGCGAAAAGGTATACCTTTTGTTTACACTTTTTAGTCAAGTAATTGTATAGAAAGATTAGATATTATTATGTTATATTTTCATACTCTTTTATTTTCTTATAAAGTGTGGTCCTGCTATAATTCATCATTTTTGCAAAGTTTACAGCATTTATTTGATCTTCCTTATATTGTTTGTATAAAAATTCAAAGTTTTTATCTATATCTTTTTTCTTACGTCCACAATTTTGATACTTTCCATCTTCTTTTGCTATTGCTATGCCCTCAGTTTGTCTTTGGCGTATTTTTTTGTACTCCGTCTCGGCAAGAGTTGAAAATACTTCTATAAGGATTGAGTTTATCATTTCCATTAGAGTTTGTTGCATGTCTCCAAAGTTTTGAAAATTCATCATAGTTGTTGGAATATCTAAAAAATGTATCAATACATTTCTCTTTTTAAAATACTCCAATTCTTCTTTGACCTCTACTTTATTTCTTCCAAGGCGGTCTAATTCTTTGAAATAGATTTCGTCTCCAGGAACAATTTTCTCTTTTAACTTTTTATATTGTTCCCGGTCAAAATTTTTACCGCTTGTTTTGTCTAAATATATATTTTTAATGTCAACATATTTTATCAACTCTTCAAGTTGTCTTGACTCATTTTGTTCACGAGTGGACACTCTTAAATATCCATATTTCATTGTTTACCTCAAATAAAAAAGAGAAGCCATAATTAGCTTCTCAGTAATTTATTTTTATTAAGTTATCTTATCAAATCATCATCAATATTTTTTTCTTTTTCAAAATTAATATTGTCATCTAATATTTTTCCTATTTCTTTCAAGTCTTCTTTATAGATTGAATATGTTTTTTCTTTTTTTAGTAAAGAATTTACAGCATGATCAATAATTTTTTCTTTTCTTTGCTTTACCATAAACTTAAGAAAATCTTTGTTTAAATCCGTTATAAATGGTGTTTCATCAATTATTTTATTTATTGATTGCATGTCAATTTTTACATATATGTCTTTTAAAGAGTTTATACAATCTCTATCATTTGTATTGCTTAAATAATTAAAATAGTTTAATCTAACGTCATTATATTTTATAGCTGAAGTTGGTCGAGAATAAATTCTATCTTCAATCTCTTTCTTGTCATTTAATATTACTTTCATATTTTCTTGTGTATTTTGCGGATATAGACAAGAGCCACAATCATATACAGGTGCTATCTTAACCTTTTTATTTTCTTCATTTATTAGAAAACCCCAATTTCCATTATGTCTATCAAAATTTCCAAGCAAAGCATCTACAACGAACATATCCCAAAAGAATTTTTTTAAAACTATTGGATCAACTAAAGGTTGTTCATCTATAGTTTCTAAAATTTCACTAAGTTCTACACCATATCCATTCCTTGGAGAGTCTATTATAGTGTTTTTTATAGTTGCAAATTCCTTTAATTTAAAACCATCAAGTTCAAAGTCTTTACAGGCAACAACTATCTTATCATTATATTTTCCAAGTAATGTATCTTGAGCATTAATACCAAGAATATTAAAAATTTTACAACATACATATTCATTTATACAGCTGTTTGAATAACTCATATCCTTATTTTTATTTGCTATAGGAGGAAACTTCAGCATATAAGTCACATCATTATAGATTATTCCTATTTTACTTCCGTTTGCCCCACCATAGGCTTTATAGATATTAACTTTGCATTTTGTAAAATCAATCATTTTAACTCACCTTATTTTATTTAACACTATATTATATCCCCAAATATTTATCCCTTAGGTACTTAGCGACATCTTCAGTAATTTCCCTATCCCACATTGCTGAATTTATCGAACCATATAGTTCGCACCAATAATCATTTGCAAGCAACTCATTTTTATCTTCAATTGCCTGTCTATATGATTCAATATCATTTTTTAGATATCTTGGTAATGTTCTTTCATCTATTATGTGTTCCATATCTTATTACCCCTTTATAGGAAAACTTGAAATCTTAGTATAAGTGTATTTTACACATAATATGAAACAATGTCAATATTACCTTATTTGACAATAAAAAAAGAAGCCTATACGCTTCTATCATATTATTTATCTTATCTGTTCATATTCATCAATTATAGGAGATACATTTAAAAATTCTGCTTTAATATCATCTCCAGGGAAGTCTCTAAAAAAATCATCTTCAATATTTTTGTTGAAATTTTCATTGATTTTTTCTATTTTCATATTATAGAATTTTTCAAGTTCTTCTACTACATCTTTTGAAAATCCTCTATTTTCTTTTTCAATACTTTTTCCTTTTTCTATCTTGTCAAGTTCTTGGTTTATTCTTTCGTCACTCATCCACTCTACCTTTTCTCTTGCATAGTCAGAAGCATAATTTAAAAAATACTTATCTATTTTTGCAAGATTAAGGGCTATTTCTATATCATCTTTAAATCTTACATCTGCATATTGCAAAGCTCTTGGATCAGATTTTATCGCAGTTAATACGATATCTCTGTCTTTTTTTAATTCAATATCAGCAACGATTAATGAATTTCCATTAAGCCTTACAATCTCTTTAAAGATTTCTTTATCATCTCTAAAGTTTTCTGTTGCAAAATTAAAAGCATCCACCATTTCCTGTGAATGCTTTACATAAAATCCTTTTGATGTATTTCTTAGAAGTTCTAAAGTTGCCTGTCTTGATAAGTTTATCTTTTCCATATCAATCATCCTTTTATTTCAATATATTCAAGGCTGACTTTGTCAGCCATAAACTTTCTATTATCATTTAAAGTTTCAATAATAAGAAAAACTGTATCTCCATATATTTCATGTCTATACTCCTGTTTTGATACCTCATTAAAGTCAAAGTCATATTGTTCTTTTGTTTCTTTATCTGTAACTCTCAGTATTCTTTTCATAAGTTTCATCTCCTTATATAAGATTCCTAAATCCGAAAATCTGAATGTTTAAATCTTTAAATTCTTTTTGAAGATTAATAAGCTGTGTTTCATCATACATATTAAATATCGTGATGAAATTCGGATTATATGCACTGTAGCTTATTGCATTGTTTATTGAAGTAAATTTATTAAAGCTGTAATTTACTACAAAGTATTTATTAGAAGTCCTCTCAAAATCAAGCATCAGCGAATTATTAAATTTGTCGAAATAGCCATAGTCAACTATAACTATATCGCTGTTTTGATATGCTGACAGCTTTTCTGAAGCAGAATATATATTGATATTATCATTTATATATCCCTTTTCTTTTGCTTCTTTTAATATACTTATTTCAATTTCATCTTCAATATATTGTACATAGCCTACTTTTACATTAGGATAAGAATTTGCTATCTTAAAACAGCAATATGTTGTACCTACTCCTCTAAATCCACCTACAACTGCAATCTCACCATTTGTATTTATGATGAAATTTTGATTATATGGAACAGATATGTTTGGACTCAAAGTATCTTCATCTTTTTTGTTTTTTATACCCCCCAATTTAGGTATTTTAAAATTAAAATCAAACTTTTTTTCTTTTTGGACAGAATTTACAGACATGTATATATTGTCATTTTGACTTGTTGGTGAATATTGCTTATTCAAATATTCATCAATCTTTTCTTTTTTAACATGTGCTGCATCTTCAAATCCATCAATTAAATTTTTTAATTCACTTTCTTTCTTCTTTTGGATGTCCACATCATGTTTTACTGCATCTATTGTTTCCAAGTCAATATCTTCTTTAGGAGATTTATTTTCTTGTGTTTTGGTAACTACAATATTATTTTTTTCATGTTGTTTCTTTTTCTTTTCTTTTTCTTCAGCTTTTCTTCTTGCTATCTTTTCAAGATTTGCAAGTTTCTTACTTTCTATATTTTTATTGTCTCCGGAGTTGTTTTTACTTGTAAAATTATTGCTGTTATTACCTTTATTAGCTTTAGTAATATCATCAAATCCTCTGAGTAGTTCACTTTTTGCTAATTCATAAGAATTAGCCTTGCTTTCTTCTTCAGTTTTTTCCTCTAATAGGTCATTTATATCAATGTCATCTTTTGTATGGATATTTTCTTTCTTTTCTTCTTGTATATGGATATCATCTTGTGTTTTAACTACTTCACTTTTCTCTTCTACATCATCGCTTAATTTATCATTCTTATTTTCTTTTTCAAGAATATTATTAAACGACAGTTCATCAGTATCATCAGCACTTTCTTTTTCATCACTATCTTGATTTTTTGTCTCTGGGCTACTTAACTGACTAATCATATCTTTGATTTCTTGAGATATCTTTTTGTTATTGTCATTGAATTTCTTATTCTTACTTATTTTTTCTTCAGATTTAATATCAATATTTTCAAGTTTTCTTATTAAATTTTCAAGCTGTTGATCTATATTTTCTTCTTTGTTTATATCTATGATATACGGATAATCAATTTCATTATCTGATGTCTTATAGATTATAAGCTGATTTTGTAAGTTGTCTTTTAAATAATCAAATAGTTCAGGATTTGAAGAAATATATTCTTCATCAACAATTATTGCCTTAGCTTTTGATTTGAAGTTTTTTACATTTATCTTTATAGCTTCAGCTTTAAGTTTTACTTTTTTTATCTCATTATTTTCAAAATTTATACTCTCGTTATTCGATATAAATAGTATCATAAATTAATCACCTTTCTTTTAATATTGAAAAATAAATCCTAAATTACTTGTATTAAAATACTGATAAAAAAGCATATTTTCCAATATGTTTTTTTATCAATATTTTAAAGGCCGACAAAATGTCAGCCTTTAATTAGGATGGATAGATGTATTTAATTAACCGTATAATCTTCGTACATGTTGCCTTTAATTGTTAGTTCTTCAAAGTTTTTAGTACATAAATATCTACCGGCAACTGAAATATTTTTTACTTCAATAAATATCTTATGCTTACCATCTTCAAGTTCCCTATCAGTATAAATTACATTTGATTTGGTCTTTGAAAGTGGATTTACAGGTGTGTCATACGACCATTGACCTGTAGATTTCAAATAGTTTACTTTAGGCTGATTTTTATAAATATGTGTCATATTCCAATCATGCTGTTCATACGCTAACTGAGGAGTCTTTATATTTAGCTCCAAGGTATGCGGTCTTCCATCGCCACCGCTTACCTTATGAGTGGTCTTTGTTTCAACCTTAAAACCATAACCTGATTTGATACTGTTAGTCTTTAAGTTTCTTCCTTTTGCATCTGTTATCGTTACGTCTGTTGTAAAATCTATTCTGTATCTGTATTTATGTGGTTTCCATGTTACTTTATTATATTTATATTCTTTTCCTTTACTGTCTGTGAAGTATGTTTCTGATGTAACTACCTTATCATGATCTATTTCTGTCCATGTAAGATATGACGGACAACCTATCACATCATCAATAATTATACCTCCCTTTGGCTTAGGATCTTGGGCAGGTGGTGGAGGTATAACTTCAACTTTTCTTGAATATGAAGTATGCACTTCTACTGCATAAGGCACCATTACAAGTTCTCTTTGTACTGTTCCCTCTTTACTCATATAGTCAAGTTGCTTTTGTAAAGAATCAGGCATATGTCCAAGATAGTTTTTTAATGCAGCCTGATCGTTTTTATATCTACTTAAATTCAAACCATCTTTTGGAAAACTCCCCTTGACTGTGGCTTGTACTCGTCCTGTCTGCTTATCTATCTTTGAGTTTACAACAGACATATTTTGTAGTCCTTTGTTGGCAAAATTCTTCATAAAATCCTTATATTGCAGAGATTTATCTGTCTTCCAACCATAGGCATTGTTATATTCTCTTGTGTTTGGAATGGCATCTTCTTGAGTTTTAAGGTAGATATTATCTAATTTCCTTTTATCATATTCAATACCTTGATTGTCATAAGTTTTCATTGATTTTGTTATCGCATTTACATCCAAGCCTACTGATATTTCGCCATTTTTACCTACCAATTTACCGTCCATATCATAGACATTACCGTTGATATCTTTTGTAAAATACATAACACCTACTATCTTATCTACGCATTTCGTATCATATATATCTTCACACTGCACTATATCTTTTCCGTCCTTATCTTTTCCAACTGTGACGCATACTCTTCTTTTAGTCGATGTACAGCCTACTTTAGCGGCATAAGAATCTATTGTAGTCGTAAACATAGTCAGCATTATCAAGGCTATAGCTAATTTCCTTTTCATTTCTTCTCCTTTTTCAAGCATTAAAAAAAACACTCATAAGAGTGTAAATAATAATTCATCAAAAAAAATCCGTTTAAATAACAGTAATTTATAATTTCAAACTACTTTTTAAACGGATTTTCTATTAAGATTGCTACCGGATTTTCTATTTCATAAAGAAACATATAGTCAATATCTTCTATATTTCCCGGATAAGTTACATTTGTATTTTCTTTTTCCAAGCCTTGGTAAAAATAGTATCTGTTATCCAAGAAACTGTCAGCTTCAAATACCATCTTACCGTCCTTTATAAAAAACATTGAGTCTCTTGTAGGAGTATTAAGGAGTATAGACTTAGAATCATTTATACTTGCAACATCTATCTTCATCTTATCTTTATATGAGTTATCAAGTTTTATGGTATCTACGACCATATGTCCATCAGGTTGACTCTTAAACTCTTTTTCGTGTTTTTTTATATCATCTATAAGACCAGGAAATTCCTTATTTATTTCATCTAAGCCATTCCATGTCTTAGTATCGGTACCTACTGCCGATACTGTCTTAGTTTTGGCATTGTAGTTTACTCTTAGTCCGATACTTTCCATTACAGCTCTAAGGGGTATATATACTCTACCTTTTTTTATTACTGCCTTGGTATCCATAGGTACCGTCTTAGGCTTCATAGGAGTTAAATTTTGTGGAAAAGTCTCAGTTACGAAGTTATCTCCAACCTTTAATGTTATAACTTTAGGGTTTATAGGTTTTTTTGTCTTTTCATCAAAACCATGTACATAAGCTGTTATAGTGGCTGTTTTAGTTTTGTTGTTCCACTGAACTGTATTTCCGCTCATCTGTATTGGTTTTCTGATTGGCACCATTGTTCTTTTGTTTTCATCAACAAAAGGCATACCAAGGTTTTCTTTTTCATCAAATACCAACTCTCTTCCATTTATAAAGATATTGATATCAAATTCAACCTTGTCTTTTTTTGCCCTTTCTTCTGCCTGAATCACCATCTTTTCGTCTGTGTTAGGTTCCGCTTTAGCAACATAATTGTACGGAGACATAGATAACATCATTCCGGCAAAAATCAGGCTCGCTATCTTTTTTGTAGCTTTCTTCATTTTATATTTCCTCCTTAAAATAAATAATCTATATATAATATTAAATTATATACGGTAGTATATTAAGTTTTCATTGTTCAATTTGAGTTTAAGTAATAATATAATGTATAAAATAAATTTTATAAATTGTATTATCACTTAATAATAAAATATATAAAAATACACATACATAACATAAATCATAATATTAAGTATTAAAATCTATATTGTTAAGCCGTATTTTACAGTATTTTTTGTTATTTTTCAAGAATAATTTTACACATAAATTTTACAATAAATTTAATATTGCTTATTATGCGAAGTAAGTTGTTGTAAAAAGTTAAGCCAAAATGTTGAAACTTGAACATCATCGACCAATACAGATAAACCACTATCATACAACTTTACAGCCTCACAGAAAAGTACAATAGTTGATATCTCATCATAGAATAAGTCAAAAATTGACTTTTGTCCTGTGATGAACTTTTCAAACGCTATATCTGCATTCATTGATTTACCTTTTGAGCGTAACTCTATTTCGAGCCTGTACCAATATGGACACTCTTCATCTGTTAGTTTCTGCTCTATCTTTTTATCATAAAGACGGAAAGACCTTGCGGAACGATGCTTGCCATAACTTAAGTTATAACTTGTTTTGCCGTCAAAGTAATTTTGATAGATTGTTATCATATCACGCTTAATACGTGATACAATGTACTTGAATCCATCTTTTGATAGTTCTTTTTTTGTTGACTGCACCATTTTTTTAACGGGGATAATGCCGTCAAAGTCATCATATGCGAGATCAAGACGATTACATTTCCAATCTGCAGTATATTCAGATACTAAGTTTAAGAAACGTTTGATATCATCAATGTAAATCAATTTACACCCTTGACCTGTTATTTGAATGTTTACGCCCATCTCCTTTCTATCTTCACAAAAACTTACTACTATATATGGTGTATCAAGATAACTATAAGACCTTGTATATCCTGTTACTATCCCCCTTTCGTTATATACGAAATTCTCAACGACTACGTCGTTATGATTTACAGCTTGACAAAAGCAGTCAAGCAGTAAATCAGCGTCTATATTTTTAAAATTTAAACTTAACCAATCTACATTAACTTGATTTTTTGTTTTTTCTACATTCCATTTTTTCATCTACTCACCCCCTTACTTTTTTATTTTCTTTTATCCACTCTTTCTAAAAGAAGAGTGGATATCATCAGTATACTACTTTTTTTTTCGTTTTGTCAAGTGTTTTTGAAAAAATTTTATTTTTTTTTATTTTTCGCTTGACTTTTTACACTCATAGTAGTACAATATAGATATTAAAGGGGGGGATTATATTACTGAATCAAGGAAAAGGGCAAATCAGAAATGGAATGAGAAAAACAAGGAACGTAAAAACTACTTGAACAAACGCAGTATATGCTATAACTTCATTAAAATTGCTAATGATGATGAGTTAAAGCATATACAGGAACTTTTATTTGAAAGGAGTAACAATAATGGGAATGACTGATAAACAATTTAACGCTTTTTTACTAATGATGATTGAGGATCTCGAAGAGATCAAAGAGGAAAAACAAAACGGTAATAATGAAAAAGAAGAAAAGAAACTTAATAGGATGATTGATAATCTGAAAAGATTAGTTGACCATCAATAATTATGTGGGGCTGCCGCCCCACTTTATTTTTTATGTCAGTATTTGCCTTAAATTGGCTAACTTTAGCTAAACCGATTAAACTAATTCTTTTGGGCGTTCCCCTACACGGCAAGATATTGCACTTCAGTGATTGCATTGTAGATTTTAGTTTTTATTGAAAATAGCTTCGATTAATGTAAAAAAAGAAGTGCACTTTTTTTAATTAATCTCGTATTTTCTGCAAAAACTATAAAATCTACCGCTTTATCACTTACGCTTATATCTTTTGTTTCGGGTCGGGCTTGCAGTCCTGCGGACCGACATCACGGATGTCGCCTTTCGGTGCTAATCCCTAACGTGCTTCGCTAAATGGTATTATAATGGTATCTTTGGTTCTTAAACACGGGTTGTTTCAACTGCTTTACGTTCATTGATTTTTTTGTGATTTTTTGCAAAACACATTTCGATTGATGTAAAAAAAGAAAAGCACTTTTTTTAATCAATCTCATTATTTTGCTTTAAATCACATTAAAAAAATCTGCTTCACTTAATCAGTTTCACAACTCCTTATATTTGATAATAATTTGTTTTTTTCCTGAAACCAAATTTCAACGTTTTAAGCTAACTTTAGCTAAACCGATTAAACTAATTCTTTTGGGCGTTCCCCTACACGGCAAGATATTGCACTTCAGTGATTGCATTGTAGATTTTAGTTTTTATTGAAAATAGCTTCGATTAATGTAAAAAAAGAAGTGCACTTTTTTTAATTAATCTCGTATTTTCTGCAAAAACTATAAAATCTACCGCTTTATCACTTACGCTTATATCTTTTGTTTCGGGTCGGGCTTGCAGTCCTGCGGACCGACATCACGGATGTCGCCTTTCGGTGCTAATCCCTAACGTGCTACAATCCACCTAACAACATTGTACAACTTATCTTGAATTAGATCAAGGGACGCTTACGCTCTAAAGCCCTTGACAAATTCTACGATAAGATTGTAAATGCTGTTTACGGCGGATTGTGTAAAAAAAACGGTGAATGATACTTTGATGCGTATTGTATTCTGTTTACTAACTTGATACTTTTTTTAACTCTTCTCTGTCTAAATACGTTTTTTCTTTCGCAGATTTCAACATTTGGTAGCTATCATAAAGCGAACGTAAATAATCGCTTTGTACGAAGATTTTACGATGTTGTGATTTTATCTTGACTTTTGAATCAACATTAGATGTATCAACAAGCTGTTCATATTCTTCCCAATGATATGCTCTCAAAGATGTAAGACGGGAAAACCTTGTCTTGCATTCATAACAATATAATGTAAGTTCTCGGAAAACCTTGTCTACCCTTGCCCATCTTTGAGCAGTATACAGAATCCGTTTTCCGTTGCCTTTACGATTTTGTGTTAAAATAGTCAAAAGCTGAACAGGGAAATTTTTGTAATCTCGTGATGAAAACTCATTTTGAACTTCATCCCACGCAAAAACTGCGGGTTTATCGTACTCATCTAATAAAATTTCCCAATTGCTAAATGGCTTGTCTTCCAACTTAAAGCCATAATTAGTAAATATATATATTTTATCACCATATTTTTTACGGAGATCATATAACTCTTTTGTCATTCCGACGGTTTTACCTTGTCCCCATAAACCAAAATAACCATATATTCCGAATATCCTTAATTCTGATTTCCTGAAACTTTTTATATACCTAAACATATCAATAATCTTCCAAACCAATAGATAAATAATCATAGGAAAAGGCAATTCATTTTTATTGAATTTGTCCCAAACCTTTAAAAAAAACTTTTTCTTCATTAATCTACCCCCGGTATCTTTTTATAGCACCATTCAATCAATGCCCAAGTAAAACCTGTACTTTTCCAAAATATTACACTACCAAACAAATAGTACAAATACTTGTCTGGAAGTAATGAAGATACAGAAGATAAAGTATCAAAGAACCCCAGGACATTGTGGCTTGGTATATTTAGGCTTGGTAATAGACCAATAAGGAATATTATCAACCCGAAAAATAGATTTAGTATTGCTTCAATTATCATCTACTTTATCCCCCTTTATTGGTTTTTCCTTTCTTATTATATTCATAATTTCATTATATTGCATAAACAAGAAAAGAAGCCAGAAGAAACCATCCGTGAAAACCTTTATTCCTGATAAATTCTTATTTAGGAAATCGAAGTTCACAAATGTAACATTATGCTCTTGAATCTTACCTTCTATATTTTGAAAAGGCTTTGCCTTTACTGCTTGAAAGTCGTCTAATGTACCTTTCAGGAAATCGATATTAAAACGACTAAGCAAATTTTTTTTTACTTCATCAAATTTCTTTGTTAAATAATTTTCATTTGGTATAAACAAAAACTTCAATACATCGGAAATCTTTTCAGGAATTGACTTTAAAACATTTATTAATTCAGTAAAAAAACCTGTAATGCTTGATATAAGTTGATTTAACTTACTTATAATACCATTTAATAATCCTGAATTGGTATCAGGATTTGGGTTTTGTGGATTTGGATTAGGCTTAGGATTAGCTTCGCCACCATCGAGTGAAAGGTCGTCAGGACCTTTCATTTTAATCTTGCCATACTGAGTTATATACTTTTTAGGATCCTCAGACTTTGCACCTATATATATAAAGTTAGTGCTATGTTCAGAAGAGTAAATATTATAAGGCTCATTTGTGAATATATTATAATCTGAATATTTATCCTTTTCAGAATGCGGATTGCCTTCAAAATATAAATATAACTTCTCATTACCTTGCTTATCTTTATATACAAAATATCCAATTGGATATTTATTTTCTAATTCTTTATAAACTCCTGCAAGCTTGTAATAATAATCTTTGATAACGGTTTCATTAATTTCCATTGCAAACGCATTTAATACATTTACAAGGAAAACGAAAACAGCTATTATAAAAATTTTTGTGTATCTCATTGGTTGCACCCCCTTATACAATCCATAAAAATAAATGGGGGGAGTGGCTCCGCTCCTTAAGGAGTCGGAGCCTCCCCCCCACCATTTATACTTTTATAGGAATTTGTATATCAATTTAGGTATTAGCTTAATACCAATAAATGTACCCATTATACCCATTCCAACTGGAAGTATTACACCCAAATTAGCTGCGATACTATCAGTAATTGGCTTCAACATTTCAGCTGATATAACAGCATTCGCAGCTTGAGCGTTTGCATTAACGCCAGCAAGGCTAAATACACCAAACATAAGTGCCAAAAATGCTCCCTGTTTAAAAATCTTTGTTTTATTGTCTTGAGCAACTTCAACAGCATTACTTTTAAGCTTCATTATCATTTCTTTCATTTTCTTAATTCCTTTCATCAATAAAATAATAATAAATATATATATAACAATGTGCACTTGTTACTAACTAAATGAATATCTTGAACGCTTTATATACTATATTAAAAAATATTAAAGCACTCAAAATAAATGTATCTATATACATAATGTTAGTCTGATATGAAAGATTTCTTTCAATACTATCAAGACTTTTACTAATATATTGCAAGTGTTCGACACTTGTTTTTGCTTCATCTATATTTAAAATCTCAGAATTCTCTTTACCAGAATTATTAGCTGATTGCAAATTCTCAAGAATAGCAGTAGCATTTTCAATCATAACACCACCATACAAGATTGTTCTTCCTTATAAACTTCGTTGCAGTAGTCAAAAACGATCTTATAATTGTCAACGATAGCCGGCAAAATTTGACGGAGTAATTCTACAGAATATTCAAAAAATGGATAATCTTCAAGAGAATTAGACATCAACTTTAATTTCAAAATATTTGAATAATTTTCATTAGATAAATCAAGCATTGACTTATGACTTATAAAACCCATTTGATCAAGAAAAAAGAACGTACAAGAATGACCACAGAATTTTAACATAAACTCTAAACTAAAAAAAGCGTTCGTTAAGCAATGAAAACGTACAAAAAGTGAACCATCGCAATACATACTATTTAAAAATGAAAAATTAATAACTACATCACTATCAACTACAGTATACTTACTACCTTTAAAATCTAACATTAAAGACACCCCCTAATCAAATAACTTGATAGGTTTAACGTCTGTTATGTCAGTAAGGACGGCTACACCTTTACCCTTTGGAGTTACAGTTGTTTCAAATTTCAAATCGGCAGATACAGGAAAATCAAAGTTTTTTAACTTATGTTGCTTTACAAAATCTTGAGAAATTTTGCATTTAGCAGGCATAAGACCCGTTACACCAATAATATTTTCATAGTACACAGAAGGCGATACATAATTAAGATTAATACCCTCTTTTACTTCTCCTGTCCTTTCATCTGTTATACTCCATTCCATAAAACCAAATAACAAAGCTTTCATATATTCCTCCTACTTTTAAGTTACGGCAACTAGAGAAAAACGACCATCTTTATACTTATTTTTAAAATAATCCTTAAAAATCAAATATCTTGGCTTTAATATACAGTTGTCGTTGAATTGTTTAATCAATTCTAATAAGAAATCAATACCACCTTGTAAGGTTGAGAGTAAACTCAAAAAAGGAACATACTTTATAAAACTTTCAAATGTAGACTTGAAAAGTTTTTCGACTGTCGGAGCATTTCGACGAGGAATAGTATTTTCAATGTCTTGAACATTGTATTGACATTCGAAAACTCGTGAATATTGCTTATTATGCGAAGTAGAATATCTAAAATTAAAATGAATCAGTAAAATGATATCTTATAATTAGATTATCTTTTAGCTGATTCATTTTTTTTGTTTTTGAAATAAAGATTTTACAGTTAGTGAATTATTTTAATTTAATAGAATTTTATAAAAGTTCCAATAAAATATTTATGGTTAATAACTATCTTGTTGAATTTTTGTTTTAAATTTTTTATATTTTTTACGATTTTTCTTTTATAATCTTGCCTATCAAAATTTATCTTAAGTTCTCTATAAAATCTATTATTCTGTCGCAGGCTTTTCCATCTCCATATGGATTTACTGCATTGGACATCTTATCATATTCCTTTTTGTCATTTAAAATACGACTTATTTCCTTGTACACATTTTCATACTCTACACCAATTACTTTTACTGTACCTGCATCAACTGCTTCCGGTCTTTCGGTTTCAGTTCTTAAAACTAATACGGGTTTACCAAGAGATGGAGCTTCTTCTTGCAAGCCTCCAGAATCTGTTAATATAAGGTAAGATTTATTTATTAAGTTAGCAAACTCCACATATTCAAGTGGTTCTATCAAGACTATATTACTTTGAGTAAGTCTTTCGTTTGCTAACTTTACAATTTGAGGATTCATATGCACCGGATATATTATTTGTATATCTTTATTTTCACCTGCTACCCTATTTATAGCATCAAAGATATTCTCCATTGGCCTGCCCCAATTTTCTCTTCTGTGACATGTAAGTAGAATTATTTTTTTGTTAAAATCTACTTTTTTCAAATTCTCATCTTTTGAAAAATCATATTTTACATCTATTACACTGTGTAAGGCATCAATAACAGTATTTCCTGTTACAACAATGTTCTGTTCGCTTATATTTTCTTTTAATAAGTTATTTTTATTGTTGATTGTAGGAGCAAAATGATATGTTGACAAAGAACCTATCAGCTTCCTATTCATTTCTTCAGGGTAAGGAGAATATATATTTCCTGTTCTAAGTCCGGCTTCTACATGTCCCACAGGAATTTTTTCATAAAAAGCACCTAAGGCTGAAGAAAAACTTGTAGAAGTATCTCCATGAACCAAAAGTAAATCGGGTCTAAAGTTATTTCTAATTATATCACTTACTCCATACATAACTTTAGAGGTTATATCTTGTATTGTTTGACCATGTTTCATAATATTTAAATCAAAGTCAGGTTTTATATTGAAGATTTCTAAAACACTATCCAACATCTGTCTATGTTGACCTGTAACTAAGACCTTAGAAATAATATTGGGGTTAGTTTCCATTTTTTTTACTAACGGTGCCATCTTTATAGCTTCAGGTCTTGTTCCGAAGACTGAAATAATTTTAATTTTGTCCATATATAAAGCCTTTCGTTAAAATATTTTTTATATTATCCTTTTTTAAGAATTTTAAATTTTATAATCACAAAGATAATTAAGACTACATCCGTTGCCAATATAAAAATAGAGAACCTTCTTCCGGTTTCTGCTATAAAATAGGCACTTAAGCCAAGCAACACGCTCATCATGTACAGTATTAGTACGGTTTGTTTTTGAGATAAACCTTTATTCAGTAACCTGTGATGCAAGTGGCCTTTATCAGCTTGCATTATAGGTTGATTATTCTTTGCTCTTCTTATAATAGCAAATGTAGTGTCAAAAATAGGAATACCAAGTGTAATTATTGGAATAAACACTGCAAGTGCAGCAGCAGATTTTATTGTAGCATTCATTGAAACTACAGATAAGGTAAATCCTAAAAATAATGAGCCTGTATCTCCCATAAAAATCTTTGCAGGATTAAAATTAAATGGCAAGAATCCAAGTATTGCGCCTATCAAAGCAATTAGAATTAAAGTGAAAAAATAATCTCCATTTTTAAATAATATCAAAGCTAAAGTCATTGAAGAAATTGCAGATATTCCGGCAGCCAATCCATCCAATCCATCTATTAAATTAACTGTGTTTGTAATACCTACTATCCAAAATACAGTTATAGGTATGCTTAAGTTACCCAAAAACCAATAATGCATTGGTTCAAATGGATTTGCCAGAAACTTTATCCTAAACGCAAAAACAGCAACAAGAGTTGCAGCTAATATCTGTATCAAAAATTTAACCTTAGCTCCTATACCTTTTACATCATCAATAATTCCCATTATGATTATTATTGATAAGGATATGAACAATACAAGTATTTCTTTAGTTACATTTGAGAATAGAAATAAAGTAATAAAAAATGATACTGCAATAGCCAGTCCACCTAATCTTGGTATAGGTTTCTTATGGACACGCCTATTGTCTTTAGGCACATCTATAGCACCTATTTTATATGCGAGTTTAATAACCAGTGGAGTTACGAAATAAGCTATTACTGCTGATAATACAAAAGTAATTATAAATAATTGTGTTGTAGACAGCGTATCTTTCAACGGAAACATTGAAAACCTCCGAATAATCAAATCTTCCAACTACATATTGAAGATTAATCTCTATTTTGTACCAAATATTCTGTCTCCGGCATCTCCAAGTCCGGGAACTATATAACAATCATCATTGAGACTTTCATCTAATGAAGCTAAATATATATCAACATCAGGATGAGCTTCTTGAACTTTTTTTACTCCTTCAGGACATCCTACTAAACATATTAAGCGAATAGAATGAATATGTCTCTTTTTCAATAATGTAATAGCCATTACAGCAGATCCGCCTGTTGCTAGCATAGGATCGACTAAAAAGAAATCTCTCTGTTCCACATCCTGTGGAAGTTTACAGAAATACTCTACAGGTTCTTTTGTTTCGTGATCCCTGTACAGACCTATATGCCCTACTTTTGCTTGTGGCACCAATTCAAGTATACCATCTACCATGCCTATACCTGCTCTAAGTATAGGGACTATAGCCATTTTCTTACCTTGTAGCATCTTAGCCTTTGTTTTACACATAGGTGTTTGGATGTCAACTTCTTCCAAACTCAAGTCTCTTGTCATTTCATAAGCCATCAGCATTGAAATTTCTTTTACCAATTGTCTAAAAAGACCTGACCCTGTATTTATATCTCTTGCTATGGCTAATTTGTGTTGAATTAAAGGGTGATCCAATATTACGACCTTAGACATAATTACCTCCCAGTGTTATTTTTTTCTAAATCCATTATCTTTTCAACCCTTGTTTCATGACGTCCACCTTCAAATTTAGATGTCAAAAATCTATCTACTATTTCAAAAGCAATTTCAACGCCAAGGGTTCTTCCACCCAACGAAATAACATTACAATCATTATGCTCTACACATTTAGCTGCACTATATGTATCAGATAAGTTGGCACATCTTATTCCGTTTATTTTATTTGCTGCAATTGAAATTCCAATACCTGTACCACAAAATAGAATGCCTTTTTCAGCCTTACCTGACAATACTTCATCACAAACAGCTTTTGCATAGTCAGGATAGTCTACAGACTTATCATCATATGTTCCACAGTCAGTGCATTCATAATTTTTAGACTTTAAAAATTCAAAAACTTTTCTTTTCAACTCCAAACCACCATGATCAGAGCCAAGAGCTATCTTCATATTTTTCTCCTAAATAAAATTTTAAAATTAAAAATTATATTATTCTATATCCAGCAGCCTTTTTTACTCTATCTAATATAGAAAAATCCAAATCAGATTTTATTTCATAGAGAAAATAGGCTTTTTGTATTTTCATTTCATCCAACATCCTTAGATTAGTAAAAATATTTTTTGCAACATCTATGTCACTATTTCCTAAATCCAGGTAGTTTTCAAAATATTTATTATTATCTTTAAGTCCTAATACAATACTTTTTATACCATTTATTGCATCATTTTTAATTTGAATTTTAGCTATATCAATTTGCGTGTCTATACATCCCGAGATAAGGTATATTTCGCATTTAGGTGCATAGTGTCTATACTTCATACCTGGAGATTTAGGTGCTTTTGACTTATCATCTATATTCAAATCAAAAACTATTTTTTCGTTCAAAATATTTTCCAAGTCATTTTTAGTAATAAATCCTGGTCTAAGTATAACAATATTTTCTCCTGTTACATCAATAACAGTGGACTCTATTCCGATTTCCGTAGACTCATTTAGAAGTATGAGGTCTACCTTACCGAAAAACTCATCAGCGATAAATTTTTCAGATGTTATTGAAGGTCTACCTGAGATATTTGCAGATGGTGCAGCTATTGGCACTCCAGATTTATTGATTATATCTCTTGCTATTTTATTAGATGGCATTCGAACTGCAACAGTATTTAGACCACCTGTAATACAAGATGGTACTATTTCACTTTTTTCTACTATTATAGTCAGAGGACCAGGCCAAAAACAATCAATTATTTTACTTGTCCTCTCATCTATTTTTTTTGATAATCTATTTAAATCATTCATATTCTCAATATGAACAATCAAAGGATTATCTGACGGTCTGCCTTTTGCCATATATATCTTCTTAGAAGAATCTACATCCAAGGCATTTGCTCCAATACCATATACAGTTTCTGTAGGGAATATCACGATATTTCCTTTTCTGATGTGATTTCCGGCAAGTTTTATTGCATAATCATAGTTTTCATCATTTAATTTTATTACTTGGGTATCCATTCTAATTTTCTTCCAATGAATTTAATTTATCAGCTTGATCAGTAGTTATAAGTGCATCTATTACTTCATCCAGGTCACCGTTCAAAAATGATTCAAGTTTATATAGATTCAGTCCTATTCTATGTTCTGATACCCTGCCTTGAGGATAGTTATATGTTCTTATTCTTTCTGCACGATCACCGGTACCGACTTGAGACTTTCTTTGGCTTGCCATCTCTTTTTGCTTCTTTTCCAATTCCATATCATACAACTTGGCCTTTAATATCTTAAACGCCTTTTCTTTGTTTTTTAATTGAGACTTTTCATCCTGCATAGAAATAACAATACCAGTAGGAATATGAGTAAGTCTAACAGCAGAGTCAGTAGTGTTTACAGACTGTCCTCCATTTCCCGAAGATCTGAAAACATCGACTCTTACATCATTTAAATCAAGACTTACTTCCACATCTTCTGCCTCAGGCAAAACTGCAACTGTTACAGTTGAAGTGTGGATTCTTCCTTGTGATTCTGTTTCCGGTACTCTTTGCACTCTATGAACACCGGATTCAAATTTCAATCTTGAGTAAGCACCTTTTCCTGTAATCATAAAGACTACTTCCTTATATCCGCCTATGCCTGTTTCGTTTGAAGACATCAATTCTACTCTCCATCTTCTGTTTGCAGCATACATAGAATACATTCTAAATAGTACTCCTGCAAACAATGCAGCCTCATCTCCGCCTGCTCCACCTCTTATTTCGACTATTACGTTTTTATCATCATTGGGATCTTTTGGCAATAAGAGTATTTTTAATTCGTCAATTATTTTTGTCAAATCTTCTTCCAGTTCTGACAACTCCTCCTTAGCAAGATCCCTCAAATCTTCATCTGTTTCATTAGCAATAATTTCCTTTGCACCCTTTATGTCATCATTTGCCTTTAGGTACTCTTCATACTTTTTTACCACCGGAGAAAGGTCAGAGTGTTCTTTCATTAATTTTTGCCACTGTTCTTGATTATTTATTACCTCGGGATCAGATATCTTTTTTTCTAATTCCGAAAATTTTTCTTTTACTGCTCCTAAATTTTCAAACATTATTTCCTCTCCTAAAAATCAACTCTATCAAGGTTATTTTATCAAAAAAAATGTATAAATACAATTATTATTTATGATAAACTTCTCCGTTATTAATTTTAAAACATCTATAAACTTGTTCCAATAACAAGATAAATTTCATATCAAAAGTAGATTCTATGCTGCTTAATTTTAATTCATAATCAAAATATATTCTCTGATTAATGTTAAGTTCACTTTTATTCTTTGGAAGTAAGAAAAAAACTATCTTAGAGTAGGCACTTGTAAGAATAGAATCAATTTTTTTTGAAAGAATTTCAGATGATATATCTTCTCCCAAATCTGTTATAAGTATAAAAAATGACTTCTCATCTTTAAGCGGATGAGTATTTATTATAGAAAAATCACAGTATTTTTCTATTCTACCTATATACTCTTGTTTTATATAAGAATAATCCTTATCTTCTTTCTCTTGATGAAATATTTCTATTTTCACTTCTAATCACCATAAAAAAAATAATGTTATAGACAATTAAAAAACCTGAAAAACATAGTATTTTCAGGTTTTTTAAAATAGTCGATATTACTATCTCTTTGAGAATTGAGGTGCTCTTCTTGCAGCTTTAAGACCGTATTTCTTTCTTTCTTTCATTCTTGAGTCTCTTGTTAAGAAGCCTTCCGCTTTCAAAGAACCTCTAAGTTCAGCATCAACTTCAAGAAGAGCTCTTGAAATACCATGTCTTATGGCACCGGCTTGACCTGTAAATCCACCACCTGAAACATTAACAAATACATCGTATTTACCTAAAGTATCAGTTATTTCCAATGGTCTTCTTACTTCTCTTTTTTGAGTTTCATAACCTGCACCAAAATATTCTTCTAAATCTCTCTTATTTACAGTTATTTTTCCGTTACCCGGCAACAATCTTACACGAGCTACAGAACTTTTCCTTCTTCCTGTACCGAAATATTGTACTTTTGCCATTATAATTCTACCCTCCTAAAACTAAATTTCATATTTTTCAACTTTTTGAGCTTGATGAGTATGCTCTGAACCAGCAAAAATTCTCAATCTTTTCATCATAGGAGCTCTAAGTTTGTTTTTAGGAAGCATACCACTTACAGATAATCTTATTATTTCTTCCGGCTTCTTTTCTTGGAGTTTTTTAAAGTTTATCTCTTTAAGTCCACCTATATAACCTGTATGATGTCTATAAACCTTGTTATCTCTCTTTTTACCAGTAACTTCGATTTTATCTGCATTAATTACAACAACATAGTCGCCACCGTCAACGTGAGGTGTAAAAGTAACCTTGTGTTTACCTCTCAACAGTTTAGCTATTTCAGTAGAAAGTCTACCAAGAGTTTTTCCTTCGGCATCAATTAAATGCCATTTTCTTTGAACTTCTGAAGGTTTTTGTATATAACACTTCATTATAAATTTCCTCCTCAAAATGCATAAATAAAAAATACAAACTGTATCATAAGTCCGGGGCTAATGGACAACTTATCTATACACTGCGAACTATTTTAATATAAATATTATAAATTGTCAATAAAAAGCTTGAAATTTCTCATAAAAAAGTATAAAAACAAAAAATTAAAAAATTATTTCTACATTTCCTTCTGTATCAATTTTTTTTAGCTGTTTTAATATTGTATCTGTTAATATATCTCCTTTTATTAAAAAAGGAGTTCCCGGCGGATATAAGTAGATGTTATAATTACTTTTATTTCCAAGATTTTGCTCAACATATTGTATGACGTCTTTATTTATGGAATTCCCACAGGAATTATTATTAATATATGTGTTAATATCATTTCTGATTTTTTTATTTATTATAAGTGATTTTAAAGCAAAAAATAAATTGTCAAAATCGCTTCTTGTATGGAAAATATTGCATATAAATACTATACTTTTTTCATTTGTCATTTCAGCCAATATCTTTTTATTCTTTAAGTAATTATAAGCATTATTAACATTTACATCTCTAAATGAAATAACTAACCTTGAAAAATCAACATTTGCTAGAATTTTAAAACTATTGTAATTTCGTGACAATTTAAAAATTTTCTTCTTAAATCTTTTTATATTTTCAAATAATTCACTATATAAAATTTCTCCATATTTCTTTAACAGATAATTTGTAACTTCGATATTTGAAAGTAGTATATATGAAGGACTTGTGGTTTGAAATATATTTATTTGCTCTCTTAGTTTTTCATGTACACAGTCACTTAGATTTTTATTGGTAAAAAGTACCGCTGTTTGATTGATACAAGGTAAAGTCTTATGGAAACTCGTTACTACTATATCAGCATAATTAATCGGAAAGTGTGGGAATTTTTTACTGTAATTATAATTAGCGCAATGTGCACAATCTACCAATAAATACATAGAATGTTTATGGGCAATTTCAGATAACTTCTTTACGTCCAAATCTTGACCATAGTAATTTGAAGATGTGATTACTACTGCTTTGGCATCTTGATGTTCCTTCAATAAATTTTCAAATTGTGAAATTTTGAATTTTCTATCTACATCAAAATATTTATTTTTCTCATTTTCAATATAGACAACATTTAAGCCATTTATTTTGCAGGCATTATGCACAGATTTATGAGAGTTTTTTTGAATTATTATCTTATCATTAAATTCTGTAACTGCACAAATCATTGATAAAATGCCTACTGTAGAGCCGTTTACCAAAAAAAATGCATCTTTAGAATTAAATGACTTTGCCACTATATCTTGTGATTTCTTGATTATTCCGCTTGGATTTGACAAATTGTCAAAATTATTTACCTCTGTTACATCAAAAGAAAAGATTTTATCTTCAAAACTCTTCATAAATTCAAAAACTTTATTTTGAGTTACGGAAAAATCATCTTTATAAGTCAATTGTAAATGAGATGGCATAAAAAACTTTGTATATTTTTCATCTTCAAAAGATAATAATTCATTTAAAATTGGAGTTTTTTCCATTATAAACCTGCTTATATATATTGTTTTAAATAATTAATAACGTAATTTCTTTAAAATACAGTAATTTAAAAAATGAAAATTTATTAAGTCTTAAAATTTAGTGAATAATAGATGATTTACATTTAAATCCAAAAATAGATTAGACTTGTTCAATATATAATATAAATCAAATTGAACAAGTCCATTATATAATTTTTGAAACAGATATTAGTTTAAATTATAATACTATTTCTTATTTTAAGAATTAATGGCTTTACACGCCTCAACCATTATTGCACATTCTAATCTTTTTCTTTGCATTATACAGCCAATTTCATAAGGTTTTTGTATATCAGCATTAAAATTTATTGCATTGGCATGACATCCACCTGAGCAATAATACCTTGCCCAACATTTTTTACATTCATCTTTTGTTAGAACATTAGCTTTTTTAAAATCATTTTTTAATTGTTTAGGTAGTTCAAGATTTTCATCAAATAAGTTACCCATTTTAAAGTCTTCATTCCCTACAAACTGATGACATGGATATATATCTCCCGTAGGAGTAATAGCAAGATATTCACCACCTGCACCGCAACCTCTTACTCTTTTTACAACACAAGGTCCTTGAGTCAGGTCCACCATAAAGTGGAAGAATTTAAAATTTTCTTTATCAACCTGCATTTTAGCATAGTCTATAGCAATTTTTTCATACTCTTGCAGTATAGTAGGTATATCTTCCTCTCGTATAGCATATTTATTATCTTCACTACCTACTACAGGTTCAATTGATGTCAATGAAAAACCTAGATCTTTATAGGTTTTTAAATCTTTAGAAAAATCAAGATTGTCTCTTGTAAATGTACCCCTGACATAATAATACTTATCCATAGGTCTATCTTTGATAAGTTTTTGGAATTTAGGAACTATTAAATCATAACTTCCTCTACCATTTATAAGTGGTCTATTTGCATCATTAATTTCTTTTCTTCCATCCAAAGACAAAACAACATTATGCATATGTTCATTTATATATTTTATTTTGTCATCACTTAGCAATACTCCATTAGTAGTTATTGTAAATCTAAAGTTTTTATTTTTTTTCTTTGCTATGTTATTTCCATATTCTACAAGCTGTTTTACAACGTCAAAGTTCATCAGAGGTTCGCCGCCAAAAAAATCAACTTCAAGATTTCTTCTATTTCCACTATGCTCTACAAGATAATCCAAGGCCTTTTTTCCAACTTCAAGGCTCATTATCTCCTTGTCTCCTCCAAAATCACCCTGAGATGCAAAACAATAACTACACCTTAAGTTACAATCATGCGCTACGTGTAAACACATAGCTTTTACAACATCAGAGTGATTTGCAAGCATGATGTTATCTATATAATCATTATCTGTATACAATAAACCCTGATTTCTAAGCTGATTTATTTCTTCAAAAGACTCTTTGATTTCTTCTGTTGTATAATCATACTTAGAGCAAAGAAATTCAAGCGATTTATCATATGCATCTTCTATAATATCAAAACTTACATCGTCAAAAGCATGAACGGAACCTGAATTTACATCCAAAACTATATTTAATCCATTCATCTTATATTTATGAATCATAATTTCCAAACTCATATTCTTACCTTTTCTAAAACTAATTATTTATTTACGTGCCTTTGCTCTTAGAGACTTATCTAATATTTTCTTTCTAATTCTCATAGAAAGTGGAGTAATTTCGATAAGTTCATCATCACTTATAAACTCAAGAGCTTCTTCCAAAGACATTTTCTTCACAGGTGAAAGTCTTAATGCTTCATCTGATCCTGAGGCTCTCATATTTGTAGCTTGTTTTCTCTTACACACATTAACGTCTATATCTTCAGCTCTTGAATTTGAACCTACAACTTGACCTGCATATACTTTTTCTGAAGGTTCTACAAATAGAATTCCTCTTTCTTGAGCATTATACAAACCGTATGTTACTGCTACTCCTGTTTCAAACGCAACCAAAGAACCTCTTGTTCTTGTTTCTATTTCGCCAACATATTCGCCATAACTGTCAAATAAGGTATTAATTATTCCATTTCCCTTAGTATCTGTCAAAAATTCGTTACGATACCCAATAAGACCTCTGGTAGGAACTATAAATTCTATTCTTACATATCCACCCTTACTTTGAATCATATTTTTCATCTGAGCTTTTCTTGTACCCATTTTCTCCATAACAGAGCCCATAAACTCTTCCGGAACATCAATTATTGCAATTTCCATAGGTTCCAACTTTTTCCCATCTTTGTCATATTTGAACAATACTTCAGGTTTTGAAACTTGTAATTCATAACCTTCTCTTCTCATTGTTTCCATTAAAATAGAAAGGTGTAGCTCTCCTCTACCTGAAACCTTGAATACATCTGCAGATTCTGTTTCTTCAACTCTAAGAGATATGTTGGTATTTAATTCTCTATCAAGTCGGTCTCTTATTTGTCTTGATGTAACAAACTTTCCTTCCTGACCTGCAAAAGGAGAATCATTTACACAGAAATTCATTGCTATTGTTGGCTCCGATATATTTACAAACTCAATAGCTTCAGGATTTGCAGGATCGCAGAGTGTATCTCCTATTTGAAATCCGTCCATTCCTGATATTGCAACTATTGACCCCATTTTGGACTCCTGTACTTCCACTCTTTTGAGTCCATCATATTCATAGAGCTTTCCTATCTTAACTTTTTGTTTTTTATTTGGATCCAAATAATTTAATAGCATCATTTCTTGATTAACTTTTAGAGAGCCACATTCAATTTTACCTACAGCTATTCTACCCACATATTCATTATAGTCTATTGTAGAGATAAGCATCTTAGGTGGCGCATCCATATCTCCGCTTGGAGCAGGAATATACTTTAAAATTGCCTCATACATATCAGCCATACTGTCTTTTTTTACAGACAAATCTTCAGTTGCCCATCCACCTATGGCTGAAGCAAATATGAAGTGAGAGTCAAGATATCTTTCGCTTTCATCAAGTTCCAAAAGCAATTCTAAAACTTCTTCAACAACTTCTTCTGCTCTTGCCTCAGGTCTGTCAACTTTATTGATACAAACTAATACCGGAAGAGAAAGTTCCAATGCTTTTTTAAGCACGAATCTTGTTTGTGGCATAGGACCTTCAAAAGAGTCAACTACAAGTATTACACCATTTACCATCTTTAAAACACGCTCAACTTCTCCGCCAAAATCAGCGTGCCCTGGAGTGTCAATGATATTTATTTTAGAATTTTTATAATGTATAGCTGTATTTTTTGAAAGAATTGTTATTCCTCTTTCTCTTTCTAAATCATTGGAATCCATCACTCTTTCTTGAACTTCTTGATTTTCTCTAAATATACCGCTTTGTTTTAATAAAGCATCTACCAAAGTAGTCTTTCCATGGTCTACGTGGGCTATTATAGCTATATTTCTGATATCTTCTCTTACTGACATAACTTTCCTTTCAAAATAATACAATAAACAAAATTAAGGGAGTTCTTAAAAATAAAAAGAAACCCCCTACTTTAATACCTGATTTTTAAAATTTAAATCCAAACCATCTATATGAGATTAAGTAATATTTGTTTTTCTATAGCTTCTCTTTTTTCCTTTGAAGTCAGATACTCGATAATACTCAAAGACCAATAAACAGCTGTAGAAGGACCTCTTGATGTAATCAAGTTATTATCTTTTACCACTATTTCATCCAAATATTCAAAACCTGACTCTCCATTTTTAAATACTCCAGGATAAGAAGTAATTTTTTTTCCTGAAGTTATCCCTGCTTCATACAATACTGTAGGAGCTGCACAAATTGCTGCAATCAACTTACCGTCATTAAATCCCTTATTTAGAATATCTAAGAGTTCTTTATTATCTTTCATTGAAAAAGCATTATCTGAACCGCCTGGAATTATATAGCCATCGTAATCAAGTTTCATATCTTTCATAAGTTTATCCATGACTATCTCGACACAATGGGCACCAATGCAAGATTTTTTGTTTGTAGTTGATACAGTATCGACAGTAACTTCCGCCCTTCTAAGATAATCTACGACTGTAAGTGACTCAACTTCTTCAAAACCATCAGCAAAAAAAACAGCAACTTTTTTCATTTTCAATCACTCCTCAAGAAAAACTCCATTCCTCTTTAACTTCTAAAAGTTTAGCATAATTTGAGAAAAATATCAATAAAATTAATAAATCATAAGTTACTTTTTAAAAATTTTTCTTGCATTTATTAAAAAAATATGTTAGATTTATGTTAGCACTCTTTTATGACGAGTGCTGACATAAGGATTTTTAAAATAATATTTTAATATATTTTGTTAATTTTAGGAGGAACTATGGCAAAACAGGAATTTAGAGCAGAATCCAAAAGAATTTTGGATCTGATGATAAACTCTATTTACACTAATAGAGATATATTTTTGAGGGAGTTAATATCAAATGCAAGTGATGCAATAGACAAGGTCTATTATAAGGCTCTATCTGATGAGAATATGGACTTCAATAAGGATGATTATTACATCAAAATAAGTATAGACAAGGATACAAGGAGCATTTCTATTGAAGATACAGGTATAGGAATGGATGAAATTGAACTTGAAAAAAATTTAGGTATTATAGCAAATAGCGGTTCTTTAAAGTTTAAAGAAGAAAATGAAATAAAAGATGGTTTTGATATAATAGGACAGTTCGGAGTAGGTTTTTACTCATCTTTTATAGTAGCTAAAAAGGTTGTCGTTCTTTCAAAATCTATTCATAGTAATGATGCTTATATTTGGGAAAGTGAAGGATTAGACGGTTATGAGATAAGTAAGGTTACTAAGGCTTCAAATGGTACTAAAATCACAATTTATCTTAAAGACAATACTGAAGAAGAAAATTATGACGAATTCTTACAAGACTATAAATTGCAATCACTTATAAAAAAATACTCTGACTTTATAAGATATCCCATCATGATGGATATTACAAAATCAAGGAAAAAACAAGATAGTGATGACATGGAAGAATTTGTTGAAACTCAAACTATAAACTCCATGGTTCCGCTTTGGAGAAAAAATAAGAATGAGTTGACTGAAGAAGATTATATAAACTTTTATAACGAAAAGCATTATGGATTTGATAAGCCTCTCAAATATATACACACAACAGCAGACGGCTCTGTAAGATATACAAGCATAATGTATATACCTTCTATGTTACCTTTTAATTACTACAGCAAGGAATTTAAAAAAGGATTGGAGCTTTATTCAAGTGGCGTATTGATTATGGATAAGTGCGAACAACTACTTCCTGATTATTTCAGCTTTGTAACAGGTATGGTAGATTCTGAAGACTTATCGCTTAATATTTCAAGAGAAATACTTCAAAACGACAGACAATTAAAATTAATTGCAAAAAGATTAAAAGATAAGATAAAGAATGAACTTGCTAATATGCTCAAAAATGACAGAGAAAAATATGTAAAATTCTATGATGTCTTTTCAAGAAGTATTAAATTTGGACTTTATGACAACTGGGGAATGAATAAAGATGATTTGCAAGATTTGATAATGTTTAAGTCATCATTGGATAAGGAAAAGTATGCTACTCTTGATGAATATATATCAAGAATGAAAGATGATCAAAAAAATATCTACTATGCTACAGGCGAAAGTATTGAAAAAATTGAAAAAATGCCCCAAATTGAGATGTTATTGGATAAAGGTTATGAGATACTATACTTTACTGATGAAGTTGACGAGTTTGCAATTCAGTCACTTGGACAATATAAAGAAAAGTCTTTTAAATCTATATTCAACTCTGACTTAGATATTGAAGATGTATCTAAAGAGCAAAAAGAAGAAAGTCTTGAAAAGTCAAAAGATCTGATTGAAAGTATGAAGGAATTGTTGAAAGATAAGATAAGCGATGTAGTTATTTCAAATAGATTAAAAAATTACCCTGTTTGTCTTTCAAGTAAAGGAAATTTAAGTATAGAAATGGAAAAAACTTTAAACTCAATGCCTACTGACAATAATGTTAAAGCTGAAAAAGTTTTGGAATTAAATGATAAAAGCAAGATGTTTGAGAACTTAAAAAATTATTTTGAAAATGATAAAGAAAAATTTAATAAATTGGCAAGTGTTTTATATAATCAAGCTTTGTTGATAGAAGGACTAAGTATACAAGATCCTATTGAATTTACTAATAATATTTCTGACCTATTATCTTAAGATATAAAATAATAATACAATTTTTTATTTAACTATAACAATATAAAAAATAAGATACAATCTAAAAATGCTATCATATTAATATGATAGCATTTTTATAAACTAACTATTTCTTTTTAGCTACTTTTTTGCCTGCAGATGCGTTAACTTTTTCTTTTAGGCCTTTTCCTGCTTTGAATACAGGAGCTTTAGATGCCGGTATTTTAATCTTAACTTTAGGATCTCTAGGATTTCTACCTTCTCTTGCCGCTCTTTCTCTTGTTTCAAAAGTACCAAATCCTACCAATTGTACCTTCTCTTGCTTTACTAATGCTTCTTCAACTGATGCCATGAAAGCATTAAGAGCTGTTTCAGAATCCTTCTTAGTAAGACCGCTTTTTTCAGCTATTTTTGATACTAAATCTGCTTTGTTCATTTGTAAATCCTCCCGGTAACTTATAAGTTTTAATTACTTGTCTATTTTACAATGACTTTTTTACTTAGTCAAGAGTTTTTTGGCTATTTTTCAATATTTTTTATTTTTTTGTTACTTTATTACTCAATTTTAAGCTTAATTTTTATATTTTCTAATCTATAAGATACAGTATTTACAATATCTCCAATAGAATATATCTCACTCTTTTCCAGTACAGATATAAGTAAGAAAATATTAATTATTTTTTCACTTAAAATATCCTCAATTTTTACATAATCCTCTGTTTTTATAAATTTAGAAATTATTTTTATACTTTCTCTATCTTCTTCCGAAAGAAAATTCAAGTCATATATATCATCAATATTGTCAGTTATTTTATCTGAAATCTTTTCAAACTCTTTCTTCAAATCATATATATCATTAGATTTCTTTTCTTTGACCCTTTCAATAAAAATACTTGTAAGATGATTGTATTGTAAATGACTATAGTCCATCTCATACAACTTGACTTTTTCTACCTTCTCTTCTTTACCACCTGAGCTGTTTACTATGAATATATCCTGTTCATCGTCATATATTTCAAGTAATTTTATTTTTAAATCAGAGGCTTTAAATCTGTCATATACTTGAGATATCAATATATTATCATGAGGATTTATCCTACTGATATCTATATTAAAAAAGTCGCTTATATATAAATTCCTCGTAGGGTCTTTTTTTAAAGAACAGATGATGGAGTCTATAAAGCTTACAGATGGAATTATTTCCACATCTATTTTTTCAATATCAGATTTTTCTATTATCATTTTTGGTGTCTCTTCTGTTACAAAAGGACTCCCTGGAACTGCATATACAATAGTATCATATTTTTTAACAGATTCAATAACATAATCAGTAATTCTGCTATAAACCTCTTCAAAATTTTCAGATGAGTCATATAAGTAGTCCATTGATTCAAAATCAATATTTTTTTCTATTAATTCATCTATCATCTCATGTTGTTTAGTTCTAAATATTTTTTTTATTTTATTATCAAAAATCAAATCATATGCTTTTTTACTTATCAAATCAATATTTCCAGGTCCAAGCCCCACAATGAATATCTTCATTTTTTACTCCTTATATCAATAATCTATCACTTCTAAAATTGTACACGTTTATGATAAGAATTTCAAGTTTAATAGGTTTGTATTTTAGTCTTTTTTATGATATTATATTTAATTATTAAAGCTTAATATATTTTAAGGGGGTGAATGACTTGGCTGAAGAAATAAAATTAACTTCAATGTCAAAAACTGCCGGTTGAGCGGCTAAAATGTCGCCAATGGATTTGGCGAAAGCGCTTACTAATTTAAAAAAAGTCGAAGATAAAAATCTTTTAGTAGGATTTGAAACAAGTGACGATGCTGCTGTGTATAAAATTAGTGAAGACACCGCAATAATTCAAACACTAGATTTTTTCACACCGGTGGTGGATGATCCTTATATTTTTGGTCAAATAGCTGCAGCCAATGCATTATCAGATGTATATGCAATGGGTGGAACTCCTATTTTAGCATTAAATATAGTTGGTTTTCCTTCTTGTCTTGATATGAGCATTTTAAATCAGATACTCAAAGGTGGGCAAGATAAGGTAATAGAATCAGGTGCTGTACTGGTTGGTGGACATTCAATAAAGGATGATGAGCCAAAATATGGACTTAGTGTTTGTGGTACTGTAAATCCTAATTTTATATGTAAAAATAATGCAGCTAAAATAAATCAAAATATCATATTAACAAAACCCTTAGGTTCAGGAATAATAAATACAGCTGCCAAAGCAAACATGGCTGAACAATCACAGTTAGATGAAGCAATAAATGTTATGAGAACCCTAAACCGCTACCCTAAAGAATTGGTAAAAAAATACAATATAACAGGAATGACTGATGTTACAGGATTTGGGCTTATGGGCCATATCAACGAGATGACTCAAGACAGTGACATATCTGTAAAAATATATGTAAACTCTGTAGATCTTATTCAAGGAGTTGAAAAATTCAGTTCTATGGGAATATTACCGGGGGGATTATACAATAACAAATCTTTTGTAGAGCCTAATATATGGTGTGAAGATTATATTAAAAATAATCCAATCTACGATGTCTTATTTGATCCTCAGACATCCGGTGGGCTTTTGATATGTGTTGACGAAGATAAGACTACTTCACTTATTCAAGAATTAAAAGATTTTACAATATCTTGCAAAATTATTGGAAAAACAATAAAAAAACAGGAAAAGAATATTATACTAATTTAGATATTTATATATAATATTTAGTATATTAAAAAGAATATTTATAAATATTCTTAGAATCCATAAATATTCTTGTATGGGGTAAAATATGAAAGCTTATCAAAACATACCTTCCATGTATGATATATTGGATTTTTGCAAAAGCAAAGATTTTGACTCTTACAAAGATTTGATATTGAAAAAATTGATTAACAAAATATTGGAAGAAATAAAAAATATTATAAGCAGATCTAAAGAATTTGATAATTTTTCAAAAGAAGAGTTTTTAGAATATATTTATTTAAGGCTTAAAGAAAATATATATAATATAGAAAATAAATATAAAAAACTGATTAATGCTACAGGAATAATTCTACACACCAATATAGGGAGAGCTCCTATATCTAAAGGAGTTTTGGAAAGAGCCATAGAATCGTCAATCTCGTATTTAAATATCGAGTATGATATAAATACCGGACAAAGAATAGATAGGAACATTCCTATAGCCGAATTATTAAGATTGCTCATAGGTTGTGAAGATGCGGTTTTAGTAAATAACAATGCGTCTGCCCTACTTCTAATTTCTAATACTTTTTGTAACGGAAAAGATTTGTTACTTTCAAGAGGAGAACTTATAGAAATTGGTGACAGCTTTAGGATATTGGATATCTTAGATATATCCGGAGCAAAAGTAAAAGAAGTCGGGTCTACAAATAGGACATATATCAGTGATTATGCATACAATATTGATGAAAATACATCTGCAATATTAAAAGTAAGTAAGAGTAATTATGAAATCTCAGGTTTTTCATCAGAGGTTCCAAGTATAGAACTTGCTAAGTTATGTAAAGAAAATGATATATTCCTTGTTGAAGATTTGGGGAGCGGATTATTGACAAAAACTTTGAAAGAAGAATATGGATTTTCAAATATTAGAAATATTGTTGATTCCATAGAAGACGGTGTAGATTTGCTATGTTTTAGCACAGATAAAATCTTATCGTCTACACAAGGTGCAATAATAGCAGGTAGGAAAGATTTTATAGATAAGCTAAAAAAAAATCCAATGTATAGAGCTTTAAGAGCAGGTAAAAATACTATAGCTATAATATATGAAACTTTAAAACTGTATTTAAGAAATGAAGAAAAATATATTCCTATCATCTCTATATTGTCTCAAAGTGAAGAAGAATTATATCAAAAATCAAAAGAAATACTTGATAATTTGGAAGAATATAATGATAAAATAGAGATTTTTATAGAAAAATCAAAGTCTTATATAGGTGGAGGAGCTTCTTCAACTAACACAAAAGACTCTTATGCATTGTGCATTAGACCTAAGTATATTAAAGTTGGAGATTTTCAAAAAGAACTTAGAAATTATAGGATAATATCCAATATCAAAGACGGATACTTAAAAATAGATACTATATGTATTGAAAAAAAAGACATTGATTATGTTAGTAAATCTATCATAGATATATTAAACACTACAAGAAGAGAAAAATGAATATAATTGTATCTACTGCAGGTCATATAGATCATGGAAAAACATATTTAATAGAAAAATTAACAGGAAAAAACACAATGCATCATAAAGAGGAGTTGCAAAGGAATATAACAATTGACTTAGGCTATTCCTTTATATTAATCGACAACTTGAATGTAAGCATTATAGATGTGCCTGGACATAAAGACTATTTGAAAAACACCATATGCGGTATATTAAATTCAAATATGTCAATTCTTGTTGTATCAGCAGTTGATGGTGTATGTCATCAAACTATAGAACATTTTAAAATTATAGAGTATTCATCAATAGATAATTTGATTATTGCAATCACGAAAATAGATTTATCAACAAAGGAAAATTTAAAAAATACTCTTATGCAAATTAAAAAAATGATAGAAAGATCTAACATCAAGAATATAAAGATACTTGAAATTGACTACTCTGCTCCTTTACATCAACTTAAACAGACAATTTCTGATTTTTCACATAATATAGGTTTCAAACAAGTTCTTCCGTATGATATCGTAAAAATTGACAATTCATTTTCCATAAATGGCTACGGTACGGTTATATCCGGTAATCTATTAAAGGGCTCTTTTCGTTTAGGACAAGAAGTAACAATATATCCTAAAAAATTGAAATCAAAAATACGTGTCATTGAATCTCATAAACAAAAGCTTGATAAAATTGGAGCTTACTCAAGAGTCGCTTTTAATTTAGCTAAAATTTCTGTAGGAGATGTAAACAGAGGAGATGTGTTAAGCTCTTCAAATAATCTAAGTTGCGGAGATATCTTCGAAGCATTGGTACATTCAACAGAAGAATTAAAAAATATAAAAAATTATGATAAAGTAAAGGTATTAATTGGTACAAAAAAGCTAAATGCGAAAATAGTTTTTACAGAAAAAAATAGATATTATAAAGATTATGAGCTTATACAATTAAGATTAAAAGAGGAGAATCTTTGTTTTGTAAAAGATGATATAATTATTCTTAACATATTTGGAGAAATCATGACAGGAGGAATGATTATAAATCCCCTGTCTTACAAATTTTCCAAATATGATGATGAGTCTTTAGAATTAATCGATGATTTAACCTCAGGAGAAGTTGATAAGCTGATTTTTCTATCCTTGATAAATTCAAAGAAAATAATCGAAAGCAAGTATTTGAAAAGTAATTTTTGCTTTTCAGAAGAAGAAAAAGAAGAAATTATAGTCTATTTCAAAGAAAAGAAATATATAATTTGTCTTGGACAAGTTGACAGTTCGAGTAATTTTCATATTATAAAATTCGATTATTATACAAAGATAGTCGAAAAAATTAGAGAAATTTTATCTGAATTTAAAAATAAATATAATTATAGAAGTGCTATGAATCTTGATATTATATACTCAAATTTTAGCTATATTAAGCCCATAGTAATAAGTGAAATATTGAATACAATTAATATAAAATCGAGAAATAATATGATAATTTTAAAATCAGGCTCTAAATGTAACGATGATTTCACAAAAAATCATTTAGATTTATTAAAAAAAATAAAAAATTCAAAATCTATTATATCTGTTAGTGACTTGATAGAAAATAATAATTCTCATAGAGAAATATTATTTAATGATTTATCCGATTTTTTTGTATTAATTGATAAGACTCACATTGTATCTGTAGAAACTTACAATGACTATTTAACATTTATTAAAAATCATTTTTTAAATAATGAAAGGCTTACGATTGCTGATTTTAAGGAAAAGTTTAATATTTCAAGGAATAATGCTGTATTAATATTAGAGTATTTCGACTCAAAAAAAATAACTAAGAGATTTGATAATTATAGAATAAAGTTGTATAATGGTTAACTGTTATTTTACATTTGATTTTCAAAGAGGTCTATATGTTAGTAAAAGAAATATATGAAGAATATTTTTTAAATTCTTCATTGTCCCCCTACACTACAAATATATGCGGATTTATTATGAAATATGGTGCCTTACAATTATATGACAATTGTATATTTCCGCTATACGAAAAAGAAGATGAGATTTTAAAAGAAAAAATACTTGCCATAAACAATTTTTTACTTGAACGTGAAATTTTTCCTATATATAGGATAGTACGTCAAGAAAATTATGAGAGACTCGACAGAGTATTGTTTTCTAATAATTTTGATAAGGTTGAAACCAGCATAGTTTTGGGCTGTTCATTAAACGGAAAAAAAGAAGAGCTCTTTAGATATGCTGATTTCAATGAAAATGGAATTTATGTTGAAGCAATTAACTTTGAAGAAGAGGGATTTTTTGAAGATTATTCTATGTTAAAGGAGTTCTCAAGAGAGGAAGCATATTTATTTAAGAATGCTGTTAGACTGATTCCTTTCGAAAAACATTATCTTTCTTTAGTAGAAGGTGGAAAGTTGATAGGACAGGCATTTTTTACAAGACAGGAAGATGTTGTTGTAATCAAAGATATAGTGATTTCAAAAAGATACAGAGGATTAGGCTATAGTTCTAAAATGCTTTACAGTCTACTTACACACTGTTTGAAAAAAGAAGCTAATCTTGTTTTGGCAGAGGTTTTTCTATCAAATGAAAATGCTACAGAGCTTTTTTACAATAATCATTTATTTCAAAAATTATATAGTATACACTATAAACAAGCTACAAGAATCAGGTAAATTTAATTTTCATAGAAAGGAGAGTATGATATTTTATCATACGAATTATAAAAAATGAATTTTCAAGATATGGTGTTAAGATTGCAGTCATATTGGTCTGAAAAAGGCTGTATATTAGTGCAATCTTACGACAGCGAAAAAGGAGCAGGAACATTAAATCCAAATACCTTTTTACGCTCATTAGGAAAAGAACCATGGAGGGTATGCTATGTAGAACCTTCAAGACGACCTGCTGACGCAAGATATGGAGAAAATCCTAACAGACTATACCAACATCATCAGTTTCAGGTAATATTAAAGCCGTCACCAAATGATATTCAGGACCTATACCTAAAATCATTGGAAGCAATAGGAATCAATCCTCTTGAACACGATATAAGATTTGTTGAGGACAACTGGGAAAACTCTACATTTGGTGCATGGGGATTAGGTTGGGAAGTTTGGCTCGACGGTATGGAAATAACACAATTCACTTATTTTCAACAAGTAGGAGCCATAGACTGTGAGATAGAATCTGCAGAGCTTACTTACGGATTGGAAAGAATAGCTCTATTTTTACAAGAAAAGGATAATGTATTTGATATAGATTATACTGATAATATAAAATATGGAGATATATTCAAAAAAGCTGAATATGAACATTCAGTATATTCTTTTGAAGAATCAGATATACAAATGTTGTACACTTTATTTGACACATATGAAAAAGAAGCTACTAAGCTTGTTGAAAAGGGATTGGTCTTACCTGCATATGACTATATTTTAAAGACATCTCATACTTTTAATCTTTTGGATGCAAAAGGTGCAATAGGAGTAAGTCAAAGAGCTTCATATATAGCAAGAGTAAGAAACATGGCAAAAAAACTTGCATCAGCTTATGTGGCTCAAAGAGAATCTATGGGGTATCCGTTAATGAAACTTGAAAGAATTTTTGAGGAGGTTAAATAGATGGATAAAGATTTACTTTTGGAGCTTGGTACAGAGGAGATACCTGCCAGATTTATTTCATCTACTAAAAAATCGATGAAATCTTTCCTCGAAAAAAAATTGAAAGAACTTAGAATTTCTTTTGATACTATAAATATCAAATCTACACCAAGAAGATTCTCCATATTTATAAACAAGCTTTCTGATAAACAAACTGAAAGTGTAGAAGAAATAAAAGGACCTTCAAGAAAAATAGCCTTTGATGAAAATAACAATCCTTCAAAAGCTCTTTCAGGCTTTTTAAAAAGCAAAAATGTTTCAATAGATGACATAAGATTTGTTAAAAATGGAAATGAAGAATATGTTTATGTTGAAAAAAGATTAGCGTCTTTGGATACAAAGTCATATTTAAAAGAAATTTTTGAACAGATGATAGATAATTTATCATTTCCAAAACCTATGAGATGGGGAGGAAATAAGATAAAGTTCATAAGACCTATAAGGTGGATACTTTGTTTATATGGAAACGAAGTACCTGAACTTGAGATGTTTAATCTAAAAGCCTCAAATCTTACCAGAGGACATAGATTCTTGGGTAAAAGCTATATTGAAGTTCCTTCTATTGAAGAATATGAAAAAATATTAGAAGAAAATTATGTTATTTTAGATGATGAAAAAAGAAGAGAGCTTATAAGGAGACAAATTGAAAAGGTAGCGGATGGCTTAAATTCTACCTATATGGAAGATGAAGATTTGTTGGAAGAGGTTAACTATATAGTAGAATACCCTACTGCTCTTTATGGAGAATTTAAACAAGAGTATCTTAAACTTCCTAAAGAAACTATAATAACTCCAATGAAAGAACATCAAAGATATTTTCCTGTTCTTGATAAAAATGGAAATCTTGTAAATAAATTCATAACAGTCAGAAACGGCGATGACTATATGATAGAAAACGTAAAAAAAGGAAATGAAAAAGTACTTGATGCTAGACTGTCAGATGCAAAGTTCTTCTACGAGCAAGATACATCTAAAAAATTAGAAGAATATGTTGAAAGATTAAACACTATTGTATATCATGAAAAACTTGGTACAATGTATGACAAGATGAAAAGATTGCAGTCAATTTCCAAATCATTTGCCAAGCTTTTAAATGCTGATGAATCTGATGCTCAAAGAGCAGCATATTTATGTAAGGCTGACCTTACTACATCTATGGTATTTGAATTTACAGAATTACAAGGTATAATGGGATATTACTATGCAAATATTTCAGGAGAAAAGAAAGAAATTTCTGATGCAATAGTTGAACACTATTTACCTCGATTTTCAGGAGATGAAGTAGCTAAGTCGAAATTAGGTATAGTATTAAGTTTGACAGACAAAGTCGACACTTTAGCAGGATTTTTTGCAGTAGGAATAAAACCTACCGGCTCACAAGATCCTTACGCTTTAAGAAGAACGGCTCTTGGTATACTCAATACATTAATAGAAAATAAGCTATTATTATCCACAGAGGAACTTATAAAATCTGCATTGAATGAATATAGGGATAAAATAGAGTTTAATTTGGAAGAAGTTTATCTTGAAATCTTGGATTTTATGAAATTAAGACTTAAAAATATTTTACTTGATAAAAAGATAAGATATGATGTAGTTGATGCAGTAATTGACGATATTTCTACAGTATACAATACTTATGAAAAAGCTGTACAACTTGAAAAGTGGCTTTCCAATTCAGACAATATTATAAATTTAAATACTTTTATAAGAGTTTATAATATATCTAAGGAATTAGACACAGGTAAAAAAATAGACACTAATTTATTTGAGCAAAATGAGGAAAAACAAGTATATTCTAAGTATTTGAATATACTACCTGTAGTTGAAAGTTTAAACAAGGAATTGAAGTATCTTGAATCTTTGAATGAACTGTCTTTGATGACACAAGAGATTAATGAGTTTTTTGATAATGTAATGATAATGGTAGAAGATGATAAAATAAGAGATAACAGGTTGTTATTAGTTAATGCTTTAAAGGATACTATATTTGAAATAGCTGATTTTTCAAAGATTGTAGTATAAAAGATACGATATATCTTTATAGAAACTTAAAAAAATCACAACTGTCAAATAAATTGATAGTTGTGATTTTTTTTATTACTCTTCGTGATTTTTGTCATCTTTATCGCTCACTACATTATGTGTAAGATCAATAATTTCATCATCTTCAGTCTTTTCTTCTTTAACTTTGTTATCTATCTTACCTTTTAGAAGTAATATTCTCCTTTGAGTTTCTTCATTTACATCCACTTGACTGCCATCATCTTTAACTACTTTTATTTTAAAGTTACCGATGTACATACCTACTCCTAGCAGAGCTATTACAGGCAACAATATTGTACCGATATAAATAGAAAGAGCTCCCGCAGATATAGCTATGTTTACAGGCACTTCCAAATAAGTCTTACCTTCTTTTTCAACTATTATCTTTGTAACATTACCCTTCCTGATCAATTCTTTCAAAGTAGCTATGACTTCATTCTTTTTAAGATTAACATTTTTTGAAAAATTAGATGAATTAGAATTTTGTTCAAGAAAAATTATAGCATCTATTACATCTCCATTAGAATTTTCCAATGCATGTTTTGCTTTTGAATATGATACTCCTGTTCTTTCAACAACTTGATCAATTTTTTCCAACGTTATCATTTATCTTTTCCTCCTCTTTTACTATTGAATATGAATTAATATTCAATGTACCTAAGTGATAATTTATATAATTTTGAATAAATACATCTAACTGGTCTAAAAGTATATCAGCTATTTTTACTTCAAGCACCTTACTTAAATCATTAGAGTACACATACTTTATAAATCTGATTAAATTTCTATCCATCCTATATGGATGAGGAATCAAACTTTTTTTTACGCAGTTATCACATACTGTGCTTCCTTGAGAGATATCTATATATTTTAAAATCTCCGTATTGTTCGTGTCACAAAAAATACAGCAATCCAACTGAGGAGACAACCCTAAATTTTTAAGTAGAATAAGCTCAAAAACTAAGCGTATCAACTTCAACTTAGCTTTTGAATTTTCAATATGAGTAAATATTTCCAAAGTAGTATTAAATAGCCGTATATCCGTAATATTTTCTTGCTGAGTTTTTTCTATAAGTTCACATAAATAACTTGCAAGATAATACTTATGCAAATCTTCAGAGAATTTATAATAGCTTTTCTTAATCTTTGAAGAAAAAAGCCTTGAGCTGCTATCTCTTAAGTCAATTTCCATGTCAACATGACCAAATAGCTGTGTTCCTGATAATAATGGACTTTTCACTTTTTTTGATGAATGGGCAAACATATTTATTTTTCCAAATTTTTTTGTAAAAGCGGTAACAATCTCATCAAATTCCTTGTACTTTTGAGTCTTAATTATTATAGCTTCTGTTTCAACATTCATAAAAACTCTTTCTAAAAGAATATAATATTGCTAAATTACACAGCTTTATTAACTAAATATGCAGTGATAAACGGCATTATATCTCCATCCATAACACTAGATATATTACCTACTTCATAATTAGTTCTATGATCTTTGACCATTGTATATGGTTGAAAAACATAAGAGCGAATCTGAGATCCCCAAGCAATTTGTGAGTATTTTCCTTGAATATCTTCAATCTTATCCTTATGCTCAAGTTCTTTTAATTCTATCAATTTAGCAGTTAACATCTTCATTGCTGTTTCTTTATTTGATATTTGAGATCTTTCATTTTGGCATTGTACAACCACGCCTGTAGGTAAATGTGTTATTCTTATAGCAGATTCAGTCTTATTTACATGTTGTCCTCCTGCACCGGATGACCTGTAGGTGTCTACTTTCAAATCTTTAGGATTAATTTCAACTTTTATACTGTCATCAAGCTCAGGCAATACATCTACAGAAGCAAATGAAGTATGTCTCTTTCCTGAAGAGTCAAATGGAGATATTCTGACCAGCCTATGGACACCTTTCTCACACTTTAGATATCCATAAGCATTTTCACCATCTATCTTAAGTGTAGCTGACTTTACTCCGGATTGTTCATCTTGTTGCAAGTCAATATAGGATATTTTAAATTCCATATTACTTGCAAATCTAGTATACATTCTTAATAACATCTGAGTCCAATCTTGAGCATCCAGTCCACCAGTTCCTGCGTGTACTGATAAAATTGCATTATTTGCATCATATTGTCCATTTAACATAATGCTTGTAGATAGAGAGTCTGTTATCCTCTCCAAATCATCAGTTTCTTTGGAAAGTTCTTCCTCAAATGAAGAATCTTGAGATGCAAAATCAAATAATACTAATATATCATCAAACTTATTTTTTACCATCTCATAATCTTCAATCTTTTTTTCTAAGCTTTTTGATTTTTTTAATATCTTTTGAGCATTTTCCATATCATCCCAAAAATCTTGCTCAGATATTATTCTTTTAAATTCTTCACTTTCTTTTTTGATGTTGTCGATGTCAAAGAGACACCCCTATCTTAGATATTGTGCTTTCCAAATTTTTTATCTTTTCATTATGTTCCTGAATATTGAGCATTATTATCTCCCACAACAATTTTTATATTTCTTCCCACTACCGCAAGGGCAAGAATCATTTCTTCCTATATTTTTTTTATTTATTACTTGTTTTGGTTTTTGTTCTTCTTCCAAATCTTCGCTACTATGTTCCTGTAGCTCATCCATATCAACTACAGCACGTCTTACAAGATTTTCCTCTTTTTTAATTTCAAAACCTAAAAGATAAGATACAGTGTCTTCTTGAATAGAATCAATCATTTGATCGAACATATCAAAACCTTCAATTTGGTAAGCTCTTACAGGATTATCTTGTCCTATAGCTCTAAGACCTATACCTTGTTTCAACTGATCCATGGCATCAATATGGTCCATCCACTTTGAATCCACAACTTGAAGAAGGATTACCCTTTCAAGCTCTCTCATATTTACTTCGCCAATAGTATTTTCTTTTTCGAGGTATTTTTCATTTGCAAGCTCCAATACCTTATTAAATAATTCTGATTTTTCTAAATTATTGTCCGGTTCAATGTTTATAGGAAATCTTAGTAGCATAGAAAGATTATGATTAATGTTATCAAAATTCCATTCATCTGCTGTTGAGTTGTCAGATATTGTTTTATCAATAACCTTTTGGATTTGCTTTTTAATCATTTCAGAAATTTCTTCCTTGATATTTTGACCTTCAAGAACTTTTCTTCTTTCTTTGTAGATAATTTCTCTTTGTTTGTTCATAACATCGTCATATTCAAGGACATATTTTCTTATACCAAAGTTTTTTCCTTCAACTTTCTTTTGAGCATTTTCTATAGATTTTGAAAGTATACCTGCCTCAATAGGAGTATCATCATCCATGCCTAATCTATCTACCATTGCCTGCATTTTTTCAGAACCGAATAATCTCATTAGATCATCTTCAAGCGAAATAAAAAACTTTGATGCACCTGGATCACCCTGTCTTCCTGAACGACCTCTAAGCTGATTGTCAATTCTTCTTGATTCATGTCTTTCGGTACCGACAATGCAAAGTCCTCCCGCATCTATAACTTTTTGTTGTTCATCCTTAAGTTCTTCTCTTTTTATTTCCAACAGCTCTCTATATACTTTTCTTGCATTTAATATTTCTTCATCATCTGTAGTTGCATAACCTTTGGCTTGATTTATCAATTCTTCGTCATATTCTCTCTTGAGCATTTCTCTTTCAGCCATAAACTCAGGATTACCACCTAAGATTATATCCGTACCTCTACCTGCCATATTTGTAGCTATAGTAACTTGACCAAATCTACCCGCTTGAGCTACTATCTCTGCTTCTTTTTTATGGTTTTTGGCATTTAATACTTCATGCTGTATGCCTTCTCTTTTTAGCATATTAGAAAGTTTTTCAGAATTCTCGATAGATATTGTACCCACAAGAACCGGTTGACCTACAGAGTGTCTTTCTTTTATTTCTTGAATTACTGCTCTAAATTTGCCATCTTCACTCTTGTATACAGAGTCATTTAAATCTTCTCTTCTAATAGGTTTATTTGTAGGTATCTGAACAACATCCATCCTATATATAGCACGAAACTCTTCTTCTTCTGTTTTTGCAGTACCTGTCATACCTGAGATCTTTGAGTACATTCTGAAATAATTTTGGAATGTAATTGTTGCAAGAGTCTTAGATTCTCTTTGTACTTCCAAACCTTCTTTTGCTTCAATAGCCTGATGTAGTCCTTCAGAATATCTTCTACCGAACATAAGTCTGCCTGTAAATTCATCAACTATGACAATTTCACCGTCTTTAACTACATAGTCTACATCTAATTTCATAAGAGTATTTGCACGAAGAGCTTGATTTATATTATGGTAAAGCTCCATATTATCCAAATCTGTCAAATTTTCAACACCAAAGAATTTTTGAGCTTTTTCTATACCTTCATCAGTAAGAGCTGAAGCATTTTCCTTTTCATCAACAGTAAAATCTGTTTCTTTATTTAATGTCTTTATGAATGTATCAGCTTGAGAATATAATTTTGTAGACTTATCGCCTTGACCTGATATAATAAGAGGAGTCCTAGCCTCATCTATAAGTATTGAATCGACCTCATCGACTATTGCATAGTTGAGATTCCTTTGAACCATCTGTTCCTTATATGTCACCATATTATCTCTAAGATAGTCAAAACCGAATTCATTATTTGTTCCGTAAGTTATATCAGCTCTATATGCCTGTCTTCTTTCTTCATCCTTAAGTCCGTGTATTATGACACCTGTAGAAAGCCCCAAAAATCCATAGAGTTTTGACATTTGCTCCATATCTCTCTTTGCAAGATAGTCATTGACAGTTATGACATGGACACCCTTGCCTTCAAGAGCGTTAAGATAAACAGGTAGAGTCGCAACTAAAGTCTTACCTTCACCTGTCTTCATTTCGGCAATTCTTCCTTGGTGTAATACAATACCTCCCATAAGTTGAACATCAAAGTGTCTCATATTAAGTACTCTTTTAGATGCCTCTCTACAAACTGCAAATGCCTCATTTAGTATATCATCCAAAGTTTGACCTTCATCAAGTCTCTTTTTGAACTCTTGTGTCTTTTCACGAAGTTGCGTGTCAGAAAGACTTGATATGCTACTTTCTAAAGCATTTATCTCTTGAGCTCTTTTTCTTAATTTTTCTATTTCTCTACCTGAGAAGAAATTTTCTAAAAATCCCAATTTTATCCTCTTTTCTTTTTGTTTTTATAAATTTAAAAAATCAAAATATGAAATTTAAAAAATGTAATTATAATAAAAATTGAAAATTTTATATTATAAAAAATCAAAAAATAATTTATTTACTAAATTTAATAAGCCAAATATTCATAGTCATAGATTAATCAATGACATTTTATACTACCTTAAAATATAACATTTTTCAAGTAAAATTACAAAAATATTATATTTTTAAATCTCTTTGTTTCAATTCAAATATATTTTTAGAATTAATTATACTTTCACCTTCAAACTCACTTTCAACAGTTTCAACAGGCAAAGCTGAAAAAAAGTAAAAACCTTGAATCATATTACATCCATTGGCTGTCAAAAAATTCAATTGCTCCTCAGTTTCTACTCCTTCAGCTATAATTTCTATATTAAGCTCTTTACTCAAACTTATTAAAGAAAGGATTATTGCCTCATCAATTCTACTCTTACCTATTCCATGTATAAAATTCATGTCTATCTTGATTTTATCTACAGGAAGTTCTTTTAAATAACTAAAAGTTGAGTATTTTGTACCAAAATCATCTATAGATATTTTTATTCCATATGATTTGAGTGAATTTAATTTAGCAATGGAATGCTTCATATTTTTCACAATTGCCGATTCTGTTATTTCAAGTTCTATATAGGACGGATCAGCTTGAGAATTTAAGAGAGCTGTAGCAACCTCCTCTTCAAGCATAGGATTCATCAATTGATTTGCAGATAAATTAATAGCTATTTTAATCTTTCTGCCATAGGTTTCATACCAGCTTTTCCATTGATTACATGCCTCTGAAATAGCCCATTTCCCCATATCTGAAATTATATTTGTCTTTTCTGCCACTGGAATAAAAGTTCCCGGAAGTCTAATTTCACCATCTTTTTTCCATCGCATTAATGATTCAAAACCTATTACATTCGCAACTTCATCTTTTATAAGTATCTGAGGTTGATAAAATAATATAAGTTCTTTATTTGGAACTGCACTTACTAAATTTTTTGTAAGATTAAATTCATCTTGTATTCGCCATTTGAACTTTTCTTCAAAGAAATTATACTGTCCTCTACCATTTTCTTTTGATTCATACATTGCAGTTTCAGCATTTTTCATCAAGTCTCCTATATTTTCTCCATCTCTAGGATACATAGCTATGCCTATTGAAACTGAAAGATGAACTTTCGCAGCTTCAAAATATACAGGATCTTTTACCATATCAATGATTTCTTGAGCATTTACAGAAACAAAGGTATCATTAGGTACATCTCTAAAAAATAGAACAAATTCATCCCCACCAAATCTGGAAGCAATAACATTTTTATATTTATAACTATTCCTAAGTCTTTTACCTATCTCGATTATAACATCATCTCCATAGCTATGACCAAGTGAATCATTGATGCTTTTAAATCCATCTAAATCAAGAAACATCAATGCATGATTCTTAGAAATATCTTCATTTAGAAGTTGATCCACATTCTGCACAAAATATCCTCTGTTATAAAGACCTGTTAATGTATCGTAACAGAAGATATCCCTTATCTGATACTCAATAGACTCTTTATTATTTAGATTTTCCTTAAGTTCTTTATTTCTTTTTTCAAGTCTTTTAAGCTCATCATTAAATGCCTTATCTAATTTTCTTCTTAATTTTCTTAATCTTTCATTTATTTCAATTATAGGCTTTATTGATTGTACTATAAATATTCTGTTTGTCAAAGTGTTGAACTTATTTAATATATCAATATATTTTATCATAACTTCAATCGTTTTATCATTAATATTTAAAAAAGCTCTGTAGTACTCATCTTCAGAAGGTTTATTTTCAAAAAAATTTCTGGAAATTATGAAGTCATTCATACTGTATCCAATATAATTATTTCCAAAAAGATCTGCAAACTTTTTACTGGAAAAAATAATTTTTCCATTAAAATCTGATATTACAAGCGCTTGGTTCATATTATATATTGAATTTTCCAAAACATCTTTACAGTATGCATCATATTTAACTATCTTAGATATCATTTCTCCGAGTAAAATTATGCAGGAAAACAACGGTAAAGTAATCAATAATTTGTTAACATAATTAATATTCCCAGAAAAAACGATATGGAAAATATATCCTATTACAAATAATACTAAAGAAATCACAAGATATATTGGTCTATTAGCGAAATCTTCAACTGATAATAAAACACGATTCTTATTAAATATTTGTTTGATAGTAAATAATAAAATTAGAAAAAAATATGAGGAAAAAGCGAAATAAATTAAAAAATTTCCATTTAATCCATTTTCTAATAAAATTTCTTTATTTAAATAAAAAAGCAGAATATATATAATAGGTATTAATATTGTAAATTGTAAATTTTTTATACTCTTTTTTTCTGATTTGTGTTCAACAAGATATATTATAGCGTATAAAATAAATAGAATTGTTGTATATGCATAATACTCAAAATAAAACAAATCAAGAATTAATTTACCATTACCTGAAATATAGACCAATCCTGATAGTAGTGAGATAACTCCAAACAAAATACATAGTGAAAAGTACAGTCTGGATATCAAATTATTCTTTATGAGGTTATATAACTTTTGTCCATGATACAAAGCAAAAGAGCCACTAATAAATAAAATTGAAATTAAAAAAAATAAATACATTAAAAAAACCTCAAATTCATGTTATGATTACTATAGTTATATTAAAAAAAGCATTATACTAAAATAATACTTTTCCATCTTTGAATTACCATAATAGTATACCACAATTTGGCAAAAACTTTCAACTTTTTTAATATATTGCAAAGTTTTATGAACTTATTTTTTATAAAAACTAAAAATTGACTTGATATTAAGTCATATTTATAGTATCATTAAGAGATTTTTAATAATTATATATTATTATCTTAACTGATAAAATATTTTCACTTTATTACTAAAGTAGGATGATATGAAAAATAAATTTGTAAAAAATATACCACGTAATATATTAATAATGGTAGTTCTTATTTATATAACTTTTAGATATTTGTTGCGTGGTTTCAGTAGAAAAGAAGTTATCTATGCCTTCTTAAATTCAGATAAGAAGATTTTAGCATTTGGATTAGTATTATCTTTGGTTTATATGATATGCGAAGGATTTAATACCAAGTCAATGTTGGAATTTTTTGGATACAAGACGAATATATTTAGAACTATAAACTATGCATTTACCGGATATTTTTTCAGCGGACTTACTCCATCTGCTACAGGTGGACAACCTATGCAAATGGTTGTAATGAAAACTGATGGAATAAAAGTATCCCATTCTTCCATAATACTTATGATAGAACTTTGTGCGTTTCAACTTATAAGTATATGTATGGCTATTATAGGTTTTTTCTTAAATTATGACTATATATTTTCAAAAAAAGGTGTGGATGTTTGGATTATATATGCCGGTCTTATTTCTAATACCATTGTGTTTTTGTTTATATTCTTTGTTATTTTTTCCAGAAGATTTGTAATATATATCAAAAAAATTTCTTTTTTTACAATCGCAAAATTATCTTTTATAAAGGATAAAAACAATAAGAGAAAAAACGTAGTTAAATCATTAGAAGAATATAGAAAAAGTGCAATGTTTATCAAAACAAATAAACTGTTAATTTTAAGAGTGCTTTTTGTTGAAACTTTGCAAATATTATCATTATATAGCATTTCTTATATAGTTTACTTAGCACTAGGTTTTAACACAGCACCTTATTATCAGGTATTATTTTTACAGGCATTAGCCTATGTCTCTGTATCATCGGTTCCTTTACCTGGAGCTATAGGAGTCAGTGAAAAACTCTTAAGATTTTTGTTTTTGATTATTTACTCAAGAAATATAATCTCAGAAGCTGTTATGCTTACAAGAGTAATAAATTTCTATATGTTGTTTATAATAAGCGCATTAGCGTTTTTCATCTCTTTCGGTAAATATATATTTAAACATAAGGAAGATATAGGAGTATAGTTTGGAAAGGTTAAAGATAGAGGAGATAATTGTAGTTGAAGGAAAAGATGATGTATCCGCTATTAAAAAGGCAGTTGATGCTCAAATCTTAGTAACAAACGGTTACTCCTTGGATACAAAAGAGAGGAATCTAATAAAAAAAGCAGCTGAGAAAAAAAATGTAATAGTATTAACTGATTCTGACTATGCCGGTGAGGTCATAAGGAAAAGAGTAGAAAAACTCATAGGATCGCAAAAATGTAAACACGCCTTTATTCCTAGGGAACAAAGTACTAAAAATGGTGATATAGGTGTGGAAAATGCAGGTGTAAATGCTATACTAGAAGCATTGACCAAGGCAAGATGTGTAAGAAGTACAAGAAAAGATATATTTACAGTTAAGGATATGCTTGAGTATGGTTTGCAGGGTCAAAATAACTCTTCTGAAAAAAGAGATAAGCTTGGTAAGATTTTAGGCATTGGATATTGCAATTCTAAACAGTTTTTGTCAAGATTAAATAATTTTGATATAAGTTATGAAGAATTTATAGATGCAATCTCCCAAATATAGGTATATAGCTTGAACTTTTAATTCAAAACCCTATTTAACAAAGTAAAAAAGGAGTCAAAAACGGCTCCTTTTTTCAGTCCTTTAAAAAATAATGGATTGCCATATTTTTAAAGTTTTTATCTTTATTATAATCAAATATAACATAGGTCTCTGCAGATACTATCACTTTCTTAGTCTTATAAAGCTCAATGTCAATGTTAAAACATTCTATAGCTAAGTTATTTTTATTGCTAACATGAATTTCTTCTTTATTCAAAAAATCTGTAATTTTTGCTTTTTTTGTAGTTGAATCGACATTATTGTTTGAAAGAAAGTCCGGAATGTTTCTATTTCTTCCCATTAACATAAAGTCAAGTTTTAAAAATTCTTTAAAAACTTTAAAATCCTGGTTTTCTAATATAGTTTCAACAAATTCATATAATAGTAAGAATCTTGTATCTCTGGATAGATTTTTATTATAAGAGTTTTCCTTTTTAAATTCAGCAAATTTTTTGAAGAATTCAAAATAATCACCATTAAAGATGTCAAATACATAATCAAAAGAATAATTATAAGTCATTGAATTGTAATAATCTTCAAGCATTTCTTCTATTGATTTAAGCATTATTACTTCTTTATACGTTATAAATTTTGTGCTGATTACTTCGTACGGAGAGTAATCTCTGTATCTTATATCATATTCGTTAATCATGGATTTAATGGGAGAGCCTTTAAGAACTTTTAAAAATCCCAATTGCAAATTATCCGGTCTTAAACTCATAACATCATTAAATGATTTTTTGAAACTTACAACATCTTCATAAGGAAGCCCTACTATTAAATCAAGATGTTGATGAATATTTCCAAAAGATTTGATTTTTATTACCTTTTCTCTAATCTTTTCAAAATTATCTATCCTGTTTACACTTTTAATTGTCTGTTTATTTGTTGATTGTACCCCTATTTCAAACTGAAATAAGCCCGGCCTTACATTTCTTAGCATATCAAGTAAGTCATCTTGCAAAATATGCGCTGTTATTTCAAAATGAAAATTTATACTACCATTATCTATACTACATAGATACTTTATAATTTCAATGGTTCTTTTTTTGTCAAAATTAAAAGTTCTATCTACAAATTTTATCTGTTTTGCTCCTGCATCCACTATCTTTTTTATATCTGAAATTACTTTTTCAAAAGGGAAAAATCTTACCTTTTTAGTTATTGACGAAAGACAATAAGCGCAGTTATATGAACAACCTCTTGATGTTTCATAATATACTATCTTATCTTTAACATCGTCTTCGTTGAATATATCATAAGCTCCCTTAATAAGCGCCAAATTATCAATAGGTGCTTCATAAGGATTTTCTATAACATCACCGTTTATCCTATATAAGAAAGAAGGTATATTAGAAAAATCTTTATTTGAAATATAAGATTTTACAAATTTTCTAAATATTACTTCACCCTCATCTCTTATTATAAAATCTGAAAACTTATACCTTGACATAAATTCATAAGATTCGTAGCTTACCTCAGGACCACCTAGCAATATTTTTACATTCTTATCTGCAATTTTAATATCATTACAAAGTTTTATTATATACTCAATATTCCAGATATAACAGGAAAAAGCTATTAAATCATATGTATCTGAGAATATATCCGCAAATATGTCTTGTAGATTTTCATTAATCGTATATTCTTTTACAAAAACTGATATTCCTTCTATATCTGCTATATTATTGTAAATGTACTTTAAGGAAAGTGCAGAGTGAATATATTTCGAATTTAAAGTTGTAAGCAATATCTTCATCTTAGTTACCAAAATTATACTTTTCCAATTCTTTATTAAGTACCTCTTGTATACTTCTCAAATTTTTATTTATTATACAAGTATCCTTTTTCATCCTCCTATTACAACAACCCCTGTCCTGAAGACATTTATTGATGTATATTTCCCCTTCAATTGCTTCCACAACCATCTTATAGTTTATATCCTCAGGCTTCATCAATAAAAAATATCCTCCACTCACTCCTCTATTTGCCTTTGTAATTCCGTACAAATTTAATTTTCTCAATATTTTTAGAGCGAATCTTACGGGGATATTGAGATCTTCGGATAATACACTTGCACCTACTATTTCCTTGTCGGTAGCAGAGAGATAATCTAATATTCTAAGTGCATAATCTGTCTCTTGTGTTATTCTCATAATAACCTCTCATTAATATTATATATTTTCTATAATCTTGAAAAAAGTATGAAGATTGATGAAGCAAGAAATACACCAGACATAAGTAAGACAAAGAGCAATTTCTTATTTACATTTGCAAAATAATCTCTTAACTCACCTTTTATATCAACTCTTTCTTTTTTTGGTACATCTTCTATCTTCACTTCAGGTTCAATACTTATTTCTTCTTTTATTTCAGGTGCATCAATCTTTTCCTCTTGTTTATCTTTATTGATTTCTTCTTTTAAGTCAATTTCAACAGGTATTTCTATTGGACTCATTTCTATATCAGCATCTATTTGTGATAGTAACTCTCTTTCTATCTTTTCTTTTATATATTCTATAGATCTGTAGTCTGATAATACCTGATTTTTTTCTCTACTGCAATTATTACAAAATGTGGATTCATCTCCATTGAAATATCCACAAACACATCTCCAATTCATTGTCAATTTTGCCGGTAAACATAGGGAATCATTTCCTGCAGCTTTTCTAAGTAATTTTAAGTCTTTTTCCTCTAAATCATTTATGGCAAACTTCTCCATATTTTCATATTCTAATTCAATAGACTTACCATCGTCAAAATAAGCTTTTACTATCTTTACTTCCGCTCTCCTTGCACCTGGAAATTTTTTACTTATATCATAGGAAGAGGCTAAACCTATCTCATCTTGATGTACATTTACTTCATCGCCACTAATAGAAATTACTTCATCATTTAATTTCATCTCATTAGAATCATAAAAAAATACTTCATATTCTATTTTTGTAAGTGTAAAATGAAGTTTATTAATTACTTTTATTTCAAGTAATAACTCTGACTTTAAGTTTTTTAATTTTATATCCACTATCTGTACAAAGGCATCTCCGCCTACCCACAAGACACAGGGTTTAAAATCTCGTTTTCTCTCCATAATATACTCCAAAAAATAAATAATAAAATTTCTTTCTTACAATTTTACACTATTTTTCCTATTTTTTCAATAGTTCTACAGTTATATTTTACATTCTTAGTATAGTTTTATTTTAACACAAATGGGTATTTAACTATTGTAATCAATTGTAAATTTTTATTAATATAGATTAAGGAGTAAATATGAACTCATATAATAAAATATCAGTTATAGGTGCAGGTTTTGTAGGTTCAGCAACCGTCTTTGCTCTTATGCAATCAGGAATAGCGTCCCAAATTGTACTTGTAGACATAAATAAAGAAAAAGCTGAAGGCGAAATTATGGATTTGGCACATGGAGCAGCTTTTATAAAATCTGTTGACTTAAAAGCAGGAGATTATAAAGATACAAAAGATAGTGATATTGTAATAGTAACAGCAGGCGCAAACCAGAAGGAAGGAGAAACAAGGCTTGATCTTATAAAGAAAAATGTTGAGATTTTTAAAGTCATGATTCCTCAAATTACAAGATATTCTCCTAATGCTATCCTACTAATTGTTTCAAACCCTGTAGATATTTTGACTTATGTAACATATAAAATATCAGGTTTCCCTGCAAAAAAAGTAATAGGTAGCGGAACAGTTTTGGACTCTTCAAGACTAAAATATGAGATATCTAAGGAATTTGACTTGGATCCAAGAGCAATTCATGCCTATATAATTGGAGAACACGGGGATAGTGAATTTCCGGTGTGGTCAGCGGCATTTATAGGAGCTTTATCATTTAATGACTATTGTGAAATGAATTCTTTGGATGCTGATATTCTTAAAGAAAAATTAGCAAAAAATGTTAGAGATGCAGCTTATGAGATTATTTCTAAAAAAGGATATACTAACTATGCAATTGGATTAGCAGTAAATAGAATCGTGGAAGCTATACTCAGAGATGAAAAATCAATCCTTACAATATCAAGCTACAACTCAATAGATGATGTATATTATTCAGCTCCAAATGCTGTAGGTAAAAGTGGTCAAATAATAAAGATATGCCCTAAACTTTCTGAAAGTGAAACATCTCAATTGGAAGCATCAAAGAAGATTTTAAAAGATATGATAGCTCAAATAGATTTTAAATAGAAAAATATAGTATATAACTAAATATTATTAAAAAGGGATTATACTCATACTTGAATATAATCCCTTTTTTCTATTCTTCATCTTCAAATAAATCGCTGAAAAGTTCCATGAATTCATCAGCTATTGCTTGATATTCTTCCTCATCTTCTATGTTTTTCAAACTTACTTCATCGCCTATTTCTTCATAAATATAAATCAGAATATTATCTGATTCCGGCTCAGCCAATGCTATATATTCCACTTCATCCACTTCAAACAAACCTATAACATCGCAAGTCATACTTGTGCCGTCATCAAGTACAAGATCTATTGTTTGATTTTCATCATCTAAATATTCTATATCATTACTTAGATTATTTTTCTCTTCACTCATAATATCCTCCAAAATGTTAATAACTATAATCTCCAAAATAACTTTACTGATATATTAAAACAAATTAGAATGAAAAAGTCAACTATATATTTACAAATAGGTAAAAAAACAAGGAAAATACAGTAAATTCATACATATTTCACATATTTTACTATAAAACTTCTAAGATTTCATCAACATTTTTCTTACCAAATACCACTTTATCATCATTGATTATAGTACAAGGTACACTCATTATACTATACTTCTCTCTAAGCTCAGGAGCATAAGCAATATCAAAAACTTCAAATGTAGAACCTTCCAATTTGCTCATTACTTGAGAAGTAGCAGTTACTAAGTCAGGGCATTTTGTACAACTTAAAGAAACTACAATCTTCACATTCTTTTTATCTTTTATAGTTGCTATCTTTTCAGTTTGATGAGCTTCCATAGCTTGCCCTTTACCTGAATAGTTGTATACTGTAAGCACAAATGAAGTAAACTCATGTCCTCCAGGAACTCCGGTAAATCTATATCCTGTCTCAGTTCCATCTTGAGTTTGTAATGAGATAAAGGAAATATCGTCATCTGAAATCTTATTTATTTTAGTTGTAAGATTTTCAGATATTCCTGATATTTCAGATAAAAATCCTTCAATTTCTTTTCCAAGATCAGTATTATTAGTATTTCCCACTAACAGCAATTTTCTTTCGAATCTTGCAAAAACTCCTGAAAGTTGTTCTTTCATTTCATCAGTAATAAATGAAGAATCATCTGCAGAAGATTCAACCTTCTTTATTTCATTATTCTTATCAACAGATATTCTTGATATATCAAACAAATTTGGAATCTCTAATTTGATATGTTTTTGCGCTGCTATTTTTTCAGCGCTTGTAGCTGCTATAGCACCATCTGATGTTGCTGTAACAACTTGTCTAAGATTTTTTACGCAGAGATCTCCAGCTGCAAATACCCCTTCAATATTTGTAGATTTATTAGCATCAGTTATAACATATCCCTGCTCATCTAACTCTACCTTGCCTTTTATAAGTGCAGTATTTGGAACATAGCCCGCAAAGACAAAAGTACCAAAGGTATCATTACCTTCAACCTCATATGTGAATTCTTCATTTGAATTATTATTTACAAACACAGCTCTCTTAGGAAAATTATCGCCTGTAATTTCTTTTACCTGCGTATTGAAGTGAAGATTAATCTTAGGTATATGGTTTCTCACTTCATCAGCTATTGACTTAGCACAAGTAAAATCATCTTCTCTTATTATCATTGTAACACTTTTACCATATCTTGTCAGGAACATACCTTCTTCACAAGCTGCAAAACCGCCTCCGATAACAAATATATCTTTATCAGTGAAAAACTCTCCGTCACAAGTAGCACAGTACGCAACTCCACGACCTTTGTATTTTGCTTCTCCTTCAAATCCAAGTTGTCTTGGGTTTGCTCCTGTTGCTATTATAACTGTGAGCGCTTCATAGGTATTATTTTTTGTAACTACTTTTTTTATATCTCCTTCTAATACAAGCTCTACTACCTCATCGGATCTTATTTCAGCTCCAAATGCTTTTGCCTGATCTGCCATTTGAGCAGTAAGCTCTTTACCATCTGTTCTGTGTATTCCGGGATAGTTTACTACTTCGCTTGTTATTGTAATTTGACCACCTATATCAGCTTTTTCAAGTACAAGAGTTTTATATCTTGCTCTTGCCATATATATAGCGGCTGTTAGTCCTGCGGGACCGGCTCCTACTACTATCAAGTCATAAAGATTATTATGTTGCATTATTCCCTCCTATTATCAATACAGAAAATTTTAAAATAATCTGTTAAATTATTTTACACTAAAGATTTTCTAAAGATATAAAAATTATATAAAAAATTAAAATTAGCAAATCTATCAGAGTTCTAAATTTAAAAATTAAATTTCATCAAATTAGAACTACAAAAAATCTATATCTTTTCTAAAGATATGTAATGCTTATAAATCTAAGATTATATTATATGGTTCTTTGTCAATAGTGGGGGTGTAAAAACACCTCTACTATTGTTAAATACGTA